>CAWANC010000032.1:0-213967 GCA_963783155.1 uncultured Acidobacteriota bacterium | reverse complement strand
CGCTTTTGATGAAATCGCTGGTGCGATCGGAGTCGCCCTGGACGTTACGGAGAACAAGAGGGCCATGGCGTCGGTCGCCAAGCTTGCAGCGATCGTCGAAGTCTTCACAGGACGCGATCTACGGATCAACCATCAGCGGGTACATCTCCATGAGTTGGGAACCGCGGAGCAGAGCAGTCTGTTCGGATATCCAGCGGCGGAGGTTGCGGGCCAACACATCTCCATCATTGCGCCGGAAGACAGGCGGAACGAACCGGCGGAAGTTCTGGAGAAGCTGAAGCGGGAGAAGTGGTCCGGCCCTTGAAACTGTGCGGCGGCGCAAAGACGGAAGCCTGGTGGACGTTTCGGTGATGGTTTCGGCCGTCAAGGACCCGACGGGCCACATCACCGGCGTTTCCGCCATTGCCCACGACATCGAGGACCGCAAGCAAGGTGGAAACGGAACTGAAAGAACTGTTGGGCCCGTCTGCTGAATGTGCAGGACGAGGAACGGCGTAACATGGCCCGTGAACTGCATGACAGCGATACAAGGGCTGGCTGTGGCTGTCATCAACCTGTCCCTGATGAGGGATTCTTGTGCGCTCCACCCGGAGGCTGCGAGGACCCTGGAAGAGCTTTGAAGATTACCGAAAGAATCGGTCCGTGAAATCCGGACGTTTCTCTGATCTGCTCCACCCGCCGCTGCTGGACGTGAACGGGTCGCAGTCGGCCTTGCGGTGGTATGTTGAAGGCTACAGCAAGCGATCCGGAGTGCAGGTGGAACTGGATTTGCCGGAGGGGCGGGAACGATTCGTCAACGAGACCGACCTTACTCTGTTTCGCATTGTCCAGGAATCGCTCACCGACATTTACCGCCACTCGGGAGGCTGCTGGGCAACCATCCGCATGCGGTGGACGGAAAAAGACGCGACCCTGGTTGTTTCTGACGACGGGCATGGAATGGATGCGCAGACTCTGGAAAATGTAAGACGGGAGGAGCTGTTCTGGGCGTCGGGATCGCTGGGAATGAACCAGCGGCTCCAACAGCTTGGAGGATGCCTGGAAATCGCCTCAGGCGGCAGCGGAACCGCAGTGACGGCCAGCGTCCCTGTAGAATAGGCCGATGACGAAACCCTTGAAGATCCTGATCGCGACGATCATGAAGTGGTCCGCCAGGGCGTGCGGACCATCGTCGAGTCCCAGGCCGAATGGAGCATCGTGGCGGAAGCCTGCAACGGGGCGGACGCCGTGAGCCAGGCGCTGGAAACCCAACCGGACATTGCCCTGCTGGACATCACCATGCCGGAGTTGAATGGCCTGGAGGCGGCGAAACAGATTCTGAAACAGCTTCCGGGAACCCAGATCCTGATTTTGACCATGCACGAAAGCGACGAACTGGTGCGCGAAGTGCTTGCGACCGGAGCAAGAGGTTATGTCCTGAAGACGGACGCCCGGCGCGACCTGGTGAATGCCGTCCGCTTCCTCAGCGAGGGCAGGCCGTTCTTTACCTCCAAGGTGGCCGAGATGGTGCTGGAAGGATACCGGCACGGGCAGGGGCAGGCGCCGGCCAAAACTGAAATTGCCTTGGGGGACCGGCTGACTGCGCGCGAGCGGCAGATTGTCCAGCTGCTGGCCGAGGGTAAAACCAGCAAGGAGGTCGCCACGGCGCTGGACATCAGCGTGAAAACGGCGGACACTCACCGCGCCAACCTGATGCGCAAGCTCAACCTGCACTCACTGGCAGACATTGTCCGCTACGCCATCCGCAACAAGATGATTGAGCCCTGACCGCTCCTCGCAGAGGATGACAAGCCAACAGGCTGGTTAACCTGTTGATTACTGTCCCTACCCTAACTACACAACATTTCCCTGCGATCTACAGAATCCTGCCGATTTCCTTCTTATCCCCTCTGCTCTAAATTGAGACTGTCCCGAAGTGGAGAGACACCTGCGAAGACAGATGCTCGACACCCGGGGCCGAATTAGAAAAAAAACCCTGGGAGGGGAAAATGAGACGATACAAGAACGAAGCGGGCCAGGCTCTCCTACTTATGGCACTTTCAATGATTGTCCTGTGTGGCTTTGCCGGACTGGGCATCGACATGGGATACCTCCGTTACATGAAAAGGCAAATGCAGGCGGCCGCCGACAGCGCTGCGCTGGCCGGCGCGGCTGAAGTGGGCTATGGGGATGTGACATCCGCGGCCCAGGCCGACGCAGCGACCAACGGATTTACGGACGGAGTGAACGGGACCACCATCACGGTCAACAATCCGCCGACCAGCGGCCCGAACCAGGGGAACTCAGTCTATGTGGAAGTATCCCTTGCACAGCCGCAGCCGACGTTTTTCATGAAGCTGCTGGGCGTTAAATCGGAGATGGTCAGCACACGCTCGGTGGCTTATTCCGGGATTTCCGGGGCCTGCATCTACGCGCTGAATCCCAGCCAGTCCAGCGCATTTGTGGTGAACGGGAACTCCAACCTGACTGCTCAGTGCGGCATTCTGGACAACTCGAATGATTCGAAAGCAGCACTGGTGACCAACGGTGGTGGGTGCCTCTCGGCAAAATATATCGGAGTGGTCGGAGCGTTCAAGTCGAACTCCTCCTGCCCGCCGGCCCCCACGCCGGTCAACGGAATTGCTGCGTTCTCGGACCCCTTGGCTTATCTGGCCCCGCCCACGGTAGGAGCTTGCGACCAGACGAGCACATCCATCTCCGGCGGTTCGCAAACGCTTTATCCGGGGGTCTATTGTGGCGGCATCAATATCAGCGGCGGCTCCACCGACATCATCTTCAGCCCCGGGACTTATATCATCAACGGCGGCGGCCTGAGCATCAGCGGCGGGGCCAATGTCCATGCCAACGGAGTCACTTTCTACATCACGGCTCCCAGCGTAAGTTCTTTCAAGGGAGTTTCGATCACGGGCGGGTCGAACAGCCAACTGATCGCTCCCTCATCGGGCCAGTATGCGTCCATCCTGTTTTTCCAGGACAGATCGATACCGGTGGGCTCATCCGGCGCTGACAGCAATATCGCCGGAGGCAGCGGAACGGCCATTGAAGGGACGCTCTACTTCCCGACAACGAACCTCACTTATGCCGGGAGCAGCGTGGACTCGCTTTACACCATTCTGATTGCTGACACGGTGAAAATCACCAACACAACCGTAATTCAGGACACTTACCAGGTGTTGCCGAATGGGGCATCACCCATTCACAGCGCCATACTTTCAGAGTAATCAAAAAACGGAGGGGAGACTGACAATGACGAACAGGTTCAAAATGAAATCTCGATTTCGGAACTTCACTTTCGGCCGCCGGTTGGGACTCAAATCCGAATCCGGCCAGGCCATCATCGAAATGGCCGTCATTCTTCCGGTGGCAATAGGACTTCTGATTGGCATCGCGGAAATCGGACGGTATGCGAATGAATCCATTATGGTGAGCCACGCCGCCCGCGCGGGCGTGCAGTACGCCGCCCAGAACAGAGTGACGGCTTCGAGTGAAACTCAGATCATACAGGCCGCCAAGAATGATGCGCCCAGCCTTACGAGCCTGACCGTGACGCCCAGCCACTATTGCACCTGTGCGAACGGCGGCAGCTCAAACTGCCAGGGCTCAGACTGTTCGGGCAGCCGCATCATTGAGTACGTGAAGGTGAATACGCAGGTTGAAATGCCCAGCATGTTTTCCTATCCCGGTTTCCCGAAATCGTTCACGGTAAAGGGAGAGAAGACCATGCGGGTGAGTCAGTAACATCATGAAAGATTTGCGGGCGGTCCGTGGGGACGGGCCGTCGCAAAGAGACTGAAATATTGACGATACGATATAACAGGAGGGGACGATTATGAAAACGAATGGAATCAGTAACGGTCGTGAAGCAAGGCTGAATGAAATCGGTAGTGCAGTTCTGGAATTCGGCCTGGTTGTCGTAATGTTTTTCATGTTCGTGTTTGGTGTGATGGACTTTGGACGGGCTCTTTACACTTACCACTTTGTGAGCAACGCAGCCTGTGAAGCCACCCGTTATGCCATCGTGCGGGGATCGAGCAGTACTCAGCCGGTGACGTCTGCCGACATTGAAAGCTACGTGAAGTCGAGGGCGCCCCAGGGCATTGATCCCGACAATCTTATCGTGTCCACCACCTGGTCTCCCAATGACAGTCCGGGCAGCACCGTCCGCGTCCAGGTGAGCGACAATTTCAAGTTTATGACCCCTGTGATGGTCAGTTACCAGATGACTTTGAAAGATTCATCGCAGATGGTTATTTCGCAATAGCGCGCTGAAAGAAGACAGGGTCCGGCTCATGGCGCCTTGTGGTTTGCCGGGGAAGGGAATCATGGCCCGTTCCCCGGTCCTGCAAGCCGCTCATGGCAAAGCCCTCCGGGGGACGGGAGCTTGCAAACGCCCTTCGGAAGTCTCCACTGTGAAGAGGATGTGAAGGATGGAGAGCGATTTGAGACACTCACTCACAAAGAAGTCTGCCAGGGTGCACAACAGCAGCAGCAGTATCCGCACTCTGGTGGTGGACGACTCGCCGATTGCGTCTGGCGCTATTCGGCTGCTGCTGAAAAACCGGCTGAGTCTTGAAATCGTGGGCTATGCCGAAAATGGCGAAGAGGGGGTGGCTCGAGCCGAGGATCTGCAACCGGACCTGATCCTGATGGATTTGCAGATGCCGAGACTCGACGGGATGAGCGCCATCCGGCTGATTCGTGGCTTCATGGAGGATGTGCGAATCATCGTGATTACTTTTATTCATGGTGACGAGGTCCGGAAGGAGTGCAGAAAGATTGGTGCAGACGGGTTCGTGGTGAAAGACCGTCTGTACCAGGACCTCGTTGCTGAAATCCAGCGCGTTTTCGGCGGATATTGATCCGGGCGTGATGGACCTTTGTAGACTCGATGAATTTGACGATCAGATTGAAGGGCAGCTGACGGGTCTGGAGTGAAGCGTTCCTGTGCCTTGCCCGGGCGGATCCCGGGAGGGTCGGAGCGAGAACCGCCGGTCTTGAAATCAAGGTGTTCATTTCGAGCCTGGACCCTTGCCCTGCAAGCTGATCGAAAACTAAGGGAGGTAGAAGTCCTTGAACCTCTTGAGCAGTCTGGCAGCGGCCTTCATGGCAGGTTTTGGCGCCGGAGCCACCTTCGCTTTCTTCCGCTCGAAGGCGAAGCTGAGTCTTTATCAACGCTTCATTGAAGATCGGCTGTCCAGGTTGAATACAACACGGTACCGTATCCAGGCCGGGCGTGTGCAATAGTACTGGAGCATTTGATGCCGCCTTGTGACCTGGGCGCCTGATGACCGGCAGCCGGGAGTCTCTCCTGGATTGGCCATGAAGGAGAACCTGTTCCCAGGGCTCGTTGAAGCCCTGAACGGCGCCCGCCCGGTTTCTCATCCCGAGCCTTCCTCATTCAAACCATCCTGTTCCGCTCAAGTCAGGGACCCCGCTGCGGAAGCGTGGCTGACGATCCCGCTTCCTTCCGCGCGCCAGGTCTGCAACCGGAGGGAACATCGCCAGCCGGGCGACACGGCGCAGGTGAACAGGACGCCGGCGGGCGGCCTTCTATTTCATTGCCCGCTAGGGCCTTGAGGCGGCGGCCAATAGTTTGGATTCAATCTTCCGAAACGCCGCCGCGTCGCGAACGTAATCCGTGAACGATGAGATGGCGCTTGACTCCCAGGCTTTTGGCTTCAGCAGGGTTCGACGCCTGCAGTTGATGTCAGCAACTCGTAGTCTTCAATTCCGGCCAGGAAGGTTTCCATGCGAATGGAGCTGTCAAACGTCATGTCCTTGCGGTTGGGATAATAGATAAACGCGTCGCCGGAAGGCAGAAGGTCGCGGTTGTCATTGATGACAGCCTGGGTATCGAGCATCGGCCTGGGGGTCCAATAATTTCCTCCCCAGTGCAGGAACCCCGTGAGGTTGTAGCGAAAGTCGAGCCAGGGCTGCAGCCGCGACTTGATCAGCGGGAAATCAATAAAGCGGTTTAAGTACCGGCCCTGAGGAAACACACAAATGTAATACCACACGGGATGTCCACTCTGGATCCTCTGCTCCAGCACGTCGACGGCGTTGTCAAACCTGCCAAGCACGGGAACCCAGATGTCGCAATATTTCCGTTCGATCTCCGGAATGCTCTGGGCGTTGATGGCATCGACGGTCTGCACTCCGGGCAGGTAGCGCCGCACGAACGCCGCGATCTTGCCATAGTAAGGAATCTCGTCCCCGTGCGCTTCGTCCAGCACGTGTTGCAGGTACATCCCTTTCCAGCCCTTGCTCTCAAGATGTTTATTGAGCGAGGTGAGAAAATCGGCCAGGAAGCGGTGGACCTCGGGCGAATCGGGCGGCAGCGTCTTGGCAACCACCTTACTCCCCTGGCGTTCAAATATGGGCACGCCCAGCGACGCCGTGTAGTAAGGCCGCGTCAGCAGATGGCTGCCTTCAATGTATTTCATCGCGCCGGCGGACTTGAAGGTTTCCACCCAGCGGTCAAAATTGCTGAAATCGTATTGCAGCCCGCCGCCCGCTACCTTCGGCTGCACCAATGTCAACAGTGGAGTGATGATGACGTTCTGGCGATGCGCTGCAAACACATGCGCCACATTGTCCACCAGCTTCCACCAGCCGTCAGAGAAGGCCGGCACGCCAAAGAACTGCTGCGATCGCTGGTCGTCAAGTGTGAACCAGTTGGTGACGCTGAGGGTCTCCTTTTCCGGAACGGTCGCTGCCACAACTTCCAGATGGAAGGGCAGGTGCGCCAGGGCCTGCGGGCCGGCATTGATGTCGACGGCCCCCTGGTAATCACCCGGCGGGGTGTCCGGCCGGCACGTGAATCTCAACCCAGATGGAGTGTGTGCGGTTGGCTTCGAGATCGAGCGGAAGCGCCGAGCAGCGCGTCAGGGTACCAGCCCGGCGTTGTGCCGATCACTTCATCGGCGGGCGACTTCGGCGTGTGGGAGCCGACCACCACGTAACCCACCTGGCGAATGCTGGCATTAGAGGGATCGATGGTGTGGCCGCTGCCGTCTTTTGGCGGCTCAAGTCGTGCAGTGATTGCACTGAACGCATTCGTCGAACGTAGCCCAACCTGGATGTTGACGTGCTGGTTGCGGGCTGCCTCAAATTCAGCCGGAGCCAACTGGCCGGCGCCCACGGCGTCGCCCGGAAAGACCTTGACCAGTGAATCCACGTACCAGGCCTTGAGGCCATGGGAACCCGTTCCCGGGCCGCAGGAAACGAGAAGCAGACTGGTTGCAAAGACAAGCAGGAAAGCGACACGTGTTCGCGACATCATTGAAGCCCTCGCTCTTTGGGGTTGGAAGCGGGGCCATAGTAGCAAATGCTGGTTCGGAAAACAATGTTCTTAAAATCCAAAGTCGTCCGTCACCCGGTTGGTGCGAGGGAGGGTCCGTGAACCGCACGGTTGCTGAAGTGCATGCCCTCTTTTATTTTTCTGCAGACCCGCCAAGCGCCAAAGATGTTTCAACCGCCCTCTCCGTATCCCGTTCGAACGTTAGCTAAGGTTACGGCCGGCATTCAAGGTCTCATTGAGTCGCCCACATAGTTTCCGGACCCGCTCTGCTTCGCTCCAGGCGGCGGCGTTGCTGCCCGTTGCCTACAACCCTTGACTTTACATTCCCGAACCGGTGAGATATAAGTCTAAACTCGCCTCTGTTTTGGTGTGCACATTCGCGGGCAGGCATGAGTCCGCCGGGCGCTGGGTAAGGCCTGCAACGTTCAGGTGGATGAGCGGCCGGGCCTTGTGTGGGGCAGGCTGAAGATCGATGTTCTGCCTGCATCCACGAGTGACCGGCTTCCGGCCGGAGGCCGGCAACGGAGGGCAGCCCTCGGGGAAACGGGAAGTCTCGGGTTGGGCGTTACGTAAAGGATGGATCGATTGCTCGTCAAGGTAATTTTCAGGGGCTGGGACAGGGTTTCGTTCATTCTGGCCATGGCCGGAGTGATGGCTGCTTTTGTTTCGTGCTCGGGCGGGAATCAACCGCAAGTCAAACATCCCTCCTACGTAACTTCGGGAGAGGTCACCACCGCGCACCCTAACCTGCCGTCTGCTGCAAAGGATTTTTTTGATGATTATCCGGCGCAGGTCAGGCAGCCGATCGCCTTCACCCACAAAGTTCATCTGAAAAATGGAATGCAGTGTACAGACTGCCACAAAGGTGTGGCGGATGGGCCCGACGCTGCCATCCCCAATGTTCAATTTTGCATGACCTGCCATCAGGTGATTGCCACGGATAAACCCGAAATTAAGAAGGTGGCTGCCTACCAGAAGAAGGGCGAGCAGATTCCCTGGCGCCGGGTTTACTGGTTCTACCCGTCGGACCACGTGAAGTTTCGGCACGGGCCGCACATTCGCGCCGGTGTGGATTGCGCGAGGTGCCATGGGGACATGAAGCAGGAGACGGTGGCGGTGCGTAAGGCGGGGCTGACCATGGGATTCTGCGTGGACTGCCATCGCGAAAAAATGGCGTCCACGGATTGCACGACTTGTCATTTTTAGGCGCGACTGTTCCGGAATAGGACGGAAACCGGCGCGGCAGCGAAGAGGCTTATGGATCGTCGCAACTTTCTGAAAATTTCGGCGGTGGGCAGCGCGACCGCGGCGCTGGATGCTTGCGGCAAGCCGGAGCATCAGCTCATCCGGTTTATTCCGGAAGAGGAACTGGTGCCGGGCGTCGCCCAGTGGAAGCCCGGCGTTTGCACGCAGTGCGCGGCCGGGTGCGGGCTCCAGGTGAAAGTGATGGAAGGCGAGGCGGAAGTGATCCGCCACGGGCAGTTGGGCCTGCTGAGCATGGGCCTGGCCAAAAAGCTGGAAGGTCATCCCGGCCATCCCGTCAACCGGGGCAAACTGTGCGCCTGGGGACAGGCGGGTTTGCAGGTGACCTACAATCCCGACCGCATTCGATTTCCGCTGCGCCGCAGTGGAGCGCGCGGCTCGGGCGAATACCAGGAGATCAGCTGGGAAGAAGCCGTCAAGGAACTGGCCTCGCACCTGCAACAGCCGAAGTCGCCGGGCCAGCCGTCGCCGGTGGCGTTTCTGACCGAGCCGCTTCGGGACCATCGCGGAGTGCTGATCGAGCGCTTCCTGGAGGCGATAGGCGCTCCGCCGGCGGTGAAGTTTGAGTTCTTTGAGCAGACGGTGCTGCGGCGGGCCAACGAGATGAGCTTTGGCCGGCACCAGTTGCCCACTTTTGACCTGGCCAACTCGGACTACGTGGTCTCGCTGGGGGCGGACTTCCTGGGAAGGTGGAACTCGCCCGTGGCCCAGAACGTGGGTTACGGCACCATGCGGCAGGGACGGGCCGGGCGGCGCGGAAAGTTTGTGCAGGTGGAAGCGCGAATGTCGCAGACGGGCGCGAATGCCGACGAATGGGTTTATGCAAAGCCGGGAACGGAAGGCTTGTTGGCTCTGGGCCTGGCGCACGTGATGATCACCGAAAAGCTGCGGCCGGCGGGTGCGGCCGGCGAGGCTGGCGCACAGATCGAGGGATGGTCGAAAGGGCTTCCGGACCACTCGCCCGAAGCGGTTGCGAAACTGACCGGCGTTGAGGCTCGGAAGATTGAGCGGCTGGCGCGGGAAATGGCCGCGCATCCGCCCGCCGTGATTCTGATCGGCGGGGCGCCGCTGGCCCAGACGAATGGCCTGGCCAACGCGCTGGCCGCCAATGCCCTGAACGCACTGCTGGGAAGCGTGGGGAATCCTGGTGGAGTTTCGTTTACGCCGCAGCCGCCCATGCCGGACCTCACCGCGCAAAAAGAAGGGGCATCCGTTGCGGCGCTCTGCGAAAGCATTTTGAAGGGGTCCTCGCCCGTAAAAGCACTGCTGGTCTATAACGCCAATCCGGTGTTTGCGAGCCCGCCGGCGTGGCAGGTGCGGGAGGCGCTCGAAAAGGTTTCGTTTATCGCCAGCTTTGGGAGCTTTGTGGACGAGACCAGCATTCTGGCGGACCTGATTTTGCCGGACCACTCTTATCTGGAATCCTGGGTGGACAGCATTCCCGAATCGGGAACGACCCAGGCCGTGGCCAGCCTGGCTCCGCCGGCGATGAATCCGCTGCACCATACGCGGGCCATGCCGGACGTTCTGCTGGAGGTGGCGCACCAACTGGGCGGCGGCGTGGCCAGGGCGCTGCCGTGGCACTCTTACCAGGAGATGCTGCAGGCGGCCTTTGCCCCGCTGCGCAATCATGCGGGCTCGATTTCTGGAAAATCGGCTGACGATTTCTGGAGCGAAGTGCAGGAGAAAGGCGGCTGGTGGGGCGCCGGGCCAACACGCGCAACGCGAGCGGCGAAGAAGTCGTCTGCCGCGGTGAAAGTTGCGGAGCCGCAGTTTGACGGCGCGGCTGGGGAATATCCTTTCAACTTTCTTCCCTGCGAATCGCAGCAGTTTGGAGACGGGCGGCACGCGAACCTGCCGTGGATGCAGGAGATGCCGGACGCGATTTCGACGGCCATGTGGAGCACCTGGGTGGAGATCAATCCGAAGACGGCGGAGAAGATGGGCATCCGGCAGGGCGAGCTGCTGGAAGTGGCCTCGCAGCACGGCAAGCTGCAGGCGCCGGCCCTGATCGCGCCGGGCATCGCTCCGGACGTGGTGGCCATGCCGGTGGGCCAGGGACACGAAAACTACGGCCGGTACGCCAGCCACCGCGGCGCGAATCCCATCAGGATTCTTGCCCCGCAGGCCGAGGCTGCGACGGGCGCGCTGGCCTGGGCCGCAACGCGGGTGAAAATTACGCGAGTGGGCAAGCAAGGCAAGCTTATTCTGTTTGGCGGCGGGCTGAGAGAGTGGCCGCGCGAGTTCCGGCGCCGGTAGCCGGGAAGGTCGGCGGCAGGGCCAGACTAACGCCGGAAGGTGAAAAGATCTATGGGACATCGATGGGGCATGGTGATCGACGAAGACCGGTGCACGGGATGCGAAGCCTGTGTGGCGGCGTGCCATGCTGAAAACAACATTGCGACGGTGGGTGACGCTGAGGCGGCGCGCGGTCGCGCCATGCACTGGATTCGCGTGGAGCGCTACTACGAAGGCGACTTTCCCGATATCCGGGTGAAATACCGTCCGGTTCTCTGCCAGCAGTGCAGCGACGCGCCCTGCGAGCCGGTGTGCCCCACCTATGCCAGCTACCACAACCCCGAGGGGCTGAACGCGCAGATTTACAACCGTTGCATCGGCACGCGCTATTGCGCGAACGCCTGCCCCTACACGGTCCGCGTCTTCAATTTCTACAATCCTGTGTGGGACAAGCCGCTCAACCTGCAGCTGAATCCTGATGTCTCCCTGCGTTCGGTGGGCATCATGGAGAAATGCACGTTCTGCATCCAGCGCATCAAGGTGGCGGAGATCAAGGCGAAGACTGAGAAACGGCCGCTGAAAGACGGTGAATTCAATCCCGCCTGTGTCGAGTCCTGTCCCACGGGGGCGATGGTGTTTGGCGACCTGAACGATCCGGAAAGCCGGGTTTCCCGGCTCTCCCGTTCCAGCCGCGGCACCACGCTGCTGGAGGACCTTGGAACGCATCCGGTGGTGACCTATCTCAAGCGAGATACCTGGGACCATGAACAAAACGCCTGAACAGATCAACCAGGACCTGCTCCGTCCGCTTTACCACGCCACGTGGCGCTTCTATGCCGCCGCCACCATCCTGACGGCTCTTGTGGTGGCGGCATTCTTTGCCTGGGGCTACCAGATCTACTACGGCATCGGGGTCTCCGGCCTGAACCGGCCGGTCTTCTGGGCTTTTTACATCACGAATTTTGTTTTCTGGATTGGCATCAGCCATGCCGGCACGCTGATTTCCGCCATCCTGCGCGTTTCAAACGCCAGCTGGCGGCAGGCCGGTGACGCGCTGCGCGGAGGCCATCACGGTTTTCGCGCTGTCGATCTCGGCCATGTTTCCGCTGATTCACCTGGGACGGCCGTGGCTGTTTTTCTGGCTGATCCCCTATCCCAGCGAGCGGGGCATCTGGCCGCAGTTTCGCTCGCCGCTGCTGTGGGACTTTTTCGCCATCAACACCTACCTGATCGGCAGCGTCACGTTCCTGGCGCTTCCCTCTTTCCCGGACTTCGCGCTGATTCGTGACCGTGCGGACGGCTGGCGGAAAAAGGTCTACAGCATTGTCTCGCTGGGCTGGCGGGGCACGCCCAAGCAGTGGCACCGCCTCGAAATGGCCATGCGCATCATGGCGGTGGCCATCATTCCGGTGGCCGTGTCCGTCCACACGATTGTCTCCTGGGACTTCGCCATGGCGCCGGTGCCGGGATGGCACTCCACCATCTTTGGTCCCTACTTTGTGGCGGGGGCCATCTTCAGCGGCATCGCCGCGCTGATCATCGCCATGGCCCTGCTGCGCAAGCTGCTGCACCTGGAGGAATATCTCAAGCCCATTCACTTTGACAATCTGGGCAAGCTGCTGCTGGTGATGAGCCTGTTGTGGTTCTACTTTGTTTTCGCCGAGCGGCTGACCACCTGGTACGGCAACTTCCCGAGCGAGATGGCGGTGTTCTGGACGACGCAGGTGGGAAGCTTCAGCCCCCTGTTCTGGACCATGGTCTTCTGCAATTTCATTATTCCGGCGCCCATTCTGGCCATCAAGAACCTGCGGAACAAGATCGGCTGGACGGTGGTGGCCTCCATCCCGATTATTATCGGAATGTGGCTCGAACGGTTCCTGATCATCGTGCCTTCTCTCTCCCACAAGATTCTGCCCTACAATTTCGGGAGCTACCGGCCGAGCTGGGTGGAAATCACCATCACGGTGGGAACGTTTGCCGGCATGGGATTGCTGTATCTGATCTTTTCCAGGGTCTTCCCCATCATTTCCATCTGGGAACTGAAGCTTGGCATGACGAAGGAGGAAGCTCCGGCACTGGCTTCGCAGGAAGCTGCGACGGAGCAACCCCAGGGCGGTTAGCTGGAGAGGAATGAGATGAACGCCATTTACGGACTTTATCCTGATCCCGACTCTGCCCAGCGGGCGTTTCATGTGCTGGAGCGCGCGCAGAGCGAGCTGGGGTTCCAGGACCGCGACATTGCTGTGCTGACCGGCGAGCCTTATGAGGAGTACGATTTCGGGCGGCGCGACAATGTTACGCGCATGCCGTGGCTGGCCGCAGTGGGCGGTCTGGTGGGCGGACTCAGCGGCTGGTGGTTCGTCACCTTCAGTCAGAAAAGTTATCCCATGATTTCGGGAGGCATGCACCTGGTGACCAAGTGGTCGAACGGCATCATCACTTATGAACTGACGATGCTGGGAGCCATTTTGACAACCCTGGTCACGCTGCTGGTCACCGCGCGCATCCCGGACTGGCGCGGGCGCAAGCTCTACGACCCCGCCATCAGCAATGGTAAAATCCTGATTGGGGTAACCAATCCGCCGGAAAAGGCGCGCGAAGAGCTTGGAATCAGGCTGCGCGGTGCGGGCGCGGAAGTTGTGAAAGAAATCGGGAATTGAACCTGAGGAGGCACGATGCAAGCACGTTCATGGAACGCCGTCGGAGGATCAATAATTGTGGCACTCGCTTTCATGGTGCCCGTTGCAACCATCAGTTGGGCGAAGGGGAAGCCTGACCTCTCGCCTGCTGCGAAGGCAGGCCAGAAAATATATGAGCAGCAATGCACCATGTGCCACTACGCCGATCAGGCGAAAAACAAGATTGGTCCGGGCCTGAAGGGAGTTTTGAAAAATAAAGAACTTCCTTTCTCTCACAAACCGGCGACGGTGGCCAGCGTCCGCGAACAGATCGAGAAGGGCAATCCCAAGGGCAAGCCCATGCCGATGCCGCCCTTCGCGGGCAAACTTTCAGCCAAAGACATGAGCAACCTGATCGCCTACCTGAAGACTTTGTGAGACCGCCCGCCACGAGTCTTTATACGACTTTGCAGAAATTCTGCCGGCGACTGGTTCCTTAATGCATCATTTGTTGCTCTGACTGTCGGCATGCACGGGACAAAGGTTTTCTTCCGGAGGTCGAAGATCATGAAATACCTTGCGCTCGTAACCTTTCTGTTGGCCGCCCCTTTTTTGTTGTGCGCTCAGGAGAGAACAGTTGCTCCCACCTGGCTCCATCGGAACGCCGCAAGCGTCCCGGAAAAGGCAACGGATATCTCGACGCCCAGTTGCCATTACAAACCATTGTTTGGCGCGGGCGACTCAGAAACCGGAATTGTCCGCAGCGTGGCCCGTTTCGGCGAAGTGACCCTTGATGCGGGAGGGCATTGCAAAGAGGTTTCCTATCCGGCCGAGGAACAGATCTACTATGTTCTCTCAGGCAGCGGGACCCTCAGTTACGGCGCCCGGAAGAGTTCTGTTCAGAAAGACGACTTCATGTATCTTCCGCCGCAAGTCCGCCACGGGTTGGCGAACGCGTCGAACTCGCCACTTCGGTTTGTGGTGATGGGATTCAACATTCCTCATGGCGTATCCATCCCGCCGCCACCCTCCGGACTCCAGATTGCCAATGCCAACGACGTCAAGCTGGAATTGGTTTCAGGGCATCCGAAATCAACTCAATACCGTTTGCTGCTCGGAGGCCGGAAGGCCACAAGGGACAAACTTGATTGCAGTACTGTTGTGACCAGTCTGTTCCTGATGGAGTTTGTGCCGGGCGGGACCAATTTCCCTCATCATCATGACACGGCGGAAGAAATTTACCTGATTCTCGACGGGCATGGCAACATCGTGGCCGGCGGAGGGAAAGACGGAATCGAAGGTCTCCACCCCGGCGGACCCGGTGACGCCTATTTTTTTCGCTTGAACTCCACGGTTGGTTTCTATAACACAGGAAAAACCAGGGCGCACATTCTGGCCGTGCGATCGTGGTACCCGTTTTCCGCACGCGGTTATGGGAACTGAGTGGTGATCTGAGAATCCAGTCCTGAAAGGTTGCGTGCTTTCCGGTGGGACACAGCCAGCACTTCGATTTCCGCAACGAGTTAAAGAATCCTGCCGGCGCGCGACCGGACCTCGCATGAGAATTCCGAAATGAATTGCGCCAGATCTGTTCGCCCGAAGGCGAAAACCAGCGAGCAGAGGAATCCATTCGGCAGCAGCTCAAAGCAGTTCGAGAGATGCAGGCGATTTCGCACTCCATGACGAAGAAGCAAACGGCATCACCGGCAATGCCTGCATCAGGCGGGTTGGAGCGCAGCGTTCAATAGATGAACCCTGCCCGCCGGGGTTTCGAACAGATGGGAGGTCCAGCAAGAATGGGCAAGGGAAGAACAGGTGATTCGGCCGGTGCACCCTCCAGTCGGCGAGACTTTTTGAAAAAATCGGTTGCGGCCGCTGCAGCTTCGGTTCCTCTTTCGGCAAGCGGCACTGTGGCGCAGGAAACTGGCGGGCAGCCTCAGGCGTCCGCTGGGAGCAAACCTCCCAACGTAGTGGTCATCATTGCTGACCAGTTTCGCGGAGACTTTATCGGTGCGAACGGCCTCAATCCCGATGGGCGTGACGCCGAACCTTGACGCCATGGCCGAGCGCGGCGTCACGATGCAGAACGCGGTGACGAACCAGCCCTTGTGTTCTCCTGCGCGGGCTTGCCTGTTCACGGGCAGGTACGCCACCGAAACGGGGATGTGGAAATTGCCGCCGGGAGTGGAACTGAATCGCGATCTGCCCACCCTGGCCAGCGTCCTGCGAGGCCATGGATACACGGCCAATTACATCGGCAAGTGGCATCTGGCCCCGATCGATCGGGCCAACCAGAAAGGGCTGGGGTTCGTTGAGCCTCAGGATCGTGGAGGCTTTCTCGATCTGTGGCAGGCGTCCAACGTCATCGAGTTGACCTCGCATCCTTATGAAGGGACCATCTGGGACGGCGATGGCAAGCCCATGCACTACAAGGATGTCTACCGGGTGGACTATCTCACTGACCTTGCGGTGCGCTTCCTGAAGCAGCGCCATGAGAAGCCGTTTCTGCTTGTCCTTTCGCAGCTCGAACCCCACTTCCAGAATGATGCCAATGCTTTTGTGCCGCCCAAGGGCTACATCGAGCGTTACCAGAATCCCTTCGCTCCCAAAGATCTGCGCTTCTTTCCCGGCGACTGGCAGGCGCAGCTTCCTGGTTACTACGGCGACATCAAGCGCATTGACGAATCTGTTGGAACCGTTTTGAAGACACTGGCGGAGGAAAACCTGGAAGACAATACGATCGTGTTGTTCATCAGCGATCACGGCTGCCATTTCAGGACTCGGAACACAGAATACAAGCGAAGCCCTCACGAAAGCTCCATTCATATTCCACTGATTATGCAAGGCCCGGGTCTGAACCGGTCGCGGAAGGTCAGCGAAGTCGTCAGCATGGTGGACGTGACGCCGACCTTATTGGATGCAGCGGGCGTACCGGTTCCCGCTTCAATGAAAGGCCGCAGCTTTATGCCGGTGATCAACCAGCCGAAAGGCCGCGCAAGTTGGCGGAACGAAGCCTTCGTTCAGATCAGCGCGTCGATGGTGGCGCGGGCACTTCGGACCGACCAGTGGACCTATTGCGTGGTCGATCCCAACGGAAATGGAGACAGCGATCCACACAGCACGCACTACCAGGAACACCAGATGTACAACCTTGCCGCCGATCCTCATCAGTTGTTGAACCTGGCCGGGCGCAAGGACCCGCCGCACCTGGTCCATTACGACGGTGACCGGCCGCTGCCCGAGGTTGCCGCTCACTTGCGTGAACGACTCATCGCTCGGATGGTGCAAGCTGGTGAGCCCAGGGCGGAAATCGAGGAGCGCCATTTTTATCCTTGAGGTTTCTGATCCGCGGCTATGGCCTGGAGAACAGAGACTGGGTGTGCCAATGGAATCACAGGAAGTTTACATCCCAACCCTGGACCGCTTAGCGGCGCGCAGGATCGCTTCGATGCTGCGTTCGACGTCTGCGTCTGTTGTTGACCAGTTGCAGACGCTGATGCGCATGGCAGTTTGACCTTTCCACACGGTGCCTCCGCACCAGCACGTTCCGTCTTCCTGAATGGCTGCGATGGTGCGCTGCGTCTGTTCCGGAGTGCCGAACGAAACCAGAACCTGGTTGAGCACGACTTCATTGAGCACTTTGTAACCTGCGGCCGCCAAAGCTTCGGCGAAGCGGCGTGCCTGGCGGCAGTTACGTTCGACGAGTTCGGTAAGGCCCTGTCGCCCGAGAGAACGTAGGGCTGCGTAGACAGGGACGGACCTGGCGCGCCGCGACTCTTCCGGCACAAATTCGTGAGGATCGCGCTCGCTTCCAGTAGCGACAATGTAGGCCGCGGGCAGAGACATCGCACTGCGATGCGCGGACTCGTCGGCACAGAAGGTGATCCCGCAGTCGTAGGGAACGTTCAACCACTTGTGTGCATCGGTCGCCACGGAGTCGGCCTTTTCGATTCCGCGCAGCAGGCCCGCCCGTTCGGGAGAGACTGCGGCCCACAGACCAAACGCGCCGTCCACGTGGAACCAGGCGCCGCAGTTCTTTGCGCACTCGGCGATTTCGTCGAGAGGATCGATCGCGCCTGTATTCACGTTGCCGGCCTGCGCGCAGACGATGCACGGACCCCGGATGCCCTGCAATGCAGCGGCCAGAGCAGGGACGCTCATCCGCCCCTGGCTGTCTGTTGGGATGCGCCGAACTCGATTGGCGCCGAGCCCCAGGAATCGAACCGATGTGGAGATTGTGTAGTGGGCTTCCTCGCTGGCAATGACTTCAACGGGCGGCGCCCCGTAAATGCCGTTTGCTTCCACATCCCATCCGGCATCGCGCAGCACCCGATGGCGCGCCGAAGCCAGCGCGGTAAAGTTCGCCATATGCCCGCCGGTTACAAATCCAAAGCTCATGGTTGGAGGTAGCCCGGCCAACTCCCGCAGCCATGACCCGGTGATCTCCTCAATCACCGAGACCAGGGGCGAAAGCACATAGATGCCGGCGTTCTGATCCCACGCGGAAACAAGCCAGTCCGCGGCGAGCGCGGCAGGGAGATTGCCTCCCACCACGAAGCCGAAATATCGCGGTCCCGTCGAGGCCACTGCGCCCTTCATGCCCGCGCGGGCAAGAATCCCGGTGACGGCCTCCGGATCAGTCCCTTCCTGAGGGAATGGGCCGCCCAGCGCCTGGCGTAACTCCTCCGCTGACGCGGTGGCGGGTATGGGCCGGTTGGCAACCGAGGCAAACCAGTTTGAAGCATGTTCCTGGACACTTGCGAGGAGACGGGGGATTTTCTCGTGCATTTCATTAACCTTCTTCTTGAATGGGATCGGACATATTGCCAGGCGCCGGCTTCCAGCGACCCTTCAGAGGCTGCCGGCCATTTCGCGCAGACAACACAGGTTTGGCCAATACGGTAGTCCATTGCAGAGACTCCTTCACGCGGGTTGCCACGGTACACGAAAAGGAAATCTGCGATGGACAGAAAGGAAAGCTTAAACCACGCGGAGTGGGAGTGTAAATATCCGGTGGTGTGGCCGGCGCTTCAACCCTGCGACAATTTTCAGCAGGCCTCTGCTAACGGGTTTTCCACTTTGAAGCCAGAAGCGCCATCTTATCTTCCATGGCGGCTTCCGGTTTTTGTTGCGATTGCGGCGGGCGCTTGGGCGCTGGTCCCTGGAGGGCTTTCATGGAGAGTCCGATGCGTTTGGTTTTGGGATCGGCGCTCAGGACCTTCACTTTCACGATCTGGCCGGCTTTCACAACGTCCGACGCGTCCTTCACGTAGCGGTTGGCCAGTTCGCTGATGTGGACCAGACCATCCTGGTGGACGCCGATGTCCACAAACGCTCCGAACTTGGTTACGTTGGTGACCACGCCCTCCAGCACCATTCCGGGCTGCACATCTGAGAGTTCGCGAACCTGCTCGTTGAAGCTGGGCGCCACGAACTGCTCGCGCGGGTCGCGCCCCGGCCTGCGCAGTTCCTCCAGGATATCGTTCAGCGTGTAGGTGCCGGCCTGCAGCCGGTTGCGGTCCACCTTCTCCAGAAGCGCCGGGTTCTTAATCAGCTCCTCGATGGGAACGCCCAGCGATTGAGCGATCTGTTCCACGATCCGGTAGGATTCGGGATGGACGGCGGTCATGTCCAGGGGATTGTCGCCGCCACGGATGCGCAGGAATCCTGCTGCCTGTTCGAATGTCTTGGGCCCGATGCCTGGAACTTTCTGCAATTGAGCGCGCGAGCGGAAGGTCCCGTTCTCATTCCGGAACGTGACGATGTTTTGCGCGGCCCGCTCCGTGACGCCCGCAACGTAACGCAACAGCGTCCAGGAAGAAGTGTTCAGGTCAACGCCCACGCGGTTGACGCAGCTTTCAATCACGCTGGCCAGTGATGCCTGAAGCTGGCGCTGGTCAACGTCGTGCTGATACTGGCCCACTCCGATCGATTTGGGATCCACCTTCACCAGTTCTGACAGCGGGTCCTGCAGCCGGCGCGCGATGGAGATGGCGCCGCGCACGGTGAGGTCGAGGTCTGGAAACTCCTGCCGCGCAACATCGGAGGCCGAGTAGATGCTGGCCCCGGATTCGCTGACCGTCACGGAAAAAATGGAGTCGAGTTTTCTCTCGCGCAGAAACTCTCGCACAAAAGCGTCCGTCTCGCGGGAAGCCGTTCCATTGCCAATGGCAATGGCGCGGACGTTGTGCTGCTTCAGCAGGGTTTCCAGCGTCCTGGCGGCAGCCTCCTTTTCGCTCTGGGAACGGTGCAGGTGGATGAGGTCATGGGCGAGGAATTTTCCGGTCTGGTCAATCACCGCAAGTTTGCAGCCCGTGCGGATGCCGGGGTCGATTCCCAGCACAGAAATGGGCCCTGCCGGCGGCGACAGCAGCAGGTTGTGCAGGTTGTCGCGAAACACCTGGATCGCTTCCCCGTCCGAGCGCTGCTTGACTTCCAGGCGGATTTCAGCCTGAATGGAGGAGTTCAGCAGGCGTTTCCACGCGTCTTCAATGGCCAGTTCGAGCTGCGGCGTCCAGTCGCCCGGCTCGCGCAATATGCGCGACTTCAGCAGGGTGACGGCACGCAGGGGATCAAGCTCGATGAGGAAGTAGAGGATGCCTTCGCTTTCGCCCCGGCGGATGGCCAGCATGCGGTGCGAGGGGATAGCCTTCACCGGCTCGCGGTATTCGTAGTACATCTTGAATTTTTCCTGCTCGTCGGTGGCGTCCTTCACCTTGCTGCTGACCACCACGCCTTCTTCAAACATCACCTTCCGCAGGGTCTTGCGAAGGTCGGCGTCCTCGCTGATCATCTCCGCCACAATGTGGCGCGCGCCTTCCAGCGCTTCTTCCACGCTGTTCACGCCTTTTTCAGCATCCACAAAACCGGCCGCCAGGGTCTCGAGCGGTTCTTCCGCCGGCTCCTGCGCCCACAGATACAGCGCCAGCGGCTCCAGGCCTTTCTCGCGCGCCATGGTCGCCTTGGTGCGGCGCTTGGGCCGGTAGGGCAGGTAGAGGTCCTCCAGTTCGCTTTTGTCGAGTGTGGCCTCAATGCGGGCCTTCAGCTCGTCCGTCAGCTTGCCCTGCTCGGCGATGGAAGCCAGAATCGTTTCGCGCCGCGCTACAAATTCCCGAAAGTAGGTCAGCTTTTCCTCGGCGCCCCGCACTTTGACTTCATCCAGATTGCCGGTCGCCTCCTTGCGGTAGCGTGCGATGAAGGGGACGGTTCCGCCCTCATCCAGCAGTTCAATCACGGCCACCAGGCCGCGCATGGGAACTTCGAGTTCTTTTGCGATGTGCAGCAATAAGTCGGGAGAGAGAGCTTTTCGGTCTATCATATTGAAATCAAGGACTTTCTGTGCCCGTGGGTTTTCCCGCGCCGCTCATTCAGCAAAGGGCAGCCTAACGTCAAGAATAAACCATAACCTGGCCGAACGCCAAAACTATGGCCCGGCTGGCAGGTTTCAGCGAGGCGGGCTGGTTGACATCTCAAATTTGCCATCGCTCGCTCCCAGTCGCCTTCCGCGTATCGGCGCATGCTGCCTCGCTCCTGGCAGAATGCCCGATCCCCCCTCTCCGCCTTCAGCGGACACATCACGTGCTAACTCAGCCGGACATTCGATATGCTGAAGACCCGTGTGTCTGAAAATTGTTTGACGCTTTCGGGCTCTGTGCTATGATAGAGTTGTTTTTAGAAAATTCTAATAATTAATAGGTAAATCTCACAGCATTTTTCCTAGTTCTTGCGCTGCTTGATCGAAGTTTGCGGTTTTTGATCGTTCGGGGAGGGGGTACATCCTTTCGATTGGAGGTACCTCATGAAGTTGGGGGTTGTCAGTCCACAGGTTCTGTTTCGCAAGTCTCTCTGCGTATACCTCACCAAAGTTGGCATGTTCTCGAACGTCGTAGAATTTGATGGCGTTTCCGAGCTTGTTGACAGGGGTGATAAGTTCCAATCGATTGTCCTCATCATTCATACATCTGATCCTGCTGCCGGAATTGAGTCGCTCAACCTACTACGGCAATTATTCACGGAAATTCGGGTCCTGTTTCTAACGGATGACCCTGATGAAGAATTTGGTGTGCAAGCGCTGGAGTCAGGTGCCTCGGGATGCTTGTCGATGAGGGAGACTCCTCAGGTCCTGGTCAAAGCGCTCGGGAAGGTGGCCAAAGGTGAACGATGGTTTGCCCATCGGGTGACGAACGCCGTCCTTGACAGACTGATCGCTGGCCGGACAACGAAACCCATGGTGGCCAGCAACCTCACTCCCAGGGAATGGGAAGTTCTGACCCTGATTGCGCAAGGACATTCCGACAAAGAAGCTGCCAGCAAACTTTGTATCAGTACGGAAACGGCAAAGTCACATGTGAAATCCATCTACAAGAAACTTCAGGTCAGCACGCGGCGGGCAGCCGCTGTCCTCTATTTTAAACACGTTCGTGGCAAGACTGTTCCATCGAGCAAATCATATGAAGAGATAGTTGCGTTCGACCGGCTTTAGCCGGCGAACCATCATTTTTCTTGAACCGCGCGGCCTTCGGGTGACCTGGCCGCCCTGGTTTTGGCCCCCTTTTCTCTCTCTGGGATCAGGGGTGAGGGATCAAAGACTATGGTGATTTTCAGCCCCGATCCTCCTTCGATTATCAGCGAAGGACGAAATAGAAGTTCCTTAAATGAAGGGTCGCGGAATGCCGCAATTGCGGCAAACGATGGTCTCTTCGCTTGCCTCATCAGTTTTAACGTTTCGCCTTGCCCCGCTTCTTCCTTCATTGAAAGTGAGTGGTGAGACAGGAAACGAAAATCCGGATCAGGTGGGCGGAAGCCTGGGTTTCGGGTTAACCCTTTCCGGCATAGCCATCCCCCCAAATTCACCCTTGCACGGTATTGCAGTACCAGCAGTGAGCAATGGTAGAGTCAACGGGTAGCCAGGGGGGGCAAAGGATGCGAACGATCAATTCTGACAGTGTGATACCTGTTTCGATGTCCGATGAGCGCAGACAACGAGAACGTTACGCGATTGATTGCCCGATTCAGGTCCTTACTCCGGGGCGTGGAAAAAAACGGATGATCGGCCGCGGCTGGCTTCACGATATCAGCGAGATTGGAGCCAGATTCCTCCTGGACCACCCCATCGAGGTGGGCCGCCGGATCTCGCTTGAGGTTGCTTTCCAAAACCCGGGCGGCGAAGTTACAGCCATCCGGTTTCCGGGGACTGTGAAACGCGTCAACGCAGGCGCATCGCACGAAGTCGCCATGTCTTTTTCAAAAGGCGGGTCCTTTGTTCGTCGAAATGGCTCGCGAGGCAGGAACGAAGACTCGCGTTGG
Source organism: uncultured Acidobacteriota bacterium (assembly GCA_963783155.1). Classification (GTDB taxonomy): domain Bacteria; phylum Acidobacteriota; class Terriglobia; order UBA7540; family UBA7540; genus SCRD01. Next base: position 191,242 of record CAWANC010000032.1, on the reverse strand, counting down.
AGCCGGTTGACGAAGGGCAGCAACTGGATTAACTGATTTAGCGAAGCTGGGAATTTATCCGGCGCGCAGCAAGTAAGTTGCAAAGACTCAGGAGGAAACGGTGTTTGTAACTTACAGAGCGGAGCTATGGAAAAAATACAGGATTCAACTGATTCCCTGAAACCATCGGCAGGCTGGTTGGCTCTATACGTTCGTCACCGGCACGAAAAGGCAGTTGCTCAGGTTATTTCAGGGAAGGGGCTGGAAGTCTTCCTGCCGGTCTACAAGACAGCTCATCGCTGGAAAGACAGAATGAAGAACCTGATTTTGCCACTCTTTCCGAACTATGTCTTTGTTCTGGCGGCTCCCGATCAGCGTCATTTCGTCCTTTCAACCCCGGGCATCTATGATTTTGTCCGCCTGAGCGGCGTTCCTGCGCCCATCCCGGCTGAAGAAATCGAGGCAGTGCGTCAGGCTGTCTCACACGGATTGAATGCCGAACCTCACCCATTCTTGAAGTCAGGAGACTGCGTGCGGGTGAAGTCGGGCCCGCTTGGAGGGCTGGAAGGGGTCCTGGTCCGGAAAAAGAATTTCTATCGATTAGTCCTTTCTGTTGAATTGCTGGCCAAATCGATTTCCGTAGAAGTGGACGTTGCGGATGTCGAACGAGTGGACCATGGCCAATCTTCAATGGCAACCAGCGGTTTCCTGTCATCCGCTGCGACCTGTGATTACCGATGAGATCACGTCATTATATTCCAGGCGCCATTGATCACTTTTCCCGCCGCATCCTCCGTCTCATGGGGTTTCTGCCTCTCATCTTCATGGCGGTTTGTTTCCCGCAGGCGGCGCTCGGGCAAATGGACGTAGCCTCGAAAAGTTCGAGCGCCCTCGACATCCCGGATAGCCAGTCGGTGGGGGCGCTTCGTGCCCGGGAGAATCTTGAATACATCGTCGCCCCGGACGATCTGCTGGACATCTATGTGGTCGATGTTCCCGAACTCAGCCGCGAATACCGCGTCAGCCCCGATGGAACGATTACGCTTCCTTTGCTTTCCGAGCCCGTTACAGCGGCGGGACTCAGTCCCAACCAGCTTTCATCCATCATCGCTGCAAAGCTTCGCAGTGCCGGTATGGTCACGCATGCCGCGATCACCGTTACCGTCAAGGCATCGCGCGGGCATTCGGTTGCGATCACGGGCTCTGTCCGAAGTCCTCAGGTCTACCCGATCTTTGGGGAAACCAACCTGCTCAACGTGCTTTCCCAGGCCGGGGGCCTCGCCGATGACGCCGGAGACACGGCGGTGGTCACCCGAGGCGAAACTGCCATGAGAGCTCTGGGGCTTCAAGGAAGTGCAGGTGGCGCCGCAGACACAGCACCACCCGCTACCATAAAAGTCAATCTGAAGAAGCTCTTCGAAAACGCTGACCCGATTTCGAACATTCCTATTTATCCCGGCGACACAGTAACCGTTCAACGCGCGGGGGTTGTCTATGTTGTCGGGGCGGTGAACCGTGCAGGCGGATATACGCTCGCCAGAAGCTGGGAGAACATGACGGTCCTCAAAGCTGTTGCCCTGGCGGGCAATGTCACCTCCACCGCGAAGCGGAATAAGACTGTCATTCTCCGGAAGGACTCCGCAGCCCCCGGAGGGCACAAAGAAATTCCCGTTAATCTCAAACGGATTCTCGCTGGGAAGGTCCCGGATCAGGCTCTGGAAGCCAACGACATCCTCTTTGTTCCTGACAGTGCAGGCAAGAAGGCGTTGCAACGCGGACTCCAGGCTGTCCTTGGTGCGGGAGTTACGACGGTCATCTATCGTGCTCCCCTCTGACCTTCAGGAGCGGTTCATCCAAGCATGCCTGAATACAAAGATTTGATCCCAACGGGACCAACCGTGCCCGAACGAAGCGTTCCTCCAAGGTATCAGGCCTTGCCTGCGGAGGCTGACGGCTTTGAGGTTTCATCCTACCTCCGCAGCTACTGGAACATCCTGCTCAAGCGGAAATGGACGATTCTGGCCGTCGCCTTTGTGATGGTGAGCCTTGTGGCGATCTTTGCCTTCAAGACAAAGCCGATCTACCAGGCGGTCTCAAAAGTTGCGCTGGAGGCCGAACCCCCGCGATTTCAGAATGTCCAGGATCTGGACCAGCCACAGCCTACGGACGGCACTTTCCTGGCGACCCAGGTGAATGTGCTGTCAAGTAACGATCTGGCGTGGGAGACGATTCAGCAACTGCACCTGGACGAGAATCCGGAGTTTTCCTCCGTCGCCCCCAAGGCAGCCGCGCACCCCGGTAACCCTGATGCGGCCGAATCCGGTTTGATTCGGATTTTCGAAGGCGCGCTCAACGTGCAGCTGATCAATGGAACTCGCATCGTCCAGGTCGGTTTCGAAAGCCCCGACCCCAGGCTTGCCGCCCGCGTGGTGAATGCTCTGGTAAGCAACTACACCGAGTATAACTTCCGCACAAAGTTTGACGCCACCCGGCAAGCTTCCGCATGGATGGAACAGCGGCTGGCAGAACTGAAGTCCAAAGTTGAAAAGTCGCAACAGGCTCTCGTGGACTATGAACGAAATAATTCTATCGTTGCCATTGGTGGCGACCAGAGCGTGATGGAGCAGCGCCTGGGCAACCTGAGTCAGGACCTGACAGCGGCGCAGAACGATCTCGCCCAGAAACAGTCCCTCTATCAACTCGCCCAGGCCAACCCGGAAGAAGTTGGTGTCCTGGTTCAGGATCCCTTGCTCCAGACGCTCCAGGGGAAAATCGGCGACCTGCAAGCTCAGTATGCTGATACTTTGGCCCAGTACGGTCCGAAGTTTCCTAAAGTGGTCAGGCTCCACGACCAGCTTCAGAAAATCGATTCGCTCATGGGCCAACAGCGTAAGCAGGTGCTCGACCGCATCGGTCATGATTATCAGGCCGCGCTGGGGCGGGAGAAAATTTTAGCGTCCAGGATGGATCAGGAGAAGACAGACATCGGGAAAGCCAACCAGTTGCAGATTCAGCAGAACATCCTGAAGCACGAATTCCAAACCAACCAGGATCTTTATGACGGTCTGCTCATGCATGTGAAAAACGCGATGGTTTCCGCCGGCATGCACGCCAATAATGTTCACGTCATCGACCACGCACTGGTTCCGACCACCCCGGTTCGTCCCCGCAGAGGACGCGAAATCGCTGTAGGCCTCATCGTTGGACTGATGCTGGGGATTACGGTCGCTTTTGTGCAGGAGGGTTTTGACAGTTCGATCAAGAATGCCGACGATGTCGAGCGCTTTATACCCGCGCCGGCGCTGGCGGTGATCCCGTCCGCTGCTTCCGTGGGTCCGCGCCGTTCCTGGCGGACAATCGGAGGTGCGGCCACACCTCTCAAGAACGGGACCGTAGGACTTGCAGTCACGAAGACTCCCTCTTCTCCGATCGCCGAATCTTTTCGGACGCTGCGCACCTCCATTCTGCTATCGACGGCTCCGCGCCCGCCGCAGTCGATTCTGGTGACGAGTTCCCAGCCCCAGGAAGGCAAGACCAGCACTTCGCTCAATCTTGCCCAAAGTCTTGCCCAGCGGGGGGGCAAAGTGCTCATTATTGACAGTGACCTCCGCAAGCCCGGAATTGCCAGAGTCCTGGGTCTTCAAGCAGCAAAGGGACTCAGCGGGGTTCTGACCGGGGCCTACTCTCTGGACGAAGCCCTGATTTATGTCGAACCGCCGGTCAACCTTTGGGTGCTCACTTCGGGACCTAGTCCTCCGAACCCTGCCGAGTTGCTTTCTTCACCCGCGATGGAAGATTTATTGAAAGATCTTAAAAGCCGGTTCGATTATCTGGTGCTTGACTCGCCTCCGTTGCTGGCGGTGACGGATGCGACAGTGCTCTCTGCTGTCGTTGATGGGGTTGTCCTGGTTGTTGAGAGCGGAGCTACACCGCGGAATGGTTTGGTTCGGTCATTCCGAATGCTGCAGGACGCGGGCGGAAGAGTCCTGGGTACGGTCATTAACAAAATGGACCTCCGTCACGACGGGTATTACGGCTACAGTTACCGGGGATATTACGGCACTGATCATAACGGCAAAAACTCCGGGATGGAGCAGCGGGATGAGGACCCGGTCGACAAAGTAGATACGACTGTGAGTTTGTAAACCGACGGTATTTTCACTACATTCAGAAAGACAGATTAAACTCCCACATTGCCGGTCAAGCGTCTTTTCTCAATCTTTTCTTTTGAATTTCCTCTGAGTTCGCGGGCCAAGGGCGCGGTCTTTATTTTTGCCATCATCGTGCCGGGATTGTTGCTGGCATTCAGGACCGTTGTGATCGCAGTCGCCGCAACGATGGGCCAATCCTCGGACACTCATGAAATTCGACAGGCTGCGGCGCTGGACCCGGCGAATCCAGAACTTCTTTATCGTTTGGGCAGCACCAACTCCTATTCCATGGACCCGTCCGAAGTCCAGGAAGGGTTGGAACAACTGCGGCAGGCAACGGAACTTGCTCCGACCCAGGCTGAATACTGGGCAGGGTTGGCGTCAGGGTGCGAGTCGGCTGGTGACACAGCCTGTGCCCATCGGGCCATGCAGCGTACCTTGTCGCTGGCTCCGATGACACCTCGCTACCGATGGAATGCTGCCAACGATGAACTGGCTCATGGCCGTGCGGACGAAGCTTTGGGGGAGTTTCGAAAATTGCTTGAGATGGATCCCGAATATGCGCCTGAAACTTTCCGCCTTTGCTTAAAGTACGTCGGTGATCCAGGGAAGGTTTTTCAGACGGTTCTTGCGAGCCGAAAAAATCCGGAACTGAATTTCTCGTATATCAATTATCTTGTCTACCACGGTCAAGGAGCGGATGCTTCCCCCGTCTGGCAGGCCACCTTGGCCTTGAATCAGACTTTCCCGCTCTCATTGGCCACGCCTTATCTGGAATGGCTGATCCGTCAGGGTGGGGACCAGCGGGCGGTCAGCGCCTGGCGCGACCTCGAGTCGCACGGAATCATCAAGGGATCTCCGTCTGATTCTGCCGGCAACCTGGTGTTCAACAGCGGATTTGAAGACCCGCTGTTGAATATGGGCTTTGGCTGGCGTGTCCACAAGGAACCTTACACGAGGGTGGGGCTGGATGATGCAGGGGCTTATGCGGGACATCGATGTGCAAGAGTCGTATTCACGGTCAGCCGGAATGACGATGACGAGCCTCTGTATGAGATCGTTCCTGTGAGCCCGGACCATACCTATCGTCTTCAGGCTTATGTGCGGTCGGAAGATATCTCGTCGAACAGCGGCCCGCGTCTTCGGGTGGCCGACCCGAATTGTTCGCGCTGCCTGGATGTTTCGACAGAGGGCACAGTCGGGACAACGGATTGGCATCCGGTGAGCGTGAGCTTTTCAACCGGTCCATCGACGCGCCAGGTACGAGTTTCCGTCTGGCGGTCCCGCAGTTTGACATTTCCCACGGACATCTTCGGCAGATTCTGGGTGGATGCAGTCCATTTGAACGAGGATACTTCCGTGAGGGATCGAGCTCTCAAAGCCTCAGCGCCTGCATTATGAATGGCTCAACCAGCAGCGCAGAATTCCTCCCGGTTTCGTTCAGGAAGGAAGAAGCGGCAGCCCTTGCAGGAAGCCGATGGTTTTCACGTGCGCGGGCTCTCCTGATTGCAACTCTTGTGGCATCGCCCTTTGCCTTCGGTGCTGTCGAGCCATGGGCGTGGGCGGCGCTTTACATTCTGTCCTTTGCCGGGTTGATATTCTGGGCCATTGGAAACGTCAGGCGCCGGGCCGTCAGAATCATCTGGTCGCCGCTCTATGTTCCTGCTGCGCTGTTTTTTATATTGGTGGTCGTTCAATACATTGGCCATCTCACCGTCAACAGTTCTGAAACACGGGAAGCCCTGATCAAACTGACAACGGATGTTGTTCTGTTCTTCCTGGCGGGCCAGCTCTTTGGAGAAGTTTCGAGCCAGATATGGCGAACGTTCGGATTCGCAGTCACGGCCTATGCCTTCCTCATGGGGCTCTTTGCCATTCTGCAATTTTTCTCAAGCCAGGGAATGATCTTCTGGCTTGTGAAATCCCGCGGCCGTATCTTCGGCCCTTACGTCAACCACAATGACTTCGCGGGATTGATGGAGATGCTGATCCCGATCGCGGCTGCCTATGTTCTTTCGAGGTCCCGGGATGACCAGCACAGGGTCCTTCTGGCTTTTGCAGTTTGCGTCTCCATCTGTGCGCTCTTGCTGTCAGCCTCTCGTGGAGGGTTTGTTGCGCTCCTGGGGGAAATTCTGATTTTCGCCTGGATTCTGTGGAAAAGATCGCCGGCAGGGACCTCCCGCCGGCATTTGTTGGTGGGAGTGTTGGGTCTGGTGGCCGCCACAGCCTTTTTCTTCTGGATCGCTCCCGAAAATGTTTCAAACCGACTAGGGAGCGTTGGCAATGTTGTGAACGCGCCGGAAGCGACCTATGGTGACAGGATGCATGTGGCGTTTGATTCCTTGCTGATCTTCCGCGACCATCCGGGGTTGGGGACCGGCCTCGGCAGCTTCGGTTCGATTTTTCCAGCCTATCAAAGTTTTCCCACCAATCAGATCTATCCGTATGCGCACAATGACTATGCCCAGGCTCTTGCTGAAACCGGGGTTGTCGGGGGGCTGATCATCCTGGGAGCGCTCATCCTGTTCTTTCGTCTGGCGTTCAGCAACTTGCGCCAGCGTCTCGGAGAGGAAGCGGGTTGGATTCGCCTGGGAGCTGCGCTGGCCGTGTGTGGATTGCTCATCCACAGCTTTGTTGACTTCAATCTTCACATTCCAGCCAACGCGGCCTGGTTTGCTGTGTGCGTGGCGTTATCAACACTTCCCGGCTCTTCCCGGCGGGTGAGAGAGATGCCTATAGGCGGCCCCCAGTGAGTCACTCAGGTGTTTTTTGGGGTAAACTATTCGGTTTGTTCGGAGCGTCCCGCGAGAAGTATCGTCCGCAACCCATATCTAAAACAGGAGGTGTAATTTGAAGGGGGTTATTCTGGCTGGAGGGACCGGTTCTCGTCTTTTTCCGCTCACCAAGATCACCAACAAGCACCTGCTGCCAGTCTACAAAGATCCCATGATTTATTACCCTATCCGGACTCTGATCAATGCCGGCATCAAAGACATCCTGATCGTCACAGGCGGGCACAACTCAGGCGACTTCCTCCGTCTGCTGAGCAACGGCAAGGAATTCGGCCTTCGCCACATTAACTACACTTATCAGGAAGGCGAAGGGGGCATCGCGGCGGCGCTGAAACTGGCGGAGTACTTTGCCAGCGGGGACAAGATCTGTGTGATTCTGGGCGACAATGTCATTGAGGGCAACATCGTGCAGGCTGCCGAGCGTTTTGAGCGCCAGCCGGGAGGCGCGCACATCATTCTCAAGGAAGTTCCCTATCCCCAGCGGTTTGGAGTCCCGGTTTTCGACGGCGATCGGATCACCCGGATCGAGGAGAAGCCGGAAGATCCTCCCAGCCCGTATGCCGTCACGGGGATTTACTTCTATGACCCGAGCGTGTTTGAAAGGATCAAAGAGCTGAAGCCTTCCCGGCGGGGCGAGCTTGAAATCACCGACGTCAATAATTCCTACCTGAGCGAAGGCGCCTTGACCTACAGCATTCTGGACGGCTGGTGGACCGATGCCGGAACGTTTGAGTCCTTGAGAAGCGCCACCAACCTGGTTGCCGAAACGGGCGCGAACAAAGTCAGTCTGGAAGCACCGGCGCAGGCTGCCGACGCAGTGGAGACACAGAAATAGGAGAGGGCAGAATGAAGCTTGCCATTACAGGAGGAGCAGGGTTTATCGGTTCGAACTTTGTCCGTTATCTGCTGCGGGATTACCCCACTTATTCCATCCTGAATCTGGACAACCTCACGTACTCTGGAAATCTTGAAAACCTTTCCGATGTGCTCGAGAATCCGCGGCATGAATTCATCAAGGTAGACATTTGTGACCAGGACGAAATTGCCCGAGTGTTCTCCCAGGGGGTGGATGCCGTGGTCCATTTCGCGGCTGAGTCTCACGTCGACCGGAGCATCCTGGACGGCTCCGTGTTTGTCAGGACCAACGTGATGGGGACCCAGTGCCTGCTGGACGGGGCGCGCCGGGCCGGCGTCCAGCGCTTTGTTCACGTCAGCACGGACGAGGTTTACGGCAGCGCGCCAGGCACGCAGAAGTTTCGGGAAGATTCTCACCTGAATCCCAGCAGCCCCTATGCGGCAAGCAAGGCCGCTTCCGATCTTCTGGCGCGAGCTTACTTCCAAACCTACCGATTTCCGGTGATGGTGACCCGCTGCTCCAACAACTTTGGCCCTTATCAGTTTCCCGAAAAATTCATTCCGCTCCTGATCAGCCGGGCGCTGGAGGATCAAAGTATTCCGATCTATGGCGACGGGCTTCAGGTGCGCGACTGGATTTTCGTTCAGGATCATTGCCGGGCGTTGGACGTTGTTCTGCACCGCGGCCGCGTGGGAGAGATCTATAACATCGGCGCGGGGCACGAATGGCCGAACCTTGAAATCGCCGGCCACATTCTGGACCGCCTTCACAAGCCTCATTCACTGCTGACGTTTGTTCAGGACCGTCCCGGCCATGACCGGCGCTACTCGGTGGATACGACGAAAATCGAAACCGAACTGGGCTGGAAGCCCGAGGTCAGTTTTGCCAGAGGTTTGGCGGACACGCATTGACTGGTATGTGGCCAATGCCGGATGGAGAGAGCGAATCCAGAACCAAGCCTATCGTTCGTACTATCAGGAGCAGTACGAAAATCGTGACGAGACTTTGAAGCGAATCCAGCATCCCGGAGGAATCCCTAATTGCGTATCCTCGTGACCGGGGCGGCCGGGATGCTCGGACATGCCCTGGTGCCTCTCCTGCAGGTGGATCATGAAGTCGTGGGGCTCACTCGAAGCGCCTGCGATCTCACTGACGAAGACGCCGTGCGGGAAGCTTTCCAGAGTCAGAAACCTGACCTGGTATTTCACCTCGCGGCCTTCACGAATGTGGACGGTTGTGAACTTGATCCGCAAAAGGCTATAGCCGGGAACGAAGTCGCAACGCTCAATGTGGCCAGGGCCGCGAAAGGGGTTGGGGCGGCGGTTTTGTATATCAGCACCGACTACGTTTTTGACGGCCGGGCAACCAGTCCGTATTCCGAGGACGCTCCGACCCATCCCCTCAGCGTCTATGGAAAGACGAAGCTGAGGGGCGAAAGGCATATCCAGGAGACGCTTGACCGCTACTTCATCGTCAGGACTTCGTGGCTTTACGGGCCTCACGGGAAGAATTTTGTGTCGACCGTCCTGCGACTGGCCGGCGAGAGGACGGAGCTGCGAATTGTCAACGACCAGCGGGGAGCGCCCACCTACACGCGCCACCTGGCGCAAAAGCTTGCCGATCTCGCGGCAACCCGGGAATACGGTGTTTATCACGTGGCGGCGGAAGGGAACTGCACCTGGTTTGAATTTGCCCGCAAAATTGTCGAGTTCAGCGGCCTGCAGGGCATTCAGGTGACTCCCATTTCTTCATCGGAGTTCGGCCGTCCTGCCCCCAGGCCCGCCTACTCTGTTCTTGCCACCCAGCGGCTGAAATCATTGGGTATCGGACTCTTGCCGAATTGGCAGGCGGGATTGGAAAGCTATCTGGCAGAAATTCGTGACGGAGGGAATGATGCTGACGAAGTCATCCGGAAACGACCAGCTTATTCAAAGTCTGCCTGAGAAACGGCTGATCGGCGAGCGCGCCGGACTACGGCTCGTGCTGCCACACCGTGAAGACCCCGGGATAGGTGATGTGATCACCAGTCCACAGTCTTCGCGCCTGATTGCCGGGGTTGAAATCGAACCCAGTGTGCAGTGGCCAGACGATCGCGGTTGCTTCGCTGAGGTTTTTCGCTTCGGCGACTCCGGTATCGCGCACGAGTTCTCTCCTGGGAGCGGCCATCAGATCCAGGTGTCATTCACCGTTTCCTACCCTGGCGTGATTAAAGCGATCCACTATCATTTTGAGCAAACCGACCTCTGGGCCCCTCTGGCGGGCATGTTCCAGGTTTTCCTCTGTGACCTTCGGGAGGGTTCACCCAGTTGGGGTCGGCTGAATACCTTGTTTATCGGTGCGCAGCGGGCATGGAAAGTGAGAATTCCTCCGGGCGTCGCGCACGGCTACAAAGTCGTCGGGACTGAACCGGCGCAATTGCTCTACGCAACCAACCATTTCTACGATCCGAACGACGAAGGACGGATCGCTTTTGATGAACCGGGAATCAATTACGACTGGGAGTCCCGGCCCCGGTGAGTTCACGCAGACCAGACAGTGCGGGCGAAATCGACGGAGGAAATGAGTGAAGGACTTCATCATTGTGGGAGGTGGGCCGGCAGGACTTCATGCTGCTTACCGGCTGGCCTCAGCAGGGCTTGACGTGACACTTTTTGATGCGCAGGGGCAAATCGGAGAACGGGCTGTTTGTTCAGGGGTTATTGGAACCGAAGCTTTTTCCCGTTTCGATCTTCCTAAAACGTCCGTGCTGAATACGATTAAGAAAGTTCAGGCTATTTCGCCGGCCGGCCGGAAGATCCAGCACAACGGGGAAGAGCCTCTGGCCTATGTTGTCGACAAGGCAGAATTCAACCGGGATCTCGCCAGCCGCGCGGTTGCTGCCGGAGCCGAAATGCGGCTGGGCAGGTTTGTCGATTCCATCGAACGGAAGAAGCAGAGTGTGGTGATTCGATACCGGTCAAAGGGCGGCCGGCAGCAGGAAAGTGAAAAAGCTCGCGGCGTGATTATCGCGTCCGGTGTCAACCGCTCTCTCACGGAAAAGTTGGGACTTGTGCGTCCTCGCGATTATCTGCGGGGGATTCAGGCGGATATCCCTTTGGGGAAGGACGGCATGTGGCGTCCCACCAGGATTTATGTGGGCCAGGCCGTGGCGCCCGGCGCCTTTGGATGGAAGATTCCACTCGGCCATGGACGTGTCCGGGTGGGCCTGATGAGCAGCGAGGATTCGCGGCCGTATTTCAAAAAGCTTCTGGGAAAAATCGCCCCGCACCTTCGTCCTGACCAGTATAAGGTTTGCCAGAAGGTCATTACTCAATGGCCTCAGGGCAAATGTGTGTCGGACCGCGTCCTGGTGATTGGTGAGGCGGCGGGCCACATCAAGACGACTACCGGCGGAGGAATCTTCTATGGTCTGCTCTCGGCTGAAATGGCGGCAGACGTCATGACCCGGGCCTGTCACCAAAACAATTTTTCTGAACAGGCACTGAGTTCCTTCGAGACCTACTGCCGTTCCACTTTCAACCGGGAACTCGAAACGGGATACTTTTTCAGAAAGATGATCGCAAAGCTTCCGGATTCCCTTCTTGACAAGACTTTTGAGAAAGCCAGCGCGATTGATCTCTTCGGCCGGATGAATGGCCATTTAATTTTCGATTGGCATTACAAAGCCATCCTCGTTGCCATCCAGAATCTGTTTGCTGCTTAACTCCCGGTTCGGCTTTATCAGTTTCACAAAAACTTTCATATCAGGAGAGCTTTAATCATGGCCAAACGTGCTTTTGATATTTTCTTATCGGCAGTCGGGCTCATCTTGTCGTCGCCGTTATGGGCCGTTATTGCGGCGGTCATCAAGCTGGAAGACGGAGGCCCGGTCTTCTACCGGCAAATTCGTGTCGGCAAGGGGAACAGGGAATTCGTGAGCTATAAGTTCCGTTCCATGGTGGCCGACTCGGACAAGAAGTGGGGGGCCATTCCAGCATCCGAAAAAGACCCCCGCATTACGCGTATCGGACGGCTGATGAGATCCACCGCCATGGATGAGCTTCCACAGCTCTGGAATATCCTGCGAGGTGACATGAGCTTCGTGGGGCCACGGCCTGAGTGGATCGAGCTGGTGAAAGAGTTTCGAAAGCAGATTCCGCGATTTGACCTGCGCCATACGGTGCGTCCCGGCCTGACCGGCATCGCGCAAATCTATGGGGATAGCGAACTCCCCAGGCGGCAGAAGCTCCGTTACGACCTCCTGTATATCAAGCGGCAGAGCCTGGGGATCGATTTTCGCCTGGTTGCCTTTTCTTTCCTGGTCACATTTACGGGCGGCTGGGAAGTCCGTGCCGGCAAGGTTCCTTCATGGCTTGGTAAGCGTTCAGTCCGCAGGCTGAAAGCCAGATTGGCCAGAAGGCCTCTGCCTCAGCCCGTACTCTCACCGGCTGAAGATCAATAAGAAAGGAGACGACGCTCATGGCAACTGTGTTAACCAGCCCGGTGGCTTTCAGTAAAAAGAGTCTTCCTCCTTGTGCTCGAGTTCTCGGGGTGCCCGTCCACAGCGTCGATGTTGGCGGCACGCTGGAGTGTATGAGCCGGTGGATTGAGGACCGCGACCGATCACGCTGGATCGCAGTGACCAGTTCTCACGGCATCGTCGAAGGATTCAAGAAGGCGGATTTCAAAGAGATCCTGGAATCTGCATCCCTCTCGATACCTGACGGCATGTGGACGGCCCGCGTAGCCGGGAAGAAGTTGTCCAGTGCTCCCCGGCGGGTACGCGGTGCAGACCTGCTGCTGAAATTCTGCGAACTGGCCAACCAGAAAGGTTACTCGAGCTATTTCTACGGTGATACGGATGAAGTGCTGGAGGCCCTTGGTTCCAGGCTGCGAAACCAGTTTCCTTCCCTTAAAATCGCGGGAAGCTATTCCCCTCCTTTCCGTGCTCTGACTCGCGAGGAGGATGCTGAAATCGTCGCGGAAATCAATCGGGCCAGGCCGGATGTCCTTTGGGTCGGTCTTGGGTTGCCCAAGCAGGAACGCTGGATCTACGAGCATCGACACGTGCTGGATGTTCCTGTCATCGTGGCCGTAGGCGCGGCGTTCAAGTTCGTTGCCGGCAAGGTGAAAGAAGCGCCAAGGCCGGTCAGCAACCTGGGCCTCGAGTGGTTCTGGCGGCTGCTGAGCGAACCGAAGAAGTGCTGGCATCGAGCGCTGATATACGGGCCTCAGTTTGCGTTGCATTCATACCTCGAAATCAAGGGAATCCGTAAGTATGACTAGAAAGGAGACGACCATGAATTGGAATGGCAAAAAGGTTCTGGTGACGGGCGGTGCGTCTTTTATCGGCTCTCACCTGGTGGACGCGCTCATGGAGAAGGGTGCAGGCATCCGGGTGGTGGACAATCTGAGCAGCGGCAAGCGAGAAAACCTCAACGCCCATCTGGATGCCGGCCGCATCGGGTTTCATCATGCTGACCTGCTGGAGCCGGAAGCTGTCCGAAAAGCTGTGGACGGCGTCGATATTATTTTCCACCTGGCGGCGGACCACGGAGGCCGCGGCTACGTTGACTTGCACCAGGCCGCCTGCGCCACCAACCTCACTCTGGACGGCATGCTCTTCCGGGCCGCGCACAGGGCAGGGGTTGAAAAAGTGGTTTACGCTTCTTCCGGCTGCGTCTATCCCAATCACATTCAGACCGACACTTCGCAAATCCTCTACCTCACAGAAGACATGGTCGGCCCGCCCTATGATGCGGACAACATGTACGGCTGGGCCAAGCTGATGGCGGAGATGACACTGCAGGCCTACTACAAAGACTACGGCATGAAATCCGCCTCCTGCCGCTACTTCACCGTCTACGGCGAGCGCGGACACGAAAACCACGCCGTGATTGCCATGATCGCGCGCGCCTTCATCGGGCAGGACCCTTACGTCGTCTGGGGTAACGGCGAGCAGATCCGCAACTGGACGCACGTCAGCGACATTGTTTCCGGCACCATTCTGGCCGCGGAAAAAATTGATGACGGCTCAGCGGTCAACCTCGGAACCATGGAGCGCACTCGGGTGATTGACGCCGTCCATGAAGTGCACCGCTACACAAAACACAGCCCGCGCATTGAGTTCCATCCGGAGATGCCCACCGGCCCCATGAATCGCGTGGCCGATAACGCGTTTGCCAAACAGCTGCTCGGCTGGGAGCCACGGGTGAAATTCATGGACGGCCTGCGGCAAACCATCGACTGGTACTTCTCCACCAAAGACCGCGACCAGGTGCGCGCCACGCTGGATTCCGTGCTCACCGAGCGCACCGTGCATCCGGCGGCGCCAAAGACAGCTGCTTCCTCCAGTCGCTAGCCTATGAGTGCTGTGCATCTCCATCGGGGCGGAAAATTTTACACACTGTTCAGGAATGAAACACATTTTTGGAAAGCGAAAAATTTCTGAGCGGTTGATAAAAATAAATTGTTTATTTTCAATGTGTTACAAAATTTGGAATTTTCGTCCCAAACGTCCCAAACGTCCCATTTGGGGGCCTCCTGAGGGTCTGTAGCCTAGTATACGAGGCTCTCACGGCGCGGGCCCGCCCCTCGCCACGGCCGGCGCGCTCCCGGCCCCCGGGGGACGTCCGCTGCGGCGCTCTGACCCTGCCCGCTGCGCCCGAAGTCCTTTACCATGAGTGAAATTCCCCAGCCCATTCCGCCGGTTCCCATGCCGCAGGTTGACGTCAGTGGCCGCCGCCTGGCGCACAACACGCTGCTGAACCTGGTTGGCCGGGTGGTGCCCCTGCTGGTGGGCATTGCGACCATGCCCTACGTCATCCGGCATCTGGGGCCGGACCGTTTTGGCCTGCTGTCGCTGGCCTGGATGGTGGTCGGCTACTTCGCGCTGTTTGATCTGGGCATTGGCCCGGCCACCACCAAGTTTGTGGCGGAACTCCTGGGCAAGGGCGAAATGGAAAAGCTTCCCGGCCTGGTGTGGACCGCGCTTTTCAGCCAGACCTGCATGGGCCTGGCGGCGGGGGTTCTGCTGGCCGCGGTTTCTCCCCTGCTGGTCAACCGCCTGCTCAAGATTCCCGCCGACCTCCACCCGCAGGCGCACCTGATTTTCCTCATCATGGCCGCCGCGCTGCCCATTGACTTTGCCAGCGGATCGCTCCGCGGCGTGCTGGCCGCCAGCCAGCGCTTCGATCTGCTCAACGCCCTGGCCGTTCCTTCCAGCGCCCTCACCTATCTTCTGCCGGTGGTGGCGCTGCGAGCTGGGCTTTGGACTGCCGGCCATCGTGCTTTTCCTGGTCCTGGCGCGGATCGCCGCCATCGCCATCCTGCTGGCCATGTGCTTCCGCCTCCATCCCGTTCTCCGCGCCCGCCTCTCGTTTGACCGCCACCTGGTCGGCTCGCCTGCTCGGCTACGGCGGCTGGGTCACCGTTTCTCCGGCGCTGTATACCGATTCTAACGTCTTCTTTGAACGGTTTCTCTATCGGCGCCGTCGCTCTCTGTCGGCGCGCTCACTTACTATGTCGCTCCATCTAATGATGTTGATCCAAAGTCACCTTATTCCCCGCCGGGAGTATCGCTGCAGTCACTGTTTCCTGCCATGCAGCTACTTCGGGGGCCTTGCCGAGAACGCGGATTACGCGTCAGTGACGGCTCTCTCTGAATCCGATTAAGTACATCGTCCTCGATCATGGCTCCTGTGACTGTCGGGTCTTTTTTTTGTTCGGTCGCAACATCTTGAGAATCTGGCTTGGCGACCGATTTTGCGCGTACTGAGCACGACACTGTTCAGGGTGCTTGTCGCCTGCTTATTTCATCCACGCGTTTGCCCATGTTCCCCTGGCCGCTGTTCACGGCATCGGGTCGCCCGACCTGAAGGCAAAGCTCGATCTGGTCAGACTCCCATATACATGGCGCTGTGTTGGTTCTGATCGTGAACTTGGGCCTTGTGGGTGCGGCCCTGGCCAGACTGGTTGTGGGCACCATCGATTTCGTTTTTCTCTTCCTGATGTCCAAGAAGCTTGTAGGGTTTTCTCTTCGAGACGTTGGGTCTTCTGCACTGACCAGGCCCTTTGCTGTTGCCTGTATCCCCATCATTTGCGGCCTTTCACTCGTTCTCGGGACGGTTCCCTTGGGCCTGAAGATCGGGATTTTCCTTATTTCGCTGATGCTTTACGCGATGGCGACCTGGTGGGTGGCGCTGGATAACCAGGACCGAATTATCCTATCTGCCGGCCGCTGAGACTGTCGTTCCCAGGAAGGGCATACAAGCGCAGACCTACCGACCGTGCAGTCAGGGGTTGCTTTAAATCTCCACCTTGAGTTGGACCCCGGCTCGTATCACCTTGCACCCGCAAAAGGACCGGGGTGCAGCCACGTTTCTGCGGGATGGGTCCCTTTACTCTTGTCCGGGGGAGGAGCGAAATGAAGAAATTTGTCATTTTTGCACCCTCCTACAACGAGTCTATCGGGGAAGTAATCGTCCTGCATAAACTGTGTCACCTGATTAACCAAACCGGCAGAGAAGCCCGGATCTCACCGTGGTTTAGTACATTTGAGCTAAACCGAAGCAATGCAATCCGCACTCTGTTCAGATTTGCCAGGGAAATGGAAAGGTCAATCCGATTCCCGTTTCGAACAAACTCGAATTTCAATACCCCATTAATTACCAGGCTCGATAGCATCAAAGACTGGGGCGATTACGTTGTTGTATATCCAGAAATCGCGTTCGGGAACCCTCTGGGCGCAACCAATGTTGTCCGTTGGCTGCTCCACAATCCGGGATTCCACTCGGGCTGCGTTTATTATGGGCGAAACGAGCTCTACTTCAGGTACAGCAGCTTTATCAAGCCATTTTGTTTTCCGGGTCGACGGTGTCACCTAATAGGCTGAAAGTCATTCACTATCCTGTAGAGCACTACAACATGGACAACACCGCTACGGAGCGGAGTGGCTCGGCATACGCCATCCGAAAGGGAAGAGGAAAGAGGATTCAGCACGACCTCAGCGACTCCTTATTAATAGACGGGAAGCCGCATCAGGAAGTGGCTGCCATATTCAAAAGGGTAAAAACATTCATTTCCTATGATCCCTATACCGCTTATTCGTGGTTTGCGGCGCTTTGTGGATGCGATTCCGTGGTCATACCGGACGAAGGAGTGGATGCGGAATCGTGGTACCCGGACCCTGAAGACAGGTACGGGCTAGCTTACGGTTTCGAAGGCATTGAAGAAGCGAAAAATACGCGGCATTTACTATACAAGCGCGTTTTGCGCGAGGAATCTAACTCGGTGGCAAATGTAGCCGCTTTTGTTAGCGAGGTCGACACGTTCTTTTCATGAACGCACTGACGTTAACAGCCCCTTTCTGCGGTGCAAGAAGGAGCGGTCTCAGCGGGCCAAGTAATTGCTTCGATTGAAGCTCGCTGCGAACCTCGGTTTACAGGGAAATGTCAAGTGTCCTCATTTGGGGTGCAGCCGGACAGGCCCGCGTGGTAGCGGATATTCTCCGCCTGACCGGAAGACACGAGATCGTCGGATTTATAGACGACGTCTCCCCCGAGCGCTGGGGCGAGTCGTTCCTGGACTCGACTATCCTTGGCGGTCAGGAACAATTGGACAAACTCCGCAGGCAGGGGGTGGGCAAGGCCATCGTGGCGGTTGGCGACTGCGCTGACAGACTGCGCCCTCTCAGAAATTCTCGAGAGCCGGGGCCTAGAGTTGGCTCAGGCAGATTCGCCCAGGGGCTATAGTTTCGCGCGACGCTGCGCTGGGCCCCGGATCTGTGGTGTGTGCCGGCGCAGTGGTAGGTCCCGGGGTGCGGGCTGGTCGAAGCATTATCGTCAACACGTGCGCAAGTGTCGACCATGAGTGCGTGATTGGCGACGGGGCCCACATCGGGCCAGGCGCCCATCTTGGTGGAAAAGTGCGAGTGGGGCGCGGGGCATGGATCGCCATCGGCGCAACAGTGGTTGACAGCGTGGAGATCGGCGAAGGTGCGGTGGTAGGAGCCGGGGCTGTGGTCCTTGGCAGCGTTCCTGCTCATACGCTTGTCTTTGGTGTTCCGGCGCGAGATCGCGGCGTACGAGTTGAGAACACAAACAGCCTTCGTCGTCAACGTACATCCAGGAAGGGGCCAATAGGCGGACCCAAGTCGTCGGAAGGTATTCGCCCGTCTTGGCACAGAGTTACTACCGGAATGAAAGAACAACCTACCATTCCATTCTTGCGACCCACACTCCCTATTTCATCTTCCTATCAGAACTATCTTGATGGGATCGACCGAAGGCGGATTTACAGCAACTTCGGCCCGGTTGTAAGAGAATTGGAGGAAGGGATTGTGTCGAATCTATTCGACGGGGTCGGGCACATCACTACGGTGGCAATCGCAACGCTCGGCCTCATCCTAGCAATCAACACCGTCAAAAGACAGGGTGCCCGTTACGCGCTGATGCCGAGCTTTACTTTTGCTGCCACTCCTCTGGCTGCGATGTGGTGCGGCCTGACCCCGTATTTTGTTGACATCCGCGCCGGGGATTGGGCCCTTGATGAGGCCCGATTGAAAGAGGCGCTTGGTTGCTTAGTTAAGAATTGCCGTTGTGGTACCCTACGCTACGTTCTCTACCTCGATTGACCTTTCGTTTTATGAACGTCTTCACCGCTCGGGAACCCCCGTGGTGATCGATGCAGCACCCGCTGCCGGCGCCCGCGAGGCTGAGAGCCATTTCGGAAAGGGTGCCTCCCCAGCAATCGTTTTCAGCCTTCACGCTACGAAGGCGTTTGGGATTGGAGAAGGAGGCTTCGTCTACAGTGGAGACAGGACAATTACGGAGGCGGTCCGAACCGCGTCGAATTTCGGATTCGACAGTGACCGTGTGTCCGCAAACGTCGGGTTGAATGCCAAACTAAGCGAATACGCGGCGGCCGTCGGCCTGGCTGCATTGAGCGATCTCGAAGCAAAGACACGCGAAGGGCGTCGCCTGTACGATCTGTATATGGAGGGGTTCTCAGCCTCGGGCCTTTGGGACGAGGGTTGGGAGTTCCATGAGTATGCGGGGGACGGCGCGCCACAATTCATGTCGGTTCTGTGCCCTCCCCGGAACAGACAGGTTCGAGGTCGTGTCGAGGTTTGCCCGCAGTGGGATCGAGACACGATCATATTTCTCTCCACCATGCCATTTGAACCTCCTTTACCTCCGCCCGGTCTGGCGATATGTCACGAACCGAAGAGGTAAGTTCTCGTGTGGTTAAGCCTGCCTCTCTGGGTCGGAATGACGAAGGGGGATGTGTGCCGCATCGTCGACGCGATGAGGCTGGTGGGGAGGAGCATGTCCAGGGCGGGTCAATCCTGATTGAAGGCCGACGCCCGATGAATAAATCTATTTTTTCGATGAAAAATGGAAAATGACAGATCAGATTATGGCTGAAGCTGACAAGGTGCAAGACGCTCGCCGCGCAGCAACAGCCTCTGATTACAGGCTGCGCTACAGGCTCACCTGGCGGCTGAGGGTGGGCTGGGCGTGGGCGCGCTATCTGCTGGCGGGGCGGCGGCAGGGGCGTGCCCGAGCTGGTCGATTTCGTTTTCAACAACTATTTTTTCGTGCCCATTCAGAGTCCGCGGCGAGTTCACGGCGCTGGGCGAGATTCTGGCTGAATTGCGGCCGCAGCGGGCGCTCGAGATCGGCACCGGGCAGGGCGGCACGCTGCTCTTCCTGACGACGCCTGGCCAGCCCCACGGCCACCCTCGCCAGCATCGATCTGGAAGAAGGGGAATCCGGCGGCTACAGCGAGAGCGCCAGTGGTTCTACGAGCGCTTCGCGCGCCGCAAGCAGCACCTGCACCTGATCCGCGGGGATTCACACCAGTTCTGGATGCGCAGGCGGCTGGGAGAGGTGTTCGACGGAATACCCCTCGACTACCTCTTTATCGACGGCGACCACCGCTACGAGGGCGTCAAAAAGGACTTTGAAATGTACGGGCCGCTGGTGAAAAAGGGCGGGGTCATCGCCTTCCAGTGACATTGTGGAGGGCAACGCGGAGCGGGTGGGCGGCGTGCCGCAGTTCTGGCGCGAGATCAAGTCCGGCTACCGGCACCAGGAATTCATTGAAGACCCGCAACAGGGCGGATACGGAATCGGGGTCTTATATGTCGATTAGCCAGGCTGATGTAAATCCTTGCGCCTGCCGCCGCCGGTGAAGCGCCCGGCGCGCCGCTGTCGCCATCAGCAATGACACCTACAACAGCGAGCGGTTTGTCGCCCAACAGCTTGAGAGCTTTGAGCGGCAGGATCGCCTGCCGGACGAACTGGTGGTCAGTGACGACGTCGTCGATCTGACAGCACAGTCGAGGTCGTGCGCCGATTTTGGCACCGGCGATGCACCGCTTCCCGGTTCACATCTACGTTAACCAGGACAACCTCGGGGTCAGCAAGAACTTCGACGCAAGCTATCACCAAGTGCATCGGCGACATCATCTTCCTAAGTGACTCCGACGACTTACTGGTATCCGCAGAAGGTCTCCTTATGGAAAGGGCTCTCGACAGCCTGACGCAAGCAGGTATCGCTGTCTGCAATGCAGACCTCGTCATATGAGAACCTCGAACCACTTGTCCATTCGTCATGGCAGGCGTCTCAGAGCGGTTTTCTTCCGACGACCGACTCTCGCGTGAGATTGCGGAGGGTAACGCCTCCACTTTCGCATGCCTGTAAGAGGTTGCTGCATGGCCTTCAGGGCGAAATTCAGGGAACTGGTGCTCCCTCTCACCTTCTGGAGGGAAATTCCAGCGAGCTAGCCACTGATCACGCTCATCTGCCCGCAAATCGTCTTGCTCGGGTGCTGCACTCGAGCCGCGCCTTGCCGGTAGTTTTACTTGCTTCCGCGACGCATTCTGTCCAAGCTTTAATTCAAAGGACACTCCCAGCATAGGGATGCTTTTCGCATTAGTGGTCTTTGCAGAGCCTGCCATCCCTCCTGTTTATCGATGGCGACCGCATCCGACGGAAGAGTCGTCAAACGCAATACTTCGCAAATCCCCCGCCCCTCCTTCGAAAATCGTGTTGCGTCACTCGCCTTACCGAAATTGCCAACTCATCGCTTTATGAAGCAATATCCCGGTCGTGGCCGCGAGAATCACTTCCGTAGCAACCGTTTCCGGGAGGTCCTTAATGCTGTGAGGCACTCCTTTGCCGGCATGGAGAAGGTTATACCGTGCCGTATACTGGCTGAATGGAAGTGCCGCGACAGCTTCCCGATGAAAACCCAACCCTTAGTCGCTATCTCGATCCTTAACTGGAACGGCTGGGAGGATACGCTCGAGTGCCTGGAATCCGTCCGGCGGCTCGATTATCCCAACTTCCTGACGGTGGTGGTCGATAACGGCTCCTCGAACGGCTCGGCGGACAAGATCAAGGCCTGGGCGGAAGCCAACCTCGGCCCCGGCCAGGTTGTCGCCGACTACTCCCGCGAAACCGCGCTCGCCGGCGGCGACCCTGAAACCGAACAGGCCCTCGACCGTGCTCCTTCGTCAGCCCGCCTGGTCCTGATCCGCAACGAAGAGAACCTCGGCTTCACCGGCGGTAACAACGTCGCTATCCATTACGCGCTTCAGCGGAAGGCGGCCGCCGGTTATATGTTCCTGCTCAATAACGACGCGGAAATTGACCCCAGGGTGTGTTTCTTCCCTTGTAAGCGCTTGTAAAAAGACTCGTGCAGGGATCGTGGGTGTCATCTCGGTTGACCCGGAGAACGCAGCGGCCATAACCCGAGTTTTCATTGTCTTTTATTCGCTGCCTTTTTAATCCGTTGATCTCTCCTTCAACGCCTTATGGAGGCAGAGAGGATTGCTGGAGTTCGGGATTTGTGAGCGGCGCGGGAATGCTGATTGAAAGGCGTGTTCTCGAAAGCTTCTATGAAGCAAACGGCGAATATCTTTTTACCAGGCTCTTCATGTATTGGGATGACCAGGCCTTCTGCCATGCCGCCGAAAAGCTGAATTACCAAACAGTGTTTGCCCGGGGAGCGAAAATCTATCACCGTGAAGCGACAAGCTCCGGCGGAACAATGAGTCCGCTCGTTTTCTACTACCGGGAGCGCAACAAAATTCTTGCGGCCGGAATGACGCTGTCCCTCCATTGGCAAATCCTGTTCCACGCACTGAACCCGCTTCTCGCCTCTGCGAGGATATCAAGTACCTTCCCCGGCAGCGCCGGCTGGCATGGGCGGCGTTGTGTGGTTTCAGGGACGGGTACCTGGGCATTGGGGGAAAGTGGAAATGGCACGATCGTGAATTCCTTGCATACAGTGCCGAGCGGCAAAAGCTGCGAGGACCGGTGAAGGAGTTCGGTCCAGGCCGGGCGGACGCACCGCCGCCGGCAGGCCCGTCAGTAGAAGCGGCAAGGAAATGTGATGCCTGAGGTTTCGGTGATAATTCCCGCGCGTAACGCAGGGCAGACGATAGGGTACGCCATCGCCTCGGTCCGGGAGCAGACGATGCCGGACCTGGAAATCATCGTCGTGGATGATGCTTCGACCGATGGGACGGGCGACGTGGTCAGGGGCATCAAGGACCCGCGCCTGCGGCTTCTGTGGGCTGAAAAAAACATTCGCGAAGCGGCAGCGCGAAACCTGGGCATGCGGGAAGCCAGAGGAAAGTGGATAGCCTTTCTCTGACGCGGACGATGAATGGGTCCCGGAGCGTCTTGAGAATCTTTTGCGCGCTGCGGGCGAAGATGGTGACTGTTTTGTCGGGGACCGCGGCGCTGTGTGCGTGCCCGGGCGCGGCGGGCGTCTGGTTCCCACGCGCCTGCCTGATCTTCCGGCCGGGTTTGCGGTGGACGACCTGGACTTTGTTTCGCTGCTGGGTCTGGGCGAGGACGTGAAGCCCCTGTTGCCGAGGGAATTGGCTGCCCGGCACGGTATCGAGTTTCCGGAGTGGGGGAGCGGCGGCGAGTGGCTGTATCTTGCCGCGCGGCTGACATCGAGCGGCATCAGGGGAAAGCTGCTGCAGCGGGTTGGATATCTCTGGAGGGGAAGCGGAGCGCACGACAGTTCAACCCTGCACGCCAAAGAAGAAATGCTGAAAGTGCTTGAGTTCCTGTTGATGGACCCGTCGTTGCCGGAGGGGAGCAGGAACCTCTTGAGGAAGAAGATGCAATCCGTGCGCCAGGGGTTGATTGCAACCGCGATGCGACGAGGGGATGTGAATAAGTTCCTGCATTTCGGATTACGGTACCCGCTTTCCATGCTGGCCTTGCCACGCCGCACATTGCTCTTTGCTGTAACCAAATCCCGGCTTTTCGCCAGAAGCAAAGCACTCTCTCGCTGAAATGATGGAAGACTTTTCCGCCGCAATGAATCGGTCCCGAGTTGCCATTGTCCACCCGCGGATGGCTTTTGGCGGGTCGGAGAGCGTAGCGCTGTGGGCCGTTGAAGCGCTGAAGGGCCGGGCGGACGTGTCGCTGATTACGGGCGGCGAGGTGGACCTGGCGCGGCTGAACGAATACTACGGCACGGACATCCGGCCGGGCGAAATATCCATCCTGCGCGCGCCCATGCCGCCGGGACTGGGGAACACCGCAAAGTTCGCTGGCTTGCGGTGGCGGTTTGTGGACAGATACTGCAAGCGCATCGCGCCGAGAGTTTGACCTGATCATCAATACCTATGGACCGTGCGATTTTGGGGTTCCGGCGGTGCAGTGCATCGCGGACTTTTCATTTATGCCGAGGAGTGGCGAAACAGGCTGCATCCTGAACTGGAGAACCACCGGCGCTGGTGGTATGGCGATTCGCCGGTGCGGAAAGCCTACCTGGGGCTTTGCAATCTGATCTCAGCGCCGGCTTCGGAAGCCTGGAAGACGAACCTGACCCTGGCCAATTCCGGCTGGACGGCGGCGCTGCTGAAAGAGCAGTTCGGCGTGGAGTCGCGGGTGGTCTATCCTCCCGTGGCGGGCAGCTTTCCGCCGGTGGAGTGGGAGCAGCAGGAAAATGGCTTTGTCTGCGTGGGACGCGTGGTTCCGGAAAAGCGCATGGACGCCGTGATCAGGATTCTGGAAAAAGTCCGCGAGGCCGGCCACGACGTCCACCTGCACATCCTGGGCGGCCTGGACGATTCGCATTTCGGCGCCGGATCATCAGGCAGCTGGCCGAGCCGCGCCGCGACTGGGTCTCGCTGGAAGGCCGCGCCTTGCGGGGCCGAAGAAAGACGCTATGATCGCCGCGCCATCGCTTCGGCATTAACGGCCGTGAAAATGAACCCTTCGGCATCGCCCCCGCGGAAATGGTGAAGGCCGGCTGCATCACCTTTGTTGCCAACGAGCGGCGGCCAGACGGAAATTGTGGACCATCCCATGCTGACCTTCGAAAACGAAGAGGACGCCGCACAGAAGATCTGCACGGTGCTGGCCAGCGAAGCTCTGCAGCAAACCCTGCGCGCCCACCTGGCTGGACCAGTCCAGGGAATTTTCCTGTCAGCAAGCTCCAAAACGGGGTAGCTTCGAGAAATGCCGTCTTATTTTATGCGCTGGCCAGCAAAGTGGGCGCTTGGAGAATGCCTGCCAGGCAGGGGATTCGGATACCCATGCGTATTCGGGTGGTGGCGCCTTCACAAGTTCCGTGGCCAGTTCAACGGGGGCCCACCCATTCGATTTACTATCTGTTCTGACAGTGGTTCAGGCTCCGGCACGGATTTATCTGTTGGCAGGACACGACGGGCCGCCGCTGGAAAACTCGCCCCCCGCTTTGAACCTCTTTACAGCATGTTCCTAACCTATCTGCCCGCCCGGGAGTGCGCTGTCGTGGACGGGTGGTGGGGGCTGACAGCATTGCTTTCCTCAGCGTCATCCCTGTCCTTCGTGGCCGCAAGTTCGGATCCCGCAGGTGGGGGAGATCGTTCGCCGGATCGCCTCAGGATGGTATGCCGACCTGATCGGGGCGAACTGCGCATTCATGGCCTTGGGGTGGGGAAGAAGTGTTCCCGTGCACCCCGGTGGTCCTTGACCAGGAGGAAGCGACGCCTGCGGCCGCGCGGGAGTACCTGCGTCTGGGAATCCCTGCGAAGTTTCTGCAGTGATCACCTACGTGGGACGGCTGTTGCGGGGAAAGGTCTATGTGAAGACCTTAGCCTTCAGGCTCAGAAGACGTGCTCTGATGCTGTGGGGAGGGTGAAAGGCCTCGCCTGAGCGGGCTAGCGCCATGGTTTGGCAGTGTTGGCCGGATTCCTAACGAGACATGTATTACGCCGATGTGTTTGTGCCCTCACGCCGAAAGTGGGGGCGGTTGAACGAGGCATCTTGCTTTGCCGGTTGTCGCTTCAACCGGACCGTGAGGGCAGCTGACCTGGTCGCCGAGGGGATTTTTCCCTCCTGGTGCGTTGCGAATAGTGAAGCACTGCGGAAAAAATCCTGATCCTGATGGGGAGGAATCCCTCCAGCGAATTGCCACCTGGGATATGGAAACTGCGGTCGAGGGCGCCGTCGCGGCGTTGCAAACCGTAGTTCGGTAAACCTCCGGCGGGCGTATACGCAATGGCAAAGGTTGCCGTGGCGCCTTCCGCTCTGGAATCGAGGGAACAAAGATCAAGGTTGTGGAAGCGATGGCCTGCGGGGTGCCCAAGGTCTCGACGGCGAAAAGCGCTTCCGGGGGCGTGGAGGCCAGGTATTCGGAAGTTGAAGTTGTTGAGGGCGACAAATTTGTGGAAGCTCACGGCCTTCCACCTCCTTCAGCAGTAAAGATTGACGTCGAGGGCTACGAGTATGCGGTCCTCCGCGGCCTCCGCCGTACCCTGTCTTCTCCTTCCTGCAAGTTGGTATGCTGCGAGATTCATTCCCGCTACCTTCCCGCTGGCGTGGTTCCCGAGGATGTCATTAGATTCCTTATGTCGCTCGGTTTTCTGCAGGTCCGGGCCTCGCCTTCTGAAACGCCATTCCAAGCCATCGCTATCAAGCCGCCGCCGGAGGTGAGAAATACGCAAGCCATTAACCAGGAGCATCGAGTGGACTATCCCCGTTGATGGAGTTTGAAAAATTCAAAGGATTGCTGACGTACATACCGAATTGGGCAAAAGATCAGGCGAAGCCCCGGAAGGTAACAGCGAAGGGGGGTTAAAGGCTCCTCCTCGACTGCATGAAAAGCGCCGCCATATCCCCGAGCTGGATGGGGTTCGTGGGGTTGCAGTCATCCTTGTGCTGATGTTGCACGGATTCGCCTGGTCCATGGAAACAGAAAAGTGGACGGGCCTGGCCCGCTGGGTTGAGCTCGCCACGCGCCCCGGGTGGATGGGCGTGGACCTGTTTTTTGTTCTTTCCGGATTCCTGATTACAGGCATTCTACTGGACTCGGCCGGAAAGCCGCACTATTTCCGGAACTTTTACGCTCGGCGTGCCTTGAGAATTTTGCCTCTCTACTACGGGTTCCTGATTCTGATTGCCATCTGCTACCGCGGAGCGCATGATTACGTTTTCCTGAGCGCCTTCTATCTCTCCAACATGGCCCCCATCCTCGGGGTTGCCGTCTACTATGGTCCGCTCTGGTCGCTCTCAGTGGAGGAGCACTTCTATCTGCTGTGGCCCTGGCTCATATCCCGCCTGAAAACCAGACACATCTGGGTGCTGGCAGGGAGCATTTGTGTCATTGAGCCAGTTCTTCGCGGGATCGCCTATTTTGAAGGATGGGAGTTGCAACGTATTCCTGGTTCCGCTTTGATGGGCTGGCGGCTGGAGCTCTTCTCGCGCTGTTTATCAGGTCTGCCTGGTACTCGGAAAAGCGGCTTTGGAATTTGGGGCTGTCCTGCCTCGCCGGCGCAGCTATTCTGGCGGTGGGCGGACTTCCGCTGGGCATCTATACCCGGAAGCGGCTTGCTGGCGATGCCTTGCTGTTCACGTTCTGCGCCGTATTGTTTACCGGCTTGATGGCGGTCGTGCTGGGCAAGCGGATTCGCCTGGTCAATATCCTGATGCGGTCCCGGGTGTTGCGACGCTGCGGAGAGCTCAGCTACTTTCTCTATATCGCCCACTGGCTCATCTTTTACGGATGGGACTCCATGGTTGGCAAGTACCCCGGAGAATTTGTTGCCCATCTTGGGTCGGTTCGGCGCGTTGTGCGTTCGAGCACTCTGCGTGTATGCCGTCTGTTTCGTGCTAGCCGAGCTTTCCCGACGTTATTTTGAGGGGCCCCTGCTTGGCTTGAAACGCTACTTTGCTTACTCTTCAACCCGCGATAGGTTTCCAGGCGCAAGATCGCTAACGCCAACCGCGTCGCCAGAAGCTTCGGAAGCGTGCTGATGGTTTCCTCTAAAGGTTAGAACCGCGGCCCGGCGAAGGGGTGACCCATGTCAACGATGTTCAATTCCCTTAAAGCGCCTGAGCTATCGCCCGGAAGTGCTGAAGCCTATCCAGAAGCTGGGGCTGAGTTCGGTGTTGCGGCGGGCTTACTTCCAGGTGGCGAAACCCCGGAACGGCATCCTGGAAACTGAGATTGCGGGAATGTTGCGCGTGATTCTTTATTCGCACACCGGAAGAACTGCGCATTCTCGAATCGGCCGGGGGCGCCCAGCAGGAGTTGCCTGTATTAAAGAACCCGCGAATTCCTCATTGTCTCCCGGCGACGTGTTCTACGACATGGGCGCAACGTTGGCCTCTTTATTGTATTGCGGCAAGGCGCCGTGGGCCGAACAGGGTAGGTCATTGCCTTTGAGCCAAGGAGCCGAGGACTTTGACACTTGCAGGAAAACGTTAAGCTGAATGGGCTAACAAATGTGATCATGTTCCGCAAGGCGGTTGGCAATATTTCCGGGCAGCAAGTGTTGCACCCTGGATTCGGAAATTCGCAGACTCTTCACTGGTACGCCCGCGCGGCGGGAAGGACGACTCGACTGAAATGGTCGAGGTGATCCACGGTGACCCTGATTTCATCCAGGAACAAGGGCTTGCCTGTTCCGCATGTGATCAAAATGGATGTGGAAGGGTTCGAATACGCCGTCCTGTCAGCGGCCTCAGACGCACGCTTACAGACCAGGCATGCAGGATGGTTTTCTTAGAGGTTCATCCGTACCTGCTGCCAAACGGCGTTGACTCTGACATGATTCTTCAAGCACTGAAGGCCGCCGGTTTTACCCAAATCAAGGCTTCGCGCGGGACAGGATACCTTTCACGTGGTTGCAACCGGCGGACAGAATGAGTCGGCTCATCGGGTGAACGCCTCGAAGCGTGAAGGTTCTGATCTCCGCCTACGCGTGTGTTCAGGACCCGAGCACCGCGATCTGCCCGGTGGGGGCGACCTGATGGCCTGGAACGTGATCAGGCGGTTGCGCCAGCGGCACGAGTTATGGGTCCTGACGGCTTGCAAAACCGCAGGGCGATTGAGGCGGAGCTTGAGAAAGATCCCATGCCGGGGGTTCACTTCGTTTATGTGGGCCTGCCCGGCTGGTTGTATGGTCTGAACCGGGCGCAGGGAGGAATCCAGTTCTACGCTTACCTGTGGCAGTGGCGGGCGTGGTTGGCCGCCCGGCGATTGCACAGGAAAATCCATTTTGATCTGTTCCACCACCTGACCTATACGAACGACTGGATGGCGAGCATCATCGGGGCGCTGCTGCCGGTCGCTTATGTTCGGGGGCCGGGCGGCGGGGCGCACCGCGTGCCGGAGAAGTTCCGGCGGGAGTTTGCGCTGAGGCCGCGCCTGTGGGAATACGTCCGCATGGGGTTGCAGTGGGTCTTTAAGCACGATCCCTTTTTTGCCATCGGGCAGCAGCGGGCCAGGGCGCTGCTGATGGCCAATCGCGAAGCTTTTGACGCTTTGCCCGGGCGCTGGCAAAAGAAAGCGCAACTGCTTTCCGTCAACGGCGTGAGCCTGGAGAGATTTCCCCTCGCTGCCGCGGCAAAGCCGGACGGCGGGCGCTTCAGGCTGCTGACGGCGGGACGGCTGATCCCCCTCAAAGGCTTTGACCTGGCGATCCGTGCTTTCAGGCTGTTTTTCGAGGATGTGAAGCGTGAACGGCAGGGCATGGAGGCCGAATTGATGATTGTGGGAGACGGCCCGGAAGGCGCGCGCCTGCGGTCGCTGATTGACGACCTTGCCATGGGCGACCACGTCCACCTGGTGAAGTGGATGCCGAGAGAAGAGTTGTTCAGAGCGATGGCCGATGCCGATGCCTTCGTGTTCGCCAGCCTGCGGGACGGTGGCGGGCTGGTGGTGGTGGAGGCTATGGCCGCCGGCAAGCCGGTGGTCTGCTTTGACCTGGCCGGACCCGGGCTCCATGTGACGGAGGAATGCGGCATCAAGGTGGCCGCGCGCTCACCGGAACAGGCCGTGCAGGATATGGCCGCAGCTTTCAGCCGGCTGGCGCTGGATGCCGGACTCAGAGCCGAAATGGGACGCGCAGCGCGCAGAAGGGCCGAGCAGGTTTATGACTGGAGCCGCGTGGCCGAACGCATCAACCGCGTTTATCTTGATGCGCTCAGGGCGCAATCGTCCTCTGAGGAAGAGCCGGTGCCGGCGCGGGTTCCCCAACGCAGCGCCGGGGGATAACTGATGATCCGGCCCGGCAAAGCCCCCAAAATATCAGCAGATTTGAGACGATCCCATTGATGACCGGCAGGCAAGGCTTTCAAAATCCGGGACCGCTCCCCCGCCGCCCGCGGAACATACGCCAAAAGCTTGCGGCGTTCGCGGGCATGGGACTGTGGCTCCTCATATGGTCCGGTTACAATTCCGGGCCGTGGTACGTGCTGCACCCGAATTTTCCCGCTTCAAGTCTGGAGTTGATCCACGGCGTCCGGGCGTTCTTTCCCATTCCTGGCGGGCTGGTTTCCTTTGCTATGGCTGCTGACTCATTCGAAAGGCCAACCCGGGTGCGGTTGAAGGGCCCCTGGGACTGATGTTGCTTTATAGCCGGTGGGCGTGATTTCATCGTTGCTTCTTTCGCCGGACGTGGTTCAGCGCTCTCTATTGGGATCTGGCCTTTGGGTCCGTGGCCCTGGTCGGGATCGCTATTTTATCGACCGACCAGCCGTTGGAGACGGCATCTTCCGTGTTGACCCTCAGCGGATATCATCGCTGTCGTGATGACAGTGGGAATCGATGTTTGGGCTGCCTCTTATTGGGGGACCGGCTGTGGTGCAAAGTGACCCTCTGGCTCTCCATACGATAAACGGAGGTTACGCGACTGCGAGTTTCATGGGGATGGCGGGAACGCGGAACACGGGTTTTGCCCGATATGCAGCCGTGGCCGGGCTGTATGCCCTGGGGCGAATGTGGCAGGGGAAAATGGTCCTTCGATCGCTCTGGTTTGTGGTGTTATTGTTTTCCGGCTATTGCCTGATCGCTGCCCAGGGACGGAGCGAGATCGTTGCTTTCATTGCGGGAAGCCTGGTTATTTTGCTGCTTCGGCGTTCGCGGCGAGTGATTCTTGTCGGTGTGGGGGATCGGGCTTGCGGCCTTGATGTGGTCCGCGCACTTGTTCGACCGGTTCTGGGATTACGGAACGCGAACCGGACACTTTGATCCGTCGTTTACCGGCCGGACCGTCACCTGGCATGAGGGCTGGAAGCTCTTTTTGCAATCTCCCTGTGATCGGGTTTGGTTTCCAGGCCGACCGTTATTTTCTTCAAGGCCAGCATATGCACGACGCCCTGTTGCATGCCCTGGTGCAGACGGGCTTGCTGGGAACCGTTGCTTTTGTGCTGGCGATTGTCCTTTCCATCTTTCTGATGACCAAGCTCTACATTGTTTCACAAGTCCAAGGGTCTACCGTTTTCCGGGATGAAGTGCCGGGGCTTCTCGCTTTCTTCATTGTTCTGTCCGTAACGGAGTCGACTGCCTATTTCAGTGCAGACTGGCTCCTGTTGGCGCCCGTGCTTGCTTACATCCAAGTTCTTGCCTGGCAGCAGGGAGTGCTGAAGGGAAGGGCAAGGTCTGCGTATGGTTCAGCGGTCCGCATGGGCAGAAGTGCATTGGCCTTTCGTTCCTCAGAAGCAGCGGGGAGAAACTGACCCATGGGGCCTTCCTGAAAACATCAGCGGCTTGCATTCAGTGACGGATCAGCGCCGAATCTTTCCAGTTGCCATTCGGACGCGCGCGCGAATCTTGTAGGTACCGTGAAGAAATTTGTCATCATCCTATTTCTCTTCCCGGACCTGCTCTTCGGGCAAAGCAGGCTCGCGCCGAACAGCGCCGGAGGGGAATCCAAAACCCTGGCGCAAAGCTCAGGCAATCGAGCTGCGCCACCTCCCGCAGCCGATGCAGGCGGCGTGATCAACGCCCTCAATTTTCCCGGCGCCGAAATGGGCGGGAAGATTGCTGCCGCTCTCGCCGCCGCTTACGCCCGGGGGGGCGGAACTGTCGACGCAAGGGGATTTGAATGTCCCAGGGACTGTCACACCGGAAATGGGGACCTGGTGGTGGGAGACGGCAGCCATCCTGTCATCCTGCTGTTGCCCTCAGGGAAAATCACCCGGGACCTGATTCCACTGGCCGGCCGCAGCGCCCAGATCCTATATAACAGCCACGCAACAATGATTGGAGAGGGACCGGGTGTGACTGTCATTAGCGGCCCCAGCGATGTCACCGCCGTGCAACAAGGCCCGGCGCCGGCTGGCGTATCCGACGTGCATTTTTCCGGTTTCTCGATACAAGATAGCGGGAAAGTGGCTCCCAATTCAGTGGCCTTTATGGTAGGGGGAAAGAACCAGGATGGTTCAAAGGGGGCTGATGTTCTCTCCAGTACTTTTCGCGACATGAGTATCGGAGGGGCTGATATTGGCACGTTGCTCGACAGCCAGCATGGATGCATTTGCTACGTGAGTTTCTTGAATGTTTATTCCAGTGGAGCGACAGTCGGCATCAAGACCCAGAACGACAGTGGATATGCCTTTGGCGTCAACTCTGACCAGTGGACCATTGGAAGGGTCGGGGGACCCATTGGCCTGTGGGACTCCGGCACGGCAAAATTTACCTATAGTTATCTGGATTTTGAAAGCAACAAGAGTTCGACAGGAGCAATTCTGTATGCCCAGCAGGACGGGATAAACGCCGGATCGGGTTACGCGGTTGGCGATCAGGTGCGGCCCCTGGGGCGGGGGAAGAATGCCGTCTTAAAGGTTTCCCGCATCGGTCCTGAGGGAACCGTCCGAGCCCTGGAAGTTTCGACCCGTGGGGCTGGTTACAGGAATTCGCAGAGCGCTCCTACAACGGCTCTCACCGGGCGCGGCTCCGGACTCAAGGTTGATGTCAGGGTTTCAGCGTACATGCTCCTGATCAGCACGGGCGGGTCCCTGATTGAGAACCCGTATGAAGAAGCTGGTGGAGGAGATTACATCTGTGGGACAGGAAACTTTGTGTTCGGAGCGTTTTTCTCGGGAAATGGCGGTACGTATTCCCCCACTTATTGCAAGGGGGCCACAGGGACATACGGCGGACCGGCCAGCAACTTAATTTGGGGGCCGGGCGCAACTCCAAACAGCCTGGGCCTTCGGAATTCCTCTGGTAGCGGTGCTTACATTACTTTCGGCAGTCAGTCCATGTTTGACAACAGGTTAGCGGATGCCTACGTATCCAGGGCATCCGATGTGAACCTTTTTGCCGACGGGCCTGCCTATACGGGGAGGCTTTCTGCTATCTATGGCCTGTATGCCCATTCAGACTGGAATGAGGGTTTGGATAAACCTCACTCTGGAATTTCGAGCACCGGGCTTGTAAAGGTCAGGAGGCTGCCAAACCCTTCCGCGCCTGCTGTAGCCTCGAGCGCCCGAATGAGAGGCGATGCCGGAAAGCCTTACACTTACTCGATTGTATGTAACGATCGGAACGGCGGGGTAACGTCCCCAGGCCCATTTTCAGCGCCTCTGGTGGGGCCCACCGAACTCGGGGCTATTCTGACGGCCGTGGTGCGCCAAGGCGGGGCGGGTTATAAGGTCGGCGACCGGCCCTTCATTATTGGTGGAGACGGAACTGGACAAGTTACTGTAACCTCGGTTCGAGCAGGCGGCATTGTTGCGGCTGTTTCAATTGATGCTGCCGGCAGTCGATACGACACATCTCCTTTTCCGGGCAGTGGTGGATCAAATACCTTTTCGACCAGGGGAGGTTCGGGAAGTGGTTTGAAGGTGGCCCTGCAATCTACTTTCATGGAGATTACTTTTCCAAACGAGGACGGGTGTTTTTCCTGGAAAGTCCTCAAGAATGGCGACACATCGCATAGTGTCCCAGGCGTGACGGCGGGCTCCGGCAGTACCAATGTGGCTCGCAACCTGATCGATTTTGGAGCGCCTGCTGTGACTTACAGTCCACCGGCCAGAAACACCACGGGCGACGAATTCATAGATGGAAATCTCTCACTCGGCGGAACATCTGCAACGTGGTCAAGCGGCCTTGGGTCTCCCCGCGGACCCTGTGTTACGGGCAGTCTTTACACAAATACACACGGGGCCGCCGGCTCCACGCTCTACGTTTGTGAGGCACAGAAGTGGGCGGCAAAGTGACGGCCTTCAGCGGGAAGTTTTGCGACTCTCATCGGGAATTGCGGGCCAGCCTGCCAGGGTTGCGCTGCCTTGGATTGGGAATGTTTGAAGGCTGAGAGCGCCGGGAAAACCTTCTGAACGGCGCTGCGCTTCCTGGAGGTTGTTGGAATGAGGGCAAAGGTGGATGTCAAAGGTCCCCGGGACGCCCCGCAGGAAGGAATTCCCGATTGCGCGTCTGGATAAGAAGGCCAGGCGGTTTCTGGTTCGATGGTAGAGATGTAACTTGACAGTAAACATATAGCTTGATATAAATCGATAGAGTAGAGGTCTAACATGAACCGAAGAACGACGGCTAGTTGCGTCTGGGCCATTGCCTGGGTATTGGCGCTGGCATCGACAGTGGCCATCGGCAGTCCGATGCCACTGGGCTCGTTGCTGGGAAGTAAGAATGCAACCCTGGATGGACAGGTCCCGCTCCCGCATACAACTCTCCTGGACGGTGATAAGCTGCGAGTTGATGAGGGACTCGCGATGGTGACTCTGGACCAGGGAAATCGCATGGTCCTGGGCCGCCAGACGCAGGCATCATTCCTGCGGGAAGCAGATGCCGTGACAGTTTCTCTCACTCAGGGGAATTTGTCCCTCTATCACCCGCAAGCCGGCCGGCCGTTCCGGATCAAGGCGGGAGATGTGACCGTGTCTCCGGCAACGGGCTTCCAGACTCTGGGTCAAATCGCCATGGTTGACGGACTCCTTGCCGTAACGGCAAAGGACGGGACGCTGCAGGTGGAAAAGGGCGGAGCGGTTCAGGACGTTGGCAAGGGCAAAACGATTACCATAGCGACCGGCACCGCCAGAGCCCCAATGCCCGATCCGCAAGGAAACGGGAAACCTCACCTGAAGCGCGTTCCCCCAGGTTTGTGGATTGCGCTGGGCGTCGCCGCTGGAACGGCTGCCATCGCCTGGGCTATTGTGAGGTCAACCTCTGGTGGTGGCCAACCCGCCTCTCCCGTGACCCCGTGACCCTGGGAAATACTGCTCCGGTCGTATCATTGCCAATTCCCCCAGGTCCATCCTGGCCGCAAGTGTCTGCCGACATCGATACACACCTGCTTCAGAGTGCGAATATTTCGTGGATGGATTCAAAAACCAATCCGCAACCCCGCGCAACTGCCCATCGCAGACGGGTGGTCGATTGAACCAGGTTATTGAAAAGAATGGAGCCGGCGAAGGGAATCGAACCCCCGACCTACGGTTTACGAAACCGTTGCTCTACCAACTGAGCTACGCCGGCTGAAGACTGAGAATGCCGATGCTTCTTTGGCTGTGATTCCTGTCAGTGCCACGGGCAAACATGACCTGCCAGCGGATGATATCGGATCCTTGCCGATGAAGAAGCGTGAAGGACTTGCCTGCCTGCCACTTCGCCGCGAATCTACGCTCCAACCTGATTTTTAACAACTTCACAGCAACCCCACGCATCAACCTACCCGCTTATCGTACCCGACTGGCATTGAAATGTTCAAGTCTCCTGTTTACCCCGGTCGCGGAGCACCCCCGGAATACCGCAGTCCAACCAGACTGATATCAGATTAATATCATTGCTATCAATGGATTACAGCTTCCATTCCGGCGGATGAATCTTTTGCCTGACGAACCGGCGCCAACTCCTATACCGAAGCCTGGCCTCACATTTGTGAAACACAGCTCCTGCAAAAATAAAAATGCCCACCCCGACAGGGAGACCTATGATCCCCCGGATCTGCGGGTGAGCATTTTTATTGAGAGGAGAATAGAAGGTCGGACGCGCTCCGCCAACTAAACTCGGTTGGAGTGTAATGAAAATCAGGCGGTCATGTCAAGCAATTTTTCGGAAAATCTTTGCCATGTAAGTACATCATTTATAAATACTTACGACCACAATAGTTTCGCCGAAAACCCTGAAAAATTTCCTGAAGCCAGTCGCGGAAACGCCGTCTAACGACTTAAGTCCCGTTCTTGGTTAGGGTTACTGTTATTTCAAGTTCAGTCGGATGATGGAGCCTTCGTATCCGCGGGCCCAATCTGAATGCGGGAACCATCGGACCGCAATCCGTCGGGAGGCAAAAAGCAGGAACCCGGCCAGCACAGCAATGCTCACCAGAAAAAGCACCAGGATGATGTTCCCCATAAGCAGGTGGACCATTTGCACCGTCACAGGCTTGCCCGGGGGAGGCTGGTCCCAGCTGATCTGTTGCTCAATTTTCAGACGGCCCATCAGGCGTGTTGCAACTTCTTTAGTTTGTGCGTCTTGGACCAGAAGTACGTGGCTTCTTTTCAGCCTTCCGTAGATTGCTTCTGCTCCGCTCTTGTGGTTGACGCCCAGACTCTTTTCAAAGGCTGCGAATTGTTTGCGCGCAATAGCGCTGGTGGGATAACTGATAAAGACCAGAGTCACGGGCTTGCCGTTCAGGCGGTATGCCGCCGACTGGAGCTCGGCCCCCATCTGGAAGCCCACCAGGTTCGCGGGCAGGGATGGAACTGCCTGTTGCATTGCCACAGGTCCCAGAATGTATTTATGCGTGCCTGGAATCATTCCCTTCGAGGGCAGGGATGGCGGCAGCAGGGCCACGTCGTTCGCTGAGGGGGCCGCTCCGGCAATCGCAACCAGAGCAGAGCGGAAATCATCTTCTGACATTTTGGCGGGCCGCATGGCGCGGACAAAGAACGCACCGCGCGCCATCAGGGCCTGCTCGGATCCGGTGGCGGCGAGCTTCATTCCCTTTTCTGATGGCATCGATGGGTTCTGGTAGAAAGTGAGCAATCCGTATGCAGAAGAGGGATCAGGCGCTCTTTCAACCACGGCTTCGATGGTTTGATGATCTTTGCCGTAGGTCCGGGTCTCCACCTTTGTCACGCCATATTCGCGATCGACGGGCGGTTGCACTCCCCACTGGCGCACGTCGTTCAAGCTGACGTTTCGGCTCTTTTGCACCTGCCATTCGGGCAGGGACGCCAGGTTTACAATCGTAGTGCGTTGGGCGCCGGCTGAAACGGTACTCAAGGCCAGGATGGCCCAGAACGTCATGTTGAGGCGGGTCATGGACTTCATCAACCCCTAGCATAGCAGAAATTGGCTGGGGCGGTATGAGCGCCTTTGCGGCGTCAGGGTTTGAGTTTTGCCGCGCCGGGTTCATCCCGCCGCGTGAAAGGAAACTGCGGGTTGATCCTCCCCTTGGGCGCCGTCAAGCGGCCTTTGCATGAGTCAGGAAGCGGGCGGAACGCGGCAGCTTGCCAGCCTGGCGGGCCAAACGGGCGGGCGCATTACTGGGTCCGCTGGGCCATGCGGACGCTCCCCAGGTTGGTGATGTAATTTTCGACGCCGTTGAAAAGCGCCTTGGCAATCTGCTCACGATAAGCAGGGCTCCTGAGGAGATGCTCGGAATGGGGATTCGAAAGAAAGGAAATTTCCGTCAGGATGGAGGGCATGTTGGCGCCGATCAGAACCACAAACGGGGCCTTTCGCACGCCGCGGTTGTGGATGCCGCCCGAGACCCTGGAGATGCGCTTGTAGAGCACCGTTTGGATGTCGCGGGCAAGTTCCTGCGACTCTTCAATCTTGTTGTTGAGGGCGATCTTCTTGATCAGGTTTTGCAACTGGTGGACGGATTCCTGTGAGGTTGCGTTTTCACGGGCGGCCAGACGCAGAGCTTCGGGGTCGCTGGTAAAGTTCAGGAAATAGGTTTCAATCCCCCTCACGCGATGGTCGCTGCTGGCATTGGCATGAATGGAGATAAACAGGTCCGCACCGTCTTCATTGGCGATGGCGGTCCTTTCTTCCAGCGGAATAAACTTGTCCGTGCTGCGCGTCATAAACACTTCGCTGTTGGTTTGTGTCTCAATCAGTTTGCGCAGCCGGAGTCCGACATCGAGCACGAGGTCCTTTTCTTCCAAGCCCGAGGGACCGATGGTTCCCGTATCAAAACCTCCATGGCCCGGGTCAATCACGATGCGCGCGACCTTCAAGCCCAGGGCCCGCGTGAGTGTTTGAGAGCCGTTTTCCGTGGGAGAAGCCGGTTTGGCGGAAAGCGGAAACGGCTTGTGGCTCGTTTCAACGGAAGCGGCTTCAACTTTCTGTTTCGCAGCGTGCGAAACCTGCCGGGAAGATGTAGCTTCCGTCTTCTTCACTGCTTCGCGGTCATAAGGGTTGGAGGCGGTCTGGGCCTTCGGTTTCGCAGTTTCCTCAATTTGAAGGTTGGAGGCAACCGCCGCCTTCAGTTTTGCAGGCTGCTGGACGGAATGATCTAAGGTCGCCTGGGTCTGCTTTTTTGCAGCCTCTCCGGCAGCGTGGTTTGACTCGGCCTCGGCCCTCGCCATTGCGGCCTGCTGGTCGGGGAATTCGATGGGACCCGCGGACTTCTGTTTGGCGGCCGCTTCAACGCGCCTGGAGGCTTCAACTTTCGTTTTCGACGGCGCGACCGGCGTCTGCTTCACCACAGGAGGTTTCTCTTCTGCTGAGGCCTGCTCGGTGCGGCCGGTTCCTGCGGCGGCAGCGGACTTTGCGTGTTCCGGGCCGTTCGTTGCCGGTTCAGTTGACGATCCGTGAACATCAATAATCAAACGGAAGGGATTCGGCAGCGCGAAGGCGGAATAGTCGCTGATATCCTTGACGTCCAGCACAATGCGGGTGACGTCGGGTTTGAACTGGCCCACGCGGATGTCGTGCAGATAAGCTCCGTTGACGGAAACACTCTCCTTCAGCAGCGCGCGGTTCAGGCGGGTGTTGGGAAGGTCAAAGACAATCCGGTCCGGGTGAGACAAACGAAGCGTATTGTATTGGAACGGTCCCTGCGCACCGATCACCACGCGGGTGTAACTTGGCCCCACCCACTTGTGGATCTCCGTCACTTCCACGGGGCCGCCGGCTGCACGGGCCCCGGGCTCGCTTGCGCCTGCAGGTTTGCCGGCCTTTGCAGATTCCTGCGCTTTCCGCGCGGCCTGCATGTCGGCAATTTCCTTCAGCTTCTTCCGCGCCTCGCCCGATTGCGTGGAACCGGGATACTTCTCAAGGAGCGCCTGGTAGGCATCCTCTGCCTGTTCAGGATCGCTGAGCCCTTCAAGGTAGGCATTCCCGATGGCAAGCGCGGATTCGCGCGCCATGCTGGTGCCCGGGTATTGCGACACGACGTATTGGTAATTCTCGATGGCGGACTTGAAGTATACGGAGCTGTGAAACGACCGGCCCATTTCCACGTAGAGATCGCCCATGGTCTCCGCCGCAATCGGAGCTTTAACGTAAGCAAAGTCGTAATAATAGACGTACCGGTACTCGCTGATGACTCGCGCGTATTCCGCCCGCGTGCGATGCCCGGCGGGTTTGGCCTCCAGCTTCCGCTGCAGGTCCACGGCACGCAACCACGCCTTACGGGCAAGTTCCGGATGGCGCAAGGTTGCAAAACAGGGCGCAGACACCAGGACAATGCAGACTCCTGCCAGCGCCGCCAGCCTGAATCCCATCCGTCCCGCCAACATTCTTTGTAGCCCTTTTGCTTTAGCTTCCGTTGTTTCCTCCTGGATGGTTGCTTTACTGTGCCGGCCAGCCGTCGCAAACCGTCCGTCTACTCCGCATTGGTGAAATGGATGACCCCTTGCGAATCCACGTAGCGGACAATCGGCACCATTCGGGCGGCGGCAGGCGCTGCCGTAGCCACGGAGCCGACATCCGTCGAATGGTAAAGATGCGTGATGGCCCGCACGTAGTCCTCAGTTTCAGGGATGGCTGGGACGCCTCCGGAGCGGATCACTCGTTGCTCTCCGGCGTTGTACGCGGCCAGCGAGAGCGGCAGATTGCCCCCGAAAAGGTGCAGAAGATATTTCAGGTAGCTGACGCCCCCCTGAATGTTCTGACCGGGATCAAAAGGATTCTGCACCCCAAAGCGATGGGCCGTAGCTGGAATCAGTTGCATCAGTCCCATGGCGCCTTTGGACGAAACGGCTGAAGGATCATAATTGGATTCAACACGGATCATGGCGTGGACCAGTTTCGGGTCCACCTGATAATGGCTGGAAACGCGGTCGATAATGGAGTCAATCCTGGACGGGCTGGTGGCGACGGGTTCTGCCTGGATAGAATCGGACTGCGGCTTTGCGGGGCTGTCGTTGATGTAAACGTTCCCACCGCTCTGGTCCGAGATGGTGGCTATTTGTCCTGCCCGCAGGCGGGACGAACCCGGCAGGAGACCTGCGAAGAGAAAACCGCAGGCTACGACGACGGCAGGCACTTTGGACTTTAACCAGATACGCATAGAGATCCAGCCTCCACTCTGACGTGGAGGAGCGGAACTCACCCCCCGCTGCCCCAGCTCAACCAGCCGGGATTCAAAACATTTTTCATCTTGCGGGAACGGCCTGGCACTCCACCCGTCTACTGCAGCCTTGACAGGTGGAACCGTCCAAAACGATTGAATTATAACGTGTTTTTGCTGTGTCAACAAGAAAAAATCACGGACATTATGAATTCTGAATGATGCATGATGAACCCGAAAGCCATGAGTCAGGACTCAGTTTCAGCCATCAGAACCAGAAAATAAGTGTGATTCGTAACCCGTCATTCGTAATGGCTTGCTCGCTCTTGCTCCGTTCAAATCCACTCATCAATCAGAACTTGGAACCATTAAAGCATTTTTTCCACGATTCCCGGCACGGCGCTGACGCATTCGTCGAGCTTTTCGGGATTCTTCCCGCCGGCTTCGGCCAGCCTCGGCCGCATTAAAGTGGCAACCTAGCGGTCAGCGCCCTTACGCCGCCACTTTGTAAGGTCGCGGGCTCCATGGATGAAACCGAGTATGCAAACGGTATCCGTTGTCACCGTATAGACCAGGCGATAGCTGCGGACCAGCAACTCTCTAAATTCCGCTTGTCCAAGCTCCGGCATGATCCGGCCCGCTCCGAAAATTGCACCAAGCTTCGAGCCGCCTCACAGATTTCGCGCACAAAGGCCGCTGCGTACCTTGGTGAATCTTTGGCGATGTAATCCGCCGCAGTTTCAAGGTCGTTCCATGCAGCCTCCGTCCAGACTACTCTCCTGCCCATTTCAGCATCCTGCGCTCGACTTCCTCCTGGCTCAATATGCGTCCTTCCTCGGCATCCTTTATTCCGCGCTCAATCTTTTCCCGCACATAAATGTGATACTGGATGTCCTCAAAGGAAGAATCATCCGGAATCTGGTCAAGCAGTTTCCTCACTTCTTCTTTTGCTGTGGCCATACAAAAAGCCTCCTAAAGCATTTTTTCCACGATTCCCGGCACGGCGCTGACGCATTCATTGAGCCTTTCGGGATTTTTCCCGCCGGCTTCGGCCAGGTCGTTTCGGCCGCCGCCCGAGCCTTCCATCAGCACCGCCGCCTGGCGCACAATCTTTCCGGCGTCGAGCTTGCCGGCCAGGTCTTTGGTGACTGCTACGATCAGCGCCGCCTTGCCGTCTGCAACGGCTCCCAGCGCAATCACCCCGGAACCCAGCCTGGCGCGCAACTGGTCCACCATCTGCCTCATGGCGGGGCGCGAAACGCCTTCCACGCGCGCAGAGAGCACCCGCACGCCCTTGATGTCGCGGGCCTGGTCCAGCAGGTCGCCGGCCTGCGCCGCCGCGCGCTTCATCTGCTGCGCGTCGAGTTCCTTGCGCAGTTTCTTTTCAGTCTCGGCCAGCTTTTGCGCCGCTTCCAGAACCTCGCCGGGTTTGGCGCGCAGCGTTTCGCCCACCATCTCCAGCGTCTCATCGGCCTTCCGCAGGTGTCCCAGCACGCCCAGCCCGGTGATGGCCTCAATGCGCCGGGTTCCGGCCGCCACGCTGCCCTCGCTCATGATTTTGAAAAGCCCGATATCGCCGGTGCGGCTGACGTGCGTGCCGCCGCAAAGCTCCCGCGAAAAGCTGCCGTCATCCACGGAAAGCACCCGCACGCGGTCGCCGTACTTTTCGCCGAACAGCGCCATGGCGCCGGTCGCAAGCGCCTGGTCGATCTCCATCAGGTCGGTGCGCACCTCTTCGTTCTTCAGCACGTGCCGGTTGACCAGGTCTTCGATGTCCAGCAGGTCCTGCTCGCCGAGTTCGGCATAGTGCGAAAAGTCAAAGCGCAGCCGGTCGGGCGCCACCAATGATCCTGCCTGCTTCACGTGCGTTCCCAGGGTGGCCCGCAAGCGCCGCGTGCAGCAGGTGCGTCGCCGTATGGTTGCGCCGGATGGCGTCGCGGCGTTCGGCGTCAACCACGGCCGTCACCTCGTCGCCGGCGCGAATCACGTCCCGG
Source organism: uncultured Acidobacteriota bacterium (assembly GCA_963783155.1). GTDB lineage: Bacteria > Acidobacteriota > Terriglobia > UBA7540 > UBA7540 > SCRD01. The sequence continues at coordinate 149,758 of CAWANC010000032.1, read as the reverse complement.
GCGACCACTTTATGCGCGGTCAGCCCTGTTACCGGACGGAAGGCGCCCGTGACCTGCGCGACTTCATGGTCGCTGTCCGGAGCGAAGAACCTTCCCGGTATCGCCCACCTGGCCGCCCGCTTCGGCGTAAAACGGCGTGTGGTCGAGGACGATTTCCACCTGCTCCCCCGGCTTCACGTCATTCACGATTTCGCCCTTCCGGACCAGCGCCACCACCTGGCACTTCTCCGAGCGCACCTGCTGGTAGCCGTCAAACGTGCTCTCCTGCTCTTTGACCACTTCCAGGTAAACCGGAGACGCAGTTTTCTTTTCCGCGCCCTTCCACGAAGCCCGCGCCCGCTCGCGCTGCTTCTCCATCTCGGCGTTGTAGCCTGCCAGGTCGACCTCCGCTGTAGTATCTCTAAACGTCTGAACAAAGTCCGGCCGCAGGCCGTAAGTGTCATGAGCCTTGAACAGGCTCTTGCCGTCAAGCCTGGCAAGGCTTCCAGCTTGAGCCTTGGCTTCCGCATACGCCCGAAAATCCCCGTCTTCGGTACTTCGATTTGTATTCCTCGAGTGACATGCTTTCGCCCGTGAATGTGGTACCGGAGCTTTCTCCAACTCGTTCCATGCCCGACCCTTGTTGTCTGCGCGTACCGTTCCTCTTCAATCTTGATGGCCTTTGCGACGTGGTGCGCGGTTTCGGCGAGTTCGGGGTACGAGTCCTTCATCATGTCGACCACGTGGCTCGACATCTTATAAAGGAACGGCTCATTCATGCCCAGCGTCTGGCCGTGGTAGAGCGCGCGGCGCATGATCAGGCGCAGCACGTAGCCGCGGCCTTCATTCGACGGCAGCACGCCGTCGGAAATCAGAAACGTGGAAGCGCGGGCATGGTCGGCAATGATGCGCAGTGAGACGTCGGCTGTCGTGGTTCGCGCCGTACTCGGTGTTGGCGAGCGTGGCGGCTTCAGCAATCAGCGGGCGGAAAAGGTCGGTCTCGAAATTCGAAAGCTTGCCCTGCAGCACGGCGGCCAGGCGCTCGAGCCCCGCGCCGGTGTCGATGGAAGGGCGGGGAAGCGGGGTCATCCGGCCCTGTTCGTCGCGGTCGAACTGCATGAAGACCAGGTTCCAGATTTCGACGTAGCGGCCGCAATCGTCCGGGCAGGGAAACTTGCAGTCCTTGTGGCCCAGATCGCTGGCCTCGGGACCCATGTCGTAGTGGATCTCGCTGCAGGGACCGCAGGGGCCCGTCTCGCCCATCTGCCAGAAATTGTCCTTTTCGTCAAAGCGGAAGATGCGTTCGCGGGGAACGATTTTCGCCCACAGGTCTTCAGCCTCGATCGTCCTCGCGGAAGACGGTGACGTAGAGCTTTTCCTTCGGGATCGCAAATTCCTTCGGTCACCAGTTCCCACGCCCAGGGAATCACCTCGGCCTTGAAGTAGTCGCCAAAGCTGAAGTTGCCCAGCATCTCGAAGAAGGTGTGGTGGCGCCGCGTGCGGCCCACCTGTTCCAGGTCATTGTGCTTGCCGCCCGCGCGCACGCACTTCTGCGAGCTGCAGGCGCGGCGAGTAGTCTCGCTTCTCGCGCCCCAGGAAGACGTCCTTGAACTGGTTCATCCCGGCGTTGGTGAACAGCAGCGTGGGATCGTTCGCCGGCACCAGCGACGCCGAGCGCACGATCCGGTGCCCGCGGCTCTCAAAGAATTTCAAAAAGTCGGTTTCTTATTTCGTTTGAATTCATAATCACAATGTTAAGTTCTGGGTTCAGAGTTCTGGGTTCTGAGTTGTTTGAACACTCGCTCGGGGTTTTCGGCCATTCTTCGTGCTCAGAATGATCGAACCTAGAACGTCGAATCAAGATCTCCGTTTCCTTCATCAGCGGGTCGAGCTTTGTCTTGGTGATAATTTGCGATTCGCCCAGCAGGCGAAGCCAGTACAAGGCTTTCGCGGGTTTCCTTTCTGGCAATGCCCAGTTTGTGAGTGAAGTCCGCCGCGGCTTTCGGCGGACTGCGCCTCTTCGACGTTAGCCCCGACCGAGCAGCAGCCGCGCGAAGGAATTGCTTGCCAATCACCCAACCTGCGCCATCTTTCTGTTTCTGCAAGATGCTGGAAGAGCTTAACCGCGCGAAGGGAAAATGCAACGCGCGGCTCGCGAATCTTGACCGTCGGCTCATTTCTTGCTGCCTCGTGTCCTGACTTGCTGGCCTCGACTTCGTTCCAGTACTTCCTCTATAATTGCACTCAGAACTCAGTAACTCATAACTCATAACCTTAAACTCTATCGATCAATTCTCTTCGTCCTCAACTTCCGCTTCGTGAAGGACGACGCCGTCTGCAACTGGCGTGAGTTCTGGGCGTGCCGCGCACCGCTTTCATAATATCATCAGCGCGGAAGCCGCGGCGGATGAGGCTCTGGCAGAGGGAGGCAAGTCTGGCGCGGGTGAGGGGTTTGCGGAGGGTGCGGATTTTCTTATCCACGGTGCGTTCCAGCAGTTCGTGTTCGTTGACTGAGGTGAAAGCATTCTCCACCGCCCGGTCGATCACGCGGTAATCGACCAGCTTGCTTTTCAGTTCGCGGCGAATGCGGTGCCGGCCGTAGTTGCGCACCCGGGCGAGCGACGAGGCGTAGGACTCGGCAAACTTTGCATCGTCCAGGTACCGGAGTTCGCGCAGCCGCGCCAGGACGCGGGGAATGTCGGTGGAATCGGGGAACTTTTTTTCAAGGGCGCGGCGAAGTTCCTCCACCGCGTAGGGGCGCCGCGATAGCATGGCCACGGCTGTTTCAAAGGGAGTTTTTTGCGGGGCTGCCTTACTTCGCAAATCGGTCCCCCTGGCTCGCTTTCTCCATTTCGTCTCGCGCAATGTCCGTCGTGGAGCGAATTCCCTGCAGGCGCAGCTTGAATTCGTCGGGGTTGGACGCGTACAGCAGAGCTTCATCAATCGCGATCAGTCCCTTAGTGTACAGGTCGTAGATGGACTGGTCAAAGGTCTGCATGCCGTACTGCGAGACGCCTGAAGCAATAGCTTCGCGAATCAGGCGGGTCTTTTCAGGATTGATAATGCAATCGCGGATGTATTCCGTGGCAATCATGATTTCGGCGGCGGGGACGCGCCCAATGCCGTCGGACTTGCGAACCAGCCGCTGGGAAATGATGGCCCTCAGGGTGCTGGCCAGCAGCAGCCGGATCTGCTTCTGTTCGGGCGGTGGAAAGACGGTGATGATGCGCTGGATGGTTTCCGTGGCGTCCAGCGTGTGGAGGGTGGAGAGAACCAGGTGGCCGGTTTCCGCAGCCAGCAGGGCGGTGTGGATGGTTTCGAGGTCCCTCATTTCGCCCACCAGGATGACGTCGGGGTCCTGGCGCAGGGCGGCCCGCAGCGCGATGCCAAAGCCGGAAGTATCCACTTCCACCTCGCGCTGGTTCACAAACCCCTTTTTGTCGCGGTGCAGGAATTCGATGGGGTCCTCGATGGTGATGATGTGGTCGGTGCGCGTGGAATTAATGCGGTCCACCATGGCGGCCAGCGTGGTGGTCTTGCCGCTTCCCGTGGTGCCCGTCACCAGAATCAGTCCGCGGCTTTCCTGGCAGATTTTCTCCAGCACCCGGGGCAGGGCGAGTTCCTCCAGGGTGCGGATCTTGGTGGGAACCACGCGCAGCACCATGCCCACGCTGCCGCGCTGCTGGAACATGTTCACGCGGAAGCGTCCCAACCCCGCCACTCCGTAGGCCATGTCGAGTTCGGTGTTTTCCTTGAATTTCTGCTTCTGGCGGTTGCTCATCATGCTGAAGGCCATGTCCACCATGTCTTCAGCGGAGACGCGGGAATACTGCGTCAGCGCGTGCAGTTCGCCGTCCACGCGGATATAAGGGTAGTTGCCCACCTTCAGATGAAGGTCAGAGGCTTTGCCTTCGCAGGCCGTTCGCAACAGTTCGTCAACCGTCACAGTCAGTTCCGCCAGGTTGATTGCAAGAGTCTGGCACTCCGGCCCGAGTCCCCCGCTGCCAGGCTGCACAGGATACCCCGGGCCGTAATGCCGGCAGGATTAGTTATCGGCGTGTGACGAATTGCCCTTGAGTTCCCAGGCTGTTCAGTTTCCGTGCCGGACTGGAACCGCTCCCTTCACCGCGCGCAGGCCGGCGCCTTCATGGTTTCCTGCAGGGACGGGCAGGGGTGAGGATTACTTCAGGGCCAGGGGTTCGGTAATGCCACCGTCGCCCGCGGAATCCCACACGGCAAAGCGAACCCACTTCTTGCCCGTGGCGTCGAATGGCACTTGAAAGCGGTGGCTGCCGAAAGGAGGCATCTCGGCCGCCGGAATGATCTTCCGGTGCACGGTGCTGCCGTCACTCCAGACCAGTTCGGCGAATTCCAGCGGGAAGGTCCATTCCACGTTCGCAGTGTAGACGCTGTGCGCGCCCGAGCCTTCGATCCCCCAGTTGTGAAACAGCACTTCTCCACTGGTCACGAAAAAGTCTCCGTTGTGGAGCGCGCTGACCAGCGGCTTCCACCCCTGGTCAAAACCGGGGACGCGGCGAAGCCTGACATAGTTCACCGCCAGTTGTGGATAGGTTTCGTCGCTCGGATATTTCTGATAGGTATCACCTTCGGCAATCATGAACTTCGGCTTGGGCGCCCAGTTGCTCATGTCGTCCATGGTCCCCAGGCAGCGCTTTGGGCAAAGCCTCTTTTCAGAGAGATCGACCGGCAGCGATTCGAACGAACCGCCGATGAACCGGTCGCTCAGGAAATACTCCCGGGTGTGGACGGCGTCGGGATAGCCGGCCGACCCTTTGGTGCGGGGATGCGCCTGCCACACCAGGCCATCTTCGTCCTTCAGCAGTTGCATGATGTCCGCCGCAGAGGCGGCGTGATAGACCGTGCCGTAGGGCTCCCGGTTCTGCTCAAACGATTGCCCCGGCAGGCGCGCCTTCGCGTGCGACCAGTAAACCGGGTGGGACAGTAGCATCATGTAATGGCCGCCGAGCCAGGCGTTGGGCTCCTCGCCCGGGATCAGCAAAAAATCGTGGTCGCTCATTCGTTCGCAGCTCTCAAAATATACTTTCTGGTCCTGGAAGCGCAGCGGACCGGGATCGCCCGGATGCCCGTCGCCGTGGAAGTCGGCCAGGATCACGATGTTGATGCCCAGGGCGCGAAACACCTGCACGAATGGCGGGCGGAAATCAATCGTTCCCTGGTCCTGGAGCATATCGATCAGGTGAAAATGGAAATGGCTCACCAACACCTTGAAGCCCGGCAGGGGTTTGAAAAGGTCGCCGTGCGTATAGGCCATAACGTTGTGCTGGGTCGAACGGCCACCCTCCGGGCTCAGATAGAAATAGACGGCCATGCGCTGCCAGGTTCCGGGGGGCGCGTTGTAGAGAGCAAAGTTGCCGGTGTGGTGCCACGCCTCGTTTGAGCTGTGCTGCCACATGGCCAGGTGCAGGCCGTAGGGCGTGTAACCGATGGTGCGGTCGGGCTGGCGCGCTCCGATACTAAAAGTATCAGCGCCGTCCTTGCGGTAATAGATGTAGCCGGGATCGACTTCATTCTCACGGGCGAAGAAAAACTTGTGCGGCGGCGGGAAAAAGGCCAGCGATCCACCGCCGGTTTCAATGATGCCCAGCCGGTTGCGTGCCCGCACCCCCACCGGTTGCCGGTTTGGCGCGCCGCCGAAATCGTATTCCTGCCAGGCCCGCGCCGGGTCGCGCCAGATGAGTCGGGTGCCTTCGCCGGTGCGGAAGCCTCTCAGTCCGCCCGTGTACTTGTAGGCCACTGAAGGCTCCATCGTGCGCGCAATCATCTCCTGCCGCAGCAGGTTGGAGCCGCGATAAACCGTGTATTGCAGGCGCCCCGAGAAGATGCCCGCGTCGGCGCCCGGGAAGCTGATCTCCAGTCGTGCTCCCTGGCTTCGGACCTCGCAGCCGGTCGAGTGGAAACTGGCCCACGCGCGGTGAATTTCATCGGGGCTGCGCGGTAGGCCGACCGAGGAGTCTCCGCCTTCGGTTTGCGGAACGTCGAGCGGCGCATCCCAGAAGGTGTTCCACTTTTGCTTTTCGATCATGGCCTGCGTCACGTTGCCGTAGGCGTGCTTCATGGCGGAGACCTGTGTGCTGTCAATGCGGCGCTTGCCGCTGGTCAGGTGAAACTCCGGCTGCAGATTGCGTCCCAGGACGGCCCATTCGCCGCCCGGTTTGCGCGCCGCAAGTTCCTGCACGGTGGGCACGCCGTTGCGAAGGGTGAACTCCGCGCGCAGTGTCTCGCCGCGCTCGCCTTGCCAGGCCACTTCCAGCACGTTCTGGTGGACTTCCGCTTTCAGCCCGTCGAGCGGTTTGTAATGTTGAAGATTGCATTGGAGCGTTTGCCCGGCCACAAGCCCCGGGAACAATGCGATCGCAAGCAGCAGCTCGCATAGTTTCACCTTGTCCTCCTCGAAACGCAAACTTGTTGGGTAAGAATATACGCCCGGCAGGACGTCGCGGCGCAAAAAAATTTTGTGCGGGGGCCGCGCAGATTCGCGCGACCCCGAAGGGCAGATTTCAACGTGGGAATTGGCCGGACTTAATTTGAAGTGGCGACCGGCTGTTCGCAGTAGGTCAGCCAGCCGAACTTGTCTTCCGCGCGGCCTTCTACGAGGTCGAGGTAGCGTTCCTGCAGCCGTTGGGTGACGGGACCGGGCTGGCCCTTGCCCACCTTAATGCGGTCCACGGAGCGCACCGGCGTCACTTCCGCCGCCGTTCCGGTAAAGAAGACTTCGTCGGCGATGTAGAGGATTTCGCGCGCCAGCACCTGCTCGACGACCGGGATTCCAGCTTCTTCGGCAAGTTGGATGATGGATGCCCGCGTGATGCCCGGCAGCACGGACGATGCCAGCGGCGGCGTATAGATCTTTCCGTCGCGCACCACAAAAATGTTTTCACCGCTGCCTTCGCTGATGTTGCCCGAGTGGTCCAGCGCGATGCCTTCCACGTAGCCGTTGGTGATAGCCTCCATCTTGATCAGCTGGGCGTTCATATAATTGCCCGCGGCCTTGGCCATGGCCGGCAGCGTGTTGGGCGCAATGCGGTTCCAGGAACTGACGCAGACGTCCACGCCCTGCTTCAGCGCCTCGTCGCCCAGGTACTTGCCCCACTTCCAGGCCAGCAGGTAAACCTCCACCGGGTTCTGCAGCGGATTCACGCCCAGGCCTCCGTAGCCGCGGAAGATGAGGGGGCGGATGTAGCACGACTTCACGTTGTTCACGCGAACCAGTTCAATCATGGCCTGGCGAAGCTGTTCGCGCGTGAAGCCGGCCTCCGTGCGGTAAATCCTGGCGGAATCCACCAGGCGGCCGACGTGCGCGTCCAGGTGCAGGATGGCCGCGCCCTGCGGTGTTTCATAGGTGCGGACGCCCTCAAACAGGCAGGTGCCATAGCTGACCACGTGGGAGGCTACATGGATGGTAGCCTCGTTCCATGAGATAAACTTGCCGTTGTGCCAGACCTTTTCGTAAAAGTCCAATGCCATAAACAGTTCCCCTTCCTCCGCAGCCGGCCCGCAGGTGATGCTTCGTGCTTCCTGTTCCGGGCGACAGAGTAATCAGGCCCATTATAGCCCGAATTGGGGCTATATGGCGGCTCATTTGCGGTTGGGATGCCGGTGGTGTGGCTGCCTTTTGCTTCCCGGGGCAGGGCATTACCAGCCGTTGGTACTAGCACGGAAGTCATCTTTTCTGATGTGTTATTAGGTGCTAGGATTAGTTCGTAGACGGGAGCACTTGCGAGTGCCGGTGGGGGGGATGTTCAAATGGTGATGTCAGTCGCAGTGCTGGCAGTTTCTGCCGCGCTGTTTCTCTTTTACATTCAAGCACTTTGCCAGAAAATATTGCGCCAGGAGTTCAGCCATCCGTATTTTCGCGAGATTGTTGACGCCCTGCATCTCGAGTACTCGCGCCTGCGGGATTCTTATGCATCCGACGGTCCGGGCGATTACAAGGATGCGCGTCTGGCTCTCAAGTGCGATTTCTTCGCGCTGAAGTACCTGCTGAGAAACGGCGATCCCGAGCGGCGACACCTCTTGCGGCGGGAGAAAATCCTGTCGCTTTATTTCCGGCTCATGTTTTTCTCCCTGCCCATCCGGCATGCGCTCAATTTCCGTGAAAAAGAAGGGATGCTGGAACTGGCGAGCACGCTCCACTTTTTTGCGAATTCGGTGGGAGAGAAATTGAGCGTTGATCCCATCGCGGCCGCGCAGTCTCAGGCTAATTAACCCCGCTACCGTGTTGACGAGGACAGCTTCGTGGCTTTCAACTCCCTGTATCGGCAAATCATGACTCTGGCGGACGAATCGCCCATCCGCAACCTCCAGAACCTTGTGAAGAGGCTGGAGGTTGAGAATCCCGCGGACTGTGAGGGGCTCAGCAATGTGATCCTGGATCGCAGGCGGTATGACAAGGTCATTGTTGACCTGCGGTGTCCAGACCCGCTGCGAGATGCCGAGGTGCACGGGATCAGGAAGATTGAGGCCAGCAGAGTGGGGAGAATACTTTCAGTCACCGCAGAAGTTAACGGTCCGAAAACGCTCACCATGGTGGAACGATACCTTGTCAATGGTCTTCCGGCTGCCCTCCTCTGGCTGGTCAGCCATCGTTATCGATCTCGTCCACAGTGAAAGCCTCCTGCGGGTGCTGTTTCAATCAGACGCCCGGGATACTCTTCAGAAGAAATCTTCACGCCGGCGGATTTTCTGCAGCCGCTATCCTTGGTCGCAAAACTGCCAGGGTTCAGCCTGTAGCGAAGGGGCGCGGATTCGATCCCGCCGTTACGCCGCGCAGGTGGGATTCAAACTTTTCAACAGGACAGCGCGGAAGCCCGTTGCGCCAACCCGTCCTGCCGTGCGCGCAGCACCCGGCCCAATTCCAGGTGGCTGCGATGGACCCTCGACTTGGCCGTGCCGGAAGGGATTCCCAGCACACGGGAAACCTCCGTATCGTGCGTCGTATGAATCCACTGTCAACCTTTTTCATCCTGCTGGACTTCACCGTACTGCCGGGGCGAAACCTCAACTTTACAACCGCCTGGGTAGGAGCGCTTCAGGGGACTTCCCCTCTTGCCAGGGGACCTGCCCCATAGAACTTTCTGTAAGGTGTCTTGGTACTAAAGTCATATTGTCGGCTTTCCGGCACGACGTTAGAATTAAGCTGTCTGGTCGGAAACCTTTTGCAGGGAGTGGAAGCCGCTGATGTTGATGTCGATCCTGGTCCTTGTTGTTTCAACCGGACTCTTTTTGTTTTATATCCAGACCAGTTGCGAGAAGGTCCTGCGCCAGGAGTTCAGCCAGGCGTATTTCAAGGACATCATTCGGGCCGGTCGCCTGGAGTACCCGAAACTTCGTGATTCTGTTGTCTCGAAGAGTGTGCCCAATTACGCACAGGCACGGTTCGCTCTCAAATGCGATTTTTTCACCCTGGAGTGCCTGCTGAAAAACGTCGATCCCTCCCGGCGGCATCTCACGCGCGGGGAGAGGCTTCTGGGCCTTTATTTCCGTTTTCAGCTTTTCAGCCTGCCCATTCGTCATGCTCTTAAGCTGCAGGAGCGGGAGGGCGTGTTGAGACTGGCAACCATCCTCCAGTTTTTTGCCAATTCGGTAGGAGAGAAACTGAGCGTCAATTCGTTTTCCGTTGCTGAGGCCCGTCTGAACTCCTGAACCCGACTGGACTCTGAAAGGAATCTTTTATGTCATCTGTCCCGCTGCACCGCCAGGTTCTGGTTTTGACCGACGAGGTCTGTATCCGCAACCTATTTTATCTCATGCGAAAACTCGCCAGCGAGGATGTGGCGGACGGAAGCCTCACGGCCATGGTGGCCATCGCGGAACGCGAAGAGTACGATGCCATTGTCCTTGACATGCGGTGCCCGGAGGGGACGCGCGGGGGAGAGATCCACGGGATCGACAATATTCTATCCAGCAGGGTGGGAAGGACGCAGGCGATCACGGCTGAGGTCAATGGCCCGGAGACGCTGACCCTGGTTGAGCGGTACCTCCTCAGCGGCCTGCCGGGGGCTTTGGCCTGGCTGGTCGGACGCCGCTATGCATCCCGCCGGCAACTTCAGCCCCACTAACCGCGTTGTACTCACCATGCCGGCTCCCGCTTTGAAACTTCAACTTTTGGACCCACTCACGGGTGCCGTACCCATCGCGATCTGCGGTGGGTACGGTTTCTACTCCCACGTTTATTCAGGACATTTCCCCAAATTTTGTGGATATCGTGGCTATCTCCAGAAAAAACAGGAGATATACTTTTCCGATAATTGAGAGCCACATAGCGGGAGAACGCTGCTATGGCTTCCCTCCGCAATAAAAACACCAAAGCCAGGCCGCAAAAAGCATTCCGGATGTGCCTGCCTGAAGCCGGAGAGGGCCCGGCGGGCGTCTCTCCGGTTCCGGCTCCGGCCCGGCCCAAATTTATTTGACAGGTATTGACCACGTGTGACAAATTGACAACCTACCTCGGAGGGGACGGATTAATCGAAATTTCACTATCCCGTGAGTGGGTCCGTGAATTTTTGCCGGCCCCTCCGGCCAGTTGCAGGTTTCCGTCCTGTCATTCCACTCTTTCAGCAACGGTGTGGTTTCCACTCTGGGGTTTTGCACTCTCAAGCGCACTGCTGCGTCTGTAGCACATCCACTATTTCTGTTTAGTATGGAAGGAGTAAGCAGCTTGGCCTGCCGCTGCCGCGATGGCAGTTGCCTCCCCCACCCCGCGGTTTCCAGTCCCGCGCTGCTCACGGCCCCAGCACCGGCACCTCGATGTGGGTCGGGTAGCGGCTGGTGTGGTAAACGCGCTCGGTGGCTTTCTGGAAGTCCGCCGCCGTGGCCTTGAAGATGTTGGGCACCCAGGTCTGTGGGTTTCGGTCGATCACCGGAAACCAGGTGCTCTGCACCTGCACCATGATGCGGTGGCCTTTCAGAAAGCGGTGATTGTTGGTGTGGAGATCGATGGTGATGGGCGTCACCTGGTTGGGCGTCATCGGCTCCGGGTGGACAAAGCTCTTGCGGAAGCGCGCGCGGAATACGTCATTGGCAATCATCAACTGATACCCGCCCAGCTTCGGATCCTGCGGATAGTCCTCAGGATAGACGTCCATCAGTTTGGCAATGTAGTCGCTGTCAGCGCCGGTTGTGGAAACGAAGAGGTGGGCCACAATGTCTCCCGCCACGGAAACGTCTTCCGCGAGCGGCTGGCTCTCCCAGGTGAGCGTGTCGGGCCGGAAGCTTGCGAGCCTCTGGTCCTGCAACAACCACGTGCACCACTCGCCGCACGGGTAAGTGGGGTCCATGGGCCGCTGACGGTAGGGAACCGGGTTCGCAGGATCGGAGACGTAGCTGTCGTAGCCGGGCTTCTGGTCCGCGCCGCCGGGCGGGTCGAACGACAATACTCTTCCTGCGTGGACGTACAGCTTGCGTTGGGTCACGTTCTGCCGGGGCGGCCAGTGGTCGAAGCCCTGCCACTGGTTTGAGCCGGTCTGGAAGGTCAGCGCTTCCTTAACGGGCAGCGGGCCTTTGTCCTTCAGCCAGTGGGCGAACCATGCTGCCTGCACCTTTTCCCGAAAGTATTCGCTGGTGTTGCTGCCGAAATTGACAGGGCCTAAAGTCCGCCCAGTGCCGCTGGCCCAGCCGCCGTGATTCCAGGGCCCTGCCACCAGGAAATTCAGGTGGTTCGGGTCGTGCTTCTCCAGCGCTTCATAAATGGTAACGGGGCCGTAAAAATCCTCCTGGTCCCACCAGCCGGCCACGTTCAGATTGGGCACCGTCAGCCTCAGCTTCGCGACGTAAGGAGTCACGGCCTGCTTCTGCCAGAACGCGTCGTAGTTGGGATGCGCCACGTAATCGTTCCAGGTGGGAATGGTGCCGTGCACGTATTCGGCGTTGGCGTTCACGAGCGGGCCGAGGTTCAGCAGGTACCATTCATAGACGTCGTGGCGGTCAAAGTTGAAATGGAAATTGGTCTTTCCCGTCTCCATCATGGTGGCGTAGAAAAATCCGTAGCTCAGGCGGAAAGCGCCGTTGTGGTGGAAGTCGTCGCCCAGATACATGTCCGCCGGCGAGGCCTGTTCCGACGCGGCCTTCAGCGCCGGGTGCGGATCCAGCAGGGCCATGGTGGTGAGCCAGCCGCCGTAGGAGATGCCCAGAATACCCACCCGGCCGTTGTTCCCCGGAACGTTTTTCAGCAGCCAGTCGATGGTGTCATAGGTGTCGGTGCCTTCGTCAATCGCTTTGGGATCCCCCGGGTCGCGCGGCGGCCGCATCATCACAAATTTCCCCTCGGACTTGTAGCGCCCGCGAATGTCCTGGAAAACAAAGATGTAGCCCTCGCGAACCAGTTCGGTGTAATGGCCGAACTTCCCGCTGTAGCCCTGGCCGTCGTCATTCAGGCCGTAGGGCGTGCGCTCAAAGATGAACGGCAGCGGGCCCGAGGTGTGGCGGGGAATGTAGATTTCCGTGTGCAGCCGGACGCCGTCGCGCATGGAGATCATCACATCCATCTTCCTGAGGATTTGCGGCAGGTCCGGCTCGTCCGAGGCCGCGCGGGTAAAAGATTGGGGCAGCGCTAACAGGAGAAAGATTGTGGCAGAGAGCAGGCAGGTCGTCGCGCGTATTGTTCTTGCGGTCATAAGGTTTTCCTCTCTCCGATCCTTGCATCGGGATGGGCCAATTCATTTGCAGGTTGACAGTGTTGCCGGGTGCCGCGAAAGCCCGCATTGTATCGCCTGCAGTTCTGCAAAGCGAGAATTTATTGCACCGGGGGGATGAAAGACGGCGGCTTACGGCGTGAGTCTTGCGCTTTTGCCGCCTGAGCCACACCAGGAGGCAAAGCAAAACCACCAGAAGCGGGATGGCAACAGCATTCACTTCCTGCGCGGAAAGTAGCATGAGGCTCTTTACGGCCACGACCGCAAACCGTCGCAGTGAACTGAACATTTCTGAGATTTCAAAGGTCCAGGCAAAAAGCAGGGCGTACAGATAAGTCGGGTAAGGGTCCAGAAAATCCAGACACGTGCGCGCCGCGCTTCTGAAGGTTTCGGTCCCTGACAGTAACGCAATCGCCGAGCCCAGCAGCGCTCCGGCGATGAAGTCGGTGGGGTAATGGGTTCCGGCATAGATTCGGGGGACATTGGTGACAAAGGCGTAAGCGAGGGCCAGGGTACCCAGTCGCCTAGAAACCATCCAGAGGCCTGTGGCGATGCAGAAGGTCAGTACCGCATGGTCGCTCGGAAACGAACTCCAGTGGATCAGGACATGGGGATTTGAGTTAAAAGGGTAAGTGAAATGCAATAGCGAATTATGGATCGGCCTCTCGCGATAGGGAAGGCTTAAGGCTAAAATTCTCGCCAGAACCACCGCGAGCGCGCACACTCCGAGATTGGCCGCCAGGACCAATCTCTTTTCAGAATTCCTGTTTCCAATCTCAATCCAGGCCCACCAGAACATGGCCATCAGGATTGCGCCGTCCAATAAATTACTGTCGGCAATCTCAACCATCGTGGCGTCAGCCACCCACGAATGATGGGCGAAAGAGTTAATGAAATGAACGATCGGCTGGTAAAACCACTTCATTTGGGTCCCCTCGAAATTGACTCTCAAAAGATCGGCAGGGGAACAGACAGGAGTGGTCCGACTTCCGCGCGCGCGACCGCGCACCCAAGGTACGAACTATATACACCTAGAATCAGGAATTAAGAAGTGAAAAGTGTGGAGGGCTGGTCGCGAAGCGTGGCGGCAGTTTCTTCTGGACGGATGCCGCTCCGAGTGTTTGAATGGAAAAGTTTGGCCGCGCTTGCCCACGCCGACAGATTTCGCCGTTCAAAAGACAGCGTTTTCCAGCGCCGTGGCCGGCGCTCCGGCTGCCGGAACTCAAAACGGGTGCAGCCATCGCAGAAAGGAGCTTATTGCATGTCTCGGAACCCTTATTGCCGGCTGGCCATCGCGTGGCTGGCCGCTATTGCATTCTTATTTACTTCCGCGCGCGTCCTGTGCGCGCAGAGCAAGCCTGCTGTCGGTTCGCCCAACGTCGCCATCGCTGATCCGCCGCTGCCGGCGCCGTCCACCCGACCTTGCACCGTGCAGTTGTTTCCCAAAGAAGATTTCGGCCCTGCCGGCGAGAACACGCGTATGGATTCCGTACCGCACACCTTCAACTACCAACCGCCCGCCGGCTGCAAGGGGCCGTGGGCAAAGGTCGTGCTGGTTGCTGACTTCTCCGTCGATCCCGGCCACCAATATGACCGCACCGCGTCCATCTGGCTCGACGGCGTCAACATCTACTTCGGAACCACAGAAGAGCCGTCGCCCAACGTTAGCCCCAGCTGGCGGATCGAGCGCGACCTCACCGATTACTCCAGCCTGCTGCTGTCGCCCGGCAAGGGCGCGGCGCTCATCAACAACTGGACTGACCCCAGGCGGGCCAGCGTCATCCACGTGAGCGCGCAAATCGTTTTCTATCCTGCCGACGCAAGCCACCCCGCTCCCCGGACGCCCGACGCCGTCTACGCGCTGAACCCGTCCAACGCCGCGGTCAATCTCCAGACCGGCAGCGACCAGCTGGGGCGCAGGATAAAGTTTCCGCGCAACACCCGGCGCATCTATCTGGACGAGTTTGCGCAAAGCCAGTTCCACGATGAGTTCTGGTACACCTGCCTGCCGGACAAATACATTCAGCAAACCATGGCTTTTGCCATGAAGCGTGGCTACAAGGGAGCGCCCCGGCGCGCGCGGGCGTGCAGCGGCGGCAGCTACCGCGAGGTTGAAGTTCTAGTTGACGACCAGCCGGCGGGGCTGGCGCCCATCTTTCCCCGGGTTTACACCGGCGGCATCGATCCCTATCTGTGGCGGCCCTCGCCCGGCGTCCAGACGCTGAATTTTGTGCCCTACCGGCTTGACCTGACGCCCTTCGCAGGCCTGGTGAGCGACGGCGCCGAACATTCGGTCGCCGTGCGCGTGATGGGCTCAAACCACTACTTCTCGGTTGCCGCAGCGCTGCTGGTCTACCGCGACCCGAAGGCTGAACACACCGGGGGCTCCGTCACGCGCAACACGCTGAAAGGCCAGTTGCTCGAGCCCACCGTCACCAGCACGCTGGGCCCTGACCCCAGCAAGGTGAACGGAAATGTTCTGACGCGCGCCGACCAGAACTACGTGATTGAAGGTTACGTCAATACGCCGGCGGGACGGGCAAAGACGCGCGTGGAGCAGAGCCTCCGCTTCTCCAATACCCAGACTTTCTCCAATGTCGATGCCACCACCACCCGGCACATCACCGGGCAGTCGGGCCATGTTTCGAGCTCCAGCATCAGCAAGGGCGGGGATTCCGGCGGGCGTGCCTTCACGCTTTCGTTCGACTACTCGCTCACGGCCAACGTGCTGCGACACTCAGACTCCGGCCGCAGCCGCACCCACACCGTTCATCTACATCAGGTCTACGACAAGCACATCGAGCAGCGCCAGGACGGCCTTCCGCCCTACACGGCCGGCATTCGCAACGTGCGCACCGCGGCCGACACGGTGAACTTCAACTTCAACGGCGGGCACGTAGGGCTTTCCGGCAACCGTGATCAGACCAGCACACAGACGTTTGCCTTTACCGATTCACTGGGCGATTGCTACAAGGCGGAGCTGAAGGCGGAAGGTGGTAAAGTCGCCAGCTTCAGCGAAGGGCAGGGCTGCAGCGCCAGGCCGATGCACTGGTTTGTGCATCCCACCGGCTCGCCCGACAGCTTCGGATGGCGCAAGAACGCCGTGCGCTAGCGGAGAGCTGGCGGAGTCGCCCCTTTCGTCTCACTGGGTGTGGTCACCGGCCTCCGCAAATTCGAGACGCTCGGCGCTTCAGGGCAGGGAAGCGATGATCTTGTCAGCCTCTTCTTCCGGGAAAGCGCGCACGGTCTCGGTCTGGATGAATCCCTGCGAGACTCCAGCCAGGACCAGGCGGGCGATGGTTGCGTCATCGGGAGCTTCGGCGATGGCCACGGCGTCGTACTGTCTCATGGTGATGTAAACGCGCTTCAGTTTCGCTCCGGCGGCGGCAAACACCTTTCTTGCCGCCTCGCGACGCGCCGGACTGTCCTTGATGGCCTCTCTGGCTTTCTGGGTGTAGCGAAGAAAGGCGACGTAAGTTGCCGTGGGTTTCCCCTCCGTTGAAAAGTTATCGACTTTCTAGCAGAGCCGGAAGCCAGGGCAACACCTATAGGCTGCGGATGGCGCGGCATCCGGTCTTGCGCTGTGGCGGCACCTTCGCCGGACCTGCGGGGGCTAGGCGCGCAACGCCCCGGCCCGGCGCCGCCACTGTGAAAGGGCGGTACCTACTTATGAAGGCATCGCCGAAGAATGGGGTAGAGTTCACCGATGGAATAGACGACTCCCATGACAAAACGCTTGCGGAACGGCGCGTTTGGAGTCAGGGCTGTGTCCATACCCGCATCCACCACCAGGCGGGGCGACAGATTGTAAGTCAGTGCCCACAGCGTCGAAGTATATCCGGGGGCGAAATTGTTCAAGCGTGTATCGCCGTAAATTTCCCCCGTCAGCGCCAGCTTCTTCCACAGCGGATGCGAAAAGGAGAGATCGATTTCCGCGGCCGTATCCCGCCCGCCGCCAGCCGGGCGTCCGATGACCAGGGCGCTGGCATTGAAATCAAAGTGCGTGGCTCCAAGGTCCTTACTGGCGAGAAATTTGATCTGCTGGTCCACCTGCCCCGTCCCCAGGCCCCGGGCGGCGCTGGCGCTGGGGAGCTTCACCATGTAGCTTGCCGCCATGGTGGGCACCGTGCGGGTTTGGTGAAAAAAGCGATACTGCGCGCCGATCCAGTTGTCTCCAAACCCCCTTTGCCCATCCTGGCTGATCACCGTGTCGGGGCTCCAGCGGATTTCCAGGTTGCAAAGGGCCGCGAATTTCAGCAGGGCGCCAAAATCGTTTTGGCGCGCCTGCCCGCCCAGCCAGGCGTGGTTCCATCCATACTCGACTTCGAGAACGCCGTATTCGGTGATATCGGCGGGGTCGGCCACGGTGGGCCGGCCGGGGTTGGCGCGAATTTCTCCCTGAGGCGCGCTCGAACACTGTGCAGCAAGAGTTGCGGGTGCCGCGAGGCACAACAACAGGATGATCCAACTCGAACGAAATTTCATGTTTGCCCTGATCAATGATAATGGAATTTGTGAGGTGTCGGAGACGTACGCCTTATAGCGCCTGCGAGCTGGCGGAACGCTCGGCGATGAAGCGGTCCAGCTCTTCCTTCGAGCAGTTTCCTTCCATCGGCCCGCGCCGCAGCACCGCCATCGCTCCCGCGGCGTTGGAACGCACGATCGCCTGCTCAACGGGCAAGCCGCGCACAATGCCGGCGAGAAGGGTGCCGCAGAAACAGTCGCCGGCGCCGGTCGGGTCCACTTCGGCCACCTCAAAAGCCGGCGCCTCGATGCGCCGCTTGCGGTCAGCGTACAAGCTTCCCGCGGCCCCACGTTTGAGGACCACGGCTTCCAGCGACGGCCGCTCGAGAAATTTCCTGACGGCGTCATCGCTTGCAAGTTCCGGATGGAAAAATCGAAGGTCGGCTTCGCTGGGCAGAAAGAGGGTGCAAAATTCCAATGTTTCCCACAAGGCGTCCCGCACCTCAGGCGAACCGGTCAGTTCCGGCCGGATGTTGGGGTCGAAGCTGATTTTGCATCCGTGCCGCCGGGCTTCCTCCATCGCTGCGCGCGCCGCAAGCATCGCGCCCCGGTTGTAAAGTGACGATCCCATGATGTGCAGCCAGCGGCAGCCGTCGAAAAGTTCAGGAGTGATGGCGCTTTCGTCCAGCAGCCCCGCGGCGCTTTGGGCGATGTTGAAAACGAACTGGCGATCGCCGTCGGCACGATAAGCAACAAAGGCGGTGCCGGTGGGGCGGTCTGCGCATCGTTTAACGCCGTGGATGGAAACGCCGTCGTCTGCGAGGCGCTGGAGGACGGCTTCGCCAAAAGCGTCCCGGCCCACGCAGCCGGCGATGGCCACGGACGCGCCCTGGCGCGCGGCCTGGTTGGCAAAGATGGCCGGAGCGCCGCTCGCGAACGGGCCTTCAAACGTTCCCGGCGAATCAAACGTCTGCCCGGGGCGGATAGCCACAAATTCCACCAGCAGTTCTCCGAAGGTGACGATTTCTGCCATATTACTTGCCCGTGAGGATTGCAGACCCGCGCCCACGGTGTGCGGGTTTGCTTCTATTCGTTCAGATCAAAACCGACGCCGCTAGATCGTATTCAACAGCCACTGCACGGCGCGCTTTTGGAGTTTTAAATACTGCGGAGCCCACATGGCGTGAATGGTGTGTCCCACTGCTGTAAAGACCACCCGCCCCTTTCCGTACTCGTGCGCCCAGCCCGAAATGGAATTTGTTCCATGGCTTTCGTAGGTGAGTCCGTCAATGTTCTCAGCCTGTAGAAGGATGTTTCCGGGGTTCTTGTCGTAAGTGACGTAATGCTGCTCGTCGTTCACCATAAAGTCTTCGATCCCCTGAGTGATGGGATGGCTTTGGTTCACTGCGCGTACCTTAAAAGGGCGCAGGGGCGGATGCCCGATATACGCTCCTCCCATCACTTCCCGATAGGTTGGAGAGGAGAGGGAAATGTGGCTGCTGTTATGCAGGCAATAAAGTCCGTTGCCCGCCGCAACAAAGTCGCGCACAGCTTCCGATTGTTCCTGCGTGATCCAGTTCTGTGGTTTCGCCTTCGGAAAGTCTCTGGGGTTTTCAAGCTCGCGCTCATCATTGTAGGCGTCCGGCCCGAGATAACCTCCCGGCCAGATCATTCCGTCCCGGAAGCAGACCAGAATGCGGTAACCGCGAAGAAGGTCCCGCGACAGATGGTCATAACTGATGGTGTAGTCGACCAGCAGGCCAAGCTCAGAGAACAACCGGTCCAGGCTGACGCGGATGTAGTCCGGATTATGATACCGGTCGCCGACGAGCGCGATTACGCGAGGATGGGACGCGGGTGAACCCTCCATGGCCGCGCCGGCAGCCGCTTTCATCAAGCCGCTTCCAGCGCCCATCGCTGCCGCACCCACCAGCAGGCTCCTTCTTGAAATTGCCTTCTGCAAATGCCGGAAGGTTGAACCACGTTCTTCTCCGAATTCTTCAGGTGACTTCTGCCCTCTCTTCATTGCCGCCACACCTCTTCGCAAATAAATTGGAAAACAATCTGCACTACCAACCTGCAAAATGTTTGCAGCTCGCACAATTTTCCATTCAGAGTGGCATGGACGTCTCGCCCATCAACACGGCCGGGACGGCCGTGCCACGTGCTGTGTTCGCCCGGGGGAACTGCCGGCGCCGTAGCGCCCGGGATTTCCAGCCTATGCTACTTGTCTGGTTCTGAGCCCTGGCCAAAACCCAGAAGCTGCTGCCCGGGCTGGCCGGCGCCGGCCAGGCGTTCGCCGGGGTTTCCCGGCAAGGCAATCTCGCCCAGCGGCCAGAGGCTCCGGAACAGTTCAATCGTGTCAGGAGCGAACCCGCCATAGTGGTTGTTGGCATAGGCGAACATGATGTCCACGCGCCGCGCCACCCCGGTGAGAATTTTAACCCATTCGCGCAAGTCCCCGCTGCGGTCGATGATCGTCCGGTCCCACACTTTCGTCTGTTCCTCAATTCCCTTGCGGTCACCAATCCAGCGGACAAAGGCGAAGTTGGCGGTGAGGGGATCGGCGGTTTCGAACACCTCCGCCGGTCGCGGCATCCATGCGTGGTCCACCAGCGCCAGCGCCACCCCGTGCCTGCGAAGCGCCGCGTAGAGTTTTTCGGAAAGCCAGTTTCGGTTGCGCACCTCCACCACCCACCTGTAGTCCTTGGAAAGCCGCTCCAGGAAAGGTTCCAGCCTTTCCAGGAAGAAGTCCAGGCTGCGAAATTTCTGCCTGTTGAAGTAGGGGAATTGAAGCATCAGGGGCCCGAGCTTGTCGCCCAGCAGGTCCATCACCCGCAGGAAGGCGGCCATGTCCTGCTCAACGTCCACCAGCATTTTCTCGTGGGTGATGCTTTGGGGAACCTTCGCCGCGAAGGTAAAACCCGGGGGCGTGCGCTCCCGCCACTGCTCCACCGTCCTGGCTGCGGGAATGCGGTAGAAAGTGCTGTCGATTTCCACCGTGTCAAATCGCCGGGCGTAGAGCGGAAGAAAATCCTTCGGCTTGCTGGTGGCGGGATAGAAGCTGCCCACCCAGCCCTCGCCGGTCCAACTGGACGTTCCCAGGCGGATTTGAGCCGAACTCATAGCGGCTATTTTACCACCGCGGCCGTTGCCCGGAGCCACAGCCTCAGTTAGTGGAAATCGGTTAGGCCCTTCACGGTTGTTGCATCCAGCTTCATGAGCACGGCGGCCAGCAGCCGGACGGCCTGATCGAAATCGGACCGGTCGATCATGCCGGTGTTGGCATGGGTGTAGCGGGCGGGAACCACAAAGTTGATGACGGGGACGCCCCGGCCGGTCTTCTGCATGCTGGAGGCATCTTCGCCGTAGCGCACCACCATGTCGGTCTGCAAGGGGATCTGGTTTCCCTCTGCCACGCTGCGAAACAGGTCAAACAGTTTCCGGTTGGGCAGCGTTGAATTGTCGTAGGCGAAGATGCCGGGACCTGCGCCCAGCGCTTCCTCCGCCTGGTCCGGGTTGGTGCCGGGCAAGTCGGCGGCAATGCCCACCTCGATGGCGATCCCAACGTCGGGTTTCACCATCTGGGCGGCGGTCACCGCGCCGCGCATGCCCACTTCTTCCTGCACCGTTCCGGTAAAGTAAACCGTGTTGGGTGTTTTCACGCCTTCGCGTTGCAGCAGCTTCAGAGCTTCAAGCTGCACCAGCAGCCCGATGCGGTCGTCCCAGGCCTTGGCCGCGTAGCGATGGTGGGCCAGTTCGAGAAAAGCGCTGGCCGGCGCAATCGGATCACCAATGCGGATGCCCAGCCGTTCCGCGTCCGCCCGGCTGCGCGCGCCCACGTCGAGATAAACGTTCAGGGGATCGACAGACCACTTCTCCAGTTCCGGCGTGGCGATGTGGGCGTCCTGCGTTCCGCTCAACGCCGGTATGGGGCCTTTCCCGGTCATGATCGTCCACCGCTGGTCCACCATGTTGGGGCCCAGCCAGCCGCCCAGCCGCTGCACCTTGATAAAACCCCGAGGGGTGATGGCGCGCACAATCAGTCCCACTTCGTCCAGATGCGCGTCCACCATGATCCGCGGACCGGCCGAACCGCCCGGCGCTTTTGCGATCACCGAGCCCAGGCCGTCCGTCGAGACTTCGGCGCCCGCCTGGCGCATCTCGCGTTCGTAGAGTGTGCGCACCGCTCCCTCGGCGCCGGAGGGGCCGTCGGCTTCGGTGAATTCCTTCATCAGGGTGATGACCGGATCGCTCTGCTGCGCGGCCAGCGCCAGGCTGGTGCAGATCAGTAAAAGGGCCAGCAAAATCATCTTTGGCTTCATAGATAAATCTCCCGGGATAGGTGCAAGCTCTGACTAGCCAGCATGCGCATGCGAGGGCCAGCGTGCAACCGGACCTCAGATTATATAACCCAAAAAGGATGATGTGTGAAGGACGAAGATTGGAACAAACCATCATTCAATTCAACCCGCAGAAGACCTCGTGGCACAGGCCAGGCGCCGGAGCCCTCAGCTCTTTTTATAATAAAAAGCCTCGGAAGGCCTGGAAGGAAGAGGTCCGGCATCACGCGCTTAACTGACGGTCTCCGCGCTGTAACGCGCGATGAGGCCGGTGCGCAACGCATGCTGATAGACGCGCAGGAAGGCCCTGCAGGCGGCGAGCAGCGACAGGGTGGTGAGAGCAGTGCAGATCAGCAGGGGCGTGAATTGGGCGCCGTGGCCTTCCACCACACTTCGCATGCCCTCGAACACATACGTCGGGGGAACCAGGCGAGCCACCCATTGTAGCCAGTGGGGCAGCGCCGAAAGCGGGTAAAAGACGCAGGCCAGGGGTGACAGCAGGGCAGGCAGCGGCCAGATCAACCACTCCGCGGCCGGCCCCCAGCGCAGCACAATCGCCGCGCCGAAGATCCCCAGGGCGACGCCGAAGAGAAAAAGCAGCAGGAGGAAGGGAACCAGCATCACGCCCATGACGAAGAAATGAAGCCCGAAAGCCGTCGTTGCCAGAACCACCATCACCGCCAGCACCACCACGCTGGTGGCAACGCTGAACAGGACCAGGCCGGTGAGATATTCGGAGATCGCGATCGGCGCGGCAAAGATATTCAGGAAGTTGCGCGACCACACATCCTCCATGAAAGCGACGATCACCCCGTGGAGAGCGCGCACAAGAAAGTCCCACAGAATGATGGCTCCCAGCAGCGCGGGAATAAAGTTGAAGCGGGCGGAAGAGACGCTGTTCAGGTAGCGGCTGATGAAACCCCAGAGCACGATGTCCACGGCCTGCCAGGCGAACAACGGCACCACCCGCGCAGAGCTGCCCCGCAGCAGATAGAACAACCGAAGCAGAATGGCGGCGACCCGGCGCAGGCGAGCGGCCATCGTTGTCAATCCTCCAGACTCAGCGGTTCGCGGGCGACGGCCACAAACAGGTCTTCCAGCGATTCTTTCCCATACTCGGCGGGCAGTGTCTTGGGATCGCCTTCCAGCAGAATCTTCCCGTGCGAGAGAAACAGGACGCGGCTGCAGACTTCGGCTACCTCGTACATGTTGTGCGAAGTCCACAACACGCCCGCTTCGTTCGTCGCGGCGAATTCCCGAATGCGCGAGCGGATTTCACGGGCGCTTGCCGGGTCGAGTGATGCCGTGGGCTCATCCAGCAGCAGCAATCGGGGCTGGTTGAGCATGGCCTTGGCCAGCGAGACGCGGGTCTGCTCACCCGACGAGAGCACGCCGCACTTGGCGTTGCGAAACGGCAGAAGGTCATACTCGCCGAGCAGGGCTTCAATGCGCGCGGCCGCCGAGGGCACGCCGTAGAGCATGGCAAAAACCCGCAGATTCTGCCACACCGTCAGATTGCCGGGAAGCGGCGCATAGACGGCGGCAAAGTTTGTGCGCTCCAGCGCCGGCCGCCGGTGGCTTGAGATGTCCATGCCATCGATCGTCACGCTTCCGAAACTCGGCTCAAGCACCCCGAGGATCATGTTGATGGTGGTGGTTTTCCCGGCGCCGTTGGGGCCCAGCAGTCCCAGAATTTCGTGGCAGCCAACCTGGAAGGAAATTCCGTC
Source organism: uncultured Acidobacteriota bacterium (assembly GCA_963783155.1). Taxonomy (GTDB): domain Bacteria; phylum Acidobacteriota; class Terriglobia; order UBA7540; family UBA7540; genus SCRD01. Next base: position 126,574 of record CAWANC010000032.1, on the reverse strand, counting down.
CAGCGCCGTCGTCAGTCCGTACTGCTTGCCCAGCCCCTTCACTGCCAGGACAGGCGGCGCCGAAGCTGTTTCGTGATGGTTTCGAAGTGAATCCATGGGTCCGGCCGCCATTGAAGTCCGGAGGATGAGGGAAGGCTTTGTGGCTTCCGCGGCGGAAGAGCCTGCGCAGCCTGCGGCCGGTTCCCGTTTGCAGCGATGGTGCGATTACATGGCCGGCGATTCCTGGTGAAACGCTGACATCCACTTGCCGCCGCGCTTCACCCACACGGTGCTGGCGTTCACTTTTGCAGGAAGTTTTTCGCCGCCGCAAATACCATCCTCTGTTGCTTCATAGATCGCGATCACCGAATTGGCGTCCAGCCACTGATAGGAAAAGCCGGACAGTGAAAAGCTGCTGACCTTGCAGTTGTCAGAAGTAATTTGGTTGACGATGTTCGCCCGGCCGCGAAAAGACGGGCCTACAAGGTTGATGGAGTCGCTGGTGAGGTGTTCTTCAAACGGCCCGGCGCTGTGGTCCTTCCAGGCCTGCCACAGGATCGTTTCCAGCTTTTGGATGCTTCGTTCCGTCGCGGCGTTCTTGCCGCCTTTCATCCCGGACTGCGCAAACAACATCGTGGCCCCCAGTGCCGCCATCAGGGCGCCTCCTAACAATTTCCTTGTCATGGTTTTCTCCTTGGCATCAACGCACAGGGATCGGAGCCTCGTTCCCCACTCTCCGAAATCCCTCCTCTTTTGCTTCCACGAATGGCAACGATTATATCTCTTTCCCGGCCTTCCGCAAGATGGTGACCGGGCTTGTGCCTGCTGTTGTGCACCTGGGCAAGTGGCACGTCCGGTGCGCCTTTTGCGATGGATGCGAATCGATGTCACCATGTGCCGGGGGTGGGATACTCTCGTTCCTCTTATGTGCACCGGCAATTTGCATCATATTCCAAAACGCATTCTGAGTGAACACGCCTAGGGCGGTATAATACACTTAGTCGACTTGTGAAGGGCCGACTATGTCGAGGTGGGTGGTTTTTGTCGCTTCTCATCCTTTGGGCCCCGTGAAGGCGAGCGACGTCAGCGGGGCAACTCGGCATTCCACACAAGGCATTCTAAAATTCGCGGAATCACAACCATGGATCTGCTCACAATTACAACTTAGCGCGTGTGGAAAGGAGCTTTCAACGCGGGCATGCCGTCTCGAAGGTGGTGGGTCGATTTCTCAAACCATTTGTGGCACGAGATTCAGAACGACCGCGTCTTCACCGGCGCGGCCGCTCTGGCCTATTTTCTTCTTCTTGCCATCTTCCCGGGTGCCATCTTTGTCCTCTCGCTGCTCCCGCACCTCCCCATCCCCCATGTGCAGCAGGCCATTATGGATCTTCTGCGCCAGGTTCTGCCGGCGCAGTCCGCAACTCTTTTCACGGAGACGGTCCGACATCTCGTTTCCGAAAAGAAAGGAGGACTGCTGACGTTTGGGTTCGTCTTTATGCTCTGGTCGGCATCCACGGGCATGTACGCCATCATGGAGCAGCTCAATGTGGCCCACGATACCGCGGAGCGGCGGCCGTTCTGGAAGGTGCAGGGAATCGCTTTTGTCCTGATGCTGCTCTTTGTTCTCCTGGTCATCGGATCCCTGTCACTCGTGGTTTTCGGAGGGGTGGTTCAGTCGTGGCTGGCGTCGACGATCGGATGGAGCCGGCCATTGCTCATTATCTTCGCGACGGTACGCTGGATCATCATCGGAGTTTCATTGCTGCTGGGTCTGGCCTTGATCTACCGCTTCGGGCCCGACGTGAACGATAAATTCCGCTTTATTTCTCCCGGGACTGTATCCGCCGCAGCCCTGATTGCACTCTCTTCGATTGGATTTCAATTCTACATCTCGCAGTTCGGCATAAACTACCGCGCCACATACGGCAGTCTCGGAGCCGTGATCATCCTGATGCTGTGGTTGTACCTGGCCGGCCTGGCCATATTGGTGGGCGGTGAAATCAACACCATCCTGCACCGGAAAAAGTCCGGCCATTAGGGATGGAATGGTTCCAGCAGGTGGCGCATCGGTCGCCCCTTTGGCGAAGTATGCGAATGAGTGTTGCACGCCGCTACTCTCTCGGCTGGGCATCACGGCTAGAATATGTCCAAATTGAGGCCCCGCAACCGGTGGAAGCGCCCATTGCCGGGAAGGCCAGGTAACTACACGCAACCTTCGCATTACAACGCGAGAAGCCTTTGTCTGGCACGGCGCTGAATGCCCATTGCGGGCGCTGCCGGGCTCAGGTTGCGTTGGCGTCGAGGTCGGATTCGGAAAGAGGAGGATCGGAGGCCACGCCGCCGGCCAGCCCCGCGCGCTGCCGGGCTGAAAACATGGGGCCGCGGGCTTCATGCGAGGGAGCAAACTTCAGAAGGCCCAGAGGCGCGCCCACATCGTCGTAAATGGCCTCCATGCCGCCGCGCATAAAATAGGTTTCGTGCCAGAATCCCGTCCCGCCGGAATCGTGCAGAAAATTCTCCCACCACACGCGGTGGGGTTCGGAGCGCGCCCAGGCTTCCAGGGATTTAAAGTCGCGCCAGTATTGCCGCATTCCGGCGTGAGGAGGGAACAGGGAGAAGACGAAGTTCTCGTGCAGAAGCAATCCGTCTGGCTGCGCATCGACGGAACGGGCGATTTTCGGCCCGAAGCCCAACAGCGTCTTGATCCCCGTCAGCGCATTCACGCGCATCCCCAGATAGATGACCACCAAATCGGGATAACTGCTCAGGTCCACGGTGCGCCGGTTCACCTTCGCCATGGTGAGTCCTCCTTCTGCAAACTTCGTCTAATCGGGGTCCGCTTCTGTGCCCAGGATCGAGTCTCTATCATAAACCAGGCCTCCCGCTCAAAGCGGCTGTTTGAACGCGGTCCAATAGGCTTCGATTTCCTCCAGCCGCTTATTCTTTGTTTCCGGCACGAAGCGCCAGGTGAAGGCCGCTTGCGCCAGCGACATGAGCATCAGAAACGTGAAGGTCCACCCCTTGCCCAGCACGTGAAAGGCATAAGGGAAAAGCAGCACCACGATGGCGTTGGCCACCCATTGAATCAGCACCGGGACGGTCATGGCGATTCCGCGGACATCATTGGGAAAGATCTCCGGTACCAGCGTCCAGAACACGGGCCCGATGCAGGCGGAAAAGAAAGCCAGGTACGCCAGGATGAGCGCCAGGACCAGCGGCCCCTGGAAGCGGCCCTCGATCACCGTCACGAACAAACCCAGGAGAGAGAGCGCCATGCCCAGCGACCCTGTGATGTAGAGCGGCTTGCGGCCGTAGCGGTCAATGGCCCAGAGCGAGACCAGGGTGAACAGAAACTCCGTTACGCCCACCACAAAAGTTGAGGCTAATGCTGCATTTATTTTCCAGCCGGCGGACTTAAAGATGGCGGGCGCATAGTCGATGATGGTATTGATGCCTGAAACCTGGACCAGAATCGCCAGGCCGGCGCTGACCACCAGAGCGCGGCGGACCCCTAGCCTGAAGAGTCCCTGCCAGGCTTGCGCTTTGTTGTGCAGGCTGGCTGTAATCTCACTGAGCTCGGACAGCGCGGTCCGGGAGTCAGTGATGCGCCGCAGCACCTCGAGGGCTTGCTGCGGTTTGCCGGCCATGGCCAGGAAGCGGGGAGTTTCCGGGGCCAAGGCGACGAACAGCAGAAACACCGCGGAGGGCACGACTCCGGTGAGGAACATCCACCGCCAGTTATTGGCGCCGGCGTTCCGCAGAAGATAATTGATGCCGTAGGACACGATGATGCCCGTGACGATGGACAGCTGGTACAAGGTTCCCAACCGCCCCCGGATGGAAGGCGGAGCGACTTCCGCTACGTACATGGGGGAGATGAGGGAAACCCCGCCCACCGCCAGGCCGCCGATAAACCGGGCTGCGACAAAACCGTTAAAGCTGCCCGCCAGCCCCGCCGCCACCGATGTGGAAGCAAACAGCAGGGCGACGAAAATCAGCAGCCGCCTGCGCCCGTAGCGGTCCGCGAATTTGCCCGCAAACGCGGACCCGAGGACACACCCGAACAACAGCGAACTGAACGCCCAGCCGAGGCCGAGGTCCCCTAAATGAAATGCCCGGGTAATGAAGGGACCGGCACCCGTGATGATGGCGATATCGAACCCAAAAAGCAGTCCTCCCATCGCCGCCGTAGCGGCCAGGAAGACGACATAGCGGAGGTTGATGGATTCATCCACAAAAGCACACTCCCTGGGAATCCCCTTTGGTGTGGCTGGGGCAGACGGCGCCATTGGGAGGCCGCCGCCCCGGCCGCGCGCCGTCAGTGCCCGCGGCCGGAAAGGGAAAATGATTTTCGCCGAGGCCGAGGCGCTGTTGTAGCATCACGCCATTCTAACCCTTCTCAGCTTTGCTGATCGCAGACATCTGTGTGCTATTAACCGCCGGGAGGCCAATAAGCTAATTCCGGTTCAAATACGCCGGAGAGCATGGCGACACCCCGTTCCGCAAAGGCGCAGGGCCAACAACGCCGACCGCTGGGGTCCACTGGCCCTACCCTGTGACTACCTCTAACTAACTGGGATGAGCAATTATGAACAGACGCATGAGCAATAGGGGACTGATAAGTCAAATTACAAAAGGCTAATATAAGGCTTGCTGCATTCCGATGGTGCTTCCGGGACAGACCGAAAGCTGGCTAGATGATCAAGAGGAATGTGCACAGGAGGAATTTGAGAGTGAAAAAAGCGAATCTACTTGTGATGTTGGTTGCTTTGGGCGTGATTGCATGGGCAGTGCCGGTTACACCCTTGCATGCTGCATCTTACAGCGCCGTGCTGACCGCGCATCAGGACGAGCCTGCAGCGGCCCCTGCGCAAGAAGCCGAAACTCAGACGTTCACGGGAAAAATCATGAACCACGATGGTACATACGAGCTGAAGGTTGACGACAAGACCTATCAGCTCGACAACCAGGAAAAGGCGAAAGCCTTTGATGGGAAGACGGTGGATGTCACCGGCTCCCTGAATGAGGAAAATATGACGATTCACGTGAGTGAAATCGAGGAAGCTGAGGCCTGAGGCCAGTCAACTCAAGCCTGCAAACAACCAGGAGGCCAGCCATCGCGCTGGCCTCCCTTGTTTCCCGCAGGTTCCCGAGCAACGGCCGAACGCGCCTGTCGTTCTCTGCCTGACCCGTCAGGGCTTCACCCTGTTGTGCCCCTGGGTTGCAGGTTAAGGATTTCGTCTACCCCGTCGCGAGAGAAGATGTAGCGACTGCCTCGGATTCGTTCGCTGAAACCGAGATCCCGCAGGACGTGCCACAAATCCTCAAAACCAATGCTGGCGTCTAAGACCTCCCACGCCGAACCTTCCACGCGGCTTCTTGGCTGCCAATCGCTTCTCCTCCAGCGGAGGAGAGATATCATGAACAGGGTACAACGCTCCAAAACAGAAACGCCCCAGCACAAGGCTGGGGCGTTTCTGTCAATTTAATCCCGGCGACGACCTACTCTCCCACGCAGTCACCCGCGCAGTACCATGGGCCCTGGAGGGCTTAACTACCGTGTTCGGGATGGGAACGGGTGTGACCCCTCCGGTAAAATCGCCGGAAAAGCGTTAAAAGGCAGGTAGCATCTGGCAGATCGCATATGGGAAAACCCCACATGCTCCATGCCAACTGCTACCTTCTGCCTTTCTGAATAGTGCGACGTCAAATGCTCACGAAGGCGTTTGTATTCAGAAGTCTTCTGACTCCTGACTTCTGCCTGCCGGGCCGAAGCCCGGTGCTATTGTATGCTGAGCAGAATTTATGGTCAAGCCGAACGGGCGATTAGTATCGGTAAGCTCAACACATTGCTGTGCTTACACCTCCGACCTATCAACGCGGTAGTCTTCCGCGGCCCTTCATAGGATTCACTGTGAGTAGCTGGCTCACCTTTCATCCTTGGGAAATATAATCTTGGGGCGCGCTTCCCGCTTAGATGCTTTCAGCGGTTATCGCTTCCAAACTTCGCTACCCAGCCGTGCCGCTGGCGCGACAACTGGGACACAAGAGGTTTGTCCATCCCGGTCCTCTCGTACTAGGGACAGCCCCCCTCAAATTTCCTACGCCCACACCAGATAGGGACCGAACTGTCTCGCGACGTTCTGAACCCAGCTCACGTACCGCTTTAATGGGCGAACAGCCCAACCCTTGGAACCTTCTACAGCTCCAGGATGCGATGAGCCGACATCGAGGTGCCAAACCGCTGCGTCGATGTGAACTCTTGGCAGCGATCAGCCTGTTATCCCCGGCGTACCTTTTATCCGTTGAGCGATGGCCCTTCCATACAGAACCACCGGATCACTAGGCCCGACTTTCGTCTCTGCTCGACTTGTTGGTCTCGCAGTCAGGCTGGCTTATGCCCTTGCACTCGAAGGCTGATTTCCAAACAGCCTGAGCCAACCATTGGGCGCCTCCGTTACATTTTAGGAGGCGACCGCCCCAGTCAAACTACCCACCTAGCCATGTCCTTGACCCGGATAACGGGCCTAAGTTAGAACCGCAGAACAATAAGGGTGGTATCTCACCGTTGGCTCCCCAGAACCCAAAAGCCCTGGTTCAAAGCCTCCCACCTATGCTGCGCATACAATCCCGCAATTCATGGCTAAGTTGTAGTAAAGGTGCACGGGGTCTTTCCGTCTAGGTGCGGGTAACCGGCATCTTCACCGGTACTACAAGTTCGCTGAGTCACTCGCTACGACAGTCGGTCTGTCGTTGCGCCATTCGTGCAGGTCGGAACTTGCCCGACAAGGAATTTCGCTACCTTAGGACCGTTATAGTTACGGCCGCCGTTCACCGGGGCTTCAGTTCAAAGCTGCCGGGGATTGCTCCCCATGACCTCTCCCTTTAACCTTCCGGCACCGGGCAGGCGTCAGCCCCTATACGTCGTTTTCGACTTTGCAGAGACCTGTGTTTTTGTTAAACAGTCGCAGACCGCTTTTCACTGCGGCCCCCTCGGGCTATTAACCCTAGCGGGGCGCACCTTCTCCCGAAGTTACGGTGCTAATTTGCCTAGTTCCTGAGCGAGTGTTCTCTCAAGCGCCTTTGGATATTCACCTCGTCTACCTGTGTTGGTTTGGGGTACGGCTGCGCCGGAGACTCCTTAGCGGATTTTCTTGGCAGCGTGAAATCATGGACTTATCCCCCCCGAAGGGAAGTTTCGGCACACATCTCAGAGTTGGCTTTGAACCGACCCGGTGGATTTGCCTGCCAGGTCCTCCTCGATGCGCACGTTGCCTGAGCCATCAGGCCGACTCCATTATCCTCCTGCGTCCCCGCATCGTAATAACGTCTCCGTCGTAGTGCCGGAATATTAACCGGCTGTCCATCGGCTACGCCTTTCGGCCTCGCCTTAGGTACCGACTAACCCTGAGCGGATTAACCTTTCTCAGGAAACCTTAGACTTTCGGCGCGGAGGGTTCTCACCTCCGTTATCGCTACTTATGCCGGCAGGGTCACTTGAGTACTGTCAACGGGCCCTTACGATCCCGCTTCAAACTATACTCAACGCTCCTCTACCACTTACGATCGGCCGGAGCCGATCGTAAATCCGCAGCTTCGGTAAATGACTTGAGCCCCGTTGTATTATCGGCGCAAGATCGCTCGACCAGTGAGCTATTACGCTTTCTTTAAAGGATGGCTGCTTCTAAGCCAACCTCCTGGCTGTTTATGCAATCTCACTTCCTTTCCCACTTAGCCACTATTTAGGGACCTTAGCTGGCGGTCTGGGCTGTTTCCCTCTCGACGACGAGGCTTAGCCCCCGCCGTCTGACTCCCGGACTAGACTTCGCGGCATTCAGAGTTTCGTTGGATTCGGTATCTGTTAACAGACCCTAGTCCATCGAGTACTTTACCACCGCGAGCAATCGTCCGAGGCTAGCCCTAAAGCTATTTCGAGGAGAACGAGCTATCACGGAATTTGATTGGCCTTTCACCCCTATCCTCAGTTCATCCGAGCTGTTTTCAACCAACACCGGTTCGGGCCTCCCGTCGCTGTTACACGACTTTCACCCTGACCAAGGATAGATCATCCCGCTTCGCGTCTATTGCCCGCCACTGGTCGCCCTATTCAGACTCGCTTTCGCTACGGCTCACTCCCCGGCTTGCGCCGGATCATTGCTTAACCTTGCGACGGACAATAACTAGCCGGCTCATTATGCAATAGGCACGCCGTCAGGCCTGTTCTCAGATTGCTCCGAGAACGTAGCCCTTCGACTGCTTGTAGGCATACGGTTTCAGGTACTATTTCACTCCCCTCGCAGGGGTTCTTTTCACCTTTCCCTCACGGTACTTGTTCACTATCGGTCGCCAGCACGTATTTAGCCTTACGGGATGGTCCCCGTAGATTCCCGCGGGATTTCTCGTGTCCCGCGGTACTCAGGTACGCGCGTTAGAGTCCAGTCAGCTTTCGCTTACGTGGTTATCACACTCTAGGACCGGCTTTTCCAAGCCGTTCAGCTAGCCGCTGGATTGGTAACTCTATGGTTCTACACCGACGCGCGCCCTACAACCCCCAACCCTCCTTTGAAATCTCAAATCTGAAATTTCAAAGGAAGGCTGGGTTTGGGCTATTCCGCTTTCGCTCGCCGCTACTGACGGAATCACTGTTGTTTTATCTTCCTCCAGGTACTGAGATGGTTCACTTCCCTGGGTTAGCTCGCACCCGCCTATGTATTCAGCGGGCCGTGACTGGGTTTTGCCCAGTCGGGTTTCCCCATTCGGAAATCCCCGGGTCAATGGGTGCTTCCCCCTCACCGAGGCTTATCGCAGGTAGCCACGTCCTTCTTCGCCGTCTGGCGCCAAGGCATCCACCGTACGCCCTTAGTAGCTTGACCATAAAATCTGCTCAACACACATAACCAGTGACAAGTGATGAGTGACAAGTGAAAAGTTCCTCACTCGCCACTGTTAGCTCGTCACTGCTCTTGTGAACAGACTCGCCTTCGCTATGTTTTATTCTGTCCGGATATCCGCCGGACAGATGAGCACATGTAGACGTCGCACTATTCAGTTTTCAAAGACCGCTGAGTGTCAGGCAGAAGCATGAACGCTCTGCATGACCTCTTGTCCAGACTGAGCGCCGGACTTTCATCCGGCTTTGTCAGATGCTGGGTTTCGCTCTTCACTCGGAAAAGCCGAACTCAACACCCTTCCATTCGAGACATAAAGGCCCTGCCGTCCATTTTAGAAGAGACGACTTTACTTGCACTAGAACCGGCCTTTTATTGTTGGAGAATTTGAAACAGGCGGGGAGTTTGTTGCGTGGGCCCGACGTGCCTCAAATTCCTACCCGAAAGCCTTCTTCGTATCGACCTCCGTTTGTGTAACCCGCAATGATGAGGAAGCTTTTTGCTGCCCCCACCTTCATTCTGGCAATTAATAATCCTACCGAAGTTCACCCGGGAAGGCAAGCGGTATTTTTTCGCCGCTATAACTTTTTCTTCTGGTGCTGCCCTGCCTTTCCATCTCCTCTTTCTCTAGATCAATTATACCACCGCTTCGGCGTTGCAACACTTTTCTCGACGGCAATCCGCCTCCTGATGCACAGTCCCTACTGGGCCCTTGAATTTAGCGGCCGCCATAGGGGAGAATGTGCCAGGCAACCGCGTAACGCGACGAAGATCGCGCCACACAAAAATCATCGTCGCGGCCATCACAATCCAACCGCGCCAGGGGGTTAGACTCATGCCGCAGGAAATCGAGCACGTCATCGTTCTGATGATGGAAAACCGGTCATTCGATCACATGCTGGGCTGGATGCAGGAGCCGGGCTACGACATTGACGGCCTGACGGGCGGCGAGTGGAATCCCGTGGATCCCAGCGAACCTCCCGGGCCCAATAACAAAGTTGTTGTCACCCGTAACGCCCAGGACGTAACGCCCCACGATCCCGGCCACGCGTTCCATGACGTCAACATCCAGCTTTTCAGCAACCCCGGCGGTCCTCCGCCTTCAACAAGTGTTGAAGAGAACAAAGGATTCGTCTTCAGCTACGCGCAGCAGGATGACGTGACCAAAGCCACGGCGCCCGGAATCATGGACTGCTTTGATCCCCAAAATCTTCCGGTGCTCACCACGCTGGCCAAAGAATTTGCCGTCTGCAAGCGCTGGTTTTCCTCCGTGCCGGGCCCCACCTGGCCCAATCGCTTTTTTGCCCATGCCGCAACTTCCAAGGGCTATCTGGACAACAGCCAGTTTCACAATTACGACATGCTCACGGTTTTTGAAAACCTGTCGGCGCAGGGCAGGAGCTGGGCGAATTACTATCACGATATCTCGCAGACCTGGGAATTGCAGCGACTGGATACGGACTCTCTGCAAAACAATTTCAAAGGCTATGGCGAGTTCCGGAAAGATGCGAAGAAAGGAAAGCTGCCGAACTATTCCTTTATCGAGCCGAAGTATTTCTGGTGGTTCGGCGGTGCGAATGATCAGCACCCGCCGCACAGTGTGAAGGCCGGCGAGGCGCTGATTGCGGACGTTTACCACTGCGTGCGGACTTCACCCCTGTGGGAAAAGTGTCTGCTGCTGATTGTCTACGACGAGCACGGCGGGTTCTATGACCACGCGATCACGCCCAAGGATGCTGTGCCGCCCGACCCGCATCAATCTCAATTCAAGTTCGATCGTTACGGCGTGCGGGTTCCGGCCATCCTCATTTCTCCGTACATCCGGAAAGGAACGATCACCGGCGAAACGTTCGATCACACGTCCATTCCCGCCACGCTGAAGGATCTGTTCAAGCTCGATTCATTCCTGACCAAACGTGACGCAGACGCCCGGACCTTTTCCGGCGTCCCTGATCTCGCGAGTCCGAGAGCCGGTACGCCTGAGGATGTTTCAACGGCGGTGCACAGCAGAATTATCGAAGAGAGTCTCCAAGAGCCCGGTGTTGAAGAAATTTCCGCCGCGGCAAAGACAGGCGGTGCATCCTCCCCGCCGCTCAACGGACTGCAGCGGCACTTGATTGGTCTGGCCAATACGCTTCCGACAGGTGAGGACCCTGAAATCCGTGCGTACCGGGACGGCCGCCACTTGCGAACCGAGCATGACGGGGCCTTACACGTGCGGGAAACCGTGGCAAGATTTCTCCGCCACCTGGAGCGCCTGTAATCCTTTGTTGGCCGGCGACAGCCTGCCCCCTACTTCCTGCGGACGATGGCGGTGTAAATCCCGCCGAACAGCGCGCCGACGGTCATCGTAAAGGCGATCCACATGACCAGCTGCGGAGCGAAGGCCAGGTACAGATACTTTGTCCAGAAGGGAAGTTGCTCCATGCCGGGGAACACGGCGTCATAGTGCGTGCCCCAATGGCCCAGCATGGCAAAAAACATCACGATGGCTACGGGGATGCGCGCCAGGTAGGCATAGGCGATCAGGGTCTGGGCCAACTCGCGCCAGGGAATATACTGCAACGCAGCGGCGCCCACGATCAGCGCCAGCCCCACCGCCACGTGTCCGGTGAAGTGGACGGTGGGAGTGAAGGCCACCATGGCGCCGCAGGCCAGGACCACGAAGCCGACAATCGCGAAGATGATGGTCTTGAGGAAGCTCGATGGCTTCAGGTTCCGGTCAAACAATTTGACGGCGAAATACGGGCCGAAAATAAAGGGCAGCCAGGTGATGCCGATGAGGGCCGCGCCGCCGCCTTCGGCCCTGCTAAACAGAATTGCCGGCCCGTGCAGCAGCTCACCGAAGAGTCGCAGCAGGGTGATCGCAAGCGTGATGATCGCCGGGTACATGATGAGCCGGTTGATGGTCGCTTTCGTTGGAGAAGTCGTGTTGGCCACGGGGAGCCTCCTTTTGAATTTGCTCAAGACCTGAGACGTGCGGGACCCATTTGGGGAAAAGACCACCCATAATCCGATAGCGGGATTCTACCGGGGTTTCGAGCGTTCTGCCAGCAGAATTTCGCCGGCCCCGCGATGGCAACCTCCCGCGCCGAAAAGCGCGGGTGGAACAGATGAGCGCCACTAGATTGCACGCCCTTTATTGATAGCGGTAGAGGAAGTAAAACGACAGGGCAAAGCCTATGCAGACCACAAATGTCCGTACGCGCGCCGGGTTCACCTTCTGCGCGAAATGCGCGCCCGCGTAGCCGCCGAGCGCCGCTCCAAAAAGCATCACAAAGGCCTGTGGCCAATAGACGATTCGAGCTACCACGAAGGTGATGATGGCGATGACGTTGATGGTGGAGGCCATCAGGGTTTTCAGGCCGTTCATGGCGTGAATGTCACCGACCGGCAGAAAGGTGAATGAGGCCAGCATCAGGATGCCGATCCCGCCGCCGAAAAAACCTCCGTAAACCGCGATGAAAAACTGGGCCAGGGTGACTCCCGCCAGGGCAGGCCACGTGGCGTGGCCATGATGATCGGTTCGCGCGGCGCGGCGCACCAGCTTTTTCCCAAAGGCGAACAGCAGGGTCCCGCCGAGAAACAAAAACGGAATCAGCCGCATGAAGACTCGCGGCGGGGTGCGCAACAGCAGGTGCGCACCGAAGAACGCGCCCAGCATGCTGGAGAGAATCAGGGGGATGAAAATCATGGCGCTGCGCGGCAGCCTTCGCCGGTATGCCCAGGAACTGGCCAGGGTTCCCGGCCACAGCGCCACGGTGGATGTGGCGTTGGCGGGAATGGGCGGCACGCCGGAAAAGATAAGGGCGGGAAACGAGAAGAAGGTTCCGCCGCCCGCAACCGAGTTCAGGCCGCCCGCGGCCAGCGCCGCGAAAAACAAAAGAATGGAATCGAGCAGGGTCATAGGCTATCGGGCATCGCAACAATTTCTGTGACGGTGACAAAGCGATTATCATCGCACAGATTGCCCCCGACGCGCTGGAATTGCCCGGGCCGGACAATCGGAGGGCCGTAGCGGCGGGTTTATCCCGCCACGTGGCGGCGTAAAGCCGCCGCTATATCAGAATGACCTGCCTCCGCTACTTGGGAGGCGTTGTGGTCGATTTCTTCTTCTGGAACATGTTGAAGAGATTCTGGATGGTATTGGCGGGCGGTGCGCCCTGCTTGCCCCCCGACGCCGGCGCCGAAAGGCCTCCCAGAATGCCCTTGCCTGTCTTGAGAGAAAATCTGGGCTTATCGAGGGTGCCGTGCAGATCGAAGGGGAATGTGAGTTTGCCGTCGGCAAAGGTGGCTCCTGAAATCTGGGAAACCAGATTGGTCAGCCCGCCTTGCCGGGCCGGCATCAGCGCGGTGCCGGTGTAGTTGATCTGGTTGGATTTGGCCAGGTCCAGCACCCCGGAAGCCTCCAGGTTGAGGTCGTTGCTTGCAATCGTGATGTGATGGCTTGTGATCTGCTGGTTGGCGAGGTTCAGGTCCGTCGAGATAGAGGAGAATGCCGCCGGGTCGCCGGAAGTTGCTCCCACTCCCGCCATTCGGACCAGAAATAACAGGTTCTTCTTCAGTTGCAGGGTGGGCAGCCGTCCGTTCCGGATGCTCACCTTGCCGGTGCCCTGCATGCCGCTCAGCGGGTCACTCGAATGGGCCGCTTCTCCGTGCAGATCGAGATTGCCTTCCATGGTTCCCGTCATCTTGCCGCGCGCGTTCGGAATAGCATTCAGCAGTTCCGCCACGTCGATTTTCTGGAAGGACGTCTGGGCGCTGTAGAGAAGGTTCTGCCGGGAAAAGTCCGACGCCGCTTTGCCCGTCACCGCCCCGCGCGCCAGCTTCAGCTTGAGATTGTCCATGTAGGCCTGCCTGGGAAAAACCTGGATGCCGGAACCGACTCCGGTGGCCTGGATGTTGCCAAAACGCAGCGAGTCGGCGTGGAAAGAACCGTGGGCCACCTGAGGCGCGGGATTGCTTCCGGCGGGAATGATGCTGCCGGAGACGGGACGCGGAGTATGCGAATCCGTCGCAGACAGGGCGTTGAGGTTGACGTCCTGGAAGCGGCATGAAAGTCCCTTCCCGTCAAAATAAGTCGGTCCCATGGCCCCCGAAGGCAGCAGGTTGGCGATGGTCACCTGGCCACCGTCAATGCTGACCTCGGAGATGGTTTCCAATGCGAAACCGGGTCCGCCGCCTGACGGCGCTGTTGCATTGCTGCCCGCCGGCGCCGGTGGATTCTCATAGTTCCAGTGTCCCGCAGTATTGCTGATCAGATGGATCACGGGGTCTTCCACGATCAGGGATTGAACGACAACTTTCCTGTGCCAAAGCGGACCCGACTGAAGCAGCGCATAAATCCGGTGTGCTTTGAAGAAATCGCCCGAGGGAAAGCCCTTGGGATTTCCCAGTTCAAAGTTATCAACCTGGATAGCGAGATGAGGAAACAGGGTGAGTTGGAGCCGGCCGATGCGGGTCGGCTTTCCCGTTTTGCTTTCCAGGAGCTCCGCCACCTGGGGACGATAGCGGTTGACGTCTACAAGCCTGGGAACCACCAGCACGCCCAGCAGGACAAGAAAAACCAGAACCCCCCCGGTCATGATCAGAAATTTTCTGGTGCGCGCCGTCATTCCAACCTCCTGCTGCGGTCCTCAAAAGAACCTGACTCCATCACCGCTTCGTTTGCCGCACGGCCGCGGGTTGGCGGCCATCAACCCCGGCAGCCTATGGCATTTTCTTTTGCTCGGAGTGGCCGGCCTGCGACTTTTCCTGCGCAGTATCGCGCCTGAACGCGGCCGTGTAGTAGTCAAAGAAGGGCTTCAGGGGCGGCGCCAGTTGCACGGTCTCGCTGAAGCCGTCTACGTCGCCCCGCTGGATGATGCGGCGCGAAAGCCAGCCGGGAAGGGCCTGCGGCCCTCCGTCGGGAGTGAAGTCAATCTCCGGGCCGGACACCGTGGCCCGATAGCTGCTGATAAAACCGTTGCTCGAATAAACCTCAAACAGAAACGAATCTCCCGACGGGGCGCGCGACAGGATTCCAATGGAGGATTCCTTGTTGGCCGGAAGTTCTCCGGTCGAGGCCAGGGAGATCTTCTCCCGGAAAATCATCACGCGCTGGTCAAGATCGTAAGAGACGGAAAGATGAACCTCTCCCTGCGGACTATGCCTGTCCATCTGGCCCGTCCAGTTGCCCATCATCCACTCGACGGAAGAAAAGTCCGGCTTGGGGGGCAGGGGAATGCGATAGGTGGAAGGATGCTTTTCCCCTGCCGCAAGCAGGGCGGGCGACAGGAAAACAAGGGTTGCGAGAATGGCTGCCTTCATCGGATGTCTGCCTTTTCGGCCTCTCATGAATTGTGCCCCCTGTAGACGAAACCCATGTGGCTTCGGTCATGAAGGAATATGGATGCTTTTGACATTCCGGAGCGTCCCAGCAGACCGGCAAGTTCCTCCGGCGTGTAGGCGGCGCGGACCGAATCCTCAAAAAGCCTTTTCATGATGCCAGAATAATGGCGTCCATACCAGCGGACGTGCCAGGGATAGGTCAGTCGCGAAGGACGCCTGAGGTCGCGAACCACAATAGCGCCGGCCGGCCTCGTAACCCGCAGCATTTCTTCCAGCACTTTATAAGGGTCCGCCAGATGGTGCAACACGGAATTGGAGAAGACCACGTCGAAGGTGCCGCCGGGATAGGGAACCTCTCCCGCGTGGGCCTGCTGGAAGAAGACACGGCCTTCCAGTCCCGCCCCGGCTGCCGCCTGGCAAGCGGCCCGCACCATGTTTCGTGAGCGGTCGAGACCCACTATCGTGAGACCGGGGGATCGCCGCGCAAGCTTCAGGGCAATGTTGCCCGGCCCGCAGCCGACATCCAGCAGGAACCCGGTGAGCGCCTTGCCGTCTGGCGCGAGTTGAAGCACCTGGCCCACAAACGCGTCGTCCAGCGCCTCCAGATGCTTCTGGGCGGCAGCGGAAGCATAGGCGGACACCTCATCCTCGCCGCTCATCACTTCCGGTTCCGGTTTGCGTTGCATCTCAAGCCAGCGCATGGTGAAGTGTCATTCTAGCGCAAAGCGCAGCCATGCGAACCACGTTCGAGCTTTTCAGGACATCCACGGCCGGTTGGTTATTTCGCTGGCGGCCGGCAGGCGTTCCTTGAAAGGGTCGTGCGATGCCGCGCAGCTCCGGCGATTCGCCACCCGTCGAAAAAAAGAATTTATCCTTGCATCCGGCATTTGCAATCTGGCATGATGGGCGCAGAACAGGACCACATATAGGGAAGTTGCTATCCACCCCCGCCAGGGGGCGTTTACATGCATTCGAGGGAGAACCGGGATCATCAGGCCTGCCTTTGAAACGTCCCGGTTCCTTCCGCTTAAATCTGCAAACCCACAGATCCGAACCGCAGCATCGCAGCCGGCAGCATTTCCGTGTGCCGTCGCCGGTCCCGCCGAAGTCCGATTTGGAAAAACCCCCAAGTCCTGCTCATTTTTGGCCGATAGATAAGCAGTAAAGAGTTTATGGGTGCTTCCGGGTGATGCTCCGGATGCATGGCGAGCGGTGGAGTGGGCAGCGGTGCACTCCCAGCGGCCCTCTGCACGAAGGCGCTTAAATTCAGGACACAAGGACCGCCCGACGTGAGTTTTATTAATTTCGCTTCCCGTGAGATCAACTGCAAAATTGTCTATTACGGCGCCGGACTGGGCGGAAAAACAACCAACCTGAAGTGGATATTCGAGCGAACTGCGGCCAAGTCCGGAGGGAAAATGCTCTCGCTCGCCACTGAAACCGATCGGACCCTCTTTTTTGACTTTTTGCCGCTGGAGCTGGGGACCGTGCGCGGATTCAAAACCAGATTTCACCTTTATACGGTCCCCGGCCAGGTCTTTTACGATGCCAGCCGAAGGCTGATCCTGCGCGGGGTGGATGGGGTGGTCTTTGTAGCCGACTCGCAGGAAGAGCGCATGGACGCAAACGAGGAATCGCTGGACAACCTGCAGACCAACCTGAAAGACCATGGCTACGACTTCGCCACTATTCCCTACGTCCTTCAATTCAACAAGCGCGACCTTCCCAATGCACTGCCGGTTGAGAAACTCTCAGAGGCGCTTCTCCGGAAGGGCGAGCCGGTGTTTGAGGCGGTGGCTGTCGAAGGCGTGGGGGTGTTTGAAACGCTGAAAGAAGTCGGCCGGCAGGTTCTCGCAGAGCTCAAAAGGGGTTAGGGCGTCCCTGCCGGGCAGCACCGTAATCCCTCAATGCGGACAGCGTTGAAATGCCTTGGGGGCCTGGTTGCAGGGCGAACCTGCAACCTCTTTGTCTGTCTTTGGAAGGCCGCTGCCGCCGGCCGGAGGGCGGTAAAGTTCGATGCACTCTCCCCGCCAAGCCCATGCGGGCGACGCTTCTAGATCTGGGTTTCCGACTGCACCGTTCCTGTCAATTCAAAGAAGTGGTGCCCCATGATGGCCAGTGTCAGCGCTTTGTCCATGTGCTGGCGGTGACTGCGCACTGTCTGGGCCAGAAACTTCCAGTATTCTTTGCGGTAGTCGCTCCGCAGCCCCTGCTTCCATAGAGACCGGGCAACGGCGAGAATATCTGAAAACACAATCGGGGTGCGAGTCGGCGGTCCCAGTTGCGAAAGAAAGGCCTGGACGCGGTTGAAGTACTCGCGGGGATAGTAGATGGTTTCCAGGATTTTGCGATAGCCGTCGATCAATTCCTGGGTCTCCATCCGGGGGATGAAATTCATGTCGACCAGCGTGTTGCTTCCCAGACTTTCTTTGAGAAGCCGCCCTTCAGCTTTCAAACGGCGCCACAGTTGTGTGTTCGGCAAGGCGCTCAGCAGTCCCACCATGGAGATGGGAATGGCGGCATCGCGAATAAACTGGATCTGCCGTTCGAACACATCCGGAGGATCGTTGTCAAAGCCCACGATGAACCCTGCCATGACCTCCATGCCGTAAGACTGCACCAGCTTGACGCTTTCCAGCAGGTCTTTGCGCAGGTTCTGGAACTTGGTGGTCTCTTTCAGGCTCTCGGCTACCGGGGTTTCGATCCCCATAAAGACACCGTTGAAGTGGGCGTCGCGCATATACTCCAGCAGTTCCGTGTCTTCGGCCAGGTTCAGCGAGGCTTCCGTCAGGAAGGAAAAAGGATAACTGTGGTCGCGGTTCCAGCGGACCAGTTCCGGTAGAAGTTTTTTCACATTCTTCTTGTTGCCGATAAAGTTGTCATCCACCAGGAACAGCCTGCCACGCCATCCCATATCGTAAATCTGGTCCAGCTCGGCCAGGACCTGTTCGGGATTCTTGGTACGGGGTTTGCGGCCGTAAATTTCGATGATGTCACAGAACTCACAGGTGAAGGGGCATCCGCGCGAATACTGCACTGCCATGGCGCTATACTTCCAAAGGTCCACCAGGCTGAGGTCCGGCAGGGGCACCTGCGTCAGGTCGGGCAGGACGGGTGCTTTGTAGTGTGCCCGGGCGCCTCCGGACTCCAGGTCCTTGGCCAGAATGGAAATTAGTTCTTCGGCCTCGCCTTCAACAATGTGATCGGCGTCGGCGATGCTGGGATCCTTGGTGCTGGCGATGGGGCCGCCCACCACCGTGGGCAGGCCAAGTTCCCTGGCCCGGTCAATCACTTTCTTCATCGACGGACCCTGCACCATCATGCCGCTCAGGAAAACCACGTCCGCCCACGCAAGTTCAGAGTCTTTCACGGGCCGCACGTTCAAATCCACTGCACGCTTTTGCCAGGAAGCGGGCAGCATGGCGGCAACGGTCAACATTCCCAGCGGCGGATAGGCTGAGCGCTTGCCCGGGAAAGGGAGCGCATGCTTGAAGCTCCAAAACGTATCGGGGAATTCGGGGTATATCAGCAAAACTTTCATGCACGATCCAATTCTCTGTGAGGAAGGATATTTGATGCCCGATTAATAAGGTTCAGTCTACCACAGCACGTTCCGCCCCCAAACCACCAAATTCTGGCTGGGAATCTCTTCCGGCGGATCTTACTGACATCATCCGCACAGGGGCTTTGCCCGGCTCCTGACGGCCGGAGCAGCCGCATCTCTCACGGGGGCACCAGAATCCGACGCCAATTCAAGGCCTGCCGCATGCCCCGGTGCTGCTATCCATCGCCCTGTTCCGGGTCCGGTTCGAACCCCGAACACCGGATCACCGGCAGGCGCGGATACTTGTCAAATCGAGGGTCTTCCTCAGACCGACGGCAGAGGTAAAACATTGATCCTCGGCTGGTTAGGACCCGCCTCACGAACAGGCAGGAGCGGCACAACCCAGCCTTCTCGTCGCCCGGTTTGGGTGCCATATCTGGAGAATCCATTACGGGATTGAGCAGTGGGAGATCCCACGCTTTTCGAGGTATTGCTGGTGATATTCTTCCGCCCGCCAGAAATCCTGAGCGGGAACAATCTGGGTCACGATCGGGCGGCTGAAAGCTCCGGACTTTTCAAGCTCCGCCTTGGAAGCGTGCGCAGCGGCTTCCTGCTCCGGGCTGTGGAAAAAGATCGCCGAGCGGTACTGCGTGCCGACATCCGGCCCCTGCCGGTTCAGGGTGGTGGGATTATGGTTCTGCCAGAAGACCCTCAGGATCTCATCGTAAGAAACCGCCGCGGGATCGTAATCTACCTGCACCACCTCCGCATGGCCGGTCTTGTCCGTGCAGACGTCCTCATAAGTCGGATTCTTCAATGTTCCGCCCATGTATCCAACCGCCGTTGCGGTCACGCCCTTGACCTGCCGGAATGCTGCTTCCACGCCCCAGAAGCAGCCCGCCCCAAACGTCGCTTTTTCCATAAATCTCCCTTCAGTGGAGGACCTCTTGCCCTCCGATGGTTATTCGCCGGTCCTTGCTTTTAAGTATTTATTCTTTGCCCCGGAAAAGCAAGATATGGGTCTTGCGTTCTCGATGGGCTCCTCCTCCCGGAGATTGGCAATTGAAAGTTTTGGCCCCCGAGGCTATAATCAAAGTTTTTGAAGCAGACTTCGAGGAGTTCCATGAAAACCGATACACATCCGGATTATCACGAGGTGCAGGTTGTCTGCGCCTGCGGGAGTTCGTTCCAGACGCGCTCGACCTACAAGGACAAAGTGCTGCACGTGGAAATCTGTTCGAGTTGCCATCCCTTCTTCACCGGCAAGCAGAAGCTGATTGACAGCGCCGGAAGGGTGGAGCGGTTTAACAAAAAGTACGCGAAGTTTCGCAAGAGTGAGCCAGAGGCCGCTCCGGCCAAGAGTGGGAAATAGCACCGGGGCCGTTCACGGCCCTTTTCCTCCTGGGTCATCCAGCAGATCCCAAAATTGAGAATCGGCAGGGCAGAGAACGCTGTTGGCCACCAACCCATCGCTCGACCCGTACATCACGCGACCCAAGGTCTACGTCCTGGGGCGGCAGGCCATTGTGCCGGAGGAACTGGACCGCTTTCTTGCCGACGAGGGCGTCCAATTCACAACGGACGCCGAAGCCGCGGCGGAAGTTCTGGCGGAAATTGCCGGCCGCACCTGCTACATGTCGTTCGGAAAAGGGCGCAAGACCAACGAGGAATACCTGGGCAACATTCTCACCTCCAAGCACGGCAGCGTCCTGGAGCACGCCGTGTGGAACCTGCTGATCACCGGAGTCAGCCGCTCGCTTACGCATGAACTGGTGCGCCACCGTGCAGGCTTTGGCTATTCGCAGCTCTCGCAGCGTTATGTGGATGAAGGCGACGCGCGCTACGTGGTGCCGCCGCTCTACCAGGAAAACGAAGAGTTACGGGCGAAGTGGCAGGAGACGATTGACCTGGTCCGCAAGGCTTACGTTGAGCTGGCGGAAGCCACCAGCAACTACGTCCAGGAAAAGCAGCCGGAGATGACCCCTCGCGACCGCCGCAAGTGGGCCCGGCAGGCAGCCCGCTCCGTTCTGCCCAACGCCACCGAAACCAAAATCTTTGTCACCGGCAACGGCCGCGCCTGGCGGCACTTCCTGGAACTGCGCGGCAGCATACACGCCGATACTGAAATCCGCTTGCTGGCCGTGGAAGTCTGCAATGCCCTGAAGAAAGAAAGTCCCAACATCTTCCATGACATCGAAATCTACGAAGAAAGCGACGGCATGCCCGCCGTCCGCGTCGCCCACTCCAAGGTGTAACCGCCCGAAGGGTAATAACCTTAAAATAGAGTTATAAAGAGGGTATAATCCCTTCAGCGAAAGGCGAACGGAGGTGAAACTCCGAGTGAGGTTTGCCAATGAAGATGCCGGTCACCATTGAAAAGCAGGTGCTGGACCGCTTGGTCTTGAGAGTCGTTGAAGCGGTTCACCCACGCCGCGTCCTTCTGTTTGGATCGGCTGCCCGCGGTCAGATGGGACCGCACAGTGACGTGGACCTCATGGTTGTGATGCCTGACGGTGCGCATCGGCGCCAGACGGCTCAGCGCCTGTACCGGGCGCTCGCCGGGTTGGGCGTTGCGAAGGACATCGTCGTCGTCACTGAGTCCGATGTGCGCCAGTTCGCCGATGAACCCTCTATGGTCGTCCATTCCGCGCTGAAGGAAGGCCGGGAGCTCTATCGTGCCGCCTGAAAGCGGAATCCCCGGCTCGCCGTCGGATTGGCTCCGTCGCTCACGCAGCGATCTGGCTTTGGCCAAAGTTCCTCTGCCCAGAGGCGCCCTTTACGAAGATTTGTGTTTTCACGCCCAACAAGCGGCGGAAAAGGCAATCAAATCGGTTTACCGCGCCGAGGGGTACGAGTTCCGCTAGACGCACGACCTAACCGAGCTGCTGGATGGACTCGCCAGGAACGGCGTTCCTGTTCCCAAAGCGGTTCGCGAAGCGGGAGATTTAACGAACTTTGCGTGGCAGGCTCGCTACCCGGGACCGGCTGAGCCGGTGTCTGAGGACGAGTATCGTCGCGCTGTTGCGCTTGCGGAAGCGGTTGTCGAGTGGGCCGGAAAGTTGCTGGAAAACAGGATTGAATGATTCCCAAGTGATGTGAACAGTTGGCGGAAACGGACTTTCCTGTTGCGGAGGTGAGCAGCCACTTGGCCACGGGCAAGTCTATGCGGGACGGGCATCCCTCGACGCTGCACGTGCAGTGGGCGTGGTTGCTGCTGGCCGTGGAAGTCTGCAATACCCTGAAGAAAGAAAGCCCCAACATCTTCCACGACATCGAAATCTACGAAGAAAGCGACGGCATGCCCGCCGTCCGCGTCGCCCACTCCAAGGTGTAACCGCCCGCCGCTACTTGACTCCCACCACCATGGAATCCGGCCCGACAAGGTGTTCGACGAAGGTTTCTGCGAAGCCGGCTTTCTTCATCCAGCCGCTGCAATCGGTCCCCGTGTAGTCAAATCCTCCCGGAGTCTCGATCAGCATGTTCAGGCTCATCAGCAGCCCGAAGGCGTTCTGCCGCCGGTCGTCATCAATCAGCGCCTCGTAAACAATCAGCGAGCCGCCTTTGGGCAGGGCCTTCACAGCCTTCGAGAGCAGCATCATCTTCTCTTCCAGGTTCCAGTCGTGCAGGATGTGTCCCATCACCAGCACGTCCGCCTCGGGCAGCGGGTCTTCAAAGAAGTTGCCGGCCTGGAAACCAAGGCGCGTGTGCAGTCCGAAAGAATGGATGTACTCTTCGAAAATCGGCTGCACGATGGGCAGGTCGAAGCCCTTGCCCGTGATGTGCTCATGCGCCAGGGCAACCTGCGTGGCCAGTCCGCCCTGCGCCGTGCCGACGTCCACAAAAGTCTGGTATTTGTTCCACGGGAACTTCCGGGCGATGGCGGCGGCGGCCGGGATGCTGATTCCGGTCATCGCGCCCAGAAACGTCCGCAGGCGCTGGGGATCGGAATAGAGCGCATCAAAGGTGTTTCCTCCAGCGTTGTCTTTGTTCTCGTTCTGAGGCTTGCCGTTCCGCAGGCCATCCGTCAGCGATCCCCAGTGATGGTAGAGCCGCGCATTGGCCATCTCCAGCATTCCGCCGATATAGCTGGGCTTGTTTTTGTCGAGAAAGATGTTGGAGTCGTGCGTGTTGGAATATCGCCCGTCGTGCCGGTCCAGCATGCCCATTGCCACCAGCGCATCGAAAAAGTCCCGCGAACCGCGGGGATGCACGCCCGCCGCCTGGGCCAGTTCGTCGCAAGTCAGCGGCCCGTTGGCGAGATAGGTAAACACACCCAGTTCAACCGCGCTCAAAAGCGTTTTCGATCCCCAGAATCCCAGCCCGATCTGCATGATTTTATCCGGCGTCACATGCGCATGTGTCTCCCCAACGGGAGTGTTTTGCCCTAACGTGGTACTCATGATTTGCCCCCCAACAGAATGATTTCCTGCCCCAGACAGGAATGATGAAAAAATCATACCTGAGGCAAGGGGTTTCGTCCACAGGCTTTGTGCCCCGGTCGGCGTAGATAAGGGCCCGTAGCGGCGAGTTTATCTCGCCATCTGGCGGCATAAAGCCGCCGCTACTTTATAGCGGTCTGGCGACTGTCAGCCCAGCGCATTGACCTGTTCGATATAGGCTTTGCTATTGAATTTGCGCGAGGTGCTTGCATAGGACATGTAGCGGATTTTTCCGTAGACTGGCCGCTCCGGGCCCCAGGCGCGGTCGTGTTTGCCGGCAATGGCCCAGGCGATGCCCGCATAGCCGTTGGGGTCGCGCCCGTCGAGTTCGTAACGGTCATTCAGCCGGACGGCAATCGCGAAGGCCTCCTCGGCACTGCCCGTCCACTCCAGAATTTTCTTGGCCCAGTACATGCGCAGGTAGCCGTGCATCCAGCCCGTCACCACCATCTGCCGTTGCGCGGCGTTCCAAAGCGGATCGTGCGTTTCGGCGTTTTCAAGCTGGCGTTCGCGATAGAGAACTTCGCGCTCGTCGCGGGCGTGTTCTTCGAGCGTGCGCAGCGCCCAGGGCTCGGCGCACTGAAGGTTGTCGTAATGCGGATTGTAGCGGCAGAAGTTCACCGCCAACTCGCGCCGCACGATCATCTGTTCCAGGAACGCCTCGCGGTCGCGGGCGGGCGCTTCCGCGTTTTTCACGGCCAGCGCAACCGTATGCGGGCCCAGGTGCCCGAAATGGAGATAGGGCGAAAGCCGGCTGGTGTGGTCCTGGTCGGGATGGTTGCGTCCTTCGTCGTAGCCGGCCAGGCGCCCGCGTATAAAGCTCTTCAGCAATTTCAGCCCTTCGTCTGTTCCGCCCTGCAGTGATGCCACCGGCGCAACCGATCGGTTGATGGGAAGATTTTGCAGAAGGTCCGCCCCGGGGGATAGCGACGCAATCTTCTTCGCCGGTTTCCAGCACACGCGCGGCTTCAATTTCCCGACCGGAACGAGAAATTCATCCAGCAGGGCATTAATCCTGGGCCGGATGGTTCGCGCGCCGTACTGCTCCTTCAGCAGCAGATGGCTGGGAACAATCACGTCCGCGTCGACGGTCCAGAAAGGCGTGCGCAGTTTTTTGGCGAGAGTTTGCCGCCACAGCTCGGGTTCGCGGATGGGATTTTCGTCACCGACCACGAGGCAGGCCGAAACTTCATCGCAGAATTTGACAAGGTCGTTGTCCGGCCAGGCGCGCAGCACAAAGCCAACGCCCCGGCGTTCGAGCCCGAGAGCCACCGCCTTGAAACCTTCGGCAAAAAAAGTGTAGGAGCGCAGATTGGCGTTGGGATAATTGCGCACGATACCGGCAAAAACCACCAGCGGCTTGTTCAGCAGGTTGGCAGCCCGGATGGCCGTTTCGAGCGCCGGGTTGTCCACCGCCCGCTGCGCGCGCTGCATCCAGAAGACCACGGCGCGGCCTTCGGCGTTTGCGGGGCCGCCGCGCCGCACCGTCACCCGCGCATCCTGGGCCAGCTTTTCAAGAGGGTCCATGATTGTTTTTGCCTGCCGTTGCGGGCTTTCCCCTCTTCACAATTTCCCGCAGCATGCCGCGAAAAATCCAGGCATGGAAAGGGTAGAGCAGATACCAGTAAGCGAGCCCGGCCAGGCCTGCCGGCTCAAAGACGGCGGTCTGCCTCACAATCGACCCACTGCCTGCCGGTTCCACTTCAAACTCCAGCCAGGCGCGCCCGGGCACTCTCATTTCCGCAAACAGGCGGAGCCGCCGGTCCGGTTCATAGGCTTCCACGCGCCAGAAGTCCAGCGCATCACCCACCGCCGGATGTTCCGGGTTGCGGCGTCCGCGACGCAGTCCCACTCCGCTCACCAGCAGGTCAACAAAGCCGCGAATCCGCCAGAGGAAATTGGCAAAGTACCAGCCATTCTGCCCGCCAATGCGGCGGATGGGCGCAAACGCCGCCGCCGGGCGTAATTCCGTCGCTGCCGTCTGCTGGTCCACAATGCGGCTGCCCAGGCGGACGCCGGCCCAGGACTTCCGGCCTCCTGCGGAGGAGAGAGCGTCTGACCAGCGCGTCTCCGCAAAGTCGCTCTCCTCGTTGGCCAGCGCCCGAGCAATGGCTTCGCGCACCCCGCGCGGCCTGACGCTGAAGGCTTTCAGCGCGCGGTTGTCCCGGACCACCGTGGGATTGCGCACGCCCTCAATCAGCTTGCGGCCCACCCGCGCATAAACCGGGGTCACCAGCCCCAGCCACAGGCTGGAGAGCCACGGAGTGAGGACGGGCACCTGGATCATCCATCGCCGCAGCCCGCGCTCGCTGGCATAGGTCTGCATCAGGTCGCCGTAGGAGACGACGTCCGCGCCTCCAATTTCAAAAATTTCACTGCCCGTTTCCAGCGGGAGTTCGGCCGCCTCCACCAGATACTCGACCACGTCTTCGATGGCGATGGGCTGCGTGGGAGTCCTGACCCACTTTGGGCAGATCATCACGGGCAGGCGGTCCACCAGCGCGCGCACCATTTCAAACGAGACGCTGCCGGAGCCGATCACCACCGAGGAGCGGAACTCGATGACGGGCACGCCCGACTGGCGCAGAATTTCACCCACCTCCTGCCGGCTGCGGAGGTGTTCGGAAAGCCCCTTGCCCTGCTCACCCAGCCCGCCCAGGTAGATGATGCGTTCCGCTCCGGCCTCCCGCGCCGCCTGTCCAAAATTCGATGCCGCAATGCGGTCCTGTTCCTCAAAGGAACCGGCGGAGCCCATGGAATGCACCAGGTAGTAGGCGGCCTCGATTCCGGCCAGCGCGGGCGCCAGCGAGTTCGCGTCCAGAACGTCTCCCTGCACGACTTCGGTGCCGCCGCCCACGCGGGCGCGCAAAAATTCCGGCCGGCGCGCCAGGCAGCGAACCCAATGGCCCCTGCCTTCCAGCGCCTTCAGCAGACGTCCGCCCACGTAGCCGGTGGCGCCCGTCAGCAGAATGCGGGATGGTTTTCCTGCCGTCGAATGATGAGGCATAAGTGCGAGCTGAAAAAATTCCCGCTGATTCGATCACGCCCCGGCGGCCTTCCGGTATTTGGCCATGTGTTCCTTCATGATCTTGTCGCCGGGATCGAGCGCCAGCGCTTTCTCCTGTGTTTCCACAGCCTGCCGGTATTTGCCGTTCGCGTAGAGCGCCTCGGCCAGCGTATCAATGAAAGTGGGTTCCTTCCAGTGGCTCAGTTCCACAGCCTGCTGCGCCTGCGCCAGCGCTTCCGGAGGATTGCGGTAGCGGGTGTCGTCGGAGGTGGCCAGCAGCCAGGCCAGGTTGTTGCGGGCCTCGGCAAGGTCCGGCTTCAGGCGGATGGCCTCCTGGTAATGCTGGATGGCTTCCGGATAGAGCTTCTGTTCGGCGCAAAGATCGGCAAGCATCAGTTGTGTTTCCGCCGTCCGGGGATCCTGGCCGACAATCGCCTCCAGCAGCTTGCGGGCTTTGCCCGGCTGCCCTTCGCGCGCGTAGGCCGCCGCCAGGCCCAGTTGCGCCGCCGGCGAGCCGGGGCTGAGGCGCAGGGCCTGGTTATATTCGCGGATGGCGTCGCTAAACCGGTCCCGGCTGAGGTAAAACCCGGCCAGCGCTTCGTGAGGACGTTCATTGCGCGGGTATTCGCGCGCCGCCTGCTGGAAAAGCTGGAGGGCGCGGTCGTCCTGATGTTCGGTCCAGTAGTGGCGGCCCTGGTCCAGCAACCGGGTCACCTGCTGGGTTGTACGATAGTGCTCCGCTGTGGCGAACATGGCCATCGCCACAATGGCGATGGGCAGAATCACCACCGCCTTTGGCAGCCGGGCGAAGATCCAACGGGAGTTCCGCCAGGGCAGCGGCGGGGGAATCAGCAGGGCCAGCACGATGCCGCCCGCCAGTCCCCCTGTGTGTCCCCAGTTGTCAATCACGTTGGACATGCTCAGCCCGATGGCGTAGTTGAGGGCAATCAGCAGCACCATGCCCCACCCGAAGGCCCTTTTCCAGCGCCAGGGAACCACCTCCCGATAGAGCCAGCCCACCACCAGCATGGCCCCGGCGATGCCCATAATCGCCCCGGAAGCTCCGGCGGCAACGTTGTGCGTCATCCTCATGGAGAGCCAGGAACCGGCGATGCCCGCACCGACATAAATCACCGAAAAGCGCGCGTAACCGTAAATGCGTTCCAGGATGGGCCCCAGCAGGTAGAGGGCCCCCATATTGACGGCCAGGTGGAACCACCCGATATGCAGAAACATCGGCATCACCAGCCGCCAGTCGTCACCCCGGCCAAGGTAGGGCCCGTAGGAGGCGCCGAAATTCAGCAGGACGTCGGTATCCTTCGAGCCGCCCGCCAGGGTCATCAGGATAAAGACGATGATGCACAGCGCGATCAGCGTCAGCGTGGCCACGGGCCAGTAGCGGCGCTGCTTCAGAAAGATGGGCGGCAGGGGTTTCATGCGGCCGGGCGCGATCAGTTGGGGATAGTCAGCCATGGTTCAGGCGGCGTGTTGCGGCCGGCATCAGTGCAAAATCCTACCGGCCGTCCAGCGTTTCATAATAACTTTCGCCGGCGCAGTTCCGGCAGAGGACGCGGCCGTCAACGCGGCTTTCGCGCCCGTCATTGATCCCTTCGCCGCACTGGTCGCAGGCGACGCGTGAGCGCGGCCGCCCGGGCAGGTCCTCCGGCCGAAGCTTGACGCGGACCTGCTGAACGGTGAAAAGCTCATCATCGTCCATCACCTTATAAGCCTCCAGTTGCTGGCGGTAAGGGTCGCTGGGATTCCCGCCCAAGGTTTTGGCCTTTTCCCGGGCGTCGTCGCGCGCCACGATGCGCACGGCCTGCTGCGTCTGGAGGTCCACAAAAGTGGCCGCGACTTTTCCGTAATCGAGGTACTTGAGCGAGCGCTTACCCAGACGGCATCCCGTCACCAGGCTGACGGCGTCGGTGGCGCAGCGGTCGATTTCAACAAAAGTCAGCAGGCGCTTGCGATGCTTCTCCGGATCGTCAATGCCCAGTTTGCCCAGGCCCAGCATCGCCATGCGCACGCCCAGCACCTGCCCCGGACACATGTGGCCGTGGTTCGTTCGAGCCAGGTCG
Organism: uncultured Acidobacteriota bacterium; assembly: GCA_963783155.1. Taxonomy (GTDB): domain Bacteria; phylum Acidobacteriota; class Terriglobia; order UBA7540; family UBA7540; genus SCRD01. Next base: position 98,309 of record CAWANC010000032.1, on the reverse strand, counting down.
AGATATTCCTCAAGTGACTTCATTTGCCTGACGCCGCGCCGGCATCCTCTCTGCAAAATTATACCATCCGGGATTCGAACGGTTTTCGCGTCCTCTATGTGTGGCGTTGGTGCGGTCTGAGTTTGTAGATACAAGCGGCGAGTTCTATCTCGCCATGTGGCGGCGTAAAGCCGCCGCTACATCCAGGCGCCCTACTATCCTGCGCGGCGCTCTGTCCGGCGCTGACGCCCCATGCTACTATCGTATATATGAAGAAAGTATTTCTGTTGTATTGCCATCGTGTTCGCCAGCAGTATTCTGTCCTGGGCGCGGTTGCCGCCCTTTGTCTGGCTGCCAGCGCCTGCGCTTTTTCCGCCACCCATCCCTGGAGCCCGAAACAGGTGATTGAACCGGCTGCTTTTGCCAGCCAGCTTCAGAATTCCCCCGACAAGCCGCTGTTGTTGCAGGTCGGCTTCGAAACTCTTTATGCCCAGGGCCATATTCCGGGTTCCAAATATTGCGGCCCGGGGCGGAACTCCAACGGCATCGCCCGGCTCAAGACCTGTCTCGAGGGTGTTTCGCACCAGCGGGCGATTGTTCTTTATTGCGGGTGCTGCCCGTGGGAGGAATGCCCCAACATTCGTCCGGCCTTCGAGGCCGTGAAAAAGATGGGCTTCAGCAATGTGAAAGTGGTGCATTTTGCCGACAACTTTGGCCAGGACTGGGCCCAGAAGGGCTATCCCGTCGCCAACGGAGAATAGGCTGAAAGCAGGCCCGCGGGGTGAAACGGCTGGACCCGAATCCGCATCTAATGATGGAGAGGAAGGGCAGGCAAAAGCCCGCCCTTAAAAGCCATGTGGAACAACATTAAAACGACCGGGTTGCTTGCGCTGCTGACCGTGGTGCTTCTGTTCATCGGCCAGCTCTGGGGCGGGCGGAGCGGGATGATCATTGCCCTGGTTCTGGCCGCGGTCCTGAATTTCGGCAGCTATTTCTTTTCCGACAAGATTGCGCTTTCTATGAGCGGAGCGCAGCCCATTTCGCGCGAGGACGGCCCGCGCATTTACCGGATTGTCGAGCGGCTGGCCGGCAAGGCGTACATTCCCGTGCCCAGGATTTACATGATTCCCACCGATTCGCCCAACGCTTTTGCCACAGGTCGCAATCCCCATCACGCCTCGGTGGCGGTGACGCGCGGCATCCTCGACATCTGCGATGACGAAGAGATTGAGGGTGTCCTCGCCCACGAGTTGGGCCATGTGAAGAACCGTGACATTCTGACCAGCGCCATTGTGGCCACTCTGGCCGGGGCCATCACCTTTATCGCCCGGATGGTTTTCTGGGGAGAGATGTTCGGCTTTGGCGGGGGCGGGAACGACCGCGAAGGCGGGGCGCTTTCGGCGCTGGCCATGATGATTCTGGCGCCGCTGGCCGCCATCCTGATTCAGCTGGCGATTTCACGCTCGCGCGAGTATGAGGCGGACGCCACCGGCGCACAAATCACCGGCAATCCCCAGGGCCTGGCGCGGGCGCTGAAGAAAATCGATGAACAGTCCAAGCGCCTGCCCATGCAGGTTTCGCCTTCCATGGCGCACCTGTATATCTGCGCGCCGCTCACCGGCCGCGAAATGTTCTCGAATCTCTTTTCCACTCATCCGCCCATCCAGAAGCGCATCGAACGCCTCGTCGGGCCGGGTTACTACTGATTGAAGACAGCCGAGCGCTCTGCGCTCACGCGGCTGGTGGACACAATCGGTGTGCCGGCCGCCCGCGTATTCAACTTTTATCCCTCAAAAATCTCCAGAAAGAGCGCCACGGCGCCCGTGAGTGAACCCAAAGTCAAAACGCCGATGATAAAAACTCCCATGACCTCAATTCCCATTTTCGTCTCCCCCTCGCACAGAATCCCCGGAGTCACTTCGGCGGACTCCATCGGAACCCGTGCCGCATGAGTCGCTGAAGGCTGCTGCTTTCACTCAATTACGCCCTCAGGACGTGTTCCCGAAGCCACGGTTTTGAAGCCTTTGGCCACTTCTCATTCTGGGGCAGGAAGGGTTTTGCCACAATTCGGTAAAGCCCCGAATTGACCCACTGAAGACACCTGTTATTGAGGCGGGTAACGACCTGATGGGCAAAGACGAGGAGCGCAGAATTGCTCTTTAAGCCTGCCGGTTTTAATTCAGAAGAGAAAGAGCAGCAGAGTAATATCGCACAGCGGGACAACTTTGCGTCGCCGTTCCGGCTAAACGTTTCCGAAGCGCAGCACCACCAGAGTGAGGTCGTCGGAGGGCGGCGCGTTTCCAACAAAATTTTTAACGGACTTCAGGATTTTTTCCGAAGCGCCGGCGGCGGGAAGCCTGGCGCAATCCCCGGCCACGGTGCTGAGCCTGGACTCCCCGAAGAGTTCATTGCGGAAGTTCTGCGCCTCGGTCAGTCCGTCGGAAAACACCAGAACGAGATCGCCGGCTTCGAGGCGCGTGGATGCGGCTTCGTAGGCGACGGCAGGGAACAGTCCCAAAGGGAAGTTGGATGTTTCGAGCTGCTCCACGGTCCCGTTGCTGCGGACCACCAGCGGATAGGCGTGCCCGGCATTGACAAAGTTGAAGTCGCCGCTGGGGCTGATGACGCCGTAGAACATGGTGGCGTACATGGCCGCGCCCGAACGCTGGCAGAGGAAGTCATTGACACGGCCGAAAGTCTCAGGCAATCCCAGATCGGCGGAAGCCATGGCGGCAAAAGCTCCCTGCAGGTTGGCGGAGAGGATGGCGGCGGTCAGGCCTTTGCCGGAAACGTCGGCCACCACAAATCCGTAGCGGTCCCCGGGCAGCGCCACCGCGTCGTAGTAATCGCCCCCCACGCTGGAACTCGGCACTGTAAAGGCGTGGACGCCGAAATAGGGACTGCGGGGCAGTTCTCTGGGCAGCAGGTCCTGCTGGATGTTGCGAGCCAGTTCCAGGTCGTGCTGCACGCGTTCCTGCTGGCGGGTCAGGCGCAGCAACCGCGCGTTTTCAATCACCGTGGCGCCTTCGACGGCCAGGGTCTGCAACACCTGGCGGTCGAGCCCGGTCAGTGAGGTGGCCCTCGAGCGGCTGTCCAGGTAAAGGACGCCCAGTTGTTCCGGTGCGGCGCCGATGATCGAATCGCCGCGCGCGTCGGACACCGGAAGCTTTTGCAGGGGCACCGCCACCACCCCGCGCACGCTTCCCTGGAGGGTCACCGTCTCGTTGGTGGCGCGTCCGGTTGAAGTTTCTTCCAGCACCATTTCTTCCCGCCCGGTTTCCGCCACGCGATCCACCACGGCTTTGGAATAATCTTCCGGCAGCGGGTCCAGCGAGATTTCATCCTGCGCGCGCGCCAGGCGCAACTGGAGTTCACCGTCCGGCCCGCGCAGGAACAGCAGGCCGCGGTCGGCGCCCGTGATGCTCAGCGAGGAGTCCAGCAGCGCTGTCAGCACTTTTTCCAGGTTCGGCGATCGGGAGAGCAACTGGGCCATCTGCAGCAGCAGGTTCAGGTGCTGCAGTTGCGGAGCCGCGCTTTGGGTGGCCTTGCCCAGTTCCTCCAGCAGGCCGGGAAGTTCGGCCTCCTGCATCAGGAATGTCAGCGCATAGGCGTCCGCAAGGCCCAGGCCGATCTGGTCGCCCGACTTCAGCAGGCAACTGCTCACCTGGGTGCCGTTCACGAATGTCCCGTGGCGGCTTCCCACGTCTTCCAGCAGATAACCCTGCGGAGTTTTGCTGAGGCGCGCATGGCGGCGCGAAATCCGGCTCTCAAAAAGCACAAGATCGTTGTCACTCTGCCGGCCCATCGTGAACTCGGGCTTGGTGATTTCAACCTCGCGCACACCGCCGGAACTGTCTGTGACAATCAGACGGGGAAAACTCTCTCGCATCGGAATGCCCCCCTCCAGGGGAATGCGCGCCCATTATATCAGCCTGCGTGACGGGATGTTGCAAATCGCGGCCGGGCGCTGACTTCTCAGTTTCCCCTTCTCATGATTGGGGCTCCGCGTCGTGGGGAGCCATTGGCAGGCGGGGCGGGTGGCGCCCCGATCGATCGGGACGATCCCGCGCAGCGTGAGGCACTTCGTGGCGCTCATGGCAACCGATCCATCGCGATCAACGAGCGGGCAGCGCGGACCGCGTTTCTTGCACACATTCCTTGCCTGGAGTCAGAAGACGTGCCTTGCTGCCCGGGGGGGCCTCTGAGACGAAACTCAAAGAAGTGCAGTTGGGGCAAAAAAAGGGCGCCCCGATCAGATCGGGGCGCCCAGGACTTGAATCAAACGGGACTAGAAGCTCAGATGCAAGCCAAAACGGTATTCCCGAGAACGCCCGCCTGCAAATGTTCTACCCCCGGAATCTGTGGATGTAACCTGCCCGAAGGTCGAGCTGTTAACATTCCGGTTTGCGCGATCGAAATGCGGAGTGTTGCTTATGTTGAACGCCTCCGCCCGGAACTGCAGATCGAACTTTTCGAAGAGCTTAAAGGTGCGGTAGAGGCTCATGTCCATGTTGACCACACCGGGCCTGCGCAAGGTGTTCCGACCCACGGTGCCAAACCGCACGTCAGTTACGGGGACGAACGCCGAGGTGTCGAACATGGTGCAGCCGGGATCCGGACCATAACAGTTGGTATAGGTAAGCGGGGCTACCTGGTCAGGTGTTTGCTGGTTGTCCGGCATATTCAAGGAGGAACCGGAAGCGGTCAGAGTGTCCCGTCCCCCCATGAAGGCGCTGAAGACACCGTTGATCTGCCACCCACCCAGGATCGCCTTCGCAGCGCCACCTGTCGAGGCAAACTTCTTGCCGCCGCCGAAGGGAAGTTCGTACACATAGCCAAGCTCGAAGTTGTGGGGGATGTCGAACTCCGCCGAGGCGCGGTTGCGACCCCACGCCAAATTCGAGGGCCAGATGGTTTCGGTCCAGTCAGAGTAAGATGCACTGTCGATGGCATGCGAATAGGTGTATGCGCCCTTGAGAAGCAAACCACCCGTGATGCGCCGGTTGAGGCTGACCTGCAGCGAGTGGTAGGCGCTTCCCAACATGCCGTCAAATACCCTGGTTGATGCCTCGCGTCCGAATCTTTGATAGAGCAGTTGCCCATCAAGGCCCGCGCCGGGTATTTGTCCGGCGTTTATGTTGCGGAACGCGAAGTCCCTGACGGACCTGGTCCCCACGTATCCAACCGAGACTACCGTCGAGCCCGGCAGCTTGCGTTCGACAATGAAGTTCCACGATTGGATGTAGCCGCGGTGCAACTCCGTGTTCGCCTGAGGATAGCCGTCCTCCGCCGCATTCGGCAACGGAACCCCGCCCTGTTGGTTGATGTCGAAGTTGAGGATATTGGGAATGCCGACATTGGGACCCAACGGCGAATTCGGCATACCATCCGACACATAGGTGGAGTTCGTGGTGACGGGTTGGTAGCCGTTGACGCCACTGAACACACCGACAACCGTCAGCGGGAACCAGCCACGCAGCGCCTGAGCGCCAAACGGGTGCGAGTGGTAAGTAATGCCGTAACCGCTGCGGATCACCGTGTTTGAGTCCAGCTGATAGGCAAAGCCGATGCGGGGGGCGAAGAGCTTCTTGCTGAAAGTGATCCCGTTGTCCCGAGGAACGCCGCCCCGTCCGCCGATCAAGGCCGTGTTGGTGGTGGGGTCATACGATTCGATTCCCAGGCCGGCGGAGCGCCTGCGGTTAGGATAGAGCTCCCAGCGCACTCCCAGGTTGAGGGTGAGCTTGGAGGTGACGCGCCAGCGGTCGCGGACATAGAGAGCGTACTGGTTCTCCAAACTGTCCATCTTGATTAACTGGCTGCTCTTTCCCGAATCACTGGGTGCACCCAGCAGAAACGACGCCAGGCTGTTCTGGTCGTTCTCGAAGTTTGGAGTGCCATTTAGGAACCCCACCGTTGCTTCGAGATCTGAGGGGTTCAAGGCCGTCACCCCCGAACCGAATGTAAAGGCGCCACGCGGCCCATCGCCCAGCTCCGGCTGGAAGTGGTTCATCAAGTTGTGTATGAAGTCGAAACCGAATCGGATTTCGTGATTGCCCTTCACCCAGCTGGCGTTGGTGTTGAAGGTGTACGTCTGGTCGTTGCGGCGGCAGGGGTTCCAGCCTTCCGGATTCCCCATGTCGGACCAGTTGGAGTAAAACGCGGGCATGCCGGCTTCGAGGGCGGTGGGGCCGTTGGTTCCCGGAATCCCCAGCACGTCCGAGCCGAAGTTGACGCCGCTGAGTTCGTCAGGGGGGTCGCACTGCTGGCCAAATCGCGTCCAGCCGAGCGTGGCGTCAAGCAGGAACGTGGGTGTGACCGTATAGGTCTGCCCGATAGCTGCAATCTGCGTGCGCGTGTGGCACCCACCCAGGCCGCCATCGCCTATGTCGCCGCCGCCCGCTGCGCCCAGTTGGGCCCCGGCGGCATCGAACCTCGCAATCATGGTGCTGTACTTGAACCAGAGCTGGTGCTGCGCATTCCGGTTCCAGTTAATCTTAGCGTCGTAGTTGTTGCGGTTCAATTTCTGCGTGCCGGAAACGAAGTAGTTGTCGAAATCTCCAGCAGCAGGCTGATTGGGGGCAGGAACCAGATCCAGCAGCGTCGTCATGGGCCCATTCAGCCGCGCGCCGGGAATCACATTGAGCATCCCGCTCGAGGAAAAAACGGAACGGCCCGTGCCATCGGCGTTTCCAGTATAGGGATCGAAGACCATCCCTTCCTGCAGCGGCACACTGCCGCCTTCGGTGGTAGGAACCAGGATGGGATTGCCCGAGGCGTCGAGAATCTGGGCTCCCAGGAAACGCGACAAGTCACCACCCCGGATGTCAAGCGCCGGGACCGATGCGAGTGCAGTCTTGTTGACCCGCTCAAAAGTACCTTCCCAGTCACCAAAGAAGAACAGCTTGTCTTTCTTGATCGGTCCGCCGATGCTCCCGCCACCGAAGTTCATGATGGTTTTAGGTTTTCGGTTCACATTGACGCGATTCTCATCCCACGTGAACGCCCGGGTGGCGCCGTTGTTGTTGTACCAGAAGGCGCTGCCGTGGTATTGGTTGGTCCCGGACTTCGTCACCACGGTGACTGCTGCCCCGCCTGTCATCCCCTGCTCGGCATCGAAGTCGTCGGTGGAAACGCTGACCTCCTGGATGCTTTCCACCGGCGCGATGTAGGCCGCGTGGTGAGGCAATGTCACCAGGACATTGGCCGAGCCGTCCAGGCGTTGGTTGTTTGCGCCACGCTGCTGGCCGTTGACGTTGGTTGAAAGGGCGCGCTCGGGGGTATCAGCCTCGGCGTTCTGGAACCGCGCCGGTGTGGCGCCGGGAACAAGATTCAAAAGAGTCTGGTAGTTGCGGAAGCGGGAGAGCGGCATGTCGTTCACGACCTCCGCGCTGATGCTTGTTTTTACGTCCGAAGACTGCGTCTGCAGGACGGCTGTGCTGGCCTCCACAGTAACGGCTTGAGTCACCGCCCCCACCTCCAGGCTGGGGTTGATGCGGGTAACGTTGTTGATCGAAACGCCGATCCCCTTTTGTGTGTAGGGTCTGAACCCGCTCTTGCTAACTGAAAGATCGTAGGTTCCTTCCGCCATGTTCCTGATCGCGTAGAAGCCCGCGGGGTCCGTGGTTGCCTCGAGCGTGAGGCCCGTGTTGGTGTTCTTCACCGTCACGGCTGCCCCAGGCACCACAGCGCCCGTCTGGTCAGTTACGGTTCCGACCAACGAGCCGTAAAGGACCTGCCCTTGAGCCTGCCGGGCCAAAATCGGTGCCAGCATGAAGCCAACACCCAAAGCAAAAGACAGCAACAGCCTCTTCACCATCGTTCCCTCCTCCGATCTCAGGTTGTGGCCCAGACGGTACACGACGCGCAGAAAACAGTCTTCAGATCTGGCGATCTTCAGAGAATAATTCCTGGAACAACCGCTATGAAAACGACCGCGGAGAACTCAAGGGACGTATGATTGGATCGACCGCTATGAAAACAACAGCGATGAACTCAAGGGACGGATGATTGGTACAACCGTTATAAACTCAAGTGACTAATTTTTGGAACAATCGCTATAAAAAATAACGCTATGAACTCGACTACCCTTTCTATTTATTCCGACTCTTTACGAGGATTATCAACCTAAAAAATTTATTGTCAAGCGGATTTTTCGATACGATTAGCCGACCCAAAGAAAATGCTGCCACCCCTGCCAGGCCGAATTTCTCCAGTTCAATAGATTCGTGAGCCCTCGCAAACCAGTGGGGCCGGCTTGAACTCCGGGAAACACCTTGTCATTGCTGACGGGGCATTAGGATTCGAAGCGCAGCGTTTTATCCTGCGGGAGGCCGTTTCCTCCCCGTTGACTTTCCGGGGAAACACGAACTTCGCGCCGGTTCCATCCGGAGAGGGCGGGGAATACCGGATCAGCTGACCACGCTCCAAGCGCCGGATTGAATCCCGTTCAATGGCGGCTCAGGCTGCCAAGAAGCCTAAGGTTTCTGATCGAGGGCTCTGAGCGCTTTCTCGATGCGATCGCGCAGTTCCGTCTGGCCGCGGGCGGCTGCGGCGTCCCGGGCTCTGCGCCCATAGGCCAGCGCGTCCTTCTGATCCCCGGCGCGCGCGTAGGTTGCCGCCAGCGCGTAAAGGTAGGTGGGTGTGTATTCATCCTGGGGAGTCAGGGTCTTCTTGAAGTGCTCGATGGCCCCGGCGTACTGCTTTCGATTAGCCAGGATGCGGCCAATATGAAAGTGCGCGAGACGATAATCTGGCCGTCGCTTGACCGCCTTTTCAAAATATTGCAGAGCTTCATCCAGCTTGCCCTGCCGCTCCAGCACCACTCCCAGGTTGTTGTCGGCCTCAGCATAAACGGAATTGGCCGCCAGGGCACGCCGGAAGGCCTGCTCTGCTTCAGCCCACTTTCCCTGCCCCATGAGGAGCACACCATAATTATAGTGAGCGTCCGCAAGATTGGGATTCAGGCGAATCGCTTCCCGGTAGTGTTTTTCGGCCTTTTCCGGTTGGTGCACTTTCCCGTAGAGAATGATGAGATTGGCATGGGCCAGGGCCAGCCCGGGATCCAGTTTGAGGGCTTCCAGGTGCGCCGCAATCGCATCCTCGATTCGTCCCGCCTGTTCAAGTTGAATCCCCCGCTCGAGGATCGATGCCGGCCCCCGATCGAGGGCGCGCAGTGAATCGCGCAGCGGGTCCTGGATGGGAGGCACCAGCGTCTGGTTGGCATCGTGGAGTTTGAGTTGCTCTTCGGACCTCTGGAGGTCGTGGAGCCGGCGATAGGCCTTCGCCAGGGCGTAATGAGCAGCGCCGTAAGCCGGGAAAAGTTTACAGGCTTTCCGGTAGGATTCAACGGCCCCCGGCAAGTCCCCCTTCGCGGTGCGAATCCGGCCCAGGCCGTAATAGGCCTCGGCGACTTCAGGATGGTCCTTGACAATCGCTGCGTACATCCTTCCGGCCTCTTCCAGGTTCCCGGAAGTCAGCAGGCTTTCAGCCAGCTTCAGCCGCGCCGGAAGATAACCGGGGTCCAGGCGAAGCGCCACACGGAAGGCGGCGGTTGCCCCCTTGCGGTCCCCTTGTTCGGTGCGCAGCGAACCCAGGTAGTACAGCCATTGAAAAGATTTGGGATTGAGCTGATGAGCCCGCTCATAACAGGTGGCCGCGAATTCAGGCCGCTTGTAAACATCCAGCAGCATGCCCAGCTCACCGTTGGCTTCGGCGTCCCTGGGGTGAGCGCGAGCCGCGTCGTAGGCTTTTCCAACCTGATCACGAACCACGGGAGGGAATTCGCTCAAGTTAATCTGCGGCAGGTCCGGCAAGGGCGCAGTCTGAGCGCCCAGGAGGAGCGCCCCCATCGCCAAAGCTGCAACCAGGTTCAGCAAACATCGTCGCATGGTCCCATTGTAAGGCCAGTCGAGACCCTGAAATCAAGCGGGATTGCCGCAATCGGCGTGAGCAGCGTCGGCGCGGGTGAGGGGTCATTGGATTGAAAGCTAGAATCCATTGCGATTGAGCGAATGAAACTGGTCCTGTTTTTTCATCCTTCACACTTCATAGTTTCCTACTTCCTGCCGCCTGCCGCCACCCGCCCAAAGAGCTTTGTAGCCTTACGAAGGCTAGCTCTGTGAGATCCCTGTTTTTCCGTTCTGTTGGAAGGCATGGAATTTTTTCGTCACACGAGAATGTATTTCTTAATTGTGGGGCAGCCAGCAACAGGGATATTTTCCGGCATTATTTCTAAATGATTGATTTACAAGACTATATTTTTGGATTGGCCTCGTTGGAATAGAACGTGCTTGTTTTGTAGTGGGTCAAGTTTTAATTGCTTACTCCGGCAGGGACCGCCTCTTCTTCAGACTTACTGAGACGGGGAGGGAGAGGTGTTTCCGGGGCAGCAGTCTGTGCCAGGCACGGAGCTGAGTCGCGGAGTGGCAATTGCGGGAAGCTGATGAAGAAATATTGCCTGAAGCATGAGAAAACCACAAAGGGGTGGAGTGGCCCGCTGATCACAAGCTGCGCAGCTCCGGCAAAAGGACGAGTGCTTCCCACAACCAATGCAGCGCGCCACAACGGCCGGATTTTCTCTACCCATGCGCGTGCCCCTAATAATGAGGCGCGCAAAGCCGATTGCCTGACCTCTCCGTTGATTTTGGCAGTCGGCAGCCGTGGCACGCCTGGAAACAAGCGGAGAGGGAAAGGAGACTGAAGATGAAAAAGATTTTGATTACATTTCTGATACTCGTTCCATGGACGGGAGCACTCGCCAGTAACAAGGTGGATGAGAACGATCAGCTGAATAAGGCGTCCATGGTGATGAATGAGATCATGCGAACGCCCGACAAGGGTATTCCAAGCGACCTTCTGGACAAAGCGGTGTGTGTGGGAATTGTTCCCTCGGAGATCAAGGCAGCTTTCATCGTGGGAGGCACCTATGGACGGGGGGTCCTGGTGTGTCGCGAACACGGAATCGGGCATTGGGGCGCGCCTTCCCTGTTTACATTGGGAGGCGGAAGCTTTGGGTTCCAGATTGGAGCCAAGGCCACGGACGTCGTGTTTCTGGTGATGAACCCACGTGGCGCACAAAAACTGCTGCAGGATAAAATCAAGTTTGGCGCCGATGCATCAGTTGCCGCAGGCCCGGTGGGGCGAACGGCGTCGGGTGAAACCGATCTTCAACTTCACGCTGAAATCCTCAGCTATTCCCGCTCCCGCGGGGCGTTTGCAGGTGTGGCCTTAAATGGAGCCGTCATGAAACAGGATACCGATGACAACACCGATCTCTACGGCCACCCCGTTGCACCGGAAAATGTTCTCTTCAAAGCCGGGGAGAAACCGCCCACGGAGGCAGCCGAGAAACTGGACGCCACGCTGGCAAAATATTCCCCGCGTGGTGGGAAACGAATCGAAGAATCATCTCTGGTACGGCATTAAAGGGGAGGGGAACTGGCCGCGTTTCTACGGGTCGCTCCCCGGCAAGGCTTGCCCGGCACATTCAATCAATCTGCCGGCGGCCTTGGCGGGGAGCAGGCTCCTGGGAACGGAAGGTAACTTGAAGACACTTCCAGTCTCCGCGGCTGTGGAGACGCATTGAAGTGAGCTTCGTTGCCGGAAAGGAGAGACAAAATGTTGATGTTTATCTTTATCCTTCTCCTGGTCCTCTGGTTGCTGGGGATGATCAGTTCCTACACGCTCGGCGGATATATTCACCTTCTGCTGATTGTCGCGATTGTGGTTTTACTGATCAGAGTCATTCAGGGCCGAAGGGTCGTGTAGATTTTCGCAGAGGGCTCATCATTTAAAGCGACTGGTTTGCTGAAGAAAGCCTGGCCGTTGGTTTCGATGGTTGTTTCGCCAGGAAACGATGGCCAGGCTTTACCACACATCTATTCGATCCCGGCTGAAGACGCTGTTGGCTATTTCCTGCTTCCTCGCCCCGTTCAGAAACCCGCGAATAACAGCACAGGGCCGGAGCCGCATCTTCCGTGGGAGGGCGCACGAAGACTCAGAGGGAATTGAACTCGAAAAATCTCAGGACTTTCAATGGAACCAGCGAAATTGAAGAAGACATTTGTGCTATGGGTTCCTTACGCAATTTTGCTGGCGTTACCCCTTTTCCTCCTTCTTGGCGTCTCACCTCTCATGGGGTATTCGGTCCTCAGCCACGAAGCGCTGATTGACGCTGCCTGGAACCCTTTCTTTGTTCCTGCGCTGCTTCGCCGTTACCCCCATGCCACACCGGAACAACTTCGTGAGGCCCATGCCTATGCCTACGGGGGGTGCGTGGTTCAGGATATGGGTTACTACCCACTGGGAAACACTTCCTTCAGCAAGCTGACCCATTATGTTCGCAGCGGCGATTTTGTGGAGGCGCTGCTCGACGATTCCAGAAACATTGATGAATATGCCTTCGCGCTGGGAGCGCTCTCTCACTACGTTGCCGACAACACCGGACATCCGCTGGCGGTGGATCCCTCCGTTTCAATGATGTACCCCCGCCTGCAACAGAAATACGGGAATCGCGTGACCTACGAAGAAAACCCCACCGCCCATATCATGACGGAGTTTTCCTTTGACGTGGTGCAAATCACCGGAGCCGGATACCTTCCCAGGACCTACCACAACTTCGTCGGATTTCGAGTTCCCAAAGGTTTGCTGAACCGCGCATTTAAAGACACCTATGGATTGAAACTCGGCAATCGCTTTTGGCCCGAAGGACTGTCTCTGCGGCTTTACAAACTGACCGCCAGCGAAATCATACCCGACCTGAGTCAAATCCTCTGGCAGCAAAAGAAAAAGAAACTGCTCCGGGTCGACCCACAAATTGTGACGGCGAGGTTTGCCTATCGGCTTTCGTCTCAAAATTACGAAAGGCCCTCCCGCAGGAGCGGAAAATTCCACCGCCTGGAACCATGGACATGGCATTGGAGAGCGGCCGCCGGGCATGCCAATGTCCGGCTGTTTTCAAGAGTTCTTGTATTCGTGGTTGAGGTCATGCCGAAAGTGGGACCCTTGCGAACGCTCCAGTTCAAGCCTCCGACTGTGCCAGTTCAGGATCTGTTTATCGAATCATTTGACGTAACGGTCGCTCGCTATGAATCCGATCTGAAAAAACTCTCCCAACACGACATGGATTTGCCCAATCAGAATCTCGACACAGGAAAGCCCGTCCAGGCAGGCCAATACTTTCTTGCCGATCAAACGTACGCCAGGCTTTTGCACCACCTTGCAAGACATCATTTTCACGGCGTAACTGCGGAGCTTCGCCACAACATTCTCAGCTTCTATGCAAACCCCGATGCCCCCATTGTTACAAAGAAGCATCCCCGAAAATGGCAGAGGACTTTGCATGAAATCGCGGCATTAAAATCGGCACAAGTTCAAACCCGAATGGCTTCTCATTGAGAAGGATTAAGCCTGCCGCAGGGCCGGGAGTTTCTCCTGATGCATCCCGGAATGCCCGCAGGCATACTTCTCCCACTATTCATCAGCGCGCAGCGCGGCTATAACATCGCCGGCGTTGCCCACAGACAGTCCGGGTAATGCGAGCTGGGGACGGGGGCCAGGGCGTGGAGGTGCGGCCGATGTTTGCGATGTATGCGCGGGCTGGCGCAGATGCTCGCGGGTGGCGCATGCGTCGCGTCCTTTGCGATGTATGCGGCCCTTCTTCCCCAAGACCAGCACCCTGTACCACGCGCGGCTGGCGCAGACGCTTGGTTTGCAGGGTCTGCGTTCGCGCGCAGCGAGAGGCTCTTGCTTTTCTTTATTCCACCCGATCCATTGCGCTGATCGATTCTTCCTCCAGAAAATAATACCGGCTAGCTTGACCGCGGCCATACGCGATCGTGGCAGGGGCGTCCCGCCGTGGATCAACTTGGCCAGGATGGCCCTGCCACCTGCCGCCTTTTTTAACCCCACTCAGCTTCGCTGACCGCAGACATCAAAAATCGAATGTCTGCGCCACCCGCCGTGGGAACTGTGTTCCAGGCGTTGTCAGGCACGGAAGTATGACCGCGGGGATTACGGGCTGCTCGCCCTTTACGGTGTCGTGAATGCAAGCAGGAGCCACAGCCCCAGCAGCAGGGTGCCTGACAGCATACCCCACAGGCGGCCCGTTCCCCTGCCGAGAAGCAAGAGAGCGAGTCCGCCGACTGTCATCCAGAAACCGACCCGAATCCATAGGAGCCCGAGCCAACCCTCAGGCATTCGGGCGGCATCCACACAAAATCCTAGATAAGTCACGAGGGCCGCGGTAATTAAAAAAAGTCCGGAATTAAATGTAAGGTGCCGAGCGCCAGTGAGAAAACGCCGCTCCTGGCTGCGCCACCCTGTCCACGCAACGATCAGTGGTGCTAGCGGAAGGACCGCCAACGCCCCGAAGCGCCAGAGCAAGTCTATTCGCATGACACCCCCAATATCGCACATGCCGCGTGCTGCGCCCCAACTTCCCGGTCAACGTGGAACGGTCCTGTCGTGGGGACAGTGTAACGCGGGTCATCGGGGACTGAGAAATGGGGGGATGGTCCAGTGCCGAACCGGTACTGAGTTGAGTCGTGGTGGAATCTCAATTCGTCGGGTGATCTGCCAAAGAGCCAACGTTTGTCAAACAATCCACGGAATGAACCACGTTGGCCGAGGGTTCTGCGGGTCTCGTCGCGTGTGCCATTAAACGAGAAAGTGCCTTTGTCGAGCGTTCCTTTCTCAACATTGCTACTGTCAATATGGAAGGTGAACCCCTCCAACTCTCTGCTCCCTTGAATGTCGGCTGCCGGCGTTTCGTTGATAAAGACACCCTCATACGCCCCTTTTAGCCCCTTGGCGGTGATCTCAACGCCGTTCTGGTCTAATGTGGCTCTGTTACCGCTCTTGGGGTCCGACAGTGACGCGCTTGTGACCACCATCCGCTGGTTATTGGCTCCGAGTACGTATCCACTCTTGTCACACTCGACGCCGTCCTCGCCGCATTTCTTTCCTCCCAGCAGCCAGAAGTCCCGCCCTGACGGGTCGTTCAGGCTGGTCGGATTATCCCTTACATAAGCGTACTTGTTGAGTGTTTGCGGATCTTCGAGATGCCCGCCAAACGGGTCGGGGGTCATCCAGCGGTAGACGCGGAAGTTGTATTCGCGGCTGGCCGAGGGAAACAGCGGGTCGTTGACCTGCCAATCCAGCCCCGCGAACACCGCCGACCCGCGCGTGCCCGTCTGCTGCCACACCCGCTCCCAGGGATAGCGCGTGATGTCCCAATCCGCGGCCCCGGCCGGGTCCGTTTCCATCACGGTGGAACCCACCGCGTCCGCGTGGTCGATGTAGGCGCTCGATCCGCCCATGTTCAGCCGCTGCCCCGCCAGCCCCGAAGCGCTACCCCGGTTCGGCGCTGCCGGCCCCCTCCGGGGCATACGCCAAGGCTATTTCCCCCAGGTCAGCAGGCCACGGCTCGTCATATGTGAAGCCCTCCAACTGGCGCAGACGGCCGCGCTCGACGAGCAGGACAAAGCCGATTCCGTGCTGTAACTTAGGACCCGCTCCGGATACGCCCGAGAGATGGAATCTAGGCTCACCGGGCACAGGAGTGCAAGTTTCAGGGACCTCGATCTCGGTAAAGAACCCAACGCCCGTGAAGGTCCGCTTGACTACCCGAGCCGACCGGATTTGCTCGCGCAAGTATCTGGCCCGGTTGTCCTTCAACTGACGGACCATCATTTCGAGCACCCGCTCTTCGAGCAAGTTAGCATCTATCATTTGTAAGCCGTCCCAATTCGAGCTACTCCATTCACGACTTTCCCAACGACAGTCACTGTGTGGTTGCCCACCTGAACCGTGGTTTTGAATACACCCGCTGGCTGGCGCAGATGCTTGCCTTGTAGTATCTGCGTTCTCGCGAAGCGAGAGGCATTTGTTCTTTTCATTCCACCCGATCCATTGCGATCAGAGATGTATCTTCCAGAAAATAGAACCGCCAGCTTGACCACGGCCATTCACCGGGCGAGCTGACCAGCCCCCGCGTCACCGGATTATTGTGCATATCATCCAGTTTTTCCAGCTGCTTCTTTTCGCTGTAGATGCCGTAAGGATAGAACCGCCGCTGCCACACCCGGTGGTGCGATTCATCATGGACCGTTGGCGGCAGCGCCAGGCGCGCCAGCATCTTCCGGCACCATGCCCTGTCCTGATTTTCGCGCAGGTGTTTCAGGATTTGCATAGCCGTGCGGATTTTGAGGCGCTGCACAATCCGGCTGGTGGCCTCCGCCGACTCCGGCTTGAGAAGCAGATGGAAGTGCTCCGGCATCAGCACCCAGCCGACCAGCAGAAAGCCGGTGGCTTTCCGGACATCGGCCAGCGCGTCCACAAAGCAGCGGCAGAAGCGTCGCGACCGAAACAGCGGCGTCCGCCGGTAAATGCTTGAGGTGATGAATTGCACTTCGCCCGGAATGTAGGGAAGCCTGCGGCGCGTCATGGTCCCGCAGTATACGCCTCGCAGCCCATCCAGACCAGTCCCTTCGGGACTACGCAGACACTACAAACCAAGCGTCTGCGCCAGCCGCGTAGTATCGAGGCGGATATGACACCGCGCCATTTTAACTCCGTTCAGCTTTGCTGAAACGCAGACATCAAAAATCGATATCTGCGCCACCCGCCATGGTGGTGGAACCCACCGCGTCCGCGTGGTCGATGTAAGCGCTCGAGCCGCCCATGTTCAGCCGCTGCCCCGCCACCCACTTCGTAGATGCGTGAGCCTCCATCATTTGTCGTAATTGACGACTGGTTCCGGCATGGTCCGCCTGACCTCGACTGCGTATGGCGGTTTAAAAACAGGGGTCAGCTCTTCTGCTGGGGTGCTGTTCGGCATGACCTTGAAAGAGAAAGTCAATCTTATCCTTTGTCCGGCGTCCTCAGGCGCGAAGCGCCAACGTCGAGCTGCAACGACGGCCGGGTGGCGCAAAGGAGCTGCACCAGCAATGACCGCCGCCTCTGTAACCGTCCCAGCTTGGCCAATGGAAACTTCTACGACAACACCGCCACCCTTGGGCACCGCAAGCGCTATCCTGGGGTAAGTCGGCGCTACTGCTGCGACCACCTTTGGCCTGACTCTTACCTTCTTAACCTGTGCCGCAACAGAAGTGGAGGCGATCACAATCCCAAAAAACAGGGTAAAGAAAGCAAATCCGCGTCGAGTTCTAGGTTTGGTCATATTCGTCCTCATGGGCCCAGATTGCCAAAAATGGGCTGGTCGATAAGAGGGTTGGCGCTGTAGGGCGGGTGAGCAAGGATGTCCTGGATATCTAATGCCGGGAGGCCAATCGAAAGCCGGAAAATGTTCTCCACGCCATAAGCATTTATCTCCGATTGCGTTCCCGAGATGTTCAGCGAACGGTTGAACGCCGAGGCATAGTCCGGAGGACCGGCCAGTTGTATCGAATTGACGAATGCAGCCCGATCCTCTGCGTGAACTCCCTCATGAATCGCATATTCTTCGAGATCGCTGCTCGCCAAGCCGGCTTTCAAAGTCACTTGTGTCGCTTGCTGAAAAGTGTTGGACTTCTCATCGAAAGTGAAACCAGGTGTTCCCGCCTGGGCAGCCGTTGTGCCAGTAACGTTAGCGTGCTTGGGATCGACGACCTTCGTGAACGTCACGTTGACGCCGTTCTTTTCGCCAAGCGTGCCATAGGCCGCCGCTGCTGCCCGTATTTTCACGTTTTTCGCGGGTGGCGCATACGTGCCGTATTTTGGCATGTATGCGATCAGGCTGGTCTCGCCGTAGTAATGCTTTTGCCGGGGCACTGCGCCATTCTACATCAGTGACGTTGCGACACCCGTTCATGTTGCGAGAAGAGCCGCATACATCGCAAAGGGCGCGACGTATGCGCCACCCGCCGTCCCTGCGGGGTTTCAGAGCAGAGAAATGCTCGCTTGGGCAAAATCCCTTACGTCTGGGTCGGGAACACCCGAAGCGTGGAAAAGCGCTTGCGTACTCTCCTGTGATATTCGGGCAGCCGCGACAGCGCCGTACTTGCGGAGAATGGGGTCTTCGCCATCGGTAACTCTCATCACGTCCTCAGAGATGTGGGACTGAGGGCCGAGTAACCACCTGAGCCCTAAAACGTGAGAAGATTTTGGGTTCATTGCCAGCAAGTAAGCCAGGGCAGATTCAAGCTGTTCTCGCGATGCGCGCGAAACGAAGTCCATCGCCTTCCACCTCACGCCTGCCTCAGGATCTTCCAGGAGACCAACTACGGAAGCCAGCGCAGAACTTTCAGAGGGAGAAGCCCAAACCAAAATGCAGTCAATGGCCGAAAACCGAACTTTTTTTGCCGGATGCTTTAGCAAGACAAAGGCATCCCCCAAAAGGGGCTTCCCTTTCTCCCCCAACTCCGAAGCAATCCAGACACCCAGCGTGACAACTTCGTCATTCCCGCTTCTCAGCATGGGCCGAAGGCACTCCAGAGGGCAGCCCCTGTGGAACTCGCCCAGAAGATCATTAGCCAAGACTCCCGCTCTAGGAGACGTTGGGTTCTCGGTGAGGCGCTGGAGAAGCTTATCGGCACGATCTCTACTGAACTGCATATCCTTAACTCCCGCTACGCATTTTCTGGATTTGGCGCAGCAATCTTAATTCTCGCCGAATCCGCTCGCGATGCCCGCCTTCCTCCCCGTACCTAATTTGCTCGGCATTGCGCACTTTAACACTCTGCTTTAACTCCCCCTCAATATGCTCCAAGTCCTCTTTTGTCCAATTACTGGGAATGTGACTTGGAATGTCGCTATGTATTTTGCCGGTTATGTCACGAGAAAGAACTCCAACTTCCCCAAGGCCTTCTTCCGCGGCACCCTCCTCTGCCCCAGGCACGAAAAGCATACCAACCGCCGCGCCTACCATCCCCGCCCCCTGGGTTGCGTTCGTTGCTTGGAATTCGGGCAGCTGAGGGCCTTGCATTTCGGGATCGGCCTCCATTTCCAGGTTTACCGTTGAGATGAGCATGTTAAGCAAACCTTTGGCCATCCCAATGCCTAGGTCGGTTATTTGGTCAAGACCATATCGCCCATCGCTAAAGTGCATCGAATCTTCTTCGAACGACTCACCATTCGAACTGCAGCCACTGCCGCCTGGGCCGTTTGCGCAATCGCTTTGTAAGCCGCCGGGGTCATTCAGGCTTGTGGGGTTGTTGCCCACATAGGCATACATGTTCCACGTCTGCGGGTCGTCGAGCCTTACGACTTGCGTCCGCCAGGGTCGGGGGTCATCCAGCGGTAGACGCGGAAGTTGTACTCGCGGGTGGCCGAAGGAAACAGGGGGTCGTTGACCTGCCAATCCAGCCCCGCGAACACCGCCGACCCGCGCGTGCCCGTCTGCTGCCACACCCGCCCCCAGGGATAACGGGTGATGTCCCAATCCACCGCTCCGGCCGGGTCCGTTTCCATCAGCGGTGGAACCCACCGCATCCGCGTGGTCGATGTAAGCGCTCGATCCGCCCATGTTCAGCCGCTGCCCCGCTACATGCGACCAGTATACGTCCCAGCCCACCCAGTTGACGCTCGAATGGTCGTCCCAAATTCCCGTGCGCTGGCCAAAAATGTCGCGCGGATAAGTAGAGCTTCATGGGTCTCCCTGCCCATCGGATTGATAATCCTCCACCCGCTGTCCCAGCGCATTATACACCGGGCACTGCCACGGCCCCGCCATAGTAGTCGTCGGACACTGCGAGAGAGGATTCGTCAGGATGCTGGACAACTTCGCCCGCCCCTCGGCATCGTACTGACGGGTGGCCCAGATGCCCGCCTTGTAACGCCTGCGACCTCACGAAGCGAGAGGCTCCTGGTAGAGCTTATTTCCGTCAGTCTGTTTAGGCGGGTCGGCTGGCGCAGATTCGCGCTTTGTCGTGTCTGCGATCCCGCGAAGCGGGACGTTTCTGCTTGTCATCATGGCATCCGATCCATTGTGATGATCGATTCGTTCTGATCTTCGCTGGCTGGCGCAGATGCTTGCCTTGTAGTATCTGCGTTCTCGCGAAGCGAGAGGCATTTGTTCTTTTCATTCCACCCGATCCATTGTGATGATCGATTCGTTCTGATCTTCGTCTTTCGCCCCCTCCGGGGGCTTTGGGGATTTTAACGCCGATCCGGTCCCACGACTCACGGCGCGGGCTAAAATCTTTCGGCCCTCCGGGCCTGAGCGGGCCACGCGGAACGGCGGCGCGAGCCGTGGTTCAGAGTCTGCCATCTGGCTGTGGTGAGAGGGTTCTATCCGCGCTGATTTTACGGTTGGGTTTGCGGGCAGGGAATATTTGCCTGGCGGTATGGACAACGTTGCGGGCGGAAGCCGGGAAATCGCAGACCCCGAAAACAGGGCCTGCGACAACCCGCGCGCTTGATCTTGATGCACTATCGCTTGCTGAGAGACTTGGTCCACGCTTCGATCTGTTTCTGGGCTTCCTCTTTGGCGATCCCATAGACTTGCTGGAGTTTTCCCAGCAGCACATCTTTTTTGCCCGCAATCACCTGCAGGTCATTATCGGTCAGTTTCCCCCATCGTTGCCTGGCCTGGCCTTTGTATTGGCCCCATTTTCCTTCAATTTGATCCCAGTTCATAAGCTTTGTGTCTCCTTTCTGGAGTTTCGCTGGCTGGCGCCGGCCCTGGCATCCTGGACGCCGGCGGCTTTGTGTGACGCTCAAATTCCCGCCCGGACCCCCTGGCTCAGCCAGCGTTCGACTCGCGTGCAGCAAATCCTCTTGAACGGCCGGGGAAAGTCCAGTGGACAGTCAGCGCCTCGGGTTGCGCGGGAACGAAATTGTTCCCTCCTCTTATTATACTACCGCCCCCGCCTCCCCGCTGTCCGCCCGGGAAAATGCAAGCCTATAGCGTACTATAGTAGGCTACTTAAAGGCCCGAAAACGCCCCAAATGGGACGTTTGGGACGTTTGGGACGAAAAATTCCAAAAATGGAAGTTATTGATAATGCAGTATTTATATTATGGTTTGGTCGCTGGAATTACGTTTGCCGCAAAAAGTTGTCACATTCTGAAACAGTGGGTAAAAATTACAATTCCCGCGCTTCGGTTCATTTGCTCCCGTTGCCGCGGCGTCCCACGAAGCTCAAATTCCGGCCAGCGCCTGGTCGAGGTCGGCGATCAGGTCTTCCACATCCTCGATGCCCACCGAGATGCGCACCAGGCCGTCGGTGATGCCCAGACGTTGCCGCTCCTCCGGCGGCACGCTGGCATGCGTCATGCTGGCAGGGTGCGAGATCAGGGTCTCCACTCCGCCCAGGCTTTCGGCCAGCGAGCAGAGCCGCACCGAGTTCAGTACGGTCCGGGCGTTCTCGATCGAGCCCGTCTCAAACGAGAGCATGCCGCCCGGGCCGCGCATCTGCTTCCTGCCCAGCTCATACTGTGGATGCGACGGAAGTCCGGGGTAGTGCACCCGCTGCACCTTGGGATGCGCGTCCAGGAATTGCGCCACGGCCATGCCGTTCTCGCTGTGCTGGCGCATGCGGACGGCCAGGGTCTTGACGCCGCGCAACACCAGCCAGCTGTCCATGGGGCCGGGCACGGCGCCGGCGGCGTTCTGCAGGAACTTCAGGCGCTCAGCCAGATCTGGATCGTTCATCACCACGGCGCCGCCTACGCCGTCGCTGTGCCCGTTCAGGTACTTGGTGGTGCTGTGGATGACAATGTCAGCGCCCAGTTCGAGCGGCCGCTGCAGATAAGGGCTCATGAAGGTGTTGTCCACCGCGACCAGCAATTTGTGCTGATGGGCGAGTTCCGAGGCCGCCGCGAGATCCGTGATTTCCATAATGGGATTGGTGGGCGTTTCCAGAAACAGCAGGCGCGTGTTTTCGCGGATGGCCTCTTTGACGCTCGCCAGGTTCGTGGTGGGCACGTAGGTAAATTCGAATCCGAAGCCTTTCAGCACGCGCTCAAACAGGCGGAACGTACCGCCATAAAGATTGCGGCTGGTCACCACGTGGTCGCCGCTTTTCAAAAGGGTCATGACGGCGTTGATGGCTGCCATGCCGGAAGCAAAGGCAAAGCCGAACTTGCCCTCCTTCCAGGCGCGCCAGGTTGCGTTCCAGCGCGGCTCGAGTGGGGTTGGACGTGCGGGAATACTCATAGCCCTTGTGCTTGCCGAGTTCGTCCTGCACATACGTGGAGGTCTGGTAGATCGGAACGATGATGGCTCCGGTGGCCGGGTCGTGTTCCTGGCCGACGTGAATTGCGTCCGTTGAAAATCCCATAGTGCCTTTCCGGGCGGTTGGCCCATTGCGCTGGTGGAAAAATGGTCCCAGCACTGAAGCTATCGGAGTCGCAAAGCAGTGTCAATCCCGGCCGCCCCGCGGATGGATGGAAAATGGCAAGGATGTGGCATCCGTGATAAAACTTGTAGAAGGATTGCAGCATCGAAAGAAAAGTCAGGAAGGAGTGGGGCCGGGATGCGACAAACACTTTGGAAACAAAGCAGGCTGGTTCGGGCCGGGGTGATTCTGGCCGCTGTGCTGGCGATCTGCATGCCGATCAGTCTTGCCGCTGCGCGGATGACCACGGTGCGCGTGCAGGTGAACGATGCCAAGTCGGGCGAGCCCATTTTTCAGGCGCACCTGACGTTGCGGTATGAGGTGCAGGGTGGTTTCATGCGCCGCGCCAAGATCATTTCTTATACTGCAAAGACCGACAAGAGCGGCAAGAGTCAGTTTCCCGTGGTGCCTATGGGAACCATCACGCTGATGGTGACTGCGCCTGATCACAACACCTTCGGGAAAAAATTCGAAATCACCAAAGATGAACAGCTGATCAACGTGAAACTTCAGAAGCCCCACGAGGTCCTTTAGCCTCCCGGGCTCGCACCTTTTTAGAAGGGTGTCTGGAACGGTCTCGCAAGAATATTTTCAGGCTGATGAACGGGCCTTCAGCTTTCTCCCTTTGCACCAGAGAAGTGCCTAAGGGAAGAACCTGAAAGACGGTTGGTTTTCTGCTGGAATCAGCGTTTTTGCAGGCTCTATCGGAAAGATTTCTATTCCGGTCAGGAGAGCACGTCCCGAGAAATGCTCCAGGTTAGTGCAAAGAGTAGAAAGTTATTTGTTTGCTGAATCTTACCCTGTTGAAAAGGGCGTTTTCCACAAGCTTTTCAACAAACCTGTTGAAGATCTTTTATCCCCTTCATAAGACGCATTTATAGCCGGTTCCGGTTTGGCCGATTGAGGGCACCGCAGGCGGCGTTAAACGCAATCGCCGCCCGTGCTGCGGATGGATGAGCTTTACCGGAATTGAATGACGTTTCCGTACCCCACTGGAAACTGCTCGATCAAGGTTCTTCGGGTGTCTTTGGCGTCTCGGATTCGCCGGCGGCCGGCTTGGCTTCTTTGAAATAATCCGGGTCCATCCAGATATTTGCCTTGGCCTTCATGGCATCCAGGGTTGCGTGCAGCTTTTGCTGCTTCAAGTCGTTCTCAATTTGAGGTGTCACGGTTTTCAAGTCCGGCTGATGGCGCGACAGAAGTTGGAACAAGACCACCGCCTGTTCCGTCTCCATTGGCGCGGAGAACTGATTGGGCTGAAGATCAAAGGCCGCCTTGTCCAGGGCGGGGACCATCTCGCCTTTGCGGACGGTTACCGGCTTGGGATTCACCATGACGGTGTTGGGAACGTCAAATTTCTTTGCAACCGCGTCCATGTCGGTTCCGGACTCGACCGCTTTCTGGATTTCCGCCAGGCGTGTTTTGGCGTCCGTCGAGGAAAGGCCGGGGTCGTCGGCTTTTGCGTCTGCCGCTTTCTTCCTGACCACGAATTCGCGCAGATTTGCCTCTTCCGGGAAGTCCGTTTTGTGAGCCGTGAAGTAGGTGTTGATTTCATCCGGACTGACTTGAATGCCCTCTGCAATTTTCTGATACTCTTCCTGGGCCATGATCTGGAGTTTCTCCAGCGCAACTTTACGCTGAACCGCAGGCTCAGCATCCAGGTGCTCGTCGTGCGCCTTCTTTGAAAGGAGGATCATCATGGCATACTCATCGCCGACGGGTTTTCGTCCCCGCGTCGACACGGCCTGGCGAACCTGAGGACTGAGACTGCCGATCAGATAATCGACGTCTGCCTGGGTCACCTGGGTGTCCCCCACTTTGATCACCACCTTTTGGGGTGAGGATTTCGCCGCGGCCGCAGCACTATGCGATGCCGGTTTGGCGGCTGACTTTGCGGCGGGTGAAGTCTGCCCAAAGCAGACCAGCGCCGGAATGGCGACTGCCAAAAGACTGCTCGAAATCAAAAATGCCGTTTTCCGGCGAACAATTTCCATGCCAATGACTCCTTATTCAAACCGACTTATAAGCAAAATTATCCCATTTTACCACAGCCGGTGCCACGCCGCCTGTGATTCAACAGTTCGACCCTGTCCTGATTTGATGCATACTCTGGGTAGATTTCTGCATTCATTCGGCAGAGTTTGCCGGTCTGGGCGCCAGTCAGATGAAGTTTCCATTAAGAACCGAACTTGTCTCAATGATGCGCGAGACCGCACACATCGCAGAAGGCGCGACGTACGCGCCCGCCCCACTGTCAGTTGTGTTTTTGGAGAAGGGTTTGGGCTGGAACCTGAGCGTTAGCGCAGCCTGAGGTAGTCGTCAACGGTGAATCCGGCGTCTTTGAGAATGCGGGCTGCCAGACCTCGGCCCATGTCACAGCCAGTGTGAACAGGAATTGTCACTGCCACGCGCCGCTCAGCGTGCCATAGAGTAAGATGGCTTCCTGACTGACGGTCCTCGACGAAACTCTGCGACTTCAGGAACCGGATCAGCTCCCGGGCAGTCAGTTGCGGAAGGCGGCTCATTCGGGAACGCCAACGGTGAGTTCTTCGACGTGTACAACCCGGTCCTCCTGCGGGACCGCCTGGCCGTGCGCCAGCAGCGAGGCGAGATGCTGTTCGACCGCCTCTCGAATATTGCGTTTGGCCTGCTCGATAGTCTTGCCGTTGCTGAAGCAACCGGGGACGTTTGGGGTATAAGCAAAGTACCCCTCGTCTTCCGGCTCCTTCTCAATGACGATCTGGAAAGAGTAAAATTTCATTGCTCTCTGCTCCGCCTGGCGCAATTCAATAGTATATTACGCTGCACGGTTCCACCATTGATTTCTCGAACGCAGCCCCTAGTGGCGAAGGCGCGACACCCGCGACAACTGCGTCAGGCCGCGGTCCGACGGTTCCAACAGCAGATTCCTCGCTTGGCTCGGAATGACGGGCGCGGGGCCCGCAATTCGCAGACATCGCAGGAATCGCGACGTCTGCGCCAGCCGAAGTTGCGGGATATAATGAATTCTTCAGGCCTTACGACCTCCGCCATCCAGAGAGACTATGGACTTCAAGCTTGTTTCCGATTACAGCCCGCGCGGCGACCAGGTGACGGCCATCGAGCAGCTGTTGCGCGGGATTGAAGATGGAAGCCAGCACCAGGTGCTGCTGGGCGTCACAGGTTCCGGGAAAACGTATACCGTGGCCAAGGTGATTGAGGCGATCAACCGCCCGGCGCTGATTCTGGCCCACAACAAGACGCTGGCGGCGCAGCTCTACCATGAGTTCAAGGGGTTTTTCCCCGGGAACGCGGTGGAATACTTTGTCAGCTACTACGACTATTACCAGCCCGAAGCCTACATCCCCTCCGGCGACGTTTATATCGAAAAGGAAGCCACCATCAATGACGAACTCGACAAGCTGCGCATGAGCTCCACGCGCTCGCTTTTTGAGCGGCGCGACTGCCTGATTGTGGCCAGCGTCAGTTGCATCTATGGTATCGGCTCGCCGGAAGCCTACTACGGCATGCTGCTGCTTCTCGAAAAGGGCATGAAGATCGCCCGCCAGGACGTGCTGCGGAAACTGGTGGAAATCCAGTACGAGCGCAACGACATCGATTTCCGCCGCGGGACCTTTCGCGTGCGCGGCGACGTGATCGAGGTTTATCCGACCTATGAAGACAACGCTTATCGCATTGAGCTCTGGGGCGACGAGGTGGAATCCCTCGCCCAGATTGATCCGCTGCTGGGGCAGGTGAAAGAGGACCTGGTGCGTCTGCCGATTTATCCCCGCACGCACTACGTGATGCCTCGCGACCAGCGCGAACGGGCCATTGACGGCATCAAGGGCGAACTCGAGTGGTGGCGCGGGGAACTGGAAAAGCAGATAAAGATGGTGGAGGCCCAGCGCATTCACCAGCGGACCATGTTTGACCTGGAGATGATGAAGGAGATGGGCTACTGCCACGGCATCGAGAATTACTCGCGGCACCTTTCGGGCCGCCTGCCCGGCGAGCCTCCGCCCACGCTGCTCGATTACCTGCCGCAAGATGCGCTGATGTTTATTGATGAGAGCCACCAGACCATTCCGCAGCTTCACGGCATGTTCCGTGGCGATCGCTCGCGCAAGCAGACGCTGGTGGATTACGGTTTCCGGCTGCCTTCAGCGCTCGACAATCGGCCCCTGACGTTCGAAGAGTTTGAGCACCGCGCCCGCCAGACCGTCTATGTCTCTGCAACGCCGGGACCGTATGAGCTGACGAAGGTGGGCGGGGAAGTGGTGGAGCAGATCATCCGTCCAACGGGGCTGGTGGACCCGGAAACCGAAGTGCGGCCCACGCGCAACCAGGTGGACGATCTTCTGGATGAAATCAAAAGACGAGCCGGGGCGAACGAACGGGTGCTGGTGACCACGCTGACCAAACGCATGGCGGAAGACCTGGCGGAATTCTATGCCGAGGTGGGGGTCCGTTGCCGCTACCTGCATTCGGAAATTGACACCCTGGAGCGGGTGAAGATTCTTCGCGACCTGCGGCGCGGCGAGTTTGACGTGCTGATCGGTATCAACCTGCTGCGCGAGGGCCTGGACCTGCCCGAGGTTTCGCTGGTGGCCATTCTGGATGCCGACAAGGAAGGGTTTCTGCGCTCAGCGGGCGCGCTGATCCAGACCATGGGACGCGCCGCCAGGCACCTGCACGGCAGGGCCATTCTTTACGCCGACCGCATGACCGATTCCATGCGCCAGGCCATTGGCGAAACCGACCGCCGCCGCGTCAAACAGATGCAGTACAACGAGGAGAACGGCATCACTCCGGAGAGCATCATCAAGCCCGTCGATATGGCCCTGGTGAAAATTGTGGAGGCGGACTACCTGACGGTTTCAATAGAAGCCGAGGCGGAAGAAATCACCTCAAGGGACCAGTTGGATGAATTGATCCGGGGCCTGGAAAACCAGATGCGCGAGGCGGCGAAGGAATTTGAATTTGAGAAGGCCGCAAAGTTGCGCGATCGGGTGAAGGCCCTGCGCGAAAAAGAAGCAGGTTTTATTCCGGCGGCAACAGACAAGGCCAGCGGACAGTCCGGGAAAAATTAGGAAGGGCTTCCTTCGTGGCGGGTGGACTTGACCCCGGGGTAGTTGCTCTCAGAACGTCCGGGCGAAATCTTTTTTGCGATGGGGCGCCAGACCCACTTGCGAATCGCGGCTATGACAAATACAAAAGCAATTGCGGCATACAGCGCCAGAACGAAGAAGATAAAAATGCCGGCAAGCATTATCTGCATGTGGATTTCCCTTTTTTCTATTCTTGCTGTTAGATGCATCTCAGCTTAAAGGGTCACCCAAAAAGCTGAGTCAATATTCGGCGGCCGGAGTGATGCTGCTCCCTTAACGTTATCCTCCTCGGTTTGAAGCACTTGCACAATAAGAAAAGGCTCGCGGTCATGATGATCATTCGATCCTTGTGGAGCGATTCCTGCACGGAGAGGGTTGCATCAGTGCCCTCGCAATTAACCCGTGCCTTTTCCCCTCATCGGCCGTTTGCGGTTTCGGCATGACAGTGAATGGCCCGCGCCCGCGCAGGGGTTAAACTGTTAGAATTCAGAGCGTCGATCAGGATGGAATTTATGAGGGGTTGATCCATGGGAAGGCGGCGGGAATTAACGGTGGCGATCGTGGGGCCGGGAAGGCTCGGGCAGGCCATGGGCAGGTTGCTGTTGGCGGCCGGCGAGCCGGTCAGGTTTGTAGCGGCCCGGCAACTTTCAGGCGCCCGAAAAGCGGTTCGGTTTATGGGGGGCGGCATGGCGTTCCCGCTGAAGGACCACCGGCTGGCGGAAGCAGATATCATCCTGATGACCACTTCAGACACCGCGATCGGTCCCGTCGCCCGCCGGCTCGCGAAGTACCGCAAAGACTGGACAGGACGGATTGTTCTTCACGCTTGCGGCTCGCTGCCGTCATCCGTCCTTGACCCTTTCAAGGAGCGAGGCGCCGCTGTGGGCTCGCTCCATCCCTACCAGACCATTCCCAGCGCTTCGGCGGGCGTGAAAAATCTTCCGGGCTGTTACTGGGCCGTGGAGGGCGACAGGCGGGCGGTCGCCCTGGCGCGGCGATGGGTGAAGTCGCTTGACGGGAGAGCGTTCGCGATTGCGCCCGAATTCAAGCCGCTCTACCACCTGAGCGCATTCCTCGTTTGCCCGACGGTGGTGACGCTGATGGACTGCTCCGAGCGGCTGTTGCGACAAGCTGGCGTGCCGAGGAAGGTAATTCGTCCCATGCTGGCAAGGTTTGTCTCAGAAACCGTGAACAACTTTGCTGAATGGGGCGGCCGGAAATCTTTAACAGGACCCGCCGTGCGCGGCGACTGGGACACCCTGCAACGGCACCTTGCGCAGCTGCAGCGTTTTGCCCCGGAAGTGATTCCGGCGTATGTGGAACTGGTTGACTTAATGCTCGGCGTTGCCGGTGGTTTTTCCGGCCGCAGCGGCAAGAAGGCCGGCGGCGCCAGAAGTGGGAAGCCGCGCCGCGTGATCCGACGCCGCGGAAAATAAAAAGGGCGGGGAACTGATCCCCGCCCTTCTTGACTTGCGGTCAACTTACTGCGGTTGACGGTCTTGCTTTTAGTACATGCCGCCCATTCCACCGCCGCCTCCCGGAGGCATGGCCGGAGCTTTGTCTTCCTTCTCCGGAATCTCGCTGACCAGCGCCTCGGTTGTGAGCAGCAGTGAGGCGATGGAAGCCGCGTTCTGGAGAGCGGTCCGGGTGACCTTGGTCGGATCGATGACGCCGGCTTCCACCAGATCGCCGAACGTCTCGGTCTGGGCGTTGAAGCCGAAGTTGGGGTTGGAATTGGCTCTCACCTTTTCCACCACCACGGCGCCTTCCCATCCGGCGTTGGAAGCGATCATGCGGAGCGGCTCTTCGAGCGCCCGCTTCACGATGTTGATGCCGATCTGCTCGTCTGCATCGGCCTTGAGCTTTTCAAGGGAGCGGATGCTGCGAGCCAGCGCAACGCCGCCGCCCGGAACAATGCCTTCCTCGACGGCAGCCTTGGTGGCGTGCATGGCGTCTTCAACACGAGCTTTCTTTTCTTTCATCTCGGTTTCGGTTGCCGCGCCCACCTTGATCTGGGCAACGCCTCCCACCAGCTTGGCCAGGCGCTCCTGCAGTTTCTCGCGGTCGTAGTCGGAAGTGGTTTCTTCGGTCTGCGCCCGGATCTGCTTGACGCGGCCTTCGATGGCTCCGCTCTTGCCGCCGCCCTCCACGATGGTGGTGTTGTCCTTGTCGATGGTCACCTTGCGGGCCTTGCCCAGGTCTTCCAGCTTCACGTTTTCGAGCTTGATGCCCAGGTCTTCCGTAAGGGCCTTGCCGCCGGTGAGGATGGCAATGTCTTCCAGCATGGCCTTGCGGCGATCGCCGAAGCCCGGCGCCTTCACCGCGCAGCACTGCAGAGTTCCGCGCAGCTTGTTGACCACCAGCGTGGCCAGCGCTTCGCCTTCAACCTCCTCGGCGATAATCACCAGAGGCTTGCCTGACTTGGCAATCTGCTCCAGCAAGGGAAGCAGGTCCTTCATGGAGCTGATTTTCTTTTCGTGGATGAGGATCAGCGGGTTCTCAAGAGCGCATTCCATCCGCTCGGGGTCGGTGACAAAGTAGGGTGAAAGGTAGCCGCGGTCAAACTGCATGCCCTCGACCACTTCCAGTTCCGTATCCATGGTCCGCGATTCTTCCACGGTGATCACGCCGTCCTTGCCGACTTTCTTCATGGCTTCGGCAATGATGCTGCCAATGGTGAAATCATTGTTGGCGGAGACGGAGCCCACCTGGGCGATCATCGAGCCTTCAACCGGCTTCGAGAGCTTTTCAAGGTCGCCCTGAATGTGCTTTTTTGAACCGTTCTTCTGGGTCTCGTCGTAGCCGCAAATCGTGCGGACTGCCGTTTCGATGCCGCGCTTGATAGCCATCGGATTGGAGCCGGCCGCGACGTTCTTCACGCCTTCGCGGAAGATCGCCTGGGCCAGAACCGTGGCCGTCGTGGTGCCGTCGCCGGCCACGTCAGACGTCTTGGATGCCACTTCGCGCACCATCTGGGCTCCCATGTTTTCCATGGAATCCGGCAGTTCGATTTCCTTGGCCACGGTCACGCCGTCCTTGGTGATGGTGGGTGACCCGAACTTCTTGTCCAGTACCACGTTGCGCCCCTTGGGGCCCAGCGTGACCTTTACAGCGTCCGCCAGTTTGTTAACGCCACGGAGTATCGCCTGGCGGCTTTCCGCTCCATGTACAATCTGTTTTGCATTTCCCATCTTTTAAATTCCTCCATAGTTTTGCGTCCGCCCGGCGCTTCAAGCCTGTCGGCGGAGTCTTGAAATTTCCTTCTACAAGTTCGTCCAACGGGGGATTGCTTACTTCTTGCCCGCAGCAGCCTTCGCCTTTTCAAGGACGCCCAGAATCTCGTCCTCACGCAGGATCAGGTATTCCTGCTCATCGATCTTGATATCGTTGCCGGAATATTTTCCGAACAGAACGTGATCGCCCGCCTTCACGTCGAGCGCGATCACTTTACCGTCTTCGGTCTTCTTTCCATTGCCGACCGCAACGACTTCCCCTTCTTGAGGCTTTTCCTTTGCCGTGTCGGGAATAATGATTCCACCCTTCACGGTTTCTTTTTCTTCAACACGCTTGATCAGGATCCGATCATGTAACGGTCTTAACCTCATTGTGTACTCTCTCCTCTCCTTATTTGCCTTTATCACGGGCAGCCATCACCCGCCAGACTCAGGCTCCCAAGCATTTCCAGAGGCCCGGTTTGGTGATGTCCCATGCCCGATTCAGTTATCTGTTGAAAACAGAAGACTTAACCGAGGACTTCCCCGGAAACTTTATAATTAGCACTCTGAGCCCAAGAGTGCTAATTTATATCTTCGCGCTTTTTCTGTCAAGTCCCCGATGGGTGCAATCTCTGCCTTGGAGGCTTCAAAGCAGGAGGCTATAATGGCCATTTGAAGGAGGGAATGTCCCGATTGTTACATCCTGTATGGTCCCGTTTTGAATCCTTGATTGGGTCGCTCAATAAGATTTGCCATGGAAAAGGGCTTGTTTCTTTTCTCCTGGCAACCCTGGTCGTTGTCCCTGCCGCTGGTCAAGCTCAGATTCTTCCTGGGTCCGTTGCGGCCTCTCAGGCGGCTATGGCAGCGGCCTCTCAGGCGGGGACGGCTCCGGAAAAGGAGGCAGCGCCAGCAGTGACCGGCCTGGCGCCGATCCAGGCGGCGGTTGGCAATATTCATTCGCCGAACCTTCAGGTGCTGGCCGGAGCTCTGGGACTGGGCTCTGCGCAAATCGGCCAGCAGGAGTTTGAAGATTCCGACATAGGAATGGAGGGACTCAGCGGCCTTGGCGATGGCGGGATTCCGGCTGTGGTTGTTAAGTGGCGGCCTGCCGGCCAGGGACAGAGTCCGCAGGCAGAAAGCGCGCCGAAACTCTACCTGCTTTCCTGGAACGGCGAGGGCTGGCAGGCGTCTTACCTGATGCCGGCCGCCGAGGCCCTTACGCTGCAAGCTTTGCCGGTGGCAGGGGATACCGAACACCTCTTCGCCGTGATCATCTACCGTGGCACGACGGCCGTTCCCTATCCGGTGATTTTCCGGCTTCAGGACCATCAGGCTTCGTTGGTCTGGGACGGGCGGGCTGACTCCAGTTCCTACACGGGATACGATTACGGTTCCATTGACTTCAGGAAAGCGGGGGAGGGCAATGTACCCGTCATGGTGGTGGCGGGGCAGGCGGATCCCGGGCTGCTGATGTTTCCTGCTTCGCAGGAACAAACCGGACGCGGTTTTCAGGTGGCTGCCGCCTACGTCTGGAAAAACGATGCCTACATTCCACTCCGGACTGAGTATACCCAAAACCGTGATTACGTCCTCTACAGCTTTATCGCGGCGCTGCATTTGCACGACTATAAGAAAGCCTATTCATTCATCGATCCCGGGCAGTTCCTTAAGACCAAGAAACCAAGCCTCGAGCTTTTCCGCGAGCGCGTTCAGAATGCCTGGCCGGAGTTTATCGATGACCGGATCTTTGAAGTCCCCGCACGGCCCGAAATGGAACCGGAACACCACACCTTTATTCTGAGGCTCGGCGACGCAAAGATGAACGTCTACCATCCAACCTTTACGCCTGGACCTGACTATCGGTTGGCCGGCCTGACTCGGACCGAATCCGACTTTTAAGGCGCAGAGCAGACTTTTTCAGATCCCCGCTTGTGATGGTTTGTCGGACGCGCAGGTTGCCGTCAGCGTTTGGGGGTTTGCGGTGGGCGCGGTGCGAGAAAAGCGGCCTGCTCCAGGCCTTCCTTGTGGGCGTGCAGGCTTGCGAGTTCCTCGATCATGTGGCCGCGCAATTTTTCAAACTCCACCCAGTCTTCGCGAGAGACAGAGCGGGCGGGCGGAAGCTTGAGCGCGAGGAAGTTCCGGAACTTGCCATGCTGCTCGATCCGAAAATCGAGATGCGGGCCCGTCGCCAGGCCGGAGCGGCCACTGAGTGCGATGGTTTGCCCCTGGTGAACACGCTGTCCTCCGTGGACCAGGATGCGCGACAGGTGAAGGTAGAAAGTCTCATAGCCCATAGCGTGACGGATCTTGACCTCGCGGCCGCCGCCTCGGTCCCAACCGGCAAAAACCACGGTTCCGTCGCCAACCGTCTGCACCTTGGTGCCGACAGGCACTCCAAAGTCGATGCCAAGATGAGGCCGGTAACTCTTGAGGATGGGATGAAAACGATGATAGCTGAAACGGGAGGTAATGGGCGCGGCAAACCTCAAGGGTGACCGCAAGAAGGCTTTCTTCACGGCCTTGCCGTCGGGCGCATAATAGGCGGGCTGACCGTCCGGGTTGCGAAACAGCAGGGCCTGATAATGCTGCCCGCCGCTGTCATATTCGGCCGCCAGTATCTTCCCGTACCCCGCAAGTTTTCCATTCAGATATTTCTTTTGAACAATCACCTTGAACTGGTCACCGTTCTGCGTATCCGTGTTGAAGTCAAAGTCCCAGGCAAAAATGTCGGCAAAATTGAGCGTGAGCTGGTCCTGTTCGCCCTGGTCTTCAATTGCATTGAAGAGCGAACTTTGCACCGTTCCCGACACTGCGGCAATTTTGGTGACCAATGGTATTTCCCTGACGCTGGCTCCAAAGCCCGGGGACTGGTTTCTAATCCAGAGCATGTGTTCAGGGTCAATCTCGTAACCGATCTCCTTCAATCCGCCCTGCTCCGAGGTAATCAGCGTGACCTGGTTGCCGGCGCGGACCATGGCCAGGTTGTAGACGGGACGCGTATCCTGAACCACCCTCTGGATGGTGGCCGCCGCAAGCCCGTAATTCGAAAGAAAATCGCTGAAGGTGGTCTTAGGGGGGAGTTTCTTCACCAGCGGGACTTCGCGCCTGGCAGCGATCACTTTGGCTTCTTTTGCTGCAAGGACTCCCTGTTGTGCGAGGGCTTTCTCGGCAAGGTTCCGGCGATGGATAACGTATGCCAGAGCCGAGCCTTCAATGGTGATCACGACCGCCGCAATAACCATCAGCCATCGGCGCCAGCTCGTGAGCTGCATGCGCTCGGAGGTGATTTTAGGTACTAACGTCCTCCAGTCCATATCGCCCGAATTTATCACAGATGGTCATAATCGCAACCTTTTTTATATTTTTCTTATGTTTTCCCGGGATGCAAGGCACCGGCCCCAGGTAGGACGATTTTGGCAATGCGATGGCAGGATATCCTGTATTTTGTGTAGAATACGTTCGCAGACACGGCTGCCGGCCAGAAAACGGACGAAAACGACATGCCAACACTGATTTCGGTCAATCAACTGCCGTCCGCCCGATTTGACGGCTTGACGGGGTTCGTGCTTGCCGGAGGCGCCAGCCGGCGGATGGGGCGCGCGAAGGCGTCTCTTCAGCTTGATGGGGAATCCATGCTCGAGCGGCAAATCCGGGTGCTGCGTTCCGTGGCGCGCCGGGTGACGGTTGTGGGAGGTCAAGCAGGCTATTTGCACGAACTTGACGTCCCCTGCGTTCCGGATGCCGTAACGGCCCGGGGACCTTTGGGTGGAATCTACACCGCGCTGCTTGAAAGCCGGACAGAATTCAGCCTGGTCCTCGGTTGCGACCTGCCTTTCGTCAACCGCAACCTCCTGGCTTGCCTGATGCTTCGCGCCAAGGCAGAAGGGAGCGACGTTACGGTTCCTCGTTCTCCGGATGGCCGCCTGCAGCCGCTGTGCGCCGTTTACCGACAGCGTGCGCTTTACGCCGTTCGGACCCGACTGGCTCTGGGACTGAACAAGACTAGCGGTTTCTTCCCCATGGTCCGTTGCGCCGTGATTCCCTGGCGGGAATTAGCTGATGCCGGTGTCCGGGCGCCCGTTTTCGACAACATGAACACCCCGGAAGATTACGAATATGCCAGAAAAAGGATTGAGGGACCGGACGCGGCAAGTGCCTGACGGAATCAGCTGCGCCCCGCCGTTTTTGGGGATAAACTGGAAAAGGCGCCGGGGTTGGAAGGCGCTGGAAAATTATGCCTGAAAGTGTGACAAGCGAAGCCAACGGACAGCCTTACATCCAGTTTCTGAACGTGTATAAATCGTTCGACGAACTCCCGGTGCTGGTTGACGTCAGCTTTGAAGTGAAGCGCGGGGAGATGGTGGTGGTGCTGGGCCGCAGCGGAGTGGGCAAGAGCGTGACCCTCAAGCACATTCTCGGCTTTCTGCAACCCGATGACGGACGGGTGCTGGTGGCCGGCAATAATGTGTCAGAGATGGCGGAGGAAGAGCTTTTTGAGGTGCGCCGCCGTGTGACCATGGTTTTTCAATCCGGGGCGTTATTTGACTCTTTGACGGTGGGTGAAAACGTTGCCTACCCGCTGCGGGAACAGGTGGTCCGCGGCGAGAGCCTTGATGAAGACGCCATCCAGGCCCGCGTGGATGAATTGCTGTCGCTGGTGGACCTGCAGGAAATGCGTGACCTGATGCCTTCTGATTTGAGCACGGGCATGAAGCGGGCCGTAGCCATCGCGCGTTCGCTTGCGGCTGAGCCTGAGGCGATCCTTTATGATGAACCGACAACGATGGTGGATCCCCTGATGGCCCAGACCATCGGCGACCTGATCCTGAAACTCAAAAAGCAGACCGGCCTGACTTCCATCGTCGTGACCCACGACATGAAGCTGGCCCGCAAGCTGGCTGACCGCGTGGTTTTCCTGGTGGGTGGCCGGGTGGCTTATTTTGGCCCCATGAGCCAGTTGGATGCCTCTGACGAGAGTGTGATTCAGGATTTCATCCGGCTCGATGAAGTATCTCTCATGCCGGAGACTTCCTCCTAGAGTCCTCCCGGTTTCAGGCCCGCGCGCATGCCGGCGGCGGGTTGGCTCGCTTTCTTCTACAACCAGGCAAACGCGCGCACGATGGTTGCCGCAGTGGCGCGAAAGATACGCGCGAGTGCCTTTCCAGCAAGTACCCATCAGACGGTCTGGAGAAAGGGAATGAGGGCACGGCGGGCAGGGATCTGAGGTTGGGAATCAGCCCGGACACTTGCTGAAGGAATCGGTCAGTTCTCGACTGCCGGGATGCTGGCCGAAGCCGGCATTTCCTTTGATGTGACGCTGCGGTCGACCACGAAAGTCAGGTGCGTGCCCTGCAGCAGCACCAGCGGCTTTTCATGTTTGAAGACGTTATAAATGAGGGCCGCGGTGGCGCCAATCGCCGCGCCATATCCGATATCCGCCCCAAAACCGGGTCCACCGCAATTACCGTAATAACGGCAGTCAATTTCGTGCCCCATCCCGACCGTTGCTCCGGCGCCGGCACCCATGGCTCCGGCAATGGCCGCGCCCTTCAGTGCATCCTTGGCGCTCTTTCCACAGCCCTTGATGGTGCCTTCGGAGTCGCTTGCTGTCCTGGCGCAGGGGCTGCCCTGTGCTTCTTCGAGCGACCCGTTCATAAGGAATTCGTCGCCGTTTTCGGTGGTGATGTCGTCCAGCACAATGCGCATCTCGCCCACGCCCTTGACGCGTTTTGACTTTTTCACCATCACGACATGGCCGTCCACCAGGCTGCCCACCGGAACAATCGTCTTGCCATTGGCAACCACGGGCTGCTCGACGTACCCGGTGAATTTATCGCCCGTCTGGTTGGTCTTTGAGGTCAGAGTGGTTTGCAGCCTGACGTGCAGCGAACTGCCGGCCGGCAAAAGAAGGCCGGTGGGCTTGGTGGTTGTGTTGGCGGCATGGGTGTCGGGCGTGGTGGTCTTCGCAGCAAGCGTGGTTGGAGGGCTGCCGAGAACCGGAGGCGTATCCTCCTGCGCTGCAAGGGCCAGGCCGGGCATCGCCACAGCCAGAAAGAGACTTGCGATCAGCGCTCTTTTTGCCGTCATCATAACGCTTCCTCTCCTCACCCGCCATCACAACCGGCGAGTGGGCCCCCTCGCGAAGCCTTTTCACCCTCTTTACCTCTTAATATGCCCCCAACGGCACTTCTTTGCAAGGTGATCCTCAGTGTATTCGATTCATCTCAGCGGCATTAGGTTGCACTTTGGGTTTGTTCAGTCAGCTGTACCTCGACCCCTACAATTGGTGCCGGCCTACTGAAAAACCGGCAATTGGCAAACCGGCCTGCCCGCATCCCCGGCAGCCCCTGCGGCATCTAATAGAAAACTCAATTTTTCGTGGGTCAAACAGGCTCTGTGCGGTGGAAACCTCCGCCGGAAAGGAGGAAATATGAGGGTATCTTTGTCTATAGCGGAATCTGTGGTCAGGGGCTCTGCCGATGGTGCTCGCGACATTATTGGCTGCCCCTGGGTCGTTGCCGGCCGTGGTGAAGAGCCAGCCGGAGTTGCCCAACCCAGGCCAGGTGTCCGTCAGCAAGCAGGAACAGGAAAAGCTGGGATTGAAGGTGGCAGGCGAGGTGTACCAGCAAATGCCTGTCCTGCCCGACTCTGACCGGGTCGCCGGGTACGTGCAGCAGATCGGCAAGCGGTTACAGGCGGTCATCCCGAAGCAGTACGACTGGCCTTACCAGTTCCACGTGGTCCAGCAGAAAGAGATCAACGCCTTCGCGCTGCCCGGCGGACCCATTTTCGTGAACCTGGGAACCATTGATTCCGCCGCCAATGAAGCTCAACTGGCCGGCGTGCTGGCCCATGAGATGGCTCACGTCTACATGCAGCATTCCATCAAGCAGATGCAGAAGAACCAGGTGCCTAACCTGATTTCCGGCCTGGGCCAGATCCTGGGACAGATGATCGGGGGAGTCGGTGGCGCCGTCGCTTCCATCGGAGGCCAGCTCGGGGGCGGCATGCTGAGCATGAAGTACTCGCGCGCCGACGAGGCCCAGGCCGACGCAGTGGGGGCCATCATCATGTACAAGGCCGGCTACGACCCGCGCCAGATGGCGCTGTTCTTTGAGACTCTGGAAAAGCAGGGCGGAGGCGGCGGGCCGCAATTCCTCAGCGACCATCCTAATCCCGGCAACCGCTACGAGGCGGTCAGCAGGGAAGTGCAGAACTGGCCGTCCCGGACCTTCCACACCGATACCGGGCAATTCACCCGGATCAAGCAGCGGGCCCAGACGCATGCGCGCCTACACTGCCCAGGAAATCGCGCAGATGGCCAAGAACGGCCAGATTCACAATGCCAGCATGCCGGCGGCCGTGCCCGTGCCCGGCAGTGCGGGAGGTGTGGACCCGAACGGTGTCATGCCCAATGGCAGCTTCCAGACGCTGAATACGCAGGCGTTCTCGATCGAGTATCCGAGTAACTGGCAGGCCCGTCAGGAACAGGGAGGCGGAGTGACAATTGCGCCTCAGGCCGGCGTGATCCAGAGCGGGATCGCCTACGGCGCCATGATCAACGCCTTTCAGCCCCAAAATGCCGGAACCCTGTGCGACGCCGTGCTGGAATTGTTCTCGAGCCTGGCGCAGCACAATCCCGGACTGCGCGTCATCGCCAGCCACAGCATCACGGTCAACGGTGTGCAGGCGAAATCGGTGGAACTGACGGGTCGGTCGCCGCTCGGCTCCAGCAGCCAACCTCTGCAGGAACACGATTGGCTGGTGGCGCTGCCGTATCAGCAAAACAAAGTCATCTATCTCATCTTCATCTCGCCGGAACGCGACTTCTCCAGGCTGCAGCCCACGTTCCAGCAGATGCTGCGCAGCTTCCGCTTGAACCCGGGCTAGACGAAAGGGGCGTAGTGAACAAATTTGCCGCAAATTGTTCCGAGGTCATTGGCTCCAAGGGCGGGCACTTTCGGCTACGCGCCGAACAGCGAGGTGACAAAGTCGCGGGGATTGAAGGGAATCAAATCGTCGATTTTTTCACCGACGCCGACAAACTGGATGGGCAGTCCCAGCTCACGGGCAATGGCCACCACCACGCCGCCTTTGGCCGTCCCGTCCAGTTTGGTCAGGACGATGCCGGTAGCCCCGGAATGCTCGGTGAACTGGCGCGCTTGTGAAAGACCGTTCTGCCCCGTGGTGGCGTCAATCACCAGCAGGACCTGGTGCGGGGCGCCGGGAACTTCCCGCGAGGCAATGCGGCACATCTTGTTGAGTTCAGCCATCAGGTTGTGCTTGGTGTGCAGGCGTCCGGCGGTGTCCACAATGACCGGATCAAAGTGGCCCGCGCGGGCAGCTCTGAGGCCGTCGAAGACCACCGCGGAGGGATCGGTGCCGGCCTTCTGCTTGACGATTTCTATTTCCAGTCGCGACGCCCAGATGTCGAGCTGTTCAATGGCGGCTGCTCGAAAAGTATCCGCGGCCACCAGCAGCGGCTTGCGATCCTGGCCCAGGTAGAACCGGGCAAGCTTGGCGATGCTCGTGGTCTTTCCCACGCCATTCACGCCCACCACCAGGATGACTTCCGGCTGGTCGTCGGGCGGTTTTTGAGGCACGGCCCTGTTGCCGGAGCCGTTCTGAGGTTGTTCGAGTATCTTCAGAATCTCACGTTCCACCACGCCCCGGATTTCGCTGGCATCCTTCAGATTTCCGCGGCTGGTCTGGTCTCGCAGGCCGGCCAGGATTTCGCTGGATGTTTTTACGCCCAGGTCGGCCATGATCAGGGTGGCTTCCAGATCATCCAGCAGGGCCGGATCAATGGTCTGTCTGCCTTCCGTTACCTGGTCGATCCTTTCGACCAACTGGCTTTTGGTTGAGGCGACCGCTCGCTTAAGCCGGCTGAAGAACTTTCCTTTTTCTTCCTGGGGACCAAATAGAGTTTGCACCATGGAACTTTATTGTAGCGCAAACGCGGGCAGGCTCAGGTGTTGATCTCCACAATCGGGACCTGGGCGCTGTGCATCATCTCAAACTTTTGGAGGTACCCCTTGGTGTAGGCCGAGTGCAGAGCATCCACAACGATGGGGTCGTAGCGTGTTCCGGCATGTTTTTTCAGGATTTCCAGCCCTGAGGGGAAGTCGCGGCCTGACTGATAGGGACGGTCTGTGGTGATGGCGTCGAAGGTGTCGGCGACTGAAATGATCCTGACCAGCAGTGGAATCTCGTCGCCCCTGATGCCGTCCGGGTAGCCGGCGCCGTCGAGCGACTCATGATGCCAGCGGATTCCCGGCAGCGTATCGGCCAGCTGCTGCACCTGCCGGACAATTTCAAAGCCGATGATGGTGTGACGTTTCATGAGTTCGAATTCTTCATCGCTCAGCACTCCGGGCTTCCGCAGAACCTGGTCGTCCACGCCGATTTTTCCTACATCATGCAGCGTGGAGGACGCCCGGACCAGCTCAATTTCCTGTTCATCCAGCCCGATCTCTCTGGCCAGAATCACCGAATAATTTGACACGCGGCTCGAATGGCCTTTGGTGTAGGGATCCTTGGCGTCAACCGCCGCCGCAATCATTTCGATGGAATCGACAAAGAGCTGGTGGTTTTCCTCCGATGCCCGCTTCAGATCGCTGATGTACTGTTGGATGTCTTCCGCCATGATGTTGAAGCCCTGCGCCAGTTCGCCGATTTCCGTCCGGTTTCGGACGTCGGCGCGGACACTGAAGTCTTTTGCGGCGATGGCGCGGGCTGTGCGGGCCAGTTGGTCGATGGGCCGCGTAATCGAATTGGACGCGAAGACGGCGACTACCAGGCTGATGATCATCACCAGCAATCCCAGCCGGATGGTGGCGTCTCGCATTTCAATGACGGTCATAAAGGCATCGCTCTTCTTCTTCTGAAGAATGACGCCCCATCGTCCGCTGAGCGTGGGCGAATAGGTTCCGAGCATGGGGACAATTCTGCTGTTGCGGTCCAGATCGTATTCCGAGGTTTCGGTGAGGTGGGCGCGGCCGCGCCACGCCAGAAATTTCTGCACGATCGGGTTGCTGACCATGTTGATGCCGGCGACATTCTGGTCAGGATTGTTGGAAGCCACCGTCCGCCCTGAATTGTCCACGATGTAGGCCTCGAGGCCCAATCTCCTGGATTCTGCGAGTTCGTCTCCCAGCGGCCGGAGGGTCACAACAGCCGCGACCATGCCAAGGAAATCGTTCTGGTGCCGGATGGGTTCAGCGATCACCATCACCAGTTCGCTGCCTCGCGGCCCCACGGCGGTCAGTGGATTACTCTCGAAGCGCTGACCCTGGCGGGCGGCCAGAAAGGCCGCTTCCATGGTTTTGCGGACAAAGGTGTCGGAGCCTGCGTTGAATCCGCTGGTCTGGGTGGCCTGGGCCCCGCGCCCGCGGGCCTCCGCGTTCAGCACGGTCACGTAAATCACGCTGGGCTGGTCGGCGAGCGAACCCTCCAGGGCGCGTTCCAGGCGTGGATCGTTCCCATACTTCGCGTTTCGGACCTCAATGGCCAGTGGAGTGACAGCGTCGAAAAGTTCTTTGACCTGCTGGCGCACGTTTTCCATGTAGAGCTGAATCTGCTGGGCGAGCGACTTGGAGAGCGTCGTCTGCAGAATCTTCTCCTGGGTTTCGAGGCGTTGCTTGTTCATGCTCACCATGCGGGAACCGAAGAACCACAGAGGAATGACGCTGATGCTGATGAGGATCAGCAGCAGAATGTACTGAATTTTCAAACGCCTGGGGAGGACTGGTTTCATCCGGGCTGTGCTCACTTCACCCTTGTAATCCTCGGCTTGGGACGGACAAAACTTGAGCGAGTCAGCCGGGGCGGCTCCCCAGGCCGTTCCTGGCCCGTTCCGGCCTCGCCCCTCACCGGTCGGGCGGCTGCAACTTTCGTTTTTCAGGACATTGCGAGCGGGAAGTGATGAGCATAAAGGAGAGATTTGGCGCTGCCTTCATCGAGCTCCGGATGCTTTCTAAGGGAAACGCGCCGCCTTGTGGTATTCAGCCCCGCCGGGCAGCAACCTGCTTTCCCACAGAAAGAATTCTGAAACTTCAAAGCTCCCTGGAAGAGGACTGTCTTGCACAGCCAGAAGCGCCTCAAGCCCGGGTTGCGGGCGGGGAATTTTGAAGCGTGCAAGGGTCAGGTGAGGTTTGAAGGGACGGTTTTCCGGGGGAAATCCCAGAGGCCCCAGCGCGCTCTCAACTTGTGCCGCCAGACGCGCCAGCGAAGGCGGAGCATCCAGGCCGGCCCAGAACACGCGCGGCCGTTTCGCGTCCGGGAAAAAACCGAAGCCCTGAGCCTTCAACGGTGAATTTCTCAAACCGTTCCATCCGGCTCAGTGCATTTTTCACCTCGGCCTCCTGCTGGCCGGAAATCTCGCCCAGGAATTTCAGCGTCAGGTGGATTCCCTCAGGCCGCGTCCAGCGGGCATCCGGGCACACGCCTCGAAAGCGCGCCTGCTCGCTGGCAAGCGCCTTTCGGATGGATTCAGGCAATTCAATGGCGATGAATGCTCGCATATCCGCTTCCGGATTCCAATGAAAGGCGGTCCGATTCCCGACCTAATTCCGGATTCGCCGCCGAAGCATTTCGAGAGCAAACTGGGAGGAAAGCAAACGCACGCGTTCGCGGTCACCGGGAAAGCGGAATTCGCGGACTTCCGTCCCGCGCTCGTCGGCGACGGAGATGAAGACCATGCCTGCGGGTTTCTCCTCAGTTCCACCGCCGGGGCCTGCGATTCCGGTGATTCCGATGCCGATGGAAGCATTCGTCTTGCGCCGGATGCCTTCCGCCAGAGCCTGGGCCACGGGCTTTGAAACAGCCCCGTAGGTTTCCAGCAGTCTGGGGGAGACTCCTGCGAACCTGGACTTCAACTCATTGCTGTAGCAGACGGCGCCGCCCAGGTAGTATTCGGAGCTTCCCGGGACGCGCGTAATCCGCTCACTCAGCAGCCCGCCCGTGCAGCTTTCGGCGGTGGCCAGGGTTTTCTGCTTCATCACCAGGTACATCCCCACCACTTCTTCCAGGGTCTCGCCGCTGGTGGAAAAAATGTGGTCGCCCAGGGCCGGCTCGATCTTGTCCGTCAGCTCAGCCAGCAGGGCATCCGCTTCCTCCTGCGTCGCGGCGTGAGCAGTCAGGTGGACTTCAATGGCCCCGCTGGTGGAGAGGATGGTGGTTGAAGGGTTGCTGTAGGCCTTGTACAC
The DNA here is from genome assembly GCA_963783155.1 of uncultured Acidobacteriota bacterium. Classification (GTDB taxonomy): domain Bacteria; phylum Acidobacteriota; class Terriglobia; order UBA7540; family UBA7540; genus SCRD01. The sequence goes on along the minus strand of CAWANC010000032.1, from coordinate 55,542 downwards.
AGGCGCAATCCGCTGGTCAACTTCAGACTCCGGCAGCCCGGCCACCTTGATGACGCGGGTGCGAATCCGGCTGCCGGATACGCGGCTCTTGAGGCGCGGCATGCATTGCTCCACAAACATCGCCTCCAGTTCGTGGGGTGGCCCGGGAAGCATGATGATGATCCTGCTGTCCTGCTCCATCCAGATTCCCGGGGCTGTACCTTTCTGGTTGGGCAGCCACTCGGCGTCTTCCGGCACCAGGGCCTGGCGGGCGTTGTTGGCGGGCATCTTGCGGCCCGTGCGCGCATAGCGCGAGGTGATGCGTTCGATGACTTCGGGAACTTCGTGCAGGGTGCGGCCCAGAACGTCCGCCACAACCTGGCGGTTGATGTCGTCTTCTGTGGGGCCGAGCCCGCCCATCAGGATGATCAGCCTGCTGCGCTCAAGCGCGGCACGGAAAATGGACGCAAGCCGTTCGGGGTCGTCGCCCACCACGGTCTTGAACTGCACTTCGATTCCCAGAGAGTTCAGTTGGCCGGTGAGGTAGAGGGAGTTTGTGTCAGAGCGATGGGGAGTGAGAAGTTCCGAGCCGACAGCGATGATTTCTGCTTCCATTCTCGATTAACAATGAGCGGCCGGCCATCCAAGAGGAATTCTCCCGACCCACAGCGCACCGGCCGCGCCGGGTTGACCTTCTCACTTCTTTCTGGACTTCAGCAGGGCCTGGCCTTCGATTCCCAGGAACAACTCCACCAGAGAGTTGTTGGTGGCCACAATCATCGAACGGCGAGGCGTGAACGCCAGCCCCACAATGTTGTACCCGGAAACACACAGCTCCGCTTTGCCGTCGGGCGCAATCCGCACAACTCCCCGGTGCCCGGAAAGCGATGCCGCCACGTAGAGATTGCCTGCGGCGTCAAATGCCATTCCCTGCGGGCGGCCCAGGCCGCGATAGAACCGATCGACGGCGCCCTCGGGAGTAATACGGTAGATGCTGTCAAAGCTGGAAGTCGTGGGGCCGGTGACGTAAAGGTTGCCCTTCGGCCCGAACGCCAGATGATAGGCGGAAACGCTGGGTTCGAGCGTCGCGAACACAAAAATCTGGCGGTCGGGGCTGATCTTGAAAATCGTGCCGGTGCGGTCCCCCGCGTAGAGGTTGCCAACCTTGTCAAAGGCCAGCCCAGTCGCTACACCCATTCCTTCTGCGTAGGGGGCGGCCTCGGCTTCCGGAGTCACCTGATAAATGGTGCCTTCCATGCGGCTGGAGACGTAAAGCATGCCCTCGCGGTCAAAGGCCAGCCCCGTCGCATTCATCAGATCGTTGACAAACGGTTTCACCACATGCTGGGTGTTGATCTTGTAGAGAGCGACCGGGACTTTCTGGCCGCGGCTGCCGCTGAAAGTGGAGTAGATGTTTCCTTCCGCATCGACAGCGGGATTGGCGACGGGGTGGAGGGTGTCGGTCAGCTGGATGCCCACGGCTACGGCTGTTGGAGAAGTCGAGGCCTTGCCCGTGTCGACGATCATCTCTCCGCTGACCACGCCTTCCGGCACGCGGACAATCAGCCGGCTGGAAGAACTCAGCAGGACGGTCCCGGGCTGGTCGCCGAAGCGCACTGTGGGGCGGCTGTTGCCATTGGACACGAAACCTTTCCCCAGCACCGAGATTTCACCCCCGGGAATTGCAGCCTGCGGTGTGACCCGCTCAACCAGAGGTTTGTTTTCGGCCTTTTGCGTCTTGCCCGTTGAACGTCTCACTTTTGTTGCTTTTTTGAACAGGTTCATCGAATTATATAACCTAGAAAAGCGAGGGCGCCCAGTGCATATGCGCCCGCAACCACATCATCTACCATGATACCCCAACCGCCCGGCAAACGCTCTGCCCGGCCGGCCGGGAAGGGCTTGGTAACGTCAAAAAATCTGAAAAGGGCAAACCCTGCCAGCAGCAGTTTCCAGGAGGCGTGCGGAACCAGCAGAAAGGCCACCATCTGTCCCGCGACCTCATCAATCACAACGTGGCTGGGGTCGGTTCGTCCAAAAAACTTTTCGCTTTGTCCCGCCGCCCAGACGCCAAGAAAAAAAATGAGCGCCACCAGCAGCGCCAGTAACGCAACGTGTCCCACATGCGTGAGCGGAATCGCATCCAGCACGGCCACCAGGACCACCGCAACGGCGGAGCCGACGGTTCCCGGCGCAACGGGAAAGTAACCTGCGCCTGCAACCGTCGCCACCCACACAGGCAGTGTGCGCCGCCGTTCAGCCGCCATTCCCGTCTTCACCGTCGTCCTCCGCAGCGGGCCCGAGCTGGTCCTCTATTTCCTCGGTGGTGTCTGGAACGCGGTATCGGCCCTCCAGCCAGTTGTCGAGGTCAATCAGCTTGCAACGCTCGCTGCAAAAAGGCCGGAAAGGATTTCCCTGGTACGGGACTTCCTTTTTACAGGTGGGGCACCGCATGGCCCCTCACTGCAACCCGCTCGATGGGTGGTTCGATCTGGACCAGTCCGCGCCGCTGACGAGTGCCTGCTGCGGCGCCTCCCGGTCCGGCGAAGGCGGCCTCTTCAAGCCGTGCCACCAGGTCGTAATCTCCGCTTTGGGTGATGGTCGCCCAGCGGAACTGCCCGGCCCTGGGTTCCGGCCCGGCAAAGTCGTTGATGTAAACCTGTCCGTCGATGCCCGGCGCCTGGGTTTCCAGCCGGCCCCGGAACAGCCATTCGGTTTCTTCCGATGTTCCTTCCACCAGAACGGGCAAAACCTTGCCCACGCTTTCGCGCATCCTGCGGCGTGAAATCCTGCGTTGCGCCGCCATCAGCTTTTTCCGCCGCCGGCGGGCGAGCGCCGCAGGCACCTGCTGCGGATGGCCGTAGGAACCGCACGTCTCCTCGTTCGAGTAGAGGAAAACTCCAAGATGATCGAACTCGGCCTCTTTAACGAAGTCCATCAGGTCCTGGAAATCGTCTTCGGTTTCTCCAGGGAAGCCCACAATCAGGGAAGTGCGCAGGGCCGCGTCTGGAATCGCCGAGCGGATCTTCCCGAGCATTTTCAGGAAATGTGTTCCGCTGGAGCCGCGCCGCATGGCCTTCAGCACGGCCCGGCTGGAATGCTGCAGCGGAATGTCGAAATACTTCGCCACCTTGGGTGTTTCCGCGACGGCTTCGATGAGGGCCTCGGTCACGCGGTTGGGATAACAGTAAAGGAAGCGAACCCACGCGAGTTCAGGAATCCCGCCCAGCTCGCGCAGCAGCAGGGGCAATCCGTCGCGAAGTCCCAGGTCTTCGCCGTAGCTCGTGGTGTCCTGTCCCACCAGGGTGATTTCCCGCACGCCCTGGGCGGCCAGTTGTTCGGCTTCGCGCACCACGGACTCAAAACGCCGCGAGCGAAACCGGCCCCTCATCTGCGGAATCACGCAGAACGTGCAAGGATGATCGCAGCCCTCGGCGATCTTGATGTAGGCGGAATACGACGGCGTGGAAAGAATTCTTGGCGTGAACTCGTGGTAAAGGTAAGGCTCGGCCGCCTGCTGTTGATTCGCGTCCGGCGGCATCCATCTGGCAGGCCTCAAGAACCCGCTCCAGCTCATTGGTGCCGATCACAAAATCGACTTCGGGAAACTGTTTCAGAATCTCCTTGCGGTAGCGTTCCACCAGGCATCCGGCCACCACAAGTTTTTTGGCCGTTCCTGATTTCTTATGCTCCGCCATATCCAGAATGGTGTTGATGGATTCCTGCTTGGCGGGTTCGATAAAGCTGCAGGTGTTCACCACCAGCACGTCGGCATCCTCGGCGCGCGGGGTCAATTCGTACCCCTGCCGGGCCAGTAATCCCAGCATCACTTCGCTGTCCACCAGGTTTTTGGGACAGCCCAGGCTGACCATTCCTACTTTGGGCATAAATGCTCTTCTGACCCCGTCTTTCAGGTTATCTGATTATTAAACAATTTTACCACATCCCGACAGTGCGCTATGGGCCGGTGGGGGTCTTCTTCCAGATCAGCACCTGATCGTCAGTCGTGGCCGCCACGTAGTTTCCATCGGGCGAGAAGGCCACGGTATCCACCGGCGCCGGGCTTTCGCTGAGCGTCTGGACGGGTTTGCCGTCATCGACGGACCAGATCCGCACGGTGTGGTCTTCGCCCGCAGAGGCCACCCATCGTCCGTCCGGCGAAAACTCCGCCCAGCGCACGGGTCCCTTGTGGCCGGAAAGCGTCTCCAGCAGTTTCCAGTCCGGCACCGACCAGATTCGCACCTGCCCGTCTTCGCTTGCCGTCGCCAGTTTCCTGCTGTCGGGTGAAAAGCGCATGCTCATCACGGTTTCCTGGAATCCGGCCAGCACATCGACAAATTTCTGCTCGCTCAACCGGACCACAATAGGATTCGGCGAGCCGCCGCCTGCAATCTGCGCCAGCAACAGCCAGTGCCCGTCGGGGGAAAAGCTGTAGAGGTTCGGCTCTCGCGTCAGCTCCGGAACCTTCAGCTCCAGCGCCTTGCGGCTGATGGGGCTCCAGAGAATGAAGGAACTGTCCTTGTACATCCCCAGGTGTTTGATTTGAGGGAAGTAGCGGGGACGTCCATATCCCCCGCCGGATCCAAGCAGGGCCACTGTCCCGTCCTGTGCGTCCTGCTGAATATTCCAGCGGAATCCCAGCAGGGGCGTCGGGCGGTCGGGCTTGTTCTTTTCGTGGACAATGCCCGTACCCAGCAGGAACAGCGTGTTCGGGTCGAGGAAAGCGACCGATTGAACATCCAGGTCACGGAGGTCCTTGATCCTGGGATGGAGCACCTTTTCGATACTCATCTTTCCTTCCGACAGGCTGTCCACCACAATCTTTCCCTTGCTGACCAGAGCAAGTGCGGAACTGTCGGGTGAAAAGGCTCCTTCCGGCGAGGAATGGGTTGCCAGATGCCCTTCCACATTTCCCACGTTGACCCAGACGTAGTTCTCCTGGGATGACGGCGCCGTTTCAACCTGGCGGCTGTCGGGCCCGGCCCGCAGCGCCGACACGTCATAGAGAAGAGCCACCAGGGCCAGTCCGCCAATCATCCAGATCCAGCTTCTGCCTCTGAATCGGCGCAGGGGGTTCAAATGACGCCTCCTTCGGCAAGTCGTCCCACCAGTTCCCGGTCAGCCTCAAGAAAGTTATATCCGGCCAGTTGCCTGCGCGGCGCCCATGCAATGGATTCGAAGACCCGGTTGGCAACCTCGCCCTGGTAGGAATCAACCCGGAAGAAGATGACTTCAACATAGCGGTCCGGATAGCGATGGCGCAGGCGGTATACTTCCTCGCCGATGGCGGCCTCAATGTCCAGTTCCTCGCGCAGTTCCCGCCGCAGCGAGGCCTCCAGTCCCTCACTGTCCTTCACTTTTCCACCCGGGAATTCCCATTGCATCCCGTAAGGATCGGAGCGGTGCCGCTGGCAAATCAGGATTTCATCGTCGCGCACGATGATTCCCGCCGTCACCAGGATGGGTTTTTGCGCGCTCATAAACGAGATTCCATTCTATCCGCCATGCCATTGCCTGATGTCCGGAGAAGCCCTCATTCCACGACGCAGGAAGCAAACGCAAAGGTACAGGCTTCGAGTCCGCCCGATTTCCGGCGCGTGAATCTTCACTTCCGGCTCAAGCCACATCGGTCAATATCCTGTCCGCGCACCTCTTCAGCGCAATCGAATCATCATAGACTGAGATGCGCAAATGACGCCACACGACGCCGTTCCATCGAATGCCGTGGAGTCGCGGGTGTATACTTCTGTGCGGGGCCGGGTCCTGCATTCGAATTCCGGCAGTTGCCACACTTCACCAAGGAAAGGAGACCGAATCAGCATGTCAGGCATTTACAAAATCACCGAGCTGGTGGGAACCTCACCCGTCAGTTTTTCTGAAGCCGCAAAAGCCGCTGTTGCCGAAGCGGCTAAAACCATCCGTCACATAGACTGGCTTGAAGTTGTCGGCCAGAACGCCCGCGTCCGGGAAGGCAAAATCGAGGAGTTTCAGGTCACGGTCAAGATCGGCTTCAAGCTCGAGCGCTAGTCCGGCCTCCTGCGGCCCGGTTCCCCGTTTGTCGATTTGAATAAGGCCCTGTGTCCCCACTCAGGGACGCCGGGGTAAAACTGTCTTCGCTTGCCGGGAAGGTTCAGGCTGAAGATGGGAATTTTCTCAACCGCCCGCCAGCCCGACCGGCCTCTCGCGGCTGCTCAGACACCAACTGAGTCCGATTGTGCATGGGTGCGGAGACGAGTGTCAGCATTTGGCGACTATTTGTGTGCTGATCACCTGTTAATCATAGAGTCAATAGGACGTCTATCTGTTTGTGATTCAGACAGATACGCGTGGGCTGGAGACTTTGGCGTGCCGATTGCTATAAGTAATGCCGGACCCTGAATTCGGGGGGCGGGCATTTTGGGATCGGTCACGAAGCCCTAATGCCTGACCAGCAGCCCGCTCCCCGAAACCCGGCTAGTGGGGGTTACCATGAACCCGAGAACAGAGATTGTTGACGCCAGGGTTTATCGCCGCGAACGGAACGGGGATGTTCTTTGTCGTCTAACCTACCAGGTGACGCCGTACCGTGATGGATTGTTCCGCTGGTTCCTGGTTGCCATCGAGGAATTGGAATAACGAAGGCGCCGCCATCGTCCCGCAATTCCCGCGACGATGTTCCAGATCAATTTTTACCACTTCACTACACCTGCGCCGGATTCACCCGTAGTACCGCTGAGCCGCGGATCGCGTCGTTTTTCAGATGGTCAAGGGCGCGATTCGCGTCACTCAGGGGAAAAACTTCCACCTCAGTTCTGATCGGAATTTCGGCGGCGATGCGCAAAAAGTCTTCGCCGTCCTGCCGCGTGTTGTTGGCCACGCTGCGGATCACCCGCTCTTGGTAAAGCAGGTTGTAATCCAGCGGCGGCGTGGGGCTCATGTGGATCCCGGCCAGCGTCAGCGTTCCGCCTTTCTTCAAAGCCTTGAGCGCCGCAGGAACAATCTCTCCCGCCGGAGCGAAAACGATGGCCGCATCCAGCTTTACCGGAGGCTCCGCCAATGTTCCGCCCGCCCATTCGGCTCCCAGTTCCATCGCCAGCTTCTGGTGCCGTTCATCGCGCGTTGCGGCGTAAACCTTGACGCCCCAGTGGCGCGCCACCTGGATGGCCACGTGCGCCGCCGATCCGAATCCGTAAAATCCCAGCCGGCCTCCGCGCTCGATGCCGGAAAGCCGCAGCGAACGGAAGCCGATGATGCCCGCGCACAACAGCGGCGCGGCCTGCTCGTCCGGAAAATCCTTCCGGAATGGGTAGGTGAATTGTTCGGCAGCCAGCGCGTATTCGGCGTAACCGCCGTCCACGGTGTAGCCGGTGAAGTCCGCGTTGTCGCACAGATTTTCTTTGCCCGCGCGGCAGTATTCACACGTCCCGTCGGTCTGGTGCAACCACGCAATGCCCACGCGGTCGCCCGGCTGGAACCGCTTTACGCCGCGTCCGGCCTTCTTTACCACGCCCACCACCTGGTGGCCGGGAATCACAGGCATCTTCCGCTGCGGCAGTTCGGCCTCAATCACGTGCAGGTCCGTCCGGCAAACTCCGCAGGCGGAAACCTGCACCAGCAGGTCGCCGGCCCCGGGTTCGGGCACGGGCACGTCGGCCAGCACCAGAGGATGGCTTTCAATCTTTCCCGTTCGACTGCAGAACGCATGCCTTCATGTCGCCATCTCCCGTTTCTTCCATTTTATCGCGGATAGAACGGGAGGGAGAAGGCATTCAGGCATGCGTCAGCTCGTTAGCGGTTCACTTGTAAGACCCGAATTGACCTCAGCGGCTTGCTCTGCTTCCGACAGTACCCACCGCCATGAGGTTGGTCTTGAGCTTCAGCTTCTGGCGAGGCTGCAGGGTCACTTCCGTTTCGAATGTCTGGTAACCGGGGAGCGAGACTGTGATCTCGTGTTTTCCTGGCGTCAGCGTCATTCCCTGGCCGGGCCCGTTGAACTGGTCAATGTGTCCCACAAACTGCTTATCCACAAACACCGCAGCGCGTTCCGGCTTGCCGGATATTTTAACCACCGCCGACTGGTCCCCGTAACGGGCGTTGGGATCTTTCTGCATGGCAACCGCGACGATCTGCTTTTCGCCCGGTTGCAGGCTGACTTCCTGCATGAAGTTCTGGTAACCGTTCTGGCGGATCTCAACCTTGTGTGTTCCAGGAAGCAGCAGGATTTTCTTCGACCCATTCAGCTCTTTCAGAAAGCCGACGTACTGGCCGTCAATCCACACGCCGGAGTTTTTCGCCGCCTTGTTCCCAGCCTCAAACTCGATTTGCCCCAGCACCTGGTTCTTTGCCTGGAGGCTCCCGCCCAAAAACAGGGGGGCCAGTAATAGTAGACAGGGAAACACGGCTTTCACTTGCTTTTTAGAAAGCTTCATCGTCCTCCTCCATATTTTAGCTAACCCGACTACCCTGAAAATTGCACGTACCTGGCCAATCCCATAGGTTTACATAAGTCATTGAAAAATCAATAGATATTAGGATTCGATTGGAAATCTTTAAGGTAAGTTTTACTGCATTCCGGCCGAAAATGCCTTCACGCCTCAAATCAGTGCCGACGGAACAGCCCCTTCCTCACCCAGCGCGCGCTCGGCGCCCGCGAAACAATGCGTGGTTTGGACTTGCGTTCCATCCGACGATTGTATCGAAAACGTGCGTTTCGGCCGTAGCACGAATCTCCGGTGTTGATCCGCGGCTCTTCTCTTATCAGGATGGCTCCGTTACAACGCGGCGGGGACTGCGCGGCGGAATTTGCTTGACAAAACTACGCTAGTATGCTAGTCTTTCTGATAGCGTCCGGCGGGACGTTACCAGGAAATTAAACAGTCTGGATGGACTATGTAATCTTCATAAGTTGCTGAAATGATTGACCGGTTGCTATTGGCCATTCAAATGCATGGGACAAAAAACACGTTTTTTAAAAAACGAACCCGAGAAGTTGTTGAAAACAAAGAATCGGTGCTAAAAACGAACCCAAACGAACCCAAAAACGAAGCCGGGAAGTTATTGAAAATACGTACCTGTGGAAAAAACGAACCCAAAAACGAACCTGGCCATGTTGTTGAAAATAAATGAAGGCGAAAAAACGAACCGGAGAACATCATGCCATTCCTGATGCCTTTCACCCGCTGCGCTTGAGAACCTTGCAAGACCCCAAAACCCGTGGCGCCCGACCCTGCATTGTCTGATATCATGGCTGCAGAAATCGACTCACCCAACACGCTTTCACGCCTGCGGAGGAACGCCATTGCACTTTGAAAAGCGCCAACTCCAGAAGCTCGACCGTTACCGCTGGCTGGTTCCGCGCGGAGCCAAATCCGGCATGCTGACCGACGCGCTGATCTACGCCGACGAGAATCTGCTGGATGACCTGCTGAAAGACCTCTCGCTCGAGCAGGCCGTTAACGTGGCGATGCTGCCGGGCATTGTGGGCCGGTCGCTGGCCATGCCGGACATCCACCAGGGCTACGGATTCCCCATCGGCGGGGTGGCGGCCACCGATCCCGAAGAAGGCGGCGTGGTGTCGCCGGGCGGCGTGGGCTTTGACATCAACTGCGGCGTGCGCCTGCTGGCCAGCACCTTGACGGCGGACGAGGTGCGCCCGAAAATCCGCGAGCTGGTCAACCAGCTTTTCCGCGACATCCCATCGGGGGCGGGCCGCAAGGGTTCCGTCCAGCTCTCCTACAAAGACCTGGAGCGCCTGATGGTGGAGGGCGCCGGATGGATGGTTCGGAACGGTTACGGCGAACCGGGCGACCTGGAGCACTGCGAGGAGAATGGCGCGATCGACGGCGCCGACCCCTGCGGCCGTGGGTGACAAACCTCGCAAGCGCGGCCTCGCTCAGGTGGGCACGCTCGGTTCCGGCAACCATTTTCTGGAAGTGCAGTACGTGGAGCGCGTCTTCGAGCCGGAAATTGCCCAGTGCTTCGGGCTCTATGAGAATGAGGTCGTGATTCTGATCCACTCCGGCTCGCGCGGGTTCGGGCACCAGGTCTGCACGGACTATCTGCGCGACATGGACGCGGCCATGCGCCGCTACAAGCTCGATCTGCCGGACCGCCAGCTTGCCTGCGTGCCCGCGAATTCGCCCGAGGGCCAGGCGTATCTGGGAGCGATGCGCGCCTCGGCCAACTTTGCCTGGGCCAACCGCCAGGGCATCACCCACTTCACCCGCGAGGCTTTCAAGCGCATCTTCGGGCAGAAGGAACATCTGCGCCTGGTTTACGACGTTTGCCACAACATCGCCAAGCTGGAATGGCATCGCCTGAACGGCAGGGACCGCCGCGTGCTGGTGCATCGCAAGGGAGCGACGCGCGCGTTCCCCGCCGGGCGGCCGGAAATACCGAAGGCCTACAAGGACATCGGGCAGCCCGTGCTGATCCCGGGTTCGATGGGGACTTCCTCTTACGTTCTGGTGGGAGCGCAAGGCTCGCTCGATGAAACTTTTGGGACCACCTGCCACGGGGCAGGCCGCGTGATGAGCCGCACCGCCGCCAAAAAGTCTCCCTACGCCGTCAACGCCAGGGAGCGCCTGGAAGAGCGGGGAATTGTGGTGCGCTCGGAAACTCGCAACGGCATTTCGGAAGAAATCCCCGAGGCTTACAAGGACGTGGACGCCGTCATCAACGTGGTCCACAACGCCGGGCTTTCGCAGCGCGTCGCGCGCCTGAAACCGATGGGGGTGATCAAGGGGTGATGTCAAATGTTCAAGTGAAGTCATCCAACTCTACCCGCGCCTATTCGCTTGTAGGAATTCTCTCTGTTATTGCCTTATGCAACAATCGAGCCGCCTGGAAGGCCTGGTTAGCTTCGTCGCGCGAGAGCGTGTCCGGCTCTCCCGGGTATCGGAACTTCCAGGCATATTCGGTAAGAGGGACCGCGCGGTCAATGACGCTCGCCAGTGACTGGTCCAATTCAAGGCAAGCGTGTCCGAGTTCCTCGATGCTGTGGGTTTTTCGGAATGGCTTATCGTGCCAGGCCAGGAATGCCTTCAATGATTTCTCAGCAGCCTGCTGCGCATGGAAAACCGCATCAGGCCAGAGACCTGCATCCTCAGAGGAGAGCGTGAGCACAGGCTTTCAAGTCAAACTGAACCTTTTGCAGCCAGGCGCGAACATCCTCGGCGCGTGCGTCATCAGGTGCCATGCAGCATTCTCCCCTCGCGCAGCGCCGTCCCTGGAAGCGATGCCTTCAGCTGCATGCGCGGCTCGAAGTATGAGCGGGTGCAGACAACCACGTCAGCGGCAACACCTGTGCCGCGAAGGACTTCATAGGCGAGCCTGCTTCTTCGCCGCTCCAGTGGCGCCTCGTCTGGAACCACACCAACAGGTCGTAGTCGCTGCTGGCGCGCCTCGCCGCGTGCTCTTGATCCAAACAAATATACCTGGAGGGGCTGATATGCTTCGACCAGACGTCTTACAATCTCGTCCAGAACCGGGTCCGAAGCGTCGAAGCTGGGGTCTCTTTGCGGTTTCATGGCGAGGCGAGGACCTCGTCACGAACAAGGTGAAGTCGGATGCGGGCCGGTTCTTGAGGACGGTCGAAATAGAAGGCTGCCACCGCTTCCCTTACGTTCTGGCGAAGCGTGTCCCAGTCGTCGGCCTGGGTGACGATGTTTTCGGTCAGGCACTCTGCCACAAAGCCGCCGTCGCCTTCCTGAGTGACTTTGAAGACAATCTCGTCCATGCAGATCAGATTACAGCTTTGGGGCTCTGTCGCAAGCGCCAGTGGGAAGCTGCCGCTCCCGCCAACACGGCGGGTAGTGTTGCCAGGGCAGGGAACACCGGCCACAGGATGCGACCGGTGTTCTCCACTTCATTGTTCTTTCTGGAACGGACTGCAGGCGGCGGGCGATCAGCCGTGCATTTGCTGGGCGAGGTAATTCTGCAGGCCCAGTTGTTCGATCAAGTCGAGTTGGGCTTCGAGGAAGTCAACGTGCTCCTCTTCGTCCTTCAGGAGAACCTCGAAGAGATCGGCTGAGGCGTTGTCGCCTTCCTTGCGGGCGATGGCAATGTACTGGTTGTATTCCGCCACAGCATTTTTCTCCAGGTTCAGATCATTCTGGAGTTGCTGCTGGACGTTCTTCCCGATCTTGAGCTTCGGGAAATCGTTCAGGTTCGGAAGCCCTTCGAGGAAGATGATGCGCTCAATCAGGACTTCGGCGTGCTTCATTTCGCCGATCGCCTGCTTCTTGATTTCAGCATAGAGGCGCTTGTAGCCCCAATTGCTCTGCATCTCACCATGGAGAAAATACTGGCTGATGGCCATCAATTCTTCACTTAAAGCCTTCTGGAGAGCGTCGATTACGGCTGCTTTTCCCTTCATGTCGGATGTTCTCCTTTCATACACTAATCTATCAAGTTTTCGGGGGCACAGCCAGAAGGATTCGGCCGGAGGCGCGCAGGGAGGGGTGGCGTCAGGCGGGTGGAGCGTCCGGCTCGCTCTCCTTTTCGCGCACGTGGGCAATCAGATCCCGCACGCTGTTGGCAAGCTGCACCACCTCGCCCTTGCCCTGAACGTCAAACTCGATTTCATAATTGCCCGCCGCGGCGTGGTCCACCGCAGTCTTCAGATCGAGCAGCGGCTGCACCACTTCCCTGGGCAGGACGTAGCTCATCCAGATGCTGATCAGCAGGACCAGCAGGGAAACGCTGCCCAGCCCCCATTCGGGAAGGAACTTTCGGGCTACCCCGCGCGTATAACTTTATGAAGGTTGCTTCCCCAGGAAGGAAGGGAGGTTCTTGTCATGTTTTGTCCCAAGTGCGGAAAAGAATATTCGCAGTCGGTCAATTTCTGCTCACAATGCGGTACTGAAATGCATCCCCCCGTAAGGCCGAACAGGAAACTCATGCGCTCGCGCACCGACGAAAAGATTGCCGGCGTGTGCGGCGGGTTCGCGGAGTACCTGGAAGTTGACGTCACGCTGGTGCGCCTGGTCTGGCTGGCGACTTTGTTTCTGGGAGGTTGGGGCTTCATCGCGTATATCATTGCCTGGATTGTGATGCCGCTGGAGCCTGAGCCGCATCGCGCCAGTTCGACGGCGCCAACAGCGACGCCGATCTCACAGCCCGTGCCGAATTCGTAAGGTGCTGCACGATGTGGACGGCGTGGACACTGGCCTTGAGACCTTTCGGAAATCCCGGCAGGCAGGCAGAAGGCCTGGAGTTCCGCCGCACGGGTGCTCAGGACCGGCCCCGTCTGTTGATGGCCGTGCCGATCCGTGCGCACAAACCATCTGTTCGTCTGAAAAGCTGCGGAGATTTTTAGATCACCAGGAATTGAACCACGAACAGAGCGGCAAAAATGTAGGTGAGCGTGGGGCATTCGCGCCACCGGCCGGTTGCCACTTTCGCCACACAATAGGCAATCAGCCCAAAGGCAATGCCGTCTGCGATGCTGAAGGTGAGCGGAATGCCGACCAGGATCAGGAATGCCGGAAGGTATTCCGTCGGGTCGTCCCAGTTGAACTCCCGAACCACCTTGAGCATCATCGAGCCGACCACGATCAGGGCCGGAGCAAGGGTCGGATAACGGATGGCGGAGCCACTGGCCGTGCTGACCTCAACACCGCCGCCGATCATCGACGCCAGCGGGCTGAAGAAAATGGCGGCCAGCAGAAGGAGTCCGGTCACCATGTTGGCCAGGCCGGTGCGCGCGCCGTCGGAAACCCCGGCGGCCGACTCGATGTAGCAGGTGATGGTGGAGGTCCCGAGCCCCGCGCCGACCGTCGTGCCCACTGCGTCGGCAAACAAGGCCTGTCCCGCCCGGGGCAGTTTGCCCTCCCGTAACAACCCGGCCTGCTGGCCGACGCCGACCAGCGTGCCGATGGTGTCAAACAACGCCAGGTAGAACAACACAAAGATGGCCGCTCCCAGCTTCGAAGGTGCGAGCGCAAAAAGCCCGCGCAGATCAAATTTCAGGAACGTGGGCGATAGATGAATCTGAGTTGAGACGATGCCATGAAAATGGATGAGGCCGAAGGCGGCAGCAATGGCGGTGGTGGCCAGGATGCCCAGCAGAATGGCTCCGCGCACACCGAAGGCCAGCAGTACGATCAGCACCAGCAGCCCCAGAACGCTGGCCAGGGTTGCCGGCTGGCGGAAGTTTCCCAGGCGCACCAGCGTCCCGGGCGAGCCCACGACCAGCCCGCCATATTCGAGGCCGATCAAGGTGATGAAAAGTCCGATGCCGGCGGCGATGCCGCGTTTCAGCGAATCAGGAATCGAGTTGACAATTTTCGCGCGAATGCCCGTCAGGGTGATGGCGATAAAGAAAATGCCGGCCAGCAGCACCGCGGCAAGGGCCTGCTGCCACGTCAGTCCGAAACCCAGCGGCGCTGCGGCGCACAGCGTGTAGACGAAGAAGAAGTTCTCTCCCATGCCCGGCGCCAAGGCAACCGGATAGTTGGCAATCAGGCCCATCAGGAAAGTGGAAAGCGCTGCGGCCAGGCAGGAAGCGCTGAGGACCGCCTGGAAGTCCATGCCGGCCTGGGAGAGAACTCCCGGCTGCACAAAGATGATGTACGACATGGCCAGAAAGGTGGTGATGCCGCCCACCACCTCTCTCTGCAAGGTCGTTCCGTTGGCATCAAGCTGGAAATATTGCGAGATCCACTTCTTCATTCGGCGCCTGTACACGAATACCACTGGCAGACAGCGGGTAAAGGGTTCTTAGCATTATTGCGGAGAAAAGCGCAAGTGCTTCGTTAACATTGGACAATCGTTGGGTCTCATCCCAGTATCCTCCGCAGATCGGTGGCCTGGGCAGGGTTCTTTCGCAGCATGATGCGCTTGAGGCGGGCAAACTCATCGCGATCGATTTTCTGCACGGTGCCCCGGCCGCGATGCGGCGTGAAGGCCAGGATGTGGTCGAGATCGGGCCGGCGCTTGAGAGGATTCTGGAATCGCACAGCCCGGTGAGGCGGGCAGAAATCGATCAGCGATCCCATCCCGACGTCCCGCCCGTTTGTGACCGCGCGGGCCACTCCCCGCAGCTCTTTTTTGTCGGTTTCGTAGCAGAGAAACAGATCGCCACGTTTGACTTCCTCGCGCAGGTAACGAAGGCTGGAGGCACTCCTGATCCAGCCTTCGTCGCCCATGGGATAGTTTCCGCGGGTTCCGGAGCGGAAATATTGATCGAACTTCCAGCCCCGTTTGGTGTTGATTTTGAAAACCCAGACTTTCATGGATCAGTTCGGTTTGCTCCATTCGATGACGGCTTTGATCTCATTGTCGGGGTGCTTTTCCAGAACTCCGGCGAAGTCGGTGTAGGGAACAACGTGGGTGATGAGCTGCTTCATCGTTTCTCCCCAGGTCTTGTAAGCCTTGCCCAGGTCTTCCACGGCCATTTCAAAATGTTTCTTGCTGGCGTTGACGCTTCCGATCATCACCTGGTTACGCAGCACAAGCTGGCGCATCAGTGCGGCACCGTCAAGCTTAAACGGACGGTCCCCGCCCGGAATTCCCGTCAGGACGTAAACTCCATTGATGCCCAGGGCGTCGAGCAAGTCAAACTCCACGCGGGCAATACCCGTGGCCTCAAAGATCATGTCGACCTGCCCGTAGGCGTCGTCCAGGGCCGAAGATTTTGTCTGGCGGCCGTCAACATACTTTCCCCCCAATTGCTTGAGAATCCCGGGCCTCAAGCTGTCGCCATCCACAACATCAAGTCCCAGCACCTCTGCGCCGCGGAGCCTGAGCGCGGCGGCGGCCAGCAGTCCGATGGGCCCAAGCCCGGCCACCAGCACCTGCTTTCCTTCCAGCCATTTCCCGGGGTCGCCAACGCCGGGAATCCGGGCGGCCTGGACCGAAAGCGCTTCGTCGATGGCCTTTTCCGCAACCGACGTGGGTTCTGCGAGGACTCCCAGCGGTACCTGCTCCCTGGGAACTTTGACGAAGTATTGCGACTCATCCACTACCAGCTCGGTTTCATATCCGTCCCTCTGTTTGATGCCCCGCTCGGTATAGTCTCCTGTAGAGCACATGTCGCTGCGATTGTTCAGGCAGGCAGGGCAGTGTCCGCACCCTCGCCGGACGGTAAAACATCCAAAATCGCCGGGCTTGACCGTCTGGACCTGGCTGCCGACTTCCTCCACCTGCCCGAACATTTCGTGCCCGATCACCAGATCTTTGTGGCCCGGAGGGGCGTCGGCGCGCCCCCCGGATACTTCCTCCCGGTCGGTCCCGCAGATTCCCACGCGCAACACTCGCAGCTTGATTTCATGCGGAGCACTCAGCTTAGGTTCAGGCCGGTCAACAATATTCAGGTCTTTTGTCCCTGGGGTAATGGCGATTGCTTTCATGATGAATATGTCTCCCTTCGGATCATTAAGGTCTTCTAGCTTATCAAGGTGAAAAGTGATTCGACGAAGTTTTTGCCAGGATTTCGACCTGTTAGGGCGGCTTCGCATCGTTGAGTGAAAACCCTGGTTTACAAAAAAGATAACAGGGCGGCGAGCGATTCCTCTTGCGGAAGGTAGAACGAAAGTCCGGCCAATATCGCATCGTCGGGAAGCTTTCAGACAGCGGGACCGTATACCTAACCCTTGCATCGATTGATGTTACATCTACATTAAATTTCTCTTATGTTCGGCGGATCACGGGTGTGAAGTGTCGGCTTTACGCCCCAGTTATTTAGAACCCGCCAACGTTGTTTCGGCGTAACTAGTACCAACGGGCCATTGTGCGTTGTTCGGTTCCAGGTTTAAATTCTTATTGGATGAAACACTCGAATTCTTTATATACGGCAGCTGATCATCTCCTGAGCGAACCGCCCAAACCGCCCCGTTCGGGCTGGTGGAAATGGGCGCTTGCGCTGATCCTGGCTGTGCTGTTTGTTTACCGCTCGACGCGCCCGGAGTTGAAATTGTCCGCTGAACCTCCGCCGGCATTTTTTGGTTACAACCGGACCAGGGAACGGCAGCAAGGGCCTCATGAGCGGCGCATGGCATTGGCATACTGGAACGTGGCCGTTCGGCGCATCCAGAGAGATTACTCGCCTGGCAAACCTCTGCCCGCGGACCCTCCTCCGGAATTTCAGATTGCTGATGCCGCGAGCACTCTGGAAACAAACGTGATGGCTGTGCGGGTTCACTACTGGTACCGCCTGCGGGAAGTATGGAACCAGCGCGACACCTGGGTTGTCTCCTACGGATGGAATAGTGATTGGCTTGAGCGTTCACTGAATACTCTCCCGCAGTACCTGCCCCGATCGGTGACCGGGGTTTTCCAGAGCCTTGTCGATTTTGTTAATGCTGTCGCGCAGCAGATATCGTTTCACTGAGACGGTACGGGAACGTGATCTCTCGGCCGGACCTGTTTATCTTGAGCTTGCAGGCGGTTTAGGGCCCTCGTTTGAAGTCTCCTTCCATTTTTTGCCGCCTGTCGCTGTTCACCTTCCTCCCGCAAATCATAGTTGATCAGCGCCGGCGCAATTGCGGCCTGCATCCTAAATAACCTTGAAAACGCCAAAGGAAGCGGAGCAGGCGGGCAAAGGGCGAGAAAACCCCTGAGGAGGTTTAATCATCTCAGTCAACAGGGCAAATCAGGATAGGACTTTGACTATGAAAAAGATTCCCTTGTTGACCGTGGCATTGGCTGCCGTTTTTCTTTGGGGCATGGTTCCCGCATGGGCAAATGACACTGCGGCTGCTAAGCCCTGCTCGGATGCCAAAAACAAAGCGGATGACGTCTATTGCATCGGGCAAAGGCGGGTGGCTCATCACAGCATCATTTCCGAGCAGAAAGAGATTGCCATCGGACAGAAGTACGCCGAGCAGATCGATCGTTCCGCCAAGCTGGTGAAGGATCCGGTGGTTACGGAATACGTGAACCGGGTGGAGCAGAACATTGCCGGAAGTTCCGATGCCAAGATTCCCATTACGGTGAGGGTCATCGACTCGCCGGAAATCAACGCCTTTACGCTTCCCGGCGGTTACATTTACGTTAACTCCGGCTTGCTGCACGCTGCGGGCAGTGAAGCCCAGTTGGCCGGCGTGCTGGCCCATGAGACCGCTCACGTGGCATGCCGCCATTGGGCGTCTGATGCCACCAAGCAGACGCTGCTGCAGTACGCCATGATTCCCCTGATTTTCACCCCC
This sequence comes from uncultured Acidobacteriota bacterium, assembly GCA_963783155.1. GTDB lineage: Bacteria > Acidobacteriota > Terriglobia > UBA7540 > UBA7540 > SCRD01. The sequence goes on along the minus strand of CAWANC010000032.1, from coordinate 37,435 downwards.
CTGTCCTATCCGGTCTATATCGGCCTTTCGGAGGGAATGAACCTCGGGATTCCACTGGCGTTTCTCAAGTTCAGCCGCGACGACGAGCAGCAGGCGGACTTCCTGGGCTTGCAGTATATGTGGAAAGCTGGATACGATCCGAATGCCTATCTTTCCATGTTCTCCAAAATTATTCAGGACCAGCGGCGTAATCCGGGCAGTGTTCCCAGTGTGTTCATGGACCACCCTCCCACCCAGGATCGCATCATTGAAGCCGAAAAAGAGATCAAGACCATTCTTCCAGGCCGTCCCGAGTACCTGGTGTCCAATTCTGAATTTCAGACTGTCCAGGACCGATTAAATACTCTGCTCGGCAGGATGAAAAAGATTCAGGCCGCGGGTAACAAACCGACCTTGCGCAAGCATGAACCAAAATCCGGCCAGCCGGCGGACACCAACGGCGGCCAGAGCGCGGGAGATGACAAACCTCCGGTGCTGCAGCGGCGCAACTAGCGCTGTGTCGCCGCCCATCGCGGATTCTGGGTTTTACTTTTGTTCGTGGATGGTTCGTACTGAACGGATTTCAAACTCGCGAACGCCTTTCGGCGTACTTACGGTAACTTCGTCGCCCACCTTCTTGCCCATCAGGCTTCTTCCGATGGGAGAGGTCGTGGAAATCCACCCTTTGCTGACGTCGGATTCCTCACTGGTCACCAGCCGGTACTGGATTTCAGCTTCCTGGTCAAGGTCATACAGGACAACCTGCGACCCAAAGGCAATGCGGTCCTTGGGAATGTTGTTGACGTTCACCATTGAGAGGTCGGCCATGCGTCTCTTGAGCTGAGCCAACCGGGCGCCCACATAATCCTGCCGCTGTTTGGCCATGATATATTCGGCGTTCTCGCTGAGATCGCCGTGCGCACGGGCCTTTTTCAATTCCTTGGGGAGCTCATTGTGCAACTCGTATTCCAGCGCCTGGATTTCCTGCTCCAACTTTTGAACGATTGGTGATGACATGTGGTTTAAGTCCTATCCCTACGGATGGCTCATTATAAAGAAAAACTGACAGCAAACGCAACAGCCGGAAAGCGGGGAGAGGGCGTGGTTGGGCCGGCTCGGGATCATCGTCATAACCGGCAGATATATAAGGATTTACTTAATTTCCTCCTTCGGAGTTTGGCCTCCCTCTTCGTTGACTTCAAAGGGACCGTATGTTAGTTTCAAAAAAGTAACCAGTTCTCTCGAGGGCCTGTCTACATGGCTTTTAAAAAGGCCAAAGCGCTTCAGGAAGCTCACAAGTATGTGGCCCACGGCAAGATCACCCGGGCCATCAAGCAATATGAATCCATTATAGAAAATGATCCCAGCGATCTTTTCCTGCTTAATGTGATTGGTGACCTCTACGCCCAGCAAAACAATGTCCCGGAGGCCCTGAAGTATTTCTACAGGCTGGCGGAAACTTATACGCAAGAAGGGTTCAAAGTTAAAGCGATCGCGATTTTTAAAAAGATTTCGAAAATTGATCGGGACAACGCGGAGCCTTTGCTAAGGCTGGCCGAACTCAATTGGGCCCAGGGGCTGGCTCGTGAGGCTCGGGAGCAGTATAAGAACGCCTTTGGATTCTATGAACGGAGGGGCCAGAAAGACCAGGCCCTGGAAATTCTGCGCAAGCTTTGCCAGTTGGATCCCAAAAGTCCCGCGTTGCGCCTGAAATTTGCGCAATTTGCGGAAGCAGCAGGAGAACGCCGCGAGGCTGCGGACGCCTATCTTGAGGCGGCTGTTCTTGCCCGCGGCAGCGGAGACGCTGAGGCCTCCAGGATTGCCCTCGGCAAGGCTTCGGAACTCGCCCCTGAGAATCCTGAGATCCATCTTCACCGCGCCAGGCAGGCTTTGGCGGAGCAGAAGCCTGAAGAAATCAAGGGCATTCTTGATTCCGTTCCAGAACTTCAGAGTAACCCGGAGGCGAAGCGCCTGCTGCTTCAGTCCTATCTGGCCACCGGCAATCTGGATGAGGCAAAAGGTCTGCTGCTGGATGTTTTGCAGTCAAACCCGGCGGATTTTGCCCCAGTCGCCGATTTTGCGGCACAGTGTATGGAAAAGCAGCAGCTCGACCGAGCCTTGGAAGTCCTCATGGAAGTCTCGCCGGTCGTGATCGCTCGTCGCGAAACCGGTCCCTTGATAGAAACCCTTCGCAAATTGTGGGAGTCGGCTCCGGGACGAACCGATATTCTTGAGTTTTTCTACGAGGTGGCGGAAAAGACAGCCGATGAGGCTACGATTCCGGAGATTCTTGAAGGCCTGGGAAATGCCTACGTCGAGTCGGACCAGCTTGACAATGCGGAGCAAGCCTACGCCCGGCTGGTGGCGCGCGAGCCTGAAAATGAAACCTACAAAGGCTTGCTCAGGAAGGTTCTTGAAAAACAGGGCAAGGAATATGTCCCGCTCAGTGAGATTCCTCTGATCAGCCCCGATTTCGGCCTGGAATCGATTTCTGGGAGCGAGCAAATCGGTGCTGCCGCTGATTTGTTCACAGATCCCGAACAGGCGGCCATTGCAAAAGGAGCGATGGCCAACAGCGATTTCTTTGCCCGAGACGGTTTGACGGAAAGGGCCGTGGAGGAGCTTGAAAAAGTTCTGCGGGTCTACCCTGAGCAGAGCGCGATTCACAAGCGCATTCTGGAAGTCTGCCGGGAAAAGCGGCCCGGCCGCGCCGTCCAGGCGGCGGAAGTTCTGGCCAGGATCTATACCGGGCGGGGAGATGGCAGCGAGGCGAAGCGATATCATGAGGAAGCCTTGGAACTGGCCCAGGCCGCGGCCGGCGTTGAGACAGGTCCTTCGGCTTTCCTGCAAGATGAAAGTTCCGCGCAGACTGCCGGGGTGAGCGGAGCGTCCCCAAGGCCGGTTGAGATCGATCTTTCACCGGCGGGGGAAGACGAGGGTTCTGCGGGAGAGGAAACAGAACTGCCGCCCCCTAAAGAGATGTCCCTTGAATTTGAGTCCGGACAAAAGGCGGAAGGGGCTGAGGCTGGCTCCGTAGCCTCTCAGGAAGCCGGTGCTGGAGCGGCGGATTCGCCAGGCCCGGCACACCAGGCCCGGTCCGCAGAGGAAACGGCGCCTTTTAATTACGAGGAAAGCCATGAGGAGATTGAATTCTACTTTCGCCATGGTTTTTACGACGAGGCGCAAAAGGCCGTTTCCGAACTTGAAAGAAAGTATCCCGGGGAAGGCCAGGTGTCTGAATTCCGCCAGCGTGTGGATCAATCGATACGGGACTCGACCCCATCCGAAAGCCCCCAAACCGCTGACGAGGCTGATACGAAGGAATCTTCGGAGGCGGAGTGGGACCTTCCAACTTCATTCTCCGGAACTGCAAGAGCTGGTGACACGCCGGAGGAACATCGAGCGCCTGCCGAATCCGGAACTGACGGCGGTCCGAACAATGGTATCGAAAACCTGGCGGACGAACTGGCTTCGACCATGGAAGATTTTCACGACCCGGAGACCTCCCCGGTTTCCCCCGCTCCCCCACCCGGCCAGCGTGCCCCTTCCAAATCCGCCGCCGACGCTTCAATGGAGCTGGGTTCGTTGCTCGACGAATTGAACGACGCAGACGAATCCGCAGATCAATCTGCAGACGACGATCAGACGCATTATAATCTTGGAGTGGCGTTTCGGGAGATGGGGTTGCTGGATGAAGCGATTGGGGAGTTCCAGAAGGTTGTCAACGGCACCGCCTCGCAGCATTTTAGCCCGCACTTCCTTCAGGGATGCACCCTGCTTGCTTCCTGCTTCATGGACAAGGAAATGCCCGCCATCGCAGCAAAGTGGTGCCTGCGCGCGCTCGACGCGCCCGGCCTGGATCCTGAAGGGAGGCTTGCCATTTATTACGAGCTCGGCATAGCCTTCGAAAAAGCCGGTGATACAACGGCTGCGCTGGAAAAATTCACTGAGGTCTACAGTCAGAACATCGATTATCGGGATGTCGCAGAAAAGATCCGCCTCCTCCGGCAGACTTCCCGCTGAGCGGCCTGAAGGGATCGTTGGGGAAGCTCAGACGAAACCCGGTGCCGAGAAGTGTTCCACTGGTGCCCCTCCCAAGAACCGCGCATGAACCGTTGGCTGGCGATCCTTTATGTAGTGATCTGTTTTGAAATGGGGGCGTCCCTGTTTCTCTTTCCCTGGGTACCACTCTGGAGCCAGAACTTTTTTGTGGGACATTACATGTGGGTTTACAAGGTTGCGCAAAATTATTATATCCGCGGCGGAATTTCGGGCCTGGGCCTGATTGATGTTTTCCTCGCCTTTCATGAGGTCTGGCGGCTGCGCCGATCGATTGGATTGGTTCAATAGCATCCGGTTCGCTGACTCCGGTTTCGGGGCAGCCCGATGCTTGACACCGAGTTCCGGGTGTGTTTCCGCCCGCCTTGCCGCCCTGTTTTGATTCCAGACTTCTGAAATGTCACTGCCGATTCATCTCTGCTACATCACTGACCGGCGCGGCCTTGCTCCCCGGCCGCTGCTTCCGCATCTCCAGGCCGTGGCCGAGGCCGGAGTGGACCTGATCCAGTTGCGGGAGAAAGACCTTGCCTGTCGCGACATGCTTGCAATGGCGAAGTCCGCCGTCGAGGTTTGCCGCCGATCGAACACCCGAATCGTCGTGAATGACCGGCTGGATATGGCCATGGCTGCCGGCGCGCACGGTGTCCACCTGGGCGGGCAGTCGGCGCCGCCGGAGGCTGTCCGCAGCCATGTTGACAAAGATTTTCTGGTGGGAGTTTCCTGCCACTCGATGGAGGAATCGCTGAAGGCGGAAGCGGGCGGTGCGGACTATATCCTGCTGGGACCCATTTTCGATACGCCCTCCAAGCGCCTATATGGGCAGCCGCTGGGGCTGAACAAATTGTCAGAAGTTGCAAGCCGGATTAGAATTCCTGTCCTGGCCTTGGGCGGCATCACGGTTGAGCGGGTCAGGCTGTGCCTCGAGGCTGGCGCAACGGGCGTTGCGGGTATCCGGCTGTTTCAGGAAAGCTCTTCGCCCGCCGATCGAGTTCACAACCTGCGCGAACAGTTTCGCTGACGGGCAAAGCATTCCGGCGCTGGCTGAAAGGGTCCGTAGATCGTTGACCTGACAATATCACTGGCAGCAAGGAGGCTCGAAGATGAAGAAGAACTCTGTATCCCGGCGTGACTTTCTTGCGGCCTCCGGAGTCTCGGTGGCTGCGGGACTCACGGGCTCGAAGGCCGAAAAACCTGCGGCGAATCCGGCAAAGAAGCCGAACCTTGTCTTCTTCATGCCCGACGAGATGCGGGCTGAGAGCATCGCCTGCTACGGCAATCCGGTCGTGAAGACGCCCAACATTGACCGCCTGGCGGGCGAGGGCACGCGCTTCAGCCACTGCTATGTGCAGAATCCGGTTTGCGGTCCGTCGCGCTGTTCGCTGATGACGGGCTGGCCGGTGCACGTCCATGGACATCGCAGCCTCTATTATTTCCTCCGGCCCGACGAACCCAACCTGTTCCGTTACCTGAAGCAGAACGGCTACGACGTTTTCTGGTATGGCAAAAACGATCTGCTGGCCAGTCAGAGCTTCACCGGCAGCGTCACGGAGTGGGGATCGCATCCCGGGGCGGGGAAGGCCGCGATCGGGAACCCGGGATCCCTGGAAGCTGAACGATCCCCGCTACTATTCATTCCTGTATGAGGAGGGCGGCGACCGGCGTGATTACGCGGACTGGGGAAACGTCCAGGCAGGAATCCGAATCCTGGAGCGCGACCACGACAAGCCGTTTTGCCTTTTTCTCCCGCTGAGTTCGCCGCATCCGCCCTACACGGCTCCCCAGGGCTTTCACAACATGTACGACCCGGCGAAGCTGCCGCTCCTGCGTCCTATCGGTCTGCCCCAGAAGCCGGATTTTTATGAGGCCATTCGGAAGTATTACCACCTGGAACCCCTGGGTGAAGATGTCTTCAGAAAAATTCAGGCCGTATACCTGGGCAAGATCAGTTACACGGACTGGCTGCTGGGTGAACTGCTCGGGGCGATTGAGAGAACCGGGCACGTGGATGACACGGCGGTGTTTTTCTTTTCAGACCACGGGGACTGGGCGGGCGACTATGGCCTGGTGGAAAAATGGCCCAGCGCGCTTGACGACGTTCTCACCCACATTCCCCTGATCGTGCGGCTGCCGGGTGGGGCGCAAAACCACGTATCGAAGGAGATGGTTGAACTCTTCGACGTGATGGCGACCTCGCTGGAGCTGGCCGGAATCGAGGCCCGGCATACCCATTTTGCGCGCAGCCTGATACCCCAGCTTCAGGGCTCGCCGGGCGATCCGGGGCGGGCCGCATTTTCAGAAGGCGGCTATAACATCTATGAGCCGCAGTGCTTTGAGCCGGCGGACCGCAAGCCGGGTGAAATTTATTACCCCAAAGAGAAGCTGGAAGTGGACCATCCGGAAACGGTGTCCCGCGCGGCCATGATCAAGACCCCCGAACACAAGCTGGTGCTTCGACCCGGCGGCCAGAGCGAGTTGTACCACGTGGAGAAAGACCCGCGCGAGCTGCACAACGTTTACGGCGACCGTTCCTACGCGAGCGCCCGGCAGGACCTGATCGCCCGTCTGCTGCAATGGTATGTCCTCACCGCCGACGTGGCGCCGCCGGACAAGGACCCGCGCGGCTCGCCGCCCTATTACCCCACGGCGCAGTTCAACGGAAAAAACTGGCAGAAGAAAATCCTGGATTGAACGGAGGCACGGGTCCGGACCCTGGGTGGCCTGGCGGGCTGATTAATAGAGCGGCTGGGTTTTTGACGGGGCGGCGGTTCTCCCCAGTGGTTCAAGAAACTGGCGGGCGCCTGCCGCCATCAGCCGCAGTTCAGTGCCGGCCTGGAAGAAAAGCACTCCCCGCTCCAGATACTTCTGCATCTGCTCGGAGCTGCCCACCGGAGCGCCGACCACCTTGTTGTGTTTCTTTGCGGCCTTCAAAATTTCGCCCACCGCTTCCTCAACTCGCGGATGGTCCTGTTTGCCGCGAAATCCCATGGAGAAGGCCAGATCACTGGTGCCGATGAACAGCACGTCCAGCCCTTCCGTTGCGGCAATGGCATCGATGTTTTCGACGGCTTTGGCCTCTTCGATGTTGGCGATCACCATCACGTTTCTGTCGGCGAAGTCGTGGTAGCCTTCCGTCGCCGGCCAGCGGAAGGTGGCCAGTCCTGCGCCGGAACCGCGACCGCCATGGGGCGGGTACTTGCACGCCGCCACTGCCTGGCGCGCCAGTTCGGGGGTGCTGGTGAAGGGAAAGATCACGCCCAGCACGCCGGAATCGAGCACCCGCTTGGCCATCCACAATTCGTTCACGGGAACGCGCGCAAACGGTATTGCCGGGAGCCCGCGGGTGGCCAGCACCATGTTTCTCAGGGTTTCCAGCGTGGTCGGGCTGTGTTCCATCTCAATCCAGAGGAAGTCGAAGCCCATGTTCGCTCCCTGCGCGGCCACCTCCACGCTGGGAACCGAGACCGTCATTCCAACCACCGGCCTGCCTTCAGCCAGAGATTTCCCGACGGGATTTTCCCATGAGGGTTCCAGTTCAATGCCCGCTGGTGACATGTTTTACGCATCCTTTTGAGCGAAGTAGGGTCCCAAACGCCTTTTGGGAGAGAGACATTATAAGGGGATTGGCGGCCGTGCGGGAAAACATTCAGGCAAAGGTATGCGCACGGCCGCTGGTGATGATCGCTAGTGGTAGGTGGCGAACTTACGCTGGCTGCGGCCGCTCGCGGCCCGGAACACCGCCGGAAGGCTGAGGTTTCAGCACTTCGGTGGTTTCCTCTTCACCCGCTTGGGGTGACACGGGCCTTAGCAGTTCAGGCAACGGCTTGCCTTCGATCAGCAGCTTCATGTCAACGGCGTCGAGGCTTTCGCGTACCAGCAGAGCTTCGGCAATGCGCGCCATCACTTCCCGGTGAGTGTTCAGGATGTCTTTGGCGCGCTGATAGCCGGTGGTCACAAACTTCTTCACTTCCTGGTCAATCTTGATGGCCGTATCTTCGCTGAAGTCGCGCTGGGTGGCCAGGTCGCGCCCCAGGAAGATTTCTTGCTGGTTCTTGCCGTAAGCCAGCGGACCCAGGTCCGACATGCCAAACTCGCACACCATGCGCCGCGCGATGCCGGTGGCCTGTTCGATGTCGTTCCCGGCGCCCGTGGTGATGTGGTTCAGGAAGATTTCTTCCGCCACGCGCCCGCCCATCATGATGGCCAGCTGGGCCTCCAGAAAATCACGTGTGTAAGTGTGTTTGTCATCCAACGGCAGTTGCATAGTGACGCCCAGCGCCATGCCGCGCGGGATGATGGTAACCTTGTGCAGCGGGTCCGCATTGGGCAGAAGGGAAGCCACCAGCGCGTGGCCCGCTTCGTGGAAGGCGGTGTTGCGCTTTTCCTCGTCGGAAAGGATCATCGACCGCCGCTCCGGTCCCATCAGCACCTTGTCTTTCGCCGTATCCATGTCCACCATGCTCACCTGTTTGCGGTTCTGGCGCGCCGCCAGCAAGGCTCCCTCGTTCACCAGGTTGGCGAGATCGGCGCCGGAAAATCCCGGTGTCCCACGAGCCAGCACAGGCAGGTCCACGTCCTCAGACAACGGAATCTTCTTGGTGTGGACTTTCAGGATGGCTTCGCGGCCCTTGACGTCCGGCCGCGGAACAATCACCCGCCTGTCAAAGCGTCCGGGGCGAAGCAACGCAGGGTCCAGAACGTCGGGCCGGTTGGTGGCGGCGATCAGGATAACGCCTTCGTTCGATTCAAATCCGTCCATTTCAACCAGCAGCTGGTTCAGGGTCTGTTCGCGTTCGTCATGGCCGCCGCCCAGTCCGGCGCCGCGATGGCGGCCGACAGCGTCAATTTCGTCAATAAAAATAATGCAGGGAGCGTTTTTCTTGCCCTGCTCAAAAAGGTCTCGCACGCGCGATGCGCCCACGCCCACAAACATCTCCACAAAATCCGATCCGGAGATGGAAAAGAACGGCACGTTCGCTTCGCCGGCGATGGCCCGGGCCAGCAGGGTCTTTCCGGTTCCCGGCGGGCCCACCAGCAGGACGCCCTTGGGGATGCGCCCTCCCAGTTTCTGGAACTTCTGGGGTTCCCGAAGGAAATCGATGATTTCCGTGAGCTCTTCCTTGGCTTCGTGCACGCCGGCCACGTCTTTAAAGGTAATCTTCTTGTGCTGGGTTGAGAGCAACCGCGCACGGCTCTTCCCGAACGAGAGAGCCTTGTTGCCGCCGCTCTGCATCTGCCGCATGAAGAAAATCCACAGGCCGATCAGCAATATCAGCGGCAGCCCGTTGGCCAGCCAGGTCATCCAGGAACTGCCGGACTCACTCTTGACAGTGACTCTGACGTCCTTGCTCAGGAGGTCTTTGTACAGGTCGGGATAGTTGGAAGGGATGGTGGTCTTGAACTTCGCATTGTCCTTTTTCAGAACGCCTGTTACGTCGGTGCCCGCAATGGTCACTTCCAGGACGTTCCCGCCATCCACCTGGTTCACGAACTGCGTGAAGGTATAACTGCTGACGTGCTCACCGGTGCTTGACCGTACGACCGCCCAGATGAGCAGCGCGGTGACGACCATCACCACCCAGAATATTATGTTTTTAACCGCCGAATTCACGATTGACCTCCCGCCCTACTTCCGGGAAGAGCACAAGCTGCTTGCCCCTCTTATCTTTAGATGCACCAGACGGCTTTCCCGGTGCGCCCGAACTCCTGAACTCCGCCGCCACTATCATCATAATACGAATCCCGCACAATTTCGTGATTTAAGCCATGCGGGTTTCACTGATCACCAAAATCCTGCCGCTCTCTTTTTTCGCTGCCGCCCACTCGGTTGCCGGCAACCCGCGGACGCACACAATCCCTTGTTCGCTGTCCAGAACCGGCCTGTGCGCTCTTTCACCCCGGGGTACACGATGCCGACGGAAAAGTTCCTTTACTTTGACGGGTTTCTGAGATCCCGATGGGCAGTATCGGTCTCCTGGGCGCCAGTTCCGAAGGATCAAACGTGCCGGCATTTTTAGCGGGTCCAACTTCGGCCACTCCCCGCCATTATATCCCCGATCAGTGTCTTCAGCGCCAACTATTTTGAATGCCATGCTCACGCCCATTTCCGGCACCTCAAGAGTGCACGGAACCTCAACATTGTAGACGAATTCCGGCGGCTTTCCGTTCCCCTCTTCCCTGGAAAAAATCAGCCAGTCGAACTCAATCTTTGCCGCCAGCCCCCGTGGCAATTGCAGCCTTTTGCCGCTTTGCGACTCCAGCGCCAAGCGATAGATGGCCCCAATGTGCTGATGGGTGACACCGGCCAGGCTGCCCGCCACCTCGGAGAGCATCTGCCGCAGCACCCGCCGGGCCAGCGTGGGCGGCAGGTTCCGCAGGGCCGTGCGCGAAATCTTTTCGGCGCCGTCCTCGCGCAGCCGCCAGGCCCCGGCGCGTTCCCGCGCCTGCTGGTCGAGCCAGGCTTCATCCTCGCGAGCTCTCGTAGCCATCTCGCTCAGAAGACGCTTGATTTCCGGGTTGTACTCCTTTGCCAGTATCGGCAGGAGTTCCCTTCGAACTTTATTTCGGCGGAAACGCGTATCAAGATTAGAGGAATCCACCCGAAACGGAAGGTCTCGTTTTCGAATCTCTCCTTCGATCTCGGCGCGGGTCAGGCCCAGGAAGGGCCGCACCACTTTATTCTGGAGGCTGCGGTGGATCCCTCCCAGTCCCCGCGTCCCCGTTCCCCGCAAAATGTGCATCAGAACGGTTTCGGCCTGGTCGTCCAGGGTGTGAGCGGTTGCCACTTTATCCAGTTTCCCCTGGCGGATAAGCCCCAGGAAGAACTTGTAGCGGAACTCGCGCGCCGTGGCCTCCAGGTTCCGGCGGCGCTTGCGGGCTTCCTCGGCCACCCGTGCTTCCCCGCGAAAAAACGGGACACCGTAGCGCCCGGCAAGCTCCTGGACAAAGCTTTCATCCCCATTCGATTCCGCGGCGCGCAGGTGGTGGTTGAAGTGGACCACCGCCAGTTGAAATCCCATCTCGCCCGCCATCCGGGCCAGAAAATCCAGCATCAGCACCGAATCCGGCCCGCCGGAAACGGCTGCTCCAATCCGGTCTCCGGCGCGGGCAAAGGGATGCGTTCGAGTATCGGCAAGCCAGCGGTTGTAAAGGTCCGTTGAGGTCGGCATGGAATTTCGCTGCCGCCATTGTAACACTGCGGACCGGCGCACGCGACAGTCAACGGGCCGGGTTGCCGGCATCGGGCGGCCGGACTTTGATGTGGCGGAATTTCAGCGGGGTTGCGCAGACACTCGAAATCAATGTTGGCGTATGCCGCCCGTCAGTGATGATGGGCATTGCGCCGGTCCATCAGAAGGTTTCTCCACATTTCCATGGGCGCGTGGTTCGGATCGTCTTCAGTGTTCCAATTTGCTCCGATGATGTCGATATCTCCGTCCCTGTCAACGTCGGCAACCCGGATGTTGTGCGATCCCGTTCTTGCCACGACCTGCAGCTTCCAACTCTTCCCCTTGCCTTCGTTCAGGAAAAATCCCACCCGCTTCTGTTTGGATTGCTGCATCTCCGCGAAGACAATATCGGGCGTCCCGTCATTATTGATGTCCGCTACTTTAAACGTATGAACGTAATCGACATGCTCGTCGATCAGGTGCTCGACCCACTTGCCGTGAACAGCGTCTGAAGGCGCTTCAAACCACGACATCCGCCCGGGCGTTTCCGCCGCAGAAAGCACCACATCCGGACGGCCATCCTGATTGATGTCAGCCACCGTCACCCCTGCGCGGTCCGGCCAGCCCTTGTAAAACCAGTGTTGCGGCCACTTGCCATGAACCGGATCCCTGGGGTTTTCCAGCCACCACCCGCCCTTAACGATATCGGGGCGTCCGTCACCATTGAGATCGGCGATGCAGGTTCCTTCCCCATAAGTTTTTGACACCACTTTGGGCGTCCACGAATCGGGGCTATTCTGGAAGAACACGGCGGTTTCCGGCTGGTCGACTGGCCGCGGAGTCGACCATTTCTGGTTGGCGATGACGACATCAACCTTCCCATCGCCGTTGAGGTCGGCCACTTCCACATCATGGGCTTCATGGAAACCAAATTTCGCGTAACTTCCAATCACATGCATCTTCCAAGGGTCGGTGGCCGGATTTTCTCCAGGCCGGGGGTTTTCATACCACCTGACTTCCTTGCTTCCGTCCTCGGGCACCACAATATCCAGGTCGCCGTCCTTATCCATGTCGACGAGCTGCAGGTCATCGGAGAATCCGCCCGTGGCGTCAATCAGGTGTTTGGTCCAGCCCGAATATTCATACCAGTAAAGTCCGCCTTTGCCCGCCGTGCTTCCTGAGGTCACCACGTCCACATAGCCGTCGCCGTTGATGTCGCCGACTCCCGTAGCCCATTGGTTCATCGGAGCGTGACTGTCGATGATCACGTGGGTGAAGGGAACCTCTGGCCGTGCCGCCTCGCCTGGTTGGGCTGGCCGCGCATGAATCCTGTGCATCCCCCAACCTCCCACGATGCCGGCGATGAGTGCCACTCCCAGAGTTCGATTCACCGTTTCTTGTCCTCCTCATTCGTCAGGAATGCCGGGCGCCTACCTGGCGGATGATACATGCGCTGGCATTGTAGTGTATGCATTCTCGCAAAGCGAGAGAGATTTGTCCGCAGTGATTTGTGCGGTTGACAGGCGGCACAGCGGCTCATAATATGGGGCGCACAATGGAAATGAACCGCCGTGCGTTCCTTTTTGCACTTCCGGCTCTATCAGCCACGCTGGCCACAGCAACGCCGCTGCCGGCCAACCGGAACGTCAACTGGGCGCTCTCTGCCGGGTTGTGGTCGCACTATCCTCCCGGCCCCTTCACTGAAATTCTCGATGTCATGAAAGAGACGGGCTTTGCCGGCATCCGGCTGACCGGATTTCCGCGCCTGCTTCAGCGCTATGGATTGACCGAAGCCCAACTGCACCGCGAGGTGTCCAAGCGGAATCTTCAGGTGGTCACCATCTCCTGGGGCGGGCCGCTTTGTGATCCGGCGCAACGCCGGCAGGTTTTGGAAAGCGCCCGGACCGCCATGAAGTTTCTGGCCGATTTCGGCGCCAAGCCATCTGGTGGTATTTTCGCCGGGGCGCACGCAGCCGGGAGCCGATACGCCTGCCGCCTTTCGGGAGTTGTGCGCCCGGTGCAATCAGATCGGAGAGCTGGCAGGCGAGATGGGATTCACGGCCGGGCTGCACAATCATCTGGGCCAGATGGTGCAGAATCAGGAAGAGGTTGATCGGTTTATGGCCATGACCGATCCCAAGCTGTTCGGCCTCTCTCCCGATACGGCCCACCTCTATCTTGCAGGCTGTGATGTCGTGAGCACTTTGAACCGCTACAGGCACCGAATCCATTTTCTGGATTATAAGGATGCAAAGTGGACGACGCCTGCCAGCGACTGGGTGCTGCCCACCGGAAAGGTGCTGCCGAAAGATTCAGCCAGTGCGCGCTTTTTTGCCAGCATCTACGACCTCGGCGACGGCGAATATTGATTTCCCGGCGTGCCACCGCGTTTTGAAAAGTGTGAATTACCGTGGGTGGATTTGCGTTGACCTCGACACCGCCCGCAAGGGCCCGCTGGCTGACTATGAGCGGTGCGGCGCCTACGTGGTCAGGAAATTGGAGCCGATTTACTTATGAACCGCCGTAACTTTCTTGCCGGAGCTTTTGCGATGGCCTTGCCGAAACCCGCGCTCAAGTATCGCGTTCTCGATCCTCACGTTCACGTCTGGGTCAACGATCCGCACTATCCGTGGGCAAAGGAAACAACCGAGCCGCCCAAAGACAATGAAACTCCATCCATGCTCCTGGACCTGATGAAGGCCAACGGCGTTGCGCGGACGGTGCTGGTGCAGTTCATCGGTTATCGCTGGGACAATAGCTACACACTCGATTCCATGAGGAAACACAAGCCTTACTTTATGGCTGTCTGCCGTGTGAACCCCGTAGATCCCGCCGCGCCCGATCAACTTTCAAAGCTCATCGAACAGGGATTTCATGGCGTGCGGCTCAGTCCCTCCGCCGACGCCGGCGGCGATTGGATCAGGGGGCCGCTCATGCCGCCCCTTTGGAAGCGCGCGGAGTCGCTCAAAGTGCCGATGCAGATTTACGCGTCCATCACGCGAATGCCAGACCTGGTTCCTTTGATGGACCAGTGTCCCGGGCTCGACGTGGTGATTGACCACATGGCTGAGTGCCCCATTGACCAGCCAGAACAATTGGAGAAGCTGGTCGCGCTGGCACGCTTTCCGCGGGTATTCGTAAAAATCTCACACACCTGGTCGATTTCCCGGCAGCCCTATCCCTGGCTGGACGCGCAGGAATACGTGAAGCGCCTTTATGCGGCTTTCGGCCCCGAGCGGCTGATGTGGGGAACGGATTGGCCCGTCTGTAAAAAGTGGACCACCTACGAGAAGACTTTGGCCGTGGTCCGGGACGACATGAAGTTCCTCAACCAGAGAGACAAGAGCTGGATCCTCTCAAAAACCGTCGAGCGCGTCTGGCCGTTCGCGTGATGGCGGCGCGGATGTGGTGTGATTCTCTCAGGATGCCATTCTAATCGCGCCTGTTTTTAATGGGGCTCCGGATTCCTATAGCGGTCAATATCCAATAGTTCGATACTTGGGAGGGCTGCGGCTGCTCTTCGAAGCCGGGATTTGCTTTCGGGTACGAAGGCTTTCTCCGCCGCGTCTGTCAGATAGCTTTCAGCCTAATCCGGGTGGTCGCGATATATGCTCTTCACGGTGTAGATGGCGTTCCTGGTCATGAGCGAGTCCGGAGGGTTTACTTCGATAACCTTAATCAGGGCGGGCAACGACGCCTTGCCGATTTGCGCAAGGGCCCCGGTAGCCGGATATCGGGTTGTGGTAAAAATTGGTTGCAGGCGAATATGTGTTCCTTCCCAATCAAAGTGGTACTCGAAGGTTAAGAGGGCCGCCAAATCGTCAGCTGCGGCTGCGCATCCCCGGTAACCCAACTGCAGGATCGCCCATTCCCATCCGGCTGATACGGACCAATTGATGGTCCTCCGGCGGGCGGCGGAACCTGCATCAGCCGGCCCTCAGGGTCATGGCCCGGAGCCGTGTGGTTTTAGAGGCGATTACTCGGGCCCTCTCCCGGAAAGGCGTGAATGATGGAAGAGTTCTGAAGGGGTTCATTCTGCTTGTTAACGCGAAATTTTGCAACTCTGATGGCATCGACCTGATAGGCGGGGCCGAGGGCAAAGGCGGCGGCCCAAACGTACCAGACGTACCACGTGACGGCATTTTCGGGATAAGGCAGGTAGCCATATGCGGTCAACCACTGGCCGATGCTCTCCAACACGGTCAGGAAAATCGCTACTGCGAAAGCTCCCCATGCCCATGCAATGTAACCCTTCCCCATATCCGCCGCGGTACGGAAAAGCAGGATGGCCTCCAGAAGAAGCACCGCCAGCAGCATGTCGTTGGGCCAGGTGAGCATCCAGGCTGTTCCGATCAGCGAAGTATTGTTCAAGGCGATGCGAGCCACCGTTACCAGAACGTAGAGGGCGTATATTGCGGCAGCTCCCACCAGTACAAAATCGTAAGACCGCAGAGTTCCCAGCATCCCGATTTTCCTGTAGTGTTGCAGGCCCTGGAACAGCCCTACGGCCAGGACAGCCATAAAGAGCGGTCCGGCGATGGTGCTTCCCCAGATCTGCAGGGCGTTTGCCGCGGATACGTTCCAGCCTGGCCACAAATAATGAAGGGGATTGATATACGTATTCAAGGAAAGCCAATGCGTGAAGAGGTCGCCTGCCAGCATAAGGCCCATCGCCAATGAAATGGTGAGCCACGCCGATCGCAAGGATGCCTTTTCCCGAAACTGCTTCCAGGCCACGATACATAGCCACAATTTGAGGACGTCGAGAAAGACAATATAAAGGGTGCCCGGATAGTCAAAGTAAGAACCAAGCCAGGCCCAGTTGCCCGTCCACACCCAGATAAAATGAAGCGCGATTCCAACGGAAACCTGCGCGATCATGAGCACAAGAATGAGGCGGGAATAGGCATGCACCGTTGTTCGCCCGGATTGATCTGTCATTGGGTCACCGAACCGGATGCCCGAGTTGGGGTGGTCCTGCAGAGCATCGCGATCCTTCCGGCTACAGCCAAGCCGCCCCTGTCACCCAGAAGCCCCGCTATCAGCGGGCCAATATTGCCGACCACGTCCTCGACTGAAAGTGTTGGCGTTCTCATCCGTGCCAGGAGTTTCTGTGCTGCCCGCGCGCCCAGATAAATGGTCAGTTCTTTGCTGATGGATACCAGCATGGCCGGCGAGACCTGGCCCTCGATACTGGAGGGCGCACGGGCCGGACCTTCCACGCTCCGGTCATCCATTGCCTTCTGGAGTGCCAGCAACCCTGCTTCGAATTCCGGCTGGACCTCGGCTTCTCCGGCCAGGTGGTTAAACAGCGAAAGACCTTCTTCAATGGCGCCAGCCTCGGTCCGGCAGCGCTCACAGTGTTGAAGGTGTTCTTTTATCCGGGCATGGTTCTCCGGAGGTAGTTCTCCGTCCCGGTATGCGACCAGATCCGCATTTGTGGGATGCATTCGAAATCGGTTCAAAAGCCGGTGGGGCCCATAGTTTGATGAGTCTCGCATCAGGCTCCCTCCCTTCTATCCACGTAGAAGGCCCGTATTTTCTTTAGTCCATGAGCAAGCGTCGCGCCAACTGTTCCCGGTTCAATCCCCAGAATTTGGGCAATCTCCCTGTATTTGAAGCCTTCCGATCTTAATTGCAGACATTCCAGCTCGCGTGGCGCAAGAAGGGCTGACAGCTGGTCGAGAGTTTCCAGCCGGGCCAGCAACTCATACGGACCAGGATTGCCGTCAGACTGAGTCTCTGCCTCTTCCAGGCCAATGTGTTTGCCCGGCCTGGCCGCCCTCAACTGGTCAATCACAAAATTGCGGGCGACCTTGAAAAACCACCCTCGGCTCGCCGGCGGCGCGCCATCCTGCAACCTGTACTCGTAATACCTTAGAAAAGTTTCCTGCACTGCCTCCTGGGCAAGATCGGAGTTCCTGGTTACATAGAGGAGATAGCGGAATAAGTCTCGTGCCAATGACTGGTATAATTCCGTGACTTCTGCCTTGATCCCGGCCTGGCCAGAGCTCTTCCCTTCGGCGCTCTCATCATTTGTGACCCTCTGCTCGAAGAGTGGCTTTCGCAATCAAAGTACTCCGTTTTGATCTCGGCCAAGACTGCCCGGCCAGATTGTATCCGTTTACAGGTTTCATTTCCAGAGGTTCCAAGTTTGCCGGATACACTACCTTGCGAACAAAACTTTGGGGTCGGCGAGGTGGAGTGAATAAACAAAAACCGAACCTGCCGCGTTATACCATTTCAGGGTCCACAGAATATCAGGGGTGAGGGGCGGGCGTCTATCCAGCCCATAACCGTCGTTAAAAAATCGCCTGGATCAATGGATGCATTGACTTGACTTGCCCCAATCATGCTCTATTTTGGCGGCTTCCACCCCATGCTGGCAGGAGGATGGCTTGATGCCGGGTTATTGGGAAGTCATCGGCATTTAGGCGGCAGATTGCCTTTATAGCTCCGGGTAAGGACCTGAGTATCGTTCAGGTTTTGGTGAAGAGAGGGAGTGAGAATCGCATGATATTCTCGGGGAAATTCTTCGTACTGGCTGCTCTTCTTGGAATTGCTCTTGTGGGCATTTCTATTGACCCGGAACTCCCGAGTATTGTCATGGGGTTCGATTACGGGGGGTTTCTTAGTTCGCATTTGGGGAGCGTTACTCTTACTTCGTTGATCGGAATTGGACTGGTGATTGGACTGAGGATTTCCAGGAAGAGAGGAAATCGTAACGGGGACCAGGGATCGGCTTCGCAAGGTGGTTCGTACCGTTCCTCCCACCCTTATAACAAGTGAGCTGCGACCTTGGTTTTGCCTGCAACGGGCGATATGCGGACCGGGGGGATGGGTGACGGACTCTGAGGCTTTATGTGGTGAAGGCAGTCACACGGAAAAAGCGGGGCAGCCGGAAGCTCCCCAGGCAAGTGGTTGAAAATGGGTTTCGTCAGCACAATCGTTCTGGCAGGTGTTGGATCGTTCTTTCTTCTGGTGCTCAACGTCGTCGTAGCGTTGATCCATGAAGCAGGCCATGCGATTGCCTGGAGTCTGGCCGGAGCGCGGGTCCGCGAGATTGGGTACGCCAGGCCTTACGGACCTGCCCTGCGTGTAAAAGTGGGGAAGCTGACGATTGCTTTCAATCCTTTCACTATTTTTGCCTACACGCTGATCGAGGGTTCAAGGGAACAACTCAGGCCCCCATCCAGGTTGCAAAGGATTCTCCTGCACGGAGCAGGCATCGGCGCGAACCTGCTTGCAGCCGCCGTCGGCCTGGCGTTCAAAGATCCGCTCCTGCATCTTTTCGCGGTGTCCTCCGCGGTTCTTGCTTTTCAAAACATTTTCTTCAAGGATGGCAGCAAGATCATGTCGGCCCTTTCGAAATCGAAAATGGTCGGGCCCGAACCGCACCTCTCAGACCCCAACGCGTTTCTTTCCGGATGAGGAAATCCTTAACTTACTCGAGTGGTTATGAAGGGAAAATTTCTGGAATGAGCTACATAAAATCGGTGTTTCATTCGTTATCGTAACGGTGGGGCCCGTCGGCGCAGGGCGGAGGAATCGGCAGGGGCTGTTCCGGAACAAGAGCCGGAAGGATTTTACAGGGTACGGCTTATCATTCGACCCGTTACTACTTGTATATTTATGGAAGTAAAAATAGAACCATCGTGGAGATTGCATTTGGAAGTTAATATTTTTTTCTGTTGGTTTGGCGAGTCATCGTGCACTGTAAAATTGTCGTCCCGGCGAAGTTATTGAAAGGCTCGGGCGCCTGTCACTTTTTAGATAAAGTGACCGGGCTGGCGCGACACCTGTGCACGCGATTGGGTGGCGATGATACAGGAAGCGGCCGGTTGGATCGTAGAGGGAGGGGCACTTGAAGGTATGCATGCTTGGAGCCGGAGGGAAAGGCGCAATGCGCTGGCTGAGGGAACGGCTGGGATTTCGCCGCCATGCCTGGGCAGGGCGCGCGCACAGAATTGCCGCAGGCGAATCGGGCGCCGAATTGTTCGAATTTGCGATCGTGGCTCCTATTCTGCTGATGCTTCTGATCGGCATTGTTTGGGTAGGACGCGCCTACAATGTCTACGAAACCATAACACGGGCGGCCCGGGAGGGCGCGCGCTACGCCGTCCTGCCGAATTCCGTTGCGCTGGGAAACGCTTTTGCGGACATTCCCACCGCCTCGTGCTCGACCAACACCAGCAGCTACAACAATTATATTTTGCCGGCGTTGAGAGCTGATAATCTCGATCCGAAAAACGTCAAAAGTTACTGCCAGAAGGCTGCCTGGCTGGGAACCACCTATCCGCAGCAGTGTGGCGTGGTGGTCAGTTTCAGCTATCAGGTCCAGTTGGCGATTCCATTCACGTCTCTGAATGCAACAACCATCAACATCCCGACTCAAGCCCAGATGCGCTTAGAAAACCAGCCGCTGCTAAACCAGTCGCAAGGAGGGACCTGTCCATGACGAATTTTGGACCTCAGACCGGAAAGACGTTGCGCATCCTACTGCAACGCTTTGCAGGCAAGCAGACCTCTGTGCCAATCCGGACCTTCCACACGCTTGCTGGAACCGAAGGGTCGCAGCTTCTGGAGTTCGGCCTGGCACTGCCATTCCTGCTGGTCTTCCTGGTAGGGATCATCCAATTTGGCGGGGCCTTTAATCTGAAGCAGAAGATGGCCAATGGGGCCAGAGAGGGCGTGCGCATTGTGGTCTCGAATAATTTGGCCGACAGCAGTTGCGGAGGTTCAAATTGCTCTGTTCAGACCGCAGTCAATGCCATGGCCAATTATATGACCAACGAGGGCGTGAACTCGTCCTGCATCAACCCGGCTACGCCCTCATCCTCGGGCACGTTGACCTGGACGTATAGCTGCAAGGGCATCAGCATGACCGTCAATCACGCCTACGTCTATACGCCCGCCGGAGGGACCCCGATCACGGGCACGAAAGTGACCCTGACGTACCCCTATACCTGGTTTTTCAACGACATCATCAAGCTGCTCGTGCCGAAGTCCAACATCGGCCTCCCGAATTCTTTAACCGAGACCGCTGTCATGCAGAATATTGCGAATTGAGAGGAACCATGGGAATGGGAAAGAATACTAAAAACCGTAGATTGTTCTGCCAGGAGACTGGCTCCGTGCTGGTGATGGTGGCTTTTTCTATGGTCGTGCTGCTCGCCGCTTCAGCGATTGCCATCGACATGGCCAATTTGTACATGGCGCGTGCCCAGGCCCAGCGGGCCGCGGACGCGGCGGCGTTGGCAGGGGCACAGGAATTCGCAATTTCCGGGTGTACAACGGGGGGGTGCACCGCTGGCGGTCTGCAGGAGACCCTCGCTCGCCCGCAGGCCAAGGCTGCAGGAGCTCAGAACTACATCGCGGGACAGGCTGCCAGCATCCAGGACGGCGATATAACCTTTAGCTACCCCACCGCTGAGGAACCCCAGATCACCGTCAATGCCAGGGCTACGGTGTCCACCTTCTTCGCCAAGGTTTTTGGCATCCAGACGGCAAACGTAAGCGCCACCGCCACCGCCGAGGCCTATAACCCCTCGGGGGGCAATGCGCCAGTCGCCGCAGCCTGCCTGAAGCCCTTCCTGGTGCCCAACTGTGACCCGGCCCCGGGTCACTCGTCACCACCAAACGCTAGTTGTGCAACTGCAGGCCAGGGTTATTTTTTTGACCTCTCCACGGGCGCTATTGCGCGCCCGGGAGTCTACCCGGCGGGAGTCATTGGCATGCCGTGGCAGCTGCATAGTAACGCCGGCCCCAGCCAGTGGTACCTGGTGGGTTTTGGCGGTGCGCCTCCCTCCAGTGGCGCCGCCATCAGGACCCACATTTCGCAGTGTACTCCCGCCCCTCTGTCCTGCGGCAGTACGCTCACAACCGCTAACGGCAAAAACGTGGGACCGGTAGACCAGGGAACGAATGATCTGATCGTTGCCAACGGTGACGGCCTTGGCCAGGGCCAGGATTCGATTGATACATCAGTCGGCCCTCCTTACGCCATCACAGGAGGAAGCAACAACCCCAATCCCGCACTGAGGGGTAAAGTGTTCTACGATTACAGCGCAAGCCCTTCCGTCGTCACCGTTCCGGTCTATACCGGAAATAACCTGCCGCCCGGAGGCACCACCGTCACGATCGTTGGATATATGCAGGTCTTCATCAAGGATGCCAATCACACAGGCCAGGACGACATCGTTGATATGGTCATCCTGAACATCAGTAGCTGCGGTGGTTCTTCCGGAGGAGGCAGTGGTGGCAGTGGCACTCCCATAGTTGCGGCGGGAGGGTCGCCGATCCCGATCCGGCTGATCCGGACAAATTGATGGTCCCCCGGCAGGGCCGGAGCCTTCAGGGTTGCCGGCCCCTCCAAGGGGCCTGGTTGCAACCGATCAAAACCAGAACCGGCTCGTTGCCAGGCGTGACTTCTCTCCTCACACCCTCAACGGCTCGAAAAAAGTAATACCGGAAACATCAGGCTTCTGCTGCCAATCCGGCAGAAGCGGAGAAACTCCCAGGGTCATGAGTTGGCGAGAGATGGACATCATTACCACATTGGCGCTGGCAACCGCAGGATGGGCCGTTCTGGTTGGGCTCACGGTTGTCTCGGCTTTGATCCACGAGGCGGGCCACGCCTGTGGCGTGCAGCTGATCGGAGCGGAGGTTCGAGAGGTGGGCTACGCCAACCCTGGCGGCCCTGCCTTAAGATTTAAACTGGGCAGGCTCACCTTTGCCTTCAACCCATTCGCCGTTTACGCCTACACACTTGTCGAGACCCCTGGAGACCAGCTTCGTAACATGACCAGGGTTCAAAGGATATTTGTGCACGGAGCAGGTATTATGGCGAACCTGCTTGCTGCTGCCTTTGTCCTGTTGGTAAGCGGTGCGTTGATTCATCTCTTTGCCGCCTTCTCAGCCTCCCTCGCGATCCAAAATGCCTTTTTCCGTGATGGGAGAAGGATTTTTGCCGTCCTCTTCGAACTGTGAGCCATGCGCGCCGACTTTCACTTCCGCAAACTCCAGAGCGTGCGAGCATTGAAGTGTGCTTCGCGGGCTGAGAGACAATGTGAATGTGGTCATCCTGAATGTCAGTGGCTGTGGAGGCTCGGACAGCGGTAGCAGCAGCCGGCGCAGACGCTCACCTTGTCGTGTTTGAGATCTCGCGAAGCGAGAGGCTCATGCTGATATTCATTCCAACCAGTCCGCTTTGACCACCCTGATGCGTTACCGCATGGCAGTTCTGCCACAATCCCGTTCTACCCCCGACAACCTCGCTGATCGCGGACATTGAAAGCTTAGGCCTTTGCCAGTCCCTGGCGGTATGAATCCCACGGCGATTTCGGGCTGACGCGGCACCTATCGTGAAAGCGGCTTGCAGTCGATTATACAAGAAGCGGCTGGTTGACTCGTAGAGGGGAGGTGCACTTGAAGGTATGCACCCTTAGAGCCGAAGGAAAAGGCGCAATCCGCGGGCTGATGGAACGGCCTGGGATTCGCCGCAAGGCGTGGGCAGGGCGCGTACTCAGAATCGCGACAGGCGATTCGGGGGCCGAACTCCTGGAATTTGCGCTGGTTGTTCCGATTCTGCTGATGCTTCTGCTCGGCATCGTCTGGATCGGCCGTGCCTACAACATCTACGCGACCATAACCCGGGCCGCACGAGAAGGCGCGCGCTATGCCGCGTTGCCAAGTTCCGTTTCGTCCGGGAACACTTTTGCAGACCTGCCCGGCAGTTCGTGCTCGTCGGGCACGAACGCTTTCATTCATCATGTGGCGCCAGCGCTGGCGGCGGGCAATCTCGATCCGAAAGCAGTCCTGAAATACTGCCAAAAGTCCGACTGGCTGGAAGCCACCTTCCCGAAACAGTGCGGCGTGAGCGTCAGTTTCAGCTATCCGGTTGAGTTGAGAATTCCGTTTACGCGCCTTGACGCGACCACCATTGATATTCCGGCTCAGGCGCAGATGCGCCTTGAGAACCAGCCTACAGGAGTCACCTGTCCATGATGAATTTGCGTGCGTGGACCAGGAATCCTTTTCGCGGGAAAGCGCCGGGGCGCAGGGCGCGGAAATGGCTTAGGCCGAAGCTCTTTTTTCAAACGGCTGCCGAAACAGAGGGATCGCAACTTCTGGAATTGGCTCTTTCACTGCCCATCCTGCTGGTCATTCTGGTCGGGATCGTGCAATTTGCCGGGGCTTTTAATCTGAAGCAAAAGATGGCCAATGCGGCAGGTGAGGGAGCGCGCATTATGATCTCCAATATCCTGGCGGGCAGCGGTTGCGGAGATACAAATTGCTCCGCGCAGGCCGCCGTGAAGGCTATTGCGAATTACATGACCAACGGAGGGGTAGACTCTTCCTGCATCAACCCGAGTTCGATGACGTCCTCGGGCACCCAAAAGTGGACGGCTACGTGTGGGAGCGGCATCAGTCTGACGATCAATCATCAGTATGTCTATACGCCATCGGGTGGAACCCCGGTGACGGGTACCCGGGTGACCGTTACATATCCTTACACCTGGTTCTTTAACGACATCATCAAGCTGCTCGTACCTAACGCCAGTCTCTCGCTGCCAACGTCATTGACTGAGACGGCTGTCATGCAGAACATTGCGAATTGAGGGAATCCGATGCTGAGGCCAAAGATTGACTCCTTGAGGAAAGGTGAGACGGGCTCGGTCCTGTTGATTGTGGCCGCTGCCATGGTGGTTTTGCTGGGTGTATCAGCAATTGCCATCGACATGGCCAATTTGTATCTGGCACGCGCGCAGGCGCAAAGGGCCGCGGATGCAGGGGCTCTGGCCGGCGCGAAGGCCTTCATAACCACTGGGTGTACGACGGGAGGGTGCACCTCAGGCGGCCTCCAGGAAACCCTGGGAAGACAACAAGCCGTGGCTGCAGGTGGCCAGAACTATATTGCCGGACAGCTTGCAAGCATTCAGGACAGTGACGTCACTTTCAGCTATCCCAACGCTCAGGAACCTCAAATTACTGTTGTTGCTCGAAGTACCGTGGCCACCTTCTTTGCCAAGATCTTTGGCATATTGAGCGCGAATGTAGGCGCCACGGCGACCGCCGAAGCTTATAATCCGGCGGGCGGAGGCGGTGTCACGCTTGGCCAGGCCTGCCTGAAGCCTTTTCTGCTCCCTAATTGTGACCCGACCCATACGTCGCCGACCAACGGTAGCTGTGCAACTTCAGGCCAGGGTTATTTTTTTGACTCCGGTACGGGCGCCATCCAACACCCAAGTAGTTATCCCTCGGGGGTCATCGGCATGCCGTGGCAACTCCATAGTAACGCCGGCCCCAGCCAGTGGTTTCTGGTGGGCTTTGGCGGTGCACCGCCGTCCAGTGGCGCCGCATTGCGCACGCACATTTCGGAGTGCACGTCGGCCATTCTTTCCTGTGGGGATACTCTTACCACCGCCAACGGCAACATCGTCGGACCGGTGAACCAGGGAACCAATGTGCTGATCCAGGCCAACGGCGACGGGCTCAACCAGGGGCAGGACTCGATTGATACGTCCATCGGACCTCCTTTTGCCATCACAGGAGGAGCCAACAACCCGAACTCCGCTCTGAGAGGAAAAGTTTTCTACGATTACAGCCAAAGTCCCTCGGTCGTTACGGTACCGGTCTATAGCGGAAACAGCCTGCCGCCCGGTGGAACCACGGTTAGGATTGATGGGTATATGCAGGTCTTTGTTAAAGATGCCAATCACCAGGGTAAGGATGACTTTTTGAACGTGGTCATCCTGAATATCAGCAGCTGTGGGGGGGCATCAGGCGGCGGCGGCGGGGGAAGTGGTGGTCCCATCGTGGCGGCATCAGGATCGCCCATTCCGATCCGGCTGATAAGAACCAACTAAAGTGCTGGGGCAGGCCCAGGGTTTCACTCCTCCAAAACTCCTCGGGCTATCGCGGACTCCATCGACGAGCTTCAGACTTTGCACCACGCGAAGCCCGTGCTGCCCGGCCAGGCTTTGCCACAGGCACACAAGGCTCAACGCACCAACCCTGCGCCGCATGCCGGGCTCCCGTCGTGATTGACCACATGGCCGAGCGCCCCATTGACCAGCCAGACAATTGGAGAAGCTGATCGCGCTGGCGCGCTTTCCGCGGGTATTCGTGAAAATCTCACACACCTGGTCGATTTCCCGGCAGCCCTATCCCTGGCTCGACGCGCAGGAATACGTGAAGCGACTTTACGCGGTTTACGGTCCTGAGCGGCTGTGTGGGAACGGATTGGCCCGTCTGCAAAAAGTGGACGACCTACGAGAAGACTTTGGCCGTGGTCCGGGACGACATGAAGTTCCTCAACGAGAGAGACAAGAGCTGGATCCTCTCGAAAACCGTGCAGCGCGTCTGGCCGTTTGCCTGATAGATAATTCCGCTGCCAGTCTTTATGGGCGAGGGAGGAAGCCCTGTAGTATCGATACGACCGAGCGCTGCACTCCGAAAGGCTTTTACAAACCGTGAATGACGACTGTCCATGAACCACCTACCTAGTCGCAACCGGCGGCTCTTCCCCTGGCTTGGGAATGAAGGGGGCAAGTTTCTCGGCGGTGGGCCGGTCGAAAACTCCGGTTTGTCTCAATCCGTTACTGGCCTGGAAGGCCTTCAGCGCGTTGTGGGTTTTAAGGTCCAGCATGCCAGAGGTGCTGCCGGTATAGAAGCCCTCCTTGGTCAGCGCTGTCTGGATATCTGTCCATCCTTGAGGATTACTCTGCAGCCACTGGGCCAGGGCAGGGTACATGCCGTTGGCCCAGCCGTGGGGAGTGGGGTGTGCCTCCAACTGTGGCAGGAACGGTTCCAGTTTCCGGATCGTTGCAGCGTCGATTCTGCCTGTCGCTTCCAGATGGTTGGCGCTCTGGAACCGGCTGATCGCGTCTACGGTGGGCGCATCCCATTCCCCGGTCGCGGCTGTATGCAGGAACCCGGCTTGCGACAACGCCGATTGGATATCCATCTTCCCTTTGTAGTAGAGGGACAGGCGCAGCCACACGGCAACTGGCGCGGGACGTAACCGGGCCGCAGCGGTCGCTCGAGGAGCGGGCGGCAGCGGCCGGAGCGGTTGGTGATACGGGCGGGGACCTATGCTGACATAATATTGATTGTTGTCTGGCATGTAAAACGCCCTCAAGGCCTCCTGTTGTCCCGTCAGGTGCAAAAGAGCCGTAAGCGCGGTTACGTTTTCGGCGCCCCGTTCAACCTCGTCGCCGCGGATGGGCGCGTCCCGAAACTGAGCGATGTTGAATTTGCGGCCCCAGGTTGCAGACAACTCCTTGCCAATCTCGGCGACCATCTCGCCAGACGTCCGTTTCTCCGTGGGAATCTGAATGACAGCGTCCAGCACATCGGGTTGCGCGACCAAGGCTCCCGAGAGGTCGCGCGCCTCCTTCGGATACACCTCCCATCGCGGCCCATAGGGCATGGTGAGCTCTCGAACCGCAAACGTCGGACCACCTTCATTTGCAAATTGCGTCAGCACGCTCTGGATAAGCGCGGTGATGCCTCCAATCGGCTCGCCGTTCATCTCCTGGTAATAGAGGTTGAGGGCGCGAACCTTGGGGATGGGAAATGGTTTCTTAGCAGGTACTCCCCGTATGAAAGTGACCGTCTGCATGTCTTGTGGGTTGGAGTATTCGACATCCACATAATCGATGGTGACGTCGTACCGCTGTTCGATTATGTCCAAGGCACGGGGAATCGGCCTGGCATCGGTAACGTCGATGCTCTTAACCGCTGCTGTCGCCGCACTCGGCGCAGTCTGCGCAGCGACCGGGCCGCCCAAACAGAGCGCCGCCAGCAAGCTCAGTCCCTCAAGGAGTAAGTTGCGGATTGTCATGGCTGTTCTCCATCACGGATCATTTACGCACGTCTGTCCTTCATTGGTTCCGGGTGCCGGTGGGTAGGCCAGCCCTAACTTTTTAATTTGCGAATCCGCGGTCATAACTTCCGAGCATACCTCATTAGGCCAGACTTCAATGATAAGCTGATTCGCGGCTGGCGCAGATGCCCGCCTTGTAGCATCTGTGTTCTCGCGAAGCGAGAGGCTCTTGCCTGTTTTCACTCCACCCGATCCATTGCGATGCCAGGGATGCGCCGCGCGTAGCGCTCGTGGCACGGGCGTCTCGCCCGTGGAATATCATCATGGCCAAGATGGCCATGCCACCTTTGAATCGAAAACCGGCGTGCTATCCAGCATCTGGAAAATTCCAGATGCGAAGAGCATTCTTTCCCAGGATTAATTCCCTGTCTTCGTCCGTGTAAAAGCTGCAGACCTCGTCAACAAAGGCGAGCTCTTTGTTCATCGGCAGCTCCCATCGCGGCATTGGGTATCCCGTGCCCCAAATCAGTTTTTTCCCGCCAAACTCTTCGTAGGTTGCTTTATAAAAGGGGAGGGTATCGCGATAGGGATACTTCTTTGTCAGCGAAATTTCGTAGGGCTCTGAAGCACTCACCCAGACCTGCGGGAAGCGCTTTAGCCGGAACATTTTCCGAAAATCCGCCCATGGGTCACTGGCCCTCAAATTGGGCTCGCCGAGGTGGTTGACCACAATTTTAACGCCGGGAAAACGGCCAGCCATGTCTTCGAGCATCGGCATCTGGTGGGGAAGGATGTAAAAGTTGAAGACAGCTTTTAAACGTTCGGCTTCTCTCCATAAAGGATACAGGTCCCTGGAGTTCAGCCAGGTTGATTTCGGTTGGTAAAGCGGGCTGAACCGCATCCCCTGAAAGCCGTGATCCTCCATCCAATAGTTAAATTTTTCTAGGTGTTGTGGATCAAATGGATAAAACCCAGTAACCTCGGCTGGTGTAGATGCTCTTTTTACGCTCGTGTGCCCATCGGGCGTCTCGCCCGTGGAATATCATCATGGCCAAGATGGCCATGCCACCTTTGAATCGAAAACCGGCGTGCTATCCGGCCTTTGGAAAATTCCAGATGCGCAGAGCGTTCTTTCCCAGGATTAATTCCCTGTCTTCATCCGTGTAAAAGTCGCAGACCTGGTCAACAAAGGCGAGCTCTTTGTTCATCGGCAGCTCCCATCGCGGCATTGGATATCCCGTGCCCCAAATCAGTTTTTTCCCGCCAAACTCTTCGTAGGTCGCTTTGTAGAAGGGGAGGGTATCGCGATAGGGATACTTCTTTGTCAGCGAAATTTCATAGGGTTCTGAAGCGCTCACCCAGACCTGCGGGAAGCGCTTTAGCCGGAACATTTTCCGAAAATCCGCCCACGGGTCGCCGGCCCTCAAATTCGGCTCGCCGAGGTGGTCGACCACAATTTTAACGCCGGGGAAACGGCCAGCCATGTCTTCGAGCATCGGCATCTGGTGGGGAAGGATATAAAAGTTGAAGACAGCTTTTAAACGCTCGGCTTCTCTCCATAAAGGATACAGGTCCCTGGAGTTCAGCCAGGTGGATTTCGGTTGGTAAAGCGGGCTGAACCGCATACCCTGAAAACCATGCTCCTCCATCCAATAGCGCAAACGGCCGGCCGGATCGGGACCCAGCGGATTGATCAGGCCGTGCGCCACAAAAAGATTCGGATGCTTGTGCAGAGCGTAGCTGACGTACGAATTGTCCCACCCGTAATAGCGCGGATTAATCAGCACCGCGTATTTCAGGCCGAATTTCCGCATCTCCGCCACTTCGTTTTCGACGGGTGCTTCTACCGGCACTCGCTTGAGATCCGGGTGCTCGGGATCGCGAAAGGGGAACTTCGGATTGAAAGTCCAGATTTCAAGATGAGTGTCGATGATCAGCCGCGGGAGCTTAGGAAGGGCAAGACCTGCGACGGCAAGTGCAAGGAATTCCCGGCGGCTTACTTCGCATGCCATAGCTTCAGTCTTCCCGATTTTTACTTTGAAATTTCAAATGATCGATTCTTGCGCTCTTCTTTTGGGCCTTCGAACTCCAGGATTTGTAACGCTCCCCGCGGGTGGCACATAGGTCGTGGTTTTGGCGATGTGTGCGACTCCCTCCTGCAGCATACCTTGATTCTGCGACTGCGCAGCAACCGCATTGGTGATTTCGGGGCTGTCAAGGCAAAGTAAGAAGTTCCTGTTCTTAGCAAAGTAAGTAGTTCCTGTGGGCGCTAAGCGAAGGAGCCCGTAGGGCGACTGAGGTTAGCGCCCACGACGCGCCCCAGGGGGTGCTTCCTCCTGCTTTTCCACTCCCTGTTCCTGCCTCATAATTTTCCATAGCGGGGGACTCTGACGCAGATGGAAGTCTTTCATCCAAGGGCTGCCCGGTGTTCCCCGCCGAGGCGTCGAGATCGAGCGGGCTGAGGCGGACCGGGTCGGTTGGGGAACCGGCTCACACCGGCTCACCTTCAGGTAGCGATCCCGGAAGCGCACCCACACCGTCTGGTCTCGCCGCTCCTCCACCCGCACCGTCCCCCCTCGTAACCCCGGACGGATATCCGCCCGAGCGATCTGGTAGATCCGGGTGTTATACCGAATCGTGTAATCGTTGGCCACCACGCGCTCCTCGACGTGGCTCAAGATCGCCGCCAGGTCGTGCTCCGCCCGCAGCCCTCGATGCGCGTCGGTGGCTTTCTCCGCTTCCACCGTGAAGCGACGATTCCATAGCGGCAGGTACTCCTGCTCCAAATAAGCGTTGGCTTCCTCCAAGGTGTGCACGCCCGCCTTGCGCAGACCCTTCACCAGCCGGTCCTGGGCCGTGCCGAAAAAGCGCTCGATGCGCCCCTTCGCCTGCGGTGAGTGAGCCGCAATCCATCCTACCCCCAACTCCTTCAGCGCCCGCCCGATCTGCGTCCAAGCCTCTGGCCAAGCCTCGTCCGAGGCCTCCCGCACCGGACGATTCACCGTAAACATGCTGTCCTTGTCGGTGTAAAATTCTCCCGGCCGCCCCCACCGCCTCAGATAACTCTCCAGCAAGCGAAAGTTCTCTTCCGTGGTGTCGTGCTCGGCAAAGCGCGCCCGGGCGCGACTGGTCGCGTCGTCGATCATCGCCAGCAGAAAGAGCTTCGGCCCTCGTCCCTCCAGCCAGTCGTGTTCCGACGAATCCCACTGCACCATCTCGCCGCAACAGGGCCGGCGCGCCCGCCACACGTGCACCTCTTCCACCCGCCGCCGCTTCCGCTTCCACACTCCCGCCTCCATCAGGATTTGCCGTACGCTCTCTTTGCTCACCACCACCCCGTGCTTCTCCCCCAGATACTCGGCCGCCAGCGTCGGCCCAAAGTCGGAGTACTCCCGCTTCACCAGTCGCACCACTTTCGCCCGCACCGTCGCGCTCAGCTTCCGCTTCGAGGCCCGCCCCCGCAGCCGGTGCAGGATCCCGCCATCGCCCTCCTTCCTCAGCCGCCCCACCAGCTTTCGCACCCAGCGCTCGCTCACCTTCAACTGCACCCCCGCCTGCTTCTGCGTCAGGTGTCCCTTTTCTGCTTCGTGCAACACCTTCAACCGATCCCGATCCCTTGCGCTCATCCACAGCTCCTGTTGTCTTTTCATCCCGACAGTCTGCCGGTTTCCTACAGGAACTTCTTACTTTGCCGCAATAGGATCTTTTCACTTTGCTGCGACAATGGTGAATTCGCGCTGGCGTACTCCTGGATTTAGCAGTATCATTACGCTTTTCTTGCGGCTGGTTGCGGATCACGATTGCCAACAGGAGTTCGTTCCGGGGCTTTGAAGCAAAACAACCAGGAAATGAGAAATGCCGCTCAACAGCAATCCCTGAAATGCGCCCCGTCGCATTCTGCCGGAGCTGTTGACCGGCGCCAACACCACTCTGTGAGACGGTCCGAATGAATCTAACGATAAAGAGAATATCGGTGTCCGCCGCGATTTGGGGACCCCTGGCGTTTGTGCTGGCTGTTGTCATGATTGGCCTGATGGCGCTGCCGGCGACGGCGCAGGAGAACCATGTGCAAGCCGCCAGGCGCCGCCGGAACAGTTCTGAGACGAAGCCTTCGCCGGCGGTGGAACGCGGCCAGAAAACCTACGCGGGGAACTGCGCCTTCTGCCACGGGGAGGATGCCACGGGCGGGCGCGGTCCGGACCTGGTCCGCTCGTCGCTGGTGGCGCACGATAAGGCCGGAGACCAGATCGGCCCGGTCATCCTGAACGGCCGGCCCAGCAAAGGCATGCCGCCCCTCCACCTGAGCGGCGCGCAGATTACCGACATCTCCGCGTTTCTTCACTTCCGCCAGGCACAGGGTCTGGCGTCCGCGCACCTGCCCGCGAACTACGCTCTGAAGTGGATGCTGACCGGCAACGCCGCCGCCGGAAAGACATTCTTCAACGGAGCAGGGAAGTGCAAGGACTGCCATTCGCCCACCGGCGACCTGGCGCACGTTGCAACCAGGTTGGCACCGCTGGACCTGGAATCGATGATGCTTTATCCACGCGGCGCGGACCACAGGACGGTGACGGTGACGTTGCCTTCCGGCCAGACCGTCGAAGGCCCGCTCGATCATCTGGATGAGTTCGCCGTGTCGCTGCACGATTCGGCGGGATGGTATCGCTCCTTCCCGCTCGATCAGGTCAAGGTGAGCGTTCATGATCCGCTTGCGGCGCATCGCCAGCTGCTCGACAAGCTGACCCAGGCGGACGTTCACAATCTCTTTGCCTATCTGGAAACTTTGAAATGAGGACGTTGTTGATGACACACCGTCGCACCACCCGCCCCGGAATTTTCAGGAGACTATCTCTCGGATCGAATCGCTGTGTATGCTCTGACGGCGGCCTGCTGCCTGCTGCTTTCGGCAGCCCCCGTGCCGGCGCAGGGACTTCCTGCAAAAGCCCTGCTGGAGCCGCCCACCACCGCCTGGCCCACTTATAACGGCGACTATTCCGGGCGCCGCTACAGCACGCTCGACCAGATCAACTCCTCGAACGTCCACTCGCTGGCGCTGAAGTGGCTTTTTGCCACCGGCACGCGGAGCATCAAATCCACTCCGCTGGAAGTGAACGGCGTTCTCTATTTCACCGTGCCGGATAACGTCTGGGCCATTGACGCCCGCACGGGACGCGAGATCTGGCACTACTACCGCAAGTCCGAGGGCGACCACATCGGGAACCGCGGAGTCGGCATGTGGCATGACCGCCTCTACTTCACCACGCCCGATGCGCGGCTCGTGTGCCTCAACGCCAAAGACGGCAAGCCCATCTGGATCGTCAAGCTCGCCGACGCCGACCTCCAATACTTTGCCACCATGGCGCCGCTGGTGGTTCACAATCACGTGATTGTGGGCGTCTCCGGCGACGTCACGGACATTCCCGGGTTCCTCGATTCCATTGATCCGGAGACGGGCAAGCTGCAGTGGCGCTGGTATGTTGAGCCCATGCCGGGCGAGCCCGGCGCCGATTCCTGGCCCAACGCGGAGGCCATGCGGCACGGCGGCGGCATGACCTGGATGACCGGAACCTACGATCCGGAGCTCAACCTGCTTTACTGGGGCACGGGAAATCCCAATCCGGTGCTGGTGGGTTCGGCTCGGGAGGGCGCGAACCTTTATACCTGTTCGGTTGTGGCGCTCAATCCCGACACCGGCAAACTGGTGTGGTACTACCAGACCTCGCCGCACGATGTGCACGACTGGGACTCCGTGGAAACGCCGGTGCTGTTCGACGGCGAGTTCAACGGCAAGCCCATGCACCTGCTGGCCCAGGCCGCGCGCAACACCTTCTTCTTTCTGCTGGACCGCACCAACGGCAAGCATCTGCTGACCGCGCCCTACATCGACCAGACGTGGTCGTCTTCCTACGACGCCCAAGGCCATCCCATTCCCAAACCGCACATGGCGCCTTCGCCCGATGGCGCCCTGGTGGAACCCGCAACCAACGGCGGCACCAACTGGATGGCTCCCAGCTTCGATCCCCAGACGGGTCTGTTCTACGTCACTGCCACCCGCACCTTCAGCATCTATTATCTGACGGCGCGCGGCAAAGCCGAAGGCTGGGGTGGGCGCGACCGCGGACTGTGGGATGATACGGCCACCCGGGCCATCGATTACAAGACGGGCAAGATTGCCTGGACCCACGAACTGGGCCGCGGCGGTTCCGCTGCGGGCAACCTCTCCACCGCCGGGCACCTGCTGTTTACGGCCGACAACGCCGGCAACCTGCTGGCGCTTGATTCGGCCACGGGCAAGACCTTGTGGCACCTGAGCGCCGGCGGGGACATGGCCAGTTCGCCCATGACCTACCTGCTGGACGGCCGCCAGTACGTGGTGGTCGCTTCGCAAGACCGGCTGATGGCCTTCGGGCTGCCCGAGACGCCCTCGGGGGCCGGGGTGGAGTCCGCCGGGCGCTGATCGCAAGCGCGGCAAACGGCTCGATTGTAATTGTTACACGCTGTTCCAGAATTGAACAACTTTTCCAGAAATTGTTCGCAGAGCGCCGCATTTCAATTAAATAAATATAGTATTATCAATAAGTTACAATTTTTGGAATTTTCGTCCCAAACGTCCCAAACGTCCCATTTGGGGCGATGAAAAGGCGAAATCTAGCCTAGCTTAGTAAGCTATCACAGCCCGGCAAGCCCCGCCGCTCACCGGTGCCTTATAGTTTTACCCAGGTCTCCCGATCGGCGGCTTCGCGGGCTTTCAGGCAGACGCGGGTTATGGAAAGCGAATCTTCGGCCGACACCAGCGGTTCGCCTTGGCCGCGCATTGCCCCGACGAATTTTTCGAACAGGTCCACGGCCGCCGGCAGCGCCAGGTCGCCGGTCTTGCCCTTGGGACTGATCAAACTCACCCTCTCGCCCACTTCAAACGCTTCCAGGACGCCTTCACTTCCCACCACGCGCAGCCTGGAATCGCCATGGGTCGCGGCGTTGGCGGGCCGCAGGAAATCCAGGTGGCAGGTTGCGGTACCGCCGTTGGCCAGGCGGAAGACGAGCCCGGCGTGGTCTTCGCAGCCGGGGTAGCGGGGGTGGGCCTTATTGCCTTCCCAGGCGGCCACGCGGGCGTAATCCTGCCCGGTCACCCAGCGCATGTAATCGAGCGCGTGGATACCCACCCAGCCGATGGAGCCGCCATAGGTTTTTCGCTGCTTGTAATACCAGGGCCGCTCCTCTCCCCAGATATAAGATTTCTGCCCGGTCACCAGGATGGGTTCGCCCACGGCGCCGCCGCGCACGGCCTTGTGGGCCGCCTGGAAGATGGGCATGCCCCTCATGTCGAGCATGATGCTGTAATGGATTCCCGACTCGCGCACCGCCTGTTCGAGGCGCCCCAGGTCGTCCAGCGTGGTAGCCGCCGGCTTTTCAGAAAGCACGTTGATGCCGCGCCGCGCCGCCTCCATCGCCGCCCCGGCGTTCTCGTAAAACGGCAGGCACACCGCCACCACGTCCAGCTCTTCTTTCTCCAGCATTTCCTGGTAATGCGCATAGACGCGCGTCTTCTTCGTCCAGGCGCGCTGCTTTTCGACCCACGCCGCGTTCTCGCCGGGCTCGCCCTTGGCGTAGGCCGCCCACTCCACGTTTTTGAGGTGCGGAATGCTGTTCAGCATGATGCCAGAATGCCCGTCGCGCCCGATCAGCCCCGCCCGGATCACGCTGGTGCGGGTGATCTTTTTTGGCCTTTGAGCGGCCTCGGCCGCAGCCAGAGCCAGTGAACCCGCCGCGGCCGTTTGCAGAAACGCCCGGCGGTTGAGGGAAGATGATTTGTTTTCCGTCGATGGTTTTTTCATATCAGCGCAGTATTGTATCCCCGTTTGCGGGCAGAAGAGAGGAGGAAATTGGGAGCTTACGAAGTAGGAAGTAGGAAGTATGAAGGATGAAAAAGCCTGCGACCAGCTTCATTTGCTCAATCGCCATTGATTCAATCATTCAATTCAAAAGCGAGTAGCGAGTAGGGAGAAGCGAATAGGGAAAAGGCATTGTGTGGCCACCCGCGAAACTGTGCTCTGCGCCTGGATTGGGAGAAAGACATCTGAGTTGATTGGGTCAAGGATTTTTTAGGCATAATTCAACTCCGAGCCTCCCGGGTTGAGGTTGCGGCGGCCGCCAGCCAGAGCGGTGAGCGTCGCCGGCGCAGAGCTTCCAGGTAAAGGTTTTCGTCGTAAGGGGTACGGGTTTGCCAGCAGCGATAGAGGACGCGAATCCATTTATAAGCCAGGGAGCGGACCGCGGCGTGGTGCGAAGCGCCACGCTGCCGTTGGCGTTCGTAGTAAGCTCGCGCCCACAGGGACTTGCGCACGGAAGCGGCAGCGAATTCATGAAAGGTTTGGCGCAGAAACCTGGGACAGGCCATCCGCCAGTGGACCCAGTGCATCTTGCCGCTGGCTTCGGTAACCGGAGCGACGCCGGAGAACCGCTGCAGTTCCTCGGCGCTCTGGAAGCGGTGGCGGTCGGAGCCGAAGGCGGCAGCCAGACGCGGAGCCAGCGCCTCGCCCGCACCCGGCAGGCTGCTGAACAGGTCCCGGTCGGGATGCTGGCCGAACAGTTCCTCGAGCGCCTGATCCAGCTTCTCGAGGGCGGCGATCACGGCTTCCAGTTGCGCGGCCAGCGTCTGGGTCATCAGCGCCGAGGCCTCCACCAGCGCCCGATCCCTGCTGAGCGGCTGGGCACGGTCCATCTCGCGGAACAGCTGCTTCAGGCCTTCGGCCGACAACCGCCGATGGTCGTGATAGAACCGGCGCAGTTGGGAACGGCGCGCCTGCTCGACCGCCTCCAGGGTGGGCCAGGTCTGCAGAAACTCGCAGGCTGCTGCGCCGCGCAAGTCTCCGGCCCACTCCAGCGCTTGCGGGAAGTAGGTCTTCAGCAATGCGGTCAGGCGGTTGGTCAGGCGTGTGCGGTCGGCCACGGTGCGCCGCCGGTGTTCGACCAGCAGTCGCAGTTGCCGGGTCAGGGCGTCGTCGGGTTGCCAGGCTCGCAGGCGGTCCCGATGCGTGCGCACCAGTTCCAGCAGCAGGCCGGCATCGGTCGGGTCGCTCTTGGCGCCGCTGGTGGCAAAGGCCTCGCGGTAGCGCGCCAGGCCCTTGGGCGGCACCGGATAAAGCAGCAGGAAATCGTAATTCATCAGCGCGTAGATCACCGCTCCCCGCGATTGTTCCAGCGCCAGGGCGATCCGGCCCTGCGGAAAGCGGGCTCGAAGTCCGGCGATCCAGGCGTGCAGGACTTCCGGTTTCTGTTCCACCGTGAACGATTCCGCAACCTCGGAACCGACGGCTTGCAGACGAATTTCATGGCTCTGGTCGGCCCAGTCCAGGCCCACCCAGGCCACAATTTCCAGGTTCGAAGCAGGTGCTTCCATCTCGATCCTCCTTGGCGAAGATGTCAGAGGACGCCCGTTCGGACCCCGCGCAGCCCTTATAGCAGAGTCATCGATATGACCACATCTGAGTGTGCGTTTCCGGTCCGAACGTCCCGCTCCGCTCGAAACTCTTTCGCCAGTCGTCGAGCGTCCGGGCACGATGTTCGTAGCGGAGCGAGGCGTTTCCTCCTTCGGCTGTTTTATCGCTTTGGAGTTCTTCTGTCGAGACTTAAACACGGGGCTGACTTCATTGCTGAGGTTCCGGTTGCCTTCGGCCCCCGGCTTAGAACTATAAGGGCACGAGTTCACTCTGCCGGGGCAGGGATTTGCAAAAGGGCACGAGTTGACTTGCTGTACGGGGGCTTTTGTGAAAGGGCACGACTTCAGTCGTGCCGTCAACGCCTGCAATCGGGATGTCGGCTTCAGCCGCTGTCTTTCGCCCCGTCCGGGGCTGGGTGGATGTTGGCGGCACGTTTTCCCATGGCTTGCGCCATGGGCTAAATTCTTCCGCCCCCTTTGGGGGCTTCCCGGTCCGCGGTTCTTGTTCCAGAAAATATCGACTGAGGCTTGCATAACACAGTGACGAGTCTTCGTAGCGCCGGCATCTTGCCGGCCTTGAAAATTGCCGCCGGGACGGCGGCGCTACCATTGCGAACCGGGGCTGGGGCAGAGGATTCTGAAGAATGAGAGCGGAAGTAGGAAATAGGAAGTAGGAAGTAGCGGGTAGCGCGGACCTCTGGGTTTGATGTCCGCGCCTTGGAGTGCGAGAGCGTGCTCTCGCCTTGGAGTGCGGTAGCGCCAGCTACCGCCGTGGAATTAAAGAAGCTGGCGGCAAGCCGCCGCGGCTGGCGCCCCTGTCATTCTGAACGCAGTGAAGAATCCCCGCATTTTGGTTTTTAATACAAATACCGGGTTCCCTTCGGCAAGCTCAGGGCAGGCTCTTCGCGTTGCTCAGGATGACGGCCGAGGGGGCTCAGGATGAGCGCGTAGCGCGAACCTCCG
>CAWANC010000031.1:0-155691 GCA_963783155.1 uncultured Acidobacteriota bacterium | reverse complement strand
CGACGCCGTGGCCACCATCACGCGCGCTTCGCCGGACTTCAGCCGCTTTTCCGCAGCGAGCCGCAGCTTGCGCGAAAGGCTGCCATGATGCGCCGCAACCGCTTCCTCACCCAATCGCTCGGCCAGGTGATGCGCCAGACGCTCCACCAGACGGCGCGTGTTGACAAAAACCAGCGTGGACCGGTGCTCAAGAGCAAGCTCAGAGATGCGGTTATAAACGTCCTCCCACATTTCGTTCGAGGCCACAGGGCCAAGCTCCCCGGCGGGGACTTCCACTGCAAGGTCCATGGGCCGCCCATGGCCCACATCAACCACTTCAGGCGCAGGGCGCTCCGCGCCCGCCAGAAAGCGCGCGACTTCCTCAATCGGGTTCTGGGTGGCGGAAAGACCAATCCGGACAGGCGGACGCCGCTCAGGATTTGCGCCGCGCACCAGCGCATCCAGCCGCTCGAGTGACAGGGCCAGGTGCGACCCGCGCTTGTCGTCCGCCACGGCGTGGATTTCGTCCACGATCACCGTCTCCACGTGTTGCAGAATTGAACGGCTTTTCTCCGCCGTCAGCAGGATGTAAAGGGATTCCGGCGTGGTCACCAGAATCTGTGGCGGCCGCTTCAGCATGGCGCGGCGTTCGGGCGCCAGCGTGTCGCCGGAGCGGACGGCGGCACGAATTTCCGGCAACTCCATTCCTCGCCTGGCGGCCAGGTCCAAAATCCCGCGTAAGGGAATCTCCAGGTTCTTGTGAATGTCATTGCCGAGAGCCTTCAGCGGTGAGACATAAAGGACTGCCACGTGGCCGGGAAGCGTGCCTTCCAGCCCCTGGCGCACCAGGCGGTCAATGCAGGCAAGAAAAGCCGCAAGCGTTTTGCCGGACCCTGTCGGGGCAGAAATCAATACGTCTCTGCCCGCAACAATGTGCGGCCAGCCCTGTTCCTGCGGCTCAGTGGGCGCGCCAAACCGCTCCACAAACCAGTCGTGGACCAGCGGGTGTGCCCAGGCAAGAGCGCTCGCTTTGGAAGTCATATTCAAATTTTAACCCGCGCTGTCCACACAGGGTTGAAGGATCGCAGCAGAGAGTTTGAGATTTCCCCAGGAAGACGGAATACGGCGAAATTCACGAGTCACCCTTTGCAAGAGTTGCGTGGGCCAAACCTGCAATTCCAGTGGCGGCACCAGGACATGCAGCAGCCGGCAGGCTATGAAGTCGATTGGTGGACCTGGGGAGGTTCGAACTCCCGACCCCCTGGTTGCAAACCAGGTGCTCTCCCAACTGAGCTACAGGCCCAATGATTGAGGTCTTCATTGATACTGCCCGGTTATTCAGAAACCGTCAAGGGACCGGCGGAAATTGCGGCGCGGCATTGCGATCCGCCCGCTCGCAGCAGAAAACTCCTATCGGCGGTCCTCCCTATTTTGTTGGATGCAGGACCAGCTTCTGCACGCGCCAGTTGAGCAGTTCGCCCACAAAGAGAACGTTTTCCGACGGGCAGGCGATCTGGTGTACCCAGCCGAACTGGCCCGGCTGCTTGCCGGCTGTGCCGAATTCTCCCAGAATTTTGCCGTTCAAATCCAGCTTGTAAATGTGGCCGGGCCTGGAGTCCGAACTGTAGATCACCTGGTGGGGTCCCGGCGTGATGCACAACGCCCAGGGCGCGCCGACGTTGGTCCACTGGGTGATGAACTTTCCGTCGGTATCGAAAACCTGGATGCGATTGTTCTCGCGGTCGCCGACGTAAAGGCGGTCATTCGCGTCAATGGCAATCGTGTGCGGCGTGTGGAACTGCCCCGGCGCGGTGCCGCGCGTTCCCCACTCCTTCAACTTGTTGCCGTACTTGTCATACTTCACGACGCGCGAATTCACATAGCCGTCAGTCACAAAGATGTCGCCCTTCGAATCAAAGGCCACGTCGGTGGGACGGTTAAAGAGCCAGTCGGAAGCCGCCGGCTCGGGCCGGCCGGGCAGCAGATGGCTTGAGGGCTCCGGCCGCCGGCCCAGCACCATCTTCACGTGGCGTCCCGTGGGATCGAATTCGATCACCGTGCTCGAGCCCTCGTCCACGCACCAGATGTTGTCATCCTTGTCGATCTTGACGCTGTGGGCGAAAACAAATCCGTAAAGCCCGTCGCCGATGGTGCGCAGGTAATTCCCGTTCGGGTCAAACTCCAGCAATCTTGTCTTCTCTCCGCGGTTGTAAACAAAGATGTCGCCCTTGGAATTCACCGCCACGCCCGCCGCCTCACCCAGATACATCCCCGCCGGCAGCTTGAGGAAGTTCGGGTCGGATTGATAGGGGATTTTCGGAACCGGCTGCTGCGCCAGGAGCGGCGCTGCCAGAAAGAAGAAGAAGCCCTAAGACAAGTCCTTGTTTCACGCTGACCTCCAGTAACGCGAATAAGCTTCCGCGAGAGATATGCGGGTATTCTGTAACCGCCTTACTTCAACGCGCTCGCCAGCAAATCTGTCAGTTTGTTCCAGGCGCGCTCGGCCTGGAACTGGTGGTAGGGCTTGCCGTCAGGAACCGTCCAGCCGTGGCGGGCGCCTTCATAAACCTCGCTCTCGTACCGGCCGCCCCACGCGTCGAGCGCCTGGTTCAGCTTTTCAATCGCTTCAGCCGGCATGCTGCGGTCTTCAACGGCGTGGCCAAAATAGAGCCGGGCCTTGACGCGCGGCAGCGCAAGATGAGGGCTTGCGGGCGCATCGGTGTAGAGCGCGCCTCCGTGGAACGACGCGGCAGCGACAATCCTGTCCGCCCGCACGGCAGCGGTGCGCACGGCCATGGCTCCCGTAAAGCAGTAACCCACCACACCCATGGGGCCATCGCTCACCGAATCCTGCGCAGCCAGAAAGTCCACGTAGTCGCCGGCGTCGAGTTCCATGGTTCCGGCCCCAGCGGGCCCATCAGCTCGGCAAAACGCTTCATGGTCCGTTCGTCGCCCATGCGCCGCGGAAAGTCAAACAGCGGCGGGCGGCCGGTGCGGTAAAAGACGTTCGGCATCAGGACGGTGTAACCTTCTTCAGCCAGCCGCTTGCGCCATCCCGCGATGCGCCGGGCGAATGCCGCCGATGTCGGTCAGATGAATCACGCCGGGCCGCCGAGCGCCATCTTCATGCCGGTAGAGCACCGCGTCGGCCGTCCCATCATGCGTCGGAATCTCAATCTCTTGTTCGATCATTTAAGCCCCCCAATGCGCCGGCGCGCCGCGGGGCTCGGAGGCAGCGGCGCAGACACGAAATTGTTCATGCGTGGTTCCCGCTTATTCTGTTCGCGCGCATTATGCCACGCGCTGGGCGCGCCTGCAAACCTGCGCGTGCAATTTGTCGAGTGCCTAGGGCACCATTCAAGCGGAAGGCGCGTGCCAGGCATCGGGGAGGTAATTGGGGTGCGGCCAGGGTCGAGGCCCACCGGGCCTGTAGCCCGTGGGAATGGGGCATTCAGAGAGGACAGGAAATTCCGGCTTCATTCTCCGGTTCGTTTTTTGCCTTCATTTATTTTCAATAAGATCGGTCAGGTTTGTTTTTCGGTTCGTTTTCGGTTCGTTTTTTCCACAGGTACGTGTTTTCAACAACTTCTCCGCTTCGTTTTTGGGTTCGTTTCGGTTCGTTTTTTGTGGCCAGTCCTTTATTTTCAGTAACTTCTCGGGTTCGTTTTTTAAAAAACGTGTTTTTTTGTCCCAGCATTTTAGTGGCCAAAGATACGCCATTCAATTATATTCAGCAACTTACGGACATTGAGCAGTCCAGGCAGACCGCTTAAATTTTCTGGTTAACGCCCCGCCCGGCGTTATCAATAAGACTAGCATAGTAGCGTAGCCATTGTCAAGGTTTTTCTGCGCTGGAAGGGGAAAGCGAAGTCGGAAGTATGAATTGTTGAACTATGAAACCGAACCTGCCGAGTCGCCGTCTTTTTCATCCTTCATCCTTCACCTTCTACTTCATTCGTATCTCAGCGCCACCATGGGATCGACTTTCGCCGCCCGCCGGGCGGGGATGTAGCAGGCCAGCAAGGCCACGGCGATCAGGACCAGCGAGACGGCAGCAAACGTCACGGGATCAGTGGTTTTCACTCCGTAGAGCATACCTGCAATCACGCGGCTAGCCGCGAGCGCTAGCGCGAGCCCGATTGCCACACCGACCAGAGTGAGACGGAGGCCCTGTCCCACAACCAGTCTAAGCACATCATTCCGGCTGGCACCGAGTGCCATACGGATGCCTATTTCGTGAGTGCGTTGGGTCACCGAGTAGGACATGACGCCATAGATTCCAACTGACGCAAGGAGCAGTGCGAGAAGCCCCAGGGCGCTCGAGAGAACCGCACCAACTTGCGAGAACCATATCCAGCGCCCAAGGCTATCCGCGAGTAGCCTCCAGGAGGCCTGGACGTTTGGGTCCAATGTTTTTACTATGCGCGGCAGAATAGCCGCAGCGACCCCTGGATTCCCTTGGATCCGAACAAGAGTTTCATTCCTAGCTGACCGGTTTGAACGGGTGGACCCTGCGTGGACAAAAGGAGCGGAAGATACACATATGGCTTATTCTCCTCCCACAATCTTGCCCCCCGTGTGTCCTTCACCACACCGACTACCTCAGTGAAGGGGGCCGATGCGGGCCCCAGCCTGAACAGCTTGCCCAGAGGGTTCTGCCCCGGCCAAACTTGGCGTGCCATCGCCTCATTAATAATCGCCACAGGGCGGCCTCCCCGCATTTCTTGGTCGCTGAAGCTATGGCCTTCCAGAATCGGTATCCCGAGCGTTTCGAAGTAGTTGGACGAGACGACCCAAAAATCCCACAAGCGGGACGAGACACTTGCTGGAACCACTTTTCCCGCGACCGTGATGGGTGCGGCTCTACTGACCCCACCCAGCGGGGCGAGAGAAGCCACGCTTACTGACTTCACTCCGGG
The DNA here is from genome assembly GCA_963783155.1 of uncultured Acidobacteriota bacterium. GTDB lineage: Bacteria > Acidobacteriota > Terriglobia > UBA7540 > UBA7540 > SCRD01. The sequence continues at coordinate 150,793 of CAWANC010000031.1, read as the reverse complement.
TACTGACCCTAATCGCTCTGTAAGTTTGCGGTGAAACTCCGCCGCCCGAATGTCGTCATAACCATGCTGACCTAGGTTCAAGGAAATAACGAGCACATCCTTCGTATCGAATCCAAGATCAATACTTTGGGCCCGCTTCAACCCTTGGACTAGCAGGCCCGCCGCTAGTAGCAGCACCAGGCAGGTGGAAATTTCTGCTACCACGAGCAGACTGTGGAGGCGCGAGCGGCTTAGTCGCCCGCTGAATGACGTACCCTCGTCCTTGATGGCAGACAACAGATTAGGTTTCGAGGCTTGCAATGCCGGAGAGAGCCCAAGAGCAAGTCCAGTGACGAGTGACAAAAGTACGGCGTATCCGAGTACGGGGATGGCGAGCCCCAGATGAAGGGTGAACGGTTGTTCGTAGGGAGGTTGCAGGACCTCGATCAGGAAACCTGGCAACCACCCAGCCAAAAGAAGTCCAACCCCTCCGCCCAATAGTGCAACCGAGGAACTTTCCACCAGCAACTGCTGAATCAAACGGCGACGAGTCGCCCCTAGAGACAAACGGATACCGATTTCTTTTTGCCGTCCGGCTGTCCGCGTCACGAGCAGACTGGCTACATTCGCACAAGCGATCAGCAAAACCATGCCAACAGCGGCCATTACAAGGAAGGCGAGAGAATCCACCTGTCCTCGTACATCCGGGCGAGCCAGGAAAGATCCAGGAGTGAGTGCAATTCTGGCTTTCTCCTTGGTCCCCAAATAGTCTTGGGAAAGCCTGTTGATTAGAACTTCCATGCTTGACTGAGCCTGACCGCGTGTTACACCTGGCTTCAGACGAGCGACAAGCTCCAAGCCAGAACGAACTGCGGGCGTGGAGGGAATCGCCGCCTGGCATCAGTTGAGGACTGCATCATCAGCGGGACCCAGAAATCGGGAGTTTGCGGTTCCGTACCAACGAAATTCTGGGGAGCGATTCCGATTACGGTGAAAGGAATATCATTTAGCGTAACGCTCCTTCCAATAATGGCCGGATCAGCATCCAAGCGCTGCTTCCAGAAGGTGTGACTCAGAACGACAACCGGGGAAGAACCTTGAGCCTGATCTTCCCCGGCAACGAATGTGCGCCCCAGGGCGGCTTCCCCGCCAAGCACAGTGAAGTAGTTTCCTGACACAATGAGGCCTTGAGCTTCTCGGGTTTGCAAAGTCGCACTGCGGGCGCCGTGGTCCGCAGGGCCGCTGCCCACCTCAACCGAAATCCAAGAGTAGGCGACGAGCCCCGAGAACACCTTGTTGGAATCTCGAAGGGCGACGTACTCGGGATAGGAGAAGGACCGGTAACTTCCGGGTTCGTTTTCAACGCGTTGGTAAATGTTCACAACGGTGCTCGGGTCGTTCACCGGAAGGGGCCTTAGCGCAACCGCATTAAACAACGTGAAAATACTCGTGTTTAAACCAATACCAAACGCTAATGTCAGCACCGCGACCGTTGCGAAGCCCGGGTTGCGGCGAAGCTGGCGGAGGCCGTAGCGGACGTCCTGGATGAGTTCTTCGATGAGGCGGATGCTCCAGGTTTCGCGGCATTCTTCCTTCATGCTGCTGACGTTGCCAAACTGCCGCATCGCTGCGTAGCGGGCCTCTTCCGGGTCCATGCCTTTGCGCAGGTTTTCCTCGGTGAGCATTTCGAGGTGGGCGCGAACGTCCTCGTCAAGCTGTTGCTCCAGCCGTGCCTTGCGGAACAGGCCGGTAAAGCTTCGAAAAGGACTCGTAGAGGAGTCATTATCCTCCGTTCCTGTAGCGGCGGCTTATGCCGCCAACGGCGAAATGGCGAGGTAAACTCGCCGCTACTATCGCCAAGTGCCGGTCAGCAAAACCGCGTCGTATGCGCACCCAGGAAAATAAAGCAGATCCTTCGCGGAGTTTACCCTGAGCCCCTTCACTCGTTCAGGGCCGTTCGCAAATGGAAGGCGAGCGGGCTCAGGATGAGGCGCTCCGTTTCAGCAACCTGCCAAAAGCAGATTCCTCTCCCCGGCGAAAATACGCCGGGAATCGGAATGACGGTTGGCGGACGCTCAGGATGACTGGCCGTGAGCTCAGCTGCCCCGAATCACACAATCACGAATGCTCAGCGCCGGCCAGCAGGCGGGCGATGACGGCGGTCATGCGTTCCCAGTTCTCGGCTTCCTTCTTCAACTGCTTCCGCCCGGCGCGGGTCAAGGAATAAAACCGGGCGCGGCGGTTGTTTTCTGAAACTCCTTCTTTTGACCTAATCCAGCCCTTCTGCTCCAGGCGAAGCAGTGCCGGATAGAGCGTGCCCTGGTTCAGTTGCAGGAGGTTTTCCGATACCTGCTCGATGCGCCGGGCAATGCCGAACCCGTGCATCGGCCCCATGGTGTCCAGAGTCTTCAGGACCATCAAGTCCAGCGTGCCCTGCAGGACTTCAGCCTTATCTGGCCATCAGCATCTCCCCTTTAGATGATCAACAGGAAGAACCCTACACCGCGACATGTTGATTGTCAACAGGAATATGAAACTGTTTGCGATGGGTGAATGAGCGATTTGTGATTGAGAGATTGCAGCGTCTGCATACCCTCACCCGGTCCCGCGGGCGGGACCACCCTCTCCCAGAGGGCGAGGGCCGGAAGTTTTGGGGAAGTCCGTACCCGGCACGGATAAATCCGTGCCCTTATAGTTCTAAGCCGGGGGCCGAAGGCAACCGGAACCTCAGCAATGAAGTCAGCCCCGTGTTTAAGTCTCGACAGAAGAACTCCAAAGCGATAAAACAGCCGAAGGAGGAAACGCCTCGCTCCGCTACGAACATCGTGCCCGGACGCTCGACGACTGGCGAAAGAGTTTCGAGCGGAGCGGGACGTTCGGACCCGAAACGCACACTCAGATGTGGTCATATCGATGACTCTGCTATAAGGGCTGCGCGGGGTCCGAACGGGCGTCCTCTGACATCTTCGCCAAGGAGGATCGAGATGGAAGCACCTGCTTCGAACCTGGAAATTGTGGCCTGGGTGGGCCTGGACTGGGCCGACCAGAGCCATGAAATTCGTCTGCAAGCCGTCGGTTCCGAGGTTGCGGAATCGTTCACGGTGGAACAGAAACCGGAAGTCCTGCACGCCTGGATCGCCGGACTTCGAGCCCGCTTTCCGCAGGGCCGGATCGCCCTGGCGCTGGAACAATCGCGGGGAGCGGTGATCTACGCGCTGATGAATTACGATTTCCTGCTGCTTTATCCGGTGCCGCCCAAGGGCCTGGCGCGCTACCGCGAGGCCTTTGCCACCAGCGGCGCCAAGAGCGACCCGACCGATGCCGGCCTGCTGCTGGAACTGGTGCGCACGCATCGGGACCGCCTGCGAGCCTGGCAACCCGACGACGCCCTGACCCGGCAACTGCGACTGCTGGTCGAACACCGGCGGCGCACCGTGGCCGACCGCACACGCCTGACCAACCGCCTGACCGCATTGCTGAAGACCTACTTCCCGCAAGCGCTGGAGTGGGCCGGAGACTTGCGCGGCGCAGCAGCCTGCGAGTTTCTGCAGACCTGGCCCACCCTGGAGGCGGTCGAGCAGGCGCGCCGTTCCCAACTGCGCCGGTTCTATCACGACCATCGGCGGTTGTCGGCCGAAGGCCTGAAGCAGCTGTTCCGCGAGATGGACCGTGCCCAGCCGCTCAGCAGGGATCGGGCGCTGGTGGAGGCCTCGGCGCTGATGGCCCAGACGCTGGCCGCGCAACTGGAAGCCGTGATCGCCGCCCTCGAGAAGCTCGATCAGGCGCTCGAGGAACTGTTCGGCCAGCATCCCGACCGGGACCTGTTCAGCAGCCTGCCGGGTGCGGGCGAGGCGCTGGCTCCGCGTCTGGCTGCCGCCTTCGGCTCCGACCGCCACCGCTTCCAGAGCGCCGAGGAACTGCAGCGGTTCTCCGGCGTCGCTCCGGTTACCGAAGCCAGCGGCAAGATGCACTGGGTCCACTGGCGGATGGCCTGTCCCAGGTTTCTGCGCCAAACCTTTCATGAATTCGCTGCCGCTTCCGTGCGCAAATCCTTGTGGGCTCGGGCTTACTACGAACGCCAACGGCAGCGTGGCGCTTCGCACCACGCCGCGGTCCGCTCCCTGGCTTATAAATGGATTCGCGTCCTCTATCGCTGCTGGCAAACCCGTACCCCTTACGACGAAAACCTTTACCTGGAAGCTCTGCGCCGGCGACGCTCGCCCCTGTGGCTCGCCGCTGCCATAAGCCCAACCCAGCAGGCTCGGAGTTGAATTATGCCTAAAAAATCCTTGACCCAATCAACTCAGATGTCTTTCGCATACCATCGCTCTCGTGCTGGGAATCAGACAAAATTAGCGTAGAATAGCGGCATGATGAAATGGCTTGTGATTGGAATTGGAGACATTACCACCAAGCGGGTGCTGCCGGCGATTGAGGAAGAGGAGCAAAGCAAGCTGGTTGGAATCGTCACCCGCGACCCGGCGAAAGCCGACCCTTACGGCGTGCCGGGGTTCAAGGACCTGAAGGAAGCGCTTGCCACGACAAAGCCTGACGCTGTCTACGTGGCCTCGCCGGTTTTCATGCACGCGCCGCAGACAATGATTTCACTTCGCGAAGGGTGCCACGTGCTGTGCGAAAAGCCCATGGCCATGAATTACGCCGAAGCCGAAATGATGGTGGAGACAGCGGAGGCCACCGGGCGCACGCTGGGCGTGGCCTACTACCGGCGGACGTATCCCAAGGTGCATCGCGCCATGGCCCTGATGCGCGAGGGCGCGATCGGGCAGCCGGTGCTGGCTTATGCCTCCAGCCACTCCTCATTTAAAGCGGAGAACGAATTCCGTGCCTGGCTGCTGGATCCCGACAAGGCCGGCGGCGGCCCGCTTTATGACGTCGCTTCCCACCGCATCGATCTCTTCAATTTCATCTTTGGACAACCCGCGCGCGTGCGGGCTCAACTGTCAAACGCCGTGAACAAAACGCCGGTGGAAGATTGCGCGACAGTCCTGATCGAATACCTGAACAACGTGCGCGCCATCGTCGACGTGCGCTGGCATTCGCATGTGGACCGCGACGAGTTCCGCATCATCGGCACCAGCGGCGAGCTGGAATTGAGCCCGCTGAACGGCCCCACGCTGGTTTCTCCCCAGGGCCGCGAAGAGATTCCCAACCACGAAAACATCCACTTTCCCTGCGTGGAGAATTTTGTGGAGTCGGTGCTGGACGGCAAGCCGCTGCTTTCCAGCGGCCGGACCTCCCTGTGGACCGACTGGGTGACGGAACGCGCCGTGAAAGACAACCTGCGCTCATAAAATAATCGTTTGCGGCAGCCCGGCCACTTCCCTGCCCCGGCGGGCCCGCCTGACAGAACCCGAGGAATACGATGATCTTCCCTATCCCGCGTGAAGTGACAAAGCAAAGCGGACGCCTGAAGGTGGACGCATCCGTTGTGATCCTGGTGCCGGAACTGGCCTCGAGCTCGGACCTTTTTCTTGCGTCGTTCCTCTCGGCTGAACTGGCCGGCCAGTATGGGATACCGATCAGGATTCGCCACGCGGCTGCGATTCCCAAGACGCAGCGGTTTATCCTGATGGGCGACGCGTCGAATCCGCTGGTGCGGCAATATCGCGAGGCCCGTGGCATCCAGGCCGCAAGCGGCGCTCGGGCACTCTGAAGGTTACGTGCTGGACGCAACCGACCAGGGCGTTGCCATTCTTGGACGAGACCAGGCGGGCGCCTTTTACGGGCTGCAAACGCTTCGTCAGATTCTCGAAAAGTCTGACGGCGGCGTTTCCGTCCCGGCGCAACGGATTGTTGATTGGCCCGACAAACCTTTTCGGGGCGTTTACATCTTTCTGCCCGGCCGGCGTCACATTCCGTACTTCAAACGATTTGTTCGCGAGGTGATGGCGCCCTCGAAGCTCAACAGACTGATTGTTGAAATGGATGCCGGGATGCAATTTGACCGTCACCCGGAATTGAATGCCGGATGGATCGACTTTACAAAAGACATGAAATACACCCGCCGCGGGCGCCCAACCGGACCGCACCGGCAATTTCAGGATTCCGGCAACATGGTGTTCACCGACGGCGGCGTGCTGGAAAAGGAAGAAGTGGCGGACATGGTGCGCTACGCGCGGCAGCATTACGTGGAGGTGATCCCGGAGATCTCCACGCTGACCCACGCTTATTACCTGTTGACCCGGCACCGCGAGCTGGCGGAGATCCAGGCTGCCGAGTGGCCCGACACTTACTGCCCGAGCGAACCGGCCAGCTACAAGCTGGCCTATGACGTGATGGACGAATACATCGAGGTGATGAAGCCCCGAATGGTCCACATCGGCCACGACGAATGGCGCATGCCCTGGGGGATTTGCCCCAGATGCAAGGGCAAGGACCCGACCGTGCTGTTTGCACAGGATGTCAACAAAATCTATTCGCACTTGAAAAGGCGCAACGTTGAGGTGGCCATGTGGGGCGACCACTTGATCGAGCGCGTCCGCGAAAAGGGTTTGCGGCACGGCCACAGCCCCGAGGGCTATAACTACCAGATGCCCGGGGCGCTTTCTCCCCGGCAGGTCCGAGAGCTGATACCCAAAGACATCCTGATCTTCAACTGGTTCTGGAGCAACGAGGAAGGAGGGCGCGGCGAAGACAATGACATCGAGGTGCAGGAACTGGGCTTCCACCAGGTGTACGGGAACATGACTCCGGAAATTCCTGATTACGAGCGGCGAAGCCAGCGCGAAAGCGTGCTGGGCGGAGCGCCTTCCTATTGGGCCACCACCACCGAATTCAACTTTGGCAAAGACATGATGTATGACATCCTGGGCTGCGCCAACCTCACGTGGTCGCGGGACTCGTTGGCCCCCAAGGAAATTTCAGAGACGGTCCAGAAGGCGATTCCGGATTTTCGGCGAAGAGTGTCCATGCAACTCTGGCCCAGCGACGACGATCCCGTAACGCCAATCGATATCAGCACTCATCTGAATGCGCCGGCCGGCAACAGCAGCTTGAATGGCGTTGATTTTGCTGCGTTCAAGAGCGGCACGGTTCATGCCGGCTCCAGGGCATTCAACCTGGTGAATGCCAGCGAACACGCCGGCAGAAATGCCATCGTCGTTGCCACCGGGAGGCAGCAAACCGAATCAGAACCAGCCGCCATTCCGCTCGACGACGACGTCAGCAGCGTGCTGTTTCTTCACGCCTGTTCCCTGCCCGCGCAGAATGACTCGGCGTTTCGTGAAACATGGGACAATGCCGACACCGCAGATCTGCTGGGGTTTTACCGGTTCGTGTATGAGGACGGGCTGGTGGAAACAGCTTCCATCCGCTACGGCGTGAACATCCTGGAAGCAGGCTGGGGCAATAAGCATTCGCCGCGGAATGTCGCCTGGCAAGCCGACCTTGTTGATTGCGGAAAGTCGCCGAACGGGCGCGTCACGTTTTTCGCCTTCGAATGGGTCAATCCACGTTTCGGCAAGAGAATCAAGGAAGTCTGTCTGGAAGGAATTTCGGGATTCACAGACTTCGAAGGAAAGATCCTCGCCAACAATGCCCTCATTCTGCTGGGCGTGAGTGTGGTGAGGAAGAGGCCGTTCTCAAAGGAAAGCGCAACCGGAAACCCATGGGCCAGGCCGGACAGCCCCACGCCCTAATGCGTGAGCATTAATATCGGGCCGTGACGCACGCCTGGTTCTCCAGCTCATGACGAGGAGGGGAAATGCGCCGTCGACAATTTCTGAATAGATCCATTGCTGCGTCCGGGAGCCTGTTCGGGCTTGGCATGGGAAAGGCGGTCGGGGAATCTGTAGGGAAAGTCGGACCCCAGGCCAGCAACAAGCCAGCCGGCGCGCCGGTCTTCGACTGGCATGATCTTGAAGGGGGATTCCCCAAAACCGTCAAACCGGGATACCGCCACGCTCCGCAAGAGTCTCTTGAGGCCTGGAAAGACCAGAAGTTCGGTATTCGCATACACTGGGGCCTTTACTGCCTGATGGGAAGCGACGCCTCGTGGTGTTTGCCGCATTCGTCCCGGGAATTCCAGAACATCTACAACACGCTCTACGAGTTCTTCAATCCCAGCGATTTCGACCCGGACTCCTGGATGGACCTTTTCCAGCGGGCCGGAGCAAGGTTCTTTACATTTACGACAAAACACCATGAGGGCTTTTGCATGTGGCCCACCGAAACGGTGGTGAAATCCATCAGGCGCGCGCCCCATGGCCTCTCTTTTTCGCCCAAGCATCAGCCGAACTATCAGGATTGTCTCATCCATTACAGCGTGATGGACACACCCTACAGGAAGGACATTGTGGGACCGCTCATCAAAGCAGCGCGAAAACGGGGAGTAGGAGTAGGTTTGTATTATTCGCACGTCGACTGGCACGATCCGGCCTTCGCCTGGGACCCTTACAACTTCTATTACGACCCGAAGTTCACCCCGCAATCCGACCCCAAGCGGTGGCAGAAGTTTATCGATCAGGAGCGAAAACAATTGACGGAATTGATGACCTGGTATGGGCCCATTGATCTCCTGTCGCTGGATATCGCCTGGCCGGCAGCAGCGTCACAGGCGATCGCCGAACTCGCCATGATGGCGAGGAAACTACAGCCCAATGTTTTGATGAGGCACCGTGGGGTCGGCCCCTATGGTGACTATTACACGCCGGAGCGGGAAGTTCCGGGTGGCTTTTCCAAAGGAAACTGGATGGTGATTTATCCCGGCGGGCAGGCCTTTTCTTATCTGCCCAACGATATCTATAAACCCAAAGAGTGGGTTCTTGAAAGCCTCATCGACATTGTCGCGAAAGGTGGAAACTTCGAAGTCGGCTACGGACCCACGCCCAACGGGACATGGCCGCAGGAAGCTACAGAGCGTTTAACCTACGTTGGCGATTGGCTGAACGTCAACGGGGAAGCGATCTATGCGACGCGCGCGTGGAAAGTCTACAAGCAAGGCGAGGACGTGCGATTCACTCGAAGCAAAGACGGGCGCTATCTTTATGCCATCAGTCTGAAATGGCCGGGAAATAAGTTTGTGGTGGATTCGGTCCGGGCAGTTCCCGGAAGCCCCGTCTTGATGCTTGGAGTCGAGAAGCCCTTGCGCTGGCGACAGCAGGGCGACTCACTGGCCATTGAAATCCCGCCGGAAGTGGCCGCCAATAAACCCTGCCGTCAGGCTTTTGTCATGAAAATTCAAAAAATGCCCGGCTAGTCAGCGCAAGTCTCACTCCCCTGGTGGAGCTAAGACGGAAAGACCTTGATTGACATCCATGTTCCTTTGTACTAAAAGGCTCTATCATGGAATTTAAATCCGATACGCTTTGCACTAACCTCTAGCAGAGCGGGAAGCCCTGCCCTGGCTGGCGCTGTGCGCGCGCACGGAGGTGTTGATGGCCCGCGGTCCTCTAACCGATTCTGAAGTTTCCCAATACCAGGAGACTGGGTTTGTTGTGGTCCAGCAGATGTTCGACCGGGAGGAAATCGATTTCCTGCGGCGCGCAGCAAAGAAGGACAAGGAGCTCGATGCCCACGCTGTGGGGCGTCGCGACGGGGAGGGAGGCACGGTCCGCCTTTCCCTTTGGAATCATCCTGGCGATACGATCTATGGAACATTCGCCCGATGCGAATCGATTGTTCGCTCTGTGGAACTTTTGCTTGGAGGCGAAGTCTATCACTATCACTCCAAGATGATCATGAAGGACCCGAAAGTCGGCGGGGCCTGGACGTGGCATCAGGACTACGGTTATTGGTATCACAATGGCGTGCTGTTTCCATTGCTTTGCAGCGTTTTCATCGCGATGGATCCGGCGACTGCTGAGAATGGCTGCCTCCAGGTGGTTGAAGGGTCGCATCATATGGGCCGGTTAGACCATGTTCTAACCGGCGACCAGGCCGGGGTTGATCCGGAACGGCTCAAGGAGGTCCTCCAGCGGCTCCCCATCCGATTTGTCGAGATGAAACCCGGCGACGTTTTGTTCTTTGACTGCAATCTGCTGCATCGGTCTGACCAGAACCGGTCAGACTCCCCACGATGGTCAATGATCTGTTGCTATAACGCCGCCCGCAACGATCCTTACAAGGAATCGCAGCATCCGCGCTATACCCCGTTGCAGAAATTGCCGGATTCGGCCATTCGGGAAGTGGGGATGCGTCGTTTTGCAGATTCTGAAGCCTCGGAAGCCTGGTTCACGGATTCGGACGATCAGACCTCTCGAAACTTAAAGCCCGTTGATTGAGCCTTAATCTGATTTGCTCCTGAGAGGACTCCAGCGTTCAATTCGACGGACGTGGAAATTCCATGAGTACGATGGGGATGCCTGGAGGGTAAGGGCGCCCTGGCGAAAGTGCCACCAGGCCATGGGTCAAGCCAGATCAGCCAGAGCGGAGGGCCAGCACCCTGTATGACCAGGCAAGGAACAATGGTAACTGACGAATGCCGGCACGATGAACCTGGCAAGCTTAGAGGAGACAATCTGACGTACCCGAGTTTTGGTACCACTGGAACTGAGACAGTTTACATCACAGTTCCTGGTTGTAAAACTGGTGCTGGCGTGACCAGAGGGCTATCGGCCGCCGGTACCGGCGGCCGATGGCCGAGCCCCGAGTGGGGGCGTCGTGTGTTGTATTCCACCCGCCACTGTGCGATCACAACCTGCGCCTCCTTTAGTGAATAAAAGATTTCTCCGTTCAAGCATTCATCCCGTAGCTTCCCATTGAAGCTCTCGCAGTAGCCGTTTTCCCAGGGACTTCCCGATTCTATGTACAGTGTCCCTGTTCCTAAGCTCCCCAGCCATTTCCGCAATTCTCGGGCCACGAATTCCGGGCAATTGTCCGAGCGTAAGTTCTCCGGGATGCCTCGCATCAGCATCACGTCGGCCAATGTTTCGACGACCTCCAGGCTGCCCAACCTTCGCGCCACCCGGATCGCCAGGCACTCCCGCGTGTATTCGTCAATCAACGTTAGCATACGCAGCGTCCTGCCGTCGTGGGTCATCGCGCTTACAAAATCGTAGCTCCAAATGTGTCTCGGCCGCTCTGGCCGCAGCCTCACACACGACCCGTCGTTCAACCACAAGCGCCCTCTCGGCCTCTGCTTTTGCGGCACCTTCAGGCCCTCACGCCGCCAGATTCTCCCGACCCGGTCCTTGCCCACTTGCCATCCCGCCTGTTTGAGCAGCGGCGTGATCCGCCGATATCCATACCGCCCGTACTGGCTGGCCAGCGTGATGATGGCCAGAGTCAGCGCATCCTCATCGCTCCGCAAGGTCGGAGTATATCGTTGTGTCCTTCGCCCTTGCCCCAGCAGCCGGCAGGCATGCCGTTCGCTCAACCCGTCCTCCTGCTGCGCGCGCTCTACCGCACAACGCCGCCGCTCGGGGCTTAGAAGTTTCCCTGCGCCACCTCGCGCAGAACCTGCTTCTCCAGCGAAAGTTCAGCCACCAACCGTTTCAACCGCCTGTTCTCTTTTCCCAGTTCCTTCATCCGCCTCGCCTGGTCCAGCATCAGCCCGCCAAATTCTTTCCGCCAGCGAGCACTGAAGGGCTGTTGAGCCTTGCCACCCAGGCCAGGATCAGTCCACTGACGCCCTGCCCCATAATCAACAGAGTCTTCGCCGAAATGGCTGTGCCCAGTTCTACTGCATGAATCACGCCAAGCACGCTGCCGGGTCCCGCCGAGCGCCTCCACTTCAGAGCCGCAGATGCTAATCCATTTATCCTGATGTGAATTTCACCATCGCGCGGTCAGCGTGTTTAAGCTCGTTGAAGGAGCCTCTTTCGGGCATCCGCTCCGTCACGGTAAATCATCACCGGGCGGCGAGCCGGGACTGACACTCTCACGCGTCCATCTGCCACAGTCGTGTGAAGCTCCTGCGACTGATGAACATCCAGTGCAACGGCCACAACATTTGCCGTACCCCAGGCTAGCGGCAGCGGCGCTGACAGTTCCTTCGGTTCGAGGGAGTAGAATGCCATACGCCCGTCGTCCAGCAGGCAGAAGGTACTTCCGTCCCGCGCGATTTCCGCGCCGTTAAGACTGATGGAATATTTCTGCTGCTTCCAGTCGAGATCGATCACAGAATCATGTTCCAGGTACAGCGTGGTTCGGTCGCCCCGCCGGAGGAATTTTTCAATGTTAAGCGCGCGAACTTTTTGCCAGGGCAAAGTATTTATAAAAATGAGGTCCGTTATCAGCCTGCGATCCACATCGGCCGTGTGCCAGAGGTGGACGGCGCCGTTGTAGAACAGCATCTTCAGCAAAGCATCAAGCGGACCCTTGGTTTTTCCCGACTGGCCCCACAGAGCGCTTTTGCGATAGATCATCGCCAGCAGCGGAATCGGGTCTCCCCCAAAGGGGTCCGGTGCAGGCCCCTGTGCGTACCAGAAACTGCTGACTTTTCCGATGAAGGCGTAGCGCAAGGCTTCGGAACTCACGTCAACCCCATGGCTGGCAAATCGCTCCAGAACCTTATACCGCCCTTCCTTCAAGTTTTTGATCCCACTTGCCGGATGCTCAGGGTCCCAGTCGTTCCGGATTGAAAAATAGCTGAGCACGTCTACATGGATTGTGTCCCGCAGCCTGTAGCGATTGCAGGTGTAATCCACCCGCTCGAGGCCGGGCCCCTCCATAAATTTCGCCATGCCGATGACGTAGGAATTTTCGCCCGTCCAGTTCCGGCTCTCCCACAGCCTGCCATCGGGCCGCCGGGCAATAATAGCTGGGTCCCACGCCGGGCTGCTCTTGTAGGCGTCGTCATAATTGTCCGACAAAGTCACGACACAATTGTATTTCCTGGCGTTGTCCATCAAACGCATCAGGCCGTCATAACCACCGATTCTTTCATCGACTTCATTCACCGCCGGATACCCGGTGTCCTTGCCACGGAATTGCCATCCCCACAGGTGGGCGATCTGCGGCATGTTGTCCGTCAATGTGGCGACGTCTCGAATTAATTGCTCAGCCTGCTCGAAAGTCGCCCCTGGCTTTTCCCATTTCGGCTGGTCGCAATGGATGGCGTAAATGAACTTGTCATCATAAAAGTGCGTTGGGATCTCCGGCATGCGCCTGCGAACCAGCTTGGCTCCGTCCAGCCAGTCCACCCTGCCATCGCCGTCAATATCGCCTATAAAATCAAGCCGGCAAGCAGAGGTTTCCTCTATCAGCAGGTTTGGCGTAGTCGAGTTTCCGCAATTGCGCGGCGCGCCAGAGCCCGTGTTCATGTTGTAGCAAAGGCTTCCGTTGACACGGTGCCTTTTGACTGTCCCCAATGAAGCCTGGCGATGGCCGGCTGGCCCGGCCACCGCCAGGTCCGTTCCGTCCATCAGGGCGGTCACTTCCTGGACGCAAATCGCTTTGCCCGTTCCAACCATCACCACCGGCAGCGAAGCAGCCACCTTGCCCCAGAACGTATTGGGCCGCAAATGACCCACCGATGCCTTCGCAAGCTCTGCAACGCTGCCTCCATCGTCACCATGGGCCAGCCAGGCCCCACCATCCTCTTCGCGAACAGTCACCAGGCGCGGCAGGGCCACTTCGATCAATTCGTAACCCTCAACCTCATCGATATCCAGCATGGTCACGTAAACGGTTCCACCCTCCAGGCTGTATCGGATGGCGAAGGTTGCCGCCGTTTTCCCCGCGATTTGCGCCTCGAGTCGAAATGTTGCTTCCGTCGCGGAGGACTTCACCGAAGAAGCTCTCACCCTGACGGTGTCGAACGCCCGTGGCTGCACGCGGCAAATGGTGGCCGACATCGGTTCCCCAAGCTCCTCGCCTCTCATGCTTGTGCCGATGCTGCTCAGACGATATTCGTATGGCAAACCATCGTCACGGTCGAGAACCATCTCCATCTCAGAAGACTTCAGCACGACAGGATTGCCCGGCCTGGACCGAAACGTCTCCGCCCGGCCATCCACGGTGTTGGTCCACAGCGGAGCCGAAGCAAACGCAGCCAGTCCAGCCCCTCCAGTCCTTAGAAATCTTCTTCGACCCATTCCGGAGATTCGCTTTTCCATGGGGCATCTACCTCCACATTTTGACTAACGCCTGGGAGAAGTTGAGTTGCCGCCCGCTCCCTGAGTGCTGGGAGCGCGGGCATGTTCAAGAGCGACATACAGGGCTTTGGTTGCCTCTGTATCGCCGGGGTCCTGCCTCAACACTTTCCGCAGCTCAACGATTCCTTCATTCCACCGGCCCAAGCGGCAAAGACCGAGCGCCAGATTCCTCCGGAACGTCGTCCGGTAAGGATCCAGTGTCACGGCCTGCCTGTACTTTTCGAGTGCCGCGGGAAGTTTGCCTTGCTTTTCAAGCTGGACGCCTTCATTGTTCAGCTCTCCAGCCTGCAGTTCCTGGCTGTCCGCCCTGGCCTCGGCGCGGGCGTTGGCGGAAGCCTTTTCAGTGCAGGCCTGCGCATCTGCTTTTTTCCCTGCCCTGAACAAGGCCTGGCACAGGTGAGTCATGGTTGCGCGGTCATCTGGCTGGAGCTTGAGCGCCTCGCGCAGATGGACAACTGCCGCATTGGGCTGGCCGTTACGAAGCAAAGCAGAGCCCAGTTGATACTGTGCAGCCGGATTACCAGGAGCTAGCTCTGCGGCCTGGGTGAAAGCTTTTAAAGAATCTTTCTGGCGGTTGAGGGATTTGTAAACGTTGCCGAGGCTCAGGTATGCTTCGGCAAACCCGGGCCGCAACCTGATCGCCGATTCAAGCTCCTTTACGGCCCCGTTAGGCTGACGTTGTTCTGCCAGCACCCGAGCCAGCAAATAGTGCGAATAGGCTGCAGCGGTTGATGCTCCCTGCAGTTTCAAGGCATCTTCGAATTGCGCGCGGGCCTCACCCAGTTGTTTCCGGTGGGCAAGAATCAAACCGAGGTTGACATGCGCTTCAGCAAAGTCCGGCTTCAGAAAGAGGGCTTTCCGGAATTCTTCCTCCGCCACTTTGATATGGCCAAAGTGGGCCAATGCAGTACCCAATGAATAGACAGCCCTGGCGGATTCAGGAGCCAGTTGCACTGCACGGCGAAGCTCCTGAATAGCCTCCGTTTCATTCGGAACCATTACCAATGCGGTCCCCAACAGAAGATGCGCGTCAGCATTTTCGGGCTGGCGGCGAACAACTTCGCGCAAAAGGGCAATGCCCTTCCCCGTCTCCCCGCTTCGCAGCAGACTTTGGGCGGTGGCCATTTGCTGTGCCACTCTTGAATTTGAAATTTCAGGCGCCCTCAGAGCAGAGGCTGTCGCATTCGACTGCGGGCTGGCAGAGGCTAAAGAGAGACAAAGAAGCCCCGCCGCCGCTGCAATGGCTCCCGTTTTGCAAAGACCGTTCTGCCGAAGCGATTTCAATTTGCCCGATGTTGAACAATCCCGTTGCAAGCTGGAAGGAAGGTTATATCCCTAAGCCCTGGTAATCAAGAACTGCATTCCTCCAGCAGGAGGAAATTCCGAATTCCCTGCCATTTCCCAAGAGCGAAAACTCATTTGCATATTTTGAGTTTCCGCTCTTGCGGAGATCAATTGGGCGCGAAGACCACTTAGAAGATAATACGGGCACCGAACTGAAGCGAACGCGGAGCCACGGCAATCTTGTTCACAAAGCCCGCATTGGAACTGCCGATAGTCGTGTTGGCCGGCGTGCTCCAGTTCATCACATTGAACACATTGAAACCTTCAAATCGAAGTTGCAGTCTCCGCGTTTCCGAATGGCCCAACGGAATGTTCTTGAACACCGAGAAGTCCATATCGAAAACCGCGGGCGACCTGAGAGTGTTGCGACCTACATTTCCGAAAGTTCCAGTGGTGGGAATCGCAAAGGCACTCGAGTTAAATTCGTAGCCAGCCGGAACTCCCGAAAGAGGGTCGCCACTGATATCCGGCCTCATGTAGCTCCGGACACCCGCCGTGTTCGTCCCAAAGATGTTGGCAATGTCTCCTCCCTGAACACCGAGGGTGTAGGGCTGGCCGGAGTAGGCCTGCATGATGTAGTTGACCTGCCAGTCGCCAAGCACCCAGGATCCGATTCCTTTATTCATCCATCGTTTTCCGGGGCCGAAAGGAAGGTCATAGACCGTGTACCAGTTGACATCTAACGGGACATCGTACCCAGACGCGCTGTAGTTCGAATGGGGATCAAAATAGTTCTGAACTCCCGGCCCTCCCGCACCGTTCTCCACATCAAAATAACCGCTGCTGTTGTCCAGGGACCTGCCCCAGGTAAAAGCAAGCTGGGATTGGAGCCCGCCGGAGAAGTGCCGGACCAGTTTGGCCTCGAGGGCGTTAAAGTTCGCGTGCCCGATGTTCTGCGTATAGTAGAGATAGGCGCCTTGGAGAGTAGGAAAGGCACGGAGACTGTCAATGGTAGTCAGAGGGGTATTCGCCGGCGAAGGATGGCTGGCGGCATTGGCGTTGGGACCAGTGTAAGGAAGCCGCCGTGAGATGCTGCCCACGTAAGCAACCGAGAGCATAGTACTGGGTCCGAACTGGCGCTGGACCTCAATATTCCACTCATGTGTGTATGGGTCCTTGACATTGGGGTCGTCAGCCCACCCGTGCGGCGTCCACGGTGTTGCCGGCGGCACGGGATTGGGGAAACTGCCCTCAATGCTGGTGATGGGAACCAGAGCATTGCCTGTTCCTCCGGCCGGCACGCCGCCTGAGGTGGGAACGTTGGATACGCCGCTGAAACCGGTGGTGTAAGGCCAGGCAAGCTGCTCCAGATCGTTCTGCGCCGACTGCGTCCTTGCGACCACGGCATCGAAGTACAATCCGTATCCGCCTCGCAGAACCATCGTCGGCGTCAATTGCCATGCAACTCCGAAGCGGGGCCCGATCTGGTCATATTCCGCACGGGGGACCTGGAGTTTGTTTCCGCCAAAGGAGATGTATTGATTTCCGGGGATACTGGAAAGATCCTGCGGCATGCAGGGGTTGGCGCCCGGTGACTGGCTGCAAAGTGGCGGAGCGCCGTCGAGACCCACGATGAATTGCTGGTGGAAGATATCCACCGCATCCGAAACGCGCGGACCCACGACGGTGGCCAACGGATTAACATCCCAGCGCAGCCCCCAATTGATGGTCAGTTTGGGCCTTAACTTCCACTGGTCCTGAGCGTAGATCGCCCACTCCGGGTTAATCAGGTGAACTTCGCTATGGTCAATGAGCTGACCCGAAAAAGAGTCCGGAAAGCCCAGCAGAGCCGAGGCGAGAGCGTCACCGGTGGTACCGCAACTCCCCGGGTCACAAGTCTGGCTGCTATTGAAATTGAACTGTTCGAACTTGTTTTGCTGAATGCGGACGGTACGAAGGTAGGCGTAACCAAACTTAAAGTTGTGACTGCCCTTGAACCAACTTAGATTCACCGTATAGTTCCAGCCGGGGTTGTTGCGGAAATTATCGCGGTAGGGAATGAAATCCGCCCCATGCCCAATACTCCCTGTGAGCAGGCTGCCAAAGCTGTCAAGGTCATTGAAATATTTTGATTCTGGTGACGCCCCCGCCGTGTTCTGGTCATAAGAATGTACGGGCCCGTGCAGCCAGCCGCCGCGAGCATCCAGCACCAGGGTGGGACTGAACGTGTGCGTCCACCCTCCACCCAGGTTCGTGTCCGTAAACTGCGTGGATGAAGAACTTTTCGGTGTGGAACCTGATTGCGCGGTTTCCCAGATCTCACTGTATCGGAAGAAAATGTTGTCCCGGTTGGTCAAAACATCATCCACTTTCACAGACATATCGTTCTGGTTGTTAAAGGCCCGTCCATTCAAGCAGAAATTATATTTTGTAGGGTCACAGGGAAACTCTCGCACCGGACTATCAACATACGTTTTCAGCAAGTCTTGCATGGCGGGAGAAATCAGCTGCGAAGGAATTTTCTGGCAGGGCGTTCCTCCCGTCTGGGTTCCGTCCGGATTGGGAGCAATCGGATTCCCCGCTCCGTCGCACGTAAATGGAGAGCGGATGTAGCTGCCCGAGTTGTTGGGATCGGGCTGAGTACTGTATGGATTGAATATGGGATTGACATCACCAAAGGGGTTTGAAGAGAAATCTCCATTCAGCCAGGAAGTCAAAGGCACTTCACTCTGGTGTGTGCTGGGGGTGAGATAGCGCCAGCCGCTGTAGCCGCCGTAGATAAATGTCTTGTTCTTTCGGATGGGACCGCCCGCTGTCGCCCCAAACTGGTTCTGGTGGAAGGCAGGCAGGGGCCCGGCCACAAAGGTGTCCCTGGCATTGAAAATGTTGTTGCGCACAAACTCGAAGGCCGACCCATGGATCTGATTGGTCCCAGACCTCGTGACCACGTTCACCGCCGCACCGGTAACACCACCGAAGTCGGCGCGCGCATCATGCGTAACCACGTCGAATTCCTGGATCAGGTCCGGATTCGGCGGAACGCCGGGTTCGTTGGAACGGAAATCGGTATTGATGATTCCGTCCGTATAATAAATGACCGAACGGCCTTGGGAACCCTGAAAAGACGGCCTGGCGACCTTGGCGCCGGGAATGGCAATGATGCCGCCGTCCGGGTTTCCCCCACCACCCTGGCCTCCCTGGGCCGTTGTAATCGGCGTCGCGCCGGGCTGGAGCAGAAGGAATTCCATGAAATTCCGGCCGTTCAGTGGGAGGTCCTGAACGGACCTTTCCGTGAGGACCGAACCCAGTTCTGTCGACGAAGACTGGAGCAGGGGCGCGTGAGCCTCGACCTCGACAGCCTGAGTAACGGCGCCAACCGTCAGTTCGGCGTTCTTCGTCACGAGCTGGCTGACTCCCACGACAAACGGAGAGAAGGTTGCAATCTTAAA
The DNA here is from genome assembly GCA_963783155.1 of uncultured Acidobacteriota bacterium. Classification (GTDB taxonomy): domain Bacteria; phylum Acidobacteriota; class Terriglobia; order UBA7540; family UBA7540; genus SCRD01. Next base: position 132,024 of record CAWANC010000031.1, on the reverse strand, counting down.
ACCGCTGGCCTGCACCCTGAGAATATAGGTGCCCGGCAGTACGTTCAGGAAGTGGAAAACACCTTTCGAAGTCGTGGAAGCCGTACTGACAACTCCTGTAGACTGGTTCCTCAGAGTAATGCTGGCGCTCGGCACAACGGCCCCGGTCTGGTCAGTTACGGTCCCGTTGATTTCTCCAGTTCCTGTCTGGGTAAAACTTCGCGGGCCCTGCCACGTAAGTAACAAAACAAAGAGTGTGGCAATCAGGATCAATGAGTTGAACCCACGCGCCCCAAAACGTGCAATTAGTTCCTTCATTGAAGTTTGCTCCTCTCGTGGAAAGCTTGAGCCTGGAACACTTATACTCTTTGAATTGAATATTTATCCTGACCCCGGCCAGCCCGCCCCGGACTCACGGCCACAGGAGAATGATCCCCTGCTTGTTTCTGGCAAGACAAATATGTATTAGAGTGCCCAGCTCTCGTGACCTAATACCCCACGCACGGCAAGGGTTATATTCCCGGAAGCCATGTTTGTCAAGCCATAAATTTAAAATAGTGGGTACATAATTTCATTATGTAAAATAATGATGGTGTTCTGATGAGTTTATTTCATTATTTACGAGATCGCGTGTATACTTTGGCGGTTGCCGGGTACTGAACGTTTCACCCGAATGCCGGGCGGCAGGGCTTTCTTATCCGCCAGGTTTAAAAATATGACACCGGTGGGCGGTCTTTGCGGGATGGTACAGCAATTTTAATTTTTCGATTCAACTGAAAGGATCCTGGCCTATGAAGAAGGGCCCTCGTAAGGCTCACTCTGTCGGTACTCTGGAGAAGACGCTGCGGATTCTGGAACTGGTCAGTGAATCTCCCAAGGGGCTGCGATTAAAAGAAATCAGTGAGAAGACGGGCTTCAACAAGAGCACCGTTTATCGTTTTCTGGTTCATCTGGAACGGGAAGGTTATCTGATCCGAAATGGGTCCCAAGCCTACGTTCTGGGCATCAAATTCATTGAGATGGCGACACGCGGCAACTGGGTGGAAGGGCTGCGCTCCGTTTCATGGCCCTTTCTTCTGGAACTGCAGCGGGCTGTTCCTGAAACGGTCAACCTGGGCGTGTTGGACCTCGACTATGTCCTCTATATCGAGGTCCTGGAGAGCCCGCATGCTTTTCGGCTGGTTTCAACACCGGGAATGAAGCGCCCCCTGCATTGTACCGGGCTGGGGAAAGCGTTGTTGGCTTTTCTGCCACAGCCCGACCAGGAGCGCCTGTTGGCGGCATTCGACTTTTCACGACAGACGCCCCGGACCATCACCTCCCCCGTCCGCTTCCGGAAGGAATTGGCGCAGATTCGGGAGCGTGGCTATGCCATCGATGACGAGGAGGCGGTGGTAGGCTCCCGATGCGTCGCCGCCCCAATCCTTGACTCCAAACAGCGCGCCATTGCCGCTGTCAGTGTTGCAGGGCCCACCAGCCGCATCAGCCGAGCCAGCGTGCCTTCGCTCACGCGGTCCGTGATGGGCACCGCAGCGGCGGTCTCGGCTGCCATCGGCACGCGAAAACTTTCAGCAGGCTAGCACTGCCTGGAAACCTTTCCGGTTCTACCGCGGGATACCTGCCCAACAACAAGAATAAGGAGCGATCGTGATGAATTCGAAAGAAACAATATCCAGACGCAATCTGCTGGGAATTATCTCAACCGCTTCGCTCGGCTCAGGTCTGATGGCAGCCCCCAGTGCTGCAGCGGCTGCGCCCCGGGACGCCCCTGCCGGCACAGTCAACAGCGCCGGCGCACGGACCTATAACATCCGCGATTTCGGCGCAAAAGGCGACGGCAGGACGCTGGATACCGCGGCGCTGCAGGCTGCCATCGACGCCTGCAACAAGGACCAGGGTGGAACGGTTCTGGTGCCTGCGGGCGTGTTCATGATCGGAACAGTAGAAATGAAAAGCAACGTCACGCTGCATATTGCGGCCCAGGGCAAGCTGCTGGGGAGCGCCGACGGCAAGCAATATCATGCGGCAGATGCTATCCCGCTGCACGGCGACACAACACTCCGTGATGGAAATGTGGGGCTGATTTTTGCCATCAACGCGGAGAACATCACCATCGAGGGTCCAGGAACCATTGACGGGCAGGGCCTTCAATTCCACAGCCCGCGCCGAGGCGTTCCGCCCCCTTCAGGAAGAGGCGGCAGCCACCGACCTTATCATCTGCTCTTTTATCGCTGTAAGAACCTGCGCGTGTGCGACCTTTTTCTGTTGGACAGCGCCTTCCATTCCCTCCGGGTCATTGAAAGCAATTTCGTGTGGTGCCACGGCATCCACATCCATAACCGCGTCAACGGCAACAACGACGGGTTCCACTTTATCAGCAGTCAGTACGTCCACATCAGCAATTGCGACGTGCAATCGCAGGATGATGCCTGCGCGCTGTTCGGCACTTGCAGGAACGTGACAGTCACCAACAGCACCTTCAGTACGCGCTGGGCGGTGTTCCGGTTTGGCGGCGGCAACCCGGAAAATATTACCATCTCCAACTGCGTGATCTATGAAACCTACGGCTGCCCGATCAAAATGCAGTTTGGCACCGAGTCCCGGGCACAGAATATCCTCTTTTCCAATCTCATCATGCAGGACGTGACCGGGCCCATTTCCATTGACTTGAACAACCGCAGACCTCATGACGGCGGCGACAGTGGCCCGCAGGAAAAAGGATTTGTCCGCAACATCATGTTCAACGGCATCCGGGCGCATGTGCTTGCTACGGGCCGGCAGCTTTCCGGGCTGCCCTTTGAAAGCCACTACCGGCCGGGCGAAACTCGCCAGTGCATTGCCCTCAACTGTGTTCAGGATGGCTTTCTTGAAAACGTAGTGCTCAACGACGTGCAGATCACTTACGAGGGCGGAGGCACTGCCGAAGAGGCTGCGCGCGATGTTCCTCCCATCGCGGGTGAATACTTTGAAATGGGCACGCCGCCCGCATACGGCATCTATGCCCGCAGGGTACGCGGCCTGACGCTCTCCAACGTTCGATTGCAGCTAGACCAGCCCGATTTGAGGCCCGCCGTCGTGCTGGACCATGTGCTGGATGCGGACATTAACGGACTTGGGGCGCAGGGCAACGTGCAGGCCCCCTCGCTGCTGCGCTTCATTGAAACCAGCGACATCCTGGTTACCGCAGCACGGGTACTTTCGCCGGCCGCGGTCTTCCTGCGTGTGGAGGGCAGCTCCAGCGCAGGCATTACGGTAGATGGCGGGGCGCTCTCGAAGGCGGCCAAACCATTAGCATTTGCCGCAGGTGCCTTGGAAGGAGCCGTAAAGCTGCGCGCGTAATCCCGTTTCCAATCTAAAGCCCAGCGGCACTTTCCAGGAATCAACTGTACCTGACTGACGCTCTGCCGCTCACTCCAACCATGACCTTCAAGCTGCCCAAGGTCTATTTGGCAAGAGGCGCTCCTTACTAGGAATGATTCTGAGCGTATCGTCACCCAGCACCTTGAGAGCATTGTCATTTACTTTCGGGGCGTCGTAGAATTCCAGCCGATTGTCAGAGAACCCGAGCCTTTCTACAATTCTTGCGGCCTCCAAAACATCTTGGGCAAGGTCGATCAGTGTTCGTTTAGAATGATAGTTGACACTCGGTGTAGAGTGTCACGATGCAGATAAAAGGGATGGGAATGCCCCGCTCCAAGTACATGGAGCGGGGCGCGGCCGAGCTGAACCGGGAGGCTCGCAAGCGGCTGGCCTGGTTCAATTACTATGGCTCGCACGGACGGAATGTGGCCTTGCCCTGTCGCCATTTCGGGATCAGCCGCCAGGCTTTTTATCGCTGAAAGCGGCGATACGATCAGTGTGACCTGAGCAACCTGGAAGATCTCTCGCACCAGCCCCTTCACCGGCGGCAAACGACTAAGGTCCTCCACCGAAAACGGGTCCAGGCGAAGAGAGAAAAAATCCGGCAAGATTGGGAATTTGAAGGGAGATTTGTCGGATGAAAAAGACTCGCTATACAGAAGAGCAGATCGCGTACGCCTTGCGGCAGGCGGAGGCGGGCACGCCGGTGGGGGAGGTTATCCGAAAGATGGGCATTTCCACGCAGACGTTTTATAGGTGGAAGAAGCAGTATGGGCAGTTGGGCGTGGAGGAGTATCCCCATTGAACAGGGGAAGGGACGCTGGCCTGATGCTACCAACCAATAACAATAAGTGCATAGGTTTTCATTTCCGGAACGGTAAATGATGCGGCGTGGGGCTGAATCTTAAATGAAAGATCAACCGTTGCGTTGTGGTCCAGTCCGTAGAGCTTCACGCTCTTTGCGGTTTCGCTCACGGGAGGGCGGCACACAAGATCGATGCCCGAAATCGAGGGCGTATTTTTGGCATCATAGTTCACCAGGTGGACCATCTCCCGCCGCTTTTCGGGCTGCCAAACCAAGTTGGCTGCCAGGAATTCCGGCCCTGAGATATCAACAGGCATTTCCGCATTGGCGGCCCATCGAATTTCACCGATAAGTTCCTCCCAATTTGCCGGACGCTTCCAGAATCTGTTGTCTATAGTGAAGTACGGCTCCATCCTGGGAAGGGGTCCATCAAATGGAATTCCCGGGAAGTAGACCACCCGGCCCTTCCCGACCAGTTTGCGGACCGGCAACCCTGAGGAGATATTCAAGGCGCCAACCTCCTCTTCATAGTCGCTGGCGGGCTGTTGCCCTTCGGCCAGACCTTTCAATCCCGGCTCGACACGAAGGCGGCGCCATTCGTCGTAAAGTCCTGCCTGACCGGTGGCGATCAATGCGCCCTCCGTTCTCAACAAAGTTCCGAATCTTTGCGATCTGGCCGTCCGACAGGCATTCCGAATCCGGAAGGATCAGGAGTTTCAGCTTCGAGAGATCGGGCAAAGGCTCGTCAAAAATCAGATGGAACGGGATGCGCGACTGGATGAGAGCCTGCTCAACCAGGATGGCGCTCAACTGCGCTCTGACGTTGTGATAAGTGATGGAGGGATACGACCGAAAGACGCCAACAGTCGCCAGATCGCGCGTTCCGACAAAAAGGTCGCGATGCTTCCTGTAAAAGGCGATGTAATCCAGCATCCACTTGGGAAGCGGCGCGCTGCCTGCCGTCCCAATTGTCTGGTTGAAAGCCAGCTTTTCGGCGGTGGCCACTTCGCTGGGCGACTGCGTCATCAGAACGTTGTCGTAAGCCCGCGCGAGCTTGTAGCTGCGGATCTTGGAAACCAGCCGTCCGTCTTCGGGAAAGTATTCGGCGAAGTTCTCTTCTTCGGTCACGTAGGCGTCCGTCGAAGTCAGCAGCCGGCAATGGTCGATAGCGCTCATCCAGGCGCGGTTCCCGCCGGTGATGCCATGGGGATTGATTTCGATGGCCACTTCAGGGTTCAGCGACTTCGCGTATTCGGACATCTGCCGCAGGGCGTCCGCCATCACGTGGCAGCGAAAATCAATCCACTCCTGTATGGCCGGGTCGAAGATGATGGCCATTTTTTCAGGCGGATTGTCCCGGTTCCACTGCGGCGGATTGACGTGATCAACGTTCTCGAATCCAAAGCGCTGGCGGAGCTTTTCCGGCGTGTATTTGGCCTTGAGATAATTTCGGAATCCATTCACGCAACTCGGGCTGTGGCAGGAATCGGGTTCAGGGTTGAGGTCAAAATTATCAAAATGGATGAAATCGGTCTTGACTTCTTCGACCGCGAAACGAACCAGCTTCTTAAGGTATTCCAGATACTCCGGGTTTGAAAAACAGGGGCGGTAGCGGAAGGATTGCTGGTAGCCGTAGGTCAGCAGAATAGGCAGTCCGCTTACGTCCCGCTGAATCCAGTCCTTGGCGCGCGGCTCCTCTGCAAAAAACGCCTCATACATCATCGTGTTCCACTGGAGGTAGGTGTCAACTTTCATCCCGTATCGATGAGCGATTTCCGCCGCCCGCTTGGTCTCCAGCATCTCCGGCATTTCGGCGGCCATGCCAAATCCCTTGTAGAAATGCGTGTGAAAGACCTCAACGCCCTGGTCTTTGAGCTGGCGGATCAGAGCCTCACTCTGGTTCCAATCGTGGATTTTTCTGGCAGCAAGCGACTCGCCTCCGCGCCGGAGCACAAAGATGTGAGGCTCATGGAGCCCGCCGGCCGTGATGAGTCCGTTCCTGATCCACTTCGCGCCTTTAAGAGGCTCTGTTGTGCCGGGAATGCTGCTCAGCGCAGCATTCCCAACCTGTGGCGCTGCCATTCCGGCCACAATACTTCCCATAAAATCTCTACGGTTCATCACTCCTCCAAGCCTGATGCGGGGCTGTAAAAGTCGGGAGTATAGCACAGAGGCAAGAGTCGAGTTTTGCCTTCACGCGGGTGAGCATGACCTGCCAGAAATTTGGCAATGTGACCATCCCGACGTGGTGTGGCAGTTGCGTGATGGCGGCAAGCCGTTAATGTGCCAACATAATGATATTGAACGCCGCACTTCGTCCACTGCTGCAGCCCTGCAGTTAACCGCACGTAGTGTCGAGGTCTGGTGCCCCCCCTTTCACCTACCCATAAGCTTCCCAGGGCCGCAGGGGGTGATACCGGTTGTGGACTTGACGCGGTTCACTGTCGGATGGTGTCACATTAACCTGACACCAACTGCCGAAGTGCTGTTTTCCGTTCGTTCGCCATGTCAATTGAAAATAGCCCTAAGACACGCCAAAAATCTCCTCCGAGCCTCTATTTATGCGGGCTCCGTAGCCCTTTTGCATTTTTCGTGTTTTGCCTTCCTTTTGCACCTTACGCCCTAAAAAGGGAGTTCTGCCGGCGCGAGTGACACCGCGTTAAGTGACACCGAAGTACAAGTGAAAAGGAGGATTTTTCAGGCAGCGGAGGTCCTGCTGCGACTGCAGGGACCATTGGGTATTGGCGGTCCATGCCACAACAGCGCGCCGGGAGATGGGGCGAGCCGCCAGAAGAAACAGCCACAGTGATTTATCCCGAAGTGCAAGTTCGCCCGCCTCGGCCGCCAAGCTCTCACAAGACCTCCCAAGGGTAGTCCTAGTGAAACTATAAAGGACTTCGTGACAGGTCATCCATGTCCCACTGCCACCCACCAAAACTCCATGAATACTGGCGCCGTGGCAGGTGTGGCAGGTCGAGAGGAGACGGGCAATCAACTCTTGGCCAGACACTTTGGTTATGAAGTCTTTACACAGGGGGCAAGAGTCCGTAAGAAGGGAGAGACCCCAGTAGGGGCAAAAGCGCCTCAGCGTAGGATTGGGTGGTGGACTGCGATGGCCCGGCCGATGAGCAACCCAAAATCGGCATTCCCGGCATATAAGGCCGCGCTAGTCCCCCAAGATTGCCAATCACTTACATCTGGCAGCCTTCGTTATGCCTTTAGAGTCCAACTCCCCTCGAATCACTGGAATCGTCGAAGACTGCCAGTTGCTATGACCTAATGGCGTCCTTCGTAGGGGTGCAGACCCTGATCGGCGATCCTTAAGCAGATCCAGAGCTGCACGAGCAGGCACCGTTGGACCCAAATCCAGTGGCCCTGCAGCAACTGCAAGAACAGCCCCCGAAATCCGGTGGGCGCACGGAAGTAGAGTGTCACTGGAGGAATACTTCCAGAAGTAAATCGAAATGCCCCGCTTTCTTGAGACCCGGCAATTTTGGGTTCGACCTCGGCGGGCTTTCTCAATCAACCAGTTATGAAATCCGTGTTACAAGACACCATCGTCGATATATTCCCTAGCGATAGGGGACGATGGGCGGCATGGATAACCAAGTTAGGCAAGTTCATGAAGCGGCCCGCCTCCTCGGCAAAAGGGGTGGGAATCGAACAGTTGAAAGGTACGGGCGAGACCCACTGAAACGCTGGGGGCAGCTCGGCGCAAAGTTTGGCAAATTAGGCGGCCGGCCTCTTAAGTCTTGGGATCAGCTAAGCGAAGCTGGAAGGTATGCCCGGAAGCGCCGCGAGGCAAAGTTGAGGCAGGGAGGGAAGTGACAAGGTGTTTATGCGGATGACTTGTGAGGTTCGTGGTACGTGCAACAAGAAGGGTCTAGGCACGTGCAGCATGTGCGGAGAAAAGCCCCCGGGCGGCATATGGTGGATTCGTTTTAGATTTGGTGGTCGAATGATTCACTGCCCCAGCCGAGGTACCAGCAAGACGGTGGCGCGGGAAGCCGAAAAACAGCGTCGCAGGCAGCTCGAAGAAACTTGGAATCAGATCACCCGTCGTTCCCTGCCCCCTACCTTTGAGAAGGCTGCTCATTCCTGGCTTGAAGTAGCCAAGCCCCATCTGTCAGAACGAACTAAGGCTATCTATGGCGACGCAGTCCGCCTCCATCTTAAACCAGCCCTTGGGTCACTCTTGCTCTGCGATATTGACGCACCCCGCATTGCGTCTTATCGGGCGCTGTGCAAGTCTGAAAAAGCGTCAGCAAGAACACTCAACAAGGAACTTCAGGTCTTGCGGCAAATCTTGGAGAAATACAAGCTGTGGGCCAACCTGCAAGGTGATGTGAAGTTTGAGCGGGAGCGGGATGAAGTCGGCAAGGCTCTATTGCGGGATGATGAAGCCCGGCTGCTGGAAGCGTGCGCTCCCAATCCCCTGCTGCATACCGTGGTGACGCTGGCCCTTAATACGGCCTTGCGGAAAAGCGAGATTCGCCTACTGCGGTGGAATCAGGTTGATTTCTTCAACCGCAGATTGACGGTAGGCAAGAGCAAGACGGAAGGCGGGAGCGGACGGCCTATTTCAATTAACGCATTGGCGTATGCGGCCTTGGTGAAGTGGGCAGGCCCGTTCCCGGAGTCCAAACCAGAGCATTATGTTTTCCCCGCGTGCGAGGATGCGCGCATTGGCACACAGCATCCAGGCCAAAGCAAGATTGACCCGTCACGGCCGATCAAATCTTGGAGAACTGCGTGGCGAACGGCCACGCGAACCGTCAAGTGCCCTAAAAGTGGCCAGCGGCAATATTCGGCAGAGTCTTACGGCAATCCCGAATGCATGGCCGACATTTCCGACTTAAGGAGTCCCTTGGCCGGCCTGCGCTTCCATGACCTCCGGCACCCCTGCATCACCAAGCTGGCGGAAGGCCAAGCAAGTGAGCAAACCATCATGGCGATTTCTGGGCACGTCAGCAGGATGATGCTGGAACACTAGTCACATATCCGAATGGAGGCAAAGCGAGCAGCCCTGGATGCCACCGCCAAGCCCTTTGAGCAGCCCACGCTTACCCCAAGGTGTGCACCAACCTGAGAATTTTTAAAATGCGCCTGACGGTAAGTCATTGAAATGATTGGTGGGCCTGGGTAGAGTTGAACTACCGACCTCACCCTTATCAGGGGTGCGCTCTAGCCACCTGAGCTACAGGCCCTTGTTGCCGCTGGCAACGATTCAGGCTTTGCCGGAATTCGTCTTCTGCAACGAGGTTTTATCAGTATAGGCAATGCCCGCAGTTTCTGGCAAGCAGAAGATGATCTTCAAGGCGTGTCAGACTTTTTAAAATTCCATTGTCCTGCCGGCGCCTCCAAGCAAGCAGGACGTCGGTGCGGCCCCGTAAGTCGCGTTTTTCAGCCGCATGTGGTTAAATTGAAGTCAGGTTGAACTGGCTTCAGCATCAGCCATCCAACGGCTCGAGAGAAATTTGGAATGAAAACAAAGAAACTAAACGTGAAGAAGACCACACTTGCGAACGGGCTGCAGGTCGCCACGGAATCGATGCCGGCCGTCCGGTCAGTCTCAATGGGGATCTGGCTGCGGACGGGCTCACGGCATGAACGTGAAGACCAGAACGGAATTGTCCATTTCCTTGAGCACATGGTGTTTAAGGGCACCCGGAACCGCTCGGGACAGGAGATTGCGCGGGCTGCTGACGCCATTGGCGGACATCTGGATGCCTTTACCTCGAAGGAATTCACCTGTTTCTCCATCAAAGTCATAGATGAGCACCTGCCCCGCGCGCTCGACATTGTGGCGGACCTGGTGAAAAATCCGCTGCTCCGCTCCATTGATATCGCCAAGGAATCCAGGGTCATCCAGGAAGAAATCAAGATGGTGGAGGACACCCCAGACGACCTGGTTCACGAAATTTTCAGCAAGACCTACTGGCCCCACCACTCGCTGGGGCGCCCCATCCTGGGAACCCGCGCAACGGTTGGGGGATTCAACCAGCGGCGGCTGCGCGACTTTTTTATGCGCCATTATGTACCCGGCAATATGCTGATCACCGCAGCCGGAAACCTGACCCACAACCAGGTGTTGAATTTGGCGGGAAAATACTTTGGCCAACCCGCAAGAGGACCCGCTGCGTCCAGGGGGCCGGCTCCTGTGGCGCATCCCCACGCGCTTTACCGGCGCAAGAAAGAGCTGGAACAGACCCACATCTGCATGGGCACGCCTGCTTATCCGTACGCCCACCCCAAGCGTTTTGCCAGTTATGTGCTCAACACCATTCTCGGCGGCGGGATGAGTTCGCGGCTGTTCCAGAACATCCGGGAGAAGTACGGCCTCGTGTACGCCGTCTTTTCGGGGCTGAGCGCTTACCGGGACGCGGGTATCCTGAGCGTCTACGCCGGAACCGCGCCTGCCAACGCCCGAAAGGTCGTCAACCTGATCATCAGGGAATTTCGGGCCTTGAAAAATGACTCCATCCCCCTCGAGGAACTGCAGCGCGCAAAGGATTACCTGAAGGGCAATCTCCTGCTGGGGCTTGAATCCAGCACCAGTCGTATGGCCAATATCGCCCGGCAGGAATTGTATTACGGCCGGTGCATCGCGCTGGATGAGGTTGAAGCCAGGATCGATGCCGTGACCAACGAAGATATCGTCGAAGTGGCGCGCGAGCTTTTCCAGTCGGACCGGATTGCCGTCACGGTGCTGGGACCGCGCCAGGACTTCACAATCCGGCGCGACCACCTCGAGTGCTGAACCTTTCCGGTTTCCCCCTATCCCCTCCGAACAGCCTGACGCAACTTTCTGTTAACAATCTGGCTGCCCTTTACGTATCACAGGTAGAAAGGGTTTCAGCCTGGGCACCGCTCAGGCGGTGACCGGCGGGCAGGGTGAGACGTCACAACAATGGGAGCGTCGCCCTGCGCAAAAGGTCACCATGAAGAGGAGGAGCAAATGCCTGACGACACTGGTTCCAATTCTCGCGTTCCTCACGATATTCCCGGCGATTGTCGCGATTTTCTGGGTGGTTTTCAGCACCATTCGCAGGCTGAAGGTGGCGCGGATCCAAGCCGAGGTTCATTCCAAGCTGATCGAGAAGGTCGGCTCCAGCCAGGAGTTTTTGACCTTTCTCGAGACCGACTCCGGCAAAAAGCTGGTGGCTTCGATTGGAATTGAACAGCCGAACCGCAACCCTTACAATCGAATCCTGGCTTCGGTCCAGGCAGGGGTGATCCTTTTGCTGCTGGGCGTGGCGTTCCTGGTGCTCGGGGGCGTCTATGCCAATGCAGAGGAAGGGTTCGTCATCCTGGGCGGTCTGGGTGTTGCGCTGGGAGCGGGATTCCTGATTTCAGCAGGACTCTCCTATCGCCTGTCAAAGTCTTTCGGACTGTTTGACCGCGAGCGTTCGGTCGAAAAACTGGCTGCTTAACCCGGACAAAACTGTGGACCGAGGCCATAACATGTTGACGCGCGCCATGGCCCTTGCCCTGGGTGAAAGCGCAAGGGCCAAAGCGGAGGGAAAGACCCTCGCCATGGACGAGGAAAGCTTCCGGGTAGTCTACGAGCGTACGGCCCGCCCGCTGTGGGCCTACCTTGCGCGCGTTTCGGGCGATCCGGCGCTGGCCGACGATCTGTTGCAGGAATGTTATTGCCGCTTTCTCTCACTGGCCGATCCTCCGCAGGAAGAAGCCCACCGGAAGAACTACCTCTTCAGGATTGCTACAAACCTTTTGCGGGACCACTGGCGGGCATTGCAAAGACACGGCGAGACGGCCATCGAAACCGCTGACCTTCCCTCGCAGGACCACGCGATGGCAAACGTTTCCTTACGCTCGGACCTGGGCCGCGCACTGGCGAAGTTGAAACCCAGGGAACGGCAGTTGCTCTGGCTGGCCTACGCGGAAGGCGCCAGCCACAGGGAAATTGCAAAAACCTCCGGCATGAAAGAAGCCAGTATCCGTCCGTTGCTGTTTCGCGCCAGGAAAAAGCTCCTGGCGGTGATCCGTGGCGCCGGGCTGGAACCAGAGAAGGCATGACGATGAAACACAAAGGTTGCGAAAACGAACCCCGAATTCTGGAAGCCCTGGGCCAGGGTGTGGCCCCCGGGTCCATGGAAGAGCCTCTGCGCCGGCACATTGCCGGCTGCTCATCGTGCACCGAAGTCGTCTCCGTCTACGAGCTTTTCCAGAATGACAGCGAGCAGCTTTCGGCGGCGGCTCCGTTGCCGAATGCCGGTCGCGTCTGGTGGAGGGCCACGCTGGCCGCCCGCCGGGCCGCTGCCGAGCGGGCGCTGCGTCCCATTCTGATTGTGGAGAAGGCCGCGCTGGCCATAGGCGGGGGCGTGCTGCTGGCCCTGCTGTTCTTCGCGGCTCCGTGGATGGCCGGGCAACTGAAGCATTCCAGTTTCTTCACCGGCACCGTGGTTTATTCTTTTTCGCTGTCCTCTCTCATCGTCACCAGTGTCGTCGTCTGCCTGCTGCTGATGACGGGCGCGCTTTACACGGTGTGGGCGGAAAAATAGAGCCGCCGGTTCTTTTTCGATTTCCGCCTCAGCAAACCTGCCTTATAATTCCAAGAAGGCATTACGGAAGCCGGCCCACCGCGCCTGCTTCGAGTTGAATGTTCCGGGAGGCTGGTTGAGCGTTCGAATCTGCGTACTGGGAAGCGGAAGCAAGGGCAATTCAACGCTGGTGGCGACGGAACGCACCCGCCTGCTGGTGGACGCCGGCTTCAGTAAGAGAGACACTTTCCGGCGGCTGGCCGCGGCCGGCGAGCGCACGGATGCCTTTGACGCCCTGCTGGTTTCCCACGAACACGTGGACCACATCAACGGCCTGAAGGCGCTGGCGCTTGGCCTGAAGGTTCCCATCTACATCACCGGCCCCACCCGCGCGGTCATCCAGTGGGACCCGCGCCTGAAGGCTTTTGAGACCATCTCCCCCGGCAAGAAGTTCACCATCGGCGATTTCGAGATTGCTCCCTTTTCCATTCCGCACGATGCCGTCGATCCTATTGCCTTTACGCTCACGGCGGAAGGCATCAAGGTGGGCGTCATCACCGACCTGGGGTACGTTCCCGAACTGGTGAAGCAGCACGCACGCGGCTGCCACTGCCTGGTGTTCGAATCCAATCACGATCTCGACATGCTGAAGACGGGGCCGTATCCCTGGTTCGTCAAACAGCGTGTGATGAGCCGCCACGGCCACCTTTCAAACAACGCCACCGCCGGCTTTCTCACCGACGATTACGACGGCGCGGCGCAAGTCATGGTGCTGGCCCACCTGAGCGACAAGAACAATAATCCCGGCCTGGTCATACACTCTGCCAATAAGGCCTTCGAAAAGCGCGGGAAAGACCGCCCCTCGGAACTGCACCTGGCCAGCCAGACCGAACCCTCCAAAGTGTTCCAATTCTGATCCGCAAATTACGCAGATTCGACCCACGACAAACAATGATCCGCGAACTCGCACCGTGAATGCGCCGCGATAGCAGCCGACTATCTGGGAGCAACACGGGACAAAGTCGGGTTATTATTAAAATTTGGCGTGAAATCACTGGAGTTCCGCCGTTTCATTTTTTCTAAATCTGTGCAATCTGCGTAATCTGCGGATTATCCCTGTGGAGAAGACATGATCCCTCGTTATACCCGCCCGGAGATGGGCGCCATCTGGAGTGACGAAAACAAATTCCAAAAGTGGCTGGACGTGGAAATCGCCACGGCCGAGGCCGAAGCGGAAGCCGGCCTGATTCCCAAGAGCGCCGCCCGCGCCATCCGCCGCAAAGGCCGCGTGGACGTCCAACGCATCCTGGAAATTGAGAAGGAAGTGAAGCACGACGTCATCGCCTTCGCCACCAACGTGGCCGAGCACGTAGGCCGCGATGCCCGTTATCTCCATTTCGGGCTGACTTCCAACGACGTGGTGGATACGGCCCAGGGGTTGCTGATCAAGGATGCTTCCCGGCTGCTGCTGGAAGACCTGGACCGGTTGGGGGCGGTGCTGAAGAATCGCGCCCACGAATTCAAGCACACGCCCATGGTAGGCCGCACGCACGGCATCCACGCCGAACCCATCACTTTTGGAGTGAAGATCGCCATCTGGTACGCCGAATGCCGGCGCAACCGCGAACGGCTGGCATACGCCGCCGAGGAGATGCGCGTGGGGAAAACTTCCGGAGCCGTCGGCATCTATTCGCACCTGAGCCCGGCCATCGAGAAGAAGATACTGGCGAAGCTGGGACTCAAACCCTCGCCCGCCGAATCGCAGGTGATCCAGCGCGACCGTCACGCGTTTTATGTTTCAACCCTGGCCGTGGTTGCCGCATCACTCGAAAAGATTGCCCTGGAAGTTCGCGGGTTACAGCGGACGGAAGTTCGTGAAGCCGAGGAATTTTTCTCGGCTAAACAAAAGGGCTCGTCGGCCATGCCGCACAAGCGCAACCCGGTCTCGGCCGAACAGATCTGCGGCCTGGCGCGCGTGGTGCGGGCCAACGCCCAGGCAGCGTTTGAAAACGTGGCGCTGTGGCACGAGCGCGACATTTCCCACTCTTCCGTCGAGCGGGTCATCCTGCCGGACTCCACCATCCTGGTCGATTACATGCTCAACAAAACGGCCAACCTGGTGGAGAAGATGTTCGTCTATCCCGAGCGCATGCAGGAAAATCTCGACCTGCTCAAAGGCCTCATCTTTTCCGGCCAATTGCTTCTGGACCTTACCGAGAAAGGCGTTTTGCGCGAGGAGGCTTACCGCTGGGTGCAGCGCAACGCCATGCAGGTGTGGGAAACGCGGGAGGACTTTAAATTGCTCGTCCAGCGTGATCCCGACATCAGCAGCCGCCTTTCAACCATGGAGATTGCTGCCGTTTTCAACACCAAACGATATCTGAAACATGTAGATCAGATTTTCAGGCAGGTTTTCGGACGATAAGCCCCGGCCAGGGCGGCAGAGACGGAAAGACAAGATCTTACTTGATTTCCCCTGATGAATGCGTGGACGTAAAGAACCTGAGTGATTTGAGAATCACATCGCGCACGGCATTGGTTTCGATGTCGGGATCGAATTCCAGCACCATCGACTGGTCACCGCCCCAATTAACGAGTGTCTTTCCACCCTCTGACATTCCCCGAGATGTGCTGCCCACCTCAAACCCATGCGCGCGTTCCTGGGGGGTGGGAGCGCGGTACAACTGCAGGGGATAGGTTATTCGAAGCCCCTGCCAGCCGTTCCCGGAAACTTGCACAGCTTTGATGGAGCCGCCGCCATCCTTGGGCATCCAATCTCCCTGAGAGTTTCTGGCAAACCCCATCGTCTTCGCCGCCTCGGCCAAATCAAGTTTCAGGAAAAAGACGTAGTAGCGGCGAGCGTAGGGTGCAGTTTCGCTGCGACCGCCGCCCGGCGACTCGGAGGGAACCAGTTTGTAGCTGGCAACAAATAGCAGCGATTCAGGCGGAGCATCTTGCGGGGATTGTGCAGATAATTTCGCCAATTCATAGCTCGCCGGGTATTCAAACTCGACACCCAGCCGCTCATCGCGAAACGTCTTCTGGCTCTTTCCGGAGCTTCCATGTGCTGATTGAAAGCCGGGTTGGCCCGCGGGTTGCCGAAGGGGCGGTGGAGCCAAGGCAATCGCAGGGACCAATCCCCCGGCAAGAAATGTAATCGCGTAAAAGCGCACCGAGGAAAGCATTTTCGCCTCTCCCCTCCCGCCTTCGCTGGAAAGATGCTACAGCCGGTTAATCACACTGGCTAGGTAGCCTGCGCCGAAGCCGTTGTCGATGTTGACGGTGGCCACGTTGGAGGCGCAACTGTTCAGCATGCCCAGCAGCGCCGCCAGGCCGTGAAAGCTGGCGCCGTAACCGATGCTGGTGGGCACGGCGATCACCGGCACGCTGACCATGCCGGCCACCACGCTGGGCAGAGCGCCTTCCATGCCCGCCGCCACGATAATGATGCGGGCGCTGCGCAATTGTTTGCTTTCGCTCAGGATCCGATGGATGTTGGCCACGCCCACATCGTAAATAAACTCCACGCGATTGCCCATCACCTCCGCTGTCACCTGGGCTTCTTCCGCCACGGGAATGTCGGACGTGCCGGCGCTAACCACCAGGATCTTGCCCTTGCTTCGGATTTTGCGGTCGCGCCGGATGGAGATGGCGCCCGAGAGTGCGTGAAACTCGGTGCGTTTGTCGAGCGGCTTGATCAGCTCGTATAACTCCTCATTGCCCCGAGTGATCAGGATGTTATGTCTGTTGCGCAGCATGCCTTGAACGATTCCCACAACGTGCTCGGGCGACTTGCCGCGGGCGAAGATGACCTCCGGAAAGCCCTGGCGCAGCGAGCGGTGGTGATCGATACGCGCGTAGCCGATATCTTCAAAGGGAAGATTGCGCAGGCGGTCAACGGCCGACTCCACGCTGAGCGTCCCGCTCTTCACCTGCTTGAGCATTGCTGTGATTTCTTCTGGCGACATTCCCCCACCATTCCCTGCCCTCTTTAAAACAGGGCCCTTTAAGATTGGACCGGCGGCAGCAGACTTCCGGGAGGACCCTTCATCCAGTCCATGGAGACTTTCGCGCCAGCCCGAATGGATATGAGTATAACAAACCAGCGATGGGTTCCGGCTCTCCTTGACTTTAGGGAAAAGTCTGGCAGAAAATGCCTTCCATGGCTTCTGCTCCTCTTCCAGGCCCCAAAACCGTGGTGTTAGGCGTCACCGGCGCCAGCGGCTCGGTGTTCGCGCGGCGCATGCTGCAAATGCTGGAGTCCGACGAGCGGGTGGGCAAAATCCACTTGGTCGTCTCCGGCGCGGGGCTCAAAGTGCTGCGTGAGGAACTGGAACTGGACGTTACAAAGAGCGCTTCCCTTCCCGCTGCGCTGGCCGGCGGCCCGGCGCCCAAAACCGGGTACCTGCTCGATTCCGACATCGGCGCTTCGATCGCCAGCGGCTCCTATCGCGTGGACGGCATGGTCATCATACCGTGCAGCACGGGATGCCTGGCGCAGGTGGCCCACGGCATCTCCACCACGCTGATTGAGCGCGCCGCGGACGTTTGCCTGAAGGAGCGCCGCACGCTGATCCTGGCCGTGCGCGACACCCCGCTGAGCCGCGTTCACCTGCGCAACATGCTCCAGGCGCAGGAAGCCGGCGCTGAAATCTTTCCCATCGTGCCGGCCTTCTACCACCGGCCCCGGACCATCGACGACCTGGTTATCCAGTTCTGCTGCCGCGTTCTGGCCCACATGGGATTGGAGCAGGCCGGGCAGTTCCGGTGGAAAGGTGACCAGGCCGCGAAACAGGCTTCAGGGAAGCCAGCAACTTGATCCTGCGCGGGTCGGTCATCGTGTTGGCGCTTGCCGGGCTGGCGGACGCCCTCTACTTCACCTTTGCCTACTACGGGCGCGTGCGAAAATCGCGATGGGTGCCCCAGGTGCTTTGCGCGCGCGAAGGCTCAAGCTGTGTCACGGTGGTCCGGACGCCTTATGGCAGCGTCTTCGGCCTTCCCAATTCCCTGCCGGGCATCCTTTATTATGGGCTGTTGCTCCTCTGGGCCGTGGCGGGCCAATCGGCGCGGATGACGGTCCAGATCAACATGACTTCCTACATCCTCACCTTTACCGATCTTCTGATTGCTGCCAGCTTCGTGACGGTCGTCCTGGGTTTTTACCTGGTTTTCGCCCTGCGGCGAATTCTACACACCGACTGCCCGCTGTGCTACGCGGCCCACGCCATTAATCTGATGGCGCTGGTGTTGCTGATTGCATCGCGGTAAAATATGAAAAGGATCGTAAGGATTTTCGAAGGAAGGGGAAATTTTCTCAATTTTACCCTCTTGCAATTCTGAGGCCGAATACCTATAATTGGAAGTTTGTGGCCGCTGGCGTAGCTCAGCTGGTAGAGCATCTGATTTGTAATCAGAGGGTCGGGGGTTCGAATCCCTTCGCCAGCTCCATGCTGAGATTGCTATACAGTGCCGCCGGGCGGGAGTGCCCACCGGCGAAAGCTGTGCAAAATCAGGCAAAGAGGTTTATAATTTTTGTTGCACCCTGACGGTGGCAACGGTAGGGCAACGAGAAAAGGAAACCGGAGCAGGGTTCAGTTTTCGGATCCGGCAAGAACCTGCTGCGGACAAGAACGCCCCGAGGTCCGGGGTAGTCAGAAAAAACTTCGGACAGGTGGCCGAGCGGTCAATGGCAGCAGGCTGTAAACCTGCCGCTCCTTGCGAGCTACGGAGGTTCGAATCCTCCCCTGTCCACCAGGTTCGCGAGGTTGAAGAGCACGCTTCGGTTAGCGTTCGGAAGATGGGCACCGAGTCGATCGCGCATGTTGCGAGGCGGGAGTAACTCAGTGGTAGAGTCACAGCCTTCCAAGCTGTTGGTCGCGGGTTCGATCCCCGTCTCCCGCTCCAGATCTTGTGAGAGGCAGATATTCTCAGCTGCCCGGCCGGAAGTTAAGGGATGCCGCCGGTGGAGGGCGGAACAACCTCTTGTGCCGATGTAGCTCAGTTGGTAGAGCACGTCCTTGGTAAGGACGGGGTCAGCGGTTCAATTCCGCTCATCGGCTCCAGAAACATGATTGACCACTCAAACGCATTGTCGAGGATCACGAAAGCACTGTTCAAGATAATTCACTAGCGGGGTTGCTATGGCGAAGGAAAAATTTGACCGATCGAAGCCGCACATGAACATCGGGACGATCGGGCACATTGATCACGGGAAGACGACTTTGACGGCGGCGATCACGAAGGTGCTGTCGAAGCACAATCCGAAGATCGCCTTCCGGGCGTTTGATTCGATTGACAACGCGCCGGAGGAGAAGGCGCGGGGGATCACGATTGCGATTGCGCACGTGGAGTATGAGACGGCGAACCGTCACTACGCGCACGTGGACTGCCCGGGGCACGCCGACTACATCAAGAACATGATCACGGGGGCGGCGCAGATGGACGGCGCGATCCTGGTGGTGGCGGCGACCGACGGACCGATGCCGCAGACGCGGGAGCACGTGCTTCTGGCGCGGCAGGTGAACGTGCCGTCGATTGTGGTTTATCTGAACAAGTGCGACGCGGTGGAAGACCCGGAGCTGCTGGAACTGGTGGAGATGGAAGTCCGGGAGCTGCTGAGTAAGTACAACTTCCCGGGCGACGACATCCCGGTGATCAAGGGCTCGGCGCTGAAGGCGTTGGAAGGGGACGAGAAGTGGGAGAAGTCGATTGACGAGCTGATGGCGGCGGTGGACAGTTACATACCGCTGCCCCCGCGTGAGATCGACAAGCCGTTTCTGATGCCGGTGGAAGACATCTTCTCGATTTCGGGCCGCGGCACGGTGGTGACGGGGAGAGTGGAACGCGGGAAGGTGAAGGTGCAGGAAGAGATTGAGATTGTGGGATTGAGGCCGGAGCCGTTCAAGCGGGTGGTGACGGGCGTGGAAATGTTCAAGAAGCTGTTGGACGAAGGCCAGGCGGGCGACAACATCGGAGTGCTGCTGCGGGGAACGGAGAAGGACGACGTGGAGCGCGGGATGGTGCTGTCGAAGCCGGGCTCGATCACGCCGCACACGAAGTTCAAGGCGGAAGCCTACGTTCTGACGAAAGAAGAGGGAGGGCGGCACACGCCGTTCTTCTCGGGATACCGGCCGCAGTTCTATTTCCGGACGACGGATGTGACGGGGGTGGCGACGCTGCCCCAGGGAACGGAAATGGTGATGCCGGGAGACAACGTGAGCATGGAGATCGAGCTGATTACGCCGATCGCCATGGAGAAGGGCCTGCGGTTCGCCATCCGCGAGGGCGGCCATACCGTCGGTGCCGGCACCGTCACGGAAATTATTCAATAAAATGGGAATTCGGGTGAGTTAAGCGATGCGTGATATCATTACATTACAATGCAACGACTGCAAAAATCGCAATTACACGACGACCAAGAACAAGAAGAAGCATACAGACCGGTTGGAGATTAAGAGGTTTTGCCCGAAGTGCCGGCAGCATAAGGCCCATCGAGAAGTCAAGTGACGAGCAAGAAGCTTTGGACGCCAGGCCGGGTTTCCACCTGTCGTTCACCGCTCGCCATTGGTTGATGAAGGGGCGTCAGATCAACGGCTAATCTGCCGGTCTCCAAAACCGGTCATGGGGGTTCGAATCCCTCCGCCCCTGCCACGAACGGCGAAAGAGCTTGTGGCCTTCGGTGGCAGGCCTGGAAGCGGAGCGAAAAAAGAGCGTATGGCGAACGAACTGTCAGCAGGCAAACAGGTGGCCGGGAAGGTCAACTCGTACATCAGCGATGTGCGGGCGGAAATGAAGCGGGTCACCTGGCCCGGCAAGCAGGAAGTATATGGCACCACCGTGATGGTGATTATCACCACATTCCTGTTCGGATTCTACTTCATGATTTGTGACGAATTTTTCTCCCGTCTTGTTGCCTATGTTCTGACTTGGGGAAAGTCACTGTAGGGACTCCATGAAAACCCTTAAAATGGAAAAAAACTGGTACATCATTCACACGTACTCGGGCTTTGAAAAAAAGGTCGCCGAAGCGTTGAAAAGCCGGATTGAGGCTGAAAAGCTCGACGAAAAGTTTGGCGAAATCATGGTGCCGACCGAGGACGTCATTGAGATCAAGCAGGGCAAGAAGGTTATCACCCCGAAGCTTTTCTATCCCGGCTACGTACTGGTTGAGATGCAGATGAACGACGAGACCTGGCACGTGGTGAGATCGACGCCGCGGGTGACCGGGTTTGTCGGTTCGGGCCCCGCCCCCACCCCGTTGACCATGGAAGAGGTGGACAGGATTGTTCACAGGGTTGAGGTGGCGGCTGAAAATCCCAAGCCGAAGCTTGAGTTCGAACGGGGCGAAAGCATCAAGATCACCGATGGGCCCTTTAAGGACTTTACAGGCTCCGTGGAAGAAATCAACGCGGACCGCTCCACGCTGCGCGTAATGGTGACCATCTTCGGGCGCGCCACGCCCGTGGAACTGGATTTCTATCAAGTCGAGAAGGTGTAAAAGGCCATGGCCAAAAGAACTATCGCAATGGTGAAGTTGCAGATCGCCGCAGGGAAAGCAACCCCTGCGCCCCCGGTCGGCCCGGCGCTGGGCCAGCACGGGGTTAACATCATGGATTTTTGCAAGGCATTTAATGCCAAGACCTCCGCAAAGGACCAGGAGGGATTGATTATCCCCATCCTGCTGACGGTCTATCACGACCGGACTTTCAGTTTTATCACCAAGACCCCGCCCGCTTCCGTTCTCCTCAAGCGCGCGGCCGGCATTGCCAAGGGGTCCGGTGAGCCCAACAAAAACAAAGTGGGGTCTGTCACCGAGAAGCAGGTTGAAGAGATTGCCAGGCAGAAGCAGCCTGACCTGAATGCGCGCGACCTTGCCGCCGCCATCGCCACCGTCAAGGGAACGGCACGGAGCATGGGGCTGGAAATCGCCGGCTGAAGGCAAGGCGCCGGGAACGATCAGGAGTAACAAGGAGGACGACGAAGGTGGGGAAAAAATACGAAGCCAGCAAGAAAATGGTGGACAAGCCCGCCTATGTGCTTCAGGAAGCCATGCCGCTGGTCAAGAAGGCGGCATTCGCCAAGTTTGACGAGTCGGTTGAAGTCTCGATGAGCCTCGGAGTGGACCCAAAGCACGCCGACCAGATGGTGCGCGGAACTGTTGTTCTGCCGCACGGACTCGGCAAAGTCACCCGCGTGATCGTCATCGCCTCCGGCGAAAAGGTTCGCGAGGCGCGCGAAGCCGGCGCCGACGAAGTGGGCGCTGAAGACATGGTCCAGAAGATCCAGGGCGGATGGCTGGAATTTGACGCTGTGGTGGCAACACCCGACATGATGAAGTCAGTGGGGCGGCTGGGAAAGATCCTTGGGCCCCGCGGCCTGATGCCGAACCCCAAGACCGGCACGGTGACCCTGGACGTGGTAAAGGCCGTCACCGAGCTGAAGGCCGGCAAGGTGGAGTTCCGCGTGGACAAGACCGGAATCATCCACTGCGCGGTCGGCAAAGTGTCCTTTGACCCGGAAAAGCTTGCCGACAACGCCCAGGCTCTGATCGCAAGCGTCGTCCGCGCCAAACCGGCCTCGGCCAAAGGCCGCTATGTGAAAAGCATTGTGATCTCATCGACCATGGGACCCGGCGTTCCGGTTGACCTGGCCTCGGTGGACGCCGCCTGATGGGCTTTTAACTTTGCCAAGAGGAGTGCAATGAAGCGGGAAGAAAAACATCAACAGGCAAAAGACCTTCACGAAGAACTGAAGAAGGTCCGCACCGTCTTTCTTCAGGGATTTGAAGGGTTGACGGTAGCGCAGGATTCGGAGCTTCGCCGGCAGGTTTCCCAGACCGGCGCCCGGTACAAGGTGGTCAAGAACAGCCTGATCGAGCGGGCCGCCGCCGGAACCGAAGCCGAACCGGCGGCTCAGAAGCTGCGCGGCACCACTTCGCTGGCCTACACGGCCGACGATCCCGTTTCCCTGGCCAAAGTGCTGGTGAACTATGCCAAGGAAAATCCCGCACTGGTCTTTAAGTCCGGGATGGTGGAAGGGCGGGTGGTATCCATGGAGGAGGTGGAGGCGCTAGCGGCGCTCCCTTCCCGTGAACAACTGTTCGCCAGGGCACTGTACGTCATCAAATCACCGGGTCAGCAGCTCGCGACTGTGGTTTCAGCTGTCGGCCGCGATTTGGCGCGTGTGATTCAACAGGCAGTCAAGGAAGAGAAATTCAAGGCATCCGGCGGCAACTAGGTCCGGCAATAGAAGGGGCTTCCCTTTCGCCGAATCATAGGAAAGTCAGGATATTTCAGGAGGATAAACAATACGATGTCCGAAGCTATTGACAAGATTGTTGAAGAAATTAAAGGGTTGACTCTGCTCGAAGCTGCAGATCTGGTGAAGAAACTGGAAGAAACACTGGGAGTTTCTGCTGCCGCGGCGGCCCCGGTGATCATGGCTGGAGCGGCCGGCGCCGGAGCAGCAGCGCCCGCGGAAGAAAAGACCGAATTCAACGTGATTCTTACCGCCGTCGGCTCCAACAAGATCAACGTTATTAAGGCGGTCCGTGAAGTCACAAGCCTGGGCCTGAAGGAAGCCAAGGATTTGGTCGATGGTGCTCCTAAACCGATCAAGGAAGGTATTTCCAAGGACGAGGCGGAAACCATTAAGACAAAGTTTACTGAAGCAGGGGCGACCGTAGAAGTGAAATAGTTCTCCCGGGCCAGGGGAACATGCTGATTCGAGCCCGGTCGCCGGTGTTTTCAATTTGAAAACCCTAAAGACTGGTATTGGCGATAGTAGGAACCCAATTCAAAGTGACCATGGCGGGGGTGTCGAAGTGCGCCCAATAGGGATTCGGCATCCTTCAGCCCCTCTCATGCATCAAACAAAAAGAGTGCATGTGTCTTCATTGATTCGTAGCCCTTTAAAATCAAAGCAAGGAGCATAACGAATGCCCAACGGCGTTAACGGTATTCTGCCGCGTCGGATTGATTTCTCAAAGATTCCATCCGTCATCCAGATTCCCAATCTGATTGAAGTCCAGAAGCGTTCTTATGACCGTTTTCTGCAAATGAACGCACTTCCCTCCGAACGCGACGATTTCGGATTGCAGGCGGTTTTTAATTCGGTTTTTCCCATCACTGACTTTCGCGGGGTCGCCCAGCTCGATTTTGTTGACTATTCCATCGGCGACTGGGAATGCAAATGCGGAAGCCTCCGGGGGCTTCACCACCTGCGCCGCACCTGCAAACAATGCGGGTACACAGTGGTGACGGATCCCTTCAAGGCCGGCGACGTGCTGTGCGAAAAGTGCGGTACGTTCAACAAGAACGAGGTCGATTTCTGCCACAAGTGCGGCGACCCCGTCACTCTCCAGCTCAAGTACGACGTCACCGAGTGCCAGGAACGCGGCATGACTTTTGCCGCTCCCCTCAAGGTGACCATCCGCCTCACCCTCTACGACAAAGAAAGCGAATCGGGGCCCCGCAACATCCTCGACATCAAGGAGCAGGAAGTTTATTTCGGCGAGATTCCGTTGATGACGGACAACGGGACCTTCATTATCAACGGAACGGAGCGCGTGATTGTCAGCCAGCTCCACCGTTCGCCCGGTGTCTTCTTTGAATCGAACGCGGCCCGCAGCTATTTCCTGGGCAAGTTGATCCCGTATCGCGGCTCATGGGTGGAGTTTGAGTACGACACCAAGAACATCCTCTATGTTCGAATCGACCGCAAGCGCAAGATCCTGGGAACCATCTTTCTACGCGCCCTGGGCCTGAAGGACAACTCCGACATTATCAAGACCTTCTACCGGGTTGAAGACATCAGCCTGAAAGATCGCAAGCTCTACTGGACGGTCTCTGAAGGGCTCCGCGGCATGAAGCTCTCCAAGGCCATCGAGCATCCCCGGTCACATGACACCATTGTCGCCTCCGGCAAGCGGATCACCTCCTCGGTGATGAAGGAACTGCAGAAATCCCACATCAGCCGGGTGGAAATTGGCCAGCACGATCTGGAAGGCGCCTGCGCCGCCGAGGACATCATTGACCCCTCGACCGGCGAAATTCTTCTGGAAGCCAACAATGAACTCACGCCTTCCGTGCTGAATGCGGCCATTGACGGCGGAATTGAACAACTCCGCGTCTTCTTCCCCGAGCGCGACGAGATCGGGCCCGTGATCGGCCACACCCTGCGGCGCGATTCCATCAAGTCCGTCCAGGAAGCCCTGATCGAAATGTACCGGAAACTGCGCCCGGGCGATCCGCCCACCCTGGACACGGCAACGGCGCTCTTCACCGGAATGTTCTTTGACCCTCGCAAGTACGACTTTTCCAGAGTGGGACGCCTCAAGTTCAACATCAAGCTGGGTTATTACAGCAAGCTCAAGGTCCGGATGGACGACAAGGCCACCCAGTTTGAGCTGGAAGACGCCCGGAACCTCCCGGAATCCAACTTCTACGTGGTCGTGGATAACGAAAAGATCTACGTGCGGAAGCGCGAAGGCAACATCTGCACGGAGGTTGAGCGCGGCTGCGAAGGAACTCTGTCCACCGAACATTCTGAAACCGCCCCCGTGCAGCTTACGCTGGACAAGCGCACTCTCGATCCTGAAGATTTCTACGCCACCATCCGCTACCTGCTGAAGCTGCTGAAGAATCCGGGCGGAAACTTCGAAGTGGATGACATTGACCACCTGGGCAACCGGCGCGTCCGCGCGGTAGGCGAGCTGCTGGAGAACCAGTTTCGGCTGGGCCTGGTGCGCATGGAGCGGGCCATCAAGGAAAAGATGTCCGTCTACCAGGAAATGTCCACAGCCATGCCGCACGACCTCATCAACGCCAAGCCCGTGATGGCGGCCATTCGCGAGTTCTTCGGGTCCTCGCAGCTTTCGCAGTTCATGGACCAGACCAACCCGCTTTCAGAAATCACCCACAAGCGCCGGCTGTCGGCCCTGGGGCCGGGCGGACTTTCGCGTGAACGCGCCGGATTTGAGGTTCGCGACGTTCACACCACGCACTACGGACGCATCTGCCCCATTGAGACCCCTGAAGGTCCCAACATCGGGTTGATCTCATCCCTCTCCTGCTACGCGCGCATCAACGAATACGGCTTCATTGAAAGCCCCTATCGCAAGGTGCGGAACGGAAGGGTCATTGACTATGTCACCGTCACCCACGGCGGCGACGGCCCCTGGAAGGTGGGCGAGCACGTTGAGCAGGAAGAAGTGGAAAAGCTGAACGCCGAACTGCGGTCCAAGAAGCGCAAGGCGGTGGAACACGAGCCTTACTCGTTCTACCTGTCAGCCTGGGAAGAAGACCACTACGTGGTGGCCCAGGCCAACGTACCCATCGATGAAAAAGGCCGCATTGCCAACGAACTGATCAACGCCCGCCAGACCGGCAACTTTGTCCTGCTGCGCCGCGAGAACGTGGATTACGTCGACGTCAGCCCCAAGCAACTGGTCAGCGTGGCGGCCTCTCTCATTCCCTTCCTTGAAAATGACGACGCCAACCGCGCCCTGATGGGGTCCAACATGCAGCGGCAGTCGGTTCCCCTGCTGCGCGCCCAGTCGCCGCTGGTCGGCACCGGCATGGAAGAAGTGACGGCGCGCGACTCCGGCGCGGTGGTCATCTGCAAGCGCGATGGAGTGGTCGACAGCGTTGACAGCGAACGCATCATTGTTCGCGTGGAAGGCGACGGCCAGAGCCAGCACATGTCCCGCGAAGTGGGCGCGGACATCTATCAGCTCATCAAGTTCCGGCGCTCCAACCAGAACACCTGCGTCAACCAGAAGCCGGTGGTCCGCAAGGGCACGCGCGTCAAGGCGGGCCACGTGCTCGCCGACGGCCCCTGCACCGACCATGGCGAACTGGCGCTGGGACGCAACATCCTGGTGGCCTTCATGCCCTGGCGGGGATACAACTTTGAAGACGCCATCCTGGTCAGCGAAAAACTGGTGAAGGAAGATTCCTACACCTCCA
Organism: uncultured Acidobacteriota bacterium; assembly: GCA_963783155.1. Lineage (GTDB taxonomy): Bacteria > Acidobacteriota > Terriglobia > UBA7540 > UBA7540 > SCRD01. The sequence continues at coordinate 105,409 of CAWANC010000031.1, read as the reverse complement.
TCCACATCGAAGAATTTGAAACCGAGGCGCGCGATACCAAGCTGGGGCCCGAAGACGTCACCCGCGACATTCCGAACGTCTCCGAATCCCTGCTGCGCGACCTTGATGAAAGCGGCGTTATCCGCATCGGCGCTTACGTCAAGCCGGGCGACATCCTGGTCGGCAAGGTGACGCCCAAAGGCGAAACCCAGCTTTCACCGGAAGAAAAGCTGCTGCGGGCCATCTTTGGAGAAAAGGCCGGCGATGTCCGTGACGCTTCCCTCAACTGCCCTCCGGGCATCGAAGGCATCGTGGTGGACGTCAAGATTTTCTCCCGCAAGGGCGCGGAAAAGGATGCGCGCGCCCGATCCATCGAAGAAGGTGAAGTGTCTCGCATGGAGAACAACCTCAATGACGAGATTCGGATCCTCAACGACGAGCGACTGAACCGCCTTTGCACCCTGCTGGAGGGAGAAAAACTTCAGATCGACCTGCACGACGAAAAAACCAACAAGCGCCTGCTGTCGAAAGGCGATGCCATCACGCGCGAGGCCCTGGTTCACATTTCGGGGCGCAACCTCAAGCGCATGCGGATTGTGAAGAAAGATCCCACCCTGATGGAGCAGATCGACGAGATCGAAGAGATGACCTCGCGCCAGATCGACATCCTGCGCAAGATCACCGCGGAGAAGGAACAGAAACTCAAGAAGGGCGATGAACTTCCTCCCGGAGTCATCAAGCTGGTGAAGGTTTACATCGCCATGAAGCGCAAGCTGTCGGTGGGCGACAAGATGGCGGGCCGGCACGGCAACAAGGGTGTGATTGCCCGCATCCTGCCGGAAGAAGACATGCCCTACACGCCCGACGGCACGCCCGTTGAAATCGTTTTGAATCCCCTCGGCGTGCCTTCCCGCATGAACGTGGGACAGATTCTGGAAACCCACCTCGGGTGGGCGGCCAGAGAACTGGGCGTAAAAATCAAGGCGCTGGTCTCAGCCAACAGTCAGGAGGCAGACCCTCCGCGAAGAGCTGAAAAACATCTTCAGCGGCACTCCGATGGCCAAGAAGTTCGACACCGCCACGGACGAAGACATCCTGGATTTCGCCAATTCCGTCCACGGCGGCTTGCGCTTTGCAACGCCTGTCTTTGACGGAGCCAGCGAAAAGGAGATCAAGACCTATCTGGAAAAAGCAGGCCTCTCCACCTCCGGAAAGATCATGCTTCGGGATGGAATGACGGGCGAGCAGTTTGAGCAGCCGGTCACGGTGGGATACATCTACATGCTGAAGCTCTCCCACCTGGTCGACGACAAGATTCACGCCCGTTCCATCGGGCCCTACTCTCTCATCACTCAGCAGCCGCTGGGCGGCAAGGCGCAGTTCGGCGGCCAGCGGTTCGGAGAAATGGAGGTCTGGGCGCTCGAAGCCTACGGCGCCGCCTGCATCCTCCAGGAGCTCCTGACGGCGAAATCGGACGACGTTTACGGCCGCGCCAAGATCTACGAAGCCATTGTCAAGGGCGAGGCCGCCATCGAACCCGGCGTGCCGGAATCCTTCAACGTCCTGGTCCGTGAGTTGCAGAGCCTCTGCCTGGACGTTGAGCTCATCAAGAAGCCGAAGGAAGTGCAACCGGCGTCTTTGACTGCGGAATAGTTTTATCCGGCGCAGTGGTCCCGCAAGGGACGGGCTGCGCCGGCGGCAACCAGCAGCAACAAACTCTTCTCGCCTGAGAAGGAGGCAAAATTGTTTCGAAGCAGCCCTTATGACCGAGTCAGTCTCATTGGAGAATTTGATGCCATCCGCATCAGCCTGGCATCCCCGGAAAAAATCCGGTCCTGGTCGCACGGCGAAGTCACCAAGCCGGAAACCATCAATTACAGGACTTTCAAGCCCGAGCGCGACGGCCTGTTCTGCGCCAGGATTTTCGGCCCTGTCACCGACTGGGAGTGCCTTTGCGGCAAGTACAAGCGGATGAAGCACCGCGGAGTCATCTGCGACAAGTGCGGTGTGGAAGTCACCCTTTCCAAGGTGCGGCGCGAACGCCTGGGACACATTGAGCTGGCCGCTCCCTGCTCTCACGTCTGGTTCTTCAAAGGCCTTCCCAGCCGCATCGGCCACCTGCTGGACATCTCGCTGCGCGACCTGGAAAAGATCCTCTACTTTGAAGCCTATGTGGTCACCGACCCCGGCGAAGCTCCTCTCAAGGAAAAGGAAGTTCTGACGGAAGAGCGTTACCGGGAACTGCAGCAGGAATTTCTGGGCAAGTTTCGCGCTCAAATGGGCGCCGAGGCCATCAAGGACCTTCTGAAGCAGCTGGATATTGAAACCCTTTCCGTGGAACTGCGCGAGAAGATGAAAACAGACACCTCGCAGCAGAAGCGGATCAAGTATTCCAAGCGCCTGAAAGTGGTGGAAGCCTTTCGCAAGTCGGGCAACAAGCCCGAGTGGATGATTCTCGACGTGATTCCCGTCATTCCCCCGGAACTGCGGCCTCTGGTGCCCCTCGACGGCGGACGTTTCGCCACCTCCGACCTGAATGACCTTTACCGCCGCGTCATCAACCGCAACAACCGGCTGAAGAAGCTGATGGAGCTCCACGCGCCCGACGTGATTGTGCGCAATGAAAAGCGCATGCTGCAGGAAGCCGTGGACGCTCTGTTTGACAACGGCCGCCGGGGCCGTGTGCTGCGCGGCGCCAACAACCGCCCGCTGAAGTCGCTCTCCGACACGCTGAAAGGCAAGCAGGGACGCTTCCGCCAGAACCTGCTGGGCAAGCGCGTTGACTATTCCGGACGTTCCGTCATCGTGGTCGGGCCCGATCTCAAGCTCCACCAGTGCGGCCTGCCCAAGAAGATGGCGCTGGAGTTGTTCAAGCCCTTCATCTACCACAAGCTGGAGCAGTCCGGCAACTGCACCACCATCAAGGCCGCCAAGGAGATGGTGGAACGCCAGGAGCCGGTGGTCTGGGACATTCTGGAAGAAGTCATCAAAGACCATCCGGTTCTGCTCAACCGCGCCCCCACCCTGCACCGCCTGGGCATTCAGGCCTTTGAGCCGGTGCTGGTGGAGGGCAAGGCCATCAAGATTCATCCCCTGGTCTGCACGGCGTTCAACGCCGACTTTGACGGCGACCAGATGGCCGTGCACATTCCCCTTTCGCCGGAAGCCCAGATTGAGGCCTCCGTGCTGATGCTGGCCTCCAACAACATTCTGTCGCCGGCCAACGGCCAGCCGCTGGCCACTCCCACCCAGGACATCGTGCTGGGCGTCTATTACCTCACCAAGGAACAGAAGGGCGCCAAGGGCGAAGGCCGCACGTTTGCCAACCCTGAGGAAGTCCTGCTGGCGCTGGAAGCCGGAGAGGTTGAAACCCGGTCTCCCATCCGGCTGCGCTACACGGGCAGCGTGGTGGACCTCACCACCGCCTACGACGACCAGGACGTCATTCACACCGAACCCATCACCCTGAAGAACCAGTTCATCAACACCACGGTGGGACGCGTCATCTTCAACGATCACCTGCCGCCGGAGATGCCTTTCATCAACGGAACCCTCCGCAAGAAAGGCCTGGGCGCGGTGGTCAATTACTGCTACCTGCGCTTTGGCATCGAGACGGCTGTCGGCCTGCTCGACAAGGTCAAGTCGCTGGGCTTCCTCTATGCCACCAAATCCGGCATGTCGCTGGGCATTGACGATCTGGTGGTTCCTTCCAACAAGGCCGATCTGGTTCGCGCCGCGCAGAAGGAAGTGATCGAGGTTGAAAAGCAATACCAGGAAGGCGCCATCACCCACGGCGAACGCTACAACAAGGTGATTGCCATCTGGTCCAACGTCACCGACCGCGTCGCCGACGAGATGTTCCAGACCATGGAAACGCAGGATACCACCGGCGGCCTCAACCCGGTTTACGTCATGGCCGACTCCGGAGCCCGCGGCTCCAAGCAGCAGATCCGCCAGCTGTCCGGCATGCGCGGACTGATGGCCAAGCCTTCCGGCGAAATCATCGAGACCCCCATCACCGCCAACTTCCGCGAAGGGCTGAACGTGTTGCAGTACTTCATCTCGACCCACGGCGCCCGCAAGGGACTGGCGGACACCGCTCTCAAGACGGCCGACTCCGGTTACCTCACGCGCCGCCTGGTCGACGTGGCGCAGGACGTCATCGTCTCCGAATTCGACTGCGGCACGGTGGACGGCCTTTACGTGGAGTCAATCGTGGAAGCCGGCGAAGTTGTGGAACCCCTCCGCGACCGCATCGTTGGCCGCGTCTCTCTCGAACAGATCAAGGATTACGAGGGTAACGTGATCGTCGATCTCAACCAGGAGATCAACGAAGACCTGGCCGCCTCCATCCAGGCCGCCGGCATCGAGCGCGTCAAGATCCGCTCGGGCCTCACCTGCGAGTCGCGGCGCGGAGTCTGCATCCGCTGCTACGGCCGCAACCTGGCCACCGGACGGCTGGTAGAAATCGGCGAAGCGGTGGGCGTGGTCGCCGCGCAGTCCATCGGCGAGCCGGGAACCCAGCTCACCATGCGGACTTTCCACATCGGAGGTACCGCAAGCCGCATTTCCGAGCAGTCCAAGCTGGAGGCCAAGAACAACGGTTTCCTCAAGTTCCAGAACCTCCAGACCGTGACCAACCGCGAGGGCCACTTTGTGGTGATGAACCGCAACGGCTCCGTCGTGATTGCCGACGAAAAGGGCCGCGAGCGCGAACGCTACTCGGTGGTCTACGGCGCCAAGATCCTTTATGCGGACGGCGCTCCCGTCAAGCAGGGCAACATTGTCGTGGAATGGGACCCTTACACGTTCTCCATCCTGACCGAAGTGAAGGGCGAGGTCCACTTCAAAGACCTGGAGCCGGGCTTCACTCTGCAGGAGCAGGTGGACGAAGTCACCGGACTCTCGCAGTTGGTGGTGAAGGATTCTGCCGAGGAGAAATACCAGCCCCAACTCGTGATCCGGCCGGAAGGCAAGAGCTCCTCGAAGGGCGCCAAGAAATACCTGATGCCCTCCCGGGCCCACCTGATGGTCCAGGATGGCGACACGGTGCAGGCAGGCGACGTGCTGGCCAAGATCCCGCGCGAAACCACCAAGACCAAGGACATCACCGGCGGTCTGCCCCGCGTACAGGAACTGTTTGAAGCCCGCAAGCCGCATGAGCCGGCCGTCATCACGGAAATCGACGGCACGGTCCACTACGGCGACGTTCTCAAGGGCCAGCGCAAGGTCATTGTGGTTCCCGATCGCGGAGAAACCAAAGAATACCTGCTGCCCCGCGGCGTGCACATCGCCGTACAGGAAGGAGAACGCGTCAAGGCCGGTGAACCGCTGATGGACGGCCCGCGCAACCCGCACGACATCCTGGCGGTGCTCGGCGAGAAGGAACTGCAGAAGTACCTGGTCGACGAAATCCAGGAAGTCTACCGGCTGCAGGGCGTTAACATCAACGACAAGCACATCGAAGTGATCGCCCGCCAGATGATGCGGTGGATCAAGGTGGAAGATCCGGGCGACACGGAATTCCTGCTCGACGAGCAGGTGGACAAGTTCCGCTTCCGTGACGAAAATGAACGCGTCCTGGCACAGGACGGCAAGCCCGCCACCGGGCGCTCGCTGCTGCTGGGCATCACCAAGGCGTCGCTGGCCACCGATTCGTTTATCTCGGCGGCCTCGTTCCAGGAGACCACGCGCGTGCTGACCGAAGCCTCCATCCGGGGCGCGGTCGACCACCTGCGCGGCCTCAAGGAAAACGTCATCATGGGCCGCCTCATCCCGGCCGGAACGGGACTCGAACGGTACCGCAACTTCCGCCTGCTGACCGAAACCGAGATTCCGCAATCCGATCTCGAAATCACCGAGGGAATGCCCGGCGAGGACACGATTCCGCCCTCACCCGGCATTGCGGCTGAACTGATGGATGACGACGAAGCCCGGCCAACCCAATAAAACCCGAGGCCGGCTGCCCGGGAGTATCGCCTGGCAAGACGCGACACTCCCCGGCGGCCGGCTTCAGCAACCTGACCGATGCAGTTCTCCTGCTTCAAATGCGGCCAACAGATTGACGCGCCGCAGCGCGTCATGACCCGCGACACCTGCCCCAACTGCGACGCCGACCTGCACTGCTGCCGCAATTGCCGCTTCTACGATCCCGGAAAACATAACCAGTGCGCCGAGACCCAGGCCGAATGGGTCCGCGACAAGGAAGCTTCAAACTACTGCGACTATTTCCAGCCCAACCCCGTCCTGCTGGCCAGCGGCTCCGGCCCCGGCAAACAGGACGACGCCAAAAAGCGCTTCGATTCCCTCTTCAGGAATTCGTGATAGGATTGCGGATTCAGGATTCCTGATTCACGGTTCCAAATTCCAGATTCAAAAGCCAAGTCTGCCGGAGCGGCTACGAGCCTTTAAACATCTGGAATCTGAAATTTCAAATTTGAAATCAAGAGCGGCTCCAAGGCTCCCGCGTGAGGATGGCCGAAGGTTCTATGCGTGGAAGCGATGGCGGGTTTGAAATCTGAAATCTGGAATTTGCGAGCGAACCCGCCGCGGGAGAAATTCAGCAGACGTTAAAGCCGCCGGCCTTCTCAAAAGCCTCGGCCACCTGCAGCAGCTGTGCTTCGTCAAAGTGTTTGGCGAAAATCTGCATGCCCACCGGCAGCAGAGGCTCGCCGGGTAGCTTACCGCAGGGAATGCTGATTCCCGGGATACCCGCCAGGCTTGCCGTAACGGTATAAATATCAGCAAGATACATTTGCAGGGGGTCGTCCACCTTCTCACCCAGCTTGAAGGGGGGAATGGGCGAAGTGGGGGCGACAATGACGTCAACGTCCTCAAAGGCTTCAACAAAATCCCGCGCAATCAGGGTTCGCACCCGCTGGGCTTTCAGGTAGTAGGCGTCATAGTAGCCGGAACTCAGCACGTAAGTTCCCAGCATAATGCGGCGCTTCACCTCCGAGCCGAATCCCTGGTCGCGCGTCTTGCGGTACATGTCGCGCAGTCCCGAGTATTCCTTTGCCCGGTAGCCGTAGCGCACGCCGTCATAGCGCGCCAGGTTTGAGCTGGCCTCGGCCGTGCAGATGATGTAGTAGCAGGCGATGGCATACTCGGTGTGCGGCAGGCGGATGGGCACCATCTTGCACCCCAGTTTTTCCAGCAGCTTGATTCCCTTCTCGATGTTGGCGCGGATCTCGGGGTTCAGTCCTTCAAAATATTCATTGGGGATGCCGACCTTCACGCCGCGCACGTTGCCGTCGAGGGACTTTTCGTAATCACCCACGGGCACATCGGCCGAGGTGGAATCCATCGGATCCCGGCCCGCAATCACCTTCAGCGTCCGGGCCACGTCGCGCACCGAGCGCCCGAACGGACCCACATGGTCGAGCGACGACGCAAAGGCCACCAGGCCGTAGCGCGAAACGCGTCCGTAGGTGCCCATCATGCCCACTGTGCCGCAGAAGGCCGCCGGCTGCCGGATGGAGCCTCCCGTGTCCGACCCCAGCGATACCGTCGCCAGGTGGGCCGCCACGGCCGCCGCAGAGCCGCCGCTGGAGCCGCCCGGAACCCGCGTCAGGTCGTGCGGGTTGTGGGTGGGGAAAAAGCCGGAATTTTCCGTCGAGGAGCCCATGGCGAATTCATCGCAATTGGTCTTGCCCAGAATCACGGCTCCCGCCGCTTCCAGCCGCTCCACCGCCGTGGCGTCATAAGGAGCGACGAAGTTTTCCAGCACCTTTGAAGCGCAGGTCGTTTTGAGCCCGCGCGTCATCAGAACGTCTTTCACCGCCACTGGCACTCCGGAAAGCGGCAGCAGCGGCTCGCCGGCTGCGATGCGGCGGTCAACCGCGCGCGCCTGCTCCAGAGCTCTTTCCTCGCAGGTTGAAAGATAGGAGCGGACGTTCGGATCGTCCGTCCGGATGCGCTCGATGTGCGCCTGCGCGATTTCCTCGGCGGACGCCTCCCGCCGCGCCAGCGCGCCGTGAATTTCTTGGATGGTCAGGTGGGTCAGATTGTCCATGAGTGGTTCTTAAAAGTGGAATTCGACAGGGGCCGGTTGCCGTTACTCCTCCCGATCAATGACCTGGGGGACTTTAAAGCAGCCGTCGCCCGGCTCCGGAGCGTTCTGGAGCGCCTCTTCCTGGGTAAAGCAGGGCCGCGCATGGTCATCGCGCAGGGCCGGATTCTCAGCCAAGCCATGGGTTACCTGGGCCATCGGCTCCACGCCCGCGGTGTCCAGCTGGTTCAGTTTCTGGACGTATTCCAGCACCGCATCCAGTTGCGGGCCGAACTTCTTCACTTCTTCGTCGGTCAGTTCCAGATGGGCCAGATCGGCCACATAAAGAACGTCTTTTTCAGTTAAAGCCATGGTCTTCCTGCCGCCTGGATGGATTGGCCAGGCCGTCCGTGCGCACCTTCACGGTTTATTGAAAAGGCCAGCCCGTCTTGCTGAGCCCCGCGAAGCATCTGCTTTTTCTTCACGGAAGCAGGCTTGCCCGCAAGGAGCAAATAGACATGATATCAGTTGAACTGCGATTTGTCCGGCAGAGGCGAGGCCGTGACCGGTTTTGACACGAAGCAGACCTTCAGTCTTCGCACCGCCGGCGCGCCCAGGTATCGATTGATCCGCGCCAGGATGTCATCCGACATGCTGCGCATTTCGGTAGACCAGGCCATGCAGTCGCATTCCAGGGTCAGCAATCCGTCCTCAAAGGCCACCGGACGCGAGTGGCGCGCCATCGGTTTGCCGGCCACCAGCGGCCACAACGGCGCCAGGATTTCTACCACGCGGGGGTTGTTCCGCCGAACCTGCCCTTTGAAAAGGCCGGGGAGAATCTTGCTGATTTCTTCCATTGAAAAACTCTGGATGACCCTTCGTCTGTCTGTTGAGGTGATCGAGTGTAGCACAACCGGCAGCCATGTCAAACAACTTGTGAGCCACCTCAGACGGCCCTTATAATAAGGCGCGTGATCCACCTGATTCTGGCTTCCAACTCTCCCCGCCGCCGCGAGCTGCTGCAAAATGCGGGCTTCCAATTCGACGTCCGGCCCAGCGGAATTGAAGAAAACCGCATCCCCGGCGAACCGCCGGAAGACTTTGCCCGCCGCCTGGCCCGGGACAAGGCGATGGAGGTTGCCCGGCAGTCAGGCGCCGGCAGCTTCGTCCTGGGCGCCGACACCGTGGTGGCCGTCAACGGCGAAATCCTGGAGAAACCCGTCGACGCCGCTGACGCCGCAAGGATGCTGCGCACCCTCTCCGGCCGCACCCATCGCGTGATGACAGGAGTGTGCCTCGTCCAAGCGCCGGAAACCGTTCTGGCCTGGACGCACGAAACAACCCTGGTAACCTTCAGACATCTGACCGCTGAAGAAATCGACGGTTACGTGGAAAGCGGTGAACCTTTTGACAAGGCCGGAGGCTACGCCATCCAGGGACTCGCTTCCCGCTTCATCCCCCGCATCGAAGGCTGCTACTTCAACGTGGTCGGCCTGCCCATTCCGCTGCTGTACGAGATGGTGAAGTCCATCAACCTCAAAGAATAATCCGTTCGTCGCCCTGGCGGCGGGTGACGCGCTCGCGGTCGAGGTATTCGAGCAGCGGAATGGCGTACTTGCGGCTGAGCCCCGTCAGTTCCTTGAAGTCCCCGACGTTGATGCGATCGCTCTTCGCCTTCTGCCGCGCCAGCAATTGCCGCAGCCCGGCCAGTGCCGCGGCGTGGAAAATCAGGTCTTCCGCCACCTTGACCAGAACTTTTTCTTTCAGCAGCAATTGCAGAATTTTCGCGGCCCTCGCGCGGTCGATTTTCAGTCCCGCCAGCACGGCGCCCGCGGCCGGGACGGCCAGCCCGGCGCTCTCAAACGCCTCCACCATCTGGTCACGCGCCCCTTTTTCTTCGGGATCGAGTTCGACCGTGCGTCCCGCCTGCCGGACGGTTTCTCCATCGATCTGGATTTTGTCCGCCTTCTCCAACTGGCGCAGCACGGCGTTAAACACCGCCACCGACGGCGAGGGCTTTCGCCGGTCGCGGATGCGTCCCCGCAAGTCCTCCCGGGCAAGGCCGCTTACCAGGGGATTGCTTTTGTGAAAGCTGTCGAGCTGTTTGACCACTTCCCCGGCCAGCTGCAGGAAGTGTTCGGCGTGGATGAATATGCTGGCGGGCTGGCCCAGCATCACCAGCCGTTTCTTTGCCTGCAGCCGCCGCCCGAGCTGCTCGATGGCAGCCTCCGATCTGCCCATCCGCGCCGTCAGCATGGGCAGGGCGGCCTCGCCCGCCTCGCGCGCCAGCAGTTCCAGGCGCTCCTCCTCGTCTCCTTTTTCCAGCACGGATAAAAACTCAGCGACGGCCGGATCCAGCAGCCGGTGCCGCCCCGGCCGATTGTCGAGCACCACGCCGCCGCCGATGGTGACCACCGGAGAAAACTGCCGCACGATGTAGCGGTCCTGCGGCAGGAACAGCCCGGGATGCGCCAGCCGCAGTTGCACGTAACCACGCATGCCGGGCGCGAGTTCTTTGGTATCCAGCAGAACCACTTCCGCCACCGTCTCCGCGGTTCCGGAATGGAAATGCACCCGGGCGCGATTCTTCAGCGGCCGCGCCGAAGGCAGCAGGCTCAGCGAGCAATCGAGGCGTTGTGTCGCCTGGAACAACCCGGGAGCGGCCAGCACCATGCCGCGGGCCATTTCGCTGGTTTCGACTCCGGCCAGGTTCAGGGCGGTGCGCTGGCCGGCCACGGCGCTTTCAGCCGCCGCGTTATGCACCTGGATGCCGCGCACCCGGGCCCGGCGGCCTTCGGGAAAAATTTCGCCCTCTTCGTCCTTGTGGATGGTCCCGGCAATCAGCGTTCCCGTCACCACCGTTCCAAACCCCTTCATCACAAACGCGCGGTCAATCGGCAGTCGAAACGGCAGGCTGAGCGGCCGTGCCAGGATGCTCCCGGCAAGGCGCCGCAGTTCGTTGCGGATGTCGTCCAAACCCTCGCCCGTTTTTGCGCTGGCTGCAATCACCGGAGCGTTTTCAAGAAAGGAACCTCTGGCAAGCTCCTGTACCTCCAGCCTGACCAGGTCGAGCATGTCGCGGTCCACCAGGTCGCACTTGGTGATCACCACCAGCCCGTTGGGAATGTTGAGCAGGCGGCAGATATCAAAATGTTCGCGGGTCTGCGGTTTGATGGATTCGTCGGCGGCCACCACCAGCAGCACCAGGTCGATGCCGCCCACGCCGGCCAGCATGTTTTTCACAAAGCGCTCATGGCCGGGAACGTCCACGAATCCCACCCGGACGTCGTCGCTCGAGGTCGAGGTGCGCAAAGCCCAGATCGATGGTGATGCCGCGCTTCTTCTCTTCTGCCCAACGGTCCGGATCGGTTCCGGTCAGCGCCAGCACCAGCGCCGACTTGCCGTGGTCAATGTGGCCTGCTGTTCCTGCGATCAGATGTTTCATTGCACAAGAATTATCAGGGATGGAGGGACTTCTGGCAACTGTGGCCGATGGCACAGCGTGCTGCTCGTAGCGGCGAGTTTACCTCGCCACTGTGCCAGCGCCAGCCGACACAGTGGCGGCATAAAGCCGCCGCTACATCAATCCGGGCTGCTAGGAACCTGCTACGGCGGCATCGCAACCAAATTTGGCACGGCCGTCTCGGCCGTTTTCATGGGCGGGACGCCCATGCCACAAGGGCAGATTATTTCTGCGGCGCTGGCGCTTGTGGTTTTTCCCGCTCTTCGCCCAGCCACACGCTGGCGACATTCCATCCCGCCTGGTTTTTCTGCAGGACGATGTGGTAGGAGGCGACGGCTTCGGGGTTTTCAAAATCGACGGCGGCCAGCACCCGCATCTTGTCCGGCGACCAGGTCAGGTTCCTGACCTTGACTTCCACTCCGGACGGTTGGCCCGCATCGCCACCTCCGGGCATCGCCTGAAGCGCCGGCATAAAGTAGCTGCGAATCGCCTGCTCCACGGAACTGCCTGCGGACTTCCCTGCCGGCGTCGCCTTGTATTTGGCCCGCAGCCCCACCACCATGGCTGCCGTTTCAAGGTCGTCCCGGATGACGGGATCGGTGACCTGCTTCTCCGCCTGGTGCAGCCTGGGAACCAGCGCCGCGTCCGAACTGATGGAGAGCGCCAGAATCGCGTTCCGGGTGACGTCGCGGTCGGGCTCGTGGTCTGAGGCCCGCACCTGGTTCAGCAGAATCTCCGCGTCGTGCGGATCGCGGCCTGCGCCCAGCGCGCCGTAATAAAAACGCCGCAGGTCCAGGTCGCGGGGATCCTTCAGAAGTTTCGCCAGGATGGCCAGTGAGCGATCCCCGCCAAACCAGGCCAGAGTCTGGGCGGCAAACTCCGCCGTGCGGTCGTCCTGGAGCGCCTTCTCGAGTTTGGGGATGATGGCCGGCCCTGCGGCAAACGCGGCGCGATAGAGGTTTTCGCCCGCCTGCGGGTCCTGGGAAGTCAGCATGGCATAAAGCTTGGCCGGGTCCCACTGCTCATTCAGCAACTGCTTGCGCTGCTGCGCCACGGCGGCGGGCACCGATTGCGAACGCAGCACCGGGGGCGCCGCCAGGGCCAGCGCCGCCAGCGCCAGCACGGCCGGGAGCCACGGCTTCCCGCCCGTCCCTTTCAAGCTTGTCATGCTAGGATTTTCCATTCAGCAATTTCGGCAATTCCCGCAGGTCGTCAATCCGGATGTCGGGCGGCGCTTCATCCAGCGTCGGGGCCCCAAACCCGTAATTCACTCCACAGGTCCAGGCGCCCGCGTTGCGTCCCGCCAGAACGTCTGAGATGGAATCGCCGATCATCAGGGTCTGCGAGGCCGGCGCCTCGGTTTCCTCCATCAGCCGGTGGAGGCCCATGGGGTCCGGCTTCTTGTTTTCAAAACTGTTGCCGCCATAAATCTGCAGGAAGCGCCCCGCCAGGCCCAGCCCGCCCAGCATCTCGCGGCTGAACCTCACCGGCTTGTTGGTCAGCACGGCCATCTTCCGCCCGTCCAGCTCGTCCAGCGCTTCGCGCACGCCGGGATAAGTGGCGGTATTGTCCAGCATGTGCTCGCGATAATGCTTCAGAAAGATGTCCTTGGCCTGCTCCATCAGTTCCGGGGTGGAATCAGCGCCCAGCGCCCGGCTGATCAGCAAGGCCACGCCCTGCCCTACGTAGGATGCAATTCGCTCCACGCTGAGTGGCTTGCGGCCGATTTTTTCCAGCGTGGCGTTCACGCTGTTCGCCAGGTCGAGCTCACTGTCCACCAGCGTGCCGTCCAGATCGAAAACCAGCAGTTCCATCCGGTCGAGCGCCGTTTGGGGTATGGCCATCCGTCAGTCACCTTTGCCTTCGGGCCGGTTGTTATCCGCCGCCACTTCAATCGCCCGCAGGGCCAGAGCGGCGTCCTCCGCGGGAATGGGATTGTAGTAAAAGCTTTCAGCGTCAAAATGGCCCGTGTCGGCTTCAATCTCGGGATAAATTTCAATGTGCCAGTGGAAGTCGGCCCGAACCGTTTTCCAGCGCTCCGGCTCCGCGTTGTAGGCGGCCAGGTTGGGCTCGGTATGAAGCACCAGGCGCAGCCTGTCGGAAATTTTCTGCACTCGCATCAGCGCCAGCTTCAGGAATTTCGCCAGCCGAAGCAGGCGCGCCTCGACGGCCATGTCCCGCTCAAACGACGAGTTGTGTTCCGCCGGCAGCACGCAAATCTCATAAGGGAAGCGCGAGGCATACGGGCACAGGCAGACGAAGTCCCGGTCCTGGTCAACAATCCGCGTGCCCGTCTGGGATTCCTGATAGAGGATGTCGCAGTAAAGGCACCGCTCCTTGCGCTGAAAGTGGAAGAGGCTCCAGCGAAGTTCCCGCTCCACCAGCGTGGGAAGCACGGGAATGGCCAGGATTTGCGAGTGGCCGTGCTCCTCGGCGGCGGGACGCACCCGGCCCTGCTCCTTGAAAAGCGATACGTAGCGGAAGCGCGGATCCTGCTTCAGGTCGCGAATCCGGTCGCGGCAGATTTCCAGCACCGTGGCGATGTGGTCCGGAGCAAGCTCGGCGAGCGTCTTCCCGTGCTGGCTGCTCTCCACCACGATTTCGTGCGCGCCCAGGGCGTTCATGCGGTCATACAGGCCTTCGGCCTGCCGGTTGAGCCCGCCCTCCACGTGGAACAACGGAGCCCGGTCATGAAAAACCCGCACGTCCCACTGGCCGTTGGCCCCCAGGTGCTCCCGGATGGGCTCGGGCGTAAACCCTTCGTTCCCCGGGCAGAAAGGACACAACTCGCCCGAGTCCAGCGCGTCCGGCATGGCAGGCCGCTCACCGGTAATCACCCAGCGCCGCCGAACGGGATCCAGTCGCAGTACAGGCATGGTTCATCCTTGGCAGGAAGATTTGCGTTCTTCCGCCGGGGTTGCGCCTGGCGCCCGGCACATGGGCCCCGCAACGCCGCCGGCACTATCCCTTATTCTAGCCCGAACCGGCGAGCCATGGGTCGCACATACGTTCCGCAGTTTTGAATGTATGCGGCACATCCCCGTGCCGGGAGGATGTCCAGTGAGGTTATTGCCCTCTCCCGTGGGGAGAGGGGGTCGCGCTAGCGGCCGGGTGAGGGGTCTTTTCGCGGCTGCCACGGACGGCGAAACCCGTCCCCTCAGCTTGTAGCGAGGACCGCCGGTTTTGCGGTTCTGATTAGAAATGGGAACGTCTGTGCCGGCGGGTATTAAGGCTTTGTGGCAAAGTCCCAATCGCGCGCGCCTTCCTGGATCAGGGCGGCGCGGTCTTCAGGCAAAATGTACCGCTCCTTCACCAGTTGGTCGGTGGCGCGGGTGAATCGTGCCAGGTAATCCGCGCGGCCACTGTAGCGCTCGGCGATGGAGAGGCGCGGGTCGCCGGTCTTCTTGCGGCCGGCGGCGGTTTTGGGAAAGGGAATGTAAGAAAGCTCAAACGACACGCGCTGCGTGGGCGCACCGATGGAAGGATCGCGCAGGTTCCACGACGCGTAAGTGGCCAGCGGCACGGTGATTTGCGGCAGGCGCACGCCGTTGCGCTCGTTGCCGTCCGCATCGGGCTGCGGCACCAGCACGGGAAAATCCGGCCCCACTTTGGGCGGCTGCAGGCTCAGGATTCCGTCCTGCCGCCAGTGCGGGCCAAAGTCCAGCCGCATGCCGGGATCGGCCTCGTGCGGCAGGTTCACGCCGGGAATGTGCGGAAACTTGTACCGGCTGATCGGCACCAGCGTCCCGTCGGCAATTTTCGGATAATGGCTCGGCGGCGGCAGAGTGCCTGAACGCACCCAGGCGTCCATGTTGGCGATCATGGCGCGCCAGAAATACTGGATGGGCAGCGGCGATTGCGGCTCCTGCCCCAGCAGCGGACCTTCTCCTTTGGCGGGCGGAAACGGCCCGGAGAAATGCTGCAGGCCGGTGAATTTGTAGATGCGCACGTTGGGCGAAAGTTGGGCGTCATGCCTGCCGTCGGGCGTGATGTGAATCAGCGCCGCGGCGCGGCCCCAGTATTCGAAGGAAGTGTTGGAGAAAAAAATCTTCGGCAGCACATGCTCCGCCTTGGCGCGGTCAAGCAGGCCACCGTGCTGCCCCGTCAGGGGATCGGTTTCAGGCAGGCCGGTGAAGGGGAAAATATCGGTCGGAAAAAAGACGGATGACGTGGGCTCGGCGTCGCGCGAGGGCTGGGCAAAACGATAGTTGAAGCTGCCGCGTCCCGCGCCCGCCACGTGAGCCAGAACGCCGTCGAGCGCCATGCGGCCTTCTTCGTCGGCGTTGAAACCGCTGTAGAGAAGGTTGCGCAGGAAGCGGCCGTCCTGCGAGATGCCCTGGCCATAAACGCGCCGCGCGGCAAGTTCCGTGCCTTTCCCGTGCTTCGCGTAGCTGGCCAGATCGCGCACCGCCGCAAAGCCCAGTCCGGCCACCACCGGGTCCTTCACCACATAAACGTATTCGTAAAGTTTGCCGAGCTGGAAGCCGCCGTCGAGATGGATAAAGCGGTTGCTGGGTACGAGCTTGCCGTTCACGGTGTGCGCAAAGCGCCACTTTGAGCGCGGAATCACCGTGCGCGGAGCTTCGCGCGAGTCGCGCACCGTCAGCGTGTTGCGCGGGTCGTTGGGGTCGGCCACAGGATATTCCGTGCCGCCGATGCGCCCTGTAATAAAGTGGCCCAGCGGGATTTCATCCGTCGCGTGAAAAATGGTCAGGTCGCCGCGCAGCAGGCCGGTGATGGTCCTGCCGTGGTCCTTCGCAATCGGCGCGAAGAGGCGAAGCCCGCCTGGCGAGTCCCACTGCCAGCCGAGCGAAACGATCGTAAAGCCCCGGCGCAGCAGCCAGCCGTCTCCCGGATCGTCCACCTCGTCTCTGGTGCCTCCGTCCACCAGCGAAACGATGAAGGCGGAGCCGCGGTTGGGAATCTCCAGCAGCATCGAGCCGTTGCCTTTGCTCAAATCCTTCGGGCGGATGGCCACGAAGTCGGAGGAAAACGCCACCTGGCCGTTCTTCAGGTTCACCGCGTTCGCAAGGTCCACGATGCGCCGGTTGTGCGGATTGGCTACGGCAACGGAAAAGTAAACTTTTCCCGTGATGCGCTCGTAGGCGCCGGCCGTGCCGAACGTTTTGCCGCCGGCAATGTCGGTGCGCGAAGTGACGTCAACCCGCACCACGCGCGCCGCAAGCGGCAAAGCCACCCAACTGAGAAGCAGGAAAAACGAGACTGCAATTTTGCGCAGATTCATGGGCGGAAATATAGCACGTTTGCGCCGCCTGGTGGCGAGATAAACTCGCCGCCACGAAGGTCGGCGCTACGAAGCGAGCGTCGGCGGCCCCGCGTTCGTTTCCTGTTGTGGACTACGATTCGCATGGCGCCGTAACGATAAGAGTGGCGTCCCTAGTGCCTCCGGTCACGGTCACGGTCACGGTCACGATCACGGTCGCCGCGGCAACTCCTCCTGGCCTCCTCAAGCTGGCGGCGGCGCTGCTCCGCCTGGCGGCTGTGCTCACCGTGGCGGCGAACGGCCTGACGCAGATTTTCTTCGGCCCTGTGGATACGTTGCTGGCAGTTGTTGCACGACCGGGTGCGCACGGCGCCGCCCACCAGCAGCAAGACTGCCAGGACGGGAACCAATTGAAGATTCTTCCAACCATTTCCCTCATGTTGCATCACGTCCTCCTCGACAACCACGTTTTCGATTAGTCTATGCGGAGATCTCCACTCGGGTCCTTTTCTTCTCGATACTACCTCTTTCATGATGCCACTTTTGCCTTTTTTTAACCCCCTCGTCACTTCGGTCTGCGTCTGGAAGAGAACCACGAACCTCGAATGCGAAGGTTCGCGCTAATCGCTCCATTCAGAAAATGGTAATTTTAAGAACCTTCAGAGTCGAAGGAAAGCCCCATTTCATGGCCTGTCGCAGCAAAGTGAAAAGATCCTATTGCGACAAAGTAAGAAGTTCCTGTAGGAAACCGGCAGACTGTCGGGATGAAAGACAACAGGAGCTGTGGATGAGCGCAAGGGATCGGGATCGGTTGAAGGTGTTGCACGAAGCAGAAAAGGGACACCTGACGCAGAAGCAGGCGGGGGTGCAGTTGAAGGTGAGCGAGCGCTGGGTGCGAAAGCTGGTGGGGCGGCTGAGGAAGGAGGGCGATGGCGGGAGCCTGCACCGGCTGCGGGGGCGGGCCTCGAAGCGGAAGCTGAGCGCGACGGTGCGGGCGAAAGTGGTGAGGCTGGTGAAGCGGGAGTATCCGATTTTGGGCCGACGCTGGCGGCCGAGTATCTGGGGGAGAAGCACGGGGTGGTGGTGAGCAAAGAGAGCGTACGGCAAATCCTGATGGAGGCGGGAGTGTGGAGCGGAAGCGGCGGCGGGTGGAAGAGGTGCACGTGTGGCGGGCGCGCCGGCCCTGTTGCGGCGAGATGGTGCAGTGGGATTCGTCGGAACACGACTGGCTGGAGGGACGAGGGCCGAAGCTCTTTCTGCTGGCGATGATCGACGACGCGACCAGTCGCGCCCGGGCGCGCTTTGCCGAGCACGACACCACGGAAGAGAACTTTCGCTTGCTGGAGAGTTATCTGAGGCGGTGGGGGCGGCCGGGAGAATTTTACACCGACAAGGACAGCATGTTTACGGTGAATCGTCCGGTGCGGGAGGCCTCGGACGAGGCTTGGCCGAGGCTTGGACGCAGATCGGGCGGGCGCTGAAGGAGTTGGGGGTAGGATGGATTGCGGCTCACTCACCGCAGGCGAAGGGGCGCATCGAGCGCTTTTTCGGCACGGCCCAGGACCGGCTGGTGAAGGGTCTGCGCAAGGCGGGCGTGCACACCTTGGAGGAAGCCAACGCTTATTTGGAGCAGGAGTACCTGCCGCTATGGATCGTCGCTTCACGGTGGAAGCGGAAAGCCACCGACGCGCATCGAGGGCTGCGGGCGAGCACGACCTGGCGGCGATCTTGAGCCACGTCGAGGAGCGCGTGGTGGCCAACGATTACACGATTCGGTATAACACCCGATCTACCAGATCGCTCGGCGGATATCCGTCCGTTACAGGCGACGTGCGGGAGGAGCGGCGAGACCAGACGGTGTGGTGCGCTTCCGGGATCGCTACCTGAAGGTGAGCCGGGTGAGCCGGTTCCCCAACCGACCCGGTCCGCCTCAGCCCGCTCGATCTCACGCCTCGCGAACACCCAGCCCTTGATGAAAGACTTCCATCTGCGTCAGAGTCCCGCTATAATATACAACAGAGTAAAGCAGAAACACCCCCTACGCGTCCCGCTAACCTCATCGCCCTACGGCTCCTTCGCTTAGCGCCCACAGAACTACTTACTGCTAAGAACAGGAACTTCTTACTTTGCCTTGACAGCCCCATTTCATGGCCCACCTTCTGGATATATCGCCGGCCTTCATCGTATTCCGCCGGTGTTTTCAAGTGCTCCAGCATCAGCGGGGCGTCAACGGGAAGACTCGAAACGCCCTTCAGGTAGGCGCGGTAGTCCATGACTCCGTGGCCCGGAATAACTTCCAGCAGGCACACCTGGGAATACTTCTTCCAGCTCAGGTCCTTGGCGTGGCAGGAAACAATCCAGGGGCTCAGCTTGCGGAAGCATTCCTCGATCACGGCGCTGTTGTGGTACATGCGTTCCGGGGAATTGATGGCGTTGCACACATCCAGATGGACGCCAAACCCTTTGCGATCCACTTTGCGGATGAGCTTCAGGTAGTCGTCCGGCCCGGTGGGAAAAGTGAAGGGCATCATTTCAATGGAAAATCGGGCGCGAGTGGGTTTAACGGCATCGATAACGTGGCGGCAATTCTCCACCGTGGCGTCTATAAATTTGTCCGTGAGGTTTCCGGGGTCGGGACCGTCCCACTGCTGGGGATTGAAGGACCCCGCAATGTCAACGCAACATCGCGCACCCAGCATTTCCGCCAGTGCCAGCCGCTCCTGCACATAGGCAAGGTTCTTGCGCCGCTTTGCCGGATCGGGATCGAGCATGTTGACCCACGCCCCCACCTCAGCCAGCGCCACGTCGCGAGCAGCGAATTCCCTGATAATCGCCTTAATCCTGTCCGAATCATTTGCCTTCACCTCGGGAGCGTAGGCCGCACGGTAGCCCAGCCGCCGATGCTCCTCGGCAATCTCAGCAGGGTCATCCGATTTCAGAAAAACAGGGCCGCCCAGCCGCAAATGGCGTGCGCCCGCCGCCGCCGCGTGGGCCCACAAACGCGGACCCGCACCCACCACGGCAGCCACGCTGCCTGCCTTCGCCAGAAAATCCCGTCGACGTCAGGTGTCTGCGCATGAGTTCCTCCCTTGTTGATAGCCCCATTCTGCCTGAGTTTTTCGGTGCAAGATGAACTTTCTCGCAGCGCAGAACGTCTCGTTTTGCGCGGATGGCGCATACGCGCCCATTGCGGTGTATGCGACCCTTATAAGGAACGAAGGATGAAAGAGGAAAACAGGAAGTAGGGAGCAGGCAAAGGTTGGCCGTGGCGAAGCCGGCAGTTTCGTTTTCTGAAAGATGCTGCGCTGTTGCCGATAGACCCCATCGAGTGATCGCATACATTCCAAACAGCGGAACGTATGCGCCACCCGCGAATTAATTTTGGGAATCAGCCAACCGTAAGCTGCAAAAGATGGTGCGGCCGAAGGCAAGCAGACCCGACCTCAGATGTCTGGGGGAATACGGGTGGCGAAGCGCATCAATCTCACGGAACAGTTCGGGGACGGTTGCATCGCCGGTTACCACCAGAACCCGCCCCAAACGGCTGGTCCGGAGGTTTCTAATCCTTGGAAAGATGCCGGCTACGGGTCCTTTGGGCCTTCGCAGCTCAAGGATCATCTTGTCGAAACCATCCTTTGCGACCGTATCCAGGCAGAGACCCGCACCCTGGGGTTCAGCGCCTTCCGATCTGACCCCTGCCGAAACCAGGGACAACACGTTTCGCATGACCGACGGCTTGTCAGTGGTCAGGATATACCTCTCAGTGTCCTGCAACATAAATCCTCCACTGTCCCCCACCAACTACAGAATTATCGTCTCGAATAGTAACTGCGACGACAACAACAAGGCAATGGTACGAAAGTACCATGAACCTTTGGGGAGGCCATTTGCCGCGCTGCCACAAAGGCTCCGTCAATCATGGCCTTGACTCGGCCCGATGAGCCCGCCGCGGGCGTTCCGGTTGTCCCATGGCGTGCGCCAAGGCTAAAGTCTTCCGCCCCCCTCCGGGGGCTCGAAGGCAGGGCGGCGCGTCGATCCGTGGGTACTTCTCCCGCTTCGCGAGCTCGGGTCCGCTGGAAGGCGAGCATCCGTGCCAACCGGCCCCTTTGCCCAACAGCTTCCACTCTGATATCTTGTTGCTGCCCGGGAGGTGCGTGTTTGCAGGATCAAGCCCTGGCAGTGCTCCGCAGCCAATTTGCCGACATCGTTTTTGGAACGGTTTTCCTGTTGGTAGGATTCGCCGCCTGCGGCATCGCGGCGATGTACCGGCGGAGTGGTGTGCGCGTTCTTGTCTTCTTAGGAATCTGGAGCGCGATGTACGGCGCGCGCCCCTTCGCTGATTCGATGACCAGGATGCGGATTCTGCCTCACTGGCTTCAGGCCGGCGTTCCTTACCTGGATACGGTGATTCTGTATCTGATGCTGGTCGTTGCGACGCTCGCCTGGATGGAATTGACCACCGGCAAACTGCGCTCCTTTCTTAAGGTCGTGACCGTTGCCGGGCTGGTGATAGGTTTGGCCGGCATTGATTACTTCATTTTCACCGGCGTGGACGACAGGCTGATCCTCTACAACAATCTGCTCGCAACCTGTTCTCTCGCTGTCCTGGTGATGGTTGTTGCCGTGCCAGGATGGTCGCGCAAGTTCCTGGTGATCCAGGATCGCGGCGTTCTGCTGGTGGGGACGCTGGGCTTCGCCCTGGAAGCCTTGTACGTCAACCTCTCGCGCCCTTTGGGGTACCGATCCTCGCCTACCTGGGACTCACTGGGGTTCGCGGTCCTTCTCTTCTCCTTTGGATATGTCGCGTTGCAGAAGGTCATTGGAAATCAGTGGCGTTTGCAGGCGATTGAGAAGGAACTGGTGATCGCCCGCGAGATACAGAATTCGATCATTCCGAGCCACAGCCCCGAACTCAGCAACCTTCGCATCACCGCCGCTTATCGCCCGATGACTTATGTTGCCGGCGATTTTTATGATTTCATTTCCATTGATCAACACCGGGTTGGCCTTCTCGTCGCGGACGTCTCGGGGCATGGTGTCCCGGCTGCGCTGATTGCAGCGATGATCAAGGTGGCGACCCGGTCGATCGTCCATTGCGCGCACGATCCGCGGGAGGTGTTGCGTGGTTTGAACCGCGCCCTTTCCGGGCAACTGCGCAATCAGTTCGTCACCGCATCCTACTTGTGGATTGATACGGAAAAGCACACCGCGCTTTACTCGGCCGCCGGGCATCCGCCGCTCCTGCGCTGGCACGAAGGCAAGCTGGAGCGTATTGAAAGCAACGGTCTGCTTTTCGGAGTGATGCCGGAACCCGACTACCCCGTTTGCGACATACCCATCATTCCAGGCGACCGCTTCCTGCTTTACACGGATGGCTTGACTGAGCCTGAGAATTCCAAGGGAGTTCCCTTTGGCGACAGCATGCTTGAACAGGTCGTTCGCAGGAATCAGTCCTGCCCTGCGTCCGAGCTGGCGGATCAGTTGCTAACCGAGATCCACCATTGGCAACCCGCCACTGATACCCAGCAGGACGACATCACATTCATCATCGCTGATGTCATTTGATCAGGTGGAAGCGGGTGGCGGGCAGCGCGGGTGGCGCATAAGTCGCGCCCTTTGCGATGTGTGCGGACCTTTTGGGGACGATGTGCGGCGGGCCTGCCGCAACTGGCAGCCACAGCCAGTGGTCTTCTGGCCGTGGGTTCTTCTCTCGCTTCGCGAGATCGCAGACACTACAATACCAGCGTCTGCGCGGGCGGTCTGCTGCCTTCTGCTCTCTGCCTACTGCGTTCTGCCTTCCATCCCCAGGCCCTGAGGGCCGAAAGAATTTAGCCCACGGCGCAAGCCGTGGGATTCCAGCAAACACACAATAAATTCAAGCCCTCGCCCGTGGGGAGAGGGTGGCCGCGCTAGCGGCCGGGTGAGGGGTTCTTTCTGTGGCGTGACACCGCATCCGCCGTGCGAGCTCTTGTAGTTCGACACTGGGTGGCGCATACGTCGCGCCCTTTGCGATGTATGCGACCCTTATGAGGGATGAAGGATGAAAGAGGAAGCGGAAAATAGGAAGCAGGGAGCAGGCAAAGGTTGGCCGTGGCGAAGCTGGTAGTTTCGCTTTCTGAAAGATACTTCGCTGTTGCCGATGGACCCCATTGTGTGATCGCATACATTCCAAAATGCGGAACGTATGCGCCACCCGCGGTTAACCGATGCCCTCAGACAACTGGAGATCAAACCGGAAGGGGAGTGGCCGTAATCCCCAGGTGTTGCAGCCCGCAAGGCCGCTCTTCTCCGCAAGCTCGCAGACATTGCAATACGAGCGTTGCCGCCAGCCCACCGGCCTTGGGCGATCCTCAGTTGGGGAGTCCGGGTTAAACTTACATCAGTCATCGGTAGGAGAGAGTATAATCCACACTATGAAAATAGCTGTTGTACAGTTAAGCGACATCCACCTGCGGAACCCGGACGACACTGTGCTGAAGCGAGCCGATCACATTGCGAGTGCCGTGATGAGCGTTGCACCTCACCCAGACGCTTACCTGTTGGCGGTCACCGGCGATGTGGCGTTCTCTGGCAAGGATCATGAGTATGCACTCGCCAGACCATTCTTTGGAGAAGTCAGCCAAATCATTCAGAGGTCCGGCCAGCCATTTTTTCAGTTTCTTGTTCCTGGAAATCACGACTTGGATTTTACCTCGGAACCAGATACACGCGGGCTTCTCCTCGAAACCTTACCGGATAGGGTTAATAACATTGATCCTAAAGGTGAAACCGTTCGGCAGATCTTGAGCGTTCAGGAGAACTTCTTTGAATTTGAAGCTGGGATGCTACTATCAGCACAATGCCCAATTCGCGCTTGGCTTGCACGTTCCCATGAGTTTCAGATACTTGGAAAGAGTGTTCGCGTCAACTGCTTCAACACGGCTTGGGTCTCAACCAATCCTGAACGCCCCGGCCAGCTCGCATTCCCCGCTCCAACAGGAGACAGCGATCCCTCGTCCTCGGAGTTAGTCATCTCAGCTTTTCACCATCCCTACAATTGGTTGACCCCAGAAATTGGACGGGCGTTCCGTCATTATATAGAGAATACATCGGATGTAATAATGACTGGTCACGAGCACGAACCGTCCGTCTATATGAAACAAACGTCCGACTCGATAACGAGTCATTACATTGAAGGCGCTGTGCTACAAGGGTCCTCAAACGAGTCGTCTGCTTTTAACGTTGTTCTGATCGATACGGTTGATCGCACGTACGAACACGTCATCTGCAAGTGGACTGGCGAACTATACGACCAGTCCGTTATCGGAATACGTCCGTTCGTCAGAAATCGCCTCGCCTCCATGTTTATTTTCCGAAACAATTCGGAGTTTTTGAACCGAGTGAGCAACCCGGGGCTACCGATCCTCCACCCATTGAAGCATGAAATCAAGCTGGAAGATCTCTACCTCTATCCGGCATTAGCCCAAAAAAATCCAGATCAAAAGTTTGAAGTCCTCAAAGTAATTGAGAGTCAGGGTGTTGTTGAATACATTCGCTCCAGCCCAAGGGTCTTAATTTGTGGTGACGAACTTATCGGCAAGTCAAGCTTTGCAAGAAAGCTCTATTGCGATCTGCAGAATGGGGGCGATTTTGTTCCCCTACTCCTTGCGGGAAGCCAGTTTGATGGTTTGAAGGAAAAAGATGTAAGGAAAGTAATAACAAGAGCGTTAGTCGACCAATATGACGAGGAATCCGTTGACCGCTTTTTTCGGCTCGATCATTCACATCGGACAGATAATGGATGACTGGAATGAGGTAAAGTATGCTGGGAAGGGTCGTCTACGTGTCTTGAGCCATCTGAGGTCCTTCTTTGGGAAGATCATCATTTTTACCAGCAGATTGTATGCCTTTGAGGAGCTAGCCGAAACGGGCCCCGTAAGAGATGCTTTCGCAGACTTTCAATTCTGTGACATCAAGGAGTTCGGCAGACGACTCACAGGCAAACTTATCGAAAAATGGCACTCCCTAGGCCGTGAGGAGTCCATTGACAACCGTGAGTACAATTATCTGGTTGCATCGAGCGAGCAAAAGATTTCTGCACTAATCGGGAAAGGAATACTCCCAACATACCCTATCTTTTTGCTAGGACTTCTACAGGCCGACACGCCTCAAAGTGCGGCAACACAGAACGCAGGGTCCTATGGTCACGTTCTTGAGTCTGTTATCACAACTAGACTTTCTGCGGTCAGCAGGCACAGCACAAACATAGGGATGCTATATACCTACGCGTCGAGAATAGCATATTCCGTGTCCAAGAAAGATAGGCCATTCCTATCCTCAAAGGAGCTACATGATCTTCACGAAGAATATTGTCACGAGTACCAAATGAAGCCGTCGGAGACGAAGGTCATTGCAGACCTTATCAATGCCATGATTCTCTGCAAAGATGGGGATTCCTATCGTTTCAGGTACAAGGGGTGCTACTGCTATTTTGTTGCGAGATACTTTTCAGAAAATATGCCTGCGCGCGAAGAACAGTTGCGAGCTGAGTTGAATGAGATGACGGACCGGCTCGGGTGGGAAGACTATAGCAATATTGTTATATTCTATCTGTATTTAACCCGTGATCGCAAGATTATTGATAGGCTGTTGGAAAATGCTGCGCACATTTATGAAGAATGGGACATGAGCGATTTGGAAGCAGACGTCAAATTCGTAAACAGACTCCTCAAAGAAAGACCGAAAAGAATTTTATTGCCATCGACAGACATAGAAGACAATCGAGATCGATATCGAACGCAGCAAGACGAGGCAGCGAATGCAATCTCCAAAGAGGATGAGGCTGCGCCTAACAGACGAGTTCCATACGATCCCAAACTGGACGAAATCACAAAACTCACTATTGCCTTCCAAAATATTCGGGTTATGGGTCAAGTTTTGCGGAACTTTCCAGGAGTGCTCACTGGAGAACCGAAATACCGACTTGCCGAAGGCTGCTATTTACTTGGGCTGCGTGCGTTGAGGCGACTTTTAGCATTGGCAGAACAACAACTTGAAGAATTGCGGACGGCTTTCGCGATGGTTTTTAGGGAGCAGCATCCCCTTGCAACCGCTGAGGAGGTAGAAAATAACGCTGATCAAAAACTGATTTGGCTGACTGGTGCCGTTTCTTATGGCATGATCAAGAGGATATCTAACTCAGTGGGGCTTGAGGATCTGGAGCTTACCTTTGAAACTGTCAGAAGAAAACTGGGGGAAAAGCCTTCAATTAGGTTAGTTGACCTGGGGATTCAGCTCGAATACTTCAGAGAAGCTCCCGAGGCAGAAATCTACGATCTCGAAAAGGATGTACAGAAGAATCCTTTTGCCTACAAGCTTCTTCGAGATCTAGTTTCAGAATTCCTATATCTTCATAATACTGACAGAAAGGTCTTTCAAAGGCTTGGGGCTTTGTTCGAAATTGAAGCATCTAAGCCGCGCTTCTTGCTCAGCAAAGGTATTGGTGACTAGAGTTAACAGCCTCCGTCGAGACCATCCGCTCTATCCGAGAGCTTCCAGGCTTTGGAGCAACGGCGTGCCATCGCAGGCGCGCCGGTGCGTGTGCTAAAATAGCCCTTTTCTCCACGACAGAAAGGGGCTGGGTGTATGGCTGAGATTTATCCTTTTCGGGCGCTTCACTACAATTCCACGGCGATCGACCTGCAAAAGGTTGTGACGCAACCCTATGACAAGATTTCGCCGGAAATGCGCGACCGCTATTATGCCGCGAGCCCTTACAGACTTTGTCCGGCTGATCCTGCGGCAGCCGCATCCGGACGGCAGCCAGAGCGTTTACAGTGAGGCGGCGGCGGAACTCCAGAAATGGATTGAGGAACGCGTGCTGGTTTCAGAAGGCGAGCCGGCCATCTATCCGTACACGCAGGAATTTACCGTTCCCGGCCGGCCCGATGTGCGCAAGCAGCGGCGGGGATTTGTGGCCCTGCTGCGGCTCGAGGATTATTCCGCCGGCGTGGTGCACCGGCACGAGGAGACGCTCTCCGGCCCCAAGGCGGACCGCATGGAACTGCTGAAAGCGACGCGCTGCAATTTCGGCCAGATTTTTATGCTTTACAGCGACCCCGGGGGCGAAATTGAAAGCCTGCTGCGGAAAGAGACGGAAGCCAAACCCTGGCAGCAGGTGACCGACGATGATTCGAGCGTTCATTCCATGTGGCGAGTTTCCGACCCGCAAATTATGGCGCAGGTGATTGACGCCATGAGAGCCAGGAAGCTGGTGATCGCCGACGGCCACCACCGCTATGAAACATCGCTGGCCTACGCCCGCGCCCGCCAGGAGGAGGCGCAGGAAGACAATCGGGCGAATTATATTATGACGACCTTTGTGCCGCTGGAAAGCGACGGGCTGCTGGTGCTTCCCACCCATCGCGTGGTGCACAGCCTGGCGGGGTTCGACTGGGAAAAACTTTGTTCCCAGGCCGCGCCGTTTTTCGAGGTTGAAAAAATTGCCTGCGGCGGTACCGCCGCCGAAAACGCCCAAACCATTCGGCAGGCGCTTGAGAAATCGGGCCGTGAGCGGCCCACCCTTGCGGCCTACGCGGGAGCCGAACGCGCGGCGCTGCTGAGCCTGCGCAAGGACGCCGACCTCGCCGGCACGCTCGGCGAATTCCCCGAAACCCTGCGCCGGCTGGACGTGGTTCTGCTGCACGGACTGGTGCTGGAAAAAGTGATGCGGATTGACCGCCAGGCCGTGCGCGAGCAGAAACACCTGCGCTACGTTCGGGAACTGGAGGAGGCCGTCGAAGAAGTGAACGGGGGCCAGGCCCAGGTGGCTTTCCTGATGAACGCCACGCCCGTCCAGGCTGTGTGCGACAACGCCTTTGCGGGCCAGCCGATGCCGCAAAAGTCAACGGACTTCTATCCCAAGTTGCTCTCGGGCTTGACGGTCTATTGGATGGACAACCCCGCCGGCCTGTAGCGTGTCGCCAGCAAAATCCATGGGGCCACGGCGCGCGCGTAGCGCCGGCATCCTGTCGGCATTCGCCGTTGGGGCGATGGCGCTACGTTGCGCAGCCCCTGGCTCGACATTTCTGCGGAGCGATGCCGGAAATCAGTTGAAAGACTTCACCGCGTCCTCAACGCTGTCAAAGACGCTGAAAATCGTCACCAGTTTTGTGATGTTGAGCAATTCACTGAATCGCTCGGTGACGTTGGCCAGGCGAATGTCACCGCCTTGATTGCGGGCGGACGTGTAGGCGGCCACCAGGGTTCCCAGGCCCGCGCTGTCAATGTAAGAGACCTGGGCAAGATCCAGCACCAGGCGCTTCTTGCCTTGCTCAAGGAGTTCCTTAATCGTGCTCCTCAAATGGCTGCTTTCGTCACCCAGGGTCACGCGACCCGCCAGCGCCAGTACCGTCACTCCATCCACTTCTTTCGTAACAGTGTGCAATTCCATTTTGTGCCTCCTCAGATTGTCGGCCTGGGAACAGGCCACAGCGGATCAACAGGTTCCTCTACCAGAGCACCATGTTCCTTGAAAGAGAAAATCTTATTCAAATTCCGAGCAGGACATGAAAAAGCCGCACCGAGGGCAGACCATCTTGCAACGGTTCGATTCCAGACGCTTTCCGCACACCGGACAAAACTGGTTGGGAAATTCCAGGGCCGCTGCCTGCTCTTCGTTTTTCGATGCCTGATCTCCCACAAGAACCTCGCGAGTCAAAACTACCTTGACCGGAATCCCGCTGAACTTTTTCGGTTGTGTCAAGAATAGCGCGATCAGGCCCGGACCGCAAATGGTGGCCTTCGGCTGCTTGTTCAAGACACGCGGGACTGAACAACCAAACGGAGACGAAGAATATTAGTCTCGCAAAGACCTTAACCGCCCTGTTTTCAGTCCGGGTTTGCCAGGACCCAGCCTTGCGCCGGCCGGAATCCACCCTTTCAGGCAGGCATAAGTGCGAATGTCAAGGCCAGTGCTTCTCAAGGTATTCGGTGATCTTTCCAAGCGCCTGATCGAGAATCGATTCGGGCGGCAGAAACACAATCCGGATGTGCCGGGTTCCCGGGGCCTGGCCAAAGCCGCCGCCGTTCACCACCAGGACCTGTCCCTCCGCCAGAAGACCCCGTACGAAGTCGTCATCGCTCTCGGGAATATCGAGCCGGGGAAACGCATAAAAAGCTCCTCGCGGACTGACGCAACTCGCACGCCTGGTCTTCTGGGCCCATTGCATCACCAGATCGCGCCGCCTGCGAAGCTTGTCAATGGTTTCCTTGATGTGGTCCTGCGGCCCCTGGAACGCCGCCGGGATCGCAAATTGCAGGGGGTGATTCGCCGACAGCCGCGCCCGAAGCAGCTTGTGAATGCCCTCAACATAGGGAGTGACCACCGCCGGGTCGCCGCTCACAATACCCCACGCCACCCGCCAGCCGGGAGCCAGATACTCTTTGGAAAGTCCGCCAAAGGTGACGACCGGAACGTCAGGAGCCAGGCTGGCAATCGAAATCTGCGGCTCACCGTCCAGAATCAGCCTGGCGTAAATTTCGTCGGCGAAGATCACCAGTTTGTGCCGTCGCGCAACTTCCACAATCTTTTCCAGAGTGGCCCGCGAATAAACCGCACCCGTCGGGTTGTTGGGGTTGATCACAACCAGTCCGCGGGTATCCCGGGTCACCCGGCTTTCCAGGTGGTCAACGTCCGGCTGCCAGTCGTTGCTCTCATCCAGGCTGTAGGAGTTGGGTCGCGCGCTCAGCTTGGCCAGGATGGCATCGTAGAGCGGATAGTCCGGCAGCGGCGTCAATACGTTCTGGTGCGGATCCAGCAGCGCCGTCAGAACAATGTCTACCGCTTCGCTGACGCCTTCCGTCACAAAAACACTCTGGATGTTCCGAATCCCTTTCGCTTCCGCCTCCGCCCGAATGGCCTCAAGAGCCGGTTTCACGCCCAGTGACGGCGCGTAACCATTGTGACCGTCGCGCATGGCCCTGGCGGCTGCCTCAATCAGGTGCGCCGGAGTGTCGAAATCAAAGGCCACGGGATCGCCAATGTTGAGGGGAAGTATCTGCTTGCCCTGGCGCGCCAAATCCTCCGCCAATACGGCAAGGTCGCGGATGGCGTAGCGGACGTGCTCGAGCCTGCTGGCGGCGAGTATTTCGTGGGCCCGTGGAAGTGTGTCTGGCATAGTTCCTGTTCCTAGAGAATTCTGACAGAAAAGCCTCTTCGGGGTCAACAAAACAGGCGTGCCACCACCCTTGCCCTGACGGGTGAGACGGTCAGCCGGGAAACATGGGTTGAACAAGAAGGACGGGGATAATATAGTTCTTAGCTTATGAAGAAAACACGAATCCGTCTTTCAATATTCTGCTGTTTCATTCTCGCAGCGAGCCTCGCGTTCCATCCGGCGAAAGTCACCCGCGCCGCCGACACAAAATCGGCCGTTGGCGTCCAGCAGATTCTGCAATATATTTCCAGCGGCTGGAACACGTTGACCCGGTCGATGACGGAATGCAAGACTTTTACGGACTCCAAAACCAATGCAAAATCCACCCTATACCTTCCCGCGGATTTTCCTGAACCCGCCAGCCTGAAGGCCATCGATTCGGGGTGCCAGATTCAGGTGCGCCATTTGCCGTCCGTCATCAAGAAACTGGGAGACATGGACACCAGCGCCATCAAGCCCTCTGGTCTGCTCTATCTCCCCAGACCCTATGTGGTTCCGGGGGGCATGTTTAATGAGATGTACGGCTGGGACAGCTACTTCATCATTCGCGGGCTCATTGAAGACGGAAGGCTCAATCTTGCCCGGGATATTGTTGACAACTTTTTCTTCGAAATCGACCATTACGGAGGAGTTCTCAACGCCAACCGGACCTATTACCTGACACGCTCACAGCCGCCGTTTCTGACTTCGATGATCCGGGCGGTTTACGAGGCGGAGAAAGCCCGGGGGCAGGCGGACCCTGCCTGGCTCCGAAAGGCCTACGAACATGCCGTCACGGATTACCGGTTCTGGACATCACCTCCTCACCTGGCCGGATCTACCGGCCTTTCACGATTTTACGGGTTGGGTGAGGGCCCGGTTCCGGAGCTTGGCCCCATAACCGAACAGTATTACGAGACGGTCGCCCACTATTTCCTGCTTCATCCCGAAGGCAGCAAGCCTTATCTCGAACTGGTTCAAAATAACAAGGACGGCTCAAAAGCGAAGGTGATGGGCCCGGAATTTTCTCTCAACCTGAAATACAGGATTAAAAAGAAAAGTGCTCAGTTGGAGAAAGACACCCTCGACAAGTTCGCTCTCACGCCCAGATTTTACAAGGGCGACCGCAGCATGCGCGAATCAGGGTTTGACGTTTCTTTTCGCTTTGGCCCGTTCGGGGCCGGCACTCAGGACTTCGCAGCAGTTGGCCTGAATTGCCTGCTTTACAAGTCTGAAAAGGACCTGGAGTGGATGAGCAATCAGCTGGGCATGAAAGATGAAGCTTTGGAATGGATTGAACGGGCAGCAAACCGCCGCAAGGAAATCAACCAGTATCTGTGGAGCCGCAACTACGGGCTCTACTACGATTACGATTTCAAGCTGGGAACCCAGTCCAGATATTCCTACGCGACCTCTTTTTATCCTCTCTGGGTGGGCCTGGCTACACCTGAGCAGGCCAGGGAGGTGGTGAAGAATCTGGCGGCATTTGACCGCCCCGGCGGAATCGTGATGAGCATGTTGAATACTGGAGCCCAATGGGACGCTCCCTATGGCTGGGCGCCCATCCAGCTGATTGCCATTGAGGGGCTGCGGCGCTACGGGGACGAAGCCGAGGCCAATGGCATTTCACTCCAGTTCCTTTCCATGGTCCTCGAAAACTTCCGCAGAGACGGGACCCTCTATGAAAAGTACGACGTGGGCAACCGGACTTCCGCAACCAGTATTCAGGTGGGATATAAAACCAACGTGGTCGGGTTTGGATGGACGAACGGGGTCTTTCTGGCGCTTTACAACGCCTTGCCGAAAGCGGCGCAGAAACGCCTGGCCCAGGAATGACGCCCGCTGTTCAACGGGAAATCCCAGGCCAGACTTTCCTGCTGCAAGCAGTAAAATAACCTCACGGGCCGACGACGGAATTCGTCAGCGTCCCCAGCTTTTCAACCGTAACGCTGGTGGTGTCTCCGGCTTTTAAAAATATCGGGGGCTTGCGAAAAACTCCGACTCCGGGCGGCGTGCCGGTGGAAATCAGGTCGCCCACTTCCCAGGTGGCCGACTGCGAGAGGTAGCTGATCAGATAGGGCACACTGAAAATCAGGTTGGAAGTGTTGGAATCCTGCATGGTTTCGCCGTTCAGGGTGAGCGAAATGCGCAGGTTGTGCGGGTCCTTGATTTCGTCCCGCGTGACGATCCAGGGGCCGGTTGGAGCAAAAGTGTCGCAACTCTTGCCGCGGTACCATTGGCCGTCAGAAAACTGCAGGTCGCGCGCGCTGACGTCATGCAGGATCATGTAGCCGGCAACATAATCGTAAGCCTTCTCCTCGGGAATACGATTCCCTTTCTTTCCGATCACGACAGCGAACTCCGCCTCATAGTCCACCTGGGAAGAATTCGGCGGCAGATGGATGGCGTCGCCCGGTCCGCAAATCGTGTTGCCGGACTTGAGGAAGAAGATAGGAGATTTGGGAGGCTCGTGGCCCTGCTCACGCGCGTGATCGGCATAGTTCAAGCCGACACAGGTGATCTTGCCCGGCTTGGGGATGGGAGCCAGCAGCCGTGTTTTGGCGAGGGGCGTAAAGAGCCCCCGCGGCGCCTTTTTAGGATCGATACTCCTGGCCAGCAAAGAGGTGACCGTGGCCAGGGATTTTCCCCAGGCCTGCCCGCGTCCGAGCAATTCGATCATGTCTTTGGGTGCGGCGCCGGCGTCGAGAACCCGCCGTGAGGCGTTTTTGAAGTTCGTACGCTGCGCCAGATCGCGCGGCACTCGTCTCGTCTTCAACAGTTGGACCGCCGGACCGACTCCGATGATCCAATCATTAACAACCACTCCGAGGGCAGGCTGTTTGCCCGATTCGTAAGCAACTAGTTTCACAGTTCATCCTTTCTGAATGGCAGTAAGAATCCTGGACGGCTGGCAGATCATTCTCCGGTCAGGAGAAAATGATAATAGCCCGAGCCGACGCTGAACTCAATGGCCTGATCCCTCGACGTGGCGCCGGAAATCCCAGGGTCGCCGGGAACAAACCTGCCGTTTTCCCACACCACGTGATCGCCTTCCCGCACGGTCACCGTCGTCATGTCCTCTTCCTCGGGCACCACGATTTTCGCGTCGCTGTTGCCGGGGATTGTGACTTCCATCGAGATGGCTCCGGTCTGGTGTTTCCAGGAGCAGGAGACCTGTCCCCGAACGGTTTCGATGGAGGCGCTGGCCCAGTGGAGGTCCTCAACCAGGCGGGGTTCCACCAGGATGTGGCGGTAGCCTTCACCGTCCGCACCGAGGTTAATGCCCCCAAGAGCACGATAGAACCACGAGCCAATGCTGCCCAGCATGATGTGGTCGTGGGAATTCATGGAGGGACCAATCTTGTTCTGCCACAGCTCCCACAGGGTGGTTGCGCCCTTCGAAATCATGTACCCCCAACTGGGATAAGTGGTCTGCGTGGCCAGTTCATACGCCACGTCGTTATGTCCGTCACGGGTCAGCACCGGCAGCAGATACTTGACGCCGATAAAGCCGGTGGTCAGGTGGGTGTTGTGTTCATAGACAATGTTGTTGTAGAGCTTGCCCATCACTCCGCCACGCTCTTTTTGCGGAACCAGGTCCAGGAACAGGGGCATGGCCTGGGCGGTCTGAGTTCCGTTCGCGTATTCGCCGGTTTCGGCGTTGAAAAACGCCTTGTTGAAGGCGTCCTTGATTTCGCCGGCAAGCTTCGCGTAGGCCTCGGCCTCCCCGGTCTTCCCCAGAATCTTCGCAACGTCTGAGAGGATCCGGGTGTCGTAATAAAAGTAGGAGTCGGAAACCAGCGCGCCCGGAGTGTGCTTGATGGCGATCCAGTCACCGTAATAGCTGTAGCGGAGGACGTTATCCTTGGCCCGGGTGCGCAGAAACTCTTCGTACTTTTTCAGCCCGTCATAGTTCTCCTGCAGAATGCGCTTGTCGCCGTACTGCTGCCACATGTACCAGCAGATCAGCGGATAGGCGGTGCCCCAGGCGGGGTCCGCAGGATACCGGCCGTACTTGTGCGGCACGGTATCGGGGATTTCACCGTCGGGCTGCTGCGCGTCGCGGATGTCGCGAACGAAATTGGTGTAAAACGCCGCCATGTCAAAGTTCATCATGGCTTCTTCGGCTGAAACCTGCGCGTCGCCCATCCAGCCCTGGCGTTCGTTGCGCTGATCGCAATCTGTGGGAATGCTGTGAAGGTTGGAAAGCTGGCCCCATCGGATGACGTGCTGGATCTGGTTCAGGATCTCTTTGGACGCCACAAAGCTTCCCGTGGCCTCGACGGCGCTGTTCACCACCCGGCCGCGAATGGTGTCGAGACTCGGCGTACCGGGATAGCCCGTCAATTCAACATAACGGAAGCCGTGATAGGTGAAGTGCGGTTCATATTTCTCCAGCCCGCTTCCCTTCAGGATATAAATGTCACGGGCCTTGGCGCTGCGCAGGTTCTGGCGATTGATCATGCCGTTCGGATAGATCAGCTCGCTGAAACGGAGCCGGACCTTCGCGCCCCGCGGTCCGCGAACCCGCAACCGTGCCCAGCCCGCAAAGTTCTGGCCAAAATCGTAAATGTAAACTCCCGGCTCAGGGTTCGTCATGGAGCGCGGAACCAGAGTGTCCGTCACCCGAATGGGCGGCATCATCTCCGCCGAGATTGTCCCCTCGGTGCCCTGCTCCTGCCGGGCCGGCGCCCAGTCCGCCTCGTTAAAGCCCGGGCGGTCCCAGCCTGGCTTTTCCAGGCGCGCGTCATATACGTCGCCGTCGTAAACGCTGTCGCTCACAACGGGTCCGGCCGCCGTTTTCCACGAGGTATCGCTTGAAACGCTGACCGTTTTCCCGTCCGCCATTTCAATATTCATCTGGAAAAGCAGCGCCGGCGCCTTGTAATCAGGCGGACCGCCCGCCCCCTGGGTTGCCCAGCCGCCGCCCAGCATCACGCCAACGGCGTTGGGGCCGTCCTGGAGGGCCGAGGTGACGTCGTAGGTGGAATAGAGCACCCGCTTCGAATAGACCGTCCAGGCGGGGTCCAGCACTTTATCGCCGATCTTCTTTCCGTTGATGTGCAGTTCATAGTAGCCCAGCGCCGTCACGTAGGCGCGGGCGCGGACCACTTTACCCGGCAGGCTGAATTCCTTGCGCAGCAGGCCGTCACCGCCAATCCATTGGCCTTTCCAGTCGGCCCGCTCCAGCAACCCCATTCCAAATTTGCGCGGGCTGGCTGTAAGCGCCCGTCTCCCCCTGCGTGTCCCAGGTGCGAACCTTCCAGTAATAGGTGTGGCCGCTCACCAGCGGTTTGCCGTGATAGACCACCTGGGCTGAGTCAGCGGAGGCGACCTTACCGCTGTCCCAAACATCTCCGCGGTCCTTCGCCAGGTCCGCAGGGCTTGAGGCGACAAGAATCTGGAAGGCCGTCTGCATCACTCCGCGCCCGGAGTTCGCCAGCACCCACTGGAATCGCGGCTGGCGCACGTCAATCCCAGTGGGGTTTGTGAGATACTCGCAGCGCAGGCGCGCGGGCGCCCCAGCAGCATTCTCCGCAAAACCCGGAGTGAGAAAGAGGAAACCCGCCATGAGAAGCGTTATCGAAATCAGGACAAATCGCAGGAACTTCTCGGATGCGCGCATCACCACACCTCTAGCTGTGAATTGCCAGGAAGGCTTGAAGAATCAGCCCTGGCCGGAGAGCTTCTCCCACCGCTTGCGGAAAGGCACGGGATCAAGCGCAGGGAAATCACGCCCCCTGGTCCAGTTTGAAAAGGGAAAGAATGGAAGCCGCGAAACCCACTTTTGCGCGCCGCTTCCGCCGGCCGCGGGAAGCCATCGAATGCCAAACCGGGCAGCGGACCCACCCAGTGAATACGCCCAGGGCCGCTTCATGGCCCAGGCCCACAAGCGCATGCCTTTCCGTTCTGAAACCACTTCCCCCGCATGGGGCGTTGCAGGAGTCCGCTCCTGGATCTGGCCCCGCAGATGGAGCAGCAGGTCCGGGATATTGATTTTGACCGGGCAAACCTCCCGGCACGCTCCGCACAATGAAGAGGCAAACGGGAGTTCGCGGGCCTCGTTCAGGCCGACGAACTGTGGCGTAATGAGAGCGCCGATGGGGCCGCTGTAAACCCATCCGTAGGCGTGCCCGCCGATCTTTCGATAAACGGGACAGGTGTTGAGGCAGGCCCCGCAACGGATGCAGTAAAGGGCTTCGCGCATCTTCTCGTCAGCCAGCGCGCCGGTGCGGCCGTTATCGATCAGGACCACGTGCATCTCGTCCGGGCCGTCTTCGCCCGGGCGGCGCGGCCCGGTGAGAATGGAGGTGTAGGAAGTCAGCTTCTGCCCGGTGGCCGAGCGTCCCAGCAGGCGGAGAAAAACGCCCAGGTCGCTAAAGCGCGGAATGATCTTCTCAATGCCCACCAGGGCCACGTGGACGCGCGGCGCCGTGGTGCAAAGGCGGATGTTCCCTTCGTTCTCAATCGTAACAATGCTGCCCGTATCCGCGACGGCAAAGTTGGCGCCGCTGACACCTACCCCGGCCCGGGCGAATATTTCGCGCAAGGTCTTCCGCGCGATGGCCGTCAACTGCTCCGGGTCTTCCGTCCGCTCGGAATGGAGCTTGTCAAAGAAGAGATCGGAAACATCGTGGCGGGTCTTGTGGATGGCCGGGGCGACGATGTGGGCGGGCCGTTCGCCGGAAAGCTGGACGATCATTTCTCCCAGGTCAGTTTCAATGGCGTCAATGCCGGCAGCCTCGAGGGCGTGGTTCAGCTCAATCTCTTCGCCCACCATGGTCTTGCTCTTGACCACTTCATTGGCGCCGGCGTTTTTGACAATCTCCTTGACGATGTCGCAGGCCTCTTCCGCGGTCCGGGCCCAGTGGACCTTTCCTCCCTGGCGCTCAACGCTGTCGGCAAACTCCGCGAGATAATCATCCAGGTGATCCATCACTTCGCGCTTTAACTCGCGCGCCCGGTCGCGCAGTGGCTCAAATCCCGGCACTTGCCCGATCGCTTCCAGGCGGTGCGAGTAAAGCCGAAGGGTCGAGGAGCGGTAAGCCTCCTGGAGATGGGCGTCGCCCATCACCTTCTCTCCCCGTTCATGGATGGCCGAGCTGTGAACTCCCGTTTCGCTCATTCGTGTTTTTCCAATAATTCCGCCAGGTGCAGAGTTTGGATCGGCAGCTTCTCCCGATGGATATATCCGGCCAGGTGCATCAGGCACCCGGCATCGTTGGCCACCAGGTATTCCGCCCCGGCATCGGCAGCGGCATGAAGCTTGTCGCGCGCCATCGCCACCGACACGTCAGGAAACTTCACGGAAAACGTTCCGCCAAAGCCGCAGCAGACCTTGTTGTCCTGCAGGTCCACCAGCTCCAGACCCCTGACGGCCTTGATCAGTTTGCGCGGCTCCGACTCGACACCCAGCTCGCGCAGCAGATGGCAGGAATCATGATAGGCAACACGGTGCGGGAAACTGGCGCCCAGGTCTTCTGCCTTCATCACCTTCACCAGGAATTCCGAGAACTCGTAAAAGCGTCCCCGCAGCCGCTCGACCTTCTGCAGCAGCTCTGGTTCATCGGCGAATAGTTCCGGATAGAAGACCCGGAACATGGTGGAGCAGGAACCCGACGGCGCCACAACGTAGTCGGCATCCTGGAAGAGGTCGAGATTGCGCCGGGCAACATCGCGCGCCTCGTCACGGTAGCCGGTGTTGAAAGCCGGCTGGCCGCAGCAGGTCTGCTGGGGGTTGAACGTGACCGTGGCGCCCGCACGACGCAGAATTCTTACAACGGATTCTCCGACCTGCGGAAAAAACTGGTCACCCAGACAGGTGATGAAAAGCGCAACCTTGGGAGAATTATTTGCCATCAGGAATCATCATCCTGCAACTTACTGCGCAGAATACCCTCCGTCCACCATCAGGTGGCTGCCCGTGATGTAGCTCGCCTCGTCCGAGACAAGGAACAGAATAGCGTTGGCCACCTCGCGAGGCTTTCCTGCTCTGCCCACAAAGGTCTTGGCGCCTTCCTGGGCGTCGAATTCTTCAAGCGTCATGCCCACTTTTTCCATGTGCCGATAGGATGCGGCCGTAATGATCGAGCCCGGGCACACGGCATTGACACGAATCTTGTGGGGCCCCAGGTCCATGGCCATGTTGCGGCACAACTGGACCATGGCAGCCTTGGTGGCGCTGTAGGCAAAAAAGTCAGGCTGGGCCAGAAAGCTGGAGATCGAGCCGAGGATGACAATGGCCCCGCCCTTCTTCTTCATGTGCTCGACGGCGTATTTTGTGACCATCGCGGTTCCAACGACGTTGACGCCGAGAGAATGCCGCCACTCTTCGACCGTGGCTTCAAAACCCTTCAGAACAAACGTGGCCGCGTTGTTCACCAGAATGTCGATGGCGCCATAGGTCTGGACGGTCTCGTCTGAGATCTTCTTCGCATCCTCTTCCCTGGAAATATCCGCCTCTACAAAATGGGCGGTATTCCCCTTTCCACGAATGGCGCTGACGGTTTCATTGCCGCCCCTGGGATCAATATCAGCGACCACAACCTTGGCTCCCTCTTCCGCCAGAAGCTCCGCCGTCGCGCGGCCGATCCCGGAGCCGGCGCCGGTTACGATAGCGACCTTATTCTGAACTCTCATATTTGCTCCATTCTACCGCGCATCATCAACAGCTGGAAACAGTCATTCCCCTCCGAGTACCGTCGGCGGGGTTCTGCACCCAGGCCCCTGGTGATTCGGAAATGACCAGAAGTGCTCCAACGTAAGGGAATTTCTGATTGAAGTCAAGCAGCGTGCGTCCGACAGACCCTATAGGCGCTTGACAAACGGGGTCAGTAACAAACATCCTAAAAGATAGTTTGTGTGGGGTGCCATGGGTCGACACGTGTTCTTTCTGATCTTTGATTGCCTGTTCATCGCCAGCCAGATCTTCTGGTTCAGTGTCATCAGCAAAATCGGCGCAAAGCTGATCCATAACAAGATCCTTCGACGCTCGCTTGCCGCCATCGGCCTGGCCGTCTACATCTTCTTACTTGCCTACAACTTCCTTTCGGCCCGCGATGAAGCCGCCACCAGCCTGACGCTGAAAATTGCGCTCCTTGAGATGCCGGTGCGATGGTGGGCCTTTGGCTCGGTGGGAGGATTTATCCTGGCCCTCCCTTTCTTGCTGACGAATTTCTTTTGGAACCTAATTCAGCGGCTCAGGCAGGGAGCTGAGCCCCAGGCGGACCCTGGTCCCTCATTCTCGCTGGCCAGGCGAAAGTTCCTATCGAAGACAGCGGTAGCAGCCGCCGCAGTGCCATTTGCCGCCGCCGGCTACGGTTTTCTTTTCGGTCGTGTCGAGTTCGAGAAATCATTTGTTCGCATGAAGCTTCCCCGGCTTCCCCGGGAATTCCAGGGTTTCCGCATCGCCCAACTGTCCGACTTTCACATCGGGCCGTTCATGACATCATCCGACATTCGGCACGTGGTAGAGATGACCAATGCTCTGAAGCCGGACCTGATTGTTCTGACCGGGGACTACATCACCTGGGACCCGGACACGCAGGAAGCCGCCGTCGATTCCCTGACCGGCCTGAAAGCCCCGTTGGGCATCTACGGGTGCCTCGGGAACCATGAGATGATGACCCACACGGAGGCATCGATCACCGCGCTCTTTGCCCGGCGTGACATCAGGATTCTGCGACAGGAACGCGCTCCCATCCAGGTAGGGAAAGAAAGCCTGAACCTGATGGGCGTGGACTATGAGTTCCGCCGGCACCACGGACCCTACGGCAATCATCTGGTGCGGGAATATCTGGAGAGCGTAAAACCACTGATGATCCCCGATCAGGTCAACATCCTCCTCAGCCACAATCCCAATACCTACGATCGCGCCGCGCAGCTGGGAATTGACTTGAGCCTCTCAGGCCACACCCATGGAGGCCAAATCGCCCTGAACTTCATCAGCCCTGACCTCTCCCTCGCCCGGCTGATGACACCCTACGTCAAAGGCCACTTCCAGAAGCCCGGGGGGCAGCTTTACGTCAATCGCGGCATCGGCACCATCGGCATCCCCATCCGTTTTGACGCTCCGCCGGAAATCACCATGTTTGAGCTGGTGCGGACGTAGTTCATTCGCGGTTTCCCGTCATCCTGAAAGCACAAAGCGGCGTGGCAGGCTCATCGCCCGCGCGGTTGGGTTGCCCCTCTCAAAATCCTTGAGATCTTTCAAGAGGTATTGTCGGCCATCGCCATGAAGTCCTTGCCTTTCTGTTCGCGGCCAAAAGCGATGACGATGCCGCCGATGACGATGACGGCGATTTCAAACCCGGCCATGGCCCAGGCATAACCGACATGATCCCGCAGAGCGTATTCGATGGTATTGGTGGGTGAGGCAACCAGGATGCCCAGGTGGTAGGAGAGCCCGGGCAGAAGACCCCGCACCGAGTCCGGAGACAGCTCGTTGAGGTGTGCCGGGATGATTCCCCAGGCGCCCTGCACGCCCATCTGCATCAGAAAAGCGCCGGCCGCCAGAACGCCGATGGAGCTCCCGAACGCCCAGAACGGGATGACCACAAGCGCCAGGCCGAAAGCGCCCAGCATGCTGCGTTTGCGGCCCAGACGTTCGGAGAGATAGCCGAACAGGATGGAACCAATAATCGCGCCGATGTTGTAGAGAACGGCAAGGTCTGAAACCGTGGCTGCTTTGATGTTATGAGCGGTTTTGAGGAAGTCCGGATAGAGGTCCTGCGTGCCGTGCGAAAGAAACATCATCATGGTCATCATCAGCACCAGGTAAAGGAAACTCTTCCAATGCCGGCCGACCGTCCGAAGAATGGCCCGAACGTCCGGCTCGCGATGCTTGAGCCAGGCCTTCGATTCCGGCACGCCGGCCCGGATGTAAAGAGCCAGTAGTGCCGGCGCCGCTCCGAGAAAAAACATGGCCCGCCATCCCCACAGGGGCAGGACGAAACGCGCCGCCACGGCAGCCAGAAGATAGCCGACGGGATAACCGCTCTGAAGAACCCCGGAGAGAATTCCCCGCCAGCGCCGCGGAACGCTTTCCATGGTCAGCGAGGCGCCGATTCCCCACTCGCCGCCCATCCCCAGGCCGTAGAGACCTCGCAGAATTATAAAGACGGTAAAGGAAGGCGCGAAACCACAAAGCACCTCTATGACCGAATAAAAGAGGACATTCGCCATAAGAGATTTGCGGCGGCCGTAACGGTCTGCGAGAATGCCGAAAATGAAAGCTCCGGCAGGACGCGTTGCCAGGGTAACCGTCAGAGTCAGAATAATGTCCGTCTTCGAAACCTGGAAGCTCGTCGCCAGCGTTCCCACCAGAAAAACGACAACAAAGAAATCGAAGGCGTCGAGCGTCCAACCCAGGAAACAAGCCAGGACGGTGTGCCAGTGCGAGCCGTGGAAGAACAGGCCTTGAGATCTGCCGGTCTCTGTTGAAGATTGAGCCATGATTGGTCAGCGGATTCCCGTATTAGAAAAATTCCGCAACACCCTTCCGAGTGACGGCATGGGATTCCTGCCACTCCAGATTATTGGCCGGAGAACATCCCGGCGGTCAAAAATACTAGGAAGTTCCTGGTGCTGTCAAACTTTGTGTGCGACTCGGGGAATACACAGGCGTGGACAGCCACTCGAACACTTTTTCATGGGGTGAAGCACTTTCCTGAACTCACTGCTGGAAAACGATGCTTTTTATGCGCGAGAGCGGCTCAGAGAAATCGAAGACGTCATCGCTGGAGGGATCATATTTTTCAGTAATGCCCATGAATCGGGCCTCAGCAGGCTGGGTAGTCGGCATCAGATACCTGCCGTGTTCAACGTTGCCGTTCCTGAGTGTCAGCGTGATTTCACCATTCTGGAAATCAACCCGGGAAATCCTGGAGAATTCCTGAACGTCTGCAGCGCCCCCGTCCAGCAACAAGGGGAAGGAAGTGACGGCAGGCACGGACACCAGCAACGAGCCTCGGCCGCCGGGCGGATAGTAATCAATATAGGCATCAAACACCTGCGTGGTCTTGCCGCTCGTGTCCGACACCCTGGCGGTGTATCCGAACCGCTTCCAGAGTTCGACAATACTCTGCCGTTGGGAAGGGGAACTGCTGACAACAGTGTAGGGCAGACTTCTCTTCGACAGTTGCACCTTCTCAATCCGCATGTCGGGCAGGTCAAAATGCTTATAAATGAGGATCGAAGAATCCTGTTGGATCAGAATTGCGTTACTTTGAATGACGCGCTGGCGTCCATCCGCTGTGGCCTCGTGAATCGTGTCAGCCTTCAACGGAGAGGCCAGGCCCGCAAGGAAGAGGAGCGGCAATAAAGCCCTTGCCTGTGGATTTCTCAGCATGAGAAAGGCCCCGCCTTTGTTTGGAAGCGGGGCCCCTGAACTCCAGGATAGAATTGCAACAGCCGCTACTTCTTCTTTTTGTATTGCGTTGACACCTTGCCCTGCAGCGTTGCGATCATCGCTTTAGCAGCAGCGGCGTTCGGCCCGTTGGGATTCAGCGAGAGATATTCATTGAAAGCCTCGACAGTTCCATCAGGAGCCTTCACTTGGCCGTCCGACGACATCGTAGCCTTACCCATGAGCGCCTGCCCTTTCAGGTAATAGGCGTCCGCATTCTTGGGATCCAGGCTGATGACTTTGTTAAAAGCCGTCAGAGCATCGTCCATCTTCCCTGCGTTGTACATGATGGCTCCGATGTTGAAGTAGTACCGGCCGGCGTTGGTTGGGTCGAGTTCGGCTGCTTTCTGGAATTGCGCCTGCGCTTCATCCATCTTGCCGGCTGAGGCATAGACGCTGCCCAGATTGTTGTGCAGAGCGGCATCGTCCGGGGTCAACTGGAGAGCTTTCTGATAAGTTGCGATGGCCTGGTCATTGTCCTTGGCCTTGGCATAGGATTCAGCCAGACGCGCCAGCACAACAGGAACGTTCTTTTCCTTGGCCATCTCAAGGGCTTGCTGGAAAGCCGCGGCCGCTTCCTTGTATTGCCCCTGATTGTACAACGTGTTGCCCTGGTCAAAATACTGTTTGAGTCCCTTATACTCTTTTTCATCCTTGGCCTGCGCCTGAGCCTGCTTGGCCATTTCAGGATTAGCCTTCATCTGCTCCTGACGCTGCTGCTTCTCCTGGGCCATTTCTTTCGGAAGATTAAAGTCTACATCGGTGGGTTCGCCCAGGCCGACATGCTTTTCGATGTAGAAAAGAGTCTGCCCTGTAGGACTCTGCAATGTGATCTTGTAATTCCCAATGGGCAGGCCAATGTAAACAAACTCGCCCTTTTTGCCTGTCTTGGTCTTATAACTTGATTTGATGTCCAGCCGGTCAAGCTGAACGATGCATTTGGCACACGGCTGGCCATTTTCCTGAATGGCCTTTCCCTGCACTCCGCCCGTCTGAGCATAGGCTGGCGCCACCATCCCCAACGCTGCGAAAGCAAAAATGATTCCGAAAACCTTCCGCGCTGACAGATACTTCATTTGAACCTCCTCACCTTGATACTGCCCAAAGTATATTCTAGCTTTAACCTCTTCGGCGCTCAACCCAATCCTTGCCATTGATTCGCCGGAAAACATCAGCCCACACTGGACGACTGCGGAGTGTAACGCGGACGGACAGCATAGGCAATGGGGTCTTCAAGGCCCCCTTCCTGAAAAGCCCGCAGGCGCAGGGCGCAACTGTCACAGACCCCGCACGCCACATCCTCCCGCTGATAGCAGGACCAGGTCAGATGAAGAGGAGCTGCAAGTTCCATCCCTCTTCGCACAATCTCACTCTTGCGCATGTGGATCACCGGAGTCACGATTTCGATCTTGGTTTCAGGCCTTGTCCCGACGTCAATGACGCGGTTGAAGGCCTCGTAGTACTCGGGCCGGCAATCCGGATACCCGGAACTATCCTCCGCCACCGCGCCAATAAAGATCTTGCGGGCGCCAAGGACCTCGCCCCACGAAACGGCAACGGAAAGAAAATGCGCGTTGCGGAAGGGTACGTAACTCGAGGGGATGTCCTGGCGCTCCAGGTTCGCGGCCTCAACCGGGATATTCGGATCGGTAAGGCTTGACCCTCCGATCTCGCGAAGGTGGTCCAGCCGGCATACGCGCCGCTGCTCAGCGTGATAGAAATCCGCAAGCGCGTTGAAAGCCTGCCGTTCCCTGCCCTCGGTCCGCTGGCCGTACACCACATGCAAGAGAGCCAGACGATAGTCCAGGCT
Source organism: uncultured Acidobacteriota bacterium (assembly GCA_963783155.1). Classification (GTDB taxonomy): domain Bacteria; phylum Acidobacteriota; class Terriglobia; order UBA7540; family UBA7540; genus SCRD01. Next base: position 61,362 of record CAWANC010000031.1, on the reverse strand, counting down.
CGCGATCGCCGCGGTTACGCAACTGTCCAGCCCGCCGCTGGCCAGAACTACAGCCAGGGGCCGCCGGTCAGATGTTTGATCGTCCTTCACCAAAACTTTTGCTCCTTGCTGGGCAGCCGGCCGGCCCACTCTCTCGCCAGCCTCGCAGAAATTCCACCTTAGACACCCCGGGTTTCAGGGTCCCAGATAAATTTGTGGATCTGCAGCCCCACCCGTACCTGCAAGTTGTCGCGCAGGATCCATTCGGCAAGCTGGATGGGCGGCAACTGGCCAAAGACGGGCGAAAAGATAATCTCATCCACAAGCCCGGCCAGACTGTGCTTCCCCATAAAATCACGGGCGTAAAGATAATCCCGCTCATCAAGCACCACAAACTTGATCTGGTCCTTGGGTTCCAGAACGTCGAGATTTGCCGGATTAAACTTTCCGCTCTCTCCACTGCCCGGGCATTTCACGTCCACGATCTTAACCACGGGCCGGGCAAGGTCCCCCACAAAACGCTCGCCGCTGGTTTCAATGAGGACGCGGTAGCCGTCAGCCAGCAGGCTGTCGGCAAGTCCGACCGTCTCCTTCTGAAGCAGCGGTTCGCCTCCGGTCAATTCCACCATTTTCCCTCCCAGTTTCCGCACGCGGTCGAGGACCTCGTCCGGGGCCATCTTCTCTCCTCCGTGAAAAGCATAGGCCGTATCACACCAGTGGCAGCGGAGATTGCATCCGGTGAGGCGAACAAACACGCAGGGAAGACCCGCAAAAGAGGATTCGCCCTGGATAGATTTGAAAATTTCGGTTATGACCATCGGACTTAACTGGGACTCACTGTTTATCTTACTCGATTTTTGCCCCGGCTGCGCAGGCTTTCAATCGCTCAGGCGTGAGGTCAAATTCAGATTTCAGGGTCGAAGAATGGGTCGGTGGCGGGCAAACAAGCCCCCGGCATATCCCGTTAAGAATGCGACGATGGCCGCCCATTCCCCGCCCTTATCGCGGAGGCGGGGCGGTCGAAGGCGGCGTCGGCTTGCCGTCAATAGTGAAAGGCTCCATCAGCTCGCTGCGCGTACCGTCAGGATCAAAAAAGTTGGCCTGGCGCTGCCGGTTATGGCCCACGTGGATTTCTATCTTGCGAGTGTAGCTTAAAGCTGCGGCGCGGGATCGGAGCGTGGCCACCGCCTTGGCGATGTCCGGCGTCATCAACGAGATGTGGTTTGCGCCACCGCGTTTGTCCTGCGCGGGCAACTGCTTGTAGAGCATCAACTCAACATAATCCTTGCCGTCCGGCACTCGCAGGTCAACCCAGCTCAGCGTGACTCCATCTGAACTGCCGCGCCAGAATTCCTTGAAGCCCAGAACGTCACCGTAAAACTCCCAGGAGTGGGCGAGCGCTCCCACCGTGAACCCGATGTGCATGATGTGATTGGAGACACGGGTGGCAGGCATGTCCTTGCCCCGGTGCTTCATGGCCCAGCCGTCGGGCTGATATTCAACAAACTCCACGGTGTGGCCGTCAGGGTCCTTCACCGTAAAATTCTTGTCCCCCGTTCTTCCTTTGCTGACTTTGGCCGGCGCGTGAATGCCCCGAGAGATCAGGTAGAGCCTCAACTGTTCAGCGTTATCCGTATAGAAGGCAAGGTGGTTGAGCCTCCCGTCGCCCCTGGGCGGCTCAGCGAAAAGTTCCAGGTACTGGTAGTCGTTGATCTTGATGAAGGCGATCCGGACCTTTCCGTCATCATTCTTCAGGTCGTAAGGTTCGTCGAAACCGAGAAAGTTCTTGTAATAGGCCAGCGTCTCGGGAAGGTTGCTCACGTAAAAGGCCATGTGAGCAATGCCCAGAATTTTCGGCCTTTTCACCGCAGCTTGAGCACAAGGCAACGTAGCAGCAATGAGGCACGCCATCAGCCCTAGAAGTTTACTTTTCATCAGCACCTCCCGCGGATTTTCCCTGTTCCCATCACCGGGTGCGGAACATTTTTGCCCCGAATCAAGGTCCCAGGCAACCTGTTGATGCCAGTCATTCCCTGCCGACGGGAATATACATCGGTTGGCATTTGCATGCAAGATTTCACAGTGAGTGCCCAGTCCATACAAAAAACCAAATCGGCCATAGCTCAACGATTGAGGAAAACAGTCCCACCGCGTTATAGTTAATATCGCCGGAGGGGCAAGCGGGAATAGGTTCGGGATTTTCGCTCAGAAAGCCCTGCACATTATGGGGGAGAAACCCGTTGACGAAAAAAGTATCGCGCCGCGAATTATTGAAGGGAATGGGAACCGCAGGTCTGGGTGCATGGCTCGCCCTGCGGCCTGACCTGAAGGGACTGGCGGCAGCAGCCCAGGCCCCGGAGGCCGGTATTCCTGTCACCTTTACGGATGTCCGCCAGGCGGCGGGTATCACGTTCAAACAGGATGGAACAGGAAGCAATGAGAAGTACTACCTGGAGACCATGGGAACAGGTGTGGGCTGGATTGACTACGACCAGGATGGCCTTCTGGACCTCTATTTCGTTCAGTCAGCTGCCACCAAAGTCTATACCCCTCCGCACCCTCTTCGCTCCGCGCTTTACCATAACAACGGCGACGGAACCTTTACCGATGTTACGGAGAAAGCCGGAGTGGGCGGCGAGGGCCATTACGGCCAGGGTGTTTGCGTCGGCGATTACGATAATGACGGCTTTCCCGACCTTTACGTCACGGGTTACGGCAGCGCGATTCTTTACCACAACAACGGCGACGGAACTTTTACCAACGTCACCGAAAAGGCGGGGCTCGCAGACAAGGGAGGCTGGTCCACCAGCGCCGCGTGGATTGATTATGACAAGGACGGCTGGCTCGACCTGGTAGTCTGCAATTACATCGAGTGGTCGCCCGAGAACAACATCTGGTGCGGCGAACACCGGACCGGCTATCGCGCCTACTGCCATCCCGACAATTACCGCGGCCAGCATCTCAAGCTTTACCACAATAACCACGACGGTACCTTCAGCGACGTCAGCAAGCAGTCGGGCATCGGGATTCCGGAAGCCAAGGGCATGGGCGTTGTCACCGCGGACTTCAACAACGACGGCTGGCCGGACATCGCAATTGCCAATGACACCTGGCCGAATTTCCTTTTTATCAATCAGCACGACGGAACCTTCAAAGACGTCTCATTCATTTCCGGAGTGGCAGCAAGCGCCGACGGCAAGTATGAAGCCGGCATGGGCATCGATGCGGCAGATGTGGACGGCGACGGATGGATGGATATCTACATCACACACCTCGACTTTGAACTCGACCGCCTCTACCACAACAATCAGGACGAGACTTTCGATGACGTGACGTACCAGAGCGGGATCGGCAACAGCGCCATCTTTCTGAGCGGAGTGTCCGCCCTCTTCGCGGACTACGATAACGACGGGTGGACCGACATCATGCAGGTGAACGGCGCCATGCTCGACAACATCAACCTCTACCACACGGAAGTCACTTACAAAGAGTCCAAACTGATGTTTCGCAATCTCGGCAAAGGCAAATTTGCCAAGGTGTCCAAAGAACTCGGCCCCGCATTCATGCGGCCGGTAGCAGGCCGCGGACTGGCCGCCGCCGATTTTGACAATGACGGAGACATCGACTTTGTCATCAATGCGCGGGGCGATTTTCCGGAACTGCTCCGGAACGACGGTGGCAATGCCAACAACTGGCTGAAGGTCAACCTGGTCGGCACGAAGTCAAACAGGGACGGCCTGGGAAGCGTCTTGAAACTGACCTCAGAAGGTTTTACACAGGTCCAGCAGGCCAAAGGCGGCATGAGCTACATGGCGGCGAACGACCCGCGCATTCATTTTGGCCTCGGGAAACGCAAGAGCATTGAATCGCTCCAGATCACGTGGCCCAGCGGGCAGGTGGATAAACTCTCCAAAGTTCCAATCAACCAGATTGTCACTGTCAAGGAAGGCTCCGGCATCATTCCGAAAAAATTTCCCCGCATCGCCTGGAAGTAATTCGCCGCGCCAGGCAAGGGCCCTACGGCGCGCACAAGCAGGCCCGCACTTCGTGGAAACCGGCGCATCACGGAATCAGACGATTTGGACCTCGCAGTTGGTCACGATGGACTTGAACTTCTTCGCGTCGTCGTCGGTCCCGACGATGGCTGCATAGTGCATGGGGACGGCAATTTTAGGATTAATGGTCTGCGCCGCCTTGGCCGCTTCTTCCACCGTCATCACATACGTCCCCGACACCGGCAATAACGCAATGTCACACTGGATGGATTTCATTTCCGGAATAAAATCTGTGTCACCGGCATAATAGACGCGCGTTCCGTCCATTTCAAACACGAAACCCACACCCTGCGCATCCTTTGGGTGAAAAGGCTTCCCGGGCTCCCGGAATTTGTTGACGTTGTAAGCCGGGACTGCTTCAATGGCCACCTCGCCAACGGTCTGTTTCATGCCCGGCGCGACAAAATGCTTTGCCTTCGCCTTTACATTTTGCAGGCCTTCCTTGCACACGGGGCTCGCGACGATGGTGGTCTCAGCCGTACAGACTTTGTTGAGATCGTCCAGGCTGAGGTGATCAAAGTGTTCGTGGCTCAAGAGAACAATGTCCGCCGGGTCCTCCTTGACCACCTTGAACGGGTCCGTATAAATCACCTTCGAGCCTGCAACCCGGAAAGTGTCATGCGCGATTCGCGTGAAATCGAGATTTAGAATCTTCATTGCAAACCCTCCTATGCAAAATGCTGGCAATTGCTTGCCCGCCATGCCCATTTGTAAGAGTTAAAGCTTTTAGAATATCAAAAAATGGCGCCTTCGACTTTGAGCAGAGAAAATCGCTCGTAAGAGTTTACTTCATAACACAGGATGGGCACTTATATGCCCGCTTGGCCTCACTGTCCGGCTACCACCATTGGAACATTCTAATGGCCCCCGCGCTGGTCCTTGCCGACTAATAGGTTAGAGGAATTCGTTGGTGGCTCAACCCGTGAGGAGCCACCAACGCCGGGCAGAGGCGAGCGGATGCGAAATAGCGGAAAACATGTGGCTTGCGTATTTCTGGTTGGCCTGATTCTCGTGGTAAGCTCGCCCGCCCGGGGCCAGGCGCCCACGACGGTTCCATCACTTGGCGAAGTCGCACGACAATTGAAGGCCGAGCGCGCGAAAGAAAAGCAGAAGCCGGTTGCCGTATTTACCAATGACAATCTGCCTTCCCGGGGTCCGATGGAAATAGAGTCGGCCAGACTTGAGGAAAAGGCAAAAGAGAAGGAGCAGGCCAAAGGGGAAAGTGTTGCCCAGGCCGCTGAGTCCGCGGAACACGGCGAGGAGTATTTTCGTTCAAAAGCCGATAAAATCCGCTCGCGAATGGAGTTTCAACAGCGTCAGCTCGCCGTCTTGAAGCAGCAACTGGGACTCGCAAAAATGCAGTACTATCCCGACCCCCAGAAAACTCTGGAACAGGAAAGCACGCCGGCTTTCCAGACAGACCTGGACAAGTTACGCACCAAAATCGCAAACGCAGAGAAGGCGATCGACGACGATCAAAAAGCGATGGACGACTTGCAGCAAGAGCTTCGCCGCGAAGGAGGCGACCCCGGCTGGATCCGATAATGGACTTTGCAACCCTCACCCGCAGGATATTCGGTTTTCAGCCGTAACAACGACCATGACCCAAACCATTCACTCAAGGCTCTCATTGGTCCTTCTGGGCGTCCTGCTTTTTCAGGTTGCTGCGACCACTCCGGCGCAGTCCCTTGGCGAAGTTGCGCGGCAGTCCCGCAAGGAGCGGGAAGCCAGGGAGAAGAAGGGCAAAGTTCCCGTCAAAGTATTCACCAACGACGACATCGCCAGAATGCCTCCCATCGCGATTCTGAAATCCTCAATGCAGGCGACATCTTCGCCCGAAATGGAACCTTCACCACCGTCCCCGCCACCCGAAGCAGCAACCGGAGGGGCGCAGGCCGGCGCACCTGCGGCGCCGCCTGATGAGGCAAGAAGCCGCGAGAAGTCCAAGGAGTATTGGCAGGCAAGGTTCGGGGCCGCGCGCGCGCGCCTGACCCACGCCAAAGAAGAACAAACTCTCGTGGAGGATGAACTTCACCTTCTTCAGGTTCAGCAGGCAAGAGAACTCAATCCTGAGCGCTCAAGAAAACTGAATGGCCGCATCGATGCTTCGACCGTCGAGCTTGAAGCCAAAAGCGCCGCAACGGAAAAAGCCCAGCAGGCAATGGACCAGCTTGAAAAGGAATTCAAAGACAGCGGCGCGCCCCAGGAATGGATTCAGAAAGATCCAACAGCCGGCCAATAAGCAACCCGACCGACCTAACCCTTCTCTCCCAGATGGAGGGCCGCCACCCCACCGGTAAAATTTCTGTAGCGGACTCCGCTGAAACCTTCCTCCCGAAGCAGGTCTGAAAGGGCTTTCTGGTCCGGAAAGCGTGATACCGAATCTGGAAGATACTGGTAGGGACCCTGAACTCCTGAAATCAACGCCCCCAGCCGCGGAAGCACGCGTCGAAAATAAGCACGGAACAGCGGGCCAAAAACAGGCCAGGTGACGTGCGAAAACTCCAGAATCGCCACCATGCCTCCAGGCCGCAACACCCGCCTCATTTCCTGAACCCCGCGCCTGTAGTTCACGAGATTGCGGAAGCCAAAAGCAATGGTCACGGCGTCGAGTGACGCGTCACGAAAGGGCAGTCGCAGCGTATCCGCCTCCAGGAAGTTGGTGTTTCGGCCCAGGCGCACCGATTTTTCCCTGGCACGCTGCAGCATGGGATGGCAGAAATCGGTCCCCAGAACTGCACCTACCGAAGCCCGCCTCAGAGCCAGCGCCAGATCTCCGGTCCCGCAACAAAGATCGGCCACCACGGATGATGGCCTGGACAACACGGGCTCAAGCGACCTGACGGTTGCGCGCCGCCAGCCGATATCGACCCCGGCAGAGAGAAGGTGGTTCAGCAGGTCGTAACGCGGCGCTACAGTCGCAAACATACTCCGAACAGCGGATGCTGTAGCCCGTTCGTCCGCACCTTTGTCTACCGTGGCGCCGCCAGCCGCCAAGGGGTTCGCCTTAACCATGGACCTCCGATTGTTGCACGTTGCGGAGCGCTTCTGTCGCTGCTTCAATAGGAACATCGCTCACGACGCTGACCTTGCCGATTTTCTCCGGTACCACCCAGTGGATCTGGCCCGCGACGGCCTTCTTGTCGCGCGCGAAGAGCTTCCGGATTTTCGCTGGCGGCAGGTCACGAATGGAAGGCAAAGGTCCGATTCTCCTGACCAGTGCGGAGATCCGTTCGGCCTCTTTTGCGTCCAGCATGTTCAAAAGTACTCCCAGCCTCGCCGCGCAAAGCAGACCCCAGCCCACCGCCTCCCCGTGGAGAAACCGCCGGTACCCCGTGGCTTCTTCCAGCGCGTGGCCAAAGGTGTGGCCCAGGTTCAAGAGCCGGCGCAAATCAGTTTCGCGCTCGTCACGATTGACGATATCCACTTTCACCTGCGCCGCGCGCACCAGCAGCGTGTCCAGAGTCCCGTCCAGTCCGGGGCGCAGCCTGCCGGCGGCCTTCTCCATCAGCGAAAACAACGACGGGCCGGAAAGCACCGCATGCTTCGCAACTTCATAGAAGCCGGAAAGATACGCCCTCGGAGAAAGGGATTTCAGCACCACGGGGTCAGCCAGCACCAGGCGCGGCGGCGCAAACGTCCCAATCAGGTTCTTCATCTCGCCAACATTGACGGCGGTTTTGCCGCCGATTGCACTGTCGACCTGGGCCACCACCGTGGTCGGCACCTGGACATAGTCAATCCCGCGCATGTAAGTGGAAGCGACGAACCCGCCCAGGTCTCCCACCACGCCCCCACCAAACGCGATGAGAAGAGAACGCCGGTCCGCCCTTCGCTTCAGCAGTTTTGCGGCCACCTGTTCCGCCATTCTGATGCTCTTTGAGTTTTCGCCCGAAGGAACAAAGATCTCGGTTGGAGCAATCAACTGGCTGGCTTTCAGGAAGTTCGTACCCCAGCGCTTCCAGAGCGCTCGTTCCGTCAGTACGAATATGGAAGAATATCTCCGGTGCGGAAAGCGCTGAAACGCGCTCCAGGCGCCACGCCCGGCCACAACGCGGTATTCAAAATCACGGGATTTCACTTGAAGTCGTCGCATGCGTTCCTGATCAGTCCTCTCTTGAGTGTAAACGAAAACACATAGCATACCACCGGAATTCAGGCAGATTCCCGGCCTCCGCTGACCGATGGGCTACATATTGCGGGGTTGCCCGGCGCCGCGTATGATGGTGGTGGTTCCTATGAGCAAGAATAACGAGCAGGTCGATTACCTTATCCTTGGCGCCGGCATCGCCGGACTGCGCGCTGCGATCGAACTGGCCGACACCGCCCGCGTCCTGGTCCTGACCAAGGGCGAGATCTACGAATCGAGCACCGAACACGCACAGGGAGGCATTGCCGCTGCGCTTGCCGAAGATGACGAAGTACACCTCCATCTTCAGGATACCCTGCAAGCCGGCGACGGCTTGTGCCGTGAAGAAGGCGTGAAGATCCTTGTCGAACAGGGGCCGCGTGAAATCAAAAAGCTGATCGACTGGGGCATGGAGTTCGACCGCGAAGGGACCAAACTGGCCTTTACGCGCGAGGGAGCGCACAGCCGCTCACGCGTTCTGCACGCTCATGGAGATTCAACCGGCGCCCAGATTCTGCGGGCGCTTATGGTGAAGGTCAAAACTCTTCCCAACATCGAAATCCGGTCACACACCTTTGTTACCGACCTCCTGCTGGACGGGGCAAAGGTTGCCGGAGTCAATTACATCGACGTAAAAGCCTCGCGGCTGCGAACCATCGAGGCCAATGGCGTGGTGCTGGCAACCGGCGGCATGGGGCAGGTGTACAAGGAAACCACGAACCCCGACGTTGCCTGTGGTGATGGGGTTGCCATCGCCTGCCGGTCCGGCGCGCTGTTGAGCGATCTGGAGTTCATCCAGTTTCATCCCACCGCTCTCTACGCAAAAGGCGCTCCGCGGTTCCTGCTTTCCGAGGCGTTGCGGGGCGAGGGCGCCGTTCTGAGAAATATCGACTTGCATCGTTTTATGCCTCATTACCACGAGGCCGGCGAGCTTGCGCCCAGGGATATCGTCTCCCGCGCCATCGTCATGGAGATGCGCAAGACCGGATCAGAGTTCGTTTATCTTGATCTGACCGGCCTGAAGGAAGATCACGTCAAGAGCCGCTTTCCCAGGATCTATGCCACCTGCCTGCAATACGGACTGGACATCACTGCCGATCTTCTTCCAGTGCGACCCGCCGCCCACTACGCCATGGGCGGAGTCGCCACCGATCTCAACGGCAACACCTCGCTTGCGGGCCTTTACGCGGCCGGCGAAGTGGCTTCGACAGGGGTCCACGGCGCCAACCGCCTGGCCAGCAATTCCCTGCTGGAAGGGCTGGTGTTCGGAGCGCGTGCCGGCGCGAGCGCCCACAGACATTCCTGCCATTCGCACTCCAAGACTACCGGCGCAAAGCCCGGGGTGAAGGAATCCAGTGACAAACCCCATGCAGCCAGCCCTGCAACGACCGCCGACGCTGATACCCCACAGGTTGTGAAGGGCCTGCGTGGAATCTTGTGGGAAAAGGTCGGAATCATCCGGGAGCATGCAGACTTGATAGAAGCCGTTAGCCAGCTTGAAAAACTCACCATTCGGGAACCGGTCCCGCTGGACCGGCAATGCCACGAAGCCCGCAACATGCTGACCCTCGCGCGTCTGATCGCCTCCTCAGCTCTGGCTCGCAGAGAAAGCCGCGGAGCCCACTATCGTACCGACATGCCGTTCAGGGACGATTCAACGCCTCCCCTCCACTCCTTCGTAAAGAAAGATTCTGAGGTTATCTTTTCCCAGGACCTGCCGGCTGGCTTCAGTGGAAAATCATCAGCTACCCACAAGTAACGCCAACCTCGACACCCACCGGGAAACAGTTTGCGAACTTGGGAGGCAGTCTGTTTCCAAGGGAGAATTTCCCAAGCGAGGCCGGGAGGATTGCTATTGGACGTGAGGCGAACTTTCAAGCTTGCTGAGCGTCGCTTTCACCACACGGCCCACAATGGTCAGGCTGGAAGGGCTGCAGTGCTGGATCACATCCTGCGCCGTGTGCCAGTAACTGTTGTCTGGTCCGTAATCAAAGTCGATGATGTCGACAGAGGATACGCCGGCGCTGACAAACGGAATGTGGTCATCGGTAACCGCGGTGGGCTGGCGCAGAAAATACTTTGAATAGCCCAGCCTGTCCGCCTGCTGAAAGACAAGTTTGTTCAGCCAGGCGATGGAATTCTGGTCCCAGTGGATATCCAGGTGCGCGTCCCCGATCATATCGACAAGAATCATGGCCTGAATTCGGCTCAATTCACCGTCTGCCGTCAGTTTCTGGACAAAGTGCCGACTGCCGTAAGTGTTATCATCACCAGCCCATTGCTGCCGGATTGCTTCCTCGCCGTCGAAAAAGACGATCCAGTAGGTCAACTTGTGCCGCGTCTGTTGCAACTCGCGAGCCATTTCCAGCAGGAATGCCGCGCTTGATCCACCGTCGTTGGCGCCGACGAAACGAAAGGAATCCTCCAGCTTGGTGTCATAGTGGCCGGCAATCGTGACGATGTGTCTTGGTTCCCTGCCGGGAATTTCGGCGATCAGGTTCACCATGGGAATATTCCCCATGGGGGTGGCCGCGACAAAACGGTCCTGCACCACTTTGCAACCAGCTTTCTCCAGTTGACCGATCATCCAGGCGCGGGAAGCCTCCAGCGCCTTGGAACCAACCGGCCGCGGGCCAAAAGACACCAGGTGCTCAAGGTCCGCAAAAGCGCGCCCGCCGTTAAAAGCATAGGCGTCCGCCGCACGAGCCTTCGGAGCGTTTGCCAGGAAAGCCAGCAGAAACGTGAACAGAAACAGCAGGGATGGAAGCTTGCCGCCGCTAAGTCTTCTCATGCCGCTTTTTCCAGTTTTTCCGGTAGTAGACGAGCCACGAGAGACCGATGCTGACAAAGTACAAACCCACCAGCGGCATCCAGAACATAAACAACGTGGTCCAATCCGGCGTGGGAGCCAGAGCAGCCGCCACAACCGCTGTAATGATGACCGCATAGCGGATATTCTTGATCAGGAACTTCGGCGTGACAATTCCGAAAATGGAAAGGAGCAGAATGACGACCGGCAACTCAAAAACGACGCCAACACCCAGGATGATAGTCAGCGCCAGGCCCCAGTACTCATGAATGGTAATCATGGGGGTGAAACGATTGCCGAATTCCAGCAGAAACTTGAGGGCCGCGGGAAAAGCAAACCGGTAGGCAAAAAATCCGCCCGTAAAAAACAGGCCGGACGACAGTCCCACAAACGGCCAGATGTATTTCTTTTCGTGACGATAAAGACCGGGAGAAATGAACAGCCACAACTGGAACAGAATATAGGGCGAGGCCAGAAAGATCCCACCCACGATGGAAAGCTTGATGTACAGATTGAAAGGATCGACGGGGTTGGTGTAAACAAGCTTGTTCGCCATGTGCAGACTTTGAAGCGTGTCTGTCAGCGGCTTGGCCAGGATGCCGTAGATATTATCGGAAAAATAGAAACAGACTAAGAAGCCGACGAAAACGGAGATGGCGCTGTGGACCAGCCTCTTGCGAAGTTCCTCGAGGTGCTCGAGGAACGACATCTGCCTGCCGCTGGAATCGTCATCCTCGGGGCCGTGGTTCGGGTTCTTGCTGGGGGGATTCTGAATAGTCGTAGCCATACTCGGGAGCCTGCTCCAGATCGCCCTCGGACTGATGGCTCAGCTTGGTCTCAGCCTCTTCAGACTGATCGCTCACTGTCGTCTCTTCAGACTGTGCGCTCAGTTCGTGCGTCTCATCCGGGTGTTCGTTAAAGCCTTCCTCTTCCGTTTCGTTATAGGGATGCGTCTCTTGTTCAGGGTAACCATGCTCGGAGTACTCGTGGTTAGAGTACTCGTGGTCAGAGTACTCGTGGTTAGAGTAACTGACTTCCTCGTCCTTGCGGTCCAGATTTCGAATTTCCTCTTCCAGCGAGCTTTTCAGCTCGTTGGAAGCACGGCGCAGTTCTCCCATCCCCTTGCCGAGTACGCGGGCAATCTCCGGCAACTTCTTCGGCCCGAAAAGAAGAAAGGCGATAAATAAGATAAATCCGACTTCAGTGAAACCGCCGCTGAACAAGACGTACCTCTCTTTTGCATCATAGGGGACGCTAGTCTGATTGTCAAGCCAGTGAACTCGTCCAGTAGATTAGTGACACAAGGGCTCCTTTCTATGAGGTGAGGATTGAGCGAGGAACTGTTGGGGCGTGAGGTAGCCGAGAGCCTGGTGAGGACGAATGGTGTTGTAGGTATGTTCCCAGGCGAGGAGTTCGCGATTGAGTTCGGTGATGGGGAGCGAAAAGGGGGTGATCTCATAGAATTCCTCGGTATGGGTGCGGTTGGCGCGTTCGACCTGGCCATTGTCCGCGTTCAATATCAAGTACCCGGCAAGCGCAAACTCCCGCCCACTGATTGTCTGCCATCCCGCCGGACAGGAGTCCATTGATCGTGCTTTAAAGCGGCCACTCGGGGCCTTCACGAGTGGAAGGCGCAGCATCGGCTGGCGAGGAAGCTTGCCTTGCGGTGTCTGCGGTTTCGCCAAGCGAGGGTTTGATGACACCGCTCAAACCCGTTCAACTTCAACTCCGTCGAGCACTGGAAACGGTACCGCAGCATTCGGCTGAAAAGCCAGTCTACTAGCCTTTCCACGGGCCATGCCACTATTGATCGAGGATTTTCGCTGTTATGTATTTTCAACAACATGGCCCGGTTCGTTTTCCGGTTCGTTTTCGGTTCGTTTTTTCCACAGGAACGTATTTTCAACAACTTCTCGGCTTCGTTTTTGGGTTCGTTTGGGTTCGTTTTTGGTGCCGATCGTTTATTATCAATAACTTCTCGGGTTCGTTTTTCAAAATAACATCTTTTCTTGTCCCATTTGTCTCAAAAAGCCAGAAAACTAGCCATCCTCCCCGTTCGTCGCGCGCGTGCCGGGCGCTGCAAATCCGGCGTGCAGTTCAGGCCTGTGATCAGAGCCAAAGAACGAATCCAGTGCAACCCAAACTCTTGTTGCCCGCCCCTCAGCCGCACCAACAAGGCTATCACACTAGGCCACTCTTGTCAAGCAAATTTTCGGAATTTTCGGGGCAGGCGCAGACGCTCGCTTTGCAGCATCTGTGTTTTCGCGGAGCGAGAGGCTCTTCGCTTGTGTTCATTCCCGCCGCTCCATCGCGGTCATTCAGGCGGACCGTCACTCATCACTCCCTACTGCCTTTTTCACCCTTCATCCCTCAGAATTCATCATTCACTTTTCCCCGCCTTTCCAGCCCCACTCAGCTTCCCTGGACGCAGATATCAGAAATCCATGTCTATTCCGCCCGGTCTTGACACAGGGCCCCTTCCCCATTATGTTTGCTCTCGTCTGTGCAATGTTCCGACCGGCCCTGTGGACTGCCTCCCCCAGCATGGCGCAAGGGGGCAATCACGGCGGCAAAATTATCTGGGGGGAACTTTTTATGGACCACCCGCAATCGATGCAGGAAAGCCGCTCCGGGAACATTCCGCGAAAGGACCAAAACTTTATGGAGAGTCGAAAATCATTCGCGCACGATTGGCCGCCGGAAGTTTCTGGGCCTGTTTCTGCCGGCAACAGCGGCCGCAGTTTTTGCGCGCCGGCCGATCGCGTATGCATCACCGTTTGACACACCGGGGGCAAACCGCTGGGCGTTCACGCCCGATCCCGCGCTTCCGAATGTGCTGCTGATTGGGGATTCCATCTCGATCGGGTACACCCTGGATGTGCGCAGGCTGCTGAAGGGCAAAGCCAACGTCTTCCGGCCGATGAAACCTGACGGCACGCCCGCCAACTGCCAGAACACTCACTATGGCCTGGAACACATTCACAGATGGCTCGGCAAAAGGAAGTGGTCGGCCATCCATTTCAACTGGGGATTGTGGGACCTCTGCTATCGCAGCCCGCAATCAACGGGTAACGGGCGTCAAGATAAGATCCATGGCGTACAGGACGTACCCATCGCCCAGTACCCGAAGAACCTGGAAGAACTCGTGCAGATCCTGAAGCGCACCAGGGCAACCCTCATCTGGGCAGCCACGACGGTGGTTCCTCCCCATGAGCCCGGTCGGGTTGTGGGCGACGAGGTCAAATACAATCGGGTGGCTGCGGAGGTGATGCACAGAAACCACGTCAGGACGGACGACCTATATTCCCTGACCAGCAAATTCCCGCCCGATAGTTTTCAGGCCCCCGGAAACGTGCATTATACGAGTGCGGGATATGAACGAATAGCCGAACAGGTGGCCTCCGCCATTAGCGGCGCCCTACAGAAAGACCGCGCCAGCGTAGGGGCTCCGCGGCGTTCCGGCGGCGATCAACTGATCTACCAGCCATCGGTTTAGCTCCCGTATACCAACAATGGAAGTCGGCAGCGCAGGCCGCCGGGTCTGCCGCTCTTGTAGCAACGCGTGGAAAGAACCGCGGGCCTCAAACCCGGCGGGATGCTGCTTGCGCTACGATGGAGCAGCCTGCAACTGAAACAACGAACACGACAATGGCGAGGGCCGCAATCCGCGACAGCTTGAACATGTTCCGTATCCCCCGGAGGACAGATTGCCGCGATGCGCAATCACTGTTTGGCGGGTGACGCAGATGGGCGGGTAGCGCAGACTTCGCGTTCTGTGCGAAGTCTGCGTTCTCGCGAAGCGAGAGGTTCTTGCTTGCGTTCATTCCAGTCGATCCATCGTGGGCCCTTAGTTGCAGCGCCACTCATCACTCCCCAGTGCCTTTTTCATCCTTCATCATTCACAATTCATCATTCTTTCCCGCGCCATTCTTACCCCACTCAGCTTCGCTGAACGCAGACTTTAAAAATCAAAGTCTGCGCCACCCGCGCGCCTTCTATGAGCATCTGCGCGCTCGCGGCAAAGCCAAGATGGTCGCCCTGGTCGCCGTCATGCGTAAACTGCTTCACGCTATCTTCGGCATGTTCAAACATCAGACCGCCTTCGACGGCAACAAGCTGTTCCCGCTCCCTGTAGCGGAAATTTCCTCAACGGAGGCCGCCGCCTGATGCTAAAAAGAAAAGTTTCCTGCACCTTCAAAAGAAAAATTACCCTTGAAATTCAAGAGAGAATCTACCCGCTGCGCCACCCGCCACCCGCAGACCCCAAAGGTCAGGGTTTGCGCCAGCCCCGTGGCACAACATGCAAGATTTCTCCCTCGTTGCCGTGGTCCCTCTCCAATGCGGGAAACAGGAAGCCGCGCATGGCCCCGATCACGGCTGCGACACCAAAACTCAGGGGAGCGCCGAGTACGATCACTGCCAACAGAAAACCATTCCCCTGGAGATGGAACGCATAGCCTAAAAGGACAGCCAAAGACCAACCACAAGTCGCAAAGAAAACCCCGAGAAATTTGCCAGGCCTTGCTATCCGAAGCGCCTCGCCACAGCGGGGACAAGGAAAGGTGCCCCGCCGGATGTTTCTTTTGTGTATCCCGAACCCGCAAACGGGGCACCTTGCTCTTCGCATTTTCCAAGACTCCAGAAGCTGCACGGTAGATCCAATGAACTTAACGTTCAGCGCTGGTTCCAAACTACCGAGGCAAATTGACCAGCCGCCCCACACCAGCTTGAAGGCGCCCCTGGGGGCGACACAAAGCTGTAAGCAAAGTCGCTAACACAGCCAACGACAGCGGGGTTACTTGCGGCAAACGTCGCCAGACCAAGATAGAGCGCCGGACTATACATGACGGAGCCAGCGACGAACACAGACGAGCCGTACCACACAAGCGGGGCCGCTGGGCTCTGCAAAGACCTCGTGCTTTGGTAGACCTGTGGGAGGACGACCTGCGCCCTCGCTGGCAGCGGCACATCTTGTTGCTGGGGTCCTGCGCCAGTGCTCCTGCCAGTGGCGCCACCACCACCGCCGCCGTCGCCGCTGACGGCCCCAATCATGGAATACATGCTCCCGTGGGCCGCGAGTTGCATGAGACCCGCATAGTATTCGGCCCCGCTGGGGGCCGTACCCTTAACGTTTTCCTGCAGGGGGTTATCGTCCATTTCCGAACAGCCTTTCCCGTCCCCATTGTCAGCTGTCGTTCCATCATCTGTGTGGATGCAGCTCAGCCCCATCGGGTCGATGTTGGACACCGGGTTATTCAGCACGTAGGTGTAGCGGTCGAGGGATTGGGGATTCATTATGTTGCCGGCCAACCTGTCGGGCGACATCCAGCGGCCCAGGCCCGGATCGTATTCCCGGAAACTTGCCTCATACTTCTGAATGTCGTCGTCGCGCTGGGGGAATTGCGCAAACTTCTCGTCCCACCCGAACCCTGTTGTGTTCTGCCATCGGACCCCGAAGGGGTAGTAGAGCATTTCTTCCACCGGAGCGCCCGTCTGGTTGGTGGCCAGTCCCAGCGAGCCCAGCGCGTTCACGTGGAAATAGCGCGACACGTTGGTCGCCTGAGTGTAATACCAGAGCAGCCGCCCGTCAAAGTGTACGTATTCCTCCCACCAGACGCCGTTCGCCCCGTTCAGATGCCCCAGTAACTGGCCGGAGGGATCGAAAAGGTCTTCAGTTCGTCCGGCCCCCGTACTGATCCGCTCCACCCGCTGGCCGGTACGGCGCGCCAACAAGGGGGATCACCATGGGGAAATCCGCTCCCTTCCTGCAGGAACCACCTGCTTGACAGGCCGGTTTCTCCCCGATATATTTGGGTCTAGCTCCGTACATCCGTGAACCCGTGCCTCGTTGTCAGAAGGGGGCGGGGTTGTGTCTGGCGATGGAGATGCGCATATTCAGGCCCACGCTTAAGCAAATAGCTGCCTCGTTTCTGATGCTGGCGGCAGCAGGATTGACGCTGCAGTGCCGCTGTGTGCTGGCGTCAAGCCCTCCCGAAGGTCCGCCGCTGGTCCGAGGGATATCCGTGCACAAGGGGCCGGGCGGGACGGTCATCATTGACCTCTCTGTTACAGGCTCTGTGCCCTACCGGACAATGCAACTCTCCGGCCCGGACCGGCTTGTGGTGGACCTGCAGGGCGCCCATGAAGCGGGTTTAAAGGGTGAATATCCTGCCGAATCCCAGCTCCTCAAACGGGTGCGCGCAAGCCAGTGGAAAAACGACCCTGCGGTGGTTCGCGTTGTTGCCGACCTGAATGGCCATCCGTCCTTCAACGTCACGAAGCAGGCTTCGGGAATCAGGATTGAGCTCACACCCCGGGGTGCGGAACTGGCGTCAAACCACAACTCAGGCGGCAGGCCGGCCAAACAGGCTGCTGACGCCCTGGAGCCTGAAAGGCGAACGGCCCAGGAGGACCCGCCGCCCGGCAAGGCCTTTCAGGTCCACCGCTTCAAGTATCTCTCAGCCAGCCTGACGGCTCCCGTGCTGCCTTCCCATGACAATCTCGTTCCCGTGGCCGACCCTGACCTGGCGCAACCCCGCCCCAAAGAAGCTTCCACTCTCGCGCAGGTATCCGGAATTTCGGTTCTACCGGGCAGCCAGGGTGAAACCACCATCGACATCGCAAGCAGCAGGGCTGTTCCCTATCGGGTCTTCCAGCTTGCCGATCCGTTCCGGCTGGTGATCGACCTGAAAGACGCCCGCGACGCCAGCAGCCAGGACGTCTACCAGGTCGATTCGCCGGTGCTGAAAAGGGTCCGGGTGGGGCAGTGGCAACCCGGCAACCCGTCGGTGGTTCGTGTGGTGGCTGACCTGGAAGGGTATCCCATTTTTGACGTTCACGCGCAGCGGCCGGGAATCCGCATAGAACTCCGGCCCCGCTATCAACCCGGGGCGCTCATGCGCAACCCGTTCAAGTTCAAAACGGAACCGCAAAGGCCACGGCGCACGGTGACACCCTCAAACCTGGCCGTGACGGCAGGCGGCGGCTCAGCGGCGCCCGCACCCGGCGGCGCCTTTTCGGGCCTCACGGTCATCGGTTTTATTGACAAAGCGGGAGTCGGGACCCAGGCCGTCATCTCTCACCACTCGAGTGTTTATCTGGTTCCCCAGGGGGGCACGTTCGAAAAAACTTTCACGGTGGTGGCTATTATGCCCGACGCGGTGGTTGTGCAGAACCTGGAAACCCGGGAAAAACGATTGATTGCCTATACTCCTTGACGGTCCCGCCCAAAAACCCTTCACAGCTTTACTGCACGGTTTGAGCAACACGAGACGGCGCCGCCCGGCCCGCTCACGCCCGCCTGGCGGGCCACTCCGCAGAGCCGGTTGCCTCCGGCGCCCGCCCGCTAATGCCGAAAGTAGTCCGGCTCATTCCCCGGCTTCCATTTGATGTTGCAGCCGATGCTGGGCTTCTGATCGTCTGAAACCGGACTGCCATCCAGAACGGCATCCAACGCAGCGCGCAAGTCAGCCCCGGTAACGGGACGGCCGTTCGCCGGACGGCTGTCATCCATCTGGCCCCGGTAGACCAGGCGGCCCTCCCGGTCAAAGAGATAGAAATCCGGCGTACAGGCAGCTCCGTAGGCACGGGCAACCGTCTGGGTTTCGTCATAAAGGTACGGGAACGGAAACCCCATCGCTTTGCTCAACTCCGCCATCTTCTCCGGAGCGTCATCGGGATAATGGCTGACGTCATTGGAGTTGATTCCGACAATTCCAACCCCGCGCCTCTGATATTCCGCCGCGAGTTCGACGAAATGCGGAAGCACGTGCTTCACAAACGGGCAATGATTGCACAGGAAAACGACAAGTAATGCCGGCGAGCCCTTGGAATCATCGAGGGACACGACTTTGCCTTCGGTGTCGGGAAGGCTGAAAGGGGGCGCCGGGGTGCCCAAAGGAACCATCGTTGAAGGTGTATTAACCATCCATTCCTCCTTAAGATGCGGGATAACAGCCTCGCTCACCCGCATGCGCCGGGCAGGACGAGACTTACTGAACCAGTTCCAGTGTACCAATATTAGACAACTTGCTCATCCACAGTGCCAGCCCGAATCCTGCAAGCCGTTTTGGTGTTCAAGTTTCCACCAACAATGCCGAAAGTTAACCTATTGGAAGTCCTTTGCGATGTTGGAATTGGGAGTCTCCTCTGCCATCAGTCGCGAAGCCGGGGATAGAAGGGACAAAGGCCCCCCGTTCCCAGATCCCGGAAGGAATGAATCGACATGGCGGAAGGGACACGGTCTTCGAAAAACGTCAACGATGATGCGACCATAGGCCCCGCCCCAAACTGCACCGGAGAAATTCGCCTTCAGCCGGACGGAAGGAACCAGCCCGTCTCAAATGTTCCCATTTCCGGGGAGGCTGCGCCCGTGGGTTCGGGTGTAAAAGCCGGGCGGATGGTCGAACTGAGCAGTTCTCAGCATGCTCAAATTACGCATCATGCTCTTGGCCAGGGACTCATCGGGGTGGCACTGGTGGGTCCGGATTCCAGGATTGAGATGGTTAATGAAGCGCTGGCCAGCCTGCTGGGATTCAGTCAGGAAGAACTGACCGGGAAAATGCTGGACAGTTTCGTTCGGGCTGCCGGGCACAAACAGAACCCCATAACGGGAACTGAAGCCTCGCCGAACGAAGGCCCGGAGCCCATGGCGGTGAGATCTCTGGCCGGGAAATCGGGCGACACGATTGCCTGCCACATCGATTCCCGGGCCATCCACGATGAGAACGGGAAGGCGACACACTTCCTGGTGTTCGTGAGTGCGGCTCTGCCAGGAAAACGTACGGAGGAAACAAGCGGTTTTGAGAAAGAACTCTACAACGCTGAGGCGTTGCAGACTTTGGGCATGCTGGCGGGCGGCGTAGCCCACGACTTCAACAATGCGCTGGAGGTCATTATTGGGTTCGCGACCCTGGCACGAATTCGGCTGTCAGCGGCGGACCCCCTGCACGAACCGCTCAGGATCATTGAGGAATCCGCCAAAGGCGCCGCGGATCTGACCCGGCAGCTCCTGGATGTTTCCAGGAACGATGCGGACGACGAGGGGGCGGTTGACGCGGGACACCTGGTGGGTGTTGTTCTCAGCATCGTTACCCGCACATTCGACCGGAAGATTCGAATTGAGCCTCGACTCGCGGAACGGCTGCCTTCGATCAATGTCAATCGCAGCCGTCTGCAGCAGGCCATTTTGAACCTCTGCATCAACGCCCGCGACGCCATGCAAAAGGGTGGCACCCTGTTCATCAAATCGGCCCTGCAGACGCTCAAGCCGGGTGACGCGCACCTTCCCGCTTCAAAGGCGGCCGGCCCATACGTTTGCATCTCCATTCGCGACACCGGGGAAGGAATGTCCGCCGAGGTGATGAAAAATATCTTTGTCCCGCGGTTCACCACCAAGGGCCGTGGCAACGGCCTGGGGCTGGCCATGGTAGATCGCATTGTGAAGGAAGCACAGGGGTTCATTTCAGTGTCCAGCCAGCCGGGAAAAGGGAGCGAGTTTTCGCTCTACCTTCCAGCGGTTTTCGACAAACAGCCGCGGGGGGCAAATTCGACGCCAGACCGTATGATTGCAGGCCGCGGCCGCGTGCTTGTTGTAGATGACGAACCGCGTGTTCTGGAGTTCCTGGAAAAAGGACTGACACGGCTGGGATACAAAGTGGTAACCGCCGAGAACGGCAGCCGGGCTTGCGAAATCTTTTCGAGGAAGAGCGACGGCTTCAACTGTGTTCTGCTTGACCTGATCATGCCGGGAATGGGCGGGCTGGAAACGTATGCCCGGCTCAAGGCTATCGACCCTGCGGTCAGAGTCATACTTTCCTCCGGATACAGTTCCGGACGGGTCAGGCGAGAGGCCATGGAAGCCGGCGGTCCGGAGTTCCTGGAAAAACCCTTCACTCTGGAAGTCCTGTCCCAGGCATTGCAGAAAATCCAACAGAATTGAGCGCCGGCGTGGCCAGAGCATAAACATGATGGCCGATGTGAAAAAAGGGCCGGAAGCAATACCGGAGCTGCCACGCGTTCTAGTGGCGGATGACGATCCCGTGTCGCTGCTGGTCCTGCAAAGGGCTCTGGAGAATTGGGGCCATGACGTCCTGGTCGCCAGAGATGGAACCGAGGCCTGGCAAGCCCTGACCCGGCCGGAAGCGCCCCACCTGGCTGTTCTCGATTGGATGATGCCTGGAATGGATGGGCCCACTATTTGCCGCCGGGCGAGGGAGGTGCCTTCGACATCACCTCCCTATTTCATTCTTTTGACCGCCCGCAACGATTATGCCGATATAGTTGTCGGCCTCGAAGCCGGGGCCAACGACTATGTCACCAAACCTTTTCACCACGCGGAGTTGAGGGCGCGCGTCCGGGTGGGAATCCGCGTTCTGGAACTGCAAAGGAAACTGACCGACAGAGTGTGGGATCTCGAGACGGCCTTGAAGCAGGTTAAGCAGTTGCGCGGGTTATTGCCCATCTGCATGTACTGCAAAAAGATCCGCAATGACGGGGACTACTGGCAACAGGTTGAAAACTATATCAGTGATCACACCGAGGCGGAGTTCAGCCATGGAATCTGCCCCGAATGCTACGAAAAAGTCGTTAAATCGCAGCTTGGGTAAGAGAATCATGAAGGAACCCTGCATCCCGTGCTTTCGGAGGTCTCCCCAGTCTTATCTTATTCCTTCCCGCCGCTGTCCGGCACAGCGAACTCTCATGGCTGTTGCGGTGGTGATAACACTGTTCCTGCCTGCAGCATCTCGATGCCAGGCGCGCCTGCCGAACCCGCCGCGGAAGGACGGAGCAGACCGGCACATCCGGCAAAGGTTCGCTGAATCTTCAGCAATTCCGCACGGAACTCACGAATACGCCCTCAATCCGCCCCTCGCGAATGGAATTCCTTTGCTCAAAAGAATTGAAGCCTGGGAATTACGGAACCGTGACTGGGTCCAGGGCGGCACGGCAATCTTGATCCTTTTCTTCATCCTCTTGATGGAAGCACTCCGGCGGAGAATCCGCAACAAGAATGCCCTGCTGAGGGAGTGGGTGCAGAGGGAAGTGGTGCTCAAAAGAAGATATGAGGAATTGTTTGAGAACGCCAACGACATCGTTTTCACCACCGATCTCGAGGGGAAAGTGACCTCCATCAACAGGGCGACAGAAAGTGTCACGGGATACGGCCGGCAGGAGGTTCTTGGCAAAGATATTCTCAATTTTGTGGCCGAAAAATACCGGGGAGCCGCCGAACTGATGGTCAGACGAAAGCTGCGGGAGGATATCCCAACAATCTACTCCATAGAAATCGTGGCTAAAGATGGGCGCCGGATTCCACTGGAAGTCAACAGCCGGCTGATTTTTGAAGACGGCAAACCGGCCGGGGTGCAGGGGATAGCCCGCGACATAACCGAACGTAAGCGAATCGAACTCGAATGGCAAAAAGCGAGCGAAGCTGCGGAAGCCGCCAATCGGGCAAAAGGTGAGTTCCTGGCCAATATGAGCCACGAAATCAGGACACCCCTGAACGGGGTTCTGGGCATGACCGAACTGGCCCTGAGCACCAGACTGAATGAAGAACAGCGCGAATATCTGACCCTGGTGAAAACATCGGGAGAAACACTGCTGACCGTCATCAACGACATCCTGGACTTCTCAAAGATTGAGGCCGGGCGGCTGGATATCAACCCCATCGATTTTGAGTTGCGCGACTCCCTTGGAGATACCCTGAAGACGCTTTCGCTGCGCGCCCACGAAAAAGGCCTGGAACTGGCTCTGCACGTCGCGCCCAACGTACCCTACCGCTTGCAGGGCGATCCCACGCGCCTGCGGCAGATCGTTGTCAATCTGGTTGGCAATGCCATCAAGTTCACCGACCATGGGGAGGTGGTTCTGCGCGTCGCGGTGGAATCACAGACCGAAAATGAGATCGTCCTCCACTTCACCGTGGCCGACACGGGAATCGGCATACCTTCCGACAAACAGCAGACGATCTTTGCGCCCTTCAGCCAGGCGGACAGTTCCGCGACGCGCCGCTACGGAGGCACTGGCCTGGGCCTTGCCATTTCCCGCCAGCTGACCGAACTGATGGGAGGCCGCCTTTGGGTGGAAAGCACGGAAGGAAAAGGCAGCAGTTTCCACTTTACGGTTTGCCTCCAACCGGCAATCCTGGACAGCGAATCGCCCGCACCCTCCGAAAGACTCGACCTTCAGGGTCTGCCCACCCTGGTGGTGGATGATAATGCAACGAACCGGCGCCTGCTGGAAGAGATTTTGTCCAACTGGGGAATGAGGCCGGCGATGGCCGACGGCGGCTGGACAGGCCTGGAGACCCTGCGCCAGGCAAAGTCAGCAGGAAAGCCCTTTCCCCTGGTCCTGATTGACGCCCTGATGCCGGACATGGACGGCTTCACGCTTGCAGAACGAATTAAGGAAGATCCAGTGCTTTCGGGGGCCACCATCATGATGCTGACTTCCAGCGGCCACCGGGGTGACGCCGCGCGGTGCCGCAAGCTGGGAATCGCTGCGTACCTCCACAAGCCTGTCAAGGAACGCGACCTGCTGCAGGCCGTCCTGCTGGCGATCTCTCCGGACCGGCGTACCACCAAAGATGCCGAACTCATCACCCGGTACACCCTCCGCGAGGAGCAGCGAACCCTCCGAATCCTCCTGGCCGAAGACGACATGGTCAATCGCCAGCTGGCCGAACACCTGCTGAGAAAATTCGGCCATAAGATCACGTCGGTTTCCGACGGACGCAAAGCCGTGGAGGCCATTCAGACCGCAGGCTTCGACGGTTTTGATGTGGTATTGATGGACGTCCAGATGCCTGAAATGGATGGCGTCGAGGCGACGGCTGCCATCCGGGCCCTGGAAGCAGGGCGGCCGCGCCGGCTGCCCATCATCGCTATGACCGCACACGCCATGAAGGGTGACCGTTCGCGCTTTCTCGATGCCGGCATGGACGGCTACATTGCCAAGCCCGTCCAGTCTCAGGAACTGGTCAGTGTCATCGAGCAAACCGTACCGAAACCTCAGGAGGCGGCGCGAGAATACCAGCCAAAACCTGCGCCACAGGAGGTCATCGACTGTAAACGAGCACTCTCCGCCGTGGATGGCGACTCCGAACTCTTTCACGAATTGCTCAGAATTTTTGCCAGCGTCGCCCCGGCCACCCTCGAAAAGCTGCGAACCGGCGTCGAACGCAAGGACGCAGCAACGATCGAACAGGCGGCCCACGCCCTGAAGGGATCCATGAGCAACTTTGGAGCTGACGATGCCGTTCAGGCCTCGAGGAGGCTCGAAACGATGGCTCGCAATGGAAACCTGGAACACGCTGCCGAGGGCCTTCAGCAACTTGAAAAGGAGGTCCAACGCCTGCTGGATGCGATCGAAACCCTGGAAAGCGAGGTGACAGGATGAAGGTCCTGGTCGCCGATGACGATCCCGTCAACCGCCGTCTTCTGGAGATCCTCCTGAACAAATGGGGATTCGAAGTGTCCGTGGCCAGTGACGGCGAGGAAGCTTGGCGCGAGCTGCAAAATCCCGCTTACCCCAGAATCGCCATCCTGGACTGGATGATGCCGGGGATGGATGGCGTCCAGGTCTGCCAGAAACTCCGGGACGATGCGTCCCTGCCCTCCATGTATGTGCTTCTTCTGACGGCCAAACAGGCCACGGAAGGAGCAAACGGCCGTTTCGAGTCCGTTGCCGACGATTACCTTTCCAAGCCCTATGCTGCCCATGAGCTGAAGGCCCGGCTGCGCGCCGCAAGGCGCATCATTGAACTGGAAGACCAGATTGAAGCGGCCCGTAAAAACATCAAGATTGAGACGACACACGATCCCCTCACGGGATTATGGAACCGCTCATCCGTACTCGAAATTCTTCACCGGGAAATCCATCGCGCCCGCCGGCAAAACACTCCCATGGCCGTGCTCATGATTGACGTCGATCATCTCAAGCAGATTAATCATCAGCACGGACACCTTGCCGGCGATGCCGTCATGCGTGAAGCAGCCCGCAGAATCCGTAATTGCGTCCGTGTCTACGACTCGGTAGGTCGTTACAGCGGGGGACAGATTGTCATTGTTTCCCCGGCCTGCGACCGTTCCGGAGCCATGAGCCAGGCCCAAAGGCTCCAGGCAACAGTCTGCCGGGAAGCGTTCAAAACCTTCAAGGGCGACTTCCCCGTAACCATCAGCCTGGGAATCGCCGTCGGCTGCAACAATCATCAGGCCCACGAGCTCATATCGTCGGCTGAGGCCGCGCTCGCAAAAGCCAAGAAGGCCGGCCTCAGCCGGGTGGAACTGGCATCCCCATAGCAGTGATCCTGCCGGGCCCGGCACACCAGGGACTCCAAAGCGTGCCCCCATCATTCTGCGGCTGTTTATGACGTCCATAAGCTGATTTGATTGGCCTTGGATATCCTTCCTCCTATAAGCTAAGGCCATGGCGCCCCTGCCGTTGAAAACGTCCCTGTTGGAATTTTGTTCGGGGGAGTTTGACCGTATCAGGGCGGAGTTTGAAGCCACCGGTGACGGCCATTCCGCCGCACTGGCGCGTGCCCATGTGGTCGACCGGGTGGTCCAGGAACTTCATCAGTCCCTCATTGCCTCACGGTCCGAATCACCGGAAGACCTGTGTGTGGTTGCGCTCGGCGGTTACGGTCGGCAGGAATTGTTCCCTCAATCCGACATCGATCTTCTGTTTGTTTCCGGGCGAAACTCAACCCTGGCCCGTTGCCGCGAACCCATCGGCCAGTTTGTCCGGTCCCTCTGGGACTTGCGCCTGCGTGCCTCCCAGACCTGCAGAACCCTGGACGATTGCAGCATCCTCCACAGGGACAACCTGGAATTCAACGTTGCGTTGGTCGACCTCCGCTACCTTGCGGGTTCGGAGGAGATTTTTTCCGAACTCCATGACACCCGTCTGCCGGGGCTGCTCGGCAAGGATGGGAAAACTCTGTTGAACGATCTGATTGAGATGACCCGCCAGCGTCATCAAAAACACTCGGACACCATCTTCCACCAGGAACCGAACATCAAAGAAGTGCCTGGCGGCTTTCGTGATTTTCATGTCGTCCGCTGGCTCAGCCTCATCTCTGAACTGGAATCGAGCCGCCAGTGGAAGTCTTCTGCAGATCTGTTCCCTGCGCGTTCAGCGGAAGCAGCCGGCCGGGCTTTTCAATTTCTTGCCGCAACTCGCTGCTTCCTCCATTACCATCGGGAACGCGATGACAATCGCCTGAGTTATGAACTGCAGGAAGAAGCCGCTGGCCAGGGGATAGGTGTCAGTTTCGGCCGGAAAGTCCCGCCAGCCGACTGGATGCGCGCCTATTTTCGCCATGCCAGAACTATCAAGAGACTGACCAGCGAGACCATGGAGGAAGTCCAGCCCGGACGCCTGGCGCTTTATAACCTCTACCGTGACTGGCGATCCCGGGTTTCAAATCTTGATTTTTCAGCAGTGAAGGGAAAGATCTTTCTCAAATTGCCCGCTGAAGCGCGCGATTTTGCATACCTGATGCGGCTGTTCGAATTTGTTGCGCGGCACGGCCTGGAAATGAGCCGCGCGACGGAACAATGGGTGGAGCAGTCTCTTCCCGGAGGACTGGGCGGCGTGCAGAATTATCCTCCCTTTTGGAAGCAATTCTGCGCGATCCTTTCATTGCCCCATGCGATCGACGCGGTCAGGGCCATGCATCGCCTGGGGTGGCTGGAGGAGTTTTTCCCGGAGTTTCGCGCCATTGACGCGCTGGTGATCAGAGATTTTTACCATCGCTACACCGTCGATGAACACTCCCTGCTGACCCTTCAGAATGTTTGCGCACTGCGAAATTCTGAAAGTGAGTGGGAGCGCAAGTTTGGCGAAATCCTGTCCGAAATCGAGGAGCCGCACCTGCTGCTCTTTTCTCTTCTGTTTCACGACGTGGGCAAAGGGATGGCCGCCGAAAATCATATCGACGGAAGCCTCGAGGCCGTGGAGCAGGTCTTCGCACGCATTCAGGTAAAAAAGGAAGACCGCCAGACCATTCGCTTCCTCATCCGCAGGCACCTGGAAATGTCAGTATCATTCCAGCATCGCGACATTTTTGACCCTGCAACAATTCATCACTTGATGGAGGTTGTGGGATCCCACAATCGTCTCAAGATGCTCACCCTTCTGACGTACGCCGACATCAAATCGGTCAATCCGGAAGCCCTGACTCCATGGAAGGCGGAGATGCTTTGGACGCTTTATGCCGCCACGTCAAATGCGCTGGCCCGCAGTCTGGACAGTGACCGGATCCAGTCTGCCGAGGATGCCATATCGTCTGAAAATGGTGCCGCATCTCTGGAAGACAGTCCCCGGTTACCGGAAGGCGCCAACAAATTTCTGGAAGGCTTGCCAAAGCGTTACCTCCGGATTCATACAGCAGAAGAGATTGAAATCCATCATCGCATGGCGCAAGAATGTGCCCGTGAACCGGTCCAGACCTTGCTGAGAAATCGTGAACACTATTGGGAACTAATGGCTATCACCCGGGACCGGCCCCGGCTCTTCGCGTCCCTGACGGGGGTCCTGACAGCCTGGGGGATGAACATCGTTGCGGCAGAAGCCTTCGCAAACAACACCGGAACAATTCTCGACGCCTTCCGTTTTGTTGACCTGTTTCACACTCTGGACCTGAATCCTCCTGAACAGGAGCGTTTGCAGCAAAACATCCGCGATGTCCTGACCAGTCGGAGGAGCCTTGAGGAACTGATGCGCGGCCGCGTCCGCACGGAGAGCCGCTTCGCGTCCGGTCCCGGGATACCCACGCGAATCCGATTTGACGAAACCTCATCCTCCCACAGCACGCTCCTTGAGCTCACAACCCAGGACCACCCGGGCCTGCTTTACCAGATCAGTTCCCTGCTCTCCGAGCATCGATGTAATATCGAGGTGGCTGCAATTGACACGCAGGGCCGCAAAGCCATCGACGTGTTTTACCTCACTGTCGATGGAAACAAACTCAGCCCTTCAGATCAGCAGGCTGTTGAGGATGCCCTGCTCACTTCTCTGCCCTGAACACGACGGTCCCGGCGGTGCGCCGCCGATACCGCACACAGTTCCAGGCGCATTCACAAATGTTTCACATTAATCATCGAGAGGATTGCACCACGAGGACAACAGAATGGCAGGCGTGGAGGGACTCGAACCCCCGACCCTCGGATTAGAAATCCGATGCTCTATCCGACTGAGCTACACGCCCTCAAATACCTTCAAAATATTATCACACAGCAAGTTCGCGGGCATGCGCCAACTCACCTTGGAGTGGCGTCGGGGAGGCCGCCGTCGACGGGGATGGTAGCGCCGGTGGTGGGGGTCTGGCGGGTGGCGAAGAACATCACGGCCCGGGCCACGTCTTCGCCCGTCACCCGGGTCTTCAGCAGGTTTCGCTGCCGGTAGTATTCTTCCAGGCCCTGTTCATCGAGGCCGCGCGCCCGCATCCTGTCCGGACCCACCGTAGCCCACAGACCTGACCTTCTCGCGCCGTGCCCGAACACCGCGTCCGGAGCCACCATGTTGACCCGCACGCCCAGCGGCGCCATCTCCAGGCTGGCGACCCGCGCCAACTGGTGCGCCGCCGCCTTCGTCGCGCTGTAAGCTCCAAAGCCCGCGCCCGGCGCAAACACGTTCTTCGTCGACACCATCACCACGTCGCCGCCCGTCTGCTGCAGCTTGAAGTGACGGGCCGCTTCCGCCAGCACGTTCAGCGTCCCTTCCACGTTCACCCGCTCCAGCCGCCGGAACGCTTCCATCTCCAGTTCCTCCAGCTTCGCCACGTGCGCCAGCCCCGCGTTCACCACCACCAGGTCCACCCGCCCCACTCGCGGATCACCGCTCCAAACGCGCGCCGCACCGATTCCGCCTCCGTCACGTCCATCGGCACACCCATCACCTGGTCTTCGTATTTCGTTTTCAGATCTTTTGCGAGCCGCTCCAGATTCTCGCCCGCCAGGTCCGTCAACGCCACCTGGCAGCCCGCCCCCAGCAGCCTCTCCGCTATCGCCGACCCGATCGCTCCCGCCGCCCCCGTAATCAGCGCCACCTGCCGCTCCAGCTCCCGCTCCCCGTTGCCGTTCAGCTTGGCCTCCTGCAGCATGTGGTATTCCATCTGGAACAGGTGCTCTTCCCCGAGCCCCTCGTACTCGCCCATCGCCGCGATCTTCCGCTTTACCCCCAGCGTATGCGCCGTGATGTCCCGCGCAATGCGGCTGGCCCGCGCCGTCCTGCCCGCGCACAGCGCTCCCAGGCCCGGCATCAGCACCACCCGCGGATAAGGATCGCGCTTCTCCACGCCTGCAGCCAGGCCCGCCGCGTGCCTTTCGAAATACCCCTCGTAGGCCGCAACGTAATCCTTGAGGGCTTCTGCAACCTGCCCGCGCAGCTTCTCCGCATCGTTGTAGTCGGGCCGGTCCACCCAAAGCGGCAGGCCCTTCGTCCGGATCAGATGGTCCGTGGTGAGCGGCGGCGTCAGCGCCAGCCGCTTCCCTTCCGCCGAATCCACAAACTCCAGCACCTCGCGCTCCGCCAGAGTCTTCAGAATCATCCGCCGCCACGGCCGGTTCTCATCCCCCGTCGCCTCGGCCAGCAACCCGCGCACCATCGGCGCCACCTGCTCCAGGCGACTGGCGGCGGTTTCAACCGGCGTTGTTACGCTAACCGTCAGCCGATGCTTCGCTTTCTCCTCCAGGTACCGCTCCGCGGCATTCACCAGTTCCACCGTCCGCTCGTAGGCTTCCCGCGCCGTCTCGCCCCAGGTCACCAGCCCATGCTGCATCCACACCATGCCCCGGGCTTCGGGCTAGGCTTCCAACGCCCTGATCGCTTCCTTCGCCAGATCGAATCCCGGCCGCACGTAAGGCAGAACGATGATCCCATCGCCCAGCGCTTCCCGCACCCGCTCCGACCCCTTTACCTGGTTCGTCAAGGCCAGAATGGCGTCGGCGTGCGTGTGGTCCACAAACTTCGCCGGCAGAAAGGCGTGCGCCAGGGTTTCAATTGAGGGATTCGGTGCGTGGCAGTTCAGCAGGTGCGTACGGAACTCGTTCGCCATCCGCTCGTCCGGCAGACTCTCAAGCGTCCGCAGACGCCGCAGGTATTCCAGATCGAGCGGCGCGTAGCCTTCCGGTGTAATCTTTGCCAGGTCCCACCCTGAAGCCTTTACGAAGATCGCCGGGAGGGCTTCTCCCAGAACATTCCGCCAACTCCCCTTCACCGACGCGTTCCCGCCCCCGTGCAGAACCACCGCCGGCTCCTGCCCGATCAGCCGGCTGGTGTAGGTCCGCAACGCCAGCTCTTCGCCCCACTCCGCGCCGTATTCCGCCACGTACTTCGCCGCTTCCGCGTCACTCCATCGGCTCTTCAAAACTCTTCACCCCTTCGCATCTGCCACCGCCTGCAGCATCTGCCGCGCGTTCTCCCGCGCCGCCTTGCCGTCGAACACCGCGCTCCCAGCTACCACCAGGTCCACGCCCGTCCGCGCTATCTCCGCAACATTGTTCTTCTTGATCCCACCATCCACGCAGAGCAAAATCTCTTTTCCGGTTGCTTCAATCATCCCCTTCACTCGCTCAATCCGCCCGAACGTTGAAGCCGCGAACTTCTGCCCGCCCCAGCCTGGATTCACCGCCAGCAGCAGCACCATCTCCAGCTCATCCAGCAGCGGCTCCAGCACGTCGAGCGGCATTCCGGGGTTCAGCGCCACGCCGCGGATAATCCCTCTTGCCGCATCGTTCGCGTTCTCCATCCCACCCATCTCCTGCAGCACCCGGTGCGGATGCGCCGAGGCGTCCGGATGGATGGTCACGATGTCCGCCCCCGCTTCCACATACTCCCGCACCTTTCCCAATGGCTCCTGGATCATCAGGTGGACATCTTTCAGCAGCGGCGTCTTGATGGCTTTAATCAGCGGCGGCCCCGCCGTCATCCACGGGCAGTAGACCCCGTCCATCACGTCCACATGGACCAGCTTCGCGCCCTCCTCTTCCAGCAGCTTCAGTTCCGACCCCAGCTGCAGCAGGTCCGCCGTCAGAATCCCCACGCTCAGCGAAGGAGATTCCTTCCGCAACCGTTTCAGGCTGTTCCCTTCCGCCATCGTCTATCGCCCTCCCACCGTTTCCACGCCCTTCTTCTCGTGCCGCAGCGTCTGGTAGAACTCATAAGCCTCTTCCGGCTTCATCGATTCGTGCACCACCTTCCCGACCGCCTGAATCATCGCCGCCGGCGCTTCCGACTGGAAGATGTTCCGTCCCATGTCCACTCCAGCCGCTCCCTGCGAAATGGCGTTATAGGCCATCTTCAGAGCGTCCAGCTCGGCGATCTTCTTGCCGCCCGCCATCACCACCGGCACCGGGCACGAAGCCGTCACCGTCTCAAACCCTTCCTCCACGTAGTAGGTCTTCACCACCTGCGCTCCCAGTTCCGCCGAGATCCGGCACGCCAGGCGCAGATACCGCGCGTCCCGCGTCATCGCCTTCCCCACCGCCGTCACGCCCAGCGTCACAATCCCGTGCCGGTTCCCCGCGTCCACCAGCCGCGTCAGGTTGTGGATGGTCTGCGATTCAAACTCGCCTCCCACGAACACCTGCACCGCCATCGCCGCCACGTTCAGCCGCACGCAGTCCTCGATGTCCACCGCTATCTGCTCGTTCGACAATTCCTTCAGGATGCTCGGGCCGCCGCTGGCCCGCAGCACCACCCCGCCTCCAAAGGCCGGCGGAATCGTCGAGCGCAGCATCCCCCGCGTCAGCATCAGCGCGTTCGCGTAGGGCAGCAGCGGAACAATGTTCAGGTCCACACGCTCCAGACCCGTCGTCGGCCCCTGGAAATATCCGTGGTCAATCGCCAGCATCACCGTCCGCCCCGAAGCGGGATTAAAGATGCGCGCCAGCCGGTTCTGCATCCCCCAGTCCAGCGCTCCCGACCCTTTCAGAAAAAACGCCTCCTGCCGCGCCTCGACCTCCGGATAAAAATTCTTTGCTTCTCCCTTCCCTTCCATGTCCGCCATCTTGTCTTCTCCTTCCGCTTTTTCAATCTCCCCGCCGGTGCCGCACTCGCCTTCATCCCGGCCCCGCCCGGAATCCTTCATGGTAGCAGAGTCAGCATGGCGATTCACGCAGCCATGGATCAATTGTTTCGAAAATAGGGGTCCATGCCATCACGCCATAAGAAGTGCTTTTATTTGAGATGACTCCAACAGGCGCAAAAGGCACGGGCACTCAATCCGTTCCTGTAGTGGGGGAGTCAACTATTCCTGGATGGAGGTAATTCCGTGCCAGCTTGGGGCCTGTAAAAACTGCCACAGCAGGTCTCCCCCGCAGAGCAGGAGAGACTCCCAGGGGGGCCAGCGTGCGTTGAAGCTCGCCGTTTGGGTGAGATGAAAACCGGGAACATTCCTCGCCAAAGGGCCTGGCGATTTAGAGGATGGTCCGGGGAGCGGCGTTCGCGCATGGGCCGCCGCGGATGTAACAGACAGCCGGTCGGCAACAATGCTCCGTGCCGCAGTTCAGGCGTGAATAGCCAGCACCGGGCAAGGCCCCAGTTGCAGCACCCGATGGGTGGTCGAGCCGAACAGTGCCAGGTCCAGAGCGTTGCGGCCGCGCACGCCTACAACGATCAGGTCGGTCTGCTCCGCCTCAGCCAGTTTGACAATCTCCTCATACGGCTTGCCCGCACGGACAATCGTCTTGATCTTACAGCAGCTCCGAGCTTCCTCAGGGATCTTCCCTTCCATCAGATGGACTACGAGGGCGTTCTCCACCTCGCGTTGTTCCTGGGGCGGCAAATGCTCCAGCACATGAACAAGAGTCAGTTCGCTCTTGTACTCCGTGGCCAGTGAGAGGGCATATCGCAAGGCCCGATCTGAGCATTCTGAAAAATCCGCGCAAAGCAGTATCTTACCGAGATGGACCGGTTCTCCTTTGCTTTCGGGCGCGACAAAGTCGTGCGCCGGTTTGCGAACAGCCAGCACCGGACATCCCGCGCTTCGCAGCACTCTTTCAGTCACCGAACCCAGCGTCAGCCGCTGGAACCCACGCCTGCCGTGAGTTCCCATCACAATCATGTCAATGGAGTTGTCGCGCGCAAAATCCAGGATTGATTCCGTCGCAACCCCCTCTTCCACCGCCACCGTTGCCTGCACGCCTCCTTCACCGTGGACCTTGGCAAATTCCCGCAGTTGTTCCTCGGCGTGTTCTCGCAAATCGCCATAGAACTCATTGACGGAATCGGGAATGGCGTACTCCGGATAACCGATAATCACCGGGCGCACAACATGCAGCAGGCAGAGTTCGGCCTTGTAATGGCGTGCAAGTGACAGTCCATAGTCGTAAGCTCTCTCTGAAAAGTCAGAAAAATCTGTAGGGCAAAGGATGCGTTCGATCTTCAACATGGCACACCTCTGAGCGAGACGTCTGATCGGTCATCCAGCAATTGAAATAGCCTTTAAACTCCTGGCAACACACATCCGGACAATCGTTCTCACTCCAGAACCTAACCTTGTTTCAACCCTCCGGGCCCGCATCAGGACGTGGCACGGACCGTCAACACCGGACAGTCGGCGCCCGCCACCACCGGATACGCAACGTTGCTGAGGTGCTGCTTTGCCAGCGCTTCCGGGCTGCGGACACCTAACACAATAAGGTCCGCTTCGCGCTCCTTCGCAATTTTCAGGATCGTCTCCGCCGGATCGCCACTTTCAACGAGGCAGTCGGGTTCGCACCACGGCACCGTCTCTGAAGGAAAGGATTCCTGCAACTCGTCGTGGAACGCACGGGCCAGCAGTCGTACACTGGTGCGGATGGCGGCTGGAACAACGTGCAGAACCGTCAGCCGGGATCCATATTCCAGCGCGAAAGAGAGCGCAAACGGCGCTGCGGCAAATGACTCCGCGGACAGGTCTGTCGGATAGAGAATCTGCCGCAATGCGATCTCCTCAGCGGGGCGGGCCAGGGCGCGAGGCCCCACAGTCAGAACGGGACACTCGGCAGTCCGCCAGATTTCTTCCGCCACCGAACCTAACAAAAAGCGCCGGAGACCCCGGCGGCCATGCGTGGCCAGAACCAGCAGATCAATCTGATGGTCCCTGACCATCGCATTCAGTTCTTCTGCCACCTCACCGTGGCCCAGAAGAACTTCGTGCGGGATTCCCTGGAACTCGGCGGACTCAACCATAGCCGTCAGCCGGCTGGAACTCCCCCGGCGGAGGTCTTCGACGTATGGGGCCGCTTCCGGAGACACCATCGGATAGGGGTGCGGCACCACCACGTGTGCCAGATACAACATGGATTCATACCGCCGTACCAGGGCAATGGCGTGCGCCAGACTGGCCTGGGAAGCAGGTGAAAAATCTGTTGTCCAAAGGATCTTTTTCAGCTTGAGGGGCTTGGCTGCAATTTGTGCGTGGGTGGGGACCGCTTTGGTTTTTTCCATAGGGCCTCCTTTAAACTCATGTCTAATTAGAGGCTAGCAACCGCCCATGGAAAACGCTGTGACCACGGTCACAGGCTCAAGTCTGCGGATTGTGCGGCCGGTCTGCCGGTCGGCGTGAGGGCGCCAACTGGCCCTGACGGCGCCTCCTCGAACCGCCATGTTGGCTACAGTCCTTGCAGTGGTTTAAACAAGGCATTCATGTGGTGGATAGCATATGAAGGCGACGGGCGCGGGCTTCCGCTGGTGTCGGGACTGGCTCTACAGTGTGCCGGCACTGGCGGGCGGGGGCTGCCAGTTCCGATAGTATTTTCTGGTGAGGGCGGTGGCCTGGCCACGGCCGAGGCGCCCCCTCAGTGTGTGGAAAAATTCGTCAGGGGTTTTCTCCTGAACCATTTGCGTCAGAACCTGGTCCTGCTTTCTGAAGGCCGCTTCGGTAACGGTATCAGGATCCACCAGCGAAGTAAGAAGACCATGCAACTCCCCCACTTTTGAAGCGTGCGCAGGATTACCTGCCAGGTTATTCATCTCTCCGGGGTCTTCTTTCAAATTGAAAAGCAGTCTGTCGCCATACCAGGAAAAATAAATGTACTTCCAGTCCCCCCTGCGAATCATGAAGGAGCCCGTACAGTTTCCTTCTGAATTCGATTCAGCATAAACAAATCCGGGATGCGAAGTCTGAACGCCACGAGCCATCGGCAACAAGGTATGTCCGCGAAGGCCGCCTGGCCTGGGGACTCCCGCGAAGTCGAGCAACGTCGCGACGAGGTCAACGTGAGAGACCGGAGTTTCAATGCTCATCCCGCGGGGCAAACCTGCCCCGGCCATAACCAAGGGCACCCGGGCCGCACCCTCCAGCAGATTATTCTTCAGCCACAGCCCATGCTCGCCAAGCATCTCTCCGTGGTCGGACGTGTAAACAACAAGGGTATTCTCCAGCTCTCCCGATTTTTCAAGCTGGTCCAGCAGTTGGCCGATCAACCCGTCAAGCTCGGTAATCATTCCGTAGTAGGCGCTTCGCGCGCGGCGAATGCGTTCTTCGGGAATAGGCGTGGAGATCATCTTGAAATCTCGCAGCACCTGAAAGGCAAGCGGGAGTTTTTCGAGATACCCTGGGGGAACGTTCGGCATCTGAACCTGATCTGGAGGGTACATCTCCCAGTATTTCTGTGGCGCTCCAAAGGGAGGATGCGGCATGATAAATCCCAGATATGCGGCCCAGGGCTTGCCCACGCTTTTCGCCTCTGTCCGAAGGAATTCGAGACCCGCGGCCAGCACCGCCTGATCGTGTTTCCCTCTCTCTTCAACCTTGCCGTCAACCTGCCTGCGTTCGTCCACGCGGTAGCACATCGGCCTTCGAAACAGAGAAGTAATATCCGGGTGCTCGTAGTGTCCGTGCGAGGTGTGGACCTGCTTGAAACCCAGGTCCGCTTTGGGAGTCAGGTCCATTTTGCCGGTGGCCCAGCAGAAATAACCCGCCTGTTGCAAATAGTTTCCCCAGGTGGGAACGCGCCCATCGAACGGAGTGCTGTTCCCGTAGGAGCCAACATCGGAAGCAAAACGGCCCGTCATCAGGCTGGCGCGCGAAGGGGTGCAAACCGGGTCAACACAGTAAGTGTTTTTGAAATGAACTCCCATTTGAGCCAGCCGCTCGAGGTTCGGGGTCCTCACCGGAACAGCCTTTCCCGGTCCACCCATCAACAAGGGGCCGCTGTGCTGGTCCGAGCAGATGAATAAAATGTTGGGCTTTTTCAAACTGGAGCCTCTGGACGAAGAGAGACTACCAAGGGTTTCGGATGCGATCATTCCCGATAGAACTGTCTTGCCAAATTTGCGTCTGGAGATTGCCCGCATTATTTCCTTCCCTTCTCCCTTCATTTACTCCCTGCCACTAGTTTGCGCGGAATGACGTCAAAATTTGAACCTAGCAACGGGCAGCAGAGTCAGGCTCGACGTCATCCTGATAAAATGGAAGCTCAATCAGCCGACAAGGTGAAAGAAATTTCCTGCTGATGCGGACGGATGTATCCGTGCTTCGATTCCAAGTGAAGTGGAACCGTAAGTCTGCCGACTGCATGCTCCAGCGTTTTTTCGGGCGCATTCGCGTACGGGTTGTAAGGGTAGATGGGCCACGCCAGGCGGGCTTCCGGGTCAACTTTGAGAGTCCAGCCGCCAGAACGAATCCGGCCGCCGATGTCTTCCGGACCCAGTTCAATCGGATCTCTTCCCAGCATGATCTTCTTTCCGGCACCCGTTTCAAGCGTCTGGCCGGACTTCAACACCAGTTGCAGGTTCAGGTCCGCCTCATCAGGAGGGCTGCCTTTCCCCGTGATCTCGAACCGTAGAGTGACGGACTTGTCAGTGGGCGTGGGAACGTAAAGGTCGACAAAAAACGTGTTGTAAGCAAGCGAAAGCCGGTCGGCATCCTTGTCCATTTGCAGGCGGCTGCTGACCGGCATCGCATAAGTGTTCCCGCCAAATCTCTCGAAAAAGGTTGCCAGTTCCGGCTGCCGTTTCGAATTGGCGCCGGAGATAATCAGACCCAGCTTCTGGTTAAAAACGCTCACATTCGATTGCCGGTCAATATAGAACTGGTTTCTCACTGCGGGAGGTTCGATGATGCCGGACAAACCCACCTCCCATGGGCCGGTCTTATGAATCCCGGCGGGGATGCGCAGCCGGTGGGAAAAGCTTTCCATGTCTTGCGGGATGGGTGCGGTGGGTCCTGCATGGTAATAGAGGGCATCCTGGGACAGGCGCCCCAACTCATCCATCGTCAGGTGTCCTGGTTTGAAGAAACTCGCCAGGAACTCAGCGTAACGACGCCCATCCGGGAAATGAGAAAAACCAAACTGTCCCCAGGCCGGAACCGACCAATAACGATTGCGGTTATTGACCAGATCGACCGGAGTTCCGTCCAAATACGTGAAATACTTATGAAAATCAGTTGAGCGGCGCAGTGCCTTTAAGGCCGCCGGATCGTGGCTGTATTCCCAGTAAAGCGCAATCTGAGTGAGCGTAACATAATCATACCCTGTGGTCGGGCCCATCCGGCTGTACTCGCCCCAGTAACCATCAGGGGTCTGTTCAACGGCAGAATAACGATGCAGAATCTTGTTGCCAAGTTCAAGCCAGTCAGACTTACCAAATACATGGCCGGAGAGCATCAGCAAGCTGGCCCATTGCGCGTAATGGTTGGGAGAAGTTCCAATATAAGGAGTGTTGTACCACGGGAAGTCCATCATCTTCATTGCCGACTGATAGAACGGAGTCGCGTTCTCAAGGATTGCCTTCTTCCATCGCGCGCTGCGCTCAGCCCCCAGTTCCGGTTGAAGCAGGCGATAGGCTTCCAGCCACATGTAGGTATCCCAATCGCTGTCCAGCCGTGGGGTAAAAATCCCTTTTTCGTTCTGGCTGGCAAAGTAATCGCCCAACTTGATGGCCTCAGCCAGCATCTTCGGGTCGTGATAGTGAGTGTTGGCAGGGTCATGCTTAGCGTAAAGAACCGCCGGCGCGAGGATGGCATATGGGAAATGTTTCCATCCGGAATCTTTCTCAAGCGCGGGCAAGTCAGCTTGAGCTTGCTGTCTGAAGTGCTCTTGAGCTTGTGCGGCGCCCGAAACCATCAAGCGAAAGTATTGGTCAGGCAGGTGGACCGATTCTCCGACCATCAGCCTCGGGCCGCACACCAGGCAAAGCAACATGGCGCCGGCCATCCAGACGTTCGATCGAGAATTGAATTTACAAATTCTCAAGCTGGTCTCAAGGAAAGAGTCCTCATTCTTCAGCAGGTTTTTCATCAGAGTCACCCTTTCTCACTGTTCAGACAACGCTTGAGTCGGACTTCAATTCGCTATTCAGTCTGCCAATACGGATCAACAATGGATCACACTTGCCGGCGCGAGGAAGGCCAGCGGAACAAATACTCCAACAATCATCTCAAGCAGAGTCCGGGTCAGACGTTTCCTGGGCTTGCGTGGTCGTCTTCCACTGGTTGTTCAAGACACCTCCGGATGCCGGCCGGCAGGAACCTCCTCCGGAGCCCGGATCAGAAACGGGCGCACAAGTCCGTCATATACAAGCCCGCCTGCAATTCCACCGACGATGGGAGCCAGGATGTAAATCCACCACTCATTACCCCTTGGTCCGGGGAAAGCGATGGACCCATATCCCACCAGGTAACCGAAAAGCCTGGGGCCCAAGTCCCTCGCGGGATTGACGGCGTCCATCGTCAAGGGAGCCCCGATGCCCACGATGGCCGTCACCGCCAGGCCGATGAACAATGCGGCCATGTTGCTTCCGGGCGCCACCGTGTTGCGCGAATCGATCAGAGCAAGGATCGCAAGCAAAAGGAGCATGGTCAGGACAGCCTCAACCAGAAAAGCTGTGCCCACCGGTCACTTTTGCAAAGTCTGCCGGCGTAACGCCCACGATGCCC
Source organism: uncultured Acidobacteriota bacterium (assembly GCA_963783155.1). Classification (GTDB taxonomy): domain Bacteria; phylum Acidobacteriota; class Terriglobia; order UBA7540; family UBA7540; genus SCRD01. The sequence goes on along the minus strand of CAWANC010000031.1, from coordinate 22,516 downwards.
GGATTGGGATAAAAGCAACTGAAGACCATCATCAGCTTCTGGCTTCCGGGCTGCCCGATGCTGACACCCAGCTTGTGTGCGGTCGGTGTCCAGAATCCGTACCAGCACAAGAAGAGAACCAGCGCCGCCGTGAACGCCCCGAGAACCTGCGACAGCATGTAGGGCACAACCTTCCGCCATGGGAACTTGCGGAAGACCGCAAAACAGGCAGTCACCGCGGGATTGATGTGCGCCCCGGAAACGCCGCCGGTTATGTAGACGGCCAACAGGACGGCAATCCCCCACATCAGGGCCACGCCGGTTAAATCGTATGCATTCGTAAAGACCGCTACAGCGACGGCGCCATCTCCGATCAGAATCAGAACGAAGGTGCCCACAAATTCCGCCAGGCATTCTCCCATCAGGGAACCCTGTAATTTCTTCATGTCCGCTCCGCAATTGAGACTGTCAATAATCTAAAGCCAGCAATGGTCCCAGCCAGAAGAGATGTGGACTCCAAGAGACTCCGCCCCACTCCCTCGGGATGGGCCATCTGCGACCCGTTGGATTTTGCCACGGATGCGACATGAATCCAAGCGGAAGAAGATTTTGCCAGGAAGAATGTCCCGGAAGTCCGGGCAGGAAACCGGGCAAGTCTGTCAGGGAGTGGTTGATCGCGGACCGGATCATCTGCCGCGCGAAACTTCATGAATCGGGCGACTATTTGAAATGGATGGTTCTGAAGATCTCGGTGTTGGCGGGTTTCAGCGGAACCGAGGGTGGGGCCACACGGATGGAGGCTTCAAACGGAACGCTCACAGGAGGCAGGCAGGCATGGTCATTACAGGCCTGGTACATGAATTTCCCCCGCAGCGAGTAGGCTCCCGGCCTGGCCGACGCACTCACCTTCAGCATCGACCCCACGCGGATTTCGCCCTCATAAACCAAAATCGGTGAATCCAGGAAATCGAACTTCACTGATTTGCCGCGAGGATACACGACTTTCTCCACCTTCAAGACCGGGTTGGAGTCAAACGTCACGCGGGTAGGAATCAGATAGTCGAGCGAAGGTTTGTGGGCGTTGATGTGGTAACCGGGTTCAATCCGGGCGAGGACTGCGAGCTTTGCCGTCTGGCCCGGGTGGACTGCGTCGGTGGCAAGAACCGTCTTTGCAGAGACAACCGCTGGCGGGCCGCCGGCACAAGCCGCGCCAGCCGTAAGCAAAACCAATAATGAGGCTGCAACCCATCGCATCTCTAAATTTCCCCTGTATGACATCCTGCAGAAAACCCGCGCCCGGCTTCCGGACCGCCACTCAAATGGCGGAGCGGTGCCACTCTCAAAACTAGCCGTGGTGCGATTTCAGGAACTTCTGATAAGCGTCTCTCGCTGTCTGCAAACTCACCTGGCAGGAAGAATCGACCTGCCGGCATTTCAGCACGGTAAAGCCGCAGCCACAGCTGCACTTCTGCTGCGCCAAAATCTGCTCGAATTCCTTCACTTCAGCGGGGCTCAGCTTTGAAACGTCGACCCCGGGAACCACCGAATTCACCTCCTCCGGTGTACTGGTCTCGATTGCCTTTGAAGCCGTATACCCTGCCGTTTTAAAATCAGCGACTTTTCGACCCGGGGGCACAGCCAGCAACTCTTTGATTTCTGTCTCGAACACGGATAGGTCCGTCAAGCCCTCGTGCTTGGCGTAAATTCTCCCGTCGCGCCCGATCAGAAACGTTGTGGGCAAGCCGAAGATTCCGCCATAGAGCATGCCGAGCTTATCCGATCCCATGGCGACCGGGTAATTCATGTGAAAGTCACTGTAGAACTTCCGAACGGGCGACGGACCGTCGTCCATTGAAACCCCGATCACTACCAACCCCTGGCTCCCGTACTTGTTCTGGAGTTGCACGAAACCGGGAATCTCAATCCGGCAGGGGCCGCACCAGGTGGCCCAGAAATCCAGCACAACCACCTTGCCTTGGTACGCCTGCAGGTCGAGGTTTTCCCCCGAAAGCGAAGTCAGTTGAAACCCAGGTGCCTGCGGAAATTCTCCGCTGGCCTTTGCGGCTTTCGTGGTTGCGGGCGTAATCCAGTATTTGTTCACAAAGAACAGACCCACTACAACCACGATTCCAAGAACGACGCCAACAAGAACTTTGCCCTTCTTCACAACGATCTCCCTTCCTCCAAAACGCTTCGCAGGGTCCGAGCTCGCGCCCTTTCCGCCCTGAACCTGCTTCGGACCGGCAACACCTTGTTGCCGGGAATGCTAATGAGCCTTTGCCTTCACATTCCCCGCCACCGCTTCCGCCTTTCCGCCGCGGCCGTACCACCGGTACGCTAACACTGAGGCAAAACACAGCACCAGAAGCGCAATAAATTGCGAGGTGGAAAGCAAGTGGTTAAACACAAACCCGCGGTCAGGGTCGCCACGCAGAAACTCCAGCGAAAACCGTGCCACGGCATAGAGTACGATATATAGCAGAAAAATTTCCCCGTCGCGCGATTTGTGTTTGAATCTCCAGATCAGAATCCCAAAAATACAGAGCAGAGTAATGGAAGCCACAATCTGCCAGGGAAACAGCGGGATACCCAGGGGCACTCCGGTCATTTGATGGCTGAAATCACTGGAAAAAGTGACGGCCAGGAACGAGTTGCTCGGGACGCCGTAGTCGCATCCGGCTGAAAAGCATCCCAGCCGGCCGATGCTCTGGCCCAGCGCGATGGCCGGAGCGTAAACGTCGAAGACCTTCCAGAACGGCAGCTTGTAAGTCCGGATGTACCAGGCGGCGAAAACTGTTGCGGCAATAAATCCGCCATAAAAGACCCCGCCGGCCTCCAGCGTCGCCAGCGAAAATATCTGGCCCGGATGCTGGGTGTAGAAGCTCCACTCCGTCAGGATCAGCAATATTTTTGCGCCCAGAAGCGCCGTGACGATAATCCACGTGCTGAAGTCAATCAGGCGGCCCGTGTCCAGCCCCTCGCGCCGTCCCAACCGCACCACGGTGTAAAGGGCCACGAGCAGCGCGGTGGCCAGCAGCACACCATAAGTTGGTAATTGATAAGAACCTATCTTGAAAAGAATCGGATGCAAGCTATTTCCCTACCCTGGCACTATTCCTGCGGCGTTGAGCGGCACATCGTGGTTTTTGTTATGGGCAATCATGGATGACAAAGCCCAAAGGCCCCAGTTGCCGTCCACCCTTACAGGGTAAACCGATTAAGAAAAGAAAGATAGCCCGAGAGCATGGCCAATTTGTGTGTTGCCATCAGCACTCCGATGAAGATCAGCAGCACGCCTGAAGCCACTTCCACCACCTGCATATGTTTTCGAAAGCGGCCGTAAAATTTGATGAACTTTCCTACTCCCAAAGCGGTCAGAAGAAAAGGGATGGCCAACCCCGCTGAATAAACCGCAAGCAGAAACATCCCCTGGAACACGGTGTCCTTGATGGCAGCCATCGCGAGAATCCCGGTGAGGATGGGACCGATGCAGGGAGTCCATCCAAAGGCGAAAGCAAATCCCAGAACAAAGGACCCTGCAAGGCCCCGCCTGGGCGTCAGAGCGTTCATTCGAGCTTCACGGTAAAGGAACGGAATCTTCACTAATCCCGTGAGGTGCAGGCCGAAAATGATGATGATGACGCCTGCCACAATGTCGAAGAGGCTGCGGCGAGTACGCAAAAAACTGCCCACGGCCGTGGCAGAGGCCCCCAGGATGATAAAGACCACCGAGAAGCCAACGACGAACGCGACTGAGTTGCGAAGGATCAGCGCGGTTACCTTTTCAGTGGCCTCTCCCCGCAGTTCTTCCATCGAAAGCCCGGACAGCATGGAGATATAGCCCGGAATCAGCGGGAGAACGCACGGGGACAGAAACGAAACCAGGCCGGCTAAAAACGCAACCGGAATACTCAGATTATGAGTCATGGTGGCTCAAATTCTCTTCAGTTCAGCTGTCTTTCGGTTGGATGCACCAGGAAACAGTCCCGATACGCTCTTTCTCACACCCAACCCTGAGGTTACGAGCAGCAGTGTGACCCTTGCGGCACACACCTGAAAAGTGTATCATACCCGCCCCTGATGTATCGTTTGTTGACCCGGAACGGCCAAGGCGGACGCCGTTCCAACTTTATGAACTCCGGAGAACCTGAATTGCTGCGCACGATTATCTTTGATTTTGACGGCATCATCGTCGATTCCGAGCCCATCATCATGAAGCTCACCCAGGAGATGGCCGCCAAAGAAGGCTGGACCGTTTCCGAGGAAGAATACTACCGGGACTACCTGGCTCTCGACGACCGGGGCATCGTTGAACACTTTTTCACCAGCCACGGCCGCGCTGTAGACCACGGGCGGGTCGATGAACTGATCAACTGGAAGTCCCAGGCGTACGGCACCATCATTGAGAACGGTCTGCCCACGCTGCCGGGCGCCGTAGATTTCGTCCGCCAGGCCGCCAAGGCCTGGCCCCTGGCCATTGCCAGCGGCAGCGCCCGCAGCGAAATCGAGCATTTGCTCGGAAAGCTCGGGCTGCGGGACCATTTCCGGATTATCGCCAGCGCCGACGACTGCGAGCGGTCAAAGCCCGACCCGGAGGTCTACCTGAAAGCTCTGGCAGGCATGAAAGCCCTCCCCGAGTTCCAGGCAAGTCCCCTGCTGCCCTCCGAGTGCCTGGCCATTGAAGACGCCCCCGGAGGTATTGACGCCGCCCACGCCGCCGGGATCCGGTGCATGGGCCTGGCCCACAGCCGCGCGACGGAAAACCTGGCACACGCCGATTGGGCCTTCCAGGGATTTGAGGAAGTGGATTTAGCAGCAATCGCCAGGCAATTTGAGTGACCGGGAGGATGGGGGCAGCGAGGATTTCCCGGACTGCCCCTGATTTCCCTGGCGTTCAACTGATGGATTGGACGTACAGCATGTTCAGCCCGCCCCGGCTGACCACCTTGCCGGTCACGGTCACCTGCTGGGCCATTTTGTCAATCAGCTTTTCGCGGTCCGACTGGTGCAACTCCGATCCAACCGCCATATAAGCGTTCCCGTCGGCGTCCACAATGCCGATGGGATTTCCCATCTTGGCACAGGCAACGGCGCAGGCTTTATGCTTCTCCCCATGCGCACTGTGGTCCATGTAGCACCAGAGGTCAACGACCTCCCCTTTAATCGTCTTGGTCTGGTTGTTCTGTTGCGCAAAACCGGCAACCCCGATCAGGAGAGTTGCCAGCAGTCCCACGAGTACCCTGGCTGAGATATGTCCTTTCATTTTTCCTCCTCGCATCACAGTTTGGAGATGCTTTACCCTGCTACAGTTCCGGCCGGATGTTGATACCCCTATGATAAAACATCCACAGTCAGGAAAACTACCCTGGCGCCTTAATGATTCACCGCGTAAACGCGCACTTCGGCGGTCCTGTTGCCACGCCGCGGCACGGCCAGATAGAAACGGTCGAGCTGCGGAACAAAAAGCGAAGTTCGCGCCCCGGGCGCCGTGGGAACCGATGTTCTCAGCCGGTAATGGTCGGCGTCCACCTGGTCCACCACGCTGATGGCGCCCTGCCCGCCGGAAACGTATATCCGCCGCCGCGCTTCGATCGTAGTAAACGTCGTCGGCATCGCCCGCCACCGCCAGGTGCGCCACCACCTTGCCCGAACGCGAATCGAGCGCCAGGAGTTCGGCGGGCCTGCGGCAAACCACAAAGAGCCGGTGGCTGTGCGCGGTCAAACGCCATGGGGAAATTGTCGCCATACTTTCCCATGGGCCATCGCTCGACGACGGACCTCCGGTCCCAGTCCGCCACGGCAATTTCCCTTGCCTCGGGAACATTCACGTAGATTCTGGCTCCGCCGTTTTCCACCTCAAACGCTTCGGCATGGCCGCGCAACTTGATGGTCCCCAGTTCACTGCCCGTCATGGCGTCGAGGACACCGATTCCGCCTCCGCCGCTCCCGTAACCGACAAAGATCAGCTTTTTGGCCGCGTCATAACGAATGTCGTCGGCGTCGGAGGAAAGTTGGACGGTTGAAAGCTGTTTGTAACTGCTGCCGTCCAGAACCCGGACCACGCCGTCGTCACCGTTGGCAACAAAAATTTTGTTCGACTCCGGCACGTAAAACACGCCCTGGGGTTCGTGCATGTTGGCGATGCTTTGGATGTCTTTGCCGGAGGCAAGGTCGAGAACTTCCACCGTATTGTTGCCCAAGGCTGAAACAAACAGCCGGCGGCCCTTCACGTCAACACTGAGATGGTCGATGCGGCCCGCGACGCCCGGCATGGAAATGGTTCCCGCCAGCTTGAGCGGCGGCCCTTGCGCGGAAAGGTTTGGAAGGAAGGTCAGGCCGCATATTAGAGCAATCCGGGTTAAGTTTTTCATAGCGCCCTCTGCGGGTTGCAAATGCAATCCTCATGTAATGGATGACAATTCCTTTTCCCCTGGCTGATCCCAAATCATATCGCTTCCACGGCCTTCCCAGTGTACTCTTTTGTTTGAAGCGAGGTGACTGCGTGAAATTTTGGTCAGCTCAAGGCAAAACGCCAATAATCGGGAGGTGATTGATGTTAGTTCTACGACTGCGGGTGAACGTGCTTGTTGCGCTGCTGGCGGCGGTCCTGGCTGGAGCAAGCCTGGGCATGGCCCAGACCGTAACAAGTTCCACCGAGGCCGACCAGCAATCGCTCAATCTCACCGTTTACAACTCCAACGTGGCGCTGGTCCGGGACGTTCGCAGCGTGCGGCTTCCGGCCGGCAACCTGGAACTGAACTTTGCCGACGTGGCCTCCCAAATTGAGCCGGAGACGGTCCGAATCGTTTCTCTCACTGCACCCAAACAGTTGACGGTGCTGGAGCAGGATTACCGCTACGATCTGCTGAGCCCGCAAAAGCTTTTACAGTTTTATGTGGGAAAACAGGTCACGCTGGTTCGCCAGCATGACGGAAAACAATTCCACAAAAGAAGTCTCGATGAATGCCACGCTGCTTTCAGACAACAATGGCCTCATCTGGAAAGTAGGCAACGAGATGGTCACCGGCATGCCCGCCGACCATTACGTCTTCCCCTCCCTGCCGCCCAACCTTTACAGCAAGCCGACGCTGGTGTGGCTGCTCAACAATCGCGACGCGGCTGAGCAGAAACTGGAGGCCGATTACATCACCAAATCCGTTGACTGGAATGCGGATTACGTCCTCACCCTGCCTTCTGAAGCGATGGTGGCGGACCTGAGTTCGTGGATAACGGTGAAAAACAGCAGCGGCATCGATTTCCGCAACACACAGCTGCAACTCGTCGCCGGGCAGCTACACCAGGCCGCGCAGAACATCATGCCCATGGCAGGCGGCATGATGAGGATGGAAGCGAAGGCTGCCGCGCCGGGAGTTTCTGAAGAGGGACTTTCCGAATATCACCTCTACACCATCCAGCGCCCCGTCACCCTGCCCGACAACAGCAGCAAACAGATTGCCTTTGTTCGGACAAACGGCATCAAGGTGCAAAAGGGTTACGAGATCAATGGCCAGCAATCCTATTTCTACAGCCCCTACCAGGGCGGGCAGCCCACCAAGGAACCCGTCCAGGCGCACCTGAAATTCAAGAACTCTGAGGAGAACTCGCTGGGAGTGCCATTGCCGGAAGGCGTGGTCCGCGTTTACCAGGCGGACTCCAAAGGCCGGATGCAATTTGTGGGCGAAGACCGCATCCGACACACGCCCAAAGATGAAGAACTGAATCTCTACATCGGAAACGCCTTTGACGTCACTGCGGAAAGAAAACAGACGGACTTCCAGCGTCTCGGCAACAATGTCTATGAAACGGCCTTCCAGGTCACGATTCGCAACCACAAGAAAGAGGCCGTCACCGTTGACGTCAACGAACCCATCACCGGAACCTGGAGCGTGCTGCAATCCAATTACAAGTATGAAAAGACCTCGGCCTTCTCCATCAGGTTTCGGGTTCCGGTGGCTGCGGACGGCCAGTCCGTTCTGAATTATCGCGTGCGGGTCCATCAGTAGAATTTTTTCAGCGGGGCCCGCGGGCCGAAGGAGGAAAATGCGAACCGCAAAGGGAAAGCCTCGCAAGGTGAATATTCGGGCTGCGCAGATGGAGGATGCCGGCCGCCTGGCCGAACTTTCCGGGCAGTTGGGCTATCCCTGCTCCGCCGGCGACATGCGGCGCCGCCTTCGCAACCTGCTCGCGGACCCCGAACATGCCGTCTGGGTGGGGGAAAACGAAAGTGGGATCATCGCCGGCTGGATTCACGTCTTTGTCAAACGGCTGCTGGAAAGCGACCGGGAAATCGAAATCGGCGGACTGGTGATTGATGAGAATTTCCGCGGTCAGGGAGCGGGCAAGGTCCTGGTGGAACGCGCCGAGGGCTGGGCCAAAGCGCGAGGATTGAAGTCTGTCTACGTGCGCTCAAACGTCGTGCGCCAAGACGCGCACGCCTTTTATCAGAAGCTGGGTTATAAAATCATCAAGACCCAGAGCTCGTTTCGGAAGACATTTTGTTAGTGTTGCATCCCTCGTAACTTTCTAGAACGCGGCGTAGCGCCCGTCATTCCGAGCGCAGCGAGGAATCTGCTTTCGCTCTTGCGCAGAAGCAGATTCCTCGGGCCGGAAGAGCACCGGCCCTCGGAATGACCGCGTAGGGCAAACAATTACGCGGGGCGCAACGCTAGAGAATCAGCATGCAGTCACCATAACTGTAGAAGCGGTAGCGCTCTTCGATAGCGTGCTGATAGGCTCGGCTGATCAGCTCGCGGCCGGCAAACGCCGAGACCAGCATCAGCAGGGTCGATTTCGGCAGATGGAAGTTGGTCAGTAACCCGCGAACCACCTGGAACCGAAAGCCCTGCACGATGAACAGATCGGTCTCTCCACGGCAGGGTACAATTTTCCCCTCGTTCTGCAGCGCCACCGATTCCAGGGTGCGAACGCTGGTGGTGCCCACCGCGATCACCCTGCGTCCCTCCACAAGGGCCTTGTTGATGACCGGCAGCAGCAGCCTCCGAAATCTCAAATTGCTCCGACTCCATTTTGTGGTCTTCCACGCGCTCGGTCTGCACCGGGCGGAAGGTTCCCGGCCCCACGTGCAGCGTGATTTCACAGGTCTCGATTTTCCGTTCCCGCAACGCGTCAAAAACACGCTCGGTAAAGTGAAAGCCCGCCGTGGGAGCGGCAACGGCGCCGCGCACCCTGGCGTAAACCGTCTGGTAGGTTTCGCGGTCGGCGGCTTCGTCGGGCCGGCCCACATAGGGCGGCAGCGGAACGTGCCCCAGGCGGTCAATCGAGCTTGCCACGCTGCCCTCGCGCGCCCGCAGCAGCACCCTGCGCACGCCGTATTCTCCCCGGCCCAGGACTTCTGCCTCAAGCTCGCCGCCGCCGAAAACCAGAACCTCGCCCGTGCGAATCTTGCGCCCCGGATGGACCAGTCCCTGCCACACGTCGCCCGATTCATTCCGCGTGAGCAGCAGTTCAACCTCGGCGGTGAGGTATTCGCGCGCGGCGGGATTGCCCTTGCCGATGGCCTGCGCCTGTGTGCCGCGCCGCCTGCCCAGCAACCGGGCGGGAAACACCCGGGTGTTGTTCACCACCAGGAGGTCGCCCGGCGCAAGGATTTCCGGAAGCGCGCGGAACTGGCAATCCGTGAAGGACTGCGCGGCGCGGTCCAGCAGCATCATGCGCGAAGCATCGCGCTCCTTCAAAGGCCGCTGGGCAATCAGTTCTTTCGGCAGTTCGTAATCAAATTCTTCAAGCAGCATGCTGAAACCATTTTACGCCAAATGCCGTGTCGGTTTTTCGGCGACGCACGCGAATCCGCTGTGGCAGCACTGTTCGACGCGGTGTGCTAAAGTCAGTTCATGCCGCAAGCTACCGTCACTATTTCCCCGCGAGGAGTTGAGCGAGTCTTCGCCGGCCATCCGTGGATTTATCGCAGCGACGTCTCCGCCGCTGAAAATATCGCACCGGGCAGCATCGTCACCGTCCAGGACCGGAGAAAGCGGTTTCTCGGACAGGCGCTTTACAGTAACAAATCGCAAATCGCCCTGCGCTTCCTCACCCGGGATAAACGCACCATTGACCGCGCGTTTCTGGCCGGGCGAATCCAGGCGGCAGCGGATTATCGCCGGCAGGTTGTGCAAGACTCAGACGCCTTTCGCCTGGTGGCCTCTGAAGGCGACCTGCTGCCCTCCCTTGTGATTGATCGCTACGGGGAATACCTGGTCGTGCAGACCCTCAGCCAGGGAATGGAAAAACTGAAACCCATCATAACAGACGTGCTGCAGGAACAGTTTTCGCCGCGCGGCATCGTGGAGCGGAATGATGTTTCCGTCCGCGCGCTGGAGGCGCTGGAACCAACAAAGGGAGTTCTTGCCGGCGAGGTTCCTGAAGAAGTAATAGTCACGATGAACGGGCTCCGGTTTGCCTTTAACCTGCTGGAAGGCCAGAAGACGGGCGGCTTTCTTGACCAGCGGGAAAACCAGCGGGCGGCGCAAAACTATGCATTCGGCCGGGCGCTTGATTGCTTCACCTACGCCGGCGGTTTTGCGGTGAACATCAGCCGCCGGTGCGAGTCCGTCCTGGCCATCGATTCTTCGCAGGACGCTCTCCGACTGGCCCGGCACAACGCGGAATTGAACGGCGTTTCCAACATTGAGTGGAAGGAAGCCAACTGTTTTGATTTCCTGAAAGACGCAGACCAGGCGGGCGAGCGGTTTGACGTGGTGGTGCTGGATCCTCCGGCCTTTGCGCGGCAGCGATCCAATCTCGATTCCGCCCTGCGCGGTTACAAGGAGCTCAACCTTCGCGGCCTGAAAATTCTGAACCCCGGCGGCTACCTCATCACCAGTAGCTGTTCCTATCACGTGACGGAGGCGGACTTTCTGGAGGCTATCGCCAGCGCGGCCGTGGATGCCCACCGGACCGTCACCGTAGTCGAACGCCGCACCCAGGGACGCGACCATCCCATCCTGCTGACTGTGCCTGAAACTCACTACCTGAAATGCCTCATCCTTCGCGTGTTATAACGCGTTTTGAGGGAAATTGAATTCGAGTAGAATACAACCTGTGAATCGATTTTGTGCCCTGGCGGCTGTCCTGCTTCTCACGCCGTTGTGCGCGGTTCCAGGCCGCGCCGAGGACCTGAAGCTGCTGATATCGGTGGAGCGACAGAGCATTGTTGCGCCCAACCCCGTGCGCGCGACGTTGCACTTCCACAACTCCGGCCGGCAAACACTGTGGCTCTACCGACCCGTGCGGAGCGAAATGCCGGGCGACCGACTTGGTTTGATGGTGCCGGGGCCAGGCGGGGCGCGCCGCGGAGAGACCTACGGAGGATCGCAGATCAAAGTCCGGATAGTGCCGCAAAACGCTGGGAGCAGCGACGCAAAAGACGCAGCGGGCAGCGGGTTCGCCATGGCGCCTGACGCCTTGCCGTACCCCCGTCTGGTGCGCCTGGCACCGGGAGAAGATTACCAGGAAAAAGTCAGCATCCACGTTGAGCCCGCACAAACAAAGTCCGCTACAAGCGAGCAGCCGGCCTGGGGAGCTTACAGGTTTTCCGTAACCTACTCCGCGGATTATTCCAACGCGGAAGCGCTGGCCCGCAACATTAACGCCCACCTCTGGCATGGCCAGGCCACCAGCAACACCGTTACTCTGGAGCTGCGGCCGCCGGCAGATCAGGGCTCGATTGCAGGAACGGTGCTCGACTCCATCGGACGCCCCTACGGCCAGGCGCTGGTGACTTTGAGCGACGACAACGAAAACGCACTCGATCAGCTTTTGACGGACGACGACGGCCGGTTTGCCTTCGCACGCCTGCCCCTGGGCCGTTACTGGCTGACGGTGAGCCAGCCCGGCGCAGACCACGACACGTCGGTGTTCCGGCACGTCGACGTAACCGAGGCGGGCTCGCCCGCGACGGCTGAAATCATGATGGTGCCGGTTGAAATCAATAAAGCCGATCGCGTGCTGCACAAGCCCGTGCTCTTCAACATTGTCGATAGCCAGGGGCACCCGCTTGCTAATGCCAAACTTGCGATTTTGTACTCCTCCGAGGGCCTGGTGGAAAACCTGAAGGCGCAAACAGCCGAGGACGGGTTTACTGCCATCAGCCTGATTCCCGGCTCCATCTATGTGACACTCCAGACGGCGGGCTGCAAGAAAGAGGACCGGCGGGCTGGAGTGGCGCCCGGCGCGGGAGTGGACGGGTTCAAATTCGTCTACGACTGCGCCGGAAATTGATGCACCAGGGCAGGATGATGGTATTTTGAATCCTGCCGAAAGGCATGTCACCCGGCAAACAGGAAAGACCGGCGCGAATTGTACTTCCATGGACAGTGCTCCGCAACCCGTGAAATGCAGTGTGATCATCCCGACAAGGCAGCGCTCCGCCGTGTTGCGCGCGACGCTGGAATCCCTGGACCGGCAAACCGAAAAGGACTTTGAGGTCATCGTGGTGGTGGACGGCGAGGATGCGGAAACCCGTTCTCTGGCGGAAGCCTGTAAGGCGGCGTTCCCTTTGCGCTGGCTCTTTGTGCCGGAACACAAAGGCCAGGCATCAGCCCGCAACGCCGGCGCAGCCGCGGCAGAATCGGACATCCTGATCTTCCTGGACGACGACACCCGGCCCGTTCCTGAATGGGTCCATCACCATCTGAAGCATCGCCGCGGAAACCCCGGGCCGCTGGAGATGGGCGTTCTGGGAAAAGTGGTCGACCACCATGCGAACCCTCCACGCTCGCGGACCGAGCAGTATCTGCGCGAAACCCGAAGCCCCGGGCTTGCCCATTTTGAAAGCTGCCTCAGAAACCAGTCACTCGAGTTCGGCAAAGTGGCGGCCTTTGGACTGAACACCTCGATTCCGCGCAAGACCTTTCTGGCACTTGGCGGATTCGATGAGAAATTGAGTTCCCTGGACGAAGATACCGACTTCGGCGCCCGCCTGTACAACTGCGGCGCTGTGTTCAAATTCGAGCCTGACGCCGTCGTGTATCATCACGACACGAAAGACGCTGTCGCCCAACACTACGACATCCTGCGCTGTGCGGGCCGACTCGACGTCTACCGACGGCGCGAAAAGAAGCAATGGAACGCGCGGCTTCAACTGCTGGCCCAGATGCATTGCGGAAGTTCAGCAAGGAAGCTGGCACACCGCACCGCCTGGCATGCTCCCCGGATTTTTCAATTGGCAGCCTCCGTAGCCAGGAAAGCAACCGACCTGACCGGATCGAGGCAATGCTTTCGCCTCTGGTACCGGGCAACCGCCGCCGAGTACTGGAAAGGCATTGGGGCCGCAGGAGAAACCATCGAGATCGGTGCGCGACCTGTACCCTTCGCGAACACCCATCCTGATGCTGCACGGCGTTTCCGCTCCAGAGGATCTGAAGCTGATGTCGCTCGCGATATCGCCCGAACGCTTCAGGCGATTCATGGAATGGCTCAAAAGGCTGGGTTACGCGTCCGCTTTGCCCACCGAATGGGACAGTCACACGACGGGTCGGCGAGTGATCCTGACCTTCGATGACGCCTACGAAGACTTTATGATCAACGCCTTCCCCGTCCTTGACCGGCTGGGTTTTAAGGCAACGGTTTTTGTTGTGGTTGACCGCATTGGAAAAACCAACGAATGGGACGATGCGGGAGGGTTCAAGTCAAAGCCCCTGCTCACGCTCGAACAGATTCGCGAACTGCATCGCCACGGGGTCCATTTCGGCTCGCATACGCTGACGCACGCCCGGCTCACCGACGTATCGGACAGCGATCTCGAGCGCGAGGTGCGGGACTCGAAGCATAAGCTCGAAGACCTGCTCGGCGCCGACGTGCCATGCTTCGCCTATCCCTGGGGAATGGCCGATATGCGGGTGCGCAGCGCGGTGGCGCGCGCCGGGTACAAGGTGGCATTTACCGCGGAGGAAGGCCTGAATGGGTCGGAAGACCCACTCTCCCTGAAGCGAACCAATCTGGCCGAGGTTGATACGCTGCCGGAGTTGGCCTTCAAAATGGCCACCGGCAGAGATTTGCGCCAGATGGCCAAGGCTTTCCTGATGGGGAAAGGGCTCTACAGGGGGCCGGTCCACAAGTGGCGGGGGAATGGCGGGAGAAAGGGTGAACCCGAAGCGTCCCGTAGCTCCGCCGGCACCGTGGGTGAACGATGAGCACGTCTGGAGAGCAGAACACCAAGGCGGATTCGTCAGGCGCCAGCGTGAAATTTACGGTGGTTGTCACAACGTACAATTACGCCCACCTGCTTTCCGATGCTTTGCGGGCGCTCGCCGCGCAAACGGTGAACGACTTTGAGCTTCTGATTGTCGATGACGGGTCCACAGACAACACAGAGGAAATCGTGGAGCAGTTTCACCCGCGGTTTCAGAACTGCCATTATCTGAAAAAACCGAACGGAGGAACCGCCGACGCCAGGAACCATGGCGTGCAGAGGGCGCGAGGAACGCACGTCGCGATTCTGGACGCCGATGATGTGTGGTCGCCGCGCTACCTGGAAGCGGTTCGCCAAAAGTTTCAATCCACTCCGCAAACGGAGGCCGTGTTCTGTGACGGCGTCCGCATTCTGGGCGACGGGCGAGTCCTTCGCCCGGTATTTCCGCCCGGACTGGCTCCGCTCGAAGGGCCCATCAACTCCGTTGAGAGCCTGTTTTCGTTGTGCGACAATTTCCTGCCTTCCGGTATGGTGTTCCTGAAATCTCTCTACGATAGGATTGGCGCGTTTGACACCCGCTTTTCGCATGGCGACGATGTCGACTGGGTGATTCGCGCTGCGATGGCCGGCGCTGATTGCCAGAGAATCGATCAGAAATTGTTTCTGCATCGCTTTCACGGCAGCAACCTGACCCGTGACCCCATCGCCTTTCTCGAAACATGGCTCACGATCTACGAAGAGCGGCTGCGGAACAGCCGGCTGGGTCCGGAATGCGAACACCGGGCCAGAAGCTTCGCCCGGGACTACGTTCTGCGGCTTCTGGGAATTTGCTCACCGGCGGAAGGCAGGTCGCTGCTGGCCCGGAGCATCGAAGCCCTCGGAGGCGACTTCATGCTTCGCGGTGCCTATCTTTCGACCTACCTGGGATCGAGTTATGCGCTGAGGCCGTTAAAGTGGGGAAAGCAGTTGCTGAGAAAACGGCACGGTACCGCACAGTGTATTGATCTGACGGCGCCGCCTGAAATAATCTTTCAGAGCTTGTGAAACGTCACGATGCCCCCGCCGGCAGGGAAGGCCGCCGGGCAGGCTGCCGCATAGCTTGAGCGAGCAGGATGTTGAGAGCACCATCAAAATGAGATTTTCAGTCGTCATCTGTACTTACAACTACGCGCACCTGTTGCCCGACGCGTTGCGGACGATTGCCGCACAGACGCTGCAGGACTTCGAGCTTCTGATTGTTGACGACGGGTCGACAGACAACACCGAAGAGGTCGCGGAGAAGTTTCGACCGCTGTTTCAGGATTTTCACTACGTTCGAAAGCCTCATACATGGCCCCGCCGACACGAGGAACGCGGGAGTACGCGCTGCCCGGGGCACTCACATTGCGTTTCTTGACGCAGACGATTTGTGGTCGCCGCATTATCTGAGCGCCATGCAGGAGGCGCTCAGCGCCCACCCCCGTGCAGACCTGGCTTTGTGCGAGGGAATCACCTTCCGAATCGAAAACGGAATCATTACAGAAGCAAACTTGAACCCGGGTCTTCCACCCCTGTGCGGGCCGGTGCATTCGCCGCGGGAGCTGTTTAAGATTATCCAGCTGCTTTCACCTTCCGGAATGGTGTTTTCGAAGGACCTTTATGACCGAATCGGACCTTTTGACGTGGGGTCGTTTGGATGGTTCTCCGAGGACATCGACTGGGCGTTCCGCGCATTGCTGGCAGGAACCTTTTGCCTTTGCATGAAACGGAGGCTTTATCTTTACCGGCGTCACGCCGACAACCTGACCAACAAGGCCAGCAACTCATTCCGGTCGTGGCTGAAAATCTATTCGCAGACGTTAAAGGAAGCACGGCGGGACCCACAAGTCGAAGCCCTGGTGCGTGGCATGATCAGGTCAAGGTCGATACGCTTCCTGCCCACATGTACAACTTCTGAAGGGAGACTTTTGCTGAAGCAGGCAATCGACACACTGGGCGGAGACTGGGTGGAGAGGCTCTGTTACATCGGGGCCTTCGTGGGATTGGTGAGCCTGTTGAGGCTCCTGAAGCAAACCCGAGGTCGCCTGTATCGCTTTGTCCGAAAAGGGCCGAAGGTTGGTCCGGAAGCATCCCCGGAATCCATTTTCAAAGCCTTGTCCCAATAGCGCCTCTCGCCAGGTTCAAACAGGCGAAGAAGTTGTCAGCGTAACTTTCCCTTGCCTGCACACATCCATTGTTGCAATATGGCTCCGTGAAACCGGATTGAAATTATCCGCTCGAACTATGGATATACCAACTTGATCACACGCGCCTGTGTCCATTAGAATCTCCTAGTCTATGTGAGGGTTCCGTCCGGGCCACAAAACTGTAATTCATCCGGGCCGGTATATAGTGAGCAATGTCCAAGCGATACCTGGTTATGGACTTTTTTAGCAAAAATCGGCCTTGGTTGTTGACGACGCTCATACTGCTGGGCGCTTTTGTGTATTTGTACCTGAATCTATTCCTGCTGCCCGGAACTCCCATCCACTTTCTTTCCCCAGACGCCACTAACTATCTTTTCAACGCCCAGCGGATGCACCACGGGCAGGTGATTTACCGCGACTTTTTTGAACTCACACTGCCGGGGACGGAGGTCTTCTACTTCATCCTGTTTAAGATTTTCGGGAGCCGCGCCTGGATCCCGAATGTGACACTGCTTGTGCTGGGGCTGTTGCTGACCTACCTGATGATTTTCATTTCCAGGAAGGTTATTTCCGGCATGGCAGCCTATCTGCCGGCCTTGCTGTTTCTGGTGATCCCTTTCCGCAGTCAGCTTGACGCCACCCACCATTGGTTCAGCACGTTGTTTGTGATGGCTGCAATCGCCCTGCTCGTGGAACAGATTTCCGCCCTGCGCCTGGTGAGCGCCGCAGCCCTTTGCGGCGTGGCGATGTGGTTTACGCAATCCAGCGGAATCCTGGCGATGGTGGGCCTGGCACTGTTCCTGTTGTGGGCAGCGGTGACGCACCAGCTGAGCTGGGGAAATTTCCGCACGGCCCAGCGCTACATCTGGACCCCCTTTGCCGTTGTGGTCGTCGTGTTCAATGCTTTTTTCATTTTCCGTGGCGGTTTCAGGACGTTCTTTTACGATACGTTTCTGTTTAATTTTCGATATTACTCTTCCCAGGCCGGGAATTCCTTCCACGTTTACATGACCGATATGCCGGCCTTCCATCCCTGGTACCGGCTGCCAGCGCTTGCCCTGTGGGGCTCGATTTATCTGCTGGTTCCCCTGATCTACATTCTGTTCTTCGTTCGATATTGGGATGAGAAAGAAGATCGCCCGTCGGAGCCATGGGACCGGCTGGTGCTGATCGCCCTCATGGGGGCGATGCTGTTCCTTGGTGTTGCGCCGTCTCCAACCTGGCTGCGCCTGTGCACGGTGGTTGCGCCCGGCGTGATCCTGTTTGTCTGGTTCCTGAACTCTCCTGGGCGTCTTCACCGGATTCGCGTCACAGCCATGTGGGTGATCGTCATTGCCATCGCGCTGGGCGAATGGCACGGGCGATTTTTTGGATGGCGGCAGGAAGTGAATCTTCCCATCGGCCGCGTGGCTGTGCTCAACGAGGTCCAATACAAGGAAATCAAGTTTCTGCTGGACAACACAAAGCCCGGTGACTATTTCTTCGGAAACAATGAGCTGAACTACCTGCTCGATCTGCGGGATCCCTCGCCCATTCCTTTTGTGACGGCGTCAGACTACACCCGGCCTGAGCAGATTCAGGAGACCATCGAGGGAATCAAAAAACATCCTGCGAAGTACGTTTACTGGTCATCCGATCTCGACATGCCGCCCGAAGCCCACCAGGGACAGAGTCATCTCGCTCCGCTGCGGGCCTACCTGCTGGCACATTACCAACGTGTGAAAACCATCGAAGGCGACGACTTCGCCCGCAGCTTCTGGGAAAGATACGACCCCTCAGCTCCCATACCGCTTCCGACGCCCATCCCCCTTCCGCCCCCGGGACAGAACGGAACATCCCCGGGCGGCGCGAGCGGCCAGGGCAATTCCCGGGCCGCCCCTCTTGACACCCCAGCGCAAGTTCCATAGACTCGCTGCGTCCCAGCATTTCTGTTTCCTGCCGGCCCTTTACCCGGGGTCCGGTTCCAAAGCTGAAACGGCGCGTCTTGCGGACAGTGGCCAATTCAACATCAGCGAGGCATGATTGGCATTCAGTTGGATCGACCTGATCGTTGTAATCGTTTATCTGCTGGTGGTCACGCTGCTGGGAGCGCGTTTCGGCAAGCGCCAGAAGACCTTGCACGATTACTTCCTGGGCGGCCGCCAGCTTCCCTGGTGGGCCATCGCTCTTTCCGTTGTCTCCGCCGAGACCAGCATCCTCACCATCATCAGCACTCCGGGGATCGCCTACGCCGGAGACATGGCGTTTCTCCAGCTTGTCTTTGGATACCTGGTGGCGCGCGTCGTTGTCAGCTTTGTCCTCATCCCCAAATACTTTGCCGGCGAACTTTACACCGCCTACCAGCTGATTGAGCGGAGGTTTGGCCGCGGGCTCAAGGTTTTCACGGCGGGCCTGTTCCTGGGCAGCCGCGCGCTGGCGGAAGGGGTCCGCGTTTTCGCCATTTCCATCGTGATCGAGGTGATTTTCCGGACGGGCGTCCTGACCGCCGTGCTGATCATCACCGCTCTCACGCTGTTCTACACCTTTGAAGGCGGACTCACCGCCGTCATCTGGACCGACGTGACGCAGCTCTCGATCTACATTGTCGGGACCGTCATCGCACTGCTGCTGGCTGTCCATGCCATCCCGGGCGGCTGGGCGGAAGTTGCACACCTGGCCAGTATTTCGGGCCACAAGTTCACCGTCTTCAACTTCCACTTCAACTGGCACCAGCCGTACCTTTTCTGGTCGGGGCTGATCGGCGGCACCTTCCTCACCAGCGCCAGCCACGGGACAGACCAGTTGATTGTGCAGAGGCTGCTGGCCGCCAAAAACAAGAGGCAGAGCCAGGGTGCGCTGCTGGCCAGCGGACTGGTGATTCTGTTCCAATTCACGCTGTTCCTGGTGGTGGGCGTCGTCTTGTTCGCTTTCTACCATTTTCATCCGCCCGCCCATCCCTTTAGCCGCCCGGACAAAATCTACCCAACTTTCGTGGTCACGCAATTGCCGACAGGGCTGGCCGGCCTGCTGACTGCAGCTATCATCGCGGCGGCCATGGCCAACCTGAGTGCGGCATTCAATGCCCTGGCATCCAGTTCGGTGATGGATTTTTACCGGCCGTTCGTCCGTCCCGACGCGGACCAGAAGCATTATATGCGCGTCTCGCGCGGCCTGACGCTGTTCTGGGGAGCGGTGCTGATCCTGATTGCGCTCATCTCCCAATATCTGCATGAAAGCGTCCTGGTGCTGGCGCTGACCATCGCATCGATTCCCTACGGAGCCATGCTGGGAATCTTCCTGCTGGGTGTTCTGACCAAACGGGCAACCTCCCGGGGGGCGCTCACGGGAGCCGCACTTGGGCTAACCGTTCTCATCCTGGTTGTGGTAGGCAAAGCATATGGCATCGTCAATATCGCATGGACGTGGTATGTGGTGATTGGGACCCTGGTGACGTTCCTCGGTGGATGGATCGCCAGCGTTGATGCGGGTGGCACTGGGACAAGCTAATAATACCCCGCAGGCCAGTCGTGCCGAATTCCATACCTTGACGAACGGGGTGTGCTGCGGTTAATCTTTTCGAAAAACCTGAGAACGAGGGACTTGTTGACGCGACACCTGAACCGTATACCTGTTGTTGTTGCTTGCCTGCTTGCGGCGCTTCTGCCAGCAACTCTTCTGACCGCTCCTCGTGGTCCAAACCAGAACAATCGAACCGCACCGGAGGGCCCTCCGCGCGATGATCGAACAGCGCAAAGCAACGAACGCCTTGCCCTGAGGGCTATGCGCGAGCGCGTGACGGCTGCAAGGCCGATTGCCATGTACTACACCATCGGAGGCACTTTCGGGCTCGATTCCGTCCTTGAACATGCTTCTGACATCACCATTCTGGCGCCGCAGTGCTTTTGGCTGGACCAGAATGAAAACATCCAGGGAAGCATTCCCACGGCCGTATTGGAAGCGTCCAGGCAGGCGAAGCTGCCGGTGATGGCCCTGATTTATAATCAGGACTTTAATCGTCGGATCGCTTCAGCGCTGCTCCACAACCGTCCTCTGCAGGAACGCGTCATCAGGAACCTGGTGGAAATCGCCCGAGGCGAAAATCTGCTGGGCTTTCAGCTCGATTTCGAAAACATCGATCCTGACGATATCAA
Source organism: uncultured Acidobacteriota bacterium (assembly GCA_963783155.1). GTDB lineage: Bacteria > Acidobacteriota > Terriglobia > UBA7540 > UBA7540 > SCRD01. The sequence continues at coordinate 2,093 of CAWANC010000031.1, read as the reverse complement.
CCTCTACACCCGGTTCGTTCATGACACTGCAAAGGCCCTCCACGACGATGGACGTCTGCTGACCGTCGCCGTCGTTCCCCGCTTTCAGAACGCCGTTCCCGGCCAATGGGCGGCGGCTTACGACTATCCGGCGCTGGCACACGCGGCGGACTTTCTGACCCTGATGACTTATGACAACTCAGGCCGCCTTGGCCCGCCGGGGCCTATCGCGGGCTACGACTGGGTGAGAAATGCGCTGGAGTATGCCATCAGCCGCGTTCCCGCCGACAAATTGCTGCTGGGCATCGCTCTCTATGGCCGCGAGTGGACCAACAACGGGCACAGACTCGAAGCCCGCACCATGCCCTACCCTGAAACAAGATCTCTGCTCGACCGCCTTTCACTCACCCCTCAATGGGACGAAACGCATCGCTCGCCGTGGTTCGAGTACCGGACTGGGGGAACCGTCCGGAGCGTGTGGTATGAAAATGCCCGGAGCCTTCATGAAAAACTGAAGCTTTTGGAACGGTATCAGCTGCGGGGTTTTGCCGCCTGGCGTCTGGGGATGGAAGATCCGCGCATCTGGTCAATGGTTTCAGCAATGCGCGAAAGCCGGTCACAGGCCCATGAGAACCGGCAAGCCACGGGCTTCTGAATCGGGCGAAAGACTCTAACTGGGTCCGTTTTCCGGCGGTGAGGGCATTGGCAACCTGCGCTTTTCGCCCCGGGGAACTCCGCCGCCAGCCGGAACGAACCGGGGAAAGTAGAAGGCTTCCATGAGTTTTCGAGTTCGCCGTTTGACCCTTTTCGCCATTCTCCTGGCAGGCGTCATCGCCTACGCTTATTTTTCGGGAACTGGACAGCGGGGCCCTGTTGGGGACCCCCCCACCGTCCCTGTCGCCGTTTCGGGAGCCTCACCCATTCAGGGACCGTATTTCTCCGACCGTGACCGCATTGCCGACCGCATCATCAGCGCCATCAATCACACCCGGCACACCCTGGACATTGCCGTCTATAGCTTTACGCAACCCGATCTTACTGCTGCCGTCCGGGCCGCCTGCCAGCGGGGAGTCAAAGTGCGAATCGTCACCGACGAGGGACAGTCCCGCGATCGGCATTCAGAGATCGGCTATCTCCGGTCTGTGGGGGTACCGATTCGAGTGAGCGAAGGATTTCGGGGGCGGCGTTCAATCATGCACAACAAGTTTGCCGTTTTCGACGGGAACCAGGTGGAAACAGGAAGCTATAACTGGACCACAAGCGCCACCAGCTACAACTTTGAGAACGCCATTTTCATCTGCGGCCCCAGGGTCTCCTCGCGATACGAAGAGGAGTTTCAACACATCTGGGCACAGGCCCGGTGAAGCTGGCCCGGCTACGTCGTTCCGCCTGGAACAAACCCCAGGTGCAAAATTCACTTCTTTTGCAGGGCTGGCAGGAGGTACTGGGTGACCAGCATGTCGTACTCCTGACGGGCCTGGTCCGTAATAGGTGTAGTGGCCAGCGGGCCGTTGCTGGTCGCCTGCATGAAAAGATCCCCGGTATCGCCAAGGGGTCCGGCATTGATCTTTTCGAACTCAGCTTCGTCCGATTCCCCAAAGTCATAAATCTGCTTGACGTCGTAGGTCTTCAATTGGGCCGGGGTCATTTTGCCCACGCTCCGCACGTAGATTCGGAACTTTCCAAAAAAGCGGTCCTTGTTATAGTCCACTTGAATCACATGTTGGAGCTGGTTCGACGGATTCTGCGGGTCTGCGTAGAGGTCTGCAAGCAGGTAATAATCCGTCAGTTTGCCTCCATAAGAGTCGTCCAGCATTTGATAGACCTTGTAGGTGGGATCGTTCGGGCTGACCGATTGCTGTTTCTTCTTTCTTGCCCAGCCAGACGGCACAGCAACAGCAAGCAGAATGATACCTGCGACGATAACAACCGAGTGCTTCTTCTTCCTCAATTCACCCTCCCGTGTCCTAATGACAAAAAACGAAGTTCAATATGGACGGCGCAAAAGCTGGGGAAAAGCATACCACGGTTTCTATTAGCGTCAATACCGACTGCCCCCGGGAGAGTTTTTTTAAAAATGCCCGCTGAGCATGGAGCATCGGCGGGGAAGTCGG
>CAWANC010000030.1:0-61131 GCA_963783155.1 uncultured Acidobacteriota bacterium | reverse complement strand
ACCGCGGCAGGAGCGGATGCAAAGGGTTGTGCCGCAGGCGGTAGTGACGCAGTTTGATTTGTGGCACGGGCGTCCTCGCCCGTGCTGTTGTCAAAAGACACGGCCAGGATGGCCGTGCCACAAAAAAGGAGGCAAACTGAGTTACCACCCCGCAGCAGGACGGAATGCAAGCTGCCGGCGCGGGAATCGACTGTTTTTGTGGCATTTCCCGCGAGCTGAAGCCCGCATGTTGGAAGAATCTCAAAGCGGGCTAATGAGGATCGCAAAATCGAGTGACGGACTTCCGTAGCGCCGGCATCCTGCCGGCCCTGAGTAGAAGTGCCGCCGGGACGGCAGCGCTGCAAATGAGCCTTGTAAGCTTATTGCCCAATCCAAGTTAAGCTACATTAAGTCAATAAGATACGTTGTGCTGTTGGCAGATTTTACGTTTCCTTTACAAGCCAACGGAACCCTTGCCGCAGCAGGCACGTCTATCATAGTGGAAATCGGTAAGATCCCTGATCGGGCCGGAGAATGGCAACTGGATTGCTTACAGATGGGGAGAATATCTTGGTAACAGAAGTGCCAGAGGAGGTGCTTCGATGAAAGAAGAAATGATCAACATCAGTGGTTCCTGGTGCAAGCCCTCGGAAGATACAACGATCTCCAATCAAAGCTCGCAAGCAGGAGCGGCCAATCGCGAGCCTGAGATCCTGAAGCGACGCGGCGGGTGGGCACGCCGGTCGATAGTTTCGTGCCTGCTGGGCTCGTTGCTGCTGGCGCTGGCGATGGTGGTGGCGCCGGCAAAATCGTCCGCCCAGGTCAGCATTTTTGTGGGCTTCGGCCCGCCGGCCATACCGATTTATGAGCAGCCGTACTGTCCGGGTCCGGGTTACATCTGGACGCCGGGCTACTGGGCCTGGGACGAGGATTACGGTTACTTCTGGGTGCCGGGCACCTGGTTGCCAGCGCCCTTTATCGGCGCCATGTGGACCCCGGGCTACTGGGGCTGGTATAACAGCGGCTACATGTGGTACCCGGGTTACTGGGGCACGTCGGTCGGTTTCTACGGCGGCATCGACTACGGGTATGGCTACTACGGCCGTGGTTACTATGGCGGATACTGGCGCGGCAACAGCTTCTACTACAACCGCGAAGTGAACCGCATCGGCAACGGCAACTTCAGGAACGTCTACAGCCAGAGGGTGGTTGAGAACAGAGGCTCCCGCATCAGCTATAACGGCGGCCGGGGCGGCATCGATGCCCGTCCGACGTCTGCGGATCTGGTGGCGGAACGTGGCCGCCGCTTCGGGGCCAATAGCCGGCAATTGGAGCAGCAACGGTGGGCCCGCTCCAACCCCGCACAGCGGGCGCGTGAAAACCAGGGACGTCCGGAAGTTGCCGCCACGCCCAGGCCGGGAGAGTTCCGGGGCAGCGGCGTTGTGCGTGCAACCCGCGCAGGTGCTCCTTACAATGAACCGCCTCGCGACGTGAGAAGCGGCCGTGAAGCCGGGCGGCAGGCACCCGCACCGGTTGAGCGGCGTCAGCAAGGCAATGCTCCGGGGCAGGTAACGCCGAATCAGCGAATGGAGCGCAATGCTCCGACGCAGGCGCCTTCCAATCAACGGATGGAACGCAATGCTCCGACGCAGGCGCCTTCCAATCAACGGATGGAACGCAATGCTCCGACGCAGGCGCCTTCCAATCAGCGAATGGAACGCAATGCCCCGACACAGGCGCCTTCCAATCAGCGAATGGAGCGCAATGCTCCGACGCAGGCGCCTTCCAATCAGCGAATGGAACGGAATGCTCCGACACAGCCGCCTTCAAACCAGCGGATGGAGCGGTCCGCTCCGCCACAGCAGAGGAACGAGCCGCAGGTGAACCGCAACAATCCGCGGAACACCGCGCCTCCTAATCAGCGGATGGAACGGTCCGCTCCGCCGCAAGCGCAGCGGAATGAAGGCCGCGGCACACAACAACGGCAAGCCCCTCCCCAAACAGAACAGGAAGAGGGCAGAAACGGCCAGCAACCCCGGCCACAACCGGCGGTAACAGAAGCGGCAGAGGCGCGGGTGGCAATGCTGGAGTTCCGGCAAAACCCCCGCGCCTTTGCTTTGCCCACCAGCGAATTCCCGCAGAAAAATCGCAGACGCCGAAACGCGCGAATCCTTTAATTCCCCAAAAGTTTATCGGCCGCACACATCGCCAAGCAGCTCGGCGTGTGCCGCCGGTCGTGACGCAGTTTGAATTGTGGCACGGGCGTCCTCGCCCGTGATGTTTTCAAGGGTCACGGCCAAGATGGCCGTGCCACAAGAACAGGAACCTAACTGAGTCATCACCCGTTCGCCGGTCTGGTATTCCGACCGTCCTGCGTGTGCTATATTGTGCGGAGGGAAACGCAGAACATGCGTTTCATCAAGCCATGACGCGTGAAGAACTGCTTTCGAGAATCACGATCAATCCCAACGTCTGCTTTGGAAAGCCGTGCGTTCGGGGACATCGCCTCTGGGTGTCGCTGATTCTTGACCTGCTGGCCAGTGGAATGCCGGCCAGCGAAATTCTCCAGGAGTATCCCGGACTGGAAGAAGCCGACATTCTCGCCTGCATCGCCTACGGCGCCGAAATGTCGCGCGAACGTTACGTTGACATTCCAACGGGTAGCCACCAATGAGGCTCAAGCTGGACGAGAACCTCGGCCAGCGCTGCTTTCTGCTTCTTACTTTAAGTTTGACCTGATAGAATGCGGCGACTATGCCGACCCACCACCGCCATATCTTCACGCCTGACTTTATCGTTACTCTTCGAGGGCTGATCGGTATTCACCAATCGATCTACACGCAAACTCCGCCGCAGGGAATCTATTTCGAGGCGCTAGTTGAACAGGCATTCAAGAAAATCAGAAAGCCGGTAACAGTCATCGAACCGGGCGGCAGAAACCAACCGCGCCACGATTTGTTAGTGGAAGACGCGAGGATTTCACTCAAAACTGAGACCGGCGAGGGCACAAAACTCAACCAGATTACAATAACCAAACTATGTACTACCGAGCGGGAGCCATGGGAAGCACGTGTCCTTATTGAACGAGTAATTGAACACCTTTCAAGGTACGACATCATTCTGATGTTTCGTGCCGTTTGGAAATCCGATAGCGTCCATTACCAGCTTGTTGAAATTCCTGTTGAGAGACTTCGACTAATCGATGCTGCTAGCTTGGAACCAGTCGGTCACCGAAAGGGCAGGCAGAGCCTTGGAGCCGATGTTTTGGAGGAAGGTCAGAGAATTTTCCGGGTTCATTTCGATGCTTCGGACGGGAAATGCTCAGTTAGGGGTCTTGGCGTTCAATTTTGTGTTGTTCTTGAAGAATGGGACGTGCGTCTCTAGGGTTTATTCACACTTTTTTGACTTCCGAAACACCAGCCAATAGCAATGTTGACGGCGACTGTGGTGGGCGACCTTCCACTTGGGATCGATGATCGGACCCTTCCGAATCTTGACGATGCAGTCGCAAGGTTGGAAGCCCTCGTCACTTGCCGCCTGAACCAACTCCACATGGGCCCACTGGTAGCGATGGTGGTGCACGTAATCAGCAATCTTGCAAAATAAGATGCCCTCGTCCTTCAAGATGCGGTAGGCTTCCTTAACGAAGGGCGGATAGGTGTGTGAGAACGTATAGCCATTTTCTTTTGGAGACCTTCCGCCCAAGCCAAAACGATTTTGAAAATCTTTTTGTTTGTCGCGTCCCTGGTTAGGAATGTGGGGCGGATCATAAACCACCACGTCAAAGAAACTGTCGCTGAAAGGCATGGCTGTGTTGTCAGCCACAATGGACGGTTTATGCTTGATTTCCAGGTCGATACCAATCACGGGGCGTTCGCTTCCCCGCCAGAAGCGGCCCCCATTCACCGTCGCGTCTAAGATCAGCCGAGGCTGCTCGCGAGGGTAGAGCTCTAACATCCTTTCAAGCAGTTCAGCATCCTCTCCGTCCCATACGGATGGAATGGGATCGTAGCCCCTTGCTTTTGGACGTTCGGGTATTGTTACTAATGTCGCCATTGGTTTATTGATCTCAGAGTATTGTAACTCCATCTGTGCCATGACAGGTAACAGTATCGGCAGCTCATGACACCAACAGGAGAACAATTGATCCGAAACACTCCACTGTGCAAGCTCCCTTTCCTTGACTTCATTCCATAGCGGCGACATAATCGGAAGTCAGTTATGCGAGAAGCGGTGATTATTGCCGCCGTCCGCACTCCGATCGGCAAGTTTCAAGGTTCTCTTTCCGCCCTTTCCGCGGTGGAACTTGGCGCCTGCGTGGTGCGGGAAGTGGTGCGGCGGGCGCAAATCGAACCGTCCCGGGTGGACGAAGTGATCATGGGCAACGTGGTTTCGGCGGGCCTGGGGCAGAACCCAGCGCGCCAGGCGGCGCTGGGCGGCGGCCTGGACCCGCGGGTGGCCGCGATGACCCTCAACAAGGTGTGCGGCTCGGGCCTGAAGGCCGTGGCGCTGGCCGCGCAGGGCATCGCCACCGGCAACAGCGACGTGGTGGTGGCGGGCGGCATGGAGTCCATGAGCAACTGCCCGTATCTACTGCCCGGAGCCCGCCAGGGCCTGCGCCAGGGCGACAAGACCCTGGTCGATTCCATGGTGCACGACGGCCTTTGGGACGCCTACGAAGATTTCCACATGGGCATGACCGGCGAGCTGGTGGCGGAAAAATATCACGTCTCGCGCCAGTGCCAGGACCAGTACGCTCTGGAAAGCCACCGGCGCGCCATCGCGGCCATCAAAAGCGGCAAGCTGAAAGACCAGATTGTTCCGGTCACCGTGCCGGTGAAGAAGGGCGAGACGCGGGAGTTTTCCGTTGACGAATCGCCGCGCGAAGATACCTCGCTCGAAAAACTGGCGAAGCTGAAACCGGTCTTCAAGAAGGACGGAACGGTGACGGCGGGCAACGCTCCGGGAACCAACGACGGCGCCGCCGCCACGCTCGTGACCTCGCTTGAAACCGCGCAGGAGCTGGGCAAAAAGCCCCTGGCGCGGATTGTGGCGCAGGCGGTGAGCGGCGTGGAGCCGCGCTGGGTGATGATGGCTCCGGTGAGCGCCGTGCAATCGCTGCTGGAAAAAACCGGCTGGAAGATTGAAGACGTTGACCTGGTGGAACTGAACGAGGCTTTTGCCGTGCAGGCCGTGGCCGTCACGGAGCAACTGGGCCTCGATCCGCAGAAGACCAACGTGAACGGCGGCGCGGTGGCGTTGGGGCATCCCATCGGCGCTTCGGGCACGCGCATTCTGGTGGATTTGCTCTACGAAATGCAACGCCGCGAGGCGCGCCGTGGAATTGCCGCGCTGTGCCTCGGCGGCGGCAACGCCGTGGCGCTGGCGGTTGAAAGGGAAACGGGGCAGGCCGGTTCGGCGAACCCTCCGGCGGGAGGGAAGGCTTGAACATCCGCCTGGCTGGAGTGGTGGGCGCCGGGACCATGGGCCACGGCATCGCCCAGGTACTGGTTCGCAACGGATATTCGGTGGTTCTGCACGACACCTCGAAGGAGCTGGTGGGGCGCGGGGCGGAAAAGATTTCACGCGGGCTCTCTCGCGACCTTGAAAAGGGCCGGCTGACCGTGGGGGAAAGGCAGCAGGCGGAAAGCCGGCTGAAGACCACCACTGAGCTGCCGGACCTGGCTTCCGCCGACATCGTGATGGAAGCGGTTACCGAGAAGTTTGAAGTCAAGGCGGAATTGTTCCGCGCGCTTGACGCCCTCTGCCGGCCGGAAACGCTGTTTGCCAGCAACACTTCTTCGATTTCCATCACCCGCCTTGCCGGTGTGACCGGGCGCCCGGCGCAGTTTGTGGGGCTGCACTTTTTCAATCCCGTGCCGGTGATGAAGCTGGTGGAAGTGGTTCCGGGGCTGGAGACCGCGGAAGAGACCATCGCGGCGGCGGAGCAGATCGCAACCTCGGTGGGCAAGACGCCCATCCGCGCCAAAGACCTCCCGGGGTTTGTTTCAAACCGGCTGCTGATGCCCATGATCAATGAGGCCGTTTATGCCGTGATGGAAGGCGTGGCCGCGCCGGAAGGGGTGGACGGAGTGATGAAGCTGGGCATGAACCATCCGATGGGGCCGCTGGAGCTGGCCGACCTGATCGGCCTGGACGTGTGCCTGGACATTATGCAGGTGCTTTACCAGGGATTTCACGATTCAAAGTACCGGCCCTGCCCGCTGCTGGAAAGAATGGTGGAAGCGGGCCGGCTGGGGCGTAAATCCGGGAGGGGGTTCTATCATTACGCGAAGGCGTAGCCCAAAGCAGAGCCAGCGCAGGTCCCACGATAAGACGCTACAGGGACAGCCAGCCGCAGTGAATAACATTTCACCGGCGCGAGCGGGACAAAGGGAGGATTCCGGTATGCCAGAAGAACGAACAACAGAGCGAATGAAGGCCATTGAAGTGGCCCTGACTCAGATCGAAAAGCAGTTTGGAAAGGGTTCCATCATGCGCCTGGGTTCAAAACAAGCCCTGGTGCCCGTGGATGTGATTCCCACCGGGGCGCTTTCGCTGGACGCCGCGCTGGGCGTGGGAGGAGTTCCGCGGGGCCGCGTGGTGGAAGTCTTCGGCCCGGAAGCCAGCGGAAAGACCACCCTTGCCCTGCACCTGGTGGCGGAGGCGCAGAAGCGCGGCGGCATGGCCGCCTTTGTGGACGCCGAGCACGCGCTGGACGCCAAATACGCCAACCGGCTGGGCGTGGATGTGGACAACCTGCTGGTTTCGCAACCCGATTACGGCGAGCAGGCGCTGGAGATTGCCGAAGCCCTGGTGCGCTCAAACGCCATCGACATTGTGGTGATTGATTCTGTGGCCGCGCTGGTTCCGCGCGCGGAACTGGAAGGCGACATGGGCGATTCCATGCCCGGCCTGCAGGCCCGGCTGATGTCGCAGGCTCTGCGCAAGCTGACGGCATTGGTTTCAAGATCCAAGACCTGTCTCGTCTTTATCAACCAGATTCGAGAGAAGATCGGGGTGATGTTCGGCAGCCCTGAAACCACCACCGGCGGCCGCGCCCTGAAGTTTTATTCCTCGGTGCGGCTCGACGTGCGCCGCATCGCCGCCATCAAGGACGCTGACAAGGTGGTGGGCAACCGGACCCGTGTGAAGGTGGTGAAAAACAAGATGGCGCCGCCCTTCCGGGAAGCCGAATTTGACATCCTTTATGGCGAAGGAATATCGAAAGAAGGTGACCTGATCGACCTCGCCGTAGGATTAAGCTTGATTGAGAAGAGCGGTTCGTGGTATTCCTTTGCTGGTGAGCGGATTGGGCAGGGTAGGGAAAATGCCCGCCAATTTCTGCTGCAGAATCCGGATATCTATGGGAAGATCGAAGTAGACTTGCGCAAGGCGCTGAATCTGCCAGGATCGAAGGAGGACGCCGAGCCCGCAGAAATGGGGACGGCAAAAAGCAAGAAGTAATCCCGCCTGCAAACGGCTTCGGGTCCAGAAGCCGTAAGATTTGTCGATAGAATCTGTAGACGGTGCACCAGGACTGCCATGGGGAAGGACTGCTGTGCGCCCTGGAAGACGTCGAAGGAGACCTGACCTGTCTTGAAGAAGAGACTCGCTGTTCTGGCCGTTGCTCTGATCGGGCTGTTCGGATTCGACCTTCTTCCTGGGGGAGCGATCCCGCAGGGGCTGGCAGCACCGCAACACGCGGTTGCCCGGCGGACACGAACCCGCCATCGGGTTCGCCACACGCGGCGGCGACGAGTCCGCAGGTATTGGAACCCGTGGCACGTCAATTCTTTCGACGGCGATCCTGCCCTCGGTGACAATACGGAAGGCGAGGATCCGGCCGTGCGCCAGGCCGCGCTCCTGGCGCTGGGCCACCTGAATGGAAGCATCGTAGTGGTCGATCCGAACGACGGCCGGGTCCTCACCGTCGTCAACCAGAAGCTGGCCTTCAGCGGGGCTTACCGCCCCTGCTCCACTTTCAAACCCATCGTGGCCCTGGCGGCCCTGAACCAGGGTGTCATTACGCCGCGCACAAAAATTTACGTCAGCCGCCACCGGAAGATGGACCTGACCGACGCGCTGGCGCATTCGAACAACCAATACTTCTACAAGCTCGGAAGGATGGTTGGCTTCCCGCTGCTGGCCCGTTACGCTCATGAATTCGGTTTGGGACAGAAAGCAGGCCTGGACATTCCGGGGGACCTGCCCGGAGAATTTCCAGCCGTCGCGCCCACCGACGGAGAGGTGGGAGATCTGGCCTATCTGGGTAAAGGGATTGAAGTGACGCCCCTGCAATGGGCCGCCGTCGCTTCAGCCATCGCCAACGGCGGAACGCTTTACTACCTGCAATACCCTCGAACGCGAGAGCAGATGGAGACCTTCCAGCCGAAGGTCCGTCGCCAGCTGACCAATCTGCAGGCGCAGATTCCCGACGTGAGGGCAGGCATGGCCGCTGCGGTGAGCTATGGCACGGCCCGCCAGGCCAGTGACGGCGCCCAGCAAATCCTGGGAAAGACGGGAACCTGCAGCGAAGACGGCGCGAGGCTGGGATGGTTTCTTTCCTACTCTGATTCGCGGCCCCAATACGTGGTGGTGGTGCTCCTGCGGGGCGGCCGGCAGATGTACGGTCCCCACGCCGCTGAAGTCGCGGGCCGGCTCTATAAGGACCTGCAACAGGCCGCCCCCAATGAAGTGCCGGAAACCAAGGTTGCGGCCGGGGAATAAGCTTTCAGGCCAGGTGTGGGTTCCGGGGCTGTTGCCCCGCGCGGGGCGGGAAAGGGTTTCCCCTCCCCGCACGGAGAAGTCTCAGCCATTGCTTAACTCAGGCTGGCGCAGAAGGCTTCTACGCGTTCGCCTGGCTCTGTCCTTCAACGTTGCCCGCGTGCAGTCCGCATTCCTTCTTTGTTTGATCCTCCCACCACCAGCGGCCTTCGCGTTCGTGCTGGCCCGGAAGCACCGGCTTGGTGCAGGGCTCGCAGCCAATTGAAACAAAGCCGCGCTCGTGCAGGGAATTGTAGGGCACGTTGTTCTCGCGGATGTAACTCCACACCTGTTTGGAGCTCCAGTTGGCCAGAGGATTGAACTTGATCAGCTCGCGGCCCGGCTGTGAGAAGACGGGATCAACCTCAGCCACCGCCACCCTGGCGCGCGTGGAAGGGCTCTGGTCGTGCCGCTGTCCGGTGACCCAGGCGTCCAGGGTTCCCAGCGCCCGCTTGAGGGGCTCAACCTTGCGCACCCCGCAGCATTCCTTGTGGCCGTCCTTGTAGAACGAGAACAGGCCTTTCTCCTTCACCAGCTTTTCCACCGCATCCGGCTGCGGGAAGAAAACCTCAACCGGGATGCCGTAATGCTCGCGGACCTTGTCGAGCAGCTGGTAGGTTTCAGGATGAAGCCGGCCCGTGTCCAGCGAAAAAACCCTGTAGTTGCCGCCGATTTTCGACGCCAGATCGACCAGGACAACATCTTCCGCCCCGCTGAAGCTGATGCCGATGCCGCCGGAATATTTTTCCAGCGCAAACTTGAGGATCTCTCTGGGATGCGCCTCGGCAAGGGTTTTTGCCGCTTCAGAAATGTCTATCGTTTCAATGGCCATGATTTCCTTTCATGCGTTTTAGAGTGAGATTGCCGGAAGGTCCCGCCCCGCCCTGCATTTAGCCGACGAGTAACCGCGCCCCCAGCGAAAAGTAGAGAATGCTGAACAGCCAGGTGATGTAACGTTCCGGAATGCGGCGTGAGAGCCGGCTGCCGATGATGACTCCCGGCACTTCGCCGGCCACCAGCAGAAGGAAAAGGCCGGCATTGAAATTACCCATCTCCCAGTGCAGCGACCCGGCCAGCGCCGTGGTCACCAGCCCGAACAGGATGTCGGTCCCTATCAGGCTGCCCAGCGGCAGGGGAACCAGCACCAGCAAAGCGATCATCAGCAGGCTTCCGCTGCCCACCGAGGTCATGGCAACCAGGAAGCCAACGATGGCGCCCACAGCCGCCAGCTTGCCGCCGCCGTTCGAGAAACTGAGATTCGAATAATCGGATGCAGCCGCCTGCTGCTTGCCGCGCAGGAAGGGCAGGAAGAACGACACCCCAAAAAGAGTCAGGCCCAGCAGGATCTTCAACGCGTGGTCCAACTGGGCTTCCGACATCCAGCCTTTCAGGGAATGAATAAACAGGATGCCGCGCCACAGAACCGGGAACGCTTCCTGCCAGCAGATATCCCGCCAGGTCCCACCGCACCTGTCCCAGCTTGCGATGCTCAACCACGCCCGCCAGCTTGGTGACGGCGCCGCTCATCAGGTCCGTGCCAATCACCGTCAGAGCGCTGAACGGCGTCAGCAGCAACAGGAGCGGAGTCAGGATGACGCCCGCGCCCGTTCCCGTGAGGCCGACCAGGATGCCGGTGATGAAGGCCAGCAGACTTACGAGCATGCAGCCCCCTGATGAAGTTCCTGCTGCCCGAAGGCCTGGTGCAGCACCGCCGCCACTTCAGGCCGCGTGAATTCCGGCGGCAACTGTCCGCCTTCCCGAAGCACGTTCCGCACCTGGGTGCCGCTCAGCATGACGCGAGACTGCTTGTCGTGGCCGCAGGTTTTTTGCGAGGCCATGCCCAGGCACTCGCGGCAATAAAAGGTGTGTTCAAAGAAGAGCGGCGCGATGCCCAGTTCGTCCTTGCCGAACTCGGTGAAGATTTTCTGGGCGTCGTAAGGGCCGTAGTAATTCCCCACCCCGGCATGATCGCGCCCCACGATGAAGTGCGTGCAGCCAAAGTTCTTGCGGATCAGGGCGTGGAAAATGGCTTCGCGCGGGCCCGCGTAGCGCATGGAAGCGGGGTTCAGCGCCAGCACCGCGCGGTCGCGCGGGTAATAGTTCTCCAGCAGCACTTCGTAGCAGCGCATACGGACGTCCAGACTGATGTCGTCGGATTTGGTCTCGCCCCCGATCGGGTGCAGCAGCAGGCCGTCCACAATCTCCAGCGCAGCTTTCTGGATGTATTCGTGCGCGCGGTGAACGGGATTGCGGGTCTGGAAGCCCACCACGGTGTTCCATCCGCGCTCGGCAAAAATCCGGCGCGTATCCGCGGGGTCCAGCCGGTATTTCGAGTGCGCTTCCGAGTTTGGCCGGCGGAAAACTTCCACCGGGCCGCCGACGATCCAGTCGCCACGCGATGCCACGTAGCGGGCGCCCGGATGGTCGTCATTGGCCGTGCGAAACACCGCCACGGACTCGGCCTCGCGGTCATATTGGAACACATCCTGGATTTCCAGAACGGCCAGCAGCTTGCCGCTGGGGTCTGCCAGGGCCGCGCGCGAAACCTTCTTCAGGCTGTCAGCGGTGTCCTTGTCGACAGCCAGCGTGACCGGAAGCGTCCAGGGCAGGCCGTTGGCCAGGCGCTTGTCACTGATCACGCGGGCGTAGTCCGCGCTTCCCATAAAGCCCTCCAGCGGGCTGAAGGCGCCGATGGCCAGCATTTCCAGATCAGAAACTTCAAAGGGATTCAGTTGGATCACGGGCAGCTCGCGCGCTTCCGCTTCCAGCGCCGCGGCCTTTTCGCCGCCGGCCAATCGATTGACGAGCCGTCCTCCGTGGGGTTCGATCATTTCCTTTTCTCTCCTTCAGCATCCAGGTTTCAGGTTCGCATGGCTCGTGCCGGTTCGCGGACCGTCTAAAAACAAAAACGCCCGCCGACGTTTAATCCGTCAGCGGGCGTCCGTTAAAAATTACTACTGGAAGTTCGATTTACAAGTCGTTAATTCCAGCCACACGGCGCCCTCCAACGGAACACGTACAACAACACGTACACATCCGCTGTGCGCTTGTGGCATTAACCGACTTGTTCATCGAGACCGCCATATATGAATCAAAGGAATTCTACCAACCCCCGCCCCGCCGTGTCAACAGGTTTTGAATGGCGGCCCCCATCCCGCTGAAAACAGTTATAGATAGCGGTCCGGCAAAGGCGTTCATGCGCCGGCCTGTTTCACAAGTCCGTTTAATTCGGAGAGCGAGGTGATGCGCGGGCAGGCGGCGTCAGGGTAGGCGCCCACCCAGTCGATCAGAATCCCTCGAAGGCCGGCCAGTTCCGCCCCGCCAATGTCGGTGGGATAGGTGTCGCCCACGTACACTGCCTCGCCGGGCTTGATCCCGGAGCGTTCGAGCGCCATCTCAAAGATTTCGGGGTGCGGCTTTTCAACGCCCACAACCGAAGAGTCGATCACAAATTCCAGGTACTCGCCGAGACCCGCCCGCTGCAGCTCGCCTTCCACGCTGCCGTCGGAATTCGAGATCACCGCCAGATAATACCCCGCCGCCTTCAACTTCTTCAGCGCCGGAACGGTATCCGGAAAAACTTTTGACCAGGTGTGAATATCGCGAAACCCCGCGATCACCCGTTCGATGGCTGCCGCGCGGGTTTCCGCCGGGCCGTCGAGAAGTTCCGTGAGCGCGGCGAGATAATACTGCCAGTAAACATGATTGCTGGTTCGCGGAACGCGACCTTCGCGGATCTGCGGCCAGAGCACTTCATCCAGCTTTTTCTTTCCCTCGCGCTCGGCCTGGTGGAAATGTTCGGGGCGCATCGGAAATCCGGCCGCCTGCAGTTCCTGAGCGAGCTTTTCAACCTGCGGAAACAGCAGGGTATTCCCTGCATCCAGAAAAATAGCGCGTACGGGTGTGCTCATGGAGTCTTGTTCCTTTTCGAGTCGGATGCCCCGCCCTGTATTTGCGGTTACGCCGCCATCGCCTGCCGAATTTGCCCCAGCAGCAGCAGCTTCTCATCCTCCGGCAGAAAGGCGGCGCGCGCAGCGTTTTCGCAAAGCCCCGCCAGCTGCTCAGGGGAAAGCGAAAACGCCCGGGCGGCATTCGTGAATTCCTGCGCGATGGAGGTTCCAAACAGTCCCGGATCGTCCGAATTGAGAGTCAGGGTCACGCCGGCATCCAGAAAAGCCGGCAACGGATAGTCGCGAAACTCCCGGATCAGGCCGATGGAAGCGTTGCTGCCGGGACACCCCTCCAGAGGAATTCCGCGGTCGCGCAGCAGCGCCATCACTTCCGGATCACGCGCCGCCGTGAGGCCGTGTCCAATCCGTTCCACCTTGAGCAGTTCAACCGCTTCGCGGACGCTTTCCGGGCCCACCGTTTCTCCCGCGTGGGCCAGGGTGTGCAGGCCGCAATCGCGGGCCTCGCGGTAGACGTCCGCGAAAAGGCCCGCGGGGCCGCGCTCTTCGTCGCCGCCCAGACCGAACGCCACCACGCCCTCCGGTCGATAGCGGCTGGCCCATCGCAGCACCGACCGGGCATGACCGGCGCCGAACTGCCGGACGGCGTCAAAAATCCAGTTGACCCGCATGCCCAGGCGCGTTCCCGCTTCGAGTGAAGCGGCGCGCACGGCTTCATACACGGGGCCCAGCTGCTGCCGTTTCCAGAGCACCACCCCCGCCGCCAGCGTGACCTCAGCATACTTCACGTTCTGCTCCGCCAGCCATTCCATCAGGCGGACGGTTGCCAGCGCATAATCTTCCGGAGTTTCGAGCAGCACCACTACAAACTTGAAGGCTTCAATGAAATCCGCGAAGGTCGCGTAGCGATACTCGTGCTGCTCCCGCTCCCGTATCCATTGCTCGACCCTGCTCTCCATGTCGCCCTTGCCGCGGGCGAGCTCGCGCAGCGTATCGGGTCGCAGGCTTCCCTCCAGGTGCAGATGCAGTTCCACCTTGGGCAGTTTGGCAATGAAATCTTCAGAGAGCGGCATGGAGGGTTTCCTTCGAGGACCGCCGGGCAGCTTCCGCGAGGCGGCCGGCCCGCAGGGGAGGGTCCTGCCGGCGCGCTTTACCGCCCCGGCAATTCAGGACGGCCGGCGTTGACCCAGGCGGTGAACCAGTAGGAACCGATATCGTGCGCCGCCTCGCTGATCTCCTTCATCGCGGTTGACCCCACGCGCGAATAGAAGGCGTCAAAATACGCGTCGGTGTAGCCCGGCAGGTGGTCCAGGGCCAGAAGATCAGCCAGAATAATCTGGTCCGCCCAGGTGTGAGCCTCCAGCACCATCTGGAAGGCGTGCTCCGTGGGATCGTAGATCTTGACGGCGTTATCGGGCCGGAACATGAAAAAGTGTGAATAGCGCTCCACCAGCTCGTTTCCAAAGCGCAACCCCAGCCCGGGCTGCCCGGTCAGTTGCCCGTCATCATTTTGCGTGGTATGCATCGGGTCGTGAGCGTCCGCCACGTAGAAAGCGAGCGCCGCGCCATCCAGCTTCACCTGCTCCCAATGCCGCGCCCGGAAGTCGTTGGTCAGCTTCAGACTGTATTCTCCAACCTGCCAGGGCAGCACGCCGTTGCGTGTGATGTGCTTCAGCCCATACTTTTTGCCGGCCGCCTTGTAGGAGTGCGGAAGGTCGAGATAGGGGAACGTCCCATACTTGTCGAGAAAAACGTAATGCCGCATCCGCTCGTAGCGGTCCTTCTTGATCCATACTTCAGGATCGTTGGCATGCTGGAGGATGAAGGTGCGGTTGGACTGGAAGTAGTTGCGCAAATTCGGGGGAAGCGTGCCGATGGCCCAGTCGTCCGCCAGCCGGTGGGCCTGAGGTCCCCAGGCAGATGCAGACAGAGGCGAGGCCAGCACAACTGCCGCCAGCGCAAGAAGCCACACCAGCCTCCGAACACCGTCCCTTTGACGGCCCACGGCGGCCCCGCGAAATGCGTACTCGACCTTCATCCTTTGTGGGTTTGGCGACATAGATTGCACAGCCATCCCTATTTTACAGCATGCCGCTGCTCTTTTGTCTGTTCTCAGTGTTCAGAATGACTTGCCGGCTTCATCCTGCCTGCCCGGCGTTCCGCGAGTCCTTGCGGGCAAACTCGCTGTGGAAGCGGCTGTAGGTAAAGTAAAAGGCCAGCCCAATGACCAGCCAGACGAAAAACCGCAACCAGGTTTCCACCGGCAGGCTGGCCATCAGGATCAGGCAACAGGCCACCGAGGCAAAGGGAATCAAGGGAACCCAGGGAACGCGAAAGGCCCGCCGGCGCTCAGGCTGCGTCCGCCGCAGCACCAGGACGCCCAGCGAGACCAGCAGGAATGCAAACAGCGTTCCGATATTGGAAAGGTCGGCCAGCGTCCCGATATTGAAAATGCCGGCCGGGATGGCCACAAACAGGCCCGCCGTCCAGGTGCTGACGTGGGGCGTGCGAAACTTCTTGTGGACCTTTGAAAACACCTTGGGAAGCAGGCCGTCGCGCGACATGGCAAACCACACGCGCGCCTGCCCCATCTGAAAAACCAGCAGCGAACTCAGCATGCCCGTCAGCGCGCCGATGGTGACCCAGCGCTCCACCCGGTGCAGCCCGATGGCCGCCAGGGCGTTGGCCACCGGAGCGGCGTTGCCCAGCGTCTGCCAGTTCTGGATTCCCGTCAGCACTATCGCCACCGTGCAGTAAAGGATGGTGCAGATAATCAGGGAGGCGATGATGCCGAAGGGAACGTCCTTCTGCGGATTGCGGCACTCTTCTGCCGCGGTGGAAACGGAATCGAACCCGATGTAGGTGAAAAAGACAATCGCCCCGCCCGTCAGCACGCCCTGGAATCCGTTGGGCATGAACGGCGTCCAGTTGGAAGGCTGCACGTGCCCGGAAGCCCAGATGACGAAGATCATGATGGCGATAATTTTGACCCCCACCATGAAGTTGTTGGCGCCGGCGCTCTCCCGGATGCCCACCACCAGGATCACGGTGAGTATCATCACCACCACAAAGCCCGGCAGGTTGAACCAGGACCCCGTCAGGTGGAGCGAGGAATCGAGCATGGGCTGGGAGAATTTGGCGGGCAGGCTGAGCCCGAAATTGTTGAGCAGGCTGTCGAAGTAAGCGGAGTAGCCGACGGCCACGGCCATGTTGCTGACCGCGTATTCCAGAATCAGGTCCCAGCCGATGATCCAGGCCACCAGCTCGCCCAGCGTGGCGTAGGTGTAAGTGTAGGCGCTGCCGGCGATGGGAATCATCGAGGCCAGCTCGGCGTAGCACAGCCCCGCCAGCCCGCAGGCCACCGCCACCAGGAAAAATGACAGCGCGATGGCCGGGCCCGCGCCGGGCCGTCCCGCTGTGCCGATGGCATGCTCGCCGTGCAGAAGGACGCTGAGCAGCGGCGCCTTCAGCAGCGAGTGCACCTCCAGGCTTTCGCCCGCCGCCGCCGTTCCCGTCAGCACAAAGATGCCGGCGCCGATGATGGCTCCGACCCCGAGCGCCGTCAGCGACCACGGCCCAAGCGTCTTGCGAAGCCGGTGTTCGGGCGCTTCGGCGTCCGCAAGCAGCTTGTCGATGCTCTTGGTGCGAAGGAATTGTGAGGCCAAAGCACTCCTTTGGATCTGCGGCCAGAAGTGTCGGGACGACGGCAGATACCCGCCGTCTTTGCCGTACCTGAAACCCGGCAGCGCCCACAGAGCGCCGGTGCAGCAGCAGCCACACCTTTCGACGGCCGCCGCTGCTCACTCGCCGGGATGGCCCGTCTACCGCTTGCCGACGGTTGGGCCACGCTTCTTCACTTTGGGTCTGTGCGAGCCCCGCGGCTCGGTCTGCTTGGGTTTGGGCGGCTGCTTCTTGCGCGCCGCTCGCTTCAAGGATTTCCGTTCTGCTTTGTCTTTCGCTGACTTTGTATTCACTTGTTCGTCTCCTGCTTCAATTTTGCAATGGTTTTCTGCCGCATCGTCCTCATCAATCGTCCGCCCCTTGGGGCCGGGCGTTCGAGTGTTCGCCGGCCTTGAGGGCGGTCATCAGTTCCTCCGGGCCTTTCCATCCCACAATTTCGCGGATGATGAGTCCCCGGCTGTCGATGACAAACACCGTGGGAATAAAGTGTACGACAAACTTCTTGAAAAGCGTTCGCTTGCCGTCCATCAGTGCCGTAAAGCCATAGTTCTTGTCCTTCAGGAAATTTCTGATCGTCGCCCTGTTCTCATCGTCCACGGCGAGGACAACCACATCCTTGCGCTCCTCAAAAATTTTCTGAAGGGTCGGCAACTCTTTCTTGCAGGGCGCGCACCACGTGGCCCAGAAGCTCAGCAGCACGGTCTTTCCCTGAAAATCGCTGAGGCTGACCTTTCTTCCCTCAACGTCCTCCAGCGTGAAATCAGTCGCCGTCGCCCCCGCGAATCCTTCCCGGATACCCGGCAGATTCAAGGCCATCACCTGCTCGGAACCCGCGGGAGGCGTAAACGTGAAAAAGTCCGGAGGATGGCTGGCATCAACGCCGATGGCCCTGAAACGAATGTAGGCGCTGACGAGAGACCGACTTTCCGCCCCGGCAATGGCCTGGACCGACTTCTCCTGCAACACCAGATAACTGGACTGGTCAATCCACAGCTGGTCGGTCAGGTTCTGCAGATGGAAAACGATCCGGTAGCACGGGGTTTTCCTGCCCTGGAACTCCACCGCCTCCTCACCCTCCAAGGTGGCCTGTTCTCCAACCTGCCAAAGGTTTACATAGCGGCCAACCAGCAGATCCTCAATCTGGCCCAGCAGGTCGGTCGGGATGGGGCCGCGTCCTGGCGTCACCGGGCCCGCAAACGCCGGGACCTGCTCCCGTTCCGTGTACTTCTTCTCGCGGTAAGCATAATGCCACGTTGTCTTGCCGTCGTTGACAATCAGAACATTAGGCCCTTCGCCGGTCAGGCTCAATCGCACGCGCCCCTGGCCGTCAGCGTCCAGAGTCATGACCTTGCTCTGGGAGGCGCCAGAGCGGGACCTCAGGTAAATGTCCTGCCGGACCGCCTCGATGTGGTAGTTCTGAAGATGGCTGTAAACAGAGCCCATCTTGCGCAGAATGTCGCCCGGCCTGGGCGTTGCTGCCCAGACCGCCGGCGCCGCCAGCAGCCATGCGACCGAACAGGCTGCTGAGATCCGGAGCGCGCGGGCCCGCTTCCGGGCCTTCCCCGCAGAAAGCGCATCCTGCCTGCTGAAGGCTGCCCGGTCCGCCATTGGTTCACCTTCCACTGCCTGGTTCCATGGGCCTTAGATTCTTTCCAGAGAGGCGTAGCGTTCCACCAGCTTCTTGCGCCCGTAGCCGGGAAAGCTGACGGTCAGCTTGGTGTCTTCGCCTTCACCTTCGGAAGCGAGGACCGTCCCCACCCCATACTTGGGGTGCCGCACTTTTGAGCCTTGCCGCCAGCGCGCCCGTGGCGCCGGCTGTGAACTTGGAATGGCCGGCCGCGAATCCGCAGGTTGCCGGCCGCGCCCGCGGTCGGCAAAAAACCTTTCCACGCCCTCGACGGAATTGACGGCGTTTCCCCAGGTGGTGCGGGGCCTGGAAGCAAACATCGTAACATTCAGCGGCTCAAGAAGCTCCTGCGGAATCTCGTCCAGGAAGCGTGAAGGCTTCGTGCCTTCCTGCGACTGGCGGCCGTAAATCCGCCGCTCGCGCACCCAGGTGAGAAGCAGGCGGTCCTTGGCGCGCGTCATGCCCACGTAACACAGCCGGCGCTCTTCTTCCAGCGCCGCGTCATCGTCGGCCGAAAGCTTGTGCGGAAAGAGTCCTTCCTCCATGCCCGCCAGGAAAACCACATCGAACTCCAGACCCTTGGCGCTGTGCAGCGTCATCAGCGTCACGCGGGCGCGCTCATCATAATTGTCAGCGTCTGAAACCAGCGCGGCATGGTCCAGGAACTCGGCCAGGCGCTCGCCGCGCTCTTCGGCTTCCGCCGCCGCGTTCACCAGTTCGCGCAGGTTCTCAACGCGGCTCTCGGCCGCCGGGTTGTTCTCGGCGTCCAGGATTTCCACGTAGTGAGTGTGGTCAAGAATGGCGCGGAAGAATTCGCTGAGCGAAAGCTTCTCATGGTTGGCCACCATCCAGGTGATGAGCGCGTGGAAGCCCTCCAGCGCTTTTCGCGCCCGGCCGGACAGCATTTCGGAACCGGGGGCCAGCGCCTGTTCCAGCGCCTCCCACAGCGTCAGTTCGCGCTCCGTAGCCAGGGCCTGCAATTGCTCCACCGTGGTGGCTCCAATGCCGCGCGGCGGGGTGTTGATAATGCGCTGCATGGCGGAAGAGTCGCGCAGGTTGTTGGCCAGGCGCGCATAGGCCAGCGCGTCCTTGATTTCCGAGCGGTCATAAAAACTGGTGCCGCCCACCACGCGGTACTCGATGCGGTTCCGGCGCAGCGCTTCTTCCAGGGCCCGCGACTGCGCGTTGGTACGGAACAGCACGCCCACGCTTTCCACCGAGTCATTGTCGAGGGCCTTTGAAATCTCGCTGGCCACAAACCATCCCTCTTCGTCGGCATTGCTCGCTTCGTAAAGTCCCACGCGGAATCCCGCGCCGCGGTCGGTTCGCAGGGATTTTCCCTTGCGCGCGACGTTGTGGCTCACCACCGCCGTGGCCGCGTCCAGAATCATCTGCGTCGAGCGGTAATTCTGTTCCAGGCGGATCATGGCAGTCCCGGGATAGTCCTGGTCAAAGTTCAGAATGTTTTCGATATCCGCCCCGCGCCAGCGGTAGATGGACTGGTCTTCGTCGCCCACCGCGCAGATGTTCTGCTGGGCGCGCGTGAGCTGGCGGATCAGCTGATACTGAATCCGGTTGGTGTCCTGATACTCGTCCACCATCACGTAGCGGAACCGCCGGTTGTACGCCTCCGCCACGTCGGCCGCGTCGTCAAAAAGCGCCACCGTTTTCAGCAGCAGGTCGTCAAAGTCGAGCGCGTTCGATTGCCGCAGCTTGCTCTCGTACCGTTCATACAAAGCGGCCAGGTTGCGCGTGGAAGGATCATAAGCCTCGCCTTCCATCCTTTGGGGAGAGACGCCCCGGTTTTTGGCGGCGCTGATGCGCGCCAGCACCGAACGCGGCGAAGTGATCCAGTCGCTCAGCCCCAGTTCCTGTCCCGCGACTTTCACCGCGCGCTGCTGGTCGTCCGAGTCGTAAATGGTGAAGTCGCGCGTGTATTCCAGGCGATCGATGTGCCGCCGCAGAACGCTGACGCAGAACGAATGGAAGGTTGAAATATGCGGCAGCACCCCCAGGGTTCCCTGCAGCACAGCCGCCACGCGGTCCTTCATCTGGTCGGCGGCCTTGTTGGTGAAGGTCACGGCCAGAATGCTTTCCGGCGGAACGCCGCAAACTTCAATCAGGTAGGCGATGCGACAGGTGATGACGCGCGTTT
This sequence comes from uncultured Acidobacteriota bacterium, assembly GCA_963783155.1. Classification (GTDB taxonomy): domain Bacteria; phylum Acidobacteriota; class Terriglobia; order UBA7540; family UBA7540; genus SCRD01. Next base: position 41,015 of record CAWANC010000030.1, on the reverse strand, counting down.
TGCCGCTGCCCGCTCCCGCCAGAATCAGCAGCGGACCGTCGGTGTGCTCCACCGCGGCGCGCTGCTGGGCGTTCAGTTGTTCCAGTAATGAAGTCATTCCGGATCTATCAGGCAGAAGTGCTCGCGGCGGTCCCCTCGGCGCGGTCCCTGCGTTCCCTGTTGCTGCTGCGCGGGTCGTGATACAGAAGGCCCGGCCAGCAAGGTGCGAAGACTCGATTGTACACGATGCGCCACGCCCATCAAAAGATCACTTTACAGATAGGGTGACAATCTGCACAATCGCGTTCCGGGAATGATCGCGCGACCCGTGCGGATGCAGGAAAAGCCGGCGACGGTTCAACGGATTTCTGCGAGTTCCTTATTTACAATCTTCAGATCGAAGGCTTCGGGCTGGAACTCCCCGCCCAGCCATTCCACCAGCTCTTTGTGCCGCTTGCTGCGCGGCTTTGCCATTGCTTCCACCAGCTCTTCGTAACCTCCAACGCCTCCGCAATCTTCGGGCGGGCAGGCGCGCGCGCCCTCCAGGCAGACAGGCCGGGCCGAGGTTTGTGGGGGCAGAATCTTTTCCACCTCAATGGTATGCTCCCAGCCGTCGCCGAAATCATACAGATAGCTGAAGTTCATTCCTTCGCGCCCGATAACCTGGGCCAGCTCTGTTTTCCGGTCATCTACGAGCTCGTCTCCAAAGCCCGCGAAGTCGGGATCGGGTTCGCCGTAGTCCTGGCCATCAATCGTAAACATGTGCAAGTGGCTGTCGGTCCATCCCATCACGGCCTGCAGAATGAGGTGCAAACGGTAGAAGGTGACGTCGCTCCGAACCAGAAAGCGCCTCCAGATCGCCGGCTGAATTTCATCGAGGGTCACCTTAAGCTGATACATTCGATGCTTCGTCTTCGGTGCCATAATCCTCCTTTACGCTACAGTCTACCTTGATTGTGCATCCATCTGCTTCCGGATGGCTGCCGGATTGTCGAGGTCCGCTGAGGGTGGCAGCGGCTTATGGTGTTGGGCAAAATAGACCGGGTCGCGCGCTTTGGCAGGGTCGAAGATGCGCGAATCTTCCGCCACCGGCGTGTAAGGGCTGAAGTCCGGCTTATCGGTAAAGCTGTCGGCCAGGCTGGTGGCTGCGGCGTCGTACTGGTTGATGGGCGGCAGGCCGAAAATCAGGTTAAAGGTCTTCAGGATGCTGAGCATGCTCTCGTGAACGTGCGAAACTCCCCGCCGCGAATAGGGGCTGATCACCATCAGCAGGCTGCGATGGGCGTCCACGTGATCCTGGCCGTTCTGCGCGTCGTCTTCGGTCACAAAGATCGCCATGTTTTTCCAGAAGGGGCTGTGGGAAAACAGTTCCACCAGCTTGCCCAGCGCCAGGTCGTTGTCCGCCACGTAGGAGGCGTGATAGGGATAGCCGTCCGCGGGGCGCGGCTTGGCCGTGTGGTCATTGCAAAGCCAGATGAACATGAATTGAGGCAGTGGCTCCTTGCCGCTCAGGTAGCGCGCGTCGAATTCCTTCTTGAACTGTGTAAAGCGGTACTGGTCCGGAATGGAAGTGTTGAAGTTGGGATAGGTGCGCGAGGTGTTCTTGAAAAGGACTTCCGGCATGGGGATGTTCACCGACTCGCGCACGCCGGTCGGCTCCGACCCTGCGTCTTCCGTGTATCCGGCCAGTTCCAGGTTTTCGCCGTAGTTGCGGAAGGTGACGTTGTGGCGGGCCAGGTGCTCCCACAGCGAACCGGCCTCCAGGAAACCTTCGGGCAAGGGCGACGTGCTCCCGATTGCCAACCGTCCCGGCGCGTTCTGGTCCGGCACAAAGCTGAACTCGCCGCCGTAGCCCGCAGGCCAGGCAGATTCGAATTCGGTGTTGGGATAATTTCCCACCAGCCAGTGGTGGCCGTCCACCGAAACGTCGGAATCCACGTAGTAGTTGTCGCTCAGGCCAAAGCGTTCGGCCAGCGCGTGATGATTCGGAGAGACGCGCACGTGCTCGTAGGTAGGTTCGCCCTTTTCGCTCACCGTGGCGTCGTCGCCGTAGTGCGCCAGCGAGGGATCGCCGTTCACCTTCTCGCCGCCCACCGATTTCAGATCGCCGTAAATCTGGTCGAAGGTGCGGTTCTCCTTCACGATGAAAACCACGTATTTGATTTTCTCGCTGGCGTGGCCAGCCGGCGGAACGGGAAAATCCGCAGCCCGCGCCGGCGCTTCCTGCGGAACGAATCCGTTGTTGCGCAGCACCTGAGCGGTGAGTTCCCCCAGCTTTGCCGTTTGGGGCGCCGGCATAATGGAAATCACGCCGCGGGTGATGTCGCCGATGTAATCTCCGGCAGGGCCTTGGTGGAAATTCGGCCCGCCGTTCGGTCCCGCGCCAAAACCCTTGGCGTTGTCCACGTAAAGCGTTTTGCCGTCCGGGCTCACGATGACGCGGGCGGGAAACCATCCCGTGGGAACGTAGCCGAGCACCTTTTCCTGCTGGGTATCCACCACCGCCAGCGCGTTGATGCCCGCACAAGCCACATAAAGACGGCTGCCGTCCGGATTGAGCGCCAGCCCGAAGGGCAGCAGGCCGCGCAGGCCGTCAAGGCTTTTTGCAGGCTGCAAAACCAGCGTCTTTTCCTCTTTGCCGGTGTGCGCGTCCAGAATGCTGATGCTGTCCTGGGCGGAATTGCTGACGTAAACTTTGTCCGCGCCCGCCACCACGGCGCCGGGGCTCGATCCGCCCACGGACTTGGGCCCGGTGGGAATGCCGGTGCGGGTCCGGGCCTTCACTTCCGGATGGGCGGGATCGGCAACGTCGAGCAGATAGACGGAATTGGATTGTGGAACGTTGGGGCTTCCCAGGCCGGGAATCTTTTTGCCCTCGACCACCGCGCCATTCTCAGCTTCTTTTGAGGGAAATCCGTAGGGCGGAAAATCGAGCCCGGTGTGCAGCGCGTCCTTGGGGTTATAGCCGGGCACCAGCGAATAGCGGAACATGCCCACGTTGGTCACATAGGCCGTCTTGCCGTCGGGCGAAAGCGCCAGGCCAAACGGCAGCCGCCCCACGGGCACGCTCGCAATCATGCGGCGCGAGTGCGTGTCAAAAACCACCATGCGGAAATGCGCCAGGTCCAGCGCGTAGAGGTCCCTGCCGTCCGGCGAAAGCTTCAGGTCGCCCGCCAGGCTGTGCTGATAAGTCTTTCCCCCGTAGCGGCCGTCGAGGCTCAGCCTGCCCAGGTCGCGCCGCGTCTTCAGATCGAAGATGCCGATCCTGCCGTTGTTGCCTTCGGAAAGATAAAGCGTGCGATTGTCCCGCGCAATGGCGATGCCCAGGTAAACGCTCTTGGGGTCGGGCTCGGAACCGCGCGGCGGGTAGCCCGGCGGGATCTGCTTCACCCCGGGATTATTGCTGGAAAGGTCGGAAATGATGGAGACGGAAAACGGCCACGTCCCGTTGTTGGAGGTCAGCAGCGTTTTGCCGTCGGGCGAGAGCGCCAGGCCGTACGGATGCGGCGCAACCTTCACCTGCACACCCTGCGGCGTCACCAGCCGGCCGTTGGGCAGCACCGTCTCGCCCCGCGGCACAATCTCCGTGGGACGATTGCCCGCCGGCGCCGCAAGTTCAGCAACCTGCGCCGGACGTTTTTCGCATCCTGTCAAGACAAGCGCACCCGAAAGGATAACGGCGAAAATCGCCGAACGAATCCCTGAAACCCGCATCAGTCGCACGGTTGGTTCTCCCTTGTGATTTGTTGACAACGGACAGTCCTGGTGTGGCATTTCGCACCAAAGATTGAAGCCCCGACAGGCCATTACCTCTGCTGAAGAAGAAACACTATAGCAAGCGTTGTGGTGTAAGTACATCGCCAATCGAGGATGCCGGGAAGGGTGTACGAAATAGCATGGGGTCTACTGGTAATTCGGCGACCGTCACGGTCTTGATTCCCAAATGGAAAGAGCGTCCTCGGGTTCCGGGATCAGTAAACAATCGTAAAGTTGCCGTCGGGCGCAGTGTAAACGCTGGGCAAGCCCCAGACGGGAACGCCGGGTGCGTGGCCGACGGCGCCGAGGGGTTGGCCTGAAGGGCTGAAGAGTTGCCAGGCGAGCGAGCCGCCCTGCTTCCAGCCGGTCCCTTCCGTCCAGGCCAGCAGCACCTGGCCGCGCGAGTTGGCAGCTACGGCGGGATGTTTGCGGTTGTTGCTCTGGCCGGGCGCGGCAAATGAGGATGACAGTTTGAAGGTCGATGGATTGATGGTGTCGAAGTAAACCTCGCCTGCCTTCTCCCAGGCGGCCAGCACGTGCTTGCGCGCCTTCACCCAGATAGGCCGTGCTCATGGGGCAGGCGTTGAGCTTCCAGGCGGAAACTTCCTGTGAACGGAAGGTGCGGCCGCGGTCATTAGACGCCAGCAGGGTCATGTTGCGATGGACGGCTTCGGCGGCGGCGCGGTACAAGACGAACACCGCTCCACGGCGGTCAACAAAGGCCCGCATGCCGCAGCATCCGCAGGCGCCCAGCGCGGCAGGCGAAACCGCAACTTCGCGCGCAAACGTCCGGCCGTTGTCGGTGGAACGCGCCAGGTAAACGCGCCGGTTGGCTTCGCCGGGAGTCTTGCCCATGGCGTGCCACACCACGTAGACATCGGCCTTGTTGTCAGCCGCAACCGAGAGCCCGCCGTCGAGTCCTTTGGCGTAGCGCACCAGGTTGCGCTGCGGCGTAAAGGCCGTGCCCGAAGCGTTGAGGCGTGAGAAGAGCAACGGAGTTGAGCCGTCCGGGCCGCGCGGTTTGGCTTTGGAAGACCCGAACCAGACCACGTCAACTTGGCCGTCCTGCCCGACCGCCATCTGCGGCCCGCGCACCGTGCCCACCGCCAGAGCGCTGCCCGGCTGGCTGTTCACCCGAATGGGTTTTGAAAATGCCTTTGCGCCCGGCGCGCGGCGAACGTACTCGATGTTGCCCGCGGCGGCGTCGCCCGTAAAGTAGATCATGTGGAGCACGCCGCGCGAATCCACCGCCGTCTGCGGCTGGATGCCGTCCGTCCGGGGTTCGCAGGAGCTTCACCTGGGGAACCTGGGGCGGTCGCGCGGTTTCTGAATACACAACCGCTGTCGCCGTGACAATGGTGATGGCTATCGTCCACAGGATGTTGAGACGAGATTTCACGGACGGGAACCTCCGCACTGCTATTTCTTTTTGGGCGGCTGCGAAGGCCGCATCTCGATCCGGCTGGCCAGCGCCGTCTTCGGGAAACGGTAAAGGTCCACCACGGCCTTTGGCGATGTCGTCTCCGGTCAGCTTCCACGAGGCGCTGGGCTTCGACCCGGGCGCGGCGGCGAAGTCGGTATCCACGCTGCCGGGCATAATGTAACTGACGCGGATGCCGTCGTGCCGCACGTCCTGCATCATGGCTTCGCTGAAGCCGTTCAGCCCGAACTTGGAAGCGTTGTAGGCGCTGCCACCCGCAAACGGATTCACGCCTGCCAGGCTGGAGATGTTGAAGATATATCCGCCGCCGCGCTTGCGCAGCAGGGGAATGGCTTCGCGGCAGCAGTAAAACACTCCGGAGAGGTTGGTCTGAATGGTTTCGTCCCATTCTTCCGGCGTCAACTGGTCCACCGGCTTGAAATAGCCCAAACCGGCGTTGTTAATAAGAATATCAATGCCGCCGAATTTTTCCGCCGCGCCCTGCACAACTTTCCGGCAGTCGTCGTATCGGCGAACGTCTGCGGCAACGCCGTCCACGTTGCCCGAGGACTGCTTTCTCAGCGTCGCCAGGGCCGCTTTCAGGTGTTCCGCATTGCGGCCGCAGATAAAAACCTTTGTCCCTTCGGCCAGCAGCCGCCGCGCGATGCTGAGTCCGATGCCGCGCGTTCCGCCGGTCACGATTGCAACTTTGTCCTGAAGTTCCTCTGCCATCTATGCCTCCTGGGTTTCATTTCATGATAACACCGGCATGGGCGATATCGGGCCACCCGGCGGTTTGCTCGGTCGCTGGGCCCTGCGCCACTCGAAGGCGCGAACAGTATAGCCTATGAGGACAAAGCCGAAAGACGCAGGGCGCATTTTGGGCTGCGGCTGATGCACTGCGGCGGGCGGAAGGGATTTGTGTTCGAAGAGGAAGCGTTTGCCTCCTGCCGGCCGGCGCGAGTCTCTGCCGCGCCGGTTATTGGCAACTCTGGCAAACGAAGGGGACAGGGGTGCCCTTCGCCTGGCTGGCCGTGGCTATTTTTCCGGGCGAGGTGAGCACGAACATCATCTCAGTGCCGGGCTGGAGCACGACGTCCTTGTGATGCTTGGCAAGGGTGTGGATCAGGCCCGCAACCGCTCCGATGCCCGCGCCGTAAAGCGCCCCGGTCCCGCCGGCAGCCATGACTCCTCCGCCGGCCCCGATGGCAGCTCCGATACCGGCTTCTTTGGCAGCCTGTTTCTTGCTCTTGCCTTCGCCCTGGACGGTACCTTCATTGCCATTCACTTTGACGGACGACCCGGCGTCATCGGTGAGTTGCCCGGCGAAGGTGTATTCGCGGCCGTCCTGCAGAGCAATCGCGTCGGCCACCAGTCGCATTTCAGCTTTGCCCTTCACGCGACCGGGCGGCTTGACGAAAGTGACGTGCCCGCGCAGGGTACTGCCCGCCGGAACCACTTCACTGCCTTGGGCGAATATCGGATCCTGGACCTTTGCCGTGAAAGTGTCGCCGGCATGGTCCGCAGAAGAACTCAATGTGGAAATCAACTGGACGCTCACCCGTGTTCCAACCGGAAGTTCCGGCTTGGGCAAATCGGACGCGCCCAGGAGCGCCGGCGCCGCGAGGAGGGCCAGGATCAAACCCATCATCCTGCTTTTCATATGATTCATATCTGCTCCCATCATGCCGCCCGCCGGGAAATTGAACCCTTTCCATTAGATTACCAGACCGATGCCGCAGTTGTACGACGATTCCGGCCCGCGCTACGGAATTTCAAGGGCCCTCTTCGTCTCCCATAGCAAAAATCGAAAACCCTCCACTGAACAACCAGCGGGAGACGACCACCCGGAGCGTTTCCGCGGCATCCCAAACGTGGCGCGCCTGAGTGCGCAGAGTGTACCTTTTGCCTCCATGATGACCCATGCAACAGGGCAGGCGGCTCAGCGTGGCCGTCTACTTTCCCAGTGCTTTCAGGATGGAAGCTGCGACGTCGTGAGCTTCAGCCGCCCGGCCTTGCGGGTTGGGATGGGTGCCATCGACGCCCAGGTAATACTCGGGGTGGTGCAGGACGGCCGCGTAGAGATCGTCAATCGGAATCCCTGCCTTACGAGCGTAGGCCGCGGCAATTCTGTTGCGGGCAGCCACGCGTTGGGTGAAGGGAGCGAATTCGGACATGCCTTTTCCCATGCGGACAGGCGTGCTGCTGGTCCAGATCAGCTTTGCGCCGTGGGCATTGGCCTGGAGGGTCTTAACGAATTGCGGGAAGTAGCGGGCGTACTCCTGTTCGGTGTAACCCTTGCCGTGCAACCCATTGTTGAAGTGAATGGCGTCAAACCTGTAATTCTTCAGTACCAGTGCAATCTGCCGGGGAAGCATGGGATCGCCCACCGAGAGTGAAGAGGTGAGGTAACCGACATAGGCCTTGCCTTTCAGGTCTGCGGCAACGTCCTGGTAATAGGCCTGGGTAATGGAATCGCCCAGGAGCAGCACCTGGGGCAGGTCTTTCTTATTCACATTGGGCAGCCAGAGGCGAATCCACTCGATGGGTTCGCGAGCGACGTGCCGTCCTGCCGGGGCGATGACGGTCTGCGCATTTGAACCCGCCGGCAAGGCCGCCAGGACAACGTACAAGGAGCATCAAATACGGGTAACGGAGTTTCACGATCGGTCCTTTGCTTTTCAGATGGAAGGCATTTTCCGTCGTTGTCGCCCGCTGATGGAAGGCATCATTCAGGCAGACCGGTATGCTTCACCATTGTGTTGCTTTCGTTCCTACCAGACGGTCCGGCGTTCAAATCTGACCCAGCAGCCTTTCCCACGCCATTCCGAGGTACTCATAGACGGTCCGTTCTACCTTAGCCAGGCCGCCAGTGCCGGGGTAGTAATTGTCCACTGAAAAGGGTCCTCCTGTTTTGGCCAGGTAGTCCGTGGGGGCTGCGATGGGCTTCATTCCGAGTTTTCTGAAGAGGCCCATGGCCCGGGGCATATGGGAAGCGGAGGTCACCAGCAGGAAGGGAGACGCGCCGACGGTCGGTTGGATGAACCGGGCTTCCTCTTCTGTGTTGCGCGAGCGCTCTTCGAGAACAATATCCTGCTGCTGAATGCCCATGGACAATGCGATTTTGCCCATTGTCTGAGCTGCAGCGGGCGGACCGCCAGACAATACCAACTTGCAGGATGCCGCCCGCCGGCAAAGCTGGATCCCTTTCAGCAGGCGGACCACCCCGTCTTGTGATAGATGGCTGTCGAGATCGACGCTGGGATCCGGTGAATAGCCGCTACCCAGCACGACGATGCAAGTGCTTCCTCCCGATTTTCCCGCTGCCGCCTGCAGTGAAGCCGGCGCAACCGGATGGTAGCGCTGTTCGAGCGTCCTGAGAAAAATAGAAGGTATGGGGCCGCAACCCAAGGCCAGAAGCAGGAACGTTCCGGCGGCGACCAGAATCCTGCCGGCCTTCTGCCAGCGGGTGAACCATAACAGCACCAGGCCGATCAGCAGAAGCTCACAAATGACGGGAACGGGAAAAAACAAGCGGGAAACAATCTTTACAAGCATCTTCTATTTTCCAATCTGTTCAACCGGCCAGGCCGAAACTGGAAAGCCCCGGCGCGGAGACCCTGACAGCAGACCCTTTATTCTTCCCGCACACGACAATTTCGTTTCCTTCGATTTCGATGGATCGGATTTCGGCAAGCTCGCTTGGCAATTGCGCCAGGAATGCCAGATAGCGAACCGTCTTGCGGCCGCGTGCGGGGACGCTGGCATAAGTGGGAACTCCGTAGAGCGTTCCCATGCTGGCGTTCTCGTGCCGCTCGACAGGAAGCGCCGTCGAACCGAATTCCAGGCCCCGCGTCTCAGTCCGCCTCCTCCACGGAGGCCCCTCGATGGCCCGGTTTTCTTCCCACACGGCAACCCAGGGAAAGTCATTTCGATCAAAGCAGTAGGCGACCAGAAGCCGATGCCGGAGGTTGACAGCCGCCACATACCCCAGACTACTTCGCTGATCCAGCAGGACCCCTGTGACGATACCTGTGCCCGCGCGCAGCAGCGTCCGCCGCAGGTCAACACTTCCTCCTTTCAAACCGGGTGCCAGCGGCCAGCGGAAGCTGCGATTCGTAGCCAGCAGGGAATGATTTCCATTGTAGGGGTGAGGGAACGTCATACCCTTTGTGCCCGGCAGTGCCACCCGGCTGTCGCGCGCGGAAATGAAGGGCGGCCCCAGGGTTACGTGCTGGACCCAATGGAAGAAATGGTCTTTTCTGTTTTGATTGGTGACGGTCTCGGTGAAATAAACGACCGGCGCGCCCCGCTGCATCCGCAAATTACGGCTGAAGGAAAGGCCCGCTGCAGGCAGATGCGTGGACAGGGTCAGGGAAGTCTTCTGCCGGTCGGTCCGGGAATCGGTTTTCCGCCATTTCAACATGGGAGCTTCGCCGTGCTGCGAGAGACCCTGCCTGGTTTCCGCCTGGGTGGGAGGGCCAAAGTAATCCAGGCAGATGTTGTGTCCGGCAATCCCCGACAGCAGTTTCCCTTCGAGCAGCGAGCCATAGCGCCGGGAGTGGACCTTCTCCCGGTAGTTGTAGGGTTCCATGGTTTTCCACGGCGGGACCCAGAGGGGGTTGAGATGAGAAAAGGGAGAAGCGTCAACGAACCTGAATTCAGCGATGTGGCCACCGCCGGTGAGCGTGATCAACTGCACGGAATCGTTCTTTAGAAGATACGCCTTCCGGCCGTGCCAGACGGTCGGCACGCAACTCAGGCTGGATTTCTGCGGCATGTTTTTACTCCCAACAGGGCGGATGGAGGGTGTTGAGGCCGCCGGCTCCACAAACACTGACCCTAAGGGGCAGACGACCCTCCGGGGCGACCCCAGAGCAAGCGAATCCGCTTTTGTACCGGAGACGCGGCTACTCCGGCTCCTCGAACATGCGCCGTTCCGGGACTACCACGACGATGCCATCATCCGTCACATGGTATTTCTTGCGGTCTTCTTCCAGGTCGTAACCGATCTCCGTGTGCTCCGGCAGATTGATATGCCGGTCAATAATCGCCCGGCGGATGCGGGAATACCTTCCGACATCGACGTGGGAGAAGAGGATGGAGCCTTCAATGTCCGTATAGCTGTTGACGCGAACGTTCGGTGAAATGATGGAACGCGTCACGCGGCCGCCTGAAATAATCGAACCCGAGGAAACCAGGGAGTCCACGGCGATCCCCATTCGACGGCCTTCCTGGGCAAACACAAACTTGGCGGGTGGATACTGCCGTTGATAGGTCCGGATGGGCCAACTGGAGTCGTACTGGTTAAAAACCGGGGAGATGGCCACCAGGTCCATGTTGGCTTCATAGTAGGCTCCCAGGGTCCCGATGTCCCGCCAGTACTGGGCCTCTTTCTTGTTCTCATCCACAAAATCGTATGCGTAGACGTTGCCCCGCTTCAGCAGTTTGGGAATGATGTCCTTGCCAAAATCGTGGTTGGAGTTGGGGTCTTCAGCATCTTCAATCGTACACTTGAGCAGGACTTCGCGATTGAAGCAGTAGATGCCCATGGAGGCATAGCACTTGTCCGGGTTGTGGGGCGAAGGTTTGGGATCGGGGGGCTTCTCCTGCCAGCCGACAATGCGATGTTGCGAGTCAAGTTCCACCACACCGAAGCGCGAGGCCTCCTCGATATCAACTTCAATCACTCCCACCGTCGCTTCCGCCCCAGCGTCAATGTGCCGCTGGATCATCAGCTGGTAATTCATCTTGTAAACGTGGTCGCCGGAAAGGATCAGGACATACTTGCAGGGTTCGCTGCCGATGGAGTAAACGTTCTGGAAAATGGCGTCGGCCGTGCCGCGATACCAGTAATCGCCCACTCGCATCATCGGCGGAAGGATCTGGATGAACTCGCCCAGTTCGCCGGCCAGCATGCTCCACCCCTCGCGAATGTGCCGGTTGAGAGAAAGGGCTTTGTACTGGGTCAAAACAAAGATCCTGCGCAGGTCGGAGTTGATGCAGTTGGACAGGGTGATATCGATGATGCGATAGATGCCACCGAAGGTCACCGCGGGTTTGGCGCGGTCGCGGGTCAGGGGATAGAGACGTTCTCCGGCGCCTCCTGCCAGCAGGCAAACGATGGTGTTTTTAACCATGAGGGTGGGTCTCCTCTCAGCAAGATTGGGAGCTTGGATGGCCTTGCCACATTGCCATGTCGAAACTGGATGCTGCTATCGTGCCCTCTTTGAAAGACTGGATTATATCAAAGGAAACGCTTCCCATCGAATGGTGAGAAAAATCAGGTTTCGATTTGCCAGGCGCACGTCGCAATCCCCGCGGTCAAGCCGACCGTTGAATCCGTTATGGTAGACTCGAACTGTTCTTCATGTGTTCTGGAGCGGGCGTCATGCGTGATGGAAACGAACCCGGACTGGCCAGTTACGCGATGTCTGTTTCAAGAAGTCTTGGCCGGCGTTACCCGGAACCGTCCCATCCCTACCGAAACGAATATGAGCGTGACCGCGACCGGATCATTCACTCGCGCGCCTTCCGGCGGCTCGAAAATAAAACGCAGGTTTTCACCCGGCGATATTCCGATCATTTCCGCAACCGTCTGACCCACACGCTGGAAGTGGCCCAGATCAGCCGCACGGTGGCCAAGGTCCTTCGCCTGAACACGGACCTGGTGGAGGCCCTGGCGCTGGTTCACGACGTGGGCCACCCTCCCTTCGGCCATGCGGGTGAAACGGAGCTGGACCGTCTGATGGAGCAGCAGGGAGATCGGTTCGATCACAATCTCCACGCCCTGCGGATCGTCGAGCAGTTCGAGCAGAAGTACGTTGACTTTCCCGGTTTGAATTTGACCTTCGAAGTCCGTGAGGGCATCGTCAAGCATTCGCGCGATTACGATGCCGAGCATTATCCGGATTTGAAAGAATACCGGCTGGACGAGCGGCCGCCGATTGAGGCCCAGTTGATTGACGTGGCCGATGAGATTGCCTATAACTGCGCCGACCTTGATGACGGATATGAGGCAAAGCTGCTGACGCTGGCGCAGATTCGGGAGGGCGTTCCGCTGTTCGACCGCCTGCTTCGCCCGGTTGAACGGAAGCATCCGAAAGCGTTGGAAAAACTGAAATTCAATGAGGCCCTCAAGCGGCTTATGGATTCGCTGGTTACAGACCTGATTGAAGCGACGCAGAAGCGGTTGAAGCGAATGAAGCTGAGGACTGTCAGTCAGGTTCGAGCGGCGGCGGGGCGCGTGGTGGGACCCGGTTCGCGGATATCACGAGAGAGCCAGGCCCTGAAAGGCTTTCTCCGGGACAATCTTTATACTCATCGGGAAATTTACGCGGAGCGAAAAAAAATCGTTCGCTGCGTGGCACAGATGTTCGAATATTACATGGACCATCCCCGCAGGCTGCCTCCCTTTTATTTTGGCAAGACGAGAGAAGAACCGACCTATCGGGTGGTTTGCGATTACATCGCGGGAATGACGGACAACTACCTGGCAGAACAACACCGGAAATACGTGGCGCGTTAGCCAGGATTGATGAAGGCAAACGGGGGACCGTCGTGGGTTCCCTGAGTTGGCGGTAAGGCGGCCGCACCTCGGCCAATCCACGTGTCGTATCCTAACCTCAAATAGCTGCTCACATTTTTTCTTCCGGCATCGCATACAAGTGCAGCACCTGCTCCAGCACTTCCTTCGCAGCGCTCAATTCCGCAGCAACCACTTGCGACGCTCCCGCGCTTTCCAGCGCGGCGGTGTGTTCCACTCGCGTGGTTCGCACGATCGTAATGAGGTGGGGATTCAACGCACGGGCTGTCGCCACAGCTCTGGGCAAGGCGAAGGGATCGGAAATAGCGAAGACCAATGCACGTGCCCGGCTTATCCCCGCTTTCTCCAGAATGTCGGCGTTTGTACTGTTGCCGAAAAAGATCGATTCGCCCTCGGCTGTGGCACGGCTGACGATGGCCGGGTCCAATTCCAGAACAAGGTAGGGGACGCCGCCGCGGCGCAAAGTCTGTGCCAGCATGCGCCCGTTCAGGCCGTAGCCGCAAATGATGACATGGTCGCGCAGGGGCGCCGCCTGGGATGCCAAATCAAACTCGCCGGGTTTGGGAAAAAACCGACGCAGCCGTTGCATCTCCGGCATGTGCGTTGCGATTCGTGGAGAGAATTGGATGATGGTTGGAGTCAGCATCATGGTGATGATGGCGGCTGCCAGAAAAATCTGGTACTCGCCGGCGGGAACAAGATGCAACCGCTCGCCCTGACGAAGCAGAATAAAGCTGAACTCGCCCACCTGGGCCAGGCTCAGGCCCACCAGCAGAGATTTCCCGGTCGCAAAGCCCATTGAGAGAACAGCGCTGATTCCCGTTAGTGCCTTAAGTCCAAAAATCAACGCGGCAATGCCCAGCACAATTGCCCAATGGCTGTGAACGAACCTTAAATCCAGCAACATGCCTATGGAAATGAAAAAGAGACTGTTGAAGCTGTCCCGGAAAGGAAGGATGTCCGCATGAATCTGGTGCGCGTAGGAGGATTCCGAGAGGGCCAGGCCGGCAATAAACGCGCCGAGAGCCAGCGACAATCCCAGAGAGGCAGAGGCCCACGCGGTGCCGAGGCTGAAGAAGATGGCGGCGATGATAAAGATCTCCTGGGTTCGCACTTCGACGATGCGGCTCCACAGGAGAGGGAAAAAATAGCGGGCGGCAAACAGGATCAGCGCGCCGGCCCCAATCACCTTGGCTAGGGCATAGGCCACGGTTAGAGCGATTTCGCCTGAAGGCGCTGTGAGCGCGGGCAGGATGGCCATCATAGGTACAACGCAAAGATCCTGAAAAAGCAGGACTCCAATGATGGCTCGGCCGTGGATGCTTTCCAGTTCCTCCCGCTCGATAAGCAGCTTGAGAACAATTGCGGTGCTGCTGGCGGCCACCAGAAATCCCCAGTAAATCCCCTGCCGCCAGGGGTATCTTGCCAGAAAGGCCAGGCCGAGCACCAAGCTGATCGTCAGCAATACCTGGCGGCCTCCAGCTCCAAGGACCAGCTTCCGCATGGCGACAATTTTGTTCAGAGAGAACTCCATGCCGATGGTAAACAGAAGTAGCGCCACACCGATTTCGGCCATGGTCTCAATGGCTTCACGGTTTGAGATCAGGTGAAGCCCGGAAGGCCCTACCAGGATTCCCGTCAGCAGATAGGCCACGATGGCGGACTGCCGAGCGCGGCGCAGGATCACCGCAATGAGCGTGGCGAACCCGAACAGGATGAGCAAATCCAGCAGCAGGTTGTAATGGTCCATCGAAGGTTCCTCTGTGGAGCAGAAACTGCCTCATTGTAGGGCGTTTGAAAAACGATTTCCAGGATGGGACAGCACAATAACACGCTTCACACTCAAGGGAGTGATATTTTCCAGAGACGCAGACTGCTTCCAGAATTACGTCTCCTTTTGGGAGGATGATATAGTTTCTAAGGTAGCAGGATGAGGCAGCATCGGGAGGAAAGAATTTGAGGAAGTCTTATCACAAATCGCGCGAAAGCTCAGGTTACGGCTGGATTCTCTTTCTTCTCGTTCTGATCGCCGGAATCATTATTCTCGGGTGGAAAGTTTTCAGTCATGAAGCTCCCGCCATCAAACTCATCGGCGCGGTTAAAGGGATCGGGAAGCAGACGGCGATTGAATTTACCGTCCAGGACAAAGAGTATTCACTGAGAAACGTCAGCGCGGTTCTACAGCAGGGGAACCGGAACTTTTCAGTCCCGTTGGTGAGTGAAATTCACAACGCCCCGGCCCCTCCCTGGTGGAAGTTCTGGGCAAAGCGGCCTGCCAGCCGCGGCGATTTCAAAGCGCGAGTCGGCCAGCAGAGTATTCCGGACCTGAAAGAGGGCCACGCGACGTTGGAAATTGTGGCCAGCAACAACTCCTGGGGGCGGTTTTTCCGCGGCGGAAGGAGCGAACTCCAGTTCAACTTGCCGGTTCGATTTCATCCGCCGGAGGTTCAGGTCCTCACCTCACAGGTTTACGTGAACCAGGGAGGCTGCGACCTGGTGCTGTTCAAAGTTTCTCCAGGAACAACGGAATCGGGAATCCAGGTGGGGAAATATTTCTTCCGGAGCTGGCCCGTTAAAAAATCCCTGCCTGACACGCGGGTGTGCCTGTTTGCCTATCCTTACAACGTCGATCCCAAAACACCTGCCCAGGTGATCGCACGCGATGTCGTCGGGAATGAAACTGCATCCGGCTTCTCCTGCCAGGTCTCCCCGAAGAAATTTTATAAAAGCAGCATCAATGTGCCGGATAGTTTTATGCAGCGAGTTGTCCCTGCCATTCTCAGTCATACCCCTGAATTACAGGATGAGGGGAGCCTGCTGAAAAACTACGTCATGCTCAACCGCCACCTTCGCATGATTGACTCACAGTTGCTGATCGCTTACGCGCAGAAAACGGCCCCGCAGTTTCTGTTCACTCAGGCCTTCCTGCGCTTCCCTCATTCCAAGGTGGAAGCCAGCTTTGCCGACGACCGGACGTATCTTTACAACGGGCAGGTAGTGGACCATGAGACCCATCTCGGCTACGACCTCGCCTCAATCACGCATTCGCCTGTCCCCGCCGCCAACGACGGCGTGGTGGTCTTTGCCCACTATTTCGGCATTTACGGCAATGCCGTTCTCATTGACCACGGCTGCGGGCTGCAGACCCTTTACGGCCACCTGAGTTCGTTTGCCGTCAAGGCCGGAGACCACGTCACCCGCGGGCAAACCATCGGCCACAGCGGCGAGACAGGGCTTGCCGGAGGTGACCATCTCCATTTCTCGGTGCTGCTAGATGGAGTTTTTGTCAATCCCTACGAGTGGTGGGACCCGCACTGGATCCACGACCGCATCACCGCGAAGCTCCAGCCTTATCAGTGAGCGAAGACGAGCAGGCAGGCACCGGCTCATTGAATCTTCATCCGGCCGACAACTTAGTGTTTGGCCTCCGGAGCGACGCGCCCCAGATAATAGTCGAAGAACTTTTTCGGATCGGCGTGCAAGGCGACGGTGGCGTTGGGAGGCTTATTTTCTGCAACGTGCGTGAACCCGTTCGCGTCCACTTGCACATCCAGGGGCTTGGTCTGGCAGAGGTTTGGGTCGATGACCATCGCCACGGCCATGGGATCGAACAGCGTGGGGGTTCGCTGGTTCCACAGGTTGTAAAGGACTGCCAGCGCATCCGTCACGGGGGAGAGATGGGTGAAAACGCGGTGGCGGTCGGGCGCGCGCAGTTGGAGCATGGAGGTCACGTCCAGCGGGACCATCAGGATATGAACGCCCGAGCTGAACACTTTCTGCGCCGCCACCGGGTCAGCCGCGATGTTGTATTCCGCCACCGGAGTCGGGTCGTCGCCGTACCCGTGGTAGATGGAACCGCCCATCAGGACAATTCGGCTGATCTTTTTGGCAATCGCCGGATCTTTCTGTAACAGGGCCGCAATGTTGGTGAGCGGCCCGATGGCCACGATGGTGGTCGTTCCCGGCAGTCGGCGGAGCGTGGCATCCAGAAAGTTGACGGCGCTTCCGGGCCGCAGTTGCGGGCTCCTGAAGTCCCTGGCCCAGCGGGTCTGTTCAATGGGAAGGGGTCTCCCCGGCTCGCCCGCCACGACGGGCACGCGGCGAAGTCCGGACTCCCACAGCAGTTTGGCCGCCAGCCGCGCCCGCGCGTGTGTATCTCCGCTGACCGTTGTGACGCCCAGCAGTTCCAGTTCAGGACTTCGCGCGATCAGGGCCACTGCAAACGCATCGTCGATGTCGGTGCCGATATCGGTGTCCAGCAGGATGGGAATTTTTTTTGGCGGAACAGCGTGCAGAATGAACGGCCACATGAAGAGAAACAGCAAACCCATAGCTTTTTTCATAAGCTCTGCGCCTCCTGGCTCACCCGGTCGTTTTGCAACCGTGCCTGTAACAGCGTCGAACTGGAAGACCGAAAATCTCGTCCCCGTTCCTGAAAGGTAAAGCTTTGTTTTACTCTTCTTCTTCCTTGCCGTGGCCTGCGGCCCGGGCCTCAGCGACAATCTTGTCGGAAATCTGCTGCGGCACGACGTCATAGTGGGAGAAATCCATGGAATAGATGCCGCGACCCTGGGTCATGGAAGTCAGGTCTGAGGCGTAGGTCAGCATTTCCGCCAGGGGGACCTGGCCTTTGATGATGGTGGAGTGCCCTTTGGGTTCCATTCCCTGAATCCGTCCGCGGCGGCTGGTCAGGTTGCCCATAATGTCGCCCGAATAGTTTTCAGGAACCGTAATCTCCACGTCCATAATCGGCTCCAGCAGGCAGGGTTTCGCCTGCTCCATGCACTTCTTGAAGGCCATGGATCCGGCGATCTTGAAAGCCAGCTCGGAAGAATCCACGTCGTGGTAGGAGCCGTCGTAGAGAGTGACGCGGAAATCCACCACCGGGTGGCCGGCCAGAAACCCTCGTGCAGCCGCCTCGATGATTCCCTTTTCGACAGCCGGTATGTAATTCCTGGGAATCGCGCCGCCGAAGATATCATTGACGAAGTCGAAACCCTCACCGTGCGCCAGGGGCTCCATTTTGATTTTGCAGTCGCCGTACTGGCCGTGTCCGCCCGTCTGCTTCTTGTATTTGCCCTGGGCGTCAGCCTTGCCACGAATCGTTTCCCGATAGGGAATCTTGGGAGCTTTCAGCGTGACCTCAACGTTGTGCCGGCGTTTGAGTTTTGAGACGGCGACTTCCACGTGCTGCTGTCCGGAGCCGGAAAGCAGAAATTCCTTGGTCTGCTCATCGCGCGCAAAGCGAAGGAGCAGGTCCTCCTCCAGCATTCGATGAATGGAAGTGGAGAGCTTGTCTTCATCGCTCCGGGATTTGGGCTCAATAGCGAATGAGATGGCCGGCTCCGCCAGTTTCGACGGCGGGTAGAGAATCGGCGCGTTCTTGTCGCCCAGCGTATCGCCGGTCAAAGTTTCTTTGAGTTTGGCCACCACGCCGATGTCTCCGGCGCGAAGTTCGGCAACGGGATTCTGAGTCTTGCCCTGGGGCACGGCAATGTGGGCCAGCCTCTCCGCGGCGCCGCGGCTGAAGTTCTGGAGCGTCGCCTCGCTCTTCACCACTCCCGACATCACCTTGAACAGGCTCAGGCGCCCCGCAAAGGCATCGGCAAAAGTCTTAAAAACGAAGATGGAGGCCGGTTCATCGTTTGCGATCTTTCGCGTGGCCGGCTGGCCCCCTCCCTGATCGAGACCTTCGACCGTCCCTTTTGTTGTAGGCGCCGGCATATAGTCGGCGATAAACTCCACCAAGCTCTGGGTCCCTAAATTATGGAGCGCCGAAGTGATGACGACGGGCGTCAGCCGGTTTTCCGCCACGGCCTGCCGGAGTCCCGGAACCAGGTCTTCGATCGGAATCGTGCCTTTTTCAAAGAATTCTTCCAGAAGCTCGTCGTTGCCCTCAGCGACCATTTCAACCAGGGCTTCGTGGGCCTCCGTGGCTGCCTCCTGCATCTCTGCGGGAATCTCGCTGTCTTTGGCCTTGCCTGAACCGTTGCTCTCATAGAGGGCGGCTCGCATCCTGACCAGGTCGATCACGCCGCGAAAATCCTTTTCTTCGCCGATGGGGAGTTGAACGGGAATGACGGACCGCCCAAAGGCGTTGCTGAGCGCATCCAGGGTGCGCTTGAAGCTCGCACGCTCCCGGTCCATCTGGTTCATCACCAGGGCGCGGGGCAGCTTATACTTCTGGCAGAAGCCCCAGGTCTTTTCCGTCTGAACCTCCACGCCGCTCACCGCATGGACCACAATCAACGCCGCATCCGCAGCCCTTAGGGCGGCCTCAGCTTCATACAGAAAGATGTTGAAGCCGGGTGTGTCGATCAAATTGATTTTGGTATCGTTCCATTCGACGTTGGCGAGGGCGGCGCTGATGGAGAATCCGCGGTCAATTTCTTCCTCGTCAAAATCGGTCACGGAAGTGCCATCGTCCACTTTGCCCAGCCGCGTGGTGATTCCCGCTGTGTAGAGCATTGCGGAAGCAAGCTGCGTCTTCCCGGAGTCGGCATGGCCCAGCAGCGCAACATTGCGGATATTCTCACCGTCGTAGATTTTCACGAGAGACTCCTCAAGGTTTCAGGGATAACCTCACACTCTATTCAGGCATTGGAACAACGTCGCATCCTAACACAGCTTTTCGGCAGGGTTCAACGCGCATGGAGAGGAACCGGGTTTGCGCGACCATCGGCCCGGCTGGTGGGAAAGATCTCGAATAGGTCTTCTCCTCTATCTAATCAAGATCAAAATCGCGGGAAGGCCGTTCGATCGGCTCATCCTTGGACCGCTTCAGGGCTTCCTGGAACTTCTTCTCAAGCAGCTGGGCTTTGGATTTCTCGTCCTCAGCGCTCTGGCGAAAGAGGGCCTCACGCCGGGCTTTTTCCTGCTCCAGCAACCGGGCGGACTGGTCAATGTCAGGAGCGTCGGTTTTCCTGGGCGGCTTCCCATGCCAGATGACTTTGCCGAGCGAAACGTCAATTTTCAGACGAGCTCCGCAGCAAGGACATTCCAGCTCAATCTCGCTACGCTCGTCTCGGATGGAAACCATGGGAGAATGCTACGCCGGGCGCCGCCTGATGTCAAACGTGGAGGGGGTGTCTATGGCAGGCACCGCTTGCCGGCGCAGGACGGGATACCTCTGAGGGTGGCGGATGCCAGTCTCGAAAATCAGCCGACCACGGAGAATTCCATTCGGTTCTCGGTGGGGTCCACACGGTCCAGGCGCACGCGAATTCTGTCGCCCAGCCGGTAAGCTTTGTTGCTCCGGTGGCCCACCGCAGCCCGCAAGCCTTCCCGATAGACATAGCGATCGTCCGCAAGGCTCTCAAGCGAGACAAAGCCCTCCACAAACAGGTCAATGAGTTCCACGAAAAATCCGTGCTTCGTCAGCGAAATAAGCAGGGCATCAAACTCGTCGCCCAGGTGCTGGGCCATGAATGCCACTTTCTTCAGGTTCATCAGTTCGCGCTCAGCATCCTGCGCGCGGCGCTCGGCTTCAGAGGTTTCGATCGCCATGGCCCGCAGCTCATCGGGACTGGGGGGCGCAGGATGCTCGCCGGCTTTCGACATCAAGGGAGCGGCATGCCGCCCGGTAGTGGCGGTTTTCCGCGCCCGGCCCTGAGCGGCAACGGTTCCGCGGGCGCGGCCTTGTTTCTGCTGGTGAAGAACGTATTTCAGAACGCGATGCACAATCAGGTCCGCATATCGCCTGATGGGTGATGTGAAGTGAGTGTAGGTTCCAGCAGCCAGGGCAAAGTGGCCCAGGTTTTCCTCCGAATAGCGGGCCTGTTTCAGCGAGCGGAGCATGAGGTAGGAGAGGATGCGCTCCTCAGCTTTGCCCTCAATGCGCGACGTTAAATGCTGGTAGTGCCGCGGCGTGATCTCCAGGGCAATTTTTTCAAGCTGCTCGTGGAGTTTCGGGCGTTGGCCGCGCTCCACTCTTCCGTGGACGGGCAGACTTTGCCGCGCCGGCAATTTGATGCCCAGCGAATATCCGAAAGTCGCGGCG
The DNA here is from genome assembly GCA_963783155.1 of uncultured Acidobacteriota bacterium. Lineage (GTDB taxonomy): Bacteria > Acidobacteriota > Terriglobia > UBA7540 > UBA7540 > SCRD01. Next base: position 20,315 of record CAWANC010000030.1, on the reverse strand, counting down.
ATTTCTTCAAATTCCAGGACCTTTTGCGGATCGGGCTTTTCGTGGACGCGATAGAGCGATGGAACGCCGATGTGCTCAAGGTAGCCCGCCACGGTCTCGTTGGCTGCCAGCATGAACTCCTCGATGATGCGGTGCGCGATGTTACGCTCAGACCGCGTGACGCCGACCATGTGTCCCGCATCGTCAAACTTGATTTCCGGTTCGGGAAGGTCGAAATCAATGGAGCCGCGCTCGTGGCGGTGCCGGATGAGGATCTGGGCCAGCTCCTCCATCAGTTTGAAATTCGGGACCAGCGCCCCATAGGTGTTGCAGGCGCCGGGCTCGCCGGCCAGAATGTCGCGTACCGCCGTGTAGGTCATGCGCTCCGCGCTGTGGATGATTCCCGGGGTGATCTCGTATCGAAGCGTGTTGCCCTGGCGGTCGATTTCCATCAGCGCGGACATCACCAGGCGGTCGGCGTAAGGGTTCAGGCTGCAGATGCCGTTGGAAAGCTCCAGGGGCAGCATGGGCACGGCACGGTCGGGGAAATAGACCGAGTTGCCACGCAGGCGGGCCTCCCGGTCGAGGGCCGACGCCGGCCGGACGTAATGCGCCACGTCCGCAATGTGAACCTGCAGAAGGTAATGTCCGTTGTCGAGCCGCTCCACGTAGACGGCGTCGTCGAAATCTTTTGCGGTTTCGCCATCAATGGTCACCACGGGCAGCGAGCGGAAATCGCGGCGGTGCGGGTGTTCGCTCTCCGAAATAAACTGCGGAGTGTCCGCGGCTTCCGCCAGCACTTCATCCGGGAAGCGGTGCGGCAGGTGGTGCTTGCGGATCATGATTTCCACATCCACCCCGAATTCATCACGCCGGCCGAGGATTTCGATCACGCGGCCGCGAGGCTGCACGCCCGGCCTCGGAAATTCGGTCAGTTCCACGTCCACAATCAGGCCGTCCATCTCCTGGCTGTTTGCTTTTTGTTTGGCCCGCCGCCCCTGCCTGCCTTTGGACTCTCCGCCGAATTGCCGATTGCGGGCCCGTTCGGCCGGCTTCTCCTGGCCGGGTGGAATGAGGATCTCGTGCGGGATGCGGCGTTCGAAGGGAACAACATAGTTGGAGCGAGGGCCGATTCGGAACACGCCCACCACGGTCTTATGCGCGCGTTCGGCCACCCGCAGAATGCGCCCTTCCACGCGGGTGCTGGGTTTTGCTCCGCGGGAAGACCGGGTGCGCCAGTCGGGCCGCGACCGGACTACCTGAACCTCCACGCGGTCTCCGTGCAAAGCCGGTCCCATGGCGCCCGGCGGAATGAAAATGTCCTGATCGGTCCCTTCGAGCGGCTTGTCAGGCACTACAAATCCATAGCCGTCGCGATGGCCCACCAACCGGCCCGCGACGATGTTGCTGGGACCCGGCTGGGGCGCTGCCGAATGCACGGGTCCTTCACGGGCGTGTTTGCGCCCGGCGGCTGTTGGTGATTCCATTTTTCTGCCCTTGCGCCATGTTCCGCGCTCAGATTCCTTCCCGGCACGTGGATGTGACGACAGAATGAAATGGCTTTTTTTCGATTCGCGGATCTTGCGGCCCTTCGAAAGGTCGTTCAGAACATGCCTCAGTTCGTGAGCCTGGCTTGACCGCAGGCCGAGTTCATGCACCAGCTCGCGGATGCGAAAAGATCTCTCCGGCTGTTTGCGGAAGACTTCCAGGACTTCGTGTTGGCTCAGGCCTTCACCCATCTCTTGCTTAGCTTAGCACTGCGCGGGGTGCGTGGCGCTGGGATTGTCGGGCCTGGGCAACCAATGGCAAACTGCCGCCGGAACGCCCCTGTTTGAAGCTGCGCTCAGCGATGCGCGGGAGGCCAGGGTGTGGTGATGGTCACGCGTTTTTCGTGCCGGCGCCATGGCCGCGATGGAAAAAATGGAAATAGAGGTAGATGTTCGCGGCCATGACCACCGCGTAAATGCAGAACGGCGCCGCAATCTCCGAAATGTTGAACAGGTATCCGGTGAGGGTGATGCCTCCCGAAGAAGCTCCCAGCCGCGCCACCTGGTTAATCCCCAGCGCGCGGCCGAGTTCGTCCCGGCGGACCATTTCCGTCAGCGCGGTGCGTTGCACCGGAACGGCCATCACGCGCAACGCGGGCGTAATCAGATAGACTGCCAGCGCGATGGCAAAGACGTGCCAGAAGGGCAATAACAGCAGCAGCGCCGTTCCCAGCCCGCGCGTTACGGCAATGCTTTTGACGAATCCCAGGGCCTGCTCAAGCCGCGGCGCCGCCAGAAGCGCGAACGCCGCCACCGCGCCGCTGGCAAACGCGTAGACCGCCATCTCTGATTTCGGAATGTGATAAACAATCACGAAGAACGGGATCAGAAACGGGACCACCAGCCCCGCCGTGAATCCGTTGAGGATTCCGGTCACGGTGAACTTGCCGATCACAACCTTGCTGCGAAGCCGGCGGAGATTGCCACGGACATTTCCTGTCCTGATGAAAGCCAGGAACACCAGGCCCGAGGCGGAGATGAGGGTGGCGTATAGGAACACATTCCGGACCCCCGCGTGCTTGGCCAGCAGCGCTCCCAGCGCCGCGAACATGCCGCTCAGAAAGGTCAGGATGGAAAAGTAGGAGGTCCTGTTTTCGGGCGTCGTCAAGTCCGTGATGACGGCGTTCTGGATGGGCTGCGCCGCGCCGCCCACGCCGCCTTCCCCCAGCGATCCCGTGGCCGAGTAGCCCCCCAGGGAAGTGGCGACAAACAGGGCGGGCAATCCGCTGGTTATGAACACAAGGATGGAACTGACCGGCAGCAGCAATCCCACCAGAAACAGCGTTTTGGTTCTCCCCCAGGAATCGGTCAGGAAACCAAACAGCAGGCCCAGAACGGCGGTGGCCACGGCCGCGGAGGTATAAAGCAGGCCCAGTTGCAGGGGACTGTAATGGCGATAGGTCAGCACCAGATAGGGAAACGCAACCGTGACCATCCCCGCCGCGATGCTGCGAGAGATACGAAACAGGGCGAGGAAGATCAGTTGTCCGCGATGACCATTCATATCTTTCTCAGCAGCCCGCAGAGGGGGAAACCTTCAGTCTAGTATGGATGCTTGTTCAGGGGCTACCGGTTGGGAAGCGGGGCAGGAGTGCTGATAAGAAGGATTCAATTGCAGGGATGCTCCGTCCCGGCAGATGAGGATGAGCTGATGGAGGGACGGAAACTGGTGGGGACCGTCAGGCCCCCAGGACGGATGATAAGCGTTGGCGTATCCAAGCGGCCCTGCTCAATAAGGCCACTTCCACTCCCTGACTTCCGGCATATCCTCGCCGTGCTCCACAATATAGTTCTGGTGCTTGATCAGCTTGTTGCGCAGTTCCTGTTTAAAGTGGGCCCCAATCCGGGCCAGGCGGGGAACGCGGTCCACCACGTCTCCGGCCAGATGGAAGCGGTCGAGGTCATTCAACACCGCCATGTCAAAGTGAGTGGTTGTGGTTCCTTCTTCCTTGTAGCCGCGGACGTGAAGGTTCTTGTGGTTCGTCCGCCGGTAGGTGAGGCGATGAATCAGCCACGGGTATCCGTGGAAAGCGAAGATGATGGGCTTGTCGGTGGTAAAGAGAATATCGAATTCGCGATCGTCCAACCCGTGCGGGTGCTCGGTGGAGGGCTGAAGCGTCATCAGATCCACGACGTTGATAACCCTAATCCTGATGTCTTCAAAGGTCCTCCGCAAAATGTCCACTGCCGCCAGAGTTTCCAAGGTTGGCACGTCGCCACAGCAGGCCATCACCACGTCAGGCTCGCCGCCCTGGTCGTTGCTGGCCCAGCTCCAGATGCCGATCCCGGCGGTGCAATGCTGGACGGCCGATTCCATATTCAGCCACTGCAAAGAGGGCTGCTTGCCGGCCACGATCACATTCACGTAATGGCGGCTGCGCAGGCAGTGGTCTGTGACGGAAAGCAGCGAATTGGCGTCGGGTGGCAGATAAATGCGAACGATGTCCGCCTTCTTGTTGGCCACGTGGTCGATAAATCCGGGATCCTGGTGAGTGAACCCGTTGTGGTCCTGCCGCCACACGTGCGAGGTCAGCAGGTAGTTCAGCGAGGCGATGCGTCTTCGCCAGGGGATGTCACGTGTCACCTTCAGCCACTTGGCGTGCTGGTTGAACATGGAATCCACGATATGGATGAAGGCTTCGTAGCAGGAGAAGAACCCATGCCGGCCTGTCAGCAGGTAACCTTCCAGCCATCCCTGGCACATGTGCTCGCTCAGGACTTCCATCACCCGCCCCGTAGGTGAGAGATACTCGTCTGTGGGCAGCACGTCCTCCATGAAGGTTTTGCCCGTCACCTCAAACAGGGCGCTCAGGCGATTGGAATTTGTTTCGTCGGGGCCCATCACGCGGAAGTTTTTTGACTCCTCATTCAGCTTCATCACGTCACGCAGAAACTTGCCCATCACCCGTGTGGCTTCGGCCACCGATTTCCCGGGTGATTCAACGGGGACTGCATATTCGCGGAAGTCCGGCATGACCAGGTCCTTCAGCAGCAATCCGCCGTTCGCGTGGGGGTTGGCGCCCATTCGCCGGTTGCCTTTTGGAGCCAGCTCCGCCAGCTCGGGGATCAATCGCCCTTCTTCGTCGAATAGTTCTTCGGGCTTGTAGCTCTTCATCCATTCTTCCAGCATCTTCAGGTGCTCGGGATTGGTCCGGGTTTCACCCAGCGGCACCTGGTGCGCCCGTGAAGTGCCCTCCACCTGCTGTCCGTCTACCACTTTGGGTCCGGTCCAGCCTTTCGGCGAGCGCAGGATGATCATCGGCCATACCTGTCGGGTCTTGCTCCCGTCGTCTCGCGCTGTTTTCTGGATTTGCTGAATCTCGCTTACCACGGCATCCAGCGTTCCGGCCAGCAATTGGTGCATGGCCTCGGGGTGGTCGCCCTCAACAAAGTAGGGCTTGTAGCCGTAGCCGGTGAACAGGGCGGTCAGTTCCTCATCGCTCATGCGGCCCAGGACCGTCGGATTGTTAATCTTGTAACCGTTCAGATGCAGGATGGGGAGCACGGCGCCGTCCCGCGCCGGGTTCAGGAACTTGTTGGAATGCCAACTTGCGGCCAGTGGTCCTGTCTCTGCTTCACCGTCGCCTACCACGCAGCAGACCAGCAGGTCCGGATTGTCGAACGCGGCCCCATAGGCATGGGCGAGCGAGTACCCGAGCTCACCGCCTTCATGGATGGACCCCGGTGTTTCCGGAGCGACGTGGCTGGGCACGCCTCCGGGGAATGAAAACTGTTTGAAAAGCTGCTGCATGCCCCGGGCGTCCTGGGAGATGTTGTGGTAGAACTCGCTGTAGGTACCCTCCAGGTAGGTGTTTGCCACCAGCCCCGGCCCGCCATGCCCGGGACCCGTGATATAGATCACGTTCAGGTCGAGCTTCTTGATGATGCGGTTGAAGTGAACGTAGATAAAATTCAATCCCGGCGTGGTACCCCAGTGCCCCAGCAGGCGCGGTTTCACGTGCTCCGGCTTGAGCGGTTCGCGGAGCAGGGGATTGTCGTAGAGATAGATTTGTCCAACTGAAAGGTAATTGGCCGCGCGCCAGTAGGCGTTCATCTTGCGGAGCTCTTCGGAGGAGAGAGGCTCGGCTGAAACGGTCAAAATTGAACGGTCTTCGGGCTGTGTTGAGGTGGCCATAATTTCCTCCCTGGTCAAATTGGAAATGTTCCGCATTAAAAGTCTATATAAAAATTCTAGTACACTTTGGAGCCGATAGGGATTCCAAGCATGGCAAACGGCATTTCATCGGACGGACTGCCCGCAGAAAAACGCTGAATCGGGTTGTTTTCGGGCCTTTCTGGAAATAACATGTTGCGTGACCGTTACAATGTTGAGCGAGGCGCGTGATGCCGGCCGTTTCGCGGGCCGCACGCTGGACACGGGCTCCAAGCGAAAGGAAGGTTCTCATGCAGGCAGGGGTTTACACCGGGGTTGAAAACCTGAAGTTGCAGGAATGGCCAAAGCCTGAACTGAATCCGGGCGAAATGCTCGTGAAGGTGCGGTACGCAGGCATCTGTGGTACGGACATGATGATCCACGCCGGCAAGCACCCGAGAGTGGTCCCGCCGCGTGTGCTGGGCCACGAGATTTTCGGCACCGTGGTGGAGACGCGCGCTGCCGCGGACTCGAAAGTCAGGGAAGGCGACCGAGTGGCGGTGTTTCCGCTGATTTCCTGCGGGCGCTGCGCTCCCTGCCGTGAAGGCAACGCCCACGTCTGCGAGAAGCTCGGCCTGCTCGGGATTGACACGGACGGCGGATTTGCGGAATACGTCAAAGCGACCCCGGAGCAGTTGATTCCTGTTCCGCCCGGCGTGGATGACGAGCAGGCGGCGCTGGTTGAGCCTCTATCCGTTGCGGTTCACGTGGTCCGGACTTCCGGTTTCACCGCGGGTGACACCGCGCTGGTCACCGGGGCCGGCCCCATCGGGAATCTGATCGCCCAGGTGCTGAGAGCGGTGGGCGCGCGGCGGGTGCTGGTTTCAGAGGCGAAGCCCTTCCGGCGGAACCTGGCGGAGCAAATGGGCTTCACCGTCGTGAATCCGTTAGAGACGAAACCTGTTGAGCTGGTTCCCCGGTTGACCGGAGACAGCTTTGTCGACCATGTGTTCGAGGCGACAGGGGCGACGGCGGCTTACCGCGACGCCGTTCAGTCCTGCAAGGTTCGGGGGCACATCACTTTTGTCGGACTTCCGAAGTTGCCGCCGGAAGTGGACGTGCTCAATCTGGTATTCAAGGAAATTCGCACTTCCGGCGCGCGCGTTTACACGCCCAAAGACTTTCGGGTTGCCATCTCCCTGCTGGAGCGGGGACGCCATCGACGTGAAGAGTGTGGTGACGGACCGCATGCCTCTCAAGGATATCGAAGAGGGACTGAGGAAGATGCACGACCCTGACAACAGCCTCAAGATTCTCTTCAACCTTTGACCGAGACTTTGGCTGGTCCGGAGCAAGCCTGCCGATGCAACAGAATTTTCATCAACAGGCTCACTCCATCGGATTTCTTCTCAGAACAGGCGTTCCGGCTGGTCAGATCCCCACGTTGTAGCGCTTTCGATGTTCGCGCACGTAGAGACCGGTGACGGTGGGTTCAGACTCGCACTCCGCCTCAATCACGGTGACGGGGTCATCGGGTGCTTTAATGGGCAGCCCCGTAAACTGGATGGAGATGTCGTCCTGCCTGAAGTTCACCTTTTTGCCTGAAGCAAACAGCTTCGCCGATTTCACCTGGGTCCGCAGCCCTCCAATGGCCACCACCGTCTGCGGCTGGAAGAACGACAGCCATCCGGCCGCCGGCGTCATGCCCGGCCAGAAGTGCACGTGGATGTAAAGGGTGTTTCCTCTCCTTGTAAAGTTCGCGTTGGTTGTTCCACCCGCATCGCAGCGCTCGGCTTCATAAATGGTCGGACCGTTCTTGTCCATCCATTTGCCCACGGCCTCCAGCGTGCGCACCTCTTCTTCCGGCACCGAGCCGTCCGGCTTGGGACCGATATTCAGCAGATAGTTTCCTCCGCCCTTGGCGCAGGTGATGAGGTTGCGCACGATGGTCTTGGGAGACTTGAAGTCGTCGTCCGCTTTCTGGTAGCCCCAGCTGCCATTCATGGTCATGCAGGTTTCCCATGCCCGGCCTTTTTCTGAGGCGCTGATATGCTGCTCAGGGGTTGAAAAGTCTCCCGGCAAGCCGTTGCGATTGTTCACAATGATGTCCGGCTGCAGCTTGAACACCATGTCATTCATCTTTTTCGATTCCCATTGCTCGGCTGTCAACGGCCAGTCAACGTCGTACCACAGAACGTCAATCTTGCCGTAGTTGGTCATCAATTCACGAACCAGGCCGTGCGTGTAAGCCACAAAACGCTTACGCGCGGCCTCGTCCGTAGCGCAGCGGGCCCCGTCCGGATGGTGCCAGTCCATCAGCGAGTAATAGAAACCCACGCGCAATCCCTCGGCGCGCGCGGCCTCAACGTATTCCTTCACCAGGTCGCGTCCGCAAGCCTGATGGGGAGCGCAGTAATTGGTCAGCTTGGTGTCAAACAGGCAGAATCCTTCATGATGCTTGGTGGTCATCACCATGTACTTTTGCCCGGCCCGCCTGGCCAGTTTCGCCCAGTCGCGGGCGGCGTTGGGCTTGGGATTAAAGTGTTTGGCCAGCAACTGATACTGTGGAATCGGAATCCCTTCCTTTTCCATGGCCCATTCGTGCTGTCCGATCACGCTGTAAAGCCCCCAGTGAATGAACATGCCGAACTTCGCCGCGTGCCACCACTTCATGCGCCGCTCGCGGTCTGCCACCGCAGAGGCCGGCTCGCCCGGACCCTCGGCCTGTCCCTGTTGGGGCGCCGGCCCCTGTCCTGAACTGCACGCGCCCGTGGCTCCCACCGCAGCCAGAGTGCCTCCGGCTCCCATCAGTTTCAGATAATCCCTTCTTGTCATCCGATGTTTCTGCATGGTCTTCCTCCTTCCAGCAACTGAGCAGCTTAAGGATTAAGAGTGCTCCGTCCCGGTCCCCGCCAGTGCGCCAACCGCAAAAGTGCCGGGCTGTAATTTGCGCCAGCGATCTTATCGCAAAACCTGGCGCGGGAACACGGAAAATGTGTCGAGTTTCAAACTATGAAAAATAGATAACACAAAGTCAGATGATTTCCAGGGGGTGGACACGACCTTTATTTCCTGCAACCTTCCGGTTAATCTTTGGAAGATGAGTCCTCAGCGGCCACAAAAAATCCGGCTCGACTGCCTTCTGGTGGAGCGTGGTCTTGCGGAGTCCCGCCAGAAGGCCCAGGCGCTGATCCTTGCCGGGCAGGTGCTGGCGGATGAGCAGAAGATTGAAAAATGCGGAACGGCGGTCCGTTCCGATGCACGGCTGCGTCTGCTGGGGGAACCGCCCCGGTACGTCAGCCGGGCGGGGTTCAAGCTTGAGGGCGCGCTTGACCACTTTGCCGTGAACCCGGAGGGCAAGACCTGTCTGGACATCGGCGCCTCAACCGGCGGCTTTACGGACTGCCTCCTTCAGCGCGGGGCAGCCAGGGTGATTGCCGTGGATGCGGGGACCAACCAGCTTGACTGGAAATTGCGCCAGGATTCGCGCGTGACGGTGATGGAGAAAACCAACGCCCGGTACCTGGCCTTTGACCAGATCGGAAGGCTGGTACCCCTGGTCACGATGGATGTTTCCTTCATCTCCTCTACGCTGATTCTTCCTGTGCTTCCTCCCCTGCTGGAAGAGGGCGCCGATCTTGTGGTGCTGGTGAAGCCGCAATTTGAAGTGGGCCCCGGACAGGTGGGCAAGGGCGGCATTGTGCGCGATCCGCGCCTGCACGAAGAAGCCATTCGAAAGGTTTCGCGGAAAATCGCCGATTTAGGGTTCGGTGAGATGGGGCGCGTTGAAAGCGCCTTGCCGGGAGCTGAGGGGAACCGTGAATTTTTCCTGCATGCTATTTGGCCGAAAAATGTCTAGAATGGTTTTTCAGTGATGGGCTGCGGCAGCGGCGGCCATCGTTCATTCCACGGTGACTTCAGGCTCTTATGACGATCAAGAAAATCGGAATTGTTTCAAAGCCCAAAAAGGCAGAGATTCGAGAGATTGTTCCACAACTGGTGGAGTGGCTTCGAGCGCGCGACATCGAGGTTTCCTTCGACAAGGAAACAGGTTCCATCCTGGAGAGTTCTGAAAAATGCCTCACCCGCAACGAGCTTCCCGGGAAGGTTGATCTGCTGATTGTGCTGGGAGGCGACGGCACATTGCTGGCCGCCGCCCGCGCTCTCTACCGGCACGAAGTTCCCATTTTTGCAGTCAACCTGGGTGACCTGGGATTCCTCACCGTCATTACCCGGGATGAGCTCTATCCGGCGCTTGAAGGGGTGTTGTCCGGAAACTTTCGTTCCGAACGCCGCGTCCAGATTGAGGGCGAACTGGTCCGCGCGGACGAAGTTCTCTCCACCTTCCGGGCCTTGAACGATGTGGTGCTGAACAAGGGAGCCATCGCCCGCATCCAGGACTTTGAGGTGTATGCCGACGGCGAATTCATCTCAAACTACAAATCCGACGGGCTGATCATTTCAACACCGACAGGTTCGACGGCCTATTCGCTGGCGGCGGGCGGCCCTGTGGTGTCACCTTCCGTCGAAGCTTTTATCGTCACTCCCATCTGCGCGCACACGCTCACCAATCGTCCGTTGGTGCTCCGCGATTCCGCCCACATCGAAATTGTGGTGAAGAGCCAGCGCGAAGCCGCTTACCTCACCGTCGACGGCCAGGTGGGCATCGCCACGCACAGCGAGGACATCATTCGCGTCCGCAAGTCCGATTCTTTCGTCGAACTCATCCAGCCTCCGGAAAGAAACTACTACGAAATCCTCCGCCAGAAGCTCAAGTGGGGCGAGCGGTGAAGCTTCCTTACGCGTGAGTGTTGGCGAGTTGGCGAATCCGCCGGACATGGATTTGCTTCTCGCGCTTGCGGGTCTGAGCGATGTCGTAAGAGGCCTGCATCCGCATCAGCGTGTCCATCTTTACGCCGAAAGCCTTTTCGATGCGCAACGCCATGTTACCTGAGAGGTCGGCTTTCTGGTTCAGCAAGCTGGAGAGTGCCGGCCGGGAAACCCCAAGCGCCGCTGCCGCCGCCGTCACAGATAGGCCGGCCGGCCCGATAATCTCGGTCCGGATGAAATCTCCGGGATGAGGTGGGTTCTTCATCGGCATATTTGGCACCTTACTCCAAAACGGTTCCGTCGCCGTCATTCCGAGTGAAACGAGGAATCTGCTTGTAACGGCGGACTGAAAACAAAGCAGATTCCTCGGGCCGATCAAGAACATCGGCCCTCGGAATGACAGACCGCAGGCGTCCATCAACAACCCGTCAGAGCACTTCTCCGGCCATCAAGTCTTCCAGCTTTTCGCGGGGGCGAATCAATTCAACTTTGTCGCCGGTGACCATCACCTCGGGCGGGCGGGGCCGGGAATTGTAATTGGACGAAAGGACGTAACCGTAAGCGCCCACGGTCATCACGGCCACCAGGTCGCCGGGTTCCACGCAGGGCAGATCGCGGTCGCGCGCCAGGAAGTCTCCGGTCTCGCAAAGCGGCCCCACCACGTCCGCCATAAATGTTTTTTCGGTGCGGCGTTCGACGGGAACGATCTGGTGCAATGAGCCGTAAAGTGTGGGGCGCATCAGATCGTTCATGCCGGCGTCGACCACCACAAAGTGTTTTTTTCCGGTGTTCTTGATGTAGAGAACGCGCGCGAGCAGGGCCCCGGCATTGCCCACCAGGGCGCGCCCCGGTTCCATGATCAGGCGATAGGGAGTTTCGGCCAGGCGACCTTTGAGTTCCGCCGTCAGGCGGTCCATTTCCAGCGGGTTTTCATCCACGTAACGAATGCCGTAGCCGCCGCCGAGATCAAGAAACTCCAGCCGGATGCCGTCACGCTCGAGCGTCCGCGCCAGCTCCAGGATTTCCTCCAGCGCCTTGACGAAGGGATCGATCTCGAGGATTTGCGACCCGATATGGCATGTGACTCCACGCACCCGCAGCTCCGGCATGGTAGCGGCGCGCCGGAAGAGATCGATGGCCTGGTCCTTGGGCACGCCGAACTTGTGGATAAACTGTCCGGTTGAGATGTAAGGGTGTGTGTCCGCCTCGACGTCGGGATTGACGCGGATGGAAATGTTGCCCTGCTTTTTCAGGTGGCGCGCGTGCCGCGCGATGGCGTCCAGCTCGCCCGCCGATTCCACATTGAACATCAGAATGCCGGCGGCAAGCGCAGCGTCGATTTCCGTTTCGTCCTTCCCCACTCCGGAGAAAACGATCGTATCCGGCCTGGCTCCCACCTTGAGCGCCCGGGCCAGCTCACCTCGGGAAACGATGTCAAAGCCCGCGCCGGCCTGCCGCAGCAGGTTCAGGATCCTGAGGTTGGAATTGGCCTTCACCGAATAGCAGATCAGGTGTGGAATGTCGGCCAGCCGGCCCTCGATGTGATTGAAGTTTTCTTCAATCGCCGAGCGGCTGTAGACATAAGCGGGCGTGCCGAACCGGGCGGCCAGTTCGGCCATCGGCGCGCCCTCGCACTGCAGTTTGTTTTCGACGTATTGGAAGTGTTCCATGGTGATTGTTCTGTTGGGTTCCTATCCTGCCGGGTTTTCACGGATGCGCCCAGCTTGCACGGGCCCGGCGCCTGCCTCAGCGCACGCGGGCCAGAACCAGCGTCTGGTCATCGCGCGGAGGCCGTCCCTGCTCAAAGCGCGCAATCTCGCCGAAAAGGATATCAATAATCTCGCGCAGCGGACGGCTGGCGTTATCGCGCAGCAGGTTCGCCAGATGGCGCGCGCCAAACTCCTGAAGCTCCGGATTCATGGCCTCTACCAGGCCGTCGGAGAAAAACGCCAGCAGGTCTCCCTTTTTCAGTTGAAGAGAAACCTCCTGATATTCCGTGTGTTCCAGCAGACCCAGTGGAATTCCTTCGGCCTGAATATGCCGCCACCGTCCGTTCCGAATGAGAACCGGCAGCGGCATCCCGGCGTTGGCCAGGCGCAGAGTCCTGTTCCTGGGTTCCCACACCGCGCAGGTGAGGGTGATGAAGTGGCCTTCTACTCTGCGTTCCAGCAGGGTTGCGTTCAGCCGGCGAAGCAGTTCAGGAACGGGCAGGCGAAGGGGAGCCAGGCTCCGCAGGATGCCTCCGGCCAGCGCCCCGTAGAGAGCGGCCGGCGCTCCTTTGCCGCTGACGTCGCCGACGGCCAGCAAGTGGCGGTCCTTGCCGTAATTCAGAAAGTCATAGAGGTCGCCGCCCAGTTGCCGCGCGGGCTGAAAGCGCAGATCGATCTCAAGTCCCGTGACGTTGGGCGAAGTTCCGGGCATCAGGAGCATCTGAATTTCCTGGGCGCGTTGCAGGTCGCGGTCAAGCCGCGCCTCGCTTCGCAGCACCCGCTCATAGAGCCGGGCGTTCTCAATGGCAATGGCGATCTGGGGCGCCAGAGTGGAAAAAATCCGGACATGCTCCTCTGTAAAATAATTCAGGACAGGGCTTTCCAGGTCCACCACGCCGATGACGCGGCCGTGGTAGATCAGCGGGACCGTCATCTCCGATTTCGTGTCGGGGTAGATGCAGGATGTAACGCGGATCGCGGCTCACGTCGGGCACCACAACCGGCTCGAGTGAATGGGCGGCCGCGCCCACGATACCCTGGCCAAAACGGACCGTCGTCTTGTCCGGCAGGCTCTCGTCCTGTCGCAGCGTCAGGACGGAGTTGAAGGTTTTCGCCTGCTCATCCGCCAGCATGATGCTGAAGCGGTGATAGTTCACCAGGCGCTTGGTCAGCGTCCCCACTTTGCGCAGCAGGTCACTGAGCACCAGCACCGAGCTTAACTCGCGGCTGATTTCATTCAGCAGTTGCAGCGTCCGGGCCTGGCGAAGGCTGCGCCGGTAGAGCCGGGCGTTCTCAATGGCCATGGCCATGCGTCCGGCCAGGAGTTCCAGCAGATTGACGTGCTGGTCGGTAAAGAAGTCGGGCGTATCCGCTTCGAGGTCGATGACGCCGATCACCCGGTTCTTCAGGATCAGCGGGACCGCCAGTTCAGACCGTATGGAGGCCATCGACTCGATGTAGGTCGGTTCCTTCTGGACGTCGTTCACCAGAATCGAACGGCGTTCCAGCGCCGCCCGTCCCACAATGCCTTCCCCCACTTTGATCCGAAGTTTCCGGACTCGGTCCTCCGGATGGCCGACGCTGGAACGGATCCTCAGCACCTGCGTCTTATCGTTCAGCAGCAGAATGGCAAAGACCTTGTAGTTGATGACGCGCTTCACCAGTTCGGCGATGCGCACCATCAACACTTCCAGATCCAGCGTGGAGGTGATCTGCTCGCTCACTTCCATCAGCAGCGTCAGCAGTTCGGTTGCTCCCAGGGGGCGCACTTGTGTTTTCACAACTTGCGACATGGATCAGCCTACGCGGCGGGCGGCTTCCGCCAGAATGGCAGCCGATGTGCTGGTTCCCAGCCGGTCCGCGCCGGCCAGCAGCATCCTCACGGCATCCGCTAGCGACCGGATGCCCCCGGCTGCCTTCACGCCCATTTGCGGTCCAACGGCTTCGCGCATCAGCCGGACATCAGCCTCTGTTGCGCCAGACGGTCCTAATCCTGTTGAGGTTTTGACGTAGTCTGCGCCCGCCTGCCTGGACAGCCGGCAGGCCGTGACCTTCTGCTCATCAGAAAGGTAAGCGTTCTCCAGGATCACCTTTAGGATGCACCCGTAATCGTGCGCGATGTCTGCGACGCCTCGAATATCGCTGCGGACGCCTTCCAGGTTTCCGGAGCGCATCGCTCCAACGTTCATCACCATATCAAGTTCCGCGGCGCCGGCGCGAATGGACGCTTCAGCTTCCGCACGCTTGACGGAGGTATGATTTGCGCCGAAAGGGAATCCGACAACGGAACCAACCTTGATGTTGGTCCCTCTCAGGATCCTGACCGCCAATGGGACCCACACCTGGTGGATGGAGATGGCGCCAACGCCCAGCGACACCGCTTCGCGGCAGAACCGTTCCAATTCTTCCGAAGTTGCCTGCGGGCGCAGCAGGGTGTGGTCCATGATGCGCGCCAGCGCTCGGAGGTCCGGCGAGTCCTGCGGAGCGGCGCTTTCGCCGGCCGGCGGCTCCATCTTCTGCTGTATGGCCTGGGCCATCCGCCCAATCATTTCCGTGAGATCGGGCCGATTCAATGAGAGTGTTGGCATAAGAAATCTTTGGCGATCCTAAAAAACCTGCTCCTAATCGGGAACCGCCGCGTCAGAATGGGATAGCACTGGGAAAATAAGAGTTGGCCGCATTAGTTACCATTCTAGCATAATCGCCGGGACTTCCTCCCGGCTTTAGACTGCGGTGAGCAGCCACGATGTGTCAAGAGGGACACGCTGGAAACTCGCACGCATGTACAATGATTCCGTGGAGCGTGAACGTTTCGAACAACTGGTCGGCGAAGTTCTCGACACCCTGCCCGAGCCCTTTCGCAGCAGGCTGGCGAACCTTGCCATTATCGTTGAAGATTCCCCGCCCCGGGAACCCTATCGGGGCGGACTTTTGCTGGGGCTTTTCTCGGGTGTCCCACGGACCCTGAAGAGCGTCTTTTCTGCTGACCCTCCGGACCACATCTTCCTGTACCAGAAGAACATCGAGGCCATCTGTTCGAACGAAAAACAGATCGAGCAGCAGATTCGTGATACCTTGCTGCACGAAATCGGCCACTATTTCGGACTCAACGAAGAAGAACTCCGGGACATCTGAAAGTTCCTTCATCCCGCTGCCCTTCATGCGCGGATTGAAGGAATTGCGCATGCGGTGCGGCCGGGGCGGGTATAATGATTGAAAATGCGACTTCTGGCAATCGACACAACGAGCGAATATGGCGGGGCCGCGGTTTACGATCAGAAAGAATGCCTGGCCAGCGCCTTAAACAGCGAGCCTGCTTCGCGATACGCCGTGACGCTGTTTGAGCTGGCAGACCGCGCCCTTGCCGAGGCCGGGATGGGCTTTTCCGACATCGATCTTTACGCGGTGTCGAACGGGCCCGGCTCATTCACCGGAATCCGCGTGGGGCTGGCGGCGGCGCAGGGCTGGGCCAGGGCTTTTCGACGTCCTGCCAAGGGAGTCAACCTGCTGGAGGCGATGGTTGAGCACGCCCATCCGGAGGCCGACTGGGCCGTTCCTGTTCTTGACGCGCGCCGGGGAGAGTTTTTTGCCGCCTTCTACCGGAGAACGGCTGATGCCGCTGGCACTCAAGCCGGATTTGAGGCGGCTGGCCCGGGGCAAGTCGTGCGTCCTGAACGCCTTCAGACCCTGTTGGGTGCCCTCAGCCTGGGCGGCCAGTGCCGAACATTCAGGGGCGGGACCATCGCCTTGCTCACACGAGGCCATGACCAGAAGGCGCGGTCCCTGCGTGAAAGCCTGCATCAGGACCTCCTCGGGATTGAGGTGCCGGGGGCTCTCCTTGAAGCTATTGCCGGAGTGGCCCTTCGCGCCCACGAACGGGGCGGGATACCCTCGCGTGAGGAGCTCGATGCCTGTTACATTCGGCGGTCGGATGCTGAAATGAACTGGCGGCCTCCGGCGGCAAAGGCGGGAAACTGATTGAGAAAGTCAGGCGCTGTTTTGCGGCCGCGAAAACCTCGGAATCTCTCCGGTCCCTCCCGGCACCACCCTTCGGGTGGAATAAAAATCAGACTGTTTTCACCGGACGATCTGAAGGCAGTCCTGAGAATTCATAGCGCCTGTAAGGGAGTGGGGACCTGGCGGGCGCGCGATTATGAGCAACTGGTTGCGGACCCCAGAGGAACCATCCTGGTGGCTGAGCCAGACGACCAGATGCTGCCGGAAGTCCTGGGATTCCTTGCTTTCTATCGCCTGGACGGGGAAGCGGAGCTTTGGAACCTCGGGATTTCGCCGGCGCACCGGCGCCAGGGCATTGCCAGGGAGTTGCTTCAGGAAGCCTGTCGAAGATTGTCCGGGGCCGGCGTGCACAAACTCTTTCTTGAGGTCCGGGAGTCCAATCTGCCGGCGGTGGAACTCTACCGCTCCTTTGGCTTTGTATTGCAGTCCCGCCGGAAAGACTATTATCAGAATCCGAAAGAAAACGCCCTGGTTCTTGTTTATCACATTGTTGAGCCTGGGGTTTGAAAAGAGTCTTGCGGTGGGGCGGGACAGGGAAGGTAGAATTTCGAAGGGTCCCCTGCGAAACGCGAATTTTCACTTCCATATTCACCGGCGAATGCTGGAGTTTCTACCCGAAATCGTGCAAGCCCCGAACCATATGGTGTAACGAGCCGAAGATCGACCGTTTGAAATCCTACCTCCAGAATCCAGCCTGAGAATTTAACAAACTGTAAATGCAGCAGTTATCTTGCATTCTCTCGCTCGCAGATACCTTTGGAATATGTTTTGCTAAGGCATTTCCGTAGTTATTCTTTAACCGGAGGTTGTAGAACCCATGAAGAAATTCTTTACACTGATGGCAGCTCTCGCTATGGCCACGACCCTGTCGATGCCGGCGTTCGCTGCGAAGAAGCACAGCAAGAAGGAAACCACCACTCATTCCAAGAAGCACACAAAGCACGCCAAGAAGATGGGTGCGAAGAAGGATCAGAAGAAGGGTCAGTAAGGGACGACTCCGGCGGCAATTATTTCCTAGCCGCTTGTTTTCCTCGTCGCATAAATAGCAGTTCTGGTTGTCAATCGAAAACCCGGCCGCCCGGCCGGGTTTTCTTTTTCCCGCCCGACTTCTCGCCTCTGTCACTTTGGCCCTGAATGGGCGACCCGGAAATTGAAAGCCTGAGATTCACTCTTGACAACCTTTGTTGCCGGACTCTATAGTCCTAACTATCTTAGGAGATGAGATGCCCGACCGCGCCCAAATCCTTCCCGGCACGCTCGACCTGCTGATCCTCAAGGCGGTTTCGCTGGGGCGGCTGCACGGCTACGGCGTCCTGCTGCGCATCGGGCAGATATCCAAAGGCGCTTTGGTCATTGAGCAGGGAGCGCTCTACCCGGCGCTGTTCCGCCTCGGCCGCCAGGGATTGCTGAAAGCGGAATGGGGAACCTCAGAGAACAACCAGCGGGCGAAGTTCTATGAGCTCACAGCCGCCGGAAGGAAGAGGCTGCGCGAGGAAACCGACGGCTGGAACCGCCTCGTGGCAGCCATCGGCGCGGCGCTCAGGGCGGAAGCGAACGAATTGTAAGTGCTGGGTTAAGAGTTGTGCGTTCTGGGTTAAGGTCCGTGATTTTTCAGCCTGTAGTTGAATGGGGCCGTGTTCACATTCAACTCATAACTCAGAACCCGGTACTTTGAACGGACATGGGGCTGCTGTCGTCAATTCGAACATTGCGGGACTACTTGTTCCGCCGGCGCCGCGTTGAGCGCGAGATGGACGAGGAATTTCGCTCGCACCTTGCCATGCGCATGGCGGACCTGGAGCGGCAGGGAGTTGCCGGCCCTGAGGCCGAGCGCCAGGCGCGCATCGAGTTCGGCGGCTACCAGAATTACAAAGAAGAATGCCGCGAAACTCTGGGCACCCGCCTGCTCCAGGAACTCTGGCAGGACCTCCGCTACGGCCTCCGACAGCTCCGCCGCAATCCGGGTTTCACCATTGTCGCCGTTCTCACCCTGGCGCTTGGGATTGGCGCCAACACGGCCATCTTTAGCGCGGTGGATGCTGTGTTGCTGCGCCCTTTGCCTTTTTCCAGCCCAGAGCGACTCGTAAGGGTTTTATCCGTGCAAATACCCGACGGGCGTGGCCGCGAAGCATCGTATCCAGACTTTCTCGATTGGCGGACCCGCAACCACGTCTTCGATCAGATGGCGGTCTATAGAAATGAAAACTTCACGCTCAAGAGCGGCGGCGAACCAGAACACATTTCGGGAGCCGTGGTATCGGCGGGCTTATTTTCTCTATTAGGTGCGACTCCCCGCCTGGGCCGGCGGTTCCTGCCCGGGGATGATGTGCCGGGATCGGTGAATGGGACCGATGCCGTAATTTTGAGCTACGGCTTCTGGCAGGCGCGGTTCGGGTCTGATCCGCAGGTTGTCGGCCGCGCCCTCAATCTGGATGGCAGGGCTTTCACGGTTGTCGGCGTGGCTCCTCCCGGCTTCCAGTTTCCAATCCAGGGCGAGCCGATCGATCTTTGGGCGACCATCGCGTTTGACATGCCGTCAGGCAACACGGGGATGGCCACCGAGCGAGGGGCTCACTATCTGGACGTCATTGCCCGGCTCAAGCCCAAGGTGACGTTTGCCCAGGCGCAAGCTGAAATGAATTCCATCGTCAGCACATTGAATAGACAGTATCCCAACATCCATCCGCGGGCTGCGCGCGTACTGCCGGAACTCGACGGTTTGGCCGGACCTGCCCGGCCGGGGCTGCTGATCCTGCTGGCAGCCGTCGGGTGTTTGCTGCTGATCGCATGCGCCAACGTTGCCAACCTGCTTCTCGCGCGGGCAACGGCCCGGCGGAGAGAAATGTTTATTCGCGCCGCGCTGGGCGCGGGCCGCGGCCGGGTGATCAGGCAGGTTCTAACGGAGAGCATCCTGCTTTCACTCCTTGGAGGTTTGGTGGGGTTGCTCCTGGGGCTGCGGGGCGTGAATCTTCTGGTTCGCATTGTCCCGGCGGATATTCCACGGCTGGCCCAGGCGAGCCTGGACAGCCGCGTCCTGGTTTTCGTTACTGCAGTCTCGGCGCTTACCGCCTTTTTGTTCGGACTCGCCCCGGCACTGGCCGGCTCGAAGTTCGACCTGGTTGGATCATTGAAGGAATCCGGCCAAGGACATTCTCTGCGTCTGCATCAAACACGCACACACGGCGCCCTGGTGATTGGAGAAGTGGCGATGGCGCTCGTGCTGTTGGCGAGCGCCGGCCTGCTGATCAGAAGTTTCATCAGCCTGGAGAGCACAGATCCGGGGTTCGACCCTGGCCACGTCCTGACGTTGCGACTGGACTCGCCCCCGAACTATTCTCAAGCGGTGCAGCCGCAATTCTTCAGCGAGGTTCTTGACCGTGTGCGCTCCTTGCCCGGCATTCGCTCTGTGAGCGGTGCTTTCGGCTTGCCATTCAGCGAAGTGGATGCGCGTACCGGGTTCGCGATTGAGGGACAATCTGTCCAGAAAGCGAATCGGCCTGAGACGGCTTATATGGCAGTCGCTCCCCATTACTTCCGGACTTTGCGGATACCGCTTGAGAAAGGGCGCGATTTCACCGGGCGCGACGACCTGGCATCGCCTCCGGTAGCCATTATTAATGAAGCTCTTGCCAGGCGATACTTCCCGCACCAGGACCCAATTGGCCGGCGCATCCAGCCGGGGATCAGCAATGGTTATGGCAACAGGGAACCCCTGCGGGAGATTGTGGGCGTGGTGGGCGACGTGAAGCTCCACGACCTTGCTGCAAGCGCCGGTTCTCAATGCTACGTGCCGCTGGCGCAAAGTCCGCTCGGCTTGATGACCCTGGTGGTGCGCGCGGACGGTGAGCCGCTGAGTCTGGTTCCCGCTGTGAGGAGCGTGGTCACTTCGGCGAACAAGGAAGTCGCCGTTTACAACGTGGCGACGCTCCAACAATTGATCACGCGCTCGGTGGCGGCGCCCCGCTTCCTGACGCTTTTCCTGGGGATGTTTGCGTCGCTGGCTGTACTATTGGCAGCGGTGGGGCTCTACGGGCTGGTTTCGTACTCCGTATCGTTGCGGACGCAAGAACTAGGCCTTCGCATGGCGCTAGGAGCGGAGAAACGCGATGTGCTGCGGATGGTCATCGGCCAGGGGCTGAA
>CAWANC010000029.1:0-18043 GCA_963783155.1 uncultured Acidobacteriota bacterium | reverse complement strand
GGCGCGCCTGGAGGGGCTCGAACCCCCGACCTACAGATTCGAAGTCTGCCGCTCTATCCAACTGAGCTACAGGCGCGAAAATTCAACTCTATCAGCTTGATGCCACTCCTGGCAACAGAGGCTCATGGCCCCCTCCGCTGCCCTCCGTTACTGCTTTGCGGACATTAGTAATGATGCCGGGGTGAGACCGGGCGAAGTTGCCCTGACGGCAATCTCACCCACTTTCCCCGTGCTTTGGAGATTGATGGCGGCGATTCCTGTAATCGCGTCAATTTCGGTCGCGCCACCGAGGAGGCGACCGGGGCCCGCTGCAGAAAACTCAATCCAGTTTTGTGCCGTTGGAACAACCGTTCCGGCAGAGTCAACCACATCGGCCTGGATGAAAACCACATCAGCACCATCAGCAACAAGCGATTCCTTGTCCGGCTTCAGCACAACACCCTTTGCCGGGCCGGCGGTGCGAATCTCGTGGCGGACCGTCGCACTTCCCTTCTTCCCAACAGCAAGCAGTGTACCGGTCCGATAGGCAACTTCATCCCAAACAAAAGGCGGGTGCCGAAGGTGCGATCCCGGCAGCTTTGCCTTCGCAAACTGTTCGCGCAGTTGCTCGGGCTCGTGATATTTCTCCACCAGCATCCGAAAGTCCTGCCAGACGCGTTCCTGTGTGGCCGGCTTGCGCACACCGAGACTCTGGCCGTTCAGGAAAAGTTCAACCGTATCGCAATTGCTGTAAATTCTCACCTTGCGGCTGCGGCCCGCATCTTCAGGCCAGGTCCAGTGGCCCACGATATGGATCATGGGCTTCTCCGTCCACTGTGACTGCAGGAAGAAATAGGCGTTCTTGGGGATGCGCCACATGTCGGAAACGCCCAGGTAGTCATTGAAGGGCCAGCGGAGAGTCAGCCGCCCGTCACGCGGGGCCCAAAGACTCCTCGTGACCGAGCCATTCGGCTCACCACAGTCATTCATGCACCACTTGGCCGTTCCAAGCCACGGCAGGGCATTCCACTGCATCAGGAACCCTTCCTGGATTAAGGCCATCTCGCTGTCCGCCACGACCTGGATTCTGCCGCGATCGATCAACGCGGGCCCTTCCCGTCCGCGCTCACACGAAACGGCTCCCCATTCGTTCCAGATGTATCTCTTCTCCGGATGCTCTTTGTGCGCCTGCAAGAGATCTTCGTAACTGGTGGCGTCCATGATGTCGGTGACGTGCGGGCAGCGGCCCGCCGTCCATCGGGCGGGATCAAGTGTGTGCGTGTAGTCGGAGAGTTCCACAAAGTCTTCGGGATATTTGTAAGTGCTCAAATCATCTGCAAATCCCCAGATGATGACTGAAGGACGATTGCGGTCCCGCTCAATCATCTCCCGCAACTGATGCTTGAGGTCGTCCATGAGCGGCCGGGGAAACCTGGTCGCGTAAACCGGCTTATCGCCTTCCTCATCGGGAGGGTAGATGTGGATGGCGATGTTTGGGACCTCCTCCCACACCAGGATACCCAGCTCGTCACAGGTGTTGAGAACGGCGGGGTCCTGCGGGTAATGCGACGTGCGGAAGAAGTTCACTCCCATCTCTTTCATCAGGCGAACATCCTTGATACCGATGGCTTCCGGCACCGCGGGGCCCAGAAAGCCATAGTCCTGCCGCCGGTTCACTCCGTGCAGATTAATTGGCTTCCCGTTCAAGGTGAACCCGACCGATGCATCGTGGCCCATAAAACGGATTCCAAACCGCGTTACCCATCGGTCCAATGCACGATCACCTTCAAACAGGGTTGTCACCAGACGATAAAGGTGTGGGGAATCGGGAGACCAAAGCTGAGGATCGCTGATCGCCTCCGTCTTCTGGTCGAAGGATTTCACCTGGCCCGCACCAATCCCGGCTTGCGCTTCCAGCTTCGCCCTGGATTGCCCCGCCGCGTCCACCACCTCGCTCTCCACCCGGACGGTGCGGGAGGAACGGCTCTGGTTCTCCAACCAGGTGCGTATGCGAACGACCGGGCGATCCGGGTCGCCCTCAAACGTCACCCAGGTTCCGTTGTAGCGAACGTGCACGGGATCCATCACTTCCAGCCAAACGGACCGATAGATCCCTCCATAATTGGCTACGTTCCTTTCCTCAGCCGGCGCAATGAAAGGAGAGAGGACATCATCTACCTTCACGGTAACCACGTTCGCCTTGCCAAACTCAACCGCATCTGTGACGTCGAATGCAAAGCTTGTGTATCCACCTGTGTGTTGGCCCACGTGCCGCCCGTTAACCCACACGTCGGCTACCTGGAAGACCCCATTGAAGTGCATCAGCACCCGGCGGCCACTCCAGCCATCAGGAACATCCAGGCCTCTCCGATACCAGCCAACGCCGCGAAAATGCCCTGGCGCCACGAAGGGATTATCGGGACTGGCATCCCAGGTGTGAGGAAGCACGACGTTTTGCCACGCGCTGTCGTTGTAGCCGGGCCGTTCCGCCCCAACAAACTCCGGCTCAGTCCCGGCGCCCGGCGTTCCCTGCCGCTTGAAGCGCCAGCCCGCGTTCAGCGACTCCGCAATTCGGTAGCCGGAACCTGCCTCCTCGCCGGCCGAACCAGTCCCCGCGGGTTCTGCACCCTGCGCGCGCAATCCTTTTATTCCGCTCGCGGCAACGCCCGCCACCGAGGATTCGATAAACTGCCTTCGTGAAATTCCCTTCCCGGCCATTGCAGTCCTCTTTCTTGTCATCGGGCTACGGATGGAGGTTGAACACGCGCTCCGCGTGGATCCGGCTGAGTCGCAAATCTTCCTCCAGAGGTCGCTTGACGACAGTCTGTTTCATATAGGCGAGTTCCACAACCAACAGCGGCTTCAGATTGATCTGCTTGAGATACAAAGCGATTTGCCGGTAGTCAATATCGCCGCTCGTAAAGGATTCCAGCCACACTTTATGGTGCGAATTCCTGAGATGCAGGCTGCCCACGCGACGGCCGGCTTCGCGCAACAATTCCATCGGGTCCTGGCCGCCCTGATAAACCCAGTCGATGTCGAGGCAGATCCAGACGTACTTCGGGTCGGTGTGGTGAAGGTTATAGCGCCACTCGCGCGCGTTATCGGCCATCTGGGGAGCGTGGGCGTGCGTCCAGAATTGAAAGCCCCGGTCCGCCAGTTCGCGTCCCAGAAGATCGAGCATCTTTGCCTGGACAGCAAGCTCGGCGTCGGTTTTAGGCACGTCGTGCGGTTTCGGATCCGGATTGTTGACGACGGCCCGGCACCCCAGCTTCTTGCACAACCCCGCAATCTCCAGAGCCTGGCCGATGGTGCGGTCAGCCAGGTTGCGCCTGTGCATCGAGCCGCCCACATACACCGACGGCATCCGAAGGTTGTTTGCCTGCAGCAGTTCCAGCACGCGACCGCGAAGGTCCGGCGTCAAAAAGCCCTGATTCAATTCGATATTCCGGAAACCGGCGTTGTGCGCCATCGGAAAGATTTCGTCGAGGACATCGGCAAGCTCTTTGTGTTGCCGCTGGGCGTATTGCTGATAAATGTAGCCCTCAACCGACAAGCGGCTGGTTTGGTAGCGACTTGCAGCCAGGCTCAGTAATGCGGCCGGCCCCAGCAGCAAAACATCGCGGCGTTTCATAGCATTAGTCCTTCCCGTTAAGAAGCTGAAGGGCGACAGCGATGGTTATCGCTCCCCAAGGCCCGTGCTTTCCCACCGTTCCCCGCACCGCAGCACTTGGTACGGCTGGCCAATCGCTTCCGCCACGTCAACAAACTCTTGCGGGTCTGCCGTGTTGAAGGCAAACATCTCATAATGGCAGGGGATGACGACGCGCGCGCCCATGGCCTTTCCGAGCTCCGCTGCTTCACGGGCGTTCAGGTTCCCGGCTACTCGCCGCTCCGGGGCGCGACCATTGATGGGCAGCAGCGCAACGTCGATCCGAAACTGCCTCAATCGCTCCGTCATGCCCTCGTAAAGAAGCGTGTCGCCGCTGTGATAAAGCGTCCAGGGGCCAAACTGCACAACGTAGCCCAGATATTCCGGGCCCAGTTCCTCGTGGGCAGCGGGCACCGCTGTCAGCTTAAACTCGCCAATCGAGACAGACTCTCCATCCCGAAGGCCCAGCGGCAATTTCGCATCAATGCCCAGGCGTTCGGCCACGAACTGCCGGTTCGCTTCCGGCGCCACAATTTCCAATTCAGGATTGGTCTGTAGCAGCGGCCGCAGCGTTCCGCCGTCAAGGTGGTCGGTGTGATTGTGGCTGGATGAAACCACATCAATGAAGTCCAAACTCGAGGGGTTTACAACCCGCGCAGTCATCCGGACGTGCGGCTTGTCGGTGGCTGCGTACTTTTTGGTGAGCGAGTCAGACAGGTAAGGATCAAGCAGCAGGTGGCTTCCGCGCCATTGCACGAGGAACCCGCTCTGCC
Source organism: uncultured Acidobacteriota bacterium (assembly GCA_963783155.1). Lineage (GTDB taxonomy): Bacteria > Acidobacteriota > Terriglobia > UBA7540 > UBA7540 > SCRD01. The sequence continues at coordinate 13,639 of CAWANC010000029.1, read as the reverse complement.
CAAGCCACCAGAGACGAAAGTGTCCATCATTCGCATCCGCGGCGCGAACATCGCACAGAAGCTCGTCGTCCTGCAAAACCGGCTGGATCATTCGATGCCCAGCTCCCGGCGGACAATTTTCACCCCGTCCACCAGCGATTTCAGTTTCCTTCTTGATGCCCAGCGCGCCGTTTGGCTGAGCCCGCAATCGGGAGCCAGGGAGAGGCGCTCGGCAGGCACAAACCGAAGGCAATCGCGGACGCGCGCGGCGACATCTTCAGGGGTTTCGATGTAATAACTCTTCACGTCAATCACGCCGACGGCCACGTCCATCCGCTCAGCGACAGGCTTGATCAGTTCCACTTCTGCAAACTCACGGCTGGCCATTTCAAAATGCATTTCATCCACCGGCAGATCGAGGAACGCGGGAAACATGGGCGCGTACCGCCGCGGAGCAACCGCACGGCCCTTGTAGTTCCCAAAACACAGGTGCGTGGAAAGCCGGCAACGGCCCTGAACGCCTTCCACCGTGCGGCGGAAAATATCAACCAACCGCCGGGGGTCTTCCCGATGCGCGTAGCAGCTCATGGACGGCTCATCAACGCAGATTTCCTGGCATCCCGCCTGCACCAATGATTCCAGTTCGCGCCGCACGATGGGAACCAGCGCTTCGGTGAGTGCAAAGCGGTCCGGATAAGACTCATTCGGGATCAACCGGCCGCTCAGAGTAAAGGGGCCAGGCACGCTGACCTTGAGAGCTTTGCCCGTGGGGGAAATTCGCTTGAGGCGTTCATAATCTCGAACCGTGCCAAGACCGTTCGGGGCCTCGATCTTCCCCGTTAAAGTGTGCTTTCCGCGCTGATCATGTCCCGGCGGCCCGAACCGTCGCACAGGCTCGGCCTCAGAGGAAATCCCACTGAGGAAGCCGTAGAACGACAGGTTAAAATCGAGCCGCGTCTGCTCGCCATCGGTAATCGAGTCAAGACCAGCGTCGAGTTGGTCCTTCACACCAACAGAAACAGCGTCGTCCAGCATTTCTTCCAGATCGGCGGGCCCGAACTTGTCGAGATGTGCCGAAGCAAACTCCAGCCATCCCGGAAAAGGATAGCTGCCAATCACCGTGGTTCTAAGCGGGCATTCTTTCATAGCTCAACCTGTTACCGACCATCCTCCATCAACGGCCACGACCTGGCCCGTTACGTGGCGGGACCGTTCGCTCAGCAGGAACAGCGCGGTTTGCGCAACGTCTACGGCCTCAAGCAGGCCGGCGCTCAACGGCTGCTTCTGCCGGATGAACTCTACAACTTTCGGGTCAGCTTGCGCGCGTGCGCTCATTGGAGTTTTCACCAGAGCGGGAGCGATCACGTTTACCCGTATGCCTTTGGGCGCGTAATACGCCGCCATGGCCCGGCTCATGGAAATGATGGCGCCTTTGCTGGCAGCATAGGCGTGAGTCGAAAAATGCCCGGGCTCAGAAGAAAACGCCAGCACGCTTGCCATATTCAGGATCGCTCCGCCGCGGCCGGCTTCGAGCCAATGGCGAACTGCCGCACGGCACATCAGGAATGTGGGCCTGGCGTTGGCCGCAAGCGTCTGGTCCCATCCTTCCACCGTGCATTCGTGGACAGGTCCATCGCCAAAGCGGCGGCCGCTTGCTCCCGCCACGTTAAAAATCGCATCGAGGCGGCCGAATTGCCTCAGGCAACCGCGAACCGCACCTTCAGCGGCCGCAGGTTCCCGCAAGTCACCGGCGAAATATCCGGAACCTTCGATTCTGGCACTCAAATCGCGGCACTGAGCTTCATCGAAACCGGCAATGAAAACCCTGCAACCTTCCCGGCCGGCCAGCGACGCCGTAGCTTCGGCAATTCCACTTGAACCGGTAATCAGCAGAACGTTGTCCATACGAACCGGCGGTCAGTATTTGACGCGCACCCAGCGCGACGAGCGCATCGACTGGTAACCCGCGTCAAGGACGCAATTGACAATGTACCCGTCTTCATAAGTTTCGCGAGGCGCCGTGCCATGTTGGACGCATTCGACAAAGTGTTTCATCTCGGCCTGATATCCGTAAGCAAAAGCCTCTTCCGGAAGCGGCCGGGTCCAGCCAAAATCAATCTCGGCTTTTTCGACTACGTAGCCGGCAGACCTTGTGGAAAAGCTCTTGATCGGGGTTCCGCGCGTAACGTCCGTGAAAATCGAACCTTCAGACCCGTGGACCTCATTACGAAGATCGAGGCCACCCTTGGTGGTCCACGACAGTTCGCAGTGGCCGATCCCACCGCCTGCAAACTTCAGAACCAGCAAGGCGTTGTCTTCGCCCTTGGTCTTCTTGTGATGGACCATCCGCGCGCCCCAGGCCATCACCTCGACGATGGGATCATCTTTGCCGAAAAAGTACCGTGCGGCCGCAATGCAGTGGCAGCCGAGATCGTTCATGGCGCCGCCGCCCGTCTTTTCGATGTCCCAGAAGTGAGGGCTGTGCGGACCGCCGTGCGATTCCCTGGAACGAACCCAAAGGACGCGGCCGATGCCACCTTGCTCGACGGTCTCGCGGGCTCGCACGACGCAAGGCGCAAAGACTTCTGTTTCCGCGTACCCGTGCGTCGCACCCGAACGCTTTGCGGCATCGAACATGGCTTTCGCCTCCCGGCGATTGCGGCCCAGCGGCTTGGTACAGACCTGATTCTTTTTTGCACGCGACAACAAGAGCGAAACGTGAAGGTGAACTTCATTGGGCAGGGCGATCACGTAAAGATCGATATCGGTTCGAGCGATCAATCCTTCGAGATCCGTGGTGGATTCGGGGACGGACCATCGCCGTGCAAACTGTTTCGCCCGCCCGCGGGTGCGCGAAAAATTCACTGCCACCTGCTGCCCGTTCACGTTGGCGAGGCCTTGCAGATAAAAATCAGCCACAAAACCCGAGCCGAGCATGGCGATGCGGACGTTATTCATAAAGGTGACGAAGGCTCCTTCGATACGCTTCGTAGAATCGCTCCAGCTGCTCTTCGGCGCTGGTATTTCCCACAAACTGGTGGCTGGGAAGCAGCTCCGGCTTGACGCCACGCGCCAGCAGGCGTTCAGCCACTTCGCAGCGGAGCATGTTGATAATAGCCGCGCCCGTCACCGTAGACGCGGGCCCGGTACGCCATTCGAGGCCTGGAAGCTCCACGACGCAATCGCCCGGCGGGCAATGGTTGTCAATCACCACATCCGCAAAGTCGATGAGCTTTTTTCCTGAGGAATGCGCGGGCGGCGACTGTTCCGAGTGACCGCGGGAGACAATGGCGATGACGGGCAATCCGCGTTTCCGCGCGCCCACAGCCATTTCCACCACCACCGGACGGATGCCGCTGGTTGAAATGATGATAAAGGCATCGTGATTCCCAAAGCGGAATCCGTTGAGAATCTGCTCGGCGTACCCTTCGTATTTCTCCAGAAAGAGCGGGGCCCGCAGGCCGTTGGCTCCCACAATCGCCGCGTGATTTGAAAGGGATTGTTCGACCAGGGCCACAAAACCCGGAAAACATCCCTGGCGCGGAGTCATTTCCTCGCACATCATGCGCGAGTGGCCGTTCCCAAACAGGAAAACCAGGCCGCCCTGGGCAATGGACGAGGCGCAGATTTCCGCAGCCTTCTGAATGGCAGGCAATTCCTGCTCGCGAAGTTCCTTGAGCAGTTGAAACGTCTTCTCGAAATATTGTTCCGCAGCACTCATTTTGTCTAACGCATATATCAGACTGACCGCAACGGAGTCTACCCGGCGCGGTTGCTCAGACCTGAAAAGCAGTCCTTTCAAAGGTCGCCGATAATCCGCACGGCACTCCGGTATTGACAACCTGCCACCGTTCGATTATGAAAGTACCACGATGCCGAACGATCAGAAAAGCTCGCCTGCCTGGAATGTTCTTGGACTGGATATCGGTGGAACCGAAATCAAAGCAGCCCTGGTGAACAGCAACGGCGATATCATAACATCCCACCGGGCATCCACGCCCGGGACATTGTCCGCCTTCCAGGAAACAATCAAAACACTCGCGGGACATCTCCACATCGATGAACTGCCCATCAGGGGCGTAGGCGTAGGCTGCAAAGGCATCATTGACCCCCAAACGACGGAAGTGCTTGCGCTTCCGGGAGAACTGAATTATCTGGAAGGACGCCGGCTGAGTGAAATTCTCGGGCCGTTTGTTCCGGCTCCCTGTCCGATTGCCGCAGACAATGACGCACGGGTGGCCCTTATCGGAGAACACCAGTGGGGAGCAGCGCGGGGCCGGCAGAATGCCATGATGCTGACGCTGGGCACCGGTGTTGGCGGCGCCATCCTCGCCGCTGGAAAAATCATGCGTGGAGCCGGCGGAGTGGCCGGCCATCTGGGGCACATCACCGTTGATCCAAACGGCGGCCTCTGCATCTGCGGGAACCGGGGATGCCTGGAAACCGTCTTTTCAGCGCGCGCCCTGGAGGCTGAAGCGTTTGCAGCCATCCATCGTGGGGTCAAGACGCAGCTTCAGGACGTTGGCTCGCCACCCAGTTGCAGTGACATCTTTGACTGCGCCCGGAAGGGTGATGAAGTCGCCCGGATCATTGTCGAACGCACCACATTGATTCTGGGAAGCGCTATCGCCGGCCTGGTTCACGTGCTCGATCCCGAGATCGTCATCCTGGGCGGACAAATCACCCTGGCTGGCGATAGCCTGTTTGATCCGATTCAGCGCGAGGTTGACTGGCGCACCCGATACCTGCTGCGTCGCAAGGTCCCCATTGTCAGGGCACAAATCGCTGAACCGTCCGGGGTTGTGGGTGCTGCCGCGCTGGCGATTGAGGCAGCCACCGGCACAGACACCAGTGCAGGCCAATAAGCCCTTGTAGATAATTTCCCACGCCTGTAATGAGTCGCCCTGAGAGGAGGTCGGGTCAAATGAAGCAGCCAACTTGCAATCCTTACATTAGCACTGCTGTGCATCTCCGCGGGGCCAACGCATCTCTACGCCGCTGGCGGCTACTTTCGCGTCGAACAACGGTCTGGAGTCTGGTGGTTTGTCACGCCATCCGGCAAGCTGACGCTCTCCGCCGGCGTCAACCACATGTCCTATCAGGGCGACGTCATCCACGGAACCACACAGCACCCCTATTTTGAAAACATCTCGAAGGTTTATCCCAGCCAGGACGCCTGGGCGCAGGCTGAAATCAAGCGGCTGAACCTATGGGGATTTGACACCATCGGTTCGTGGTCCGACCCGGTCCTGTGGAGCCAATCGATGCCCTACACCGTGATTCTTAACATTGCCACCCGCTCCGGGGCCGACTGGCTGAAAGGGATTCCTGTGGACGTTTACAGTCCGCGCTTCGAAACAACGGCGCGGAAGATTGCGAAGGACGAGTGCGCACCCCGTGCAAGCGACCCTGAACTGATCGGCTACTTCAGTGACAACGAACTGCGCTGGGGAGCCGACTGGCGCGGCAAGCAGAACATGTTGGCAATGTACCTGAGTCTGCCCTCGAACGCGCCGGGCAGGCTGCATGCCATCGATTTTCTGAAGAGAAAATATTCCGGGCAGATCCAGAAGCTTAACCAAGCCTGGAGTGTCCATGCCAAAAGTTTTGCAGACGTTCCCTCTGACGCCACGACAGAAGCTTTCCGTTCCGACAATTCTGAATTCCTCGGCAAGGTCGCCCGGCGTTACTTCCAGGTCTGCGCCGGCGCAATCCACGGGGCCGATCCCAACCATCTCTACCTCGGCGCCAAATTTGCGGGAACTCCGCCCGATCCCGTGCTGCGGGCTTCGCATATTGCCGATGTGGTGTCGGTAGACATTTACCGGTTTGATCCACGCCCGATGGTCAAGCACATCTACAAGCTGGCGAAGCGCCCCATCCTGGTGGCCGAATTCGCTTTTCGCGCCGAGGATTCAGGTCTGCCCAATACCCAGGGGGCCGGGCCCAAGGTGCCGGACCAGGCAGCGAGAGCCCGCGCCTATACGGATTACGTGAAATGGCTGGAAAGCATGCCGGAGGCGGTGGGCTATCACTGGTTCGAATGGTGTGATGAGCCAAGGGAAGGACGGTTTGACGGCGAGAACTCAAACTACGGGCTCGTCAATATACACGACCAGCCCTACACGCATTTCGTGAAAGCAGTCAAGGCTGCGAACCAGGCGGCGATAGCTGTCCATCGTGGTTTAATGTAGCGGACATCGGTGCCCGAAGACTGGGCATTGAACACGCAAATCCCTGCCTATAATTTTCCCTGCTGAATTTAGCCTGAGCATCAAGGGACAGAAGTTGAAGTTGCTCCTGAAGGAACCCTCGGAGGTATCCCTTTTCGGAAGAAATACCCCCGGGCAAATTCCTGCCTGTTCAAAGGCACAAGCTGCTCTCAGCTATTTCTTCTTTTTAGGGGGAACGACAGCATCTTTAAACGCTTTGGCGAGACGGAACTTCACTACAGTCCTGGCCGGAATTTTGATCGCGGCGCCCGTCTGCGGGTTCCGGCCTGTCCTCGCCTTACGGTGCGCCTTCACAGCCTTTCCCAGGCCAGGAACAACAAACTGGCCGCCGCTCTTGGCCTCCTTCTCCGCCAGCGTCACCAGTTCTGCCAGAACGGCAGCAGCCTGTTTCTTTTGTAACCCGGTCTTGTCCGCCAGGTGAGCCACAATCTGCGATTTCGTCATCATCTTTGTCATCTCCTCTGCTGCTGAGCTTCAACTTTGTATTGAGCCCGCAATTTGCCGAATTTATTTCAACGGTTCTTGTCTGTCAAGCTAACTCTCAAAAGAAAACCAGCCCGGCCGGGACGGCCTTCAGGCCACGAACCCCGGAATCCTCCTGCATGGTCTTTCCAATTCGTCCAGATAGATTACCAGTATTTCCTGACTGTGCGCAATGCTGTTTGCTTTTGAGCCGCCGGCCGCAACCGGGCCTCGCCTTTTTCGTTAACCTGCGCTGACGCAACGAATGCTCCGTCCCTCAGAACAATGCGTCCCTTTGACAATGCTGGAACGCGCGCCCCGGGAATGACAATGCCCACCAAATTCAGAGGGTCGGCTGCAGAAAGCGTCACGGTCTCACCAGAAGGCAGAGCGTTGCGACTGGCGCGAAGCGATTCCACGGCGACGGGCAAACCGAACTGTTCACCGAGAAAGCCATCCACGAAGCGTCCGCCGCGCACTTCGGCGCGGTCTTCCATGCGGCGAAACACCTGCAGCAACTCGCGCCACTTGAGCGGAAAGCTTTCGCGGACGGTGAGTTCGCGGAACACCACACCATAACGTTCCAGCAGCGCCTTGCAGATTGATTCCGCTGCCCGCGTTCGGTCAGGCACCTCGCCGGAAAACAGTACCGACCAGCGGCCTGTGCTGTGGCGCGGGCGCGTGTGGCGTCCCCGCCCCTGGCCGGAACGCCGCTTCGGATCGATCAACGCTCTCAGATTGTCGAACCCGTCAGCCGTTACCCGGCCCGCCGCCACCAGTTCCCATAGCGCGGTTTCCACTTCCGATTTCAACCGCCCACAACCGCGAACGATATCTGCAAAAAAAGAAGCTCCTCGCCGCTCCAGGAATTCAAGGACCTGGAGCCCGCCATGGCTCAGGCCTGCTGAGCGGTCCCCCATGGCCGGCCTGCACAAGCCTATCCAATCAGACTCCTCGCGCGGGAAAAACGAAATCGGCGCCACGCTGGACGGCACCACGCGCTGACGAGACACCTCCCTGCCCTCACCGCCTTCCGCTTGTGCCAGGATAGCCGGGTGTGGCGACATTCTCCCCCAGCCCACGGCACCCGTCAAGCAGAGGCGGTCCAGCAAATGAGGATCGTAATCGGCCACGCGCCTCGCCAGTATCTGCGGCTCCCAGGAACTGGCCGGAAGCTCAAAACCCTGCAACTGACGCAGAACTTCCAGCAGGCCGCGCTCGCCGTGCGCCTGCGTCCCCGGCGCCAGGTGCTGCCAACGGAGGAGCCATTCCATAAATTGAGCAGGCGACACCGGAGCAATCTGCGCGCGCAGAGTTCCCAACGTCAGGCGATGGATCCGCGCCAGCAGCCGCCGGTCGCACCACTCCTGGGCGTCCGCCTGGGTGAATTGCCCGCGCAGGATGCTTCCACTCGCCTCCAGCCGCAGAAGCGCCTGGTCGACCTCCTGCTGAGCCACTCCGAGAACCTGCGCCAGCCGGTCCCCGCTAACCGGACCCAGGTGGCCCATCCAGCCTCTAACCACTTCCAGGATGGCATCTTCACGAGTCGGAACTGCGGCTTCGATGCCGCGAACAGTCCGCTCGAACTGCGATTCCGGAAAGATGGCCCGAAAGGTCCCGGCCTTTTCAGCCGGAACCCAGTAAGTGACACCACTATTTGTGGCCCGCGTCGCGCGTCCCATAGATTCAAGCGTTCTGAAATAAGAATCCCAGATTGTTGTTACGGGTTCTCCATCCGGATCTGTGAAGCTTTCCGGCAATGCGACCAGAGTCTGGAGCGCGTCGGCCATTTCATCGGCGTCACGTACATCCGGCCACGCCTCGCGGCACACCTGTGCAATCGCAGCGGGGTCAAGCCGGCCCACTTCGCGCACCACCGATTCCGGCAGGCTCCGGCGCAGCTCGACGGCCCGCGCACGGCGTTCTTCAAGCGGAGCATCGTCAAGGAATGCATAGGGGTTGGCGTTCAAAATCTCGTGCGAGAAGACGGACGGCGCGGTCGTATCCACGGCCCGGCACTCAATGGCGCCACTGGAGATGTCCTCAAGGATGCGCTTGAGGCCCTCGATGTCCATCGCCTCCGTCAGGGCGTCTTTCATCACCTCGCGCACCAGCGGATGATCGGGAATATGAACATCGCCGGCGATATTCTCCTGGCACGCCGCCGCTTCAGGAAATACAGCAGCCAGCAGATCGTCCGCCTGCATTCGCTGGATATAGATGGGAACCTTGCGGCCCTGCCGGAAGCGCAGAAGCGCCAGCGAGCGGCTGGCGTCCCAGCGCCACCGGTTGTTGAAAATGGGCGATGCCAGTACGGCCTGTTCGAGCACCGCCTCCACCGAGTGGACGTCGAGAAACCGGAAAACATCCGCAAGCGGGAAGCTGTGCTGCTCGCCCAGCGAGATGTTCATTCCATTGTCAGTGGCCGCCGCCTGCAGTTCGAAATTGAACGAGCGGCAAAACCGCTTCCGCAGCGCCAGTCCCCAGGCCTTGTTGATCCGCCCTCCGAAGGGCGCATGAATGATGAGCTGCATTCCCCCGGCTTCATCAAAAAAGCGCTCGGCAATCACCGTTCGCCGGGTGGGCACGGCACCCAGCACTGACTGCCCGGCAAGAAGATAAGCAACCAACTGGCTGGCGCCCGATTCATCGAGGCCGCATTCCTGCTTCAGCCAGGCGATTGCCATACTCTGGGATTCGCTTGCCTCGTCCACTTTCGAGATCATGCCTGCAATGATTTCGCGCAACTCCGATACCTGCGCCGAGAGTTCCGCCGTGCGAGATGGAGCTTCGCCTCTCCAGAAAGGCACGTTGGGCGCGGCGCCGTGCGCATCTTCCACCAGCAATCGGCTGCGCGCGGCCTCGACGCGGCGAATGCGCCAGGAGGTGTTGCCCAGCAGCATGATATCGCCCGCCATGCTCTCCACGGCAAAATCCTCGTCCACGGTGCCCACCACCGTTTCTTCCGGCATGGAAACCACGGAGAACAGCGCGCTGTCGGGGATCGCTCCGCCGCCGGTGATCGCCGCCAGCCGGCTGCCTCGCCGTCCGCGCAGCCGGCCGTTGATGCGGTCATGGAAAAGCAGGGCCGCGTGCCGCCCTCGCCGGGCGGATATTCCTTCTGACAACATCGAAACGATCTCATCAAAGTCCCTGCGTGAAAGCTGGCCATAGGGATAAGCGCGCCGCACCAGCTGGAACAGATCATCCTCTTTCCATTCCTCGCAGGCGCACATGGCGACGATCTGCTGCGCCAGGATGTCGAGCGGCGCAGTGGGAATTTCAAGCCGGTCCAGGTCGCCCTGCCGGATGGCCCGCACCAGCGCCGCGCACTCCGCCAGGTCGTCGCGCGTCATGGCGAACAGGCGGCCCTTGGGCACAGCGCCGCGCCAATGCCCGGCTCGCCCGATGCGTTGCAGCGCCACGCCGATGGAACGCGGGGAACTCATCTGGCACACCAGGTCCACCATCCCGATATCAATGCCCAGTTCGAGCGACGCCGTGGCCACCATCACGCGCGCTTCGCCGGACTTCAGCCGCTTTTCCGCAGCGAGCCGGAGCTTGCGCGAAAGGCTGCCATGATGCGCCGCAACCGCTTCCTCACCCAATCGCTCGGCCAGGTGATGCGCCAGACGCTCCACCAGACGGCGCGTGTTGACAAAAACCAGCGTGGACCGGTGCTCAAGAGCAAGCTCAGCGATGCGCTGATAAACGTCCTCCCACATTTCATTCGAGGCCACCGGGCCAAGCTCGCCGGCGGGGACTTCCACTGCAAGGTCCATGGGCCGCCGATGGCCCACATCAACCACTTCAGGCGTTGGGCGCTCCGCTGCCCGCCAGAAAGCGCGCGACTTCCTCAATCGGGTTCTGCGTGGCGGAAAGACCAATACGGAGAGGCGGACGCCGCTCAGGATTTGCGCCGCGCACCAGCGCATCCAGCCGCTCGAGCGACAGGGCCAGGTGCGCCCCGCGCTTGTCGTCCGCAACGGCGTGGATTTCGTCCACGATCACCGTTTCAACGTGTTGCAGAATTGAACGGCTCTTCTCCGCCGTCAGCAGGATGTAAAGGGATTCCGGCGTGGTCACCAGAATCTGTGGCGGCCGCTTCAACATGGCGCGGCGTTCGGGGGCCAGCGTGTCGCCGGAGCGGACGGCGGCACGAATTTCAGGCAACGCCACTCCTCGCCTGGCGGCCAGGTCCAAAATCCCGCGCAAGGGAATCTCAAGGTTCTTGTGAATGTCGTTGCCGAGAGCCTTCAGCGGTGAGACGTAAAGGACTGCCACGTGGCCGGGAAGCGCGCCGTCCAGCCCCTGGCGAACCAGGCGGTCAATGCAGGCCAGGAACGCCGCGAGAGTTTTGCCGGAGCCCGTGGGGGCCGAAATCAGAACGTCTCTGCCGGCAACAATGTGGGGCCATCCCTCCACCTGCGGCTCGGTGGGCGCTCCAAATCGTTCCACAAACCAGTCATGGACCAGCGGGTGAGCCCAGGCAAGCGGGCGCGTTATGGAAGCCATATGCAAATTTTAACCCACGTCGTCCATGAAGCGTTGAAGGATCGCAGAAAGCGCGTTTGCGGTCCACTCAGGAAGACGGAATATGGCGAAATTCACGAGTCACCCTTTGCAAGAGTTGCGTAGGCCAAACCCGCAATTCCAAGGCGGCACCAGGACAGGCATCAGGCGGCAGACGATGAAGTCGATTGGTGGACCTGGGGAGGTTCGAACTCCCGACCCCCTGGTTGCAAACCAGGTGCTCTCCCAGCTGAGCTACAGGCCCAATATGATTAATGTCTTCATTGATACTGCCCGGTTATCCAGAAACCGTCAAGGGGCCGAAAGAGATTCGCGCGCCGGCACCTGAGGCGCGCTGTCGCAGCAAGAACTTGTATTGACCGATGACCCTATTTCTTTGGATGCAGGACCAGCTTCTGGACCCGCCAGTTGAGCAACTCCCCGGCAAAAAGAACGTTTTCCGACGGGCAGGCAATCTGGTGTACCCAGCCGAACTGCCCCGACTGCTTGCCGGCTGTGCCGAATTCTTCCAGAATTTTGCCGTTCAAATCCAGCTTGTAAATGTGGCCGGGCCTGGAGTCTGAACTGTAGATCACCTGTTGGGGTCCTGGCGTGATGCACAGCGCCCAGGGCGCGCCGACGTTGGTCCACTGGGTGATGAACTTTCCGTCGGTATCGAAAACCTGGATGCGATTGTTCTCGCGGTCGCCGACGTAAAGGCGGTCATTCGCGTCAATGGCAATCGTGTGCGGCGTGTGGAACTGCCCCGGCGCGGTGCCGCGCGTTCCCCATTCCTTCAACTTGTTGCCGTGCTTGTCATACTTCATCACGCGCGAATTCACATAGCCGTCAGTCACAAAGATGTCGCCCTTCGAATCAAAGGCCACGTCGGTGGGACGGTTAAAGAGCCAGTCGGAAGCCGCCGGCTCGGGCCGCCCGGGCAGCAGATGGCTTGAGGGCTCCGGCCGCCTCCCCAGCACCATCTTCACGTGGCGTCCCGTGGGATCGAGTTCGATCACCGTGCTCGAGCCCTCGTCCACGCACCAGATGTTGTCATCCTTGTCGATCTTGACGCTGTGAGCGAAAACAAATCCGTAAAGGCCGTCACCGATGGTGCGCAGGTAGTTCCCGTTCGGATCAAACTCCAGCAATCTCGTCTTCTCTCCGCGGTTGTAAACAAAGATGTCACCCTTGGAATTCACCGCCACGCCCGCCGCCTCACCCAGATACATCCCCGCCGGCAGCTTGAGAAAGTCCGGGTCGGATTGATAGGGGATTTTCGGAACCAGACTGCTGCGCCAGGAGCGGCGCCCCCAGAAAAAGAAGAAGCCCTAAAACCAGTCCTTGTTTCACGCTGACCTCCATTAACGCCAATAAGCTTCCGCGATAGACGCGCGGGTGATTCTCAATCGCACTTACTTCAACGTGCTCGCCAGCAAATCTGTCAGTTTGTTCCAGGCGCGCTCGGCCTGGAACTGGTGGTAGGGCTTGCCGTCAGGAACCGTCCAGCCGTGATGGGCGCCGTCATAAACCTCGCTCTCGTACCGGCCGCCCCACGCCTCGAGCGCCTGGTCCAACTTTTCAATGGCCTCGGCCGGCATGCTGCGGTCTTCAACGGCGTGGCCAAAATAGAGCCGGGCCTTGACGCGCGGCAGCGCGAGATGAGGGCTTGCGGGCGCATCGGTGTAGAGCGCGCCTCCGTGGAACGACGCGGCGGCAACAATCTTGTCAGGCCGTACGGCGGCGGTGCGCACGGCCATAGCTCCAGTAAAGCAATAACCCACCACGCCCATCGGCCCATTGCTCACCGAACTCCTGCGCGGCCAGGAAGTCCACGTAGTCGCCGGCGTCGCGCTCCATGGCCTCCGGCCCCAGCGGACCCATCAGCTCGGCAAAACGCTTCATCGTCCGCTCGTCACCTATGCGCCGTGGGAAGTCAAACAGCGGCGGGCGTCCGGTGCGGTAAAACACATTCGGCAGCAGGACGGTGTAACCTTCTTCGGCCAGCCGCTTCGCCATCCCGCGATGCGCCGGGCGAATGCCGCCGATGTCGGTCAGATGAATCACGCCGGGCCGCTGAACGCCATCTTCATGCCGGTAGAGCACCGCGTCGGCCGTCCCGTCGTGCGTCGGAATCTCAATCTCTTGTTCGATCATGAAAGCCCCCAATGCGCCGTGCGGCCGGGGGTTCGGAGGCAGCGGCGCAGACACGAAATTGTTATGCGTGGTTCCCGCTTTTCTGTTCGCGCGCATTATGCCACGCGCTGGGCGCGGCTGCAAACCTGCGCGTGCAATTTGTCGAGTGCCTCAGCACTATTCAATGCGGAAGGCGCGTGCCGGCCATCGGGGAGGTAATTGGGGTGCGGCCAGGGTCGGCCCACCGGGCATGTAGCCCATGGGAATGGGGCATTAAGAGCGGCCAGGAAATTCCGCTTCATTTTCCGGTTCGTTTT
>CAWANC010000028.1:0-24119 GCA_963783155.1 uncultured Acidobacteriota bacterium | reverse complement strand
GCACGGGCGCACCATGGCAAGGCATCACGCCGCCCGCAGCGCCTGTTGACGATAAAATCTCCCGCGGGAAGACAGCGATTCCCCTCCCGGCATTGCAGGCGCTCGTGACGCCCGCAGACTGTATTCCCCATGTCAGGACCATGTCAGTGGATAATGATCTGCGGGTCCGTTGATCCCTGGCCCACCTTCACCATATACGGATAGGCTCCGGGAGGCCCCGTCGGAACGCCGGATTTCGGGTTGGCTTTGTTAAACGTGCCGCCGCTGAATGGTTTTCCATGAGATTTTGGGAAGCTTACCGTGAAATCGCAACCCGTGCTGCAGGTCCACTCCACCTGCTGATCCTTATCCTTATAAACATCCACGGAGTCAGGGTTCACGGAAGGTGGCATGTGCGGGTTTGCGTTCGGCGTGATGGTCACCGTGATGGTCTGGGGCTCGGACTCCTGCGCGCTCACTATCTTCACCACACACAAAATTGCTGCCACAAACAGGATCATTGTAAAAGCGCCGATCCATCTCAACTTTTTCATTGAAGTTCCCCTCCTGTATCAAAATTTTCGAAGTTGATCGTTCCGTTCCGGCCGACGAACACTTGCACTTCCTTCTGGGTGAAGGGTGGAGCGAAAGGTTTCTGCGGGTTTGCAGCCTTTGAACATGTCCCACAAAAAAACTGATTGAGCAACCGTCACCTCAACAACACTCCTGCATCGATTGCCGCATTGTGAGGTTGCCCCATGCTTGAACCCGGCCCCTGGCTCAAAGCCTTAGCGTCCTGACTATCTTTTCTGAACCTTAATGCTTCCTATGTTGCTCCCCTGGTCACGGGCTGTCAATCCGGAATATGAGCAGAGAAAAAAACGCAGCCGCCAGCGCCGCGAGTCGGGACCGGATACTCGCAGCTCCCGGAAAAGTTGCGGCCATTGTTTACCGGGAAAAATGGATGGCCTGGATCATGCCGGGAAGCGGCGCGATGGTTTCGGCAGGCAGCCGCGCGTCCGGCTTGCGGAACGGTCCATCGAATCCGCACGGAAGGTCATGGCATGTTTGGGCTGCGCCGCGGGCAGGAACAATGGAACCATCATCGTTCCCGGACCATCGTCTAGCCGGGAACCTTGAACACGCTTCCGGGATTGTCTCGAACAATCGCGCCTTCTCCATGCCCTCCCAGATCGACCATGGGCTGCATCGTCGCTCCTTCGTGCAAAACATTATTGGCGATCACGCAATTTGTGAGATTCCCGTACACCATGCCATAGGAAGGCGACCAGGTTCCGCTACCTCCATCGTCGCGCCCCACATGCATCGAGTTCCCCACACAGGTGATTCCCTGCCCGCCAACCATACGAATCTGGCTCGACTCGTGGGTTCCAGGCGCGGCGCTCTTGCCGCTGCGGTAAATGTGATTTCCGGTAATGGCCATCTGCTGGCACGAACGGCCGCGACTATTTGTGAGGAGCGCGATTCCCGCAGTTCCCGCCCGGTCAAGATAATTCCCGGTGATGTTATAGCCGTTTCCTCCAACGATCAGGATATTCTGCTCGTGGTTCCATTCGATGCGGTTGCCGGTCATGGTGACGGAAGCATTTTCCTCGCGCGCGCCAAAGCCCGCCCGCCCGTTGCCTGAAAACCAGTTGTCCATCAGGAACCCATCCCAGCCGCGCAGGCGCAGGCCGTCGCCATGGTTGTAAGCCAGCATGGAATGCCTTACCGAAAAACACCAGGCACGGGTCAGGCTGAGGCCATCGCCGGTGAAGCGCATCACCTGGCAGCGCTCGACCCGAAAACAGTCCTCGCGCTTGCCATAATCAGGCTTGTTCAGAAAAATCCCGTGGATGTCCTTTCCCAGGCCACCGCCGTCGAGCGAAAGCCCGTCGAGGGTCGCTCCCCAGGCGCCGGTAATGTTGAGAAGACAGGAAGCTTTTGCATCCATCAATTTGAGGGTTGTGCCGCCACCCGTATGGTAATTCCAGGAAGGGACGCCCACCATGGCAACGCCCGGCCGCAATCGTATTTCGCCGCTGAGGTAGGACCCCGGAGGGAAAAAGACGGCGCCTCCGTGCTCCGCGGCGGCGTCCACGGCGCGCTGGATGGCCCGGGTGTCGTCCGCCTTCCCGTCGCCCTTGGCTCCAGCTTTGCGGGCGTCCAGCAGCGCCCCGGTCCCGCCCGTCTCCCCGCGCGCCACGCTGGCCATGCCGAGAGCCACCGAGGCTCCGCCCGCCAGCGCGCTCAGGCCGAGAGATCGCCTGCTGATGCCACCAAAGTCCTGCCGCTTTTGCCGCTTTTCCACGTTTCGCCTCCCTGCCAGATCTTCAGCAAATTTCCGTTCCCAACGATCATCGCCGGAATTTCAGTTGCTGACGACGAGGGTATATCACAGCAGGCCCTTCGATTTGATAAATTTCTTCGTGCCCTCTCCGGCCTGCCTTTTGCCACTGGCGAAGTGGCCTATGAGGATTGCAAAATAGGGTGACAACGCTCTTTGTAGCACCGCCGACACGGCGGCACTTTCTCAGGGCCGGCAAGATGCCGGCGCTACGAAAGTCCGTCACTTGATGATGCAATCCTCGGCAGGGATCTATCTGCCGGGAGACCGCAGGTCCGCACAGCAGCGGTCCGCGGGCGGGACTCTTGCATGCCGCATGCCGCCGGTTACTCCGAAGAGTTGATGGATTGAATCAGGCCGGGAAGCTGCGCGATGTCGGGCAGAATGAATTCGGGCGCGAGTGCTTTGCACGCGGCTTCATCACCATATCCGTAAGACGCCCAGCAGGTCCGCAGGCCGGCGTTCTTCGCAAACAGCAGGTCAGACTCGGTATCGCCCACCATGAGAACCCGGCGGCCGCCAGGCTCCGGCAGAAGCGGGGCGATGGTTTCGGTGTAGAGCCGCGCGTCGGGCTTGCGGAACGATCCATTTTCAACCCCGTGCATCGCGTCGATGTCATCACCGATGCCGAGTTGCTCCGCCAATTCGGCAAAGGCCCTTGTGACTCTTGTTGCTGACCAGCACCATTCGAACACCCATCTGCCTGATGGACAGGAGGGCCGCTTTCGCTCCCGGAAACAGCGCCGCCATCGCTCTGCCCTTCTCCTTGTACAACGCACGGTAGCAGTCGAGCACTTCGCCAAGCTGCGCGCTGTCGCACTGGCGGCGGGTCAGGATTTGGACCGATTCTTCCAGCGTCAGGCCAACCGTCCGGCGAACCTCTCCGGCGGAAGGCTCGGCGTAACCGAATCTCGAAAGCGCCTCCGCAAAGCAGGCGTGAATGCCCTCCAGCGACGAGGCCAGAGTGCCGTCGAAATCAAAAATTACGGTTCGGATGGACATCGGATTCCGCCAGGGGCCGCTCTGCCGGGGAAAATCACCCGGACAAAACGGCAAAAAACGGCTTTAGCCCTTCAACATTCCATGGTGGCATAATGCCCTGCCGGAGAGAAAGTGGAATTCCGCCACTGAACAAGCAGCCGGAGACGAAGCAGGAGCCCTGGCCGCCCGCCGTAAACCTTTGTTTCTAATCACTTTCCAGCCTTCCCCTCCCCTCCGGCATGCCATCATCAAGCGCTGGAATGCATCATCACTCTGCTTGTTCAGTTGCTTTTTGAACAATGGCGCATCTACAGTGGAAAGTTATATTCTTATTGACTCTCCTGCCTTCTGCAATCAGGTCGCCTGCAATCCCCTGGAACCGGGTGGCAAAATGGAGGATCGGCAACTCAAATGGCGCATACTCTTGATTTATCGAAGAAAGCGGATGTTCTGATTGTGGGAGGTGGAATCATCGGAAGCGCGATTGCGCTTCGGCTGGCACGGTCCGGAACCAGTGTCACGGTGATTGACCGCGGCCAGCCGTGCTCCGAAGCCAGCGGAGCGGCCGCCGGCATGATCGCTCCCCAGGGTGAGATGATCGAACCGGAATCCTTTTCGGAGTTCTGCACAGCCAGCCGCGATCTGTACCCGGAATGGGCGGCGGAAGTAGAAGAGCTGGCGGGAGAAAGCGTCCATTACCGAAACGACGGGACACTCCTCGTTGCCATCGATGGGGAGGAATGCGCAGAGCTGGAACACGTTTACCGAATCCAGACGCAGCGCGGCCTCCCGCTGGAGCGTTTGGCGGATGACAACATTCTCAAGCGGCTGCCGGGGCTCTCACCCCACATTAAACTCGCCCTGTTTGTTCCCGGCGACCACCGGGTGGACAACGAGCGGCTGACTCGCGGCCTGATCAAAGCGGGAGAGCTTTCCGGCGCCACCTTTCACTGGAACTGCGCGGTGACGGGTTTCAACATTCAGGATGATCAAATTGAAAGCGTCCGCGTGCTACCGCAGGGCTCCACCGCGGAAACCACGCTTTCGGCGGAGCGCGTTGTTCTCGCCGCCGGGTGCTGGTCCGGCCAACTGGCGGAGACGTTTGGAGTGTCCCTGCCCATCGTTCCGTGCCACGGAGAAATGATCGAATTCGAAACTTCCTCCGAACTTCCTTATGTGGTTCGCGCCGGCATCCATTACGTCGTCCCTCGCGTCCCTCAAACCGCCCTGGCCGGCACTACAGCCAAATGGGGCAGCTTTGAAAAGGTGGTGACCGCCGGCGGATTGCAGTCCATCATTCAGGGAGTCATCCGGATTCTTCCCGTCGCAAAGGATTTCAGATTCCGGCGCGCCTGGGCGGGGTTAAGGCCCGACACTCAGGATCATCTTCCCATCCTCGGTTTTGGCAAGCTGCGGAACCTGATCTTTGCCACGGGTCATTTCCGAAATGGAATTCTGCTGGCTCCCATCACAGCAAAAGTGATCGCGGAGCTGATCCTGGCCGGCACTCCGTCTTATTCTTTGGATCTCTACAGTCCCGAGCGGTTCGCGGCTGGTTAAGTTTGCCGGAGCGGGTGCAAAGCGTTCTGCTTTACCTTGCGGGAGGAAATCGTTTAGGATGGCTCATTAAGACGGGGCCGCAGCAACCGCAGCCCAATCGTGGATGCCCTTACTTGCACAAAGTTAAACTATGGCCGATATACGCGTACGATTCGCACCCTCACCCACCGGCTACCTGCACGTCGGTGGAGCACGCACCGCGCTTTACAACTGGCTGTTCGCGCGGCGCATGAACGGCGTCTTCATTCTGCGGATTGAGGACACCGACGCCGACCGCTCCAAAACTGAACTGACGACGGCGATTCTGGAAAGCATGGAGTGGCTGGGACTCAACTGGGACGAAGGGCCATTTCACCAATCCGGGCGGCTGGACCGCTATCGCGCGATGGCGGCGGAGTTTGAAGGCGCGGGGCACGCCTACCCGTGTTTCTGCACGGCGGAAGAACTGCAAGCCAAGCGCTCGCTCGCCGCCGGAGGCCGGCCCTGGAAATACGACGGGACGTGCCGTCACCTTCCCGAGCCGGAACGGCAAAAACGCCTGGCCGCAGGCGTTCCGCACGTGCTCCGCTTCCGCGTCCCCGAAACCGGCGATACTGATTTCGAAGACCAGGTTTTCGGGCATGTCACGGTTGAGAACGAGGAGATCGAGGACTTTGTCCTGCTGCGCTCCGACGGGCAGCCCACCTATCACCTGAGCGTTGTGTCTGACGACGTGGACATGCGGATCACACACGTCATTCGCGGGGCCGATCACCTTTCCAATACTCCCAAGCAGATCCTTGTTTACCGCGCCGCCGGGGCCAGCCTGCCCAAGTTCGGGCACCTGCCGCTGATTCTGGGTCCCGACCGTCAGCGGCTTTCCAAGCGGCACGGAGCAACTTCCGTCGGAGCCTACCGGGACCAGGGAATCCTGCCGGAAGCATTGGTCAATTTCCTCGCGCTTCTGGGATGGACGCCTCCGGGGGGCGAGGAAATCCTCTCCCGCGAAGCCATGGTGCAACAGTTTGACCTTTCCGCCGTCTCCCGATCGAACGCAGTCTTCGATCCTGAAAAGCTTGCCTGGATGAACAGCCAGTACCTTCGCGCGATGAGCATGGACCGTCTGGCGCCCCTGGTGGATGCGGATTTGAAGTCAGCAGGCCTCGAAACCACAATCGCCGGGTCGCCCGCGGAGTTCGAGCAAACGGTGGCTCTTCTCCAGCCCCGCATGCGAACGCTGACGGACTTTTCCCAGGGTGGCCGGGCGTTCTTCACCGATGATTTCGAGTACGCTCCGGAAGCGCGCAAGAAATTCTGGAAAGCTCCTTCCCTGCCCGCCCTCCTGCACAAACTGGCGGAGAGGCTTGATCAGATCGACCCGTTCGACGTCACGACAACCGAAACAGCATTGAGAGGTCTTGCTGAAGAAGGCGGAGTCAAGGCGGGTTTGCTGATCAATGCAACTCGCGTCGCATTGACCGGGGAGGCCGTGGCGCCGGGTTTGTTTGATGTGATGAGTGTGCTGGGACAGAAACGAACGGTGGAAAGGCTTCGGCGGGCGGGCAACTTTCTAATTGAATCAGGCCCGGGCAAACGACTAGAGGATCGCATATTCGCCCGGCCCGAAGCGCACGACCTTCATGACGTCTTCTCAATTTTTTCAATAATCACAATCGCCACAGCAATGACGGTTGCCGTCACTTCCAGGATGCGCTTAACTTTCTTCAGCTTTGTCATGGCTTTATTCCCCGAGGGGCAGCCAAACGTTGCCAGGCAAGCTCCCATCAGGCCCCTCTAATCCTATTATCGACCCTCGGACCCCGCGAGGGAAGATTTCCAGGAATCCAAAGCAGCGCGGCAGTGAGAACCGCTTTTTTCCGGAACTCCCTGGATTGAAGAACAGTTTGTGCCCCATTATTACAAGGCAGGGACGATGGCTATGACCAAAAACAACGACCTTCGTCACAGGATCAAAGGTTTCAAGATATCGCGCACGCCGTTCTGGATTCATTTTCTCAAGCTCCGAACCGTCGCTCCATTGTTCAAGTTCGTCCTGAGGAATTAACAGCTGGTGCTGCATCTCAATCTGAACGTTGTCAAACCGCACCTTCAAGGAAGGCGGCAGGTTCAACTCATCCCGGTCCACGTTTCCCCGGACGACCCGCACCTCCGCAATGCGTCCCATCTCGTCCAGCACAGCCCGGGAGCCAACATCTCCCGCGTGCAGAATGGAATCCACACCCTCCAGCAGTTCCGGCAATTGCGGGTCAAAGTAACCGTGGGTGTCTGAAACCAGTCCAATCTTCATATTAAAAACTCTTGAAGTTGTGCAATCAACGGCACATTCCAATACCCAAACATAACATAAACTTCCGGCCTGCAACACACGGTCGGCCATCAAAGAATTTGCGCCTTCAGCACGGCCCTTGATTAAGGGGCGGCTGCCTTTGGAACAAACCCTACTTGACACTGAATATGAATTCGCCTCAATATGATGCATTCCCGCAGGAACACGGGCTCAGCGCCCGGGGCAGGAGGCTGGTTGCCGCCCCACGAAGCCAGGACCGCCCCCCTGACGGCAAGTGCATCTCTCGTGGCAACATACGAAAGCAGGCGCATGTTACACAAATTCGTTTACCGCAATGATCACGTGGTTTCCATGCAGGAAGTGCGCCTCTCCCCCGGACAGGCCGGCCTATTGAACGGCTGGGGAGTGTTTACGACCATCCGGATTTATGAGGGCCAGCCCTTCGCCTTTGACCGCCACTGGAGCCGCCTGGCAACGGATGCAAATCGCCTGAAAATTCCCTTGGAATGGCAGCCGGATAACGTCTTAGCACATCTTGGCGAATTGATTGACTCCAACCATGTAAAAGACGGATGCGCCCGAATTTACTTTGTCTATAACAGGGTTGGATCCTGGGTCAGCGACGAACCCATGCCCGAAGTCGACCTGATCCTGTACACGGCCGACCTGCCCAGGCGCATTGGGCCTGTGCGCCTGGGCCTCCAAACGTTCGGGCGATATGCTTCAAGCCCGCTTGCCGGAGTCAAAGTAACTTCCTGGCTGGAGAACGTGTGGATGCTTGACCAGGCCACGCGGCGCGGATTTGACGAGGTCATCCTGCTCAACGAGCACAACGAAGTCACCGAGTGCACCGCGGCAAACATTTTCTGCGTACGCAAAGGAGAAGTCACAACACCCCCGCTTGCCGCCGGGTGCCTTCCCGGTGTCACCCGCGCCATTCTGCTTGAACTGGGAGAGCAGTTCGGGGCGCGAGTCCAGGAAGCGCCTCTCCGCATGGAAGACCTGCTCGCAGCCGACGAGGTTTTCATCACTTCAACTACCCGGGAAGTTCAACCGGTTTCCCAGGTCGAGGACCGGACCATCGCACAGCCGGGCGGTCCTGTAACCAGGCGGCTGGCAGAAGCCTTCTCACATTACGTTGCGCAGACGCTGCTGAACACCGACACGCGTAAGGCAAGTTAATCAGCGCGCAAAACCCTCAACAAAGAGACAGGCAGGACGCCGGAGGCAACGCAATTGAAGCCAAATCCAGCCATGTAGACTTTCCCGGCATGGACGCCGGAAGTGATGGATGTCTTCGCCGCCCCGGCGCGCAGGCCAAACCCCCGCAGGCTGAACATCAACCCTGTGAGACACAAGAAAAAAGCTGTCTGCCCAAATCGATGGGATGAAATCACTGCAATTCCACCTCCCCCTTTATCAGTCGCGAAAAACCGGGTTGAACACCCTCAGCCTGCCTGAGGAATAGAATTGAACTCTCCGGAACACGACCTCCCTGCGAATGCCTGAAGTCGGCGCAAGGAGCAGGCTCGATAGCCTCAGGCCCGGCTGCCCGGCTTAGCGTCGTGGAAAATCATCCGCGGTTGAAGGCCTGCTGGAACCGAGCCTGGGCGGCCGATAGTATTGTCGGCGCGCTTTCCGCCATTCCACCATGCTCAATCCGGAAGGATCAAAAAGAATCCGGCCTGCCCGCACCGTCATCCGCGCCATCAACTTCACATTCCCTTCCATCCGGGCATGGCCATTATCCGTATAGCTATAGTCCCCTTCGAGCTTTTCGAGGACGGCGATGTCAGCATCGCTGCCCACTGACAGAGTGCCCAGGTCGGGCCGATGGATCTCGCGTGCCGGGTTCACCGTCGAACGCCGGATCACGTCTTCCAATGGCATCCCCATGGACAGGAACTTTGACATCACGTTCGTCATGCTCCGGGCCGGCCCGATCAGGCTCCTGGAGTGGAGGTCGGTCGAAATCGAATCCGGAACAAAACCCTGCTCAACCGCCGGCACCGCGTTCCGGAACCAGAAACTCCCCGCGCCGTGCCCCACGTCAAAAATCACTCCCCGCTGGCGCGCCTTCCACAGGATGGGGTTGACACGGCCAGTGGGAAGAATGACGGGAAACTGCTGGGCGAACACATGCGTGTGGATGTCACCCGGCCGCATTCTTTTCAGAATCAGCTCCGCGTAGGACCGCTGCGGCGGCCGGGGCCAGAAGTCCACCATCATGGGGACTTTTGCCAGTCGTCCGCATTCGAGCGCCCGGTCCACCGCCGCCCAGGGACGATGTCCCGGGTCCCACGGTTTCACGGTCCAGTAATGCGCCGTCTTCACACCCACGATCACGTCCCGGTGCTTCTCAATTGTCTCCGCGCAGAGCTGCGGGTCCATCTGATCGACCCTCTGCTCCAGGCCGCCATTCATTCCGTTGGCCACAATGTTCAAAAAGGCCAGCACGCGGATTTGAGACCGGTCCATCACCATCTGCTTCTGGCGAAGGAAAGTCTCGGCCCCCGCGCTCCCGGTATCCACCACCGTGGTCACGCCGGAAGTCAGCATCAGGTCAGCCGGCACCCCAAAGGGCGGCGTGCGGGATCGGGCGCTCGGCGAGTACCAGTCGTCCGGTACGCCACCGTAACCAACATGGACGTGGATATCCACCAGTCCCGGCGTGACGAAAAGCCCCTGGACATTCACCACCTTGCCTGCCTCGGCGGGTGCAATGTCAGGCTCTACAGCCGCCGTTCTTTCCCCGGCAATGGCCACATCCATCTTTCGGTCAATGTGATTGGCCGGGTCAATAACATGCCCGCCCTTCAGCAGGAGGTCGTACCGCTGCACCCTGGGCTTCCTGCCTGAGTTCCATCCGGACCTTCTAGTCATCAAGTCTCCTGTTGCTGCTCTCTATGCTGCAGCCTGCACTTTCCGCCGGGCCAGAGGACAGACCTGTTTGGGCGGGTGAATTGCACCGGCTTCAGTCCACTCACCACGGCCCAATATATTAAGAAACGCAGACAGCCCATGCCAGTCCTTTGTTTTTCCGGGGACTTGCCACGAGCCGGAAACGACAACAATCCGGTGGCGCCCCATCATCGAGTCTGGCAGGGCTATCCCGATTTACTCCCGCCAGGCAATTTTTGCATGGAAATCGGCTGACCGACTCTTGTTTTTCAATAACTTACAATTGGCACTTAACTTGCTAGTACTGTTGTTAGAAAAATACACACTCCCCCTTGGCAAAGGGAAGTGCGCCAGAAGTACGTTGCGCCAGTTTAGATTTCCGGCTCCGGCAGACCCAGATGGATAAGGGCTCGCCTCTTTTCACAGCGACCCGTGCCAGAACCTTTTGGAGGGAATATCAAATGAGCAGCAGCTATTCTGTGATCAATGATCTTTACGGAGTGGAACCTGCCCAGCAAGAGCCCCGGCGCCAGAGTGTCTTAGGACTGGTTATTGCGATGCTTCTGGGCGGCATGGTTCTTTACGCGTCCATCCACCCGGTCATGCGCCTTCGAAGCGAACCCCCTCCGACTTTCTTGAAAAGCAAAACAAACCTCAAGGCGGCGGGAGCCCAGAACCGTCTGCATATCGCGCAGTCCTACTGGAACACGGCGGCTGAGTACGTGTCGGAGAAATATCCTTACGGCCAGACGCTTCCCACCAGGCCTCCGGAAGAGTTTACCCTTGCCATGGGTGTAGACTATGCCACCAGCTCCCTGTATTGGCAGAGGCTTCGCGGGATGTGGAGCCAGCCGGACATCTGGATCAGGTCATACCAACTGGACACGGGTTGGATCAATACTGCGCTGGCGTCCCTGGGCAAAGTTGTCAGGAACTACCTCAATACCTAGTCCGGCCCGAAAGCTTCACCGGACGCGGCTCCTGATCCAGGGTTCAAGGTTTAAGCTTTTTTCTCGACGACTCATTCAGGCGAATCAGGAGATTGGGGATCAACGCCCCCTCAGACTGGCTGCAGGAGTTGTTCCAAGCCCTCCCGATGTGCCGCCGCACCCGCCAATCTGAGCAACGACGGTGTCAATAATATCGTCAGTCGTTGACCTAATTGTGAATCAACCGGATGGGAATGAATGACCCTCCTCCCGGACTGTTGACACTCGGTGTCGAACTCCCTGAGCCGCCTGTTCCGCACCCTCCAACCTGCACAACGACGGCATTGATCGTATCGTAGCTAGAAGCGTGGAGCGCGTCTTGAATGAACAAACTCATGTACCCCTGGACAGTAACCGTGCTTCCCCCCGGATTGAAAGCGGGGCTCCATCGTACAACACGACGTTTGCAAATGAATCGCTTGCTCCATTGGTTAGATAAATGTTCGACCTGCATGTGTATCCGTATGGATTGTTGGCTCCCGCAATGACTGTGAAAGGTGATGTCGGGGTGCTGCTGGGGCAAGATGCCTGGGCCGTGAGCGCCCGGCAGCGCGTAGGGCGCGCACATATAATCCTGCCCATTGTTCAGGCCATCGGGCAGGTTGTTGACCACTCCGGTGGCGGGACACTGGCCACTGCAACCACCAGAGCCGCAAGAGTGGATCAGGCAATTAACCCCGGCGTCCGTGGGGCCAACCTTCTTGCCGTTCAGAGAGTTGAGGGTGCCCTGGCAGGCAACAGACTTGGGAGCACATTCTCTGATGTACTGGCTGTACTGCATGCCGCTCTGCGAGGAAAATGCGATTGTTTACCACTGGCTTGGCACACTCCATTGTCGTGGAGTACCCACGGCGCGCCGATATCGCCACTGTTCTGAGTCGCATTCACTATTCGCCGAATCCCATACGCAATCCTTAGGATGGACAGCGATCGCCCGTGCTGGGATCGACATAGTAGGACATAAAATTGCCGGCGGCGAGGCCTCCCGCGCAATCGCCGTTGGGATTGCTGGCTGTCCAGTGCCTCCGCACTGGCAATTTGGGTTGGCTTCAGCATTCCCCGTGGCAACCGGGAAGTTGGGGTCGCAGTTCGGAACCAGGAAAGGCTTGACGCAGCCCACGCCGACATTGGTGCCGGTTCCCCCAGGGTTAAAAGCCTCTGCGGTGGCTGAGGCTGAGATGTCCATGGAGTTGATGCCGAAAACCTTGGCAAAGAACGTTGGCATGGCGTCACTGTGGACTGAATCCCTGTAAACAGTGACTGTTATCTGTGGTTCCCCGCTCCCTCCGCTTGCAAGAACATCGTGACTATAATCGAATGTAGTACCAAGCGTCGTGGAGGTTGGGGCGAGCCCCATCACGGGATTCTCGGCGGCCACGGCAATGGCATTCTGCGTTGCCAGAGTCGCCTCCGCGCTGCTTGCAGTGCAACCGGTTGTCGTGCAGTTACTAAGTGCCTTCGCCCCCGCCAAGGCTGCGGCGTCCGCGGCACGCTGGCATTGCACTCGCGCCAGGTAACCTGCTGCCAGGTCAATCGAAAGCGCGCACATGCCCAGCATCAGAACCAGGCCCCCGGCGATAACAAGAAGCGCCACTCCCTTATCATTCGAGCTCAGGCTACTCATTCTGTGTCGCATCGTTTCCTCCCGGCAAATCCAGCGCTAGTTTGCGTTCGTAATGTTCTGCATGACGGCGTCGGACGTAAATATGTACTGCCCTGTAGGGCCGGTCGCGCCCGGCAGGAGAAGGCCGATAATCCTGCCAAACATAAAAGTGTATGGGTAAGAAAGTGTGACCTTTGTGCTTAGGATTGGGGAGGTTGGGTTAGAGGGGTTTGGGGTCTGATAGGCTTTGTAAATAACCAGGGTCACATTGTTGCACGAATACGTCCAGGTCAGTACCGGAGCGAATGTAGCCGAGGTTGAATTAAGGCATGCTCCCTGATTCAATCCGGTTGCTGTCAGGTAATTGGACACGGTCTTCGCCGTCGCCGTGACTGCGCACGGCGTTCCGCTGCCCGGAGAGTTGATGGTCCATGCAGGTCGGGCAGCTTGAATCGGATAAGGGCGTGGAAGAAAGAAGACGAGCAGCTTCTCGAGCGGCGTTCGATGTTATGTGCTTGGTGTTGTAAGCGTGGGCAAAATCGATAATACCCACAACCAGGACCAGCAACAAGGGTAGCGCCATGGCGAACTCAAAAAGTTCGGCGCCCTCGGTGCTTCGGAACCTTGGCCGCAGGCGGCCTCGGCACGAATCTGCACAGGCCGTGCGCCTCTCACCAGGTTCGGAGGCGGCTGGTTTGGTTTTATTAATGATGTGGTCGTTCCTGGATGATCCTTTCATTTGGACAACTCCTCAATTAGCCCTCTTCTTCAAAATTCAGGGACAAGCCGGCAGGCCGGTTGAACCGTCGACAGGCTGATTTTCCATACGCATCGTCACGCTCGTCGGAATATTAATCGTCGAAGCGTTTAAGGACGTAAAGGGGATGGCGAGCTGGATTGGATACTTAAAGCTGACTTCGATTCCACACTGCCGGGAACTGGAGTCGCTGGTTGGATTCATCACCACGGCTTGCTGGCAAAAGGTCTGCTGAACCACGGTGTTGTTCGGGTCAAGATGTGATGCCAGAAGCGAGGGCGCAACGTAGTTTGTGAATTCGTAAGTCGTGCCTGATAAACAAGCCGGAGAACTGGTGGTTCCCGCAGAGGTGTATATTTCCATCATTTGGTTTGCGCCGGGATTGCAGGTTGCGCAAGAGGGCAGGACAGCATAACGAGCCCCCTCCCGCGCGGCTCGTGTGATCGTTTCGTAGACGTTATAGGCTCGCCCCAGCCAGAATATTCCCAGCACCAGCATCAAAAGCAATGGAAGAACGAAGGCTGCCTCGACCAGTTCGGCACCTGAATCTTCTCGCCATTTCCCCGCTAACCGCGCGCCGACGCGGCGCCTGATGTTCCTACATGCGGCCATTTCCTCCTCCTTTTTCGTGCCACCCAGGGAAAGCATTCGGCAGAGTTCTTTGCAGGAATCCGCCCTTTGCAAATGCTTTCCGAAAGTGCAACCCAATCTGAATGCCCTTGCACGAACCCTCGCGGAAGAAGAGGAGCACTAGCTGTTCATCATTCTTATCAATAGCGCAAAGAACCAATGCCCGGAATTCCTCCGCCGGGGCTCGCCAACCTCCATCCCTCGGGCCGATGAGTCGCCGACTGCGCCTTTCCCGCTCCGGTCACGGGCACCCCTCTTCTAACGGCACCGCCCTCAACCTCTTCAAATGCCGCACCATCAACCTGTGCACACATCCGGAGGCACGAACTTACCCCCAACGATTCCCGCCTCGGGAAACGCCATTTGCACCCGGGGTTCTTGCATTTCCCCCGCAGTTGAGCGGAACTAGAACCCCCACCCAACCCGCTAAGCGGTGAGCAAAATGAACCCAATGTACTTGAACGCAGACCATCCCAATATACACCGTCTATGACTCTCGTCAAGTGCCAATGGAATTCCTAACTAATTTGTTACTGTGCAAGACTTTGCATAGGGTCGCAGGGCTGGCCAATCCGTGACGCGCAGTCCATTCCTGTGCGTGGGACTTATGAGGTGTTACAAGCCCACGGTCAATCGAAAACCTGGTCGACCGTGTCTACCTGTAAAACTCAACAAGGGACGTTGCATGTCCGGGAAGAACCATCGCCGGCCCTGCCAAAGGTTTTCCAGTGCGCAAGTTGAGAATGTTTGTGAAGTGGAATTCCGGTTCGAGCTTGAAGCGCAGGGTTTGGTTGGAATTGTTATAAAAGTACGCCAGGTAGTTGCCGGAGTAAGGTGTGGCGCGAAACTCCAGAGCCGGCAGGACGCCCGAGTCGGAGGAACTCACGCGCAGCGGCGAACGAACCCCGGCCCGTGAGGCAAGAAGCGGAAGCAATTTCGCCCAGCTTACCGGGTCGAGGGGAGAAGCAAGCCAGTAAAGGTTCCCTTTCCCGAGCGTGATGTGGATCAACGCGGGAGAACCATCAGAAAACTCGCCGAGCACCCAGCGGGGATTGCATTGGATGACCTGCCGCTCACCAACCGCTTCAAGATCCGGAGCTGTCTTCGAGAAAATGTCCTGCCGCTCGAGCTTAATCGAGGCACGGGGCAAATCGGCGAGATTATATTCGGTCACCTGTTTTTCGCCCCGCTTGAGGATGGGCGGCACTCGGCGAAGGAGATGCAAGCCCAGCGATTCCATGGTGCCTGCAGGCTCAGCATATTCGTCCGCGAGCAGAGAATCCGGCCAGACCAGCAGAGTTCCGCCGCCTCGAACCCAGGTTATGATCCGGTGCGTAACTGCGGACGGCACGAATTTAGCTGCGGGCAAAACGAGAAGCTTGCGCCTGGCGAGGTCGCCCTGCAGAATCTTGTTTTCCGTCGTCAGGCCGACGTAGGCCCCTGCGGATTGTGATGAGCCATAGAGTTCCTCAAGAGAGGACAGATAGGGAAAGGTTCCCGTCTCCTGCGATTCCTCCGGAAGCTGCTGGAGCATTGAGGTCTTTGAGTAAAGAAGAGCCACCGGCCGGGGAGCGTTAGCCAGTGCGATAATTTCAGGGCTCAAACGCCGGACATCCAACGCAACCCGCATGGCCTCGGCAATGTCACCGAGGGGAATGGTATAGCTCTGCGGGAAGGAAGAAGCCCACTCATTGATCGGCTCATGCGGCGTCCAATGCATGTGATTGTTCCACCACCACATGGAAATAGCTGCGTCTCCGTGCAGAAAACTGGGAAGGAGCTGATTGACCACACCATGGTACTCAAAATCTGTGACAGGCTTCGACCCGGCCAGGGCGTGCAGATACTCCGGCATCAGACGTATCCAGCCGGTAGTTCTCTTCCAGTTCCACGGCCGTGATGCCGGAATCCGCAAGGGCCTCCTCATCAATCGCGGTCCAGAAACGCGGACTGAAAGCGTAATAGGGAGACCCGACCGTCAGAGGCACCGAAGGCTGGGTTTTGTGAATTTCATCCCGCGTCCAGCGAAGCTGCTGTAAGAACCGGTAAAGATTAAAGCTTGACCAATCGTACCATAGCGCGCGATGGGCTTTGGCTTCTTCAGGATGCAACATCGGCACGTCACTAAAGTTCGCATATCTTGTCTGCCATACGCGGTTCGCTGCCCGAATATTTCCGTGCTTGTGCCGCAGCCAGGCACTCCACATTTCCCGGGTATATTGGCAATAACAGTTGTAAAAATACTCGAACCCCATGCTCTGGACCAGATGGGTGTGGTCACCGAGATGGGCATGTTCGTACTTGTCGATCATTTCAGCGATGGCCGCGCGGCTGTGCGGGCTTTCAAGACAGACATTGACGGCTGGACCCACCACTTCCCAGGAGCTGCTGTCGCGCACGATGTGGTCGGCATGATTCCAGCCGACGCGGTGAGTGTCAGGATACTTCTGATAGGCTTGCCAGATCGGTTCGTGCTCCACGTTTTGGCGCGTAGCGCCGGCTACCAGTTCCGTGCCGTAATCCGTGGCACTGTCGGCAAACCAGCGCAGCAGCGGTCCCCGCTGGTTATAGAGCATTCCGAGCAGAAGCAGAGGAGTGTGGCCTTCCCGAAAATAACGGTCCCCGATGGTTAGCTTGCTGTAGGGAGGCGCGGGCGGCGCCGAAAGTGGGTGGCGTTTGCCCGCGAGTTCTTCCTGCAGGTCCGTAATGGCGTGGCGGGTCCCCGCAAGCAGGAAATCCAGGGCCTGACGCTGCTCCTGGGCACGGTCTTGCCAGAAGGCTACCAGCCGGGTATGAAAAGCCAGGTTGGCAACAAACGGATAAATTTCCTGGTAAGCAGTGTCTATCTTCCGCCCGCGCGCCTGCTGGATCAACCCATTCAGTTGCTGGATCGCTTGCTCAACCTGTTTGCGCTCTGCCTCCAGTTGCGGAACCGTGGTTTTGAACAGGAGATCTCCGTAAGGCTGCTTCTGGGCCTTGGCCTGGTCAGTTGCCAAACGCAGGTTCGCCAGCTTGAAAACCTTATCCTGGTTAAACTTCAGGACCATGCCATCTCGCAGGAAAAGTGGGCTAAAGGAAATGCCCAGGTAGGCGATATGCTCCGGGCTCACAGCTTGATCTTCGGGCGATCGCATATTCTCAAGGCTTATTTGAACGGTGTTCTTGCCTGGACCGATGACATAGCCATCGAAGGTTCCCCCTGTGTAGGTTTGATTCTCAGGATGGCCCGCACGATCTGAAATTCGAACGTAAACCGAAAAAGGCTCTTTGTAAGGATTTTCAACGTCAAACTTCAGGGACTTCCATCGGCTCCAGTCCGTCACCGGAAGCCGGGTGGTGGCAAACCCGGTGTCCTCATACCCGCTCCAGAAAGTCGCCTCCAGAGCTCGGGATGAGTTCGCTTTCAGCTCGCAATGAGTGGTCTTCCAGTTTGCCCGGACAGCTTCAGGAGCAAACAGACCGGCGATTCCACCACTGCCAGAGTTCGAACATGACGCAAACGCAAGCAGCAAAAGTGCAATAGCGGTTGCTGATAAAACAGTTCGCGTGCATGTTTTCATAATGCGCCTCTGATTAATGATGTTAAGATTGGGCCAAGCTCTCCGTCTGTGATCGAATCAATTTTCGGGATTTCGCCGGGTAGGAGTATACTGCCTTTTGTTTTCAACCGCTCCCAAAATTGCGATTGCACCTTACTACGCCAATGATCACTCTGGAGACAACCATGAACAGAATCATGAATCGTGATATGCAGGGCAACAGAGCCTTACTGCTTCTTTTCACGTTTCTTTTAATATCCCTCGCCGGGATGGGAATTAGCTGCACCGGGAATCAGCCATCGAAGGCCGCTGTAACCACGGTTACCTCCTTTGACTCTCAAAATGATCTTCGCCAGCTTAAAGTGACGGACGGCAAGGCTTCGCTGACGACGGAAAATGTCACGAACGGGCAGCAGGCGCTTAAGGTGGAATTCAGCAATCCGGAGAGTGCGACGATTGAACTGAGTTCCGGGGCCAAGGCTTGGGATTGGGGAAAATATGGAGCAGTGGCCGTTGACGTGGCCAACCCATCCAATCAGGAAATCCAGGTGGGCATGCAACTTGACAATGCAGAGCCTAGCGCTGGTTCCGGCCATTGGTCGGCTAAATACAGCGGCAACGTGGCGCCACATGCGACGGTGAGTTACTACTATGGGTTTGGTCCCAGTTCTCCGATTGCCCACGGAATGCGCGGTGGACCGCCAACGGTGGCGGGAATACTACCTTTCAGTATGATTCCGGGCGCGAATAAGGCGATCAGCGCTCAGCACATTGCCGGTCTGAAACTCTCCTTCCAGCACGACGCTGGCACGCCAAGCGTTGTGGTTGACAACATCCGGCTTCTGCCACCCTTTAATTACGACGGCATCGTGGATCGTTTCGGTCAGTACACTCATGGAGACTGGCCAGGCAAGGTGCAGAACCAGCAAGGCCTTTTGGCACAGAAGCAGCAGGAGGAATCGGATATCAAGGCGCATCCCACGCTTCCTGATCGCGACGAATATGGAGGCTGGGCCTCGGGCCCGCATGTGACTTCAACGGGGTACTTCGGAACGCTGAAGCGTCATGGCAAGTGGTGGCTCGTTGATCCGGATGGCCACCTGTTCTTTTCGATGGGGATTGATGTGATTAATGTTCAGCCGAACGGTGATGCCTACACTTTTGTGACCGGTCGTAAAGAAATGTTCACCTGGCTGCCGAAACCAGGAGATCCCTTGAGCAAGTTTTACAGTAACGACAGCCACGTGGTCTACGGTCCCACCCAGGAAGGACAGACCTTCGGGTTTTACACCGCGAATCTAGAAAGGAAATACGGCGCCAACTGGCTGAAGGAATGGCAAACCACCTCCCTCGATCGACTTCGGGCATGGGGATTTAATACCATTGGCAACTGGTCCGACCCGGCCCTCTACGCTTACAGGAAAGTCCCTTATGTATCGACCATTTCGATCCATGGCGCCTTTGCGCATGTCCCCAGTGGAAATGATTACTGGGGGCCCATGCCCGATCCGTTCGACCCCCAATACATCGCGGCGGCTGATAAAGACGTCCGTGCAGTCGTACAGGTACATCGTGAGGATCCCTGGTGCATCGGCTACTATGTCGACAACGAGTTATCGTGGGGCGGGGGCACCACAGACAGAACACATTATGGTCTTGCATACGGGGCGCTTTCAGCTAGCGGCACATCACCCGCCAAGCGGGCGTTCGTTAAACAATTGCAGTCACACTACAGGAACATCGGACAGCTAAATAAGGCCTGGAGCACACACTTTGTCTCATGGTCGGCTTTACTGGACCAGTCCTATCAGCCGAGCGATGTGCTGAATTCGGAGATGAGAAAAGACTTCAGCGGTTTTCTGACGCTGGACGCGGATCAGTACTTCAGGGTCATCCGTGACGCGATCAGGAAATATGATCCCCACCATCTTTATCTCGGAGCCAAATTTGCGTGGCGAACCCCGGAAGCCTTAAAGGCTTCGGCCCGCTACTGCGACGTGGTCAGTTTCGACATATACAAATCGCATGTTGATCCGAAGGAGTGGGCCTTTACGACAGCGCTGAACAAGCCCAGTATGGATGCCGAATTTCACTTTGGGGCTGTAGACCGTGGAATGTTCCACACGGGGCTTGTCTCAACCCCGAATCAGCAGGCGCGGGCGGCTATGTACAAACAGTATCTTGAAAACGTCGAGGACCTGCCGGCGTTTGTCGGCTGCCAGTGGTTCGAGTATTACGATGAACCCCTGACCGGCAGAGCCGGGGATGGGGAAAACTATAACATCGGATTTGTGTCCGTCACAGACACGCCTTATCACGAGATGGTGGAAAGCGCCAAGGCCGTCAGCGCCGAGGTTTACAAACGCCGGGGCGGAGAGTAGGAACGATGACAGAATAGGCAACTCTGACCGGCCGCTTTACGCATTATACTTTCTGGCTTGTCCGTTGAAATTTACCGGTCGGCAGGACAAATTACCTGCAGGAGTTGAACTTAGAAGGTCGGTTCCTTCCGGGCCCGAAAGGAATTAAGAAATTGTGACCGAGGTGTTATCGGCCATCAATTGCCTGACGCCTGAATCGGCTCAAAGTCGATAACAACGTGTCGCCGCCAGCGGATGCGGATACGTATTTCTATCGGATGTCTCCGAATCATTTAGGCAGAAATGGATCAACAACGGCCCCGGTTCACTGACATTCCAAAACCGATCTTTGGGGTGAGAAGGTTCGTCTGAAAGGAGTCAGGAAATGGCAAAGTTTGCGAAGTCGCTCCATTTATTATTGGTCGCATTTCTTCTGATCCCATCCTCGATGCTCTGGGCGCAAGCGCAAGCGCCGGTGCACATCTGGGAGGCACCGATGACGCTGCCCACTTATAAGATTGGCCCCCCTGAGCAATCGCCAATGTTCTTTGCGGGGCGAATCTACCAGGGCGCGACGGGCAAGATTTATCCCTATCCGCTCTATGATACGATCCTCGACGTTCGGGGCGACAAGACCTACCAGGCGGATTTTCTTGAGAACAAGTACGTGAAGATCAGCGTTCTTCCTGAGCTTGGCGGTCGCGTTTTTTCCGCGACGGACAAGACGAATGCCTACGATTATGTCTACCGGCAGACAGAGATCAAACCGGCGCTGATCGGCATGATCGGGGCCTGGATTTCCGGCGGCATGGAATGGGATATCCCAAGCCACCATCGTTCGACCAGCTACCTTCCAGTGGAGCATCGGCTGGTGAAGAATGCCGACGGCAGCAGCACCATCTGGGTGGGCGATGTGGACCTGCAGACAAGGATGCAGTGGCTGGTGGGGACCACGCTTTATCCGGGCAAGTCCTATTTGAAGGTGACAACCAAGCTGCTGGACGGGGCGCCCATTGTGCAGTCGTTTCTGGATTTCACGAACGCCGCAATGCACGTGAACAAGAACTACCAGGTGATCTTCCCACCGGACACGAAATTTGCCGTGTTCCACGCAAAGGTCGCGTTTACGCACTGGCCCATTTCACATGACGTTTATATGGGCGTGGATTACACGCGCGGAGTGGACATCAGTTGGTGGAAGAACAATCCCGCCGGTGAGTCCTTTTTCGCCTGGAATTTTAATGGCGATTTCTTCGGCGGATACGATCACGGTGTAAATGCGGGCACCATCTGCATCCAGAACCATCATGTTTCGCCAGGCGCCAAATTCTTTGAATGGGGCAATGGGCCGTCCGGTGAATTGTGGGACAAGATACTGGACAGCCAGGGACCCTATCTCGAATTGATGTCGGGCAATTACTCGGATAACCAGCCCGACTACAGTTGGATTCAGCCTTATGAAGCGAAGGTTGCGAACCAATACTGGTACCCCATCCATGGTATCCGCGGCGCGAAAAACGCGAATCTGAATGGGGCCGTCAACCTTCAGATTGAGCCCTCGGGAAAGGTCTTCTTTGGCTTCTCCACGACCCAGGCTTTCGATGGCGCGAAGGTGGTTCTGACGGGAAAGGGACAAACTCTCTTTGAGCAGACCGTCGATATCAATCCGCAAACGCCTTTTACTCACGAGCTTGCTTTGCCGGCCGGGATGAAGGAGTACGACCTGAAAGCCGCGCTTCTGGATTCGAAAGGGGATCCGCTGGTGAGTTACCAGCCGATGAAGCTGGCAACGGAGGCGATGCCGCCTACAGTGACGCCTCCCGAACCGCCTGCCGAGATCAAGACCGTTGAAAAGCTCTACCACACCGGGTTGAGGCTGGAGCAGTTCCACAATGCAACGATGTCACCCTTCCCATATTTTGAGGAGGCGCTGCGCCGCGATCCTGAGAATTACGAAGTGAACACCGCTCTGGGGCGCATTTATTGCGAGCGCGGGCAGTGGCAGGAGGCCATCAAGCACCTGAACATGGCGCTTCATCGGGCAACGGACAACTACACGCGTCCCAAGGACGGCGAAGCCTACTATTATCTGGGCGTCGCAAAAAGAGGCGAGGGCCAGGACCAGGAGGCTGAGAACGCATTTTACCGGGCTTCGTGGAGCGAGGCATGGACGGCCGCGAGCTATTTTCAACTTGCGGAACTGGAAGGTCAGAAAGGCAACTGGGCCGGGGCGGCTGCCGACCTCGACCACTCACTTGACTACAACATGCAAAATGGCAAGGCCTGGGAC
Organism: uncultured Acidobacteriota bacterium; assembly: GCA_963783155.1. GTDB lineage: Bacteria > Acidobacteriota > Terriglobia > UBA7540 > UBA7540 > SCRD01. The sequence continues at coordinate 1,896 of CAWANC010000028.1, read as the reverse complement.
CTGAGGGCCGTGGCGCTGAGGAAGCAGGGACACAACCAGGAAGCCGAAGAGGCCGCCCGGAAAGCTCTGGCCATCAACCCCCTTGACCTTTGGGCCGCGAATGAGCTGAAGCTGATGAACGCCAGTGACCAGCCGGAGGTCGCCTTGGGCGACGCCTTGCAATCGAACCTGTGGTTGGCGCTTGACTATTACCACTCGGGACTTGCGGGCGAAGCCGAAGCGGTCATCAAGCGACTGGTTGCCGCAAGCCCTGATCCAGCGAGCGTCAACCCGCTTCTCTATTACTACCTTGGCTATCTTGCCGAGCAGCGCAAGCAGGCGGAGGAAGCTTCCAAGTATTTCCACTTAGCGCGGCAAATGCCTTCGGCTTATGTGTTTCCATTTCGGGTGGAGACCGTCAAGGTGCTGGAAGCGGCGATGAAGGCTGACCCGGGGAACGCGCGTACGCCTTACTATCTCGGCAACACCTTGTACTTTCTCCAGCAGCACTCTGCCGCTGTCAGGATGTGGGCAAAATCTGCCGACCTGGACAGCTCGTTCGCTCCGGCGTGGCGCAATCTTGCCTTCGCCTACGAGCATGCTGAGAAGAACACCGCAAAAGCCATTGCAGCCATGGAGAAGGCGGTAGATCTGGAAAAGAGCAACGCCTATTACCGGTACGAACTCGACGCCCTGTACGAAGGGGGTAACGTCTCGCCGCAGAAACGGCTGGCATCGCTTGAAGCCGACCAGGCAGGAGTCGCCGGGCGTTCCGACGCGCTGGCGCAGGAGATTCGGGTCAACGTTCTGTTGGGCCGGTACGACCGCGCCATCGAGTTGCTGAAAGGCCATGAATTCCACAATTGGGAGGGCCAGGGCGATATTCATGACGCCTATATGAATGCCTACCTTCTGAAAGGCAACAGGGAGTTCAGGGCAGGCAGGTATCAGGAGGCGCTGCAGGATTACGAAGCATCACTCCTCTACCCCGCGAACCTGGAAGTCGGGCAACCCTATCGCCAGCCGAGACGGGCGCAGGTTGATTATCTGATGGGCATGGCTCAGGAGAAGCTTGGGAATAGCGCAAAGTCGCAGGAGTTGTTCCGGAAGGCTGAGGTTTCTCACTCGCGCTTCCTAAGCCCTGAGACGGAATATTACGAGGGTCTGGCAGCGCTGAGGCTGGGGCAGAACGCCAAAGCACAGCGACTGTTTGACAGTCTGATCGCACGAGGCAAGAAGATGTCGGCTGGGAAATCGGAGTCCGGGTTCTTCGCCAAGTTTGGCAGCGGCCGGTCGGAACGTTACCAGATGGCCGACGCCCACTACCTGATCGGCCTGGGGAATCTTGGGAAGGGTGCCACGGAAAAGGCCCGGGAAGAGTTTCATCAAGCTCTGAAAATGGACATCAACCACCTGGGTGCAACGGCACAGTTGATGGCATTGTCCGGCACGAACACGAGGGCTTCGCGATAGAACTTTCCAAAGCAACTTTCCGGCTCTGGTGACGGAGGCGGAAGACAGGCAAAGTCTGACTGATAGAAGGGCCCCAACTGCAATACGGAGCGCAGCCACTGGGGTTGCGTCCCAGTAGCGTGCGTCTATGCTCGCAGGCTTCCAATTGCTTGCGGCACACCGCGCTGACTCGCCTGGCAGAGTCCGGGTGCGACGCCTTTACGCAGGCCCGGTTTGCCCGCGAAAGGACAATTACGATTAGCATGCGATTCTGCCATCCGCAGGCTGAGGCCGTTCAGATGTCATTTCGAAGACTGCCAGCGGGGTGGCGCTCCCTACCCAATCCTTTACTAATTTCCCTGCCCTGCCAGTTGGCAGCTCTGACGTGTCTGTAAGCAATTCCAAGTAAGGAAGAAATGGCGCGCCTGGAGGGGCTCGAACCCCCGACCTACAGATTCGAAGTTC
>CAWANC010000027.1:0-10114 GCA_963783155.1 uncultured Acidobacteriota bacterium | reverse complement strand
TGAGAAGCGGACTGCAACAAAAGAAATTGTATCTGTTTATGGTCCCTGGTTGTTGTGCTCCTCGTGAGTTCTCTTTATGGGCTATATCCCATGGAACAACCGAATGAGTAAGGAGGTGTGGCGTGAGAATTAGTATCTTAAGCCGGATGGTGATAGCGGCTGTCCTCAGCGCGGCGTGATGGGTGGGAATGAACGTGCAGGCCAGTGCCCAAGGGCAATCGCAGCAAGAGCAACTCTCGCAGAAATACAAGAAACAACAAAAAGAGATAAAAAACAGAAAAAGAACAACAGCAACACGCCCAGAACCAGCAGGACCGGAACCGGCAGCAACAATAGCACGCCCAGCAGCCGCGCAACCAGAATCAGCGCGCGCAGAACCAGCAGCGCCGATGGCAGCGAGACCAGAACCGGCAACAGCAGATCCAGCAACAACGGCAAGACCGAAATCGGCAGCATCAGCGGCGTGTGAGGCAGTACAGCCAAAACCTGGTTCAATGGCAGCGTGCCGGGCGTCAGCATGAGGCACAGCTTCAGCGGCAGGGACGCAACGCGCATTACCGTTATTACCAGGCGTATATGGGGCACTTGCGACAGCAGGTGAAGAACCTCCGCAACAACCGCCACAATTACAACAACGATCCCTCCTTCTACACGGCTGCGAACTATCGCTACCGGCGCGGCGGCCGGTACTGCGAGACGAACCGATACGGCGCCAACCTGCTTCGGGAGACCGTGAACAACAGTTACCAGCAGGGCTTCCTTGCCGGACAAGCCGACCGCCAGGACCGGCGGCAATCCAATCGCAAGGGTTCCGCCGAGGTTAAGAAGATGGCTACTACGGCCGATATCAATATGGAAGATATCCCGGCGGCAGGCACACCATTCTCGGCGCCATTTTGGGGTCCATCCTCGACATGCAAGTGAGTCGCTAAAGGGTGAGTCGGTGGTGCGCCAGGCAAGCCCGATGGCGCCAAAGCCGCAGGCTTTTCAGGAGTTGCACACCCATGCACCGATTCAAGATGTTCCTTCGCGTCATGATGCTCATTGCCATCAGCGAAGCCGCGGTGATGGCCATTCATCGCTTCTTCGAGGCCCCCCAGGGGTTCGCGGAGGATCTCCTCAATGCAGGTCTGCTGGTTATTCTGTCCGGGCCCTTGCTTTACTACGGGCTAACACAGATGTTAGCGCGCCGCCCGTCCGCACGCGCAAGCTGCAGACGCCATCTCTCCTCCTGTCTTGCGGTTGGCCTCTATGCGCCTTCGCTGCTGATGTTCGGAATTCCAGGCCAGGCCCAGGATCGGGCCACGGTGGATCTGTCCAAAGCAAGTCTCGAAGATCTGATGAATGTACAGGTAACGTCTGCTTCCAAGAAGGAAGAGAAACTCTCGGGCGTGCCGGCGGCGATTTTTGTGATTACCCAGGAGGAAATCCGGCGGTCCGGGGCCACGAACATTCCCGACTTGCTCCGCATGGTTCCGGGAGTTGACGTGGCGCAGATCAACGCCAACACCTGGGCCATCTCAGCGCGCGGCTTCAACGGGCAACTCGCCAATAAGATGCTGGTCATGATTGACGGGAGGACCGTTTACGACCCCTCGTTTGCCGGCGTGTTCTGGGACTCGCAAGACGTGGTGCTGGAAGATATTGACCGCATTGAGGTGATCCGCGGCCCCGGAGCAGCCATCTGGGGCACCAACGCCGTGAACGGGGTGATCAACATTATCACCAAAAGTTCCAAAGACACCCAGGGAGTCCTGCTGACGGGCGGCGGCGGCAACGTGGAGCAGGGTTTTGGGACGGCGCGATACGGCGGGCAGATCGGTAAGAGCGCCACCTACCGGATTTTTGGCAACTATTTCAATCGCGCCGGCTTCCTGAATCGCGCCGGACAGGATGCCGCCGATGGCTGGAGAATGAACCACGGCGGGTTCCGGGCAGACTGGGAGGTGTCCACTCGCGACTCGCTGACGCTCGAAGGGGATATCTATGGCGGCGTGAAGGGGCAGCCGTACCCCGTGGGGTATGACTTGCAACCTCCCTACTTCACGCCCGCCTTTACCTCTATCATGAACATCGCGGGAGGAAACGTCCTGGGCCGTTGGACTCACAAGGTTCGCCCGGGATCGGAAATGAGTCTCCAGATATATTTCGACCGCATCAGCCGGGCGGATGTGATCGAGCCCGAATCACGCAGCACTTTCGACGTGGACTTCCAGCATCACCTGGTCTTGCGGAGCCGGCATGACGTGGTGTTGGGCTTCGGCTACCGGAACAATCGGGACCATATGAGTCCAAATCCCACCATTACCCTCACTCCTGCGGCGTTCAGCAGTTCGATCGAAAACGCTTTCTTTCAGGATGAAATCAATCTGGTAAAGGACAGACTCTGGCTGACCGTGGGAACCAAGGTCGAGCACAACTATTATACGGGCTTCGAAGTGGAGCCCACCGTGCGCCTGCTTTGGACGCCGGGCAAGCGCCACACCTTCTGGACGGGCTTTTCGAAGGCGAACAAGACCCCTGCCCGGGGCGAGGCAGACATCCGATACAATTTAGATGCCTTCCCTGTTGCCGAAGATCAGGTGGCGCTGCTGAGTTTTTTCGGTAAATCAGGCCTGGACTCTGAAGAGCTCAAGGCGTACGAGTTCGGCTATCGTTTTGAACCGAATGCAAGCATTTCCCTGGATGTCACTTCGTTCTATAACGTTTACGATCGTCTGCGGAACCTCGAGCCCGGCGTTCCTTTCTTCGAAGCGGCACCCCCGCCCCCGCACCTGGTATTCCCCCTGGTGTACGGTGGAAAAGCGTATGGGTCCACCTACGGCACCGAAGCTTTGCTGGGGTGGAAGGCCAGGAAATTCTGGACCCTGCAAGGAGGTTATACCTGGTTTGTTCCCTCGATCAAACTGGATCCCTCCAGCCTGGATGTGTTCACGATTGCAGAACTCGACGGCGGATCTCCTCGCAACCAATTTCAGATCCGATCCTATCTGGACCTTCCTCATCGCTTTACGCTTGACACCTCCCTCTATCGCGTGGGACTTCTGGCAGAGGGCTCAATTCCTGCCTACACGCGATTGGACATTCACCTGGGCTGGCGCCTGAACCGGTGGATAGAATTAAGTGTTGTTGGGCAGAACCTTCTCGACCCCCGCCATCCGGAATTCCAAAATCTCATTCAGACTGTCATCACGACTCAAGTAGAGCGCAGCGTCTATGGCAAGGTCACATGGCGGTTTTAGGGATTGAACGTTCTCGAAGTGCGAATAGCTGGTTGGGTATGGCAACTTTTTCCAAAACACGAGAACGGCCCCATTTAGCCAGGAAAGATCCGGCTGTTCTTCGTGCGTCCATGAGAGGCCCGGTTGTCCTGTTCTTTGCCATCGCTTTGCTGGCGCTGCTTCCCCAAGCTTCGGCCCAGGAGATTAGCGAGTATCAAGTGAAAGCGGCCTTTCTCTATAATTTCACCAAGTTTGTGGATTGGCCGCCGCAACCCGGCAACCCCGGCCAAAAGCCATTCCCGATCTGTGTGATCGGTGATGACCCTTTCCGCGGAGGACTGGAAACCATCGTTGAAGGGAAGTCCTTCAATGGCCAGGTGTTAGAGGTCCTGCACCTCAAGAAAATTGACAACACCCCGGGTTGTCGAATTGCCTTTATCAGCTCTTCCGAGAAAGGCCGTTTTCGGCCCATCCTGGAGGCCTTGAGAGGGTCGGGGGTGTTGACGGTGGGAGACACCGAGGGCTTCGCCAGGATGGGTGGGGTGATCAACTTTACCCTCGTGGATAACCACGTGCATATCGAGGTCAACCTGGAAGCGGCCAAGGCTCAGAAGCTCAAAATCAGCTCACGACTCCTGCGTCTTGCGCAAATCATCCCGAGTGGCGACACCGGCGGGTAGGACAAAAATGTTTTCCGTTCGCAACATATCGATCAAGAGCAAATTGCGAGTGATGATCATGGTGACCGTCGGCGCTGCGCTGGCGCTGGCCCTCGTGGCTGTGATCGGCTATGACTACATGGCCTTTCGCCAGGTGCTAAGAAGCAATCTCACCATTCTGGCGGAAATCGTCGGCGAAAACAGCACGGCGGCTTTAACTTTCAGCGACCCCAAATCCGCTACCGAGATCCTCGGAGGGCTGAAAGGACAGCCGCGCATCAGTTCGGCGTGCATCTACTCCCCTGACGGTAAGATCTTTGCGGTCTACTTTCGCGGAGGGATTGCAACATCACTGCCAGCCACATCGGAATCGAACGGGAGCCACTTTCGGCCAGGGGCACTTGAGAGTGTTCCACAACATCAGTCTCGATAAAGCGCAGATCGGAACAATCTATCTCGAATCCGACCTGCAGGAGCTGGATGCACGAATTCGAGAGTACCTGATGGTCGTCTCCGTGATCCTGGTGGCTTCTTTGTTTCTGGCATTCTTTCTCTCTTCCAGGCTCCAGAGAGTGATCTCCGGGCCTATTTTGCAGCTTGCCGAAACCGCCCGGTTGGTTTCAACGAAGAAAAACTATTCCATCCGTGCGGGCAAGCAGGGGCAGGATGAGATGGGGGACCTCGTTGACGGATTTAACGAAATGCTTTCGCAGATCCAACTGCGAGACCAGGAACTTGGGCGGCACGAGGAGAATCTGCGCGCCGAAGTTACCGCACGGACGGCGGAACTGCAAACTGCAAATAATGAGCTTTCGGAAGCCAAAGTCAAGGCCGAAGCCGCCAGCCGGGCCAAGAGCGAGTTTCTGGCCAATATGAGCCATGAGATTCGCACCCCCATGAACGGCATCATCGGCATGACGGACCTGGCCCTCGACACCAACCTCAACCCCGAACAGCGCGAGTTCCTCGGCATGGTCAAGGAATCCGCCGATTCTCTGCTGACGATCATCAACGACATTCTGGATTTTTCCAGGATTGAGGCGGGAAAGTTTGCTCTGGACGTCATCGAGTTCGATCTCAGCGACTGTCTCGCCAACATCGCCAAGACCTTCGCCCCGCGAGCCCAGGGAAAGGGATTGGAGCTTGCCTACCAGGTGCAGCCCGAAGTGCCCAGGGCGCTCCTGGGCGATCCCAGCCGTTTGCGGCAGATTATCGTCAATTTAATCGGCAACGCCATCAAGTTTACCGAACAGGGAGAAGTGGTGCTGCTGGTGGACACTGAGGATCTCAGCAAGGCCGGAGTCCGCCTGCACTTCGCGGTCAAAGACACCGGAACCGGAATCCCCCGAGACAAGCAAGACATGATTTTCGAGGCCTTCACCCAGGCTGACAGTTCCACGACGCGGCGGTATGGCGGGACCGGACTGGGCCTGAAGATCTCCACCAATCTGGTGAAGATGATGGAAGGCCGGCTCTGGGTGGAGAGTGACCCGGGGCAAGGCAGCACCTTCCACTTCACCGCGCACTTCGGCCTGCCAAAGGCCCCCCGGCAGAGCGAACCCCGGAAAACGATCAACCTGCAGGGAATGCGGGTGCTGGTGGTGGACGACAACTCCACCAACCGGCGCATCCTGGACGCCATGCTCAGGCGCTGGATGATGCTTCCCGCTTTGGCCAGGGGCGGAGAGGCCGGTCTGGCCCTCCTGGAGGAGAACGCGGCACTGGGGAAATCGTTTCCCCTCGTCTTGATCGACGCCCAGATGCCCGGCATGGATGGATTTACGCTGGCGGAGAAGATCAAGCAGAATCCCAAACTGGCGGGCGCCACGGTGATGATGCTGACCTCGGCAGGGCAGCGCGGAGATGCGGTCCGCTGCCGCGAACTGGGCATCTCCGCCTACCTGATCAAGCCGATCCGCCAGTCCGAGCTCCTGGACGCCATCATGACGGCGCTGGGGCAGCAGCAGGGCGAGGATCGCCCGCGCCTGGTCACCCGCCATCTGTTGCGCGAAGCCCGCCAGAAGCTGCGGATCCTGCTGGCGGAGGATAATCCCGTGAACCGGGCATTAGCCGTGCGCCTGCTTGAAAAACGCGGGCATCAGGTTGAAGTGGCGCAAAATGGCAGGGAGGTCATGGCCGTGTTGGAAACGCAATCCTTTGACCTGGTCCTGATGGATGTGCAAATGCCCGAAATGGACGGCTTCCAGGCCACGGCCGCCATCCGCGAGAAGGAAAAGACCGCGGGATCTCATCTGCGGATTATCGCCATGACCGCGCACGCCATGAAGGGCGACAAAGAGCGTTGCCTGGCCGCGGGGATGGACGGTTATGTGTCCAAACCGATCGAGACGGAACAGTTGTTCGAGGTGATCGAGTGCAAGATCGTGGTCCCGGTTGCGGCGAATCCAACCTCGGAAGAAAGCACCGCGTCGCCCATCAACTGGGAGGAGGCCCTGACCCGCGTGGAAGGAGACCGGCAGCTTCTGGCCGACATGGCGGAATTGTTCCTCAAGGATGGCCCGAAGTTGTTGTCAGAGGTGCGCGCGGCGGTTGCGCAACACGACTCCAAGTCCCTGGAGCGCGCGGCCCACGCTCTGAAAAGCTCCGTCGGCAACTTCTCCGCCCACCCCTCTTATGATGCCGCCCTGAACCTGGAAAAGATTGGTCGAGGCGGGGATATGACCGCAGCCGAAGAAGCCTGCCGTTCGCTTGAGCAGGAGCTTGCGCGGCTTTGGCCGGCCATCAAAACGATGGCGGCGGGGAGCGTGAAAGTATGAAAAGTATCCTGATCGCCGATGATGACAAGATCCAGACCTTGATGTTATCCACCCGCCTGAAAGCGAAAGGATTCAGAATCGCTGTGGCGCACGACGCCGTTCAGGCATGGATGTCCGCCATTCGAAGCCTGCCGGATGCCATCATTCTTGACATCCAGATGCCCGGCGGTACCGGAATCGCAGTGCTGAAGCAACTCAAGATGTCCAGCAAAACCAGAAAGATTCCTGTGATTGTCCTGACCGGCACGATTGACCCGGGCGATGAGCCCAAATTGAAGGAACTCGGCGTGGACAGACTGTTGTACAAGCCGGTCGATTTGGAACAGTTGGACCTCGCTCTGTCCCAGCTTATGGAAAAGGATCCGGACCCTTCTTCTGCCCAGTAACTCGCACGGCGGAAGCGGGGTTGGAAAACAACCTGACGAATTCCATTGCAACCGCGCCGCTGCCCACAATCCGGAGCCTGTCGAAACCCTTCAAGGCACCAGCCGGTACGGCGCACGCGGGAACCGCGACGGCTTCATCCCCGGCGCCGTTTTGGGGTTAATCCTCAACATGGAGATGCGCCATTAAGGATTGAAACGCTGGTGCCCCAGGCAAGCACGGAAGCACCAAAGGCCGCACGCTTTCCAGGAGGTGCGCATTCATGCACCGATTCGTGATGTTTTTTCGCGTCATAATGGTGATTGCCGTTACTGAAATAGCGGTGATGGCCATTGTTCGCTTCATTCAACTTCCCCAGGGGTTCGGGGAAGATCTCGCCAATGCCGGCCTGCTGGTTGTCCTCAGCGCACCCCTGCTTTACGTCTGGGTGGCCCGGGAGATGGGGGGCGTCCTCGCCGACGAGCACCTGCGGGATTTCATGGACACGGCTCCTGGTCTTTTCCAGAGCGTGAGTCCGGAAGGCCGCTTTCTCTACGTCAACCGCGCCTGGCTTGAAACCCTCGGCTACACACGGGACGAGGTGTCGCGCCTCTCTACTTTTGACGTCATCCACCCGGATCACCAGGACTCGTACAAGAACCTATTCGGGCGAATCATGGGTGGGGAGCGGGTTGAAAACATCGAAACGGTTTTTGCCGCCAAAGACGGCCGCAGCGTCATCGTCACCTCCGCCAATGCCAACTTACGGTCCAAGGGCGGCAAGCCGGTCGCAATGCGAGCGATATTCCGGAATGTCACCGAAATCAAGCGGGCGGAGGAAGACCTCCGGCTCAAGACAGCGCTGCTGGAAGCCGAATCGGAAACCACTTTGGACGGGATTTTGGCGGTGGACAATGCCAACCGAACCATTCTCCGCAACCAACAGTTTGTCCGAATGTGGGACGTCCCCGAGGCTATTCTGGCCGAGCATGACGACACAAAGGCACTCCAGTATGCCGTGAGCCAGGCTGAGGACCCGGCGGCTTTCCTGGAAAGGATAGATTACCTTTACCAGCACCCGGATGAGAAAGCGCAGGATGAAATCAGGCTCAGGAACGGCAAGGTGTTTGACCGCTATTCCTCTCCGCTGACAGGAACCGCCGGAGAACATTACGGCAGAATCTGGTATTTCCGCGATGTAACGGAGCATCGGCGCGCCGAGGGGGCGCTGCAAGCTTCCGAAAAGCGCTATCGCCGGTTTGTGGAGGGAAACTCAGCCGCCTACCTGCGCACCGCGACTGATGGCCGGATTCTGGAATGCAATGAGTCCATGCTGCGGATGCTGGGGTTTGGGTCGCGCGAAGAACTCCAGGCGGTGCGCGCGGAGGATCTCTATGTGAAAAGAACCGAGCGGCAGGCGATGATCCAGCAGCTTCGGGAACAGAAGACGCTCAGCAATTTTGAAGTCACGTATAAGAGTAGAGACGGGGCTCCGGTATTCGCCCTCATCAATGTAAGCCTGGTCGCGGAGGACGATGGCACGGTGATCGAGGGAACGGCCATTGACATCACCGAGCGCAAACGGGCCGAGGAGTCGGTGCTGGAAAGTGAACTGCGATTCCGCCAGTTGGCGGAAAACATCGGCGAAGTCTTTTACATGATCGACGCGGTCAGCGGCCGCATGATTTATATCAACCCCGCCTACGAAGTGATCTGGGGTCGAACCTGCCAAAGCCTGTATGAGGACCCCGAGTCCTGGATGGAGGCCATTCTTCCTGAAGACCGGGAAATCGCGCTCACGATGATGCAGGAACTGCTCAAGAACAAGCCGGCCGAAGAGGAGTACCGGATCCTGCACCTGGATGGCTCGGTCCGATGGGTGCGGGACCATGGATTTCCGGTTCTGGACGACCGGGGACGGGTCTGCCGATTGGTGGGCACCGCGGCGGACACCACGGAGCGCAAGCGGGCGGAGGAGGAATTGTTCCAGTCGCGGCAGATGCTTCAATCCATCCTGGATACAATTCCCCAACGCGTCTTTTGGAAGGACCGGAACCTTACGTATCTGGGCTGTAACAAGAGTTTCGCGACGGACGCGGGATTGCACGACCCGGCAGAAATCGCCGGACGGACCGACTATGAGCTTTCCTGGAAAGCCTCGGCTGAACTTTACCGCGCCGATGACAAGCGGGTGATGGAGTCCGAAACGCCCCGGCTCAACTTTGAGGAAGTCCTTAGCCGGCCGGATGGAAGTGAGATGTGGATCCGCACCAACAAATTGCCGCTGTGCGATCGGGACGGCAAAGTGATCGGGGTCATAGGAACTTACGAGGACATCACGGAGCGCCGGAGGGACGAGACGGAAAGGCTGCAGTTGATGAAGGCGATTGAACAGGCCACCGAAGCCGTTGTGATCACCGATCCCGCCGGCCTCATCCAATACGTCAACCCCGCGTTCACTGTCATTACCGGATATAGCAGCGAGGAGGTGCTCAAACGTAACCCGCGCCTCCTCAAATCGGAGGTGCAGGGGGCCGAGTTCTATCAGGATCTCTGGAGAACCATTACATCAGGCAAATTCTGGCAAGGCAATATTATCAATCGCCGGAAGGATGGAAGCCTTTACCCCGAGTGGATGACCATTTCTCCGGTCGTCGATTCGGCGGGCGCGGTGGTCAGTTACATTGCCGTCAAACACGACGACACTCAGCGTAAAAAAGCGGAAGCTGACCTGCGTGAAGCCAAAGTCAGGGCCGAGGCCGCCAGCCTTGCCAAAAGCGAGTTTCTGGCCAATATGAGCCATGAGATTCGTACCCCCATGAACGGCATCATCGGCATGACGGACCTGGCCCTCGACACCAACCTCAACCCCGAACAGCGCGAGTTCCTCGGCATGGTCAAGGAATCCGCCGATTCTCTGCTGACGATCATCAACGACATTCTGGATTTTTCCAGGATTGAGGCGGGAAAGTTTGCTCTGGACGTCATCGAGTTCGATCTCAGCGACTGTCTCGCCAACATCGCCAAGACCTTCGCCCCGCGAGCCCAGGGAAAGGGATTGGAGCTTGCCTACCAGGTGCAGCCCGAAGTGCCC
>CAWANC010000026.1:0-33612 GCA_963783155.1 uncultured Acidobacteriota bacterium | reverse complement strand
GGGCACATCGGGGTCAAATCCTGCATCCGCCTGGGAGAGGCTCTAAGAAAAGTACAACCTTGAAATAAATCGGTGGATGTGATCCCCTGGTTCTATACCGACCTTTGAAGCGCACACACCATCACAAATGAAAATCCATCACCCATCCTCACGGGAGGAGACCCCCACGCGAAGAAGATTTTGAGAAACTAAATATTTGGAATGCCGTGGACAAAATCCACCCCGACCTATCATCTCCGGTGGAATTCTCCAGACGCATCGAATCGGGGGTAGTCGCTTTCAACTACGCATATCACGATGGCCATGCACGTGGCGGGAACACCCATTGCCTGTCTGGCCAGCGCCCACTGCGCGGCAGCCACACGGAACTTCCTCGCCATGGAAAACCACTCCCTCGATGTTCCCTCGGTGGCAGGACCTTGTCGGGGCGCTGACAAGCCCATTGTCAACAAAGGGTGCCGTCCAGGGACCGGAAGAACCAGGCCTGGGCGTGAACATCAACGAGGACGTCGTCCGGAAGCACCTGAAGCCCGGGACAGGATACATTGAGCCCACGACCCAGTGGGGTGAGGAGCGCTCCTGGGACAGTGACTTTTGAGTAGAATTGGCCGAGATTTTAAAATATATTAGCTCAAGTCTGGCGGAGCGCAGCGTCCCCACCTGGGAGTTGTCCGGCTGGGTACACTGAACTCGTCCGTGTTCGATATAGTCAACGGTCATCGTGAATTTTTTGGAAAGAGGCCTCGACAGACAGGCTGCCTTGCTCAATTTCGGCAATTTGTGGAGGTCGTACAAATGGATCAAATGTGTATCCTCTGACCGGCCAACTTTTGTGAAGTGGGCGGTGGCGCTGCCCTTGTTCGGGCAGATCGCCGCCCAGGACATGTTTGGCAAGGCGGATTCCAGCGTGAAGAAACTTGACAGGAAGCGGAATTCCCACCTACCAGGATATTGTCCGCGCCCCTGAGATTAACGCGCGCGGTACATGGACCTATCTCAGCACCCGCCCTCAGATCCCTGAAGTGGAGCAAGCCCAACTGGAGGCGGCGGACGCCGTATATTGGTATCGACGAGCTTGGCGCAGGATGAGGTGCGCCGGCGGCTGGCGGAGCTCTCAAGACCAGAATCCGACATGGTGACCTCCAGAGCAGCTGGAGCTATGGCTTCACCGGCCGCAGCAGGCTGCATCGCCGGAACCGATCCCCAGAAAATCGGCAATTGCCAGACACAACCAGCATGAAGGACCAGGTCGTCATGTTTGGTGGCCGCAGCGCTTTTGATAGCGCCGAATTCGGCTGGCCGGTGCCAAGCTGGTGGTAGCCCACACTCATGAGGGAACTGCAAAACCCGCTGACAGACCATACCGCTATGGTTTACACAACCCGCCTTTTCGACTTGTTGAAGAAAGCGCTGGGAATGTCCAAGCACGCCGGCGTGCCTCTGCTCTCTGGACGACGCCGCCGGGATTCCGCCCATTTCGAATATTGCGGGCTTTCTCTCTCAAATGGGATGTGATCTCTACGCCTTCGCAGCGGCGGCAAGGGCTCTCTCGGGCCGCAATGTTTTGGCCTGCTGCTTGGGAGGAAAAATCTGATTGAGGCGGCTCTGGCCAACACAGACACCCGTCGGATTCGAGAAATGCCCTCCTATGAAGGTTGGCAAGGAAATAATAGTGGGTAGCCTGGCGGCCGTCAAATTCTCTCACAAGATGGATCCCGACTGACTTTATCGGCAGTGGGACGCACGGGTAAAAAGTATGCCCAAGCTGGTGGACACCGTGCCGGGAGTTAAGACAAAAATTTCCGTGCCTGAAGATGGGAACCGCTATCCCACTCTCCGGTCTCACTTGGGACGAACAGGCGTGGAAATTTAATACGCGGTACGCGCCGAAAACCCGAGCGACGGAGAGCCCCCAGAATTGAAGTCCTGACTGCCAGCAACCCGAGTGGAGTAAAGAACCAGTTATGTAAAGACTTCATGAGGCCCGGCGCTGAAACCACCTTGAGATAAACGTCGATGAGCCTTCAGCCGGGCGAAGGATCCCGTGCGTCGGCAGGCAGCTTCAGGCAGTCCTGACGGCGGCTCGCCAATCCGCTTGAGATGGGCCTGACGGCCAGGCACTGGAATGAGGCTCCTTTCGGCGCCCCGGGTCAGGCGCCGGCCCTTCACGCACCCAACAGGGGACCGGCCGCCACTCCCAGTCCTCCTAAGAATTGACCGGTGATTCCACGTGCTCTTAATACCCGTTGGTCCCCTTCTTCATCTCCAATCGTATCTTACTTCACCACCGCTGCGATCCCGTTGATTTCAAAGCAGCGAACAGCCCCGGATGCCGGATACCGCAACAAGTGCAACGCGCCAGCCACCGGGTCGACACGGAAAGTCGAGATCATACACTTTGTTCATCCCCTGGTAGTGCTCCCGCGTGGCCAGATAAACAGTCAGTCGCAGAATCTGTCCATGGTCACCCCTTCTTCGACCATGCGCTTGATGTTCTCCATCACTTTTCGCGTATGGTCTTCAATGGTGGCTCCTTGCACGTCTGACTGTCATTTGCCCCTTCTGCCCGAGATGTATAATCAGCCGTTATGCACGATTGGGCCGTCACGTTCCGGCTCGCGCTGCGGCGCGGCGGCCTTCGCCAGCAACCTGCGCGCACTCCAGCTGAGCCTGCATTCGCGGCCAGGCTGCCAGGAACGCGCGCCGTTTCTCATTCCGTTTTGTGTCCATCGTGTCCTCCTGTTGTCAGTCAGTTTTTCCCTATTGGCGGACGACTTCCGCAATACAACTGATTTCAACCAGCGATTTGCCGGGATTCCGGCCACCGCAATCGTGCAACATGCGGCACCTTTGTTGGGGAGGTACGGCCGGTATGCCTTGTTCATGGCTTCATAAAATTCCAGCGTTGCCAGATAAACCGTCAATGCAACACGTGGTCCATGTCTCCCCCGGCCGCCTCCACCAGTTTCTTCACGTTGTCCATCGCCCTCTGAACGTGGGTCGTGATGTCCAGCGTCGCCTCCTCCTGATGTTCGTTGGCGCCCTGGCCCGCCACATAGATCAGGCCGTTGTGCACAACGACCGGGGAATTCCTCCCTTTGCGGGCTGGCCGTCATAACCCAGTTTCAGAATGCCGCTTTGCCCTTGCGCGGCCGGGGCGCTTTCCGCGAAGCCCACGCTTTCAGGAACAGATTCCACATTCGGCAAATTCAGCCGCAATGCAGACTCCCTGTGAATTCCGAGCTCGTTCAACATGATGCTCTCTCCTTCCGCAGCTCCCGTTTTGGGACAACACGAGGAGCCTTGAATTGCTTGGCCTACGAATTAAAACCGACGGCAGGTAGGGCGAATTGTATAACTTTTGGCTTTTATAATCCACCATGCCTGCCGTAGTGGTTTCAGCAACGAATTGCCAGTTCCGGAATTCCGGCGGGCGGCGCAACCCCGTACGACCGGTACCCGTCAGGGCGGCGCCAGGGCCGGGTTCAGTTCACGAGCTTGTTTGAACTCCGCGGCGGCGGCCTGGCGTTCACCTTCTTTGCTGAGAGCGAGCGCAAGATTGTAGTGCGCCTCGGCCGAATTGGGGTTCAATCGCAACGATTGGCGGAACGCCCCGGCGGCTTCCTGAAGGTCGCCATGCTCCAGCAGCGCCAGACCCAGATTGTTCTGGACGGCGGGATTGCGGGGGAATCGCTCTGCCAGGCCTTTGAATTGCTGAACAGCCTCCTCGACCTTCCGCTCCTGCATCAGCGTCAACCCAAGGTTGATGCCGGCGTCCAGATAATCAGGCTTTAGAGCGAGCGCCAGACGGAAATCAGCGGCAGCGCTCTTCACATTGCCCAGCCGCGCCTCGGCCAGCCCGCGGTTGTAATGCGCTTCCGCAAGATCGGGAGCAACCGCAACAGCCTTGTCAAATTCCTTAGCGGCCCCCTCATGGTCACCCAGTTGCCACAGAACCCGCCCCAGCCCGATCAGGGCGTCCGGATAATCGGTCTTGAGCTCAACAGCCTTTTCAAGATTGGAGCGAGCTTCCGTCAAATTTCCCTTCTGCTCAAAAGCCAGTCCCTTCAGATAATAAGCGGCGGGATTTTCGCTCCAGTATTTCAGGGATGATTCAAGGTCAGCCAGGGCCTTGTCGGGTTCATGATTTTTCAGATGATCGGCGGCCGAGAGCGTCAGGCTCTTGGCCTGCGCCACGTTCGCTCTGAACTGGCTAAGGCCCGCAATTTCCTGCATCTCCTTTTGAGCCTGTGCGGGCCGGCCGCGTTTGCGGATGATCAGCGCCCGGTTATAACGGGCCTGCTCAAAGTCCGGTTTCAAATGGATGGCTTCATCCAACTCATGCAGGGCTTCATCCAGTTTTCCCTCTGTCCGCAATGCAAGACCAAGATTGTAGTGAGCATCTGCATTATTGGGCATCAGACGAGCGGCCGATTGGAATTCGGCAAACGCCTCCGGCTGCTTTCCCATCCGGCGCAACAGGATTCCAAGCCGTTCGTGCACAGGACCAAAATCAGAACGGATACGAATCGACCTGCGATATTCGGCCAGGGCGTCCTGGCGCTTGCCCTGCTGTTCGTAGGTCAAGCCAAGGTTGTAGTGGGCGAGGGGGTCTTGGGGCGCCAGGGCGACAGCCCGCTGAAGTTCGCTTACAGCTCCCGCAAGGTCATTATTCTTTGCCAGCGCCAACCCCAAAGCGAGGTGCATGGGCGCGGAATCGGGCCTAAGGTGAACTGCTGCCTTAAAGGCAGTGATGGCCTCAGCCAGCTGGCCGATCTTTTCGAGTGTTATTGCCAGGTTGTATTGCGAGTCGGGAAACTGCGGCCACAGTTCACTTGCGCGACGGAATTTCTGGATGGCTGATGCGTAATCACCCTTCCTGGCAAGGCCAATTCCGTCATTGTTTAGCTGCACGGCCAACCGCTGTTTTGTCGCGGACGGCCCCTGAATCTGGGCCCGGCAAGGCATACTGCAGGCTGTAATTCCCAGGTAGAAGGTAAGAAAAAAGCCACACCAGCACAGAAATTTTTTGTACCCGGCCCCACCCAGACTAACCGGCATTAAATATCCTTCAGGGTTGAAAAAAGGCCGGGCAGCGCAACTGTCAACATGTCGTTACAGCTACGCCGCCCGGATGGAAGGCCTCCGCTGATGATTAGATCAGAAGTTCAGCTTTAGCGCCATCTGAATGATGCGCGGATCACGGGCGCTGGTAACCTGTCCAAAGGTGCTTGAGGTAAAGCTGCCCGAGGGGTTGTTAAACTGAGCGTGGTTGAACGCGTTAAAGAACTCAGCGCGGTATTCAAGCCCCTTTGTTTCGGAGAACTTGAACTCCTTGTGCAGCGCCATGTCGAAGTTGATGATCCCAGGCCCATGGAAGAACGAGCGTCCCGCGTTTCCGGGCACGCCAATGGATTCCCCAAAGAAAGTTGCCGGCGAAAAGTATTGGTGGTCGGCATTGCTTCGAGGGTCATAGATCTGAATGGACTGCCCGGTCCAGTTGGGTTTGTCCACACCAGAGCATCCGCAGAGTGAATAGTCACCACCGTGGCCCATTCCGATTGCGAACCCGGTGGTGAGCCGGGTGATGCCCGAGAAGTCCCATCCTCCAAGCACTTGTTTCCCGAAACCCTGAGATGGGCCTGGCAGGGCCCAAACGTAGCTGAAAACGAAATTGTGGGTCAGGTCATACGTGGAGAGACCCCGGCTCAATTTTGAATTAAATGGATTGATGTTTTGCGAAAAAGCCGAGGAATCATCGATTGATTTCGACCAGGTGTAAGCGCCAAGAAACTGGACAGCGCCGACCCTTTTCTCCATCGTAACCTGCAGCGAATTATATGCGGAATTGGCGACGGTGGACGTATAGTTGTTATCCGAGAAGTCCATTATGGCGTTCAGGCCCTGCCCAATCGCAAAACGGCCCGAAGTCACGGAATGGGGACGCGTCCCGTATTGAAAGTTTCCTCCACCCAGGTCGTAGGTCGAGTCTTCACCATTTCGACCGCAGCCAGGTGTCGCCAGACATAGGGATGCGCTGCCTGGATTCGACGAATATCCGGCAATCAGGTGATGCCCGTTTGTCCCTACGTAGGCGATAGTCAGCAACATTGTGCTGCTCAGTTGCCGCTGGATGCTGAAATCATAGTGCTGTGAGTAAGGGAGCTTGTTGTTCAGGTTAAATCCAGGCGCACTCGCAATAGGCTGAAGCTGGGCCCAGTTGATTGTCTGCGGGTTGGGGAGATTAAATGGGAAACGCTGGCCCGGCCCTCCCGCGGTTTGACGGTTCTTATAGGGCTCCGCGAAGTAAGTCTGGGTAGGACTCACGTAGAAGAGACCTGCTGGCGCGTCACCCACTTCATAAAACTGAGTGAGGTCTTCGACGTTCGTATAGTAAATGCCATAGGAGGCCCGGATGCTGGTTTTGCCGGGGCCGCCAAACACTTTGCCCATCAGGCCACTGCTGAAGTCTGGAGAATAGGCCACGCCGATACGGGGAGCAAAGTTTTTGTAGTCATTGGGGGCCAGCCCTTGTGCGACGCCTGGATCTCCAGGACACAGCCAGCCCTGCGGTGCGGTGGGATAGATGGTCGACTGGACATTAAAGTTTATCGCCTGAATTCTGCAATAGCTCGGCGTCCTGTCCAACTTGTCACGGAAAAAGGTGCTGGTCTCCCACCTCAACCCGTAGTTGACTGTTACGTTTGATTTTATCTTATAGCTGTCCGCCACAAACAGCGCACCGTATTCTGATCGTGAATCCAGAAATTGCCTGCTGGATTGAATAAAGCCCACAGGAGCCCCAATCAGATAATCGGCAAAGTCACTGCCCGTTTCTGAGCCATCGAAATCAAACACGCCATTTTCCGCGTAGGTGTTCCTTTCGTTGATCTGGAACCGCTGGTAGTTGCCGCCAAATTTAATCGTGTGCTTTCCCCGAACCGAGGAGAAGTTATCGGATATCTGATAGGTATTGTTGAACTGGCCGGTTGTGCCATCCGGAAGCCCAATCGAGACCCCTGTGTTGTCAAGAGTGATCAGAGGAACACCTTGAAGGCTTGGCACCACGGGAATGATCCCTAACCCTCCCGTCACGAACCCAAGAGAGGACAGATCCGACACCAGACCTGCCTGCGGCTGGCGCTGGGTCATGGCTGTTCGGAAGAAGGAAGCATGAGCTTCATTCACATTCGTCGCTCCAAACGTGCGTGTATTGCTCAAAACGGTCTGCATGGCCTGCTGGGGTGTTGAAGCCTCGAAGCCCGGCACATTTGCGGCTGGGTAAGGGTCGAGGAGATTGGTATTGTCCAGGGCATAGTACAAAGACCAACGGCCGTAGCCCTGCGTGTCGAGGTCGCCTTTGACAGAGAATTTATCGTCCCGAAGGTGCTGTTTTTGAGATGTCGTCGAAAAAGTCGCACCGCCCAGACCCGGGCTTGCCTCGGGGATATAACTCAGCGTCCCGGCTGCAGCCGGTGACCACGCGGCCTGGGGAATGACGCCGCCAGGGAAGACGCAATCCGCTGTACTCGCGCAGCCCGGAGTGTAATACGGCTCGCCGTTTGTTACCGTATAACCCAGTCGGTTGGTCAACACCTCGTTCATGCAACCGCTCCCCGAGGTATCGCACCCCTGGACCACCGCAGCGGGATCAATCAAATCACTCACGTCACCTGCTCTCTGCGCGGCAGTCGGCACAGAGATCGCGCCGGTTGAAACGCCGAGTGATTGCCGGGTTCCCTGATAATCACCGAAAATGAAAAGCCGATTCTTGATGATGGGCCCGCCTATGGTGGCCCCGAACTGATTCCGCTTGAAAGCCCCACGGTCCGGGTCAAAGAAATTACGCGAATCGAATTTTTCGTTGCGGACGAACTCAAACGCCGAACCATGCCATTGGTTCGTGCCGCCTTTGGTCACCACATTGACAGTTGCTCCGGAATACTGGCCATATTCTGCTGAGCCGGCGTTGGTGATCACCTTGAATTCCTGAATCGAATCCAGATTGGGAACAAGGCCGGCGCCGTTGTTCCTTCCCTCTTCGACGCTCCCGCCGTTCAACATGAATCCGTTGGCAGCCTCCCGCCCCCCGTTGACGGAGAAGTTTCCGGAGTTCCCGGTGCCTGCAACCGGCCGGTCACTCAGTGATCCCGTTGTGCTCTGGGGGGCCACACCGGCCTGCAGCCCTAGCAAATCGATGTAGCTGCGGCCATTGAGCGGCAGAGAGAGCATTTTGCGGCTCTCAATCACATCGCCCATGGAAGTATTCTCGGTCGCAACCTGTACCGCCTGGGCGGAAACCTCTACAGTCTGTTGCGCGCTTCCGATAGCGAGCTTGGCATCCACACGTAAATCCTGATTGATGAGCAGGGTGATACCACTCTGGACATAAGCCTTGAAGCCCGGTGCCTCAACCGTCACGCTGTAGTGCCCAACCGGCACAACGGGAAAGCCGTAGGCCCCACTGGAATTTGAACTTGTCTTCGCGACCGCGCCGGTATCCTGGTTCTTTAGCGTGACACTGGCCGATGGTACGGCTGCCCCGGAAGGGTCCGTCACGACGCCGGAAATGGATCCGCTCACTGTTTGTGCCCTGAGCAGTGGAACGGTCGACAACAAAACCAAAATCAATGCCGTAAACAAGCCCAGAATCATTCGCCCCTGTCTCATGCTGACATCCCTCCTGAATCGGTCTTTGTATCAGTGCTCATTCGCAACACTTCCCCAGTGAAGCTCACCCTTCATCACCCACCGCAACAGCATCTGCCGTCCATGAGCGTTCACGAACCTTGGCCGGGCAAACAACTCACTGCCTGCCTCTCCACTGCTTATCTCACCGCCTGGACTCCCGTGCAGCAAGACTTACCCACAACGGTCCTGCGTACACACCCGCCCTTAGACCTGCAATCGGTCCCCAAAACCGGACCCCATTAACCTGTCATGAGAAACTGCGACCTGACGCCTTGCGCCCTCAACCACTGCCACCATAAAGGACCAGGGCGTCCCTTAACGATTGAAGGGAAACACCCTGGACAGCAGTATTAATGCACCAACTTCCAGTTAGTACAAAGAAGCCAGTATTGTCTTTCGACCTGTCGCCTTATAATTTGAAAACGACAGGCCGCCTGCTATGAAATGTTGGATCAGCTAATCTTAATCTGTGATAACGCACTGAGAATTATCATGAGAGGTTTTGCGGTGTCAAGGAGAATTTGTGCCTCACTCGACTGTCCCCCAGATCGATTGAGAAAATGCTGTGACCCTGGCACGAATGGTCTAACATAGGGCTCATGTGGCTGGGCGAGGCTATGACAAATCGCTTGCTGGCTTTGTTCCTGGGCACCCTCACAC
The DNA here is from genome assembly GCA_963783155.1 of uncultured Acidobacteriota bacterium. Taxonomy (GTDB): domain Bacteria; phylum Acidobacteriota; class Terriglobia; order UBA7540; family UBA7540; genus SCRD01. The sequence continues at coordinate 24,261 of CAWANC010000026.1, read as the reverse complement.
TGGCATCCCTTTGTGTAGCAGGGCGAGGCTCCGAAGTTCGCTCCCAATCTGCCCTGACCCATACCATTCAGGCGAAGAAGTACCTGGCTATCAAGGATTTACCGCGGGCCAGAAATGAACTGAAGGCCGCCATCCGGATGGATCCAACCTACGATGAGGCCTACGAAGTGCTGGGGCAGCTTGACCTCCGGACGGGAAACACCGAAGGTGCAATTTCGGCTTTCGGGCAGGCCGTAAAACTGCAGCCGAAATCTTTCAGCTCCCGCTACGGACTGGCCATGGCTTTCCTGCGAAAACACGATGTCCAACAGGGGCTTCGCGAGCTCAGGACAGCTGTATCACTCCGCCCGGCTGACGTCGATGCAAATTACAACCTCGGAGTGTTGCTCCTCGACGAGGGCCACACATCGGAGGCCATTGAGCACTTGCGCCGGGCCCAGGCGCCCGGTGAGAGCCGGCCTGACGTTGCTTACCAACTGATCCGCGCAGAATTGGCGGCCCACAGGCCCGACGAAGCAAGGAAGGACGGCCGGCAGGCGTCACAGGCCCTGGCATCGGACCCCGCCTGGCAGGCGGCTGTCGGCCAGCTTTTCCTCGAACAACACCTTCCCGGCGACGCCATCGCGTATCTTTCAAGAGCGCAGGCGCTCCAGCCGGATTCGGTGGAAGTCCGGCGCCGGCTTGCGGCCGCCTGCCTGGAATCCAACCAGCCTGGCAAGGTGCTCGATCTCGTCAAAGAGCCACAGACGGCTGAAGACTATTACCTTCTGGCCGGCGCGAACTATCTTCTGCAGCGTTATGAGCTTGCCGCAAAAAATGCAACCGCTGCGCTTCACATGGATTCCAGCCAGCCCTCCTACCTGCTGCTTGCCGCTCGCATCGAACAGCACCTTGGCCAGCACGACTCCGCGCTCTCGCTACTGGAAAACACCATCAGGCTGGCGCCGAAGTGGGCGGACCCCTACTACAGCGCCGGCGTAAGTCTTTATTGCGAAAAGCGATATACCGAAGCGCGGAAATATCTTAAGGAGTCGCTGGCGCTTCAGCCTGATTCAGCACGCGCGCTCTTTCTCTACGCGGTCAGTCTTGTCAGCGAAGGGAATGACCAGGAAGGGGAAACTTATCTCCGCAAAGCCGTCGCTCTCAACCCGGGCAACGCGCACTTCCGGTATTATCTGGGCGATATTCTGATGCGCCAAAACAAACTTTCTGCCGCCGAAGAGGTTTTCAGGCAGGGCGTCCGCGTCGATCCGAAATACGCGCCGCTGCATTACCAGCTTGGGAAGGTTCTGCTGCGGAGCAATCATCCCGACCTGGCAGCACGGGAAACCGAAAAGGCGATCAGCCTTGACCCGAACCTGGCTGAGGCCTACTACCAACTCATCCAGGCTTACAACAGGCTGGGAGAAAAAGAGAAGTCCGCCCGCGTGGCAGCCATCTTCGCCAGGCTCAAGAAGGAGCCCGCAAGCGACAAGCAAAAGTTTTATGAGAGCGTGAAGAAAGATTTGGGGCTGCCGTAATTCATATTTCCAGCCTTCTACCTTCTGTTGCAAGTGCTCTATGACCGCTGTGGCGTCTTCGCCTCAAGCTTGCCGCGAAGCACCGTAATCGAAGCTTTCGGCAGCGTATACCGCGCATTCGGGCCGCCCGGAACTGTCGTACGAACGGGTGGATCGTCAGGATCGGCGTGGGAGTCAGGTCCCGAAGAATGCCACACGTATTGCTCGCTGCCAAACGTCACCTGATGAACCTGGCCCGCAAAATGAATCAAGCGTCCGCTTCCTGAATCCTCGAAAGCAACCTGGACCGTCCGCTCATTGTTCTGGTCCTTGTTAATCAGCAGGATCGACCAATCGCCGTCCGGCCGCTTCAGCGCATAGCTTGTAATCAGCGCGTTTCCCGCGGAATCCTTCACGGTCCCCATAACCCGAAACATGTGGTGTACGCCCGAGTGATGGGACGCCCATTCCAGGTTAATCAAATGGCTGGCATAGTATTCCGCCGTATACCCTTTGACCTTAAAATTGGAGTCGCACACAAAGTTGCTCCACGTGCCCCATCCATGACACCCGCTGTTGGGGGCCTGGGGCTGGATGGGCGAATGAAAATATGCGCCCCCACCCTCCAGAAAGAAACTTCCAACGCTGTCGGCCAGCCAGAGCCCTGAGAAAATATCCGACATATACGGCGTCATCTCCCAGGAAACATTGCTCTCCGTATTCATCAGCGGAATACCCTCCGGCAGTCCATCATCGCGCAATGCCTGGAGGCAGCTTCGCGTTAGTTCCGGCTCACGGTAGAGGTCAGCCCAATTCACCGCACATGGATCAAAGGGATAGTGCTCAAAAGAGACGAAAGCAAGGTCCTGTATACGCTCGTGCGCCTTCAGGTAGTCCAGAAAGCGCCCGAACCAGGAGGTTCTTCCCTGCGCATCCGGCCAGACGGAAATGTCCTGATTGATCCCCTGAAACACCGGCCCGCCGAGCTTAATGTCAGGATCGACCTTGTGCATGGCATCGGCGAATTGCAGATAGAGCGCGGCATAATCCTCAGGCATGCAATATTGACCGTCGCATTCTTCTCCCATCTCAATCCGCGCTACGGGGTAACCTCGTTTCTTGAGATAGGCAACCTGCGCTGCCGCGTCTTCCGGAATACTGAACAGGATGGCAACGGGAATGGTAGCCGGCAACTTGTTGGTGATGCCGCTGGTGAAAAACAGGTCAAACCCGGTCTGGGAGCCATGAGAATTCAAGTCCGAAGCGGAATGCCAGGGGTCGGTGGAAGAACAGTACGTCGGCGTCTGGCTGGCGTCGGGAGCGTGTTTCACCAGGTCGATGAATGTTCCGTCAGCCTGCAGAAGGCCTGCGTAAACCTGGTGAATCGCATAACCGAGCCGGTCGCGCGGGTCGCTGCCGGCGGGCGTTTCGGAGCTGCTTGCGGACTTCGTCATCACCACACGGATCCAGCGCGTTGAGACTGGAGAACGGGAAAGCTTCAGCGTCTTCTGTCCGCCGCTCCCATTGCGGACGCTTCCATGCGCGAAGAGGTTCCAGCGGCCGGCCGCCTGCTGTGCCACCCCGCCGCCGCCCGCGGAATACTGGCCCTCCCAGCTCATGGGATCGTCGCCGGTCCAATATTGGACTTCGTAAACACTTGCGTACGGGTTGCCCCAGTCAATCCGAAGGGCGTTGACCTTTTCCACCGCCCGCAGGTCAATGATGATCCACTGGGGATGCAGTTCGTCATCCTCTCCGGTGAAGGCCTTGGTCAGGTAGGGATTACTCTTCCAGAACGTGGCAGGGTCGCCGTCCGTCAACCGCGAATAGCCGCGGCCGGCACCGCCGTTGCTGGTGGTTCCACGGCGAGGGAGCGGATAGCCAAACGAATTCCGCAGAAATCCTTTGGGCGCCGCGTTTCCCGTAAAATACCCTTCGCGCTTATTCGGATCGCTCCATTCGCCGTCCGAATTCCAATGCCACGCTTCAATCGCCAGTTCGGTGTGGAGGCGATAGGTAATGGGCCCCCATCCGGCGGAAAGGCACTCGCGAATAATCTCTGGGGTATAGATCTTTTCGATGATGGACGGAGACAACTCGTCCATCGAACTCCCCAGGCTTTCATCCGGGTCGAAGGAGTTCACCACATGGCCAGGGGTTGTGTCCACACGGAGCAGCGCGGCAGCAGCATTCGCCTCGTCTCCATCCCTCATGCTGCGTGGCCCTTCAGCTGCAAACGCGCCTGGCAATGCCGAAAGTGTCGCAGCACCCCCGACTCCCGCCAGAAACCTGCGCCGCGACAGTCGCGACTTAAGGACATCGTTATCAGTCTTGCTCATCTCGAGATAACTCCATTCAAGATGACCGCCCGGCCATTCTAAAAATGGGTGACGGATACCTGTCAGACCGTCGGTCAGTCCAGGAGAGGGTCTACTTTCGCCCGCGGGAAAATGGAAGAGTTCCCTCTCATTTGGGAAGCTCCCTCCGCAGCTTTGATCCCTGCCTGGCCGCGTAGGCATTGAACTCTTCAATCATCTGCCGTGTCCACTGGCCGTCGATTTGCCCCGGGCTGTACTTCTTCTCCCGCAGCATCATAAACCCCCACTCATCGACCAGGCGGTCCATCTCCGCGTGGTCCGCAACTTTTTCCACGAGTTGGGGTGGAATGAAAGTGATCCCTTCGGGATCGCTCACCGCGATGTCACCCGGCATCACTGTCGCCTGCCCCATCCGGATCGGCACGTTGATCCCCATCAGCGTCACGTTCTTTAACGCCGATGGGTCCGTCCCCCGGCAAAAAACCTGGAACCCTTTCATCTCCTGGATTTCAGCCGTATCGCGGATCGACCCATTCACGATGATTCCGTTATGGGTCTTCGTAAACACCGAGGTGGCCAGATTCCCTCCGATGATCGTCCCGTCCTTGATCTTCCCGAACAGGTCCACCACCATGACGTCCCCCGGCTGCAGACGGTTGATGATCCAGGAATTCTCCCCTCTCACCGTCTCCCCTTCCTTTTTCGCGTTGGCCCTGATCACCGAATCCAGGTCCGGCCGAAAGGGCATGAACACCGCCGTCACCACCCGCCCCACCAGCCTCTGCTTCTGCGGGTTGACCACCGTCCACCCGGACTCAAACTGGTTCTGATAGCCCGCCCGCTGCAGCACTTCCCAGGCTTGTTCCGCCGTCGCGTCCCGCAGGCGCTGGAGCATTGAATCGGGGACATCCGGACGCCCGTCGGCAAACCGCGCCCCGTGCCAATCCGTCGTGAACTCGATGAGTTGCTGCTTTGAAAACAGCCCCAGCTGGCCATAGGCAGGAACGGCAAACGTGGAACTCAGGACGAGTGCGATGAGAAACAAAATCATTCTGTGCGTACGTTGAAGCATGATCCGATGTTCTCCCTTCCTTTAGGGATTGGATTGAACCTGCCCGAGTCTCGGACAGCAAGAGTCGGGGCAAAACCTCCCACCGTTGAACGATGGGCCGGCAATCTGTTGGGAAACCTGTGCCATTCCTTATCCCGGAAAGCTCGTTGCGGCAAGCGATCCCGGCTGGCGCCGCATCCGAACCGGAGCCTCACCGCGCCGGGAATGACACCCTCTGATTTCTCAGCAGACTGCCGGCGTTTGATACGTCAATTCGCGCGCCCCCCTGGCAAGGCTAGCGGGGCTTGACGGCGATGGCGGAGATTTCAATTTTCGCGCCGTTCACCAGTTTCGCCACCTGCACGGTTGTTCGTGTGGGTTTGGGGTCAGGGAAAAACGTCTTGTATACGTTGTTCATCTTCCCGAACTCATTGATGTCCGAGAGGTAGACGTTCACGGCCACCACGTTGCCCATCGTCATCCCTCCGCCCTCGACGATCTTCTGGATCAACCCCAGAGCGGCACGGGTCTGGCTTTCAATGTCGGGCTCGAGTTTTCCGTTGGCATCGGTTCCCTGGGTGCCGGCCACATAAAGAGTGTTACCCACAAGAATCCCATTGCTGAAGGGCAACCCTTCCGGAGTTCCCGGCGGGTTGACGGCCCGCACCTGCTCCGCAGGCGGCTGAGGCTGGGTTTGGGACTGCGGCGCTGGTCGCCGAACATCCGACCATCATTGCCGCCACCGAAGCAATCGCTAGGACAACTATCGCTTTCTTCATCGCTGGTTTTCTCTCCTTGTGCCGGCGTGATAGGGGTTGCGAGCGCAGTTCGCGCACAACTGTATTTTCCCCTTTCAACTCATGTATCACACCGGAAGATTTGGGTTAATTCAGACGACTCCAACCGACCCCCACTATATACGAGAGAGCCCGTTCCGTTGCAAATATTTTGTGTGATTCCACAAGTTGGTATGGTACCGTCTACTTCGCCCATTTCTGTGTCGTCAACCGAACAGGATGCCTTGCAGAAAAGAAAATTCAGATAACTCCAGACGGAGATCGTGCCATGGCTGAAAAACCCACTTCCCACGTGCGCTGGCTGCTGGTGATCTGGATGTTTATCGTCAGTGCCATTGCCTATCTCGACCGGGTCAATATCTCCATTGCCGGCCACACCATCATGGAGCAGTACCATCTGAGCACCGTGGAACTGGGCTGGATTTTCAGTGCGTTCGTGGTGGGCTACGCGCTGTTTCAGACCCCTGGCGGCAGCCTGGCCGACCACATGGGACCTCGCTGGGTGCTCACGGCCGGAGTCATCTGGTGGGGGCTGTTCACCTCGCTGACGGCCATGGTCCCGACGGGCATCGCCTCCGCCTTGTTCGTCTTTATCGCTGTGCGGTTCATGCTGGGAGCGGGCGAAGCAGTGGTCTATCCTGCTTCCAACAACGTGGTGGCCAACTGGGTGCCCACCCAGGAACGGGGCATCGCCAACGGGCTCATCTTTGCCGGCGTGGGCGTGGGGGCGGGCATCACCCCGCCGTTCATCACCTACATCCTCACGCATTTCGGCTGGCGCTGGAGCTTCTGGGGCAGCGCCCTGCTGGGCATCGCAGCCGGCGCCGTGTGGTTCCTGATCGCCCGCGATTCACCCGAGCGCCATCCGTGGGTGTCAAAATCAGAACTCGAACTCATTCGCGCCGGGGTTGACGTCAAGCATGAGCAGCACGTCGAGTCGACGCCCTGGCTCAAGATTGCCCGCAGCAAGGAAATTCTCGCCATCACCTTCAGCTACTTCTGCTACGGGTATGTCGCCTACATCTTCTTCACCTGGTTCTTCATCTATCTCACCACCGTCCGCGGCCTCGACCTGAAATCGGGGGCCAGCTATACCATGTTGCCCTTCATCGCCATGGCCGTCTGTTCGCCCCTGGGGGGCGTGATCTGCGACGTCGTCACCCGGCGCTACGGTAAGCGCTGGGGCCGTTGCGGCATTGCGGTGGTGGGCATTGGGCTGGCAGCCGTCTTCATCGTGATCGGCGCCGACGCCGCAAGTCCTGAGGTGGCCAGCATCGTCCTGGCGGGCGGGGCCGGCGCGCTCTACCTCAGCCAGAGCTCTTTCTGGTCGGTCAGCGCCGATGTTGCCGGGCCGTGGGCGGGAACCGTTTCAGGCGCCATGAACACCGGCGGCCAGTTCGGCGGAGCACTGACCGCAACCCTCACCCCGGCTATCGCCGGCCACTTTGGCTGGAGCGCATCCTTCCTGACTGCCGCAGCGCTTTGCGCGGTCGGTTCCGTGGCATGGTTAATCGTGGACCCCGACCGGAAGATTCTGCCATCAGGCGCTCTCCGCTCAACCGTGAGCGGCGAGGCAGGCGCGTAGCAGGCTGTTGAAATAACTTGCAGAGGGGGCGTAGCGGCGGGTTTATCCCGCCATGAGGTCAATGCTTTCAGTGCGGGGATGGCGGCGTAAAGCCGCCGCTACAGCCCTTTTCAACATCCTGCACAGGCGCCCTTATTTCATTCGCCAGAGCGAAGCTCTCGCAAGCTCCTGCTAGTGACGGCCGGGCTTCGCAAGGTAGGGAATGAACCCGCGAGCGCGCGTGCGGATCCTGTAAACCGATTTCGTCGCCGTGATGTAGAGCGTGCGGTAGTCAGAGTCGCCCCAGGCCAGATTGGCCGGCTGCTCCGGAACGACAATCGTGCCCAGATGGTTTCCTTCGGCATCCCACACCCAGACGCCCAGGGGTCCCGTTACAAACAGATTCCCGTTACGGTCAACCCGCATGCCGTCCGGAACTCCCTCGTGCGGGCCACCCACTTCGCTTCCGAATTCGCGGCCGTTTGCCAATTTGCCGCCGGGCAGAAAATCATACACCCGGATGTCTTTCCGCTCACTGTCATCAATGTAAAGCTTCCTGCCATCCGGTGAAAACGCCAGCCCGTTCGGCTGGGCCATATCTTTAACGAGGAGCTGCATGCCGCCTTGCGCGTCAAGCCGGTAAACACCCTGGTAAGGAATTTCCTGTTTCTGGTCCTTGGTCAGGTCCATATTGGGATTGGTAAAGTAGAAAGCGCCGTCAGGGCCCGTCACGATGTCGTTCGGGGTGTTGAGCTTCTTTCCCTCATAGTGGTCTGCAAGCACCTTGTAATGGCCGTCCGGGTCCACCTGAATAACAGCCCTCAGAACACTCGCGCAGTCGATAAGGTGAAATTCGCGGTCGAAGGTGTTTCCGTCGGGATTGCCCAGAGAAATCAGAGTTTCCTTGTGCCCGTCGGGATAAACACGGAAAATCTTGTTGAGAATTTCGTCGCTCACATAGAGAAACCCGTGCGGGTCCCACACAGGGCCCTCCGTAAAACCGAATCCCGTCGCCATGCGTTTCATCTGCGCGTGGCGTCCAATCAGCTTCCAGAACTTTGGCGAATTTGCACGGAGCTCGAACTTGCGGGGAGCCTGCTGCGCCTTCAGCGCCACCGGCAAGGAAAATAGAAGAACCAATCCGGCGATGATTGATTTCATTAAGGACGTACCCCTTTCCGTCTGCGATCTGTTGTACAGGTTGCGGGAAAAGGCCACGTTGTCATGCTGAGCGAAGCGAAGCATCCCCGTATTTACTTGAAGAAATGCCGGGATTCTTCGCTGCGCTCAGAATGACAGGCCGTTCCTCAACAAACTGTGTAGCCAATAGAGAGCGAACCTTTCAGAAACCTGACGTGGAACGTAACGAGCTCGCGCTTTTAGTGTGTGAACTTTTACGAGCCGAACCCAGAATCAGGAAACTGGCAAGATCATCCAGTTGTTGTGAACTCAGTTTCCTGCCGTAGTCGTCCGGCATGATCGACCGCGCCTCATGCGTCATGTGAGCGACGTCAGACTTCATCAAAAGATGAAAGGCGCCGTCTTCACTCAGCAAAGCGATCGAGAAATTGTCTTCGTTGCGGAGCAGCCCGGAAAAGTGCCGCCCTGAATGCGTGATGACACTGACCAGTTCCCACCGCGGCAGGAGATCTTTGTTGGGCTGAAGGATAATCTGGCGGATAACATGGGCTGAGTGCGAGCGTCCGAAGTCAGTCAGATCAGGAGCAATAAAACCACCCTTCCCCTGCATCATATGGCATTCAGCGCATCGGGCCTCTCCAAAAAACAGCTTTGCGCCCGCCGCTGGATCGCCCTTCAAGTTTGCCGTGCCGCCATTGTTGCCGCGCAGCACTCGAATGTAACTGATGATCTCCTCAACCTGCTGCCTGGTCAGAAAGTGGAATGAGGGCATCCCTTTGTCGGGTATGCCATGTTGGATGATCCTGGCCAGCGCTTCGTCGGTGCGCTGCGCCGCGGCTGGAGTGTCGACAACCGCAGGCGCGTGTTCTCCCCCGCGGCCGTCGAGACCGTGGCAGGGAGCGCAGTGGCTTGCAAAAGATTGCTTTGCGTGTTCGAGCGAACGTCCGGCTTCCCGGCCTTTGTGGGCGGGGGTCTGTTGACCCAGGCATAAGGCCGGAAGGATAAAAAGGGCCGCACACAGGAAACCGCTGCAATGTTTGAGGTGCCACAGAGTTCTGGGCTTCACCGGCTGACACTCCGTCCTTCCCACCGGCGCTGGAAACCGCTTCGCTGTATCAGTTGGGCCAGCGTCGAATGGCGTTCATTCATACTTTCCGACTTCTGGCCGCCCTGTACCAGCCAGAGAAATCTCTCCACTCCGGGAGCTTTTCGTATCCTGCCGGATCCTCCCGGAATACCGGGCAGTCTACGGCAATCCGCTTGATGCTGTCAATTTGCTGGCCGGCGGGTGGTTCGGCGCCGCAATCAGTCCTTCTCACCAGCGGGCCGCTGCACAGGGCAATTGTCATGCTGAGCGCAGCGAAGCATCCCTGTATTTCGCTCGAAAAATGCAGAGGTCCTTCGCGGAGTTTATCCTGAGCCCCTTCGACTTCGCTCAGGGCCGTTCGCAAATGGAGGGCGAACGGGCTCAGGATGACGCCGGGCATGGGTTCTTTGAGCACCGCGCTAGAGAGGCTTCTGGTGTTGCGCGATGGACTCGTCCAGTTTGGATTCCGGAGGCCCGATGTAGTGGAAAGCCTCCGCCCACTCCAGGCCGTACTTCCGCCCCCGCTCGCGGTCGGAGGGAACGCCCCTGCGAGCTTTCGAATCGTAGTCCAGCACAATATGCTTGCCGAATTTCCTTGACTTTTGTGGGCTAGTATGATAGCCTTCCTGGTAACGGCGGAGGGGTTGCCGGAGTGATTAGGCGGGAAAATAAGCAGTCTGGATAGACTTTAAATGTCTCCGTAAGCCGCTGAAAACATGGATCGATGGTTTTGGAACTAGAATTGTGTGGGACAAAAAAACACGTTTTTTAAAAAACGAACCCGAGAAGTTACTGAAAACAAATGATTGACTCAAAAAACGAACCCAAACGAACCCAAAAACGAAGCCGGGAAGTTGTTGAAAATACGTTCTTGTGGAAAAAACGAACCCAAAAACAAAGCCAGACATGGTGTTGAAAACAAATGACGGCTAAAAAACAAACCCAAAACAAACCGGAGAAATATCGGCCCCAATGTAGCCCAATCAGCGCCGATCCCCCCAGCAGCCCTCGATTGAGAGGGCCCTCGCGCACCGTGTTTGTCGCACGCTACTGATTCTCAACTCCGGCCTGGGCTTCGTCAAAGGGCTTCGGCAGATCCTTACTGGCTATGCCCGGCCAATAGCGGGGAAAATCCGGCAGGATAATTACTTGACCCACCGGCCCCGGCAATGTACCTTATGCGTTGTTCAGGGGTAGGCAGAGGGATGATGAGGGGCCTTTCCAGGGTGATGGTCAGGCCGCCGTCCTCATGGTGAGGCAGTCTTGCATGGGCTGCCTCAGCTCGCCAGGTCAAAAGTTTGGGCCGGTGATCTCAAAGGGATTTTTCACGCACGACAGGAAAGACAAGGATGTCAGGAACAAATGCTTTACGGTTGGGTTTTCAAAGCAGCCGCACGCAGGTATTTCCCGCTTCGGGGCCGGTCTGTTTTTTGCTCGCAATGTGGCCCTGCGCGGAAAAATCGTCAAAGGGATACCCGGGCCTTTCAACCGCTCCTGACCGTTTGAATCAGACGAAAGAGGTAATCTCATGACAAACAACTTTCTATCTCGCAGAAAATTCTTCAAGTGGGGAGGCGGACTGCTCGCCGCCTCTACAGTGGCGGGGCGTGAAGTCCCCGCCCTTGCAGCAGCGCCGCAAGGGGCTCATACGCCGGCCGGGGAGGATTACTACTCCAAGCTGAATGTGACTCCGTTTATCAATGCAGCCGGGACGTATACCTATCTGACAGCTTCCATCATGCCGCCACAGGTGCGGGCGGCCGTCGACCGGGCGGCCCTGTCGCCGGTGAACCTGATTGAGTTGCAGAAGGCAGCCGGCGAGCACCTGGCCAGGAGACTGCGATGCGAAGCGGCGCTGGTGAGTGACGGGGCGGCTTCCGCATTGACGTTGTCGACGGCGGCCTGCATGACCCGCGGCAGAGAACGGCCGGTCCTGAATCTGCCCGGTGACGTGTCCGAGTTGCCCAACGAAATCCTGGTTCAAAGGGCGCATCGCTATGAATACGATCATGCCATGCGCTGCTGCGGGGCAAAAATGGTGGAAATAGAAACACTGGAAGACTACGACCGGGCTTTCTCGCCGCGGACTGCCATGGCGCACTTCTTCAACGCCGCGCAGGGCGGACAGATCAGCCGCGAAGACTGGGTCCGCATTGCACACAAGCACGGCGTGCCGGCATCAAACGACGCGGCAGCCGATGTGCCGCCCAAGTCGCGCCTCTGGGAGTACACGCAGATGGGCTTTGACGTGGTGCAGATTTCCGGAGGCAAGGGACTGCGAGGCCCGCAAAACAGCGGGCTGCTGTTAGGGAGGAAGGATCTGGTTGCGGCGGCGGCGCTGAACAACAATCCCCACGGCAACACAGTGGGACGCGGCATGAAGGTTTCCAAAGAACAGATTGTCGGCCTGGTGGCCGCAGTGGACTGGTTCCTGGACCAGGATGAAGCGGAAATGCGAGCGGATTTTCAAAAGCGCGCCGAGCTGATTGAAGCCGCCGTTCAGAAAATTCCTTCGGTCAAGACGCAGATCTTCGTCCCACCGGTGGCCAACAATGTGCCTCATCTGCTGATTACGTACGACATGAAGCGGCTGAAGATCCAGGCCAAAGATGTCCAGACCGAGCTCCTGCAGGGAACGCCGAGTATCGCGCTGAATCCTGCTACGGGCGGTGATGCCGGCAGCCTGATGAAAGGTTTGCCGGCAGGTGAGAATGTGATTGTGGTGGGCGTCTGGATGATGCTGCCGGGTGAGGACGCGATTGTCGCCAGGCGGCTCCATGAGGTCCTTTCCAAAGCCAGTGCAGCCTGAACCATACTGTTTTGGCAGGGACCGCAACCAAACTACTATGAAGCACCACTCTCGCAGGGATGTCTTAAAAGAACTGGGAATAGGCGCTGCTGTATTCTCCGTGGGAACCGGCAGTGCCCGGGCCGAGGGTACTTCTGCAGAAAAATCGTCCGAAACCAGCGATTCAAAGTCGCGGCCCGGGACGCTGATGGCCGTTGCCGCACATCCCGGTGACGCTCTGTTCACGATGGGCCTGGGGGTGGCCCGGCAGGTGAGCACGGGCGGCCGCGGGATCTTTTTCAACCTCACGCACGGCGAGCGAGGCAACCCGGCCATTGCTCCGGCGGAGTATGGAGCCATGCAGGTCTCGGCTACTGACAAAGCGGCCAAAATTCTGGGCGCCGAAACCGCTTATCTTTCTTATCCTGACGGCGAACTTCCCGACAACGAAGAAGCGCGTTTCGCCGTGTGTGACGCCATCCGCCAGCACAAACCGGAAATCATCATCACGCATTGGAAGGGCAGCTACCACAAAGACCATCGCGCCTGCTACAACATCGTTAACGACGCGATCTTCTACGCCGGGCTTCCCGGCATCAAACGCAAATTCCCTGCGCACGCTGTCGGCAAGCTGCTGTTTGCGGAAAACTGGGAGGATGCGGAAGGCTTCCGGCAGGATATCTATCTGGATGTGAGCGACGTTTTCAGCCGCTGGGTTGAAGCCTGCGCAGTTTTTCCCATGTGGAGGGGAGAAACCGGATTCCACTACGACGATTACTACAAGAGCCTGGCGGTCGCGCGCGGCAGCCTGGCAAGAATCGGAGAGAAAGACCCCCGGCGATTCAAGTACGCGATGGCGCTGATGTCCCCGCCCGATTACGGCGCCCGTCGCACTGGATCACTATCCTCGCCAGCCATCGCAGGCCAGAGCACGATCTAAGCTCTCACCGGATGCCGTCATTCCGGCAGCCCGAAAGTGAAGATGTCGCTTCCCGCGGCAATGCCAACGTACTGTTTGCCATCCACAGCATAGCTCATTGGAGAAGCATGCATCCCCTGTCCAGTATTGAAGTGCCAAAGCGGCTTGCCGTCGCGTGCATCGATGGCCTCAAAACTGTCGGCGTCGTCTCCGAAGAAAACCAGACCTCCCGCCGTGCTCATCGTTCCACCCCAGGAGTTTCCTCTGCCAGCCTGTGGGTAGCGCCACGCGATCTTTCCGCTCTCAACATCGAAGGCCACAAATGTTTTCTTCCCCTGCTCGCCCGAGATTCTTTCAACGCCCGTGTTGTAATAGCTCTCGCCCTTGACAAAAGGTTGAGGCGTCGCGTGGCCAATATTGCAATCACGGAGCGCCATGAAATAAAAAAGGTGCGTCTGGGGATTGTAGGATGGCGAGAACCAGTTGGTCGCTCCCACAATGCCAGGACACACCCGTGTTCCGCCCGGAGTGGGAATCACTCCGGTGGTTATCGGCCGGCCATCGGCGTCAATGCCTTTGGCCCAATTCACAGAAGGTTCGAACAACGTGGCGCCGAGAAATTTCCCGTTGGTCCGATCGAGCACGTAGACAAAGCCGTTCCGGTTTGCTTCCACCAGAAGCTTTCGATTTTTGCCCTTGTAACTGCCATCGATGAGTACGGGCGTTTCGACAGCATCAAAATCGTACAGGTCGTGGGGAGTGAATTGGAAGTGCCACTTCAGCTTTCCAGTGTCGGGGTCAAGCGCCAGCACGCAAGCGCTATAAAGATTGTCACCGGGGCGTTGCGAACCCTCAAAGTCCGGGGCGGCGTTTCCAGTGCCCCAGAAAAGTGTGTTCGTTTCCGGATCGTATGTTCCCGGCATCCACGCCGTCGCGCCACCGTGTTTCCAGATGTCGCTCTTTCCCCAGGTGCCAAAATTCGGTTCACCCGGCCCGGGAATGGTCCAGAAGTTCCAGACCAGCTTGCCGGTCTCTGCATCAAAAGCTTCAATCCTCCCTCTTACGCCTGCATCGCCGCCGGCAGGCGCAACAATCACCTTACCGTTAACAATCAATGGGGCGCTGGTAGCCCCATTTGCAGGGTTCTCTTTGATGTCGCCGAACTTTACATCCCAGATCAGATTTCCGCTGCGAGCGTCCAGGCACAGGAGGTGAGCGTCGTCGGTTTCCATGAAGACCTTCGAATGCCACACTGCGACGCCGCGGTTGTGGTGGGCGGACGCGTCTTCGATCAGGCCATTGGTAATCGGGCGAGTGTGACTCCACAGCATGCGTCCGGTGCGCGCATCAAGCGCGTAGGCATCGTTGGCGCTGGTTACGTACATCACCCCGTTGATCACCACGGGCGTCACTTCCAGACTTTGGGAATTCCTCGAATGGAATACCCATTGGGTGCGGAGACGGCCAATGTTATCGCGATTGATCTGCGAGAGACTGGAATAACGCTGGCCGGTGTAGTCTCCGTTGTAAGACGTCCAATTTGCCCCCACGGGCTTTGCCAGCAGGTCGGGTTCATTCACATCGATGCGTGCCGAAACGGGCCCCCGCTGGCCAAAGCTCACGATCGAAATGAGACAGAAGAATGCTGTCCAGAAAATTGCGCATCGCTTTGGATTACTCATTTAAGTTGAATCTTCTCCTGCGGATTCAAGTGCACCTGGCCCAACGCGCCCCGATCTGATCCCTGTGCGTCCACCAGATGGACCGAAAGCCACGCCACTGAAGGAGGCACCTCGATGGTCTTATCGAGGTTTACCAGTTCGAGAGGAGACACGTCCATGAGGTCCACGTCTTTCACGTGCATCCCCCCATGGTCGTACAGGTGAGCAACCAGATGACCAGGATATAACACGCCAAATGTTCCGGCCAGCCTGAGCCCGTTCGCGGTTTGCGTCACAGTGAGCGGGTCACTGACCAGACCGGCGTAACCCACCGTCTTGAAATTGTCGCCCACCCGTGTCGGGAACCACTCGGTATCAAACGCGTAGGTTGCTCCCGCCGCAAGATGGACCATGGGGCTATTCAGCTCTGCTTCCATGTAATACGGAGTGTCGAGCACGTTCAATGGCCGCATCTCAGGCATCCCATTCTTGTCCAGGCCCAGCCGTGGCCCATTCAGGTAATAAATAACCGAGGCCTTGCCGGGATAATTTTCCGTCTTCTGAAAATGAAAACGCTCCACCATGGCGTATTGGCGCAAACCGTCAACGACGGCCACCCACCCCGCCGGCGAATCCAGCCAGACCTCTGCCTCCAGATACTTCCAATGCAATGCAAACGTGTTCCCGTCGCGGATTGAGAAGGAAGGGTGATCGCTCGGTCCGCTGCGCACGTGGTAGCTCTCAAGATAAGCACTATTGGGATTGATGGGGGTAAATGCCCAGAACTGGTGATTATATTGCGTCCGGTCGCCCGGGTCGGCAGTGTCATACTGCGAGACTGATTGGATGGACCAGTCGATCGGGTGTCCGGTGAAGTTTTTCATCATTGCGTGAAAAGTGATGTGCGGAGAGTTTGCCCCAAGGCTGATGACGCGTGAGTACTGAAGGCCGGTCGGGGGGTCAGGCGGCCCTTCCAGCCGGACTGAGCACTTGGCACCCTGCGACAGAATTTTAAAGGAGTATTCCCCATCATCCAGCAGGTCCGATCGTGCGCTCGCCCAGTGCTGCTCATCTTCCGCCCCTTCGGGCAAAGGCCAGTCCTTATCACCACCGTAATTGTACCAAATGTTCTTGGCCGCCCCCTGTGAAGGAGGAAAGTACTGGCCATAATACTTGGGGTTTACAAACAGGTATGGATGGCCGCCGAAATCCACCTGCATCAGTCTGCCGCCCAGTTTCGGAACGATGGTCAGCGTCGTCCATTGATTGGAAATCTGTTCGGCTTTCCAGCCGTGGAAATCTGCTTCTCGAACCGTGCAGCCCCCCCCGGGGGCATCGTTCTGACCAGCCGCAAACCCTACAGATAGCAGACTGAGACCCGTTGCCAACAAGGCGACAGCCACTAAACGAAATCGCATAATTCCTCCGCATAACAAAAGATTGCATGCTGAGTGGGAACAGCCAAACTTGAAAAACAGGAAGCGCCGCCCGGATACCTCGCATGGACTTGAATACAGGCCGCCCGCACCACGGAATCCTTCTCTCTCGCCCGCGACGCAGCTTCTCGCTTTGCAGTTTGAACGTTCTATCTCCGGTCGCCTGAGGGAACCCTCACAGACCGACGTCCCTTTTCAGCCTCTGGCACACGACAAAGTCGACACATGCGGAAAAAACAGTACCATGAGTTGCTATTTTCCGGTAGAAAAACAGCGTCCCATCCTTGGGGCCCATCACCCGGATATGGAGCAGGCACAAGCCCAGCCCGACTGGCGCCGGACGCTTCTTGTGCTATATGAGGAAACATGGGAAAACGGCTCTGCGCGGAGCAGGTGGAACGTAGTACCTCGGTCACACCGGCGTGTTGGGCGGGCAAGGGGCGATTTCATATGGTTCACTGACTGGCTGAGACAGTAACAGGACAGTTGCGAACCCCGGACACCCGTGCCGGAAGCCCCTCATTTCCAGGAAGCAGAAACGGCGCAATATCTCGCCAGGATTTCCCCTCAGCAAGCTTCAACGTGAAATCAATCCATACTGTGGCTTCCTGCGTTTTGCGCGTTCAAATCTTAAAGAAAATCCTCTTCTTATACAGCCAATAGCAAATGTACCAAAGCATAAACCACACGGCAAGGCTGGTTACGATCTCGGCCGTAAGGTTTCCACCCCAGGCAAACAACCCCATGGTGAAAGGCTGGGCAATCTTGTGCAACCACTCAGCCCCAGCGGTGTTCGTTAAGAGGTAGATAAAAATCGAGTTCATTCCCACGATATTGAAAAAGATGGCCCATTTTTTCCAGCCCTTCACATCAATCAGCCAGTAAGATAGGGCCAGTGCCAGCAGGCAAAATCCGCCGCTGACAATCACAAAGGAAGCAGTGCAAATACGTTTGATGATGGGATCTACGGGATTCAAGGCGAAGCCTACTATCACGCCAATGAGCCCGGGAATAACCAGCACCTTGATTTTGCTCCAGGAAGACCGGCTGCTTTTCAGGACGTATCCGGCAAGCACTCCCCACATGGTGTGCGCTGTGGTAGGTATGGCGTTGAACGCCACCCAATGTCCTCTTGAAAGGTGGGGCATGATAGCCAGATCCACCCAGGAACCGAAATTGTGGTCCGGAACAAAGGGCTGGTTAAATCCTGCAACCGGCCATGTTCGGTATAACAATTCGGTAATGATCAGCAAAAGGAACGTGAAACCAATCTGCGTGCGGGTTGACTTGCGCATCATCAGGAAAGCCACCAGGTAAGTAAAGGAGAGTTGTGCCAGCACGTTCCACAGCTGGAACGTTAAGTGGCCAGGCCCGATGCAATAGAGCGCCCAGCCAAAGAACAGAAGCAGCCCGGATCGCCTAAGAACATGCCGAAAGGTCTGACTCCATGTATCACCCCGTGCCCATCTTTTCCCAATGGAAAAGGGCATCGCTACTCCAACGATAAACATGAAGAAAGGCTGGACGAGGTCCCAGAAGTGAAGTCCGTTCCAGGGATGGTGATCGAACTGCCAACCGATAAAGCCGAGCACGGTACCGTGTAAAGCCGGATTCCGCAGGAGCGAATAAAGCTCAGTCGACTCACCGATGAGTAGGAACATCGTGAATCCACGGAAAAAATCGACTGACGCCACCCGGCCCGGAATAACAGCCTGAGTTTGTCCCGAGTTCTTTTCCATTCCCATCCTCCCCTTAAGTCTGTACCATCTGGTTCCCCTAATTCCCTGTCGCTTCACTTGTCTAATAAGGCCTTGCCTGCACGCGCGCGTGGACACGCTTCAGCAAAAACCCGGATATTGTTCTCCCTCTACCTGAGACCATTGGCCATCACAGCCTCAGTAGATTGAATTTCTCCATATTGGGGCACTTCCCGGGGTTCACTCTGCGCTAGCTTGGGCCATAAGCTTGCCTTAACTTGCGGCTGACTTCAACCATTATTTGCGGATAGGCCATGAAATATTTCGTTTTTACGAAAACATTTGGCGGTGTCGGCTGAACTCCGCCAGCCCTACCTTCGATTTCCCCTTTATAAACTTGAGCGAGCTATTTTGACCTAACGTGTGAGCAGTACGGGGCAGACGCGCGAATGGCCCCGGGGTATAAATAAGATGCCCGGAGTTGCCATGCGGTAGCTGTCGGAGGGCGGACGGCAACAAAAGGAATGGGCAACGTTTCTCATCCTGCTTGCTGCGCCCCTCGTGGGTTTTCTTCATGGGTTCGATTCCGTGGATTGATCGGATTACTAAGCGAGGTGTGACGTGAAAATAAGTATCTTGAACCGGATGCTGGTGGCGGCTGTCCTCAGCGCGGCATGGCTGTTGGGCATGAATATGCCGGCCAATGCCCAGGAGCGATCGCAGCAAGACCACCAACAGAAGCAGGACAACAGACAGAAAAAGCAACAACCGCAAGCACGGAATCAACAGCAGCGAGGCGAGAAACAACAGAGAGTCCAGCAGGGGCAGCGCCAGCAGCACTCACGCGCCGTGGCCAAATACAATGGCAACAACGGCTTCCACGGCAACGGGAACAATGGCAACCATTATGGCCGCATCTCTGATGACCATTACCGCGCCCATTTTGGCCGTGACCACTCATTCCGCATGATGCGTCCCCAGATGGTCGAGGGGTACAACCGATTCCAATACAATGGCTATTGGTTCGGATACAACCAACCTTGGCCCTCCAACTGGGGCCGCAACGACAACGTTTATGTCGAATACGCCGAGGGAGGCTATTACCTGTACAACCCGCGGCATTCCGGCATTCGCATTACACTCAACCTGTTCTAACGATTGAACCACGATACCTTCGGGGGAGGATTCCATCGGCGCCATGAGCCGAGTCTCCCCGAGGGTATGGCGAGGACCGAATGATGGATTGGCTTAAGCGTTGCCCAGGCGGTAAATCATAATGAAGCCGGGATCCTGAAGCGCCGGGTTCACTCACCGTTTACCTGACGAAAGATCTATCTCTTTTCAAAGCCGATTCCTCGCCGAACTCCGCCAGCCCTATCTTCTATTTTCCCCTTATAAACTTGAGTGAGCAATTGTGACCACACGCGTGAGCCCTGCGGGACAGATGTGCGGATGGCCCCGGGGGATAAGCAAGATGCCCATAGCGTCCAGGCAGGATTTGGTGAGAAGCGGACTGCAACAAAAGAAATTGTATCTGTTTATGGTCCTGGTTGTTGTGCTCCTCGTGGGTTCTCTTTATGGGCTATATCCCATGGAACAACCGAATGAGTAAGGAGGTGTGGCGTGAGAATTAGTATCTTAAGCCGGATGGTGATAGCGGCTGTCCTCAGCGCGGCGTGATGGGTGGGAATGAACGTGCAGGCCAGTGCCCAAGGGCAATCGCAGCAAGAGCAACTCTCGCAGAAATACAAGAAACAACAAAAAGAGATAAAAAACAGAAAAAGAACAACAGCAACACGCCCAGAACCAGCAGGACCGGAACCGGCAGCAACAATAGCACGCCCAGCAGCCGCGCAACCAGAATCAGCGCGCGCAGAACCAGCAGCGCCGATGGCAGCGAGACCAGAACCGGCAACAGCAGATCCAGCAACAACGGCAAGACCGAAATCGGCAGCATCAGCGGCGTGTGAGGCAGTACAGCCAAAACCTGGTTCAATGGCAGCGTGCCGGGCGTCAGCATGAGGCACAGCTTCAGCGGCAGGGACGCAACGCGCATTACCGTTATCACCAGGCGTATATGGGGCACTTGCGACAGCAGGAGAAGAACCTCCGCAACAACCGCCACAATTACAACAACGATCCCTACTTCTACACGGCGGCGAACTATCGCTACCGGCGCGGCGGCCGGTACTACGAGACGAACCGATACGGCGCCAACCTGCTTCGGGAGGCCGTGAACAACGGTTACCAGCAGGGCTTCCTTGCCGGACAGGCCGACCGCCAGGACCGCCGGCACTCCAATCACCAGGGTTCGTATGCCTATCAGGACGCAAACTACGGCTATGGTGGCTTTTATGTGCCCCAGACCGACTACCACTACTACTTTCGCAGGGGTTCCGCCAGGGGTTAAGAAGATGGCTACTACGGCCGATATCAATATGGAAGATATTCCGGCGGCAGGCACACCATTCTCGGCGCCATTTTGGGGTCCATCCTCGACATGCAAGTGAGTCGCTAAAGGGTGAGTCGGTGGTGCGCCAGGCAAGCCCGATGGCGCCAAAGCCGCAGGCTTTTCAGGAGTTGCACACCCATGCACCGATTCAAGATGTTTCTTCGCGTCATGATGCTTATTGCCATCAGCGAAGCCGCGGTGATGGCCATTCATCGCTTCTTCGAGGCCCCCCAGGGGTTCGCGGAGGATCTCCTCAATGCAGGTCTGCTGGTTATTCTGTCCGGGCCCTTGCTTTACTACGGGGTAACACAGATGTTAGCGCGCCGCCCGTCCGCACGCGCAAGCTGCAGACGCCATCTCTCCTCCTGTCTTGCGGTTGGCCTCTATGCGCCTTCGCTGCTGATGTTCGGAATTCCAGGCCGGGCCCAGGATCGGGCCACGGTGGATCTGTCCAAAGCAAGTCTCGAAGATCTGATGAATGTGCAGGTAACGTCTGCTTCCAAGAAGGAAGAGAAACTCTCGCACGAGCCGGCGGCGATTTTTGTGATTACCCAGGAGGAAATCCGCCGGTCCGGGGCCACGAACATTCCCGACTTGCTCCGCATTGTTCCGGGAGTTGACGTGGCGCAGATCAACGCCAACACCTGGGCCATCTCAGCGCGCGGCTTCAACGGGCAACTCGCCAACAAGATGCTGGTCATGATTGACGGGAGGACCGTTTACGACCCCTCGTTTGCCGGCGTGTACTGGGACTCGCAGGACGTGGTGCTGGAAGATATTGACCGCATTGAGGTGATCCGCGGTCCCGGAGCGGCCATCTGGGGCACCAACGCCGTGAACGGGGTGATCAACATTATCACCAAGAGTTCCAAAGACACCCAGGGAGTCCTGCTGACGGGCGGCGGCGGCAACGTGGAGCAGGGTTTCGGGACGGCGCAATACGGCGGAAAGATCGGGCAGCATGCCACCTACCGGATATTCGGCAAATACTTCAATCGCGCTGGCTTTCTGAATCGCGCCGGACAGGAAGCCGCCGATGGCTGGCGAATGAACCATGGCGGGTTCCGGGCAGACTGGGAGGTGTCCACTCGCGACTCGCTGACGCTTGAAGGGGATATCTATGGCGGCGTGAAGGGGCAGCCGTACCCTCCTGGGGTATGATTTGCAACCTCCCTACTTCGACGCCCGCCTTTACCTCCATCATGGACTTCTCGGGAGGAAACGTCCTGGGCCGTTGGACTCACAAGGTTCGCCCGGGATCGGAAATGCGCCTCCAAATATATTTCGACCGCATCAGCCGGGCGGATGTGATCGAGCCCGAATCACGCAGCACTTTTGACGTGGACTTTCAGCATCATCTGGTCTTGGGGAGCCGGCATGACGTGGTGTGGGGCTTCGGCTACCGGAACAATCGGGACCATATGAGTCCAAATCCCACGCATTACCCTCACTCCTGCGGCGTTCAGCAGTTCGATCGAAAACGCTTTCTTTCAGGATGAGATCAATCTGGTAAAGGACAGACTCTGGCTGACCGTGGGAACCAAGGTCGAGCACAACTATTATCACGGGCTTCGAAGTGGAGCCCACCGTGCGCCTGCTTTGGACGCCGGGCAAGCGCCACACCTTCTGGACGGCCTTTTCGAAGGCGAACCAGACCCCCGCGCGGTCCGGCGAGGCAGACATCCGATACAATTTAGAGGCCTTCCCTGTTGCCGAAGATCAGGTGGCGCTGCTGAGTTTTTTCGGTAAATCAGGCCTGGACTCTGAAGAGCTCAAGGCGTACGAGTTCGGCTATCGTTTTGAACCGAATGCAAAGCATTTCCCTGGATGTCACTTCGTTCTATAACGTTTACGATCGTCTGCGGAACCTCGAGCCCGGCGCTCCTTTCTTCGAAGCGGCACCCCTGCCCCCGCACCTGGTATTCCCCCTGGTGTACGATGGAAAAGCGTATGGGTCCACCTACGGCGCCGAGGCTTTGCTGGGGTGGAAGGTCAGGAAATTCTGGACCCTGCAAGGAGGTTATACCTGGTTTGTTCCCTCGATCAAACTGGACCCCTCCAGCCTGGATGTGTTCACGATTGCAGAACTCAACGGCGGATCTCCTCGCAACCAATTCCAGATCCGATCCTATCTGGACCTTCCTCATCGCTTTACGCTTGACACCTCCCTCTATCGCGTGGGGCGTCTGGCAGAGGGCTCAATTCCTGCCTACACGCGATTGGACATTCACCTGGGCTGGCGCCTGAACCAGTGGACAGAATTAAGTGTTGTGGGGCAGAACCTTCTCGACCCCCGTCATCCGGAATTCCAGAATCTCTTTCAGACTGTCGTCACGACTCAAGTACAGCGCAGCGTCTATGGCAAGGTCACATGGCGGTTTTAGGGATTGAACGTTCTCGAAGTGCGAATAGCTGGTTGGGTATGGCAACTTTTTCCAAAACACGAGAACGGCCCCATTTAGCCAGGAAAGGTCCGGCTGTTCTTCGTGCGTCCATGAGCGGCCCGGCTGTCCTGTTCTTTGCCATCGCAATGCTGGCGCTGCTTCCCCAGGCTTCGGCCCAGGAGATTAGCGAGTATCAAGTGAAAGCGGCCTTTCTCTATAATTTCACCAAGTTTGTGGATTGGCCGCCGCAACCCGGCAACCCCGGCCAAAAGCCATTCCCGATCTGTGTGATCGGTGATGACCCTTTCCGCGGAGGACTGGAAACCATCGTTGAAGGGAAGTCCTTCAATGGCCAGGTGTTAGAGGTCCGGCACATCAAGAAAATTGAAGACGCGCCGGGTTGTCGAATTGCTTTTATCAGCTCTTCCGAGAAAGGCCGTCTTCGGCCCATCCTGAATGCCTTGAGAGGGTCGGGTGTGTTGACGGTGGGAGACACCGAGGGCTTCGCCAGGATGGGTGGGGTGATCAACTTTACCCTCGTGGATAACCACGTGCATATCGAGGTCAACCTGGAAGCGGCCAAGGTTCAGAAGCTCAAAATCAGCTCGCGGCTCCTGAGGCTTGCGCAAATCATCCCGAGTGGCGACACCGGCGGGTAGGACAAAAATGTTTTCCGTTCGCAACATATCGATCAAGAGCAAATTGCGAGTGATGACCATGGTGACCGTCGGCGCTGCGCTGGCGCTGGCCCTCGTGGCTGTGATCGGCTATGACTACATGGCCTTTCGCCAGGTGCTAAGAAGCAATCTCACCATTCTGGCGGAAATCGTCGGCGAAAACAGCACGGCGGCTTTAACTTTCAGCGACCCCAAATCCGCTACCGAGATCCTCGGAGGGCTGAAAGGACAGCCGCGCATCAGTTCGGCGTGCATCTATTCCCCTGACGGCAAGATCTTTGCGGTCTACTTTCGCGGGGGGATTGCAACATCCCTGCCAGCCACGCCGGAATCGAACGGGAGCACTTTCGGCCAGGGGCACTTGAGAGTGTTCCACAACATCAGTCTCGATAAAGCGCAGATCGGAACAATCTATCTCGAATCCGACACGCAGGAGCTGGATGCACGAATTCGAGAGTACCTGATGGTCGTCTCCGTGATCCTGGTGGCTTCTTTGTTTCTGGCATTCTTTCTCTCTTCCAGGCTCCAGAGAGTGATCTCCGGGCCGATTTTGCACCTTGCCGAAACCGCCCGGTTGGTTTCAACGAAGAAAAACTATTCCATCCGTGCGGACAAGCAGGGTGCAGGATGAGATGGGGGACCTGGTTGACGGGTTTAACGAAATGCTTTCGCAGATCCAACTGCGAGACCAGGAACTTGGGCGTCACCAGGAGAATCTGCAAGCCGAAGTTGCCGCACGGACCGCGGAACTGCAAGCTGCAAATCATGAGCTTTCGGAAGCCAAAGTCAAG
>CAWANC010000025.1:0-138334 GCA_963783155.1 uncultured Acidobacteriota bacterium | reverse complement strand
GACATCCAGTGGCTACACACAGGATTCATCAAGCAGTGAAATCTAAATTCTGCCTTGAGTAGCCCCACCGGAGGTCCGCTCTGCAGCCCCGACGGGTCGTTCAGCGTCGTGGGATTGTTCAGCGCATAGGCATAGCGGTTGAGCGACTGGGGATTTGTGACGTCACCGCCCAGCGGGTCGGGCGTCACCCAGCGGCCCAGGGCGGCGCTGAGTTCGCGGGTGGCCGAAGGGATCAAGGGGTCATTGACCTGCCAGTCCAGCCCCGCGTAGACCCCCGACCCGCGCGTGCCTCCCTGCTGCCAGACCTGTCCCCACGGATAATGAGTCATGTCCCACTGTACGCCACCAGCCGGGTCCGTTTCCATGGTGGTGGAACCGACCGCGTCCGCGTGGTCGATGTAGGCGCTCGATCCGCCCATGTTCAGCCGCTGCCCCGCGACATGCGACCAGTAAACGTCCCAGCCCACCCAGTTGACACTGGAATGGTCGTCCCAGATTCCCGTCCGCTGGCCAAAAATGTCCCGCGGATAGCTGAGCTTCATCGAATCACTCGACCCAGCCGACTGATAGTCCTGCACCCGCTGCCCGAAGGCATCGTAAGTTGGGTACTGCCACTGCCCCGCAGAGCTTGAATGCGTCACCCTCCCCTCGGCATCGTATTGGTAGGTTGACCAGATGTCATTCAGCTGGTTGCCGGCCGCATCGTAGCTAACAGGAGCACTTCCGATGTACGTGAGTTGGTTCGTACCCGAATTGAAACTGAGCGCAGGGCACACGCCACCTCCCGAGCCCCCAACGCACGTACCATTGCCGTACTGATCATATTCATACGTATAATTATAGGCTGGACTCCCTGAAGCGACAGCCTGCGTAAGCCGGTTGACAGGATCGTAGCAGTAAGTGAATGTGTGGCTGTAGCCCGAATTTATAGTGTCTGTGTAGGTCGCTCCCGTTATATTGCCGTTGTCCCCCGCGCCCTGCTGGGCCACGCAGGGAGGACTGGGGCTCCCAGCGTAGTTATACGCCAGGGAATAGTCTGCTGACAGACTGTTGGAGTTGCCTAGTTCCATCAGTACTGGCCGGAGTCAACTGTTATACTGGCGCGTCTCCTGCGACTGGCCACAGCCGTTCCCTCCGCACATGGTGCTGATGGCTCCCCAGGGCGTGTAGCTGATGCTCGATACCGCCATATTTGCGCCGTATTTAAGGCTTGTCGGTCGTTGGTTGTCATCGACCCCTCGAGTCACGGTGAATCCCGCCGGGTTGGTATAGCTTATCACGTCACCCGCGAGGTCGTACGTATAGGTTGTCCTCCAGTCGGAGCTCCCGCAATTGTACGGGGTACACTGGCGATAAACAGTAATCCGTCCCATCGCATCGTAGCCAGGTATGGCTGTGGCCGCAATCACGGGCCCGTTACTGACCTCCGCCAAAACGAGGCGCCCCTTAGCGTGCGTCGTGTTTTCCCCCCACACACTCCCCAGGTCATAGACATAGTTGGCAGTGGGTGTGCCATCGCGGGTGGCGCAGATTCGCGCTTTGTCGTGTTTGCGTTCTCTCTAAGCGAGACATTCTTATTGAGATTCATATCCG
Source organism: uncultured Acidobacteriota bacterium (assembly GCA_963783155.1). Classification (GTDB taxonomy): domain Bacteria; phylum Acidobacteriota; class Terriglobia; order UBA7540; family UBA7540; genus SCRD01. The sequence goes on along the minus strand of CAWANC010000025.1, from coordinate 136,741 downwards.
CCATCCCGGTTTGCGCCCGCCCAGTATAGCACCGGGAAAATGAGTTGAGCTCGCGTGCTGCATGCATTCCCAACTGCGGAACGGCTGCGCCTCACGGCGGCTGAAGCCGCCTTCCTTGTTGCAGGCGTTGACGGCACGAGTAAACTCATGCCCTTTCTCTACAAATCAGGCGCAAGGCGCGGTTTCCATGTCTTTCGCCCCTGCCGGGGCTGGGGAAGATTTTAACGCCAAACGAGTCCCACGGCTGGAGTTTACCCCGGCAAAGTCGGTGGCGGTGGGCTAAAAAGGCCGCGAACCTTGAAATCGGAGGTTCACGCTATGCCCTCCGGGCCTGGGGCTGTAGCGCAGGCCCTTGCGGCCTGCGGTTCTTACCGATGTTTGCAAAATATAGTGGCGGTTCGCAATCGTAGCGCCGCCGTCCCGGCGGCAATTTTTCAAGGCCGGCAGGGTGCCGGCGCTACGAAGGCGCGTCACTGTATGATGCAAGCTTCAGTGGATATTGTCTGGAAGAAGAACCGCGGGCCGCGAGACGCGCTCATCCTGGGCCTCCTCGGCCGTCATCCTGAGCAACGCGAAGAGCCTCCGAGCTTGCCGAGAACCCGGCATTTGTATAAAAACTAAAATGCGGGGATTCTTCACTGCGTTCAGAATGACAGGGCTCCGGCCGCGGCGGCTTGCCGCCTCCTTGTTTAATTCCACGGCGGTAGCTGGCGCTACCGCACTCCAAGGCGAGAGCACGCTCTCGCCTTCCAAGCCGTGGACCTCGAGACCGGAGGTTCGGGCTACTCGCTCGCTTTTCCCTATTCGCTACTCCCTACTCGCTCCTCGCTGTTCCCTATTTCCTACTTCCTACTGCCTGCTTTTCTCCCGCCATCCTAACCCGACTCAGCTTCGCTGAACGCAGAGACAGAAACCGCCTCTGCGCCAGCCCGGGTTTGTTTCATCAAACCAAAAACCCGCAGAGTTACAGAACAACTCTTCGCTACCCACTGCGGGCAGGTGCGCCTACTTTGACCACGGGCAGGTGGAGTTGGCAAAGTCGCGGCGGCCCTGCAGGGTGTGAAAGATGTAAGACCCCATGCAGAATTTGCCCGCCAGGAGAGCGACGAGGGCGATGACGATGAACACCTGAAAAACGTAAGCGACGATCAGCCAGCCGGTGGTAAGCGCCAGACCCGTTATGGCCATGAAGGTTGCGGCCATGCCCTGGGCAAAACGGCGGGGCGCGGGAGCAGGTTCCAGCTTCGGCTTCGACATCGGGCCGGCAATCACCCAGTCGTAGATCCTTTCAAACAGATTCAGGCGGGGCAGGAGCACGTTCCAGACCAGGACGGCCGCGAGCATGAAGAAGAGCGTTTGCGACTGGGAGATAATGGCCAATGCCACCAGAAACGCCAGGAAAGCGGGCTGAAACTGCAGGGCCAGAAAGTGCCAGCGCCGGCGCGAGGCTTCTTCGTCACCAAACCCTTGTTGCGCCATGAAGCGGTCAATGGTGCTGCTCATGTTGTCACCTCTGGGGATCCCGTTATCCTTAACTTACCGCTTTTTCCGGCCATCTGCAAGGTGACGATGGGGAATCACAATAGCTCCTGTGCTAGGATAAACATCGCTGGGAGAGCGCTCGCCTGGAGTGGAGGCTTTGTGCGCGGGCGCTGGACGGCAGCAAAGTCCGCAGGTCGGTCATGGCAAGTGTTGCGATTGGACTCATTATTATCCTGGGATGCGCGGGCGGGCTGGCGTATGCCTGCATCATTCCCTCATCCCAGGTGTTTTCCCCTGTTGTGAACCGCGGCCCCCGGGAAAGCCGCAGCGCCGTCCTGACGTTTGACGACGGTCCCGCTCCGCCGTTCACCGAGCAGATTCTGGACATCCTCGCCGAGCACAGGATCTCCGCAACCTTCTTCCTGTGCGGCAAAAACGTAGAACGCCATCCGGAACTCGCCCGGCGCATCGTGCGCGAAGGCCATACCATCGGAAATCATACCTATTCGCACCCGTTCCTGTTCGCCCGCAGCCGCAGGTTTATGGCCGCGGAAATCGACCGGGCCCAGGAAGCTATCGAACGGATTACCGGCGTGCGACCTACCCTGTTCCGGCCGCCCTACGGCGCGCGATGGTTCGGCCTGATGCCTGTTCTGAGGGAAAGGGGGCTGAAAATGGTGATGTGGTCGGTGATGGGATTCGACTGGAAATATCAGACCCGGGGGATCGTAAGAGCCGCCACGCGTAGGCTACATTCAGGCGCGGTGATCCTGCTGCACGATGGCCACGAGCACCCACCCCCGGCAGGCATCGACCAATCGAGCACAGTGGAGGCTTTGCCGGCTATCATCCGAGCGGCCACACGGTCAGGTTTGACCTTTGCGACAATCGAAAGGTTTATGGCTTAGACTTATCCTATGTCCTGAATCAGGAGGGCCGAGCATGGTCTGTTTCTCACGGCAGTCTCGCATGAAAATGCTGGAAATCCATGTAACATTACAATACACTCATTTGACGATGTGTTGCATTTTGACACAGTCGGGGCTGGTTGAGCTTTGTCGATAACAGTTGGCATTTTTAATAAGAGTATAAGATTGAGTGGTTTAAGATTGTTCGACCACTTTGGACTCTCTGATGCATGGAAGACATGCGGTTCGGCAGGCAAAACTCTTCCTATGCGGGTGTGTGAGTGGGTTTAAATCGAGTACTGGTGGTGGATGACGATCAAGAGAGCCGGGACCTTCTTTCCGAGGTTCTAAATACAAATGGCTATTCTGTTGAGGTAGCGGAGGATGGCGCGGGGCTCTGGAAGGCTCTGAACACAGATGATGGCAAGGCTGTGATTCTGATGGATCTCCGGATGCCGGGTGAGAATGGTCTGGAACTGATACGGAAGCTGCATGAAAAGAAGATCGCTTGTGACGCAATTCTGATGACCTCTTTTATTACCGGAACCGAACGCGATCTCGCGCGGGAGCTTGGAGTGAGGGCCTTTCTGGAGAAACCCTTCCGTTTGTCGGAGTTGTTGCGCGTCGTCAGTGAAGTCGCCAGGAAGAATCCTATCGGGATATCATCTTAAGGCGGTCCGGGGCAGGGTATCAGGGCCGCTCGGCAAGGAGCAGAGATGAACGTAGGTGAAAAAGTTGTGGAAATTATTGCACGGGAGCAGCATCTTGAACCCGGCGACGTATCCATCGATGCAACTTTTGAGGAGCTGGGGATTGACTCATTGGACGGAGTCAACATCCTGTTTGCGCTGGAAGAAGAGTTTAAGATCGACATTCCCGACACTGTGGCCCAGAACATGAAAAGTGTACAGCAGGTTGTGGATAGTCTGAATCGAGTGCTTGAAGGCAAGGACATTTCCGATCTCGCAGCGATGGCCAAGGACAGGGGTCCTGCGGCCAGCAACTAATCTTTCTGGAGTCCATGGTGCGCAGGGTCGTCATAACGGGGCTGGGGGTTTTTGCCTCCACGGGTAAAGACACGACCAGCTTTTTCGAGAACCTGGTGCAGGGACGGTCGGGTGTCAGGCCCATTACCCAATTTGATTCTTCCTCCCTTTTGATTCGCATCGCAGCCGAAGTTGACGGCTACAATCCGGACGACTACTTCACTCCCAAGCGGCAGGACCTGCTGGACAAGTTTGCGCAGTTCGCACTGATTGCCGCCGGGGAAACCATGAAAGATAGCGGCATCGCGCTCAGCGACGAAGAGCGCTGCCGCTTCGGCGTGGTGATGGGTTCCGGCATGGGCGGGGCGGGGAGCTATGACGCCGGCTACCACAACCTTTACGCGAAGCAGGCCACCCGGCTGCACCCCTACACGATTCCTCGCATCATGCATAACGCCGCCACCTCGCACATCTGCATGGAGTTTGGTGCGCAGGGGCCGGCGCTGACTACCGCAACGGCCTGCTCGTCGTCAGGGCACGCCATCGCGGAGGCGTTCCATCTCATCAAGTTCGGGATCGCGGACACGATGCTGGCCGGCGGGGCCGACGCCCCCATCACTTACGGAGTGATGCGCTGCTGGGAAGCGGTGCGCGTTCTTGCCTCCGGAAACGGCAACCCGGCCACGGCCTGCCGTCCCTTTTCGGCGGACCGCAAGGGGATGGTGATTGGGGAAGGGGCGGGCGTCCTGCTGCTGGAGGAACTTGAACACGCCCTCAAGCGCGGCGCCCACATTTATGGCGAGCTTGCCGGGTGCGGCATGAGTTCGGACGCTTCGCACATCACCCAGCCGTCGGTGGATGGCCCGGTGCGCGCCATCCGCATGGCGCTTGATGAAGCTGGCGTTGAGCCCGGGGAGGTTGATTACATCAACGCCCACGGCACGGGAACTCGCATGAATGACTCCGTCGAAACGCAGGTGATCAAGGAAGTGTTCGGAGACCACGCGCGGAAACTGGCGATCAGTTCCACGAAATCGATGCATGGGCACGCCATGGGCGGAACGGGGGCGATTGAGTTCGTGGCGACGGTCCTGGCGGTGGAACGCGGAATGATTCCACCCACCGCGAACTACACGCAGCCGGACCCGGAGTGTGATCTTGACTATGTCCCCAACGAGGCACGGGAAAAGCGCATTCGCGCCGCGATTTCGAATTCCTTTGCCTTCGGAGGGTTGAACGCTGTGCTGCTGGTGCGCCGGTGGGAGTGAAATCCCCCTGCGGTTTCGAGTGCCGTGATTCGGGAACAGTTTTGGGAGCAGACATGGAAATCAGGCGAATCGCTATCCTGACGCTGGGTGTGAGAGCGGGAAATCTGCGCGCGAGCCAGGCCGTTCATCTGGCCCTGCACGACGGGGCGGACAACGTTGAGGCCCGGACGATTGATATTCTGGACCTCGCGGCGCCCTGGTTCCTGCGCCTCTACGCCTATCCTTCCTGGCTGATGGTGCGGCGCTTTCCCTCGGTGTGGCGCAGGCTGTTTGATTGGAGGCTGCGGAAACAAGTGCGGAAGACTTCTCCCGACTGGCTTTTCAGGCGCGGCTGCCGATCGGTCCTTGCCCGACTCCAGTCTTACCGGCCCCATCTGGTAATCGCTACGGAGATGGGCGCCGCCAGGGTGGCCGGGCTTGGACGTCGTGAAGGTTGGTTTGACGCTCCCATCCTGGCGGTTCAAACCGATTTCTGCGCGCAGCCTCCCTGGGTTAGAAAGGAAATCGACGTTCATTGCGTGGGCAGCGAAGAAGCCAGAAGCCAGTTGATTGCCTGGGGCGTTTCTGCGAATCGCATCGTGAACTGTGGCGTGCCCATCGATCCTACTTTTGCGCTCCAATTTGACCGCGCTGAACTTCGCCGCGCGCTGGGTTTGCACCCCACCCGGCCCGTGGTGCTGCTGATGGGCGGCGGGATCAGGCCCGCACCGCTGGACACCATCGTCAAGAGCCTGGAAATGTGCCGCCACGCCATCCAGGTGCTCGCCGTAACGGGGAGGGATCGCAATATGCGGCAGCGTCTGGAGGCTCTGCGAGGAAAACTGGCGCTTGACCTCCACGTATTTGGCTGGTCAGATTCCATCCCGGAACTGATGGGGGCGGCCGACCTGCTGATCACCAGGCCGGGAGGCGTTACATCCTCGGAGGCTCTGGCGGCGGGCCTTCCGACAATTCTTGCCTTCCCGGTTCCGGGAATAGAGGAGCGTCACCTCAAATTTCTGGTTGACCGAAAAGTGGGGATCGCGGCAAAAGTCCATGAGGAAATTCCCGCGCTGGTTTCCAGCCTGCTGGATGATCCGAAACAGATGGAGGCGTGGAGTGCGCGCGGGAAGGACATGGCCCGGCCCGACGCCGCCTATTCTGTTGCCCAGGTTGCGAGGGCGCTGCTCGAAAAGGCCACTTATATTGACCTGCTGGCAACCCCCTTGCCGGTTTCAGGTGAATCGGCATACCTGATGTAACTTGAAATGATCGCAAAATCTTGCTAGGAATTGGACAGGCAGAGGACGTTGCGTTTGTGAGGTCCGCGGTTCGTTGATAAACTTTGAAATTCGCTTCACGGAAACGGGCGGAGCGTTCTGCTTTGATCTGAGATTTCATGGTAGCTGACCTGCGGAAGATCGTTGAACAACGGATGATTGGCGGTTCCATTCCCCGGCTTGTCCGCTGGGGAAAGTCGCTCCCGCCGGGACTGATCCGCAGGATCCAGAAGGACGGTTTCCGGCGGGTTGTCCGCTACGCGGCCGCCCACCAGAAGTTTTTTGCGCGGAAGCTCAGGGAAGCCGGCCTTCGGGCGGAACAGATCCGGCGACCCGAGGATCTTGGGGATATCTTTACCACCCCTGAAGACATTCGGACTCTTCCGCCTGAGGAATTCCTGTGCCGGGAACCGGAATCCGTGTATGAAACCACCGGAACCTCCGGCGGGCCCAAGCGGGTCTATTTTGGATACGACGAAGTGGATTTTTCCGCGCGCTACGAGGCGGCGGCGTTTTATGAAAATGGCATGCGCCCCGGCGACCGCGTGGTCTGCACGTTTGACGCCGGATACTGGATCAGCCCCTGGGTGACTTATCTGGCCTGCAAGCAGTTGGGAGTTTTCTGTTCGGCGGCGGGCAAGCCGCAGCCGGCAGAGATCTATGACCGCCTGGCGCAATATCACTACAACGTGATTGTGGCGGACCCCACCTGGCTGGTGAGCCTGAGCGAAATGGCAGAAAAGCAGGGAGCTTTTCCTATCAAGCTGATCTTTGCGGCGGGCGACCGCATGACCGACGTCTACCGGGATTACGTCCAGCGGATCTGGAAGGCGCCGGTGATTCTCGGCTATGGTTCCACGGAAATGGGCGGCGGGGCCGGTATGGAGTGCCTGGAACGCAACGGCTACCACGTGGACGAGTTTAACCTGCTGTTTGAAATTCTCGATCCCGACCCGGAAGGCTACGGGGAACTGGTGGTCACCACCCTCGCCCGGCGCACCATGCCCTTGATCCGCTACCGGGTGCGCGACATCACGCGCTTTCTGGAGGGCCCCTGCCCCTGCCGAACCACGGTGCGGCGCCTGGCGAGGATCCGCGGCCGGCGTGACGAAATGGTGGTCATGGGCGCCGGAAACATGTACCCGGAAATTTTTGAGAAGGTTTTGTTCGACGTTCCGGGGCTTTCGGCCAACTGGCAGGTGGCGGTTCGGCAGGAAGGATTGCACGACATCCTGGAATTCCGGCTGGAACTCTCCAACGGAGTTTCCAGTTCGGCGGTTGAAGACGCAGTCCGAAAAAATCTGGAGGCCCGGTATCCGGACGTCTGGGACAATCAGGTTTGCGGGATGTACCGGCTGGCGTTCCGTTTTTGCTCCCCAGGGACGCTCGTCCCGGGGCGGAAGCGTAAACGCCTCGTGGACGAGCGTGGGGAGTAGGGTGGGTTGCAGGCGGAAAGTAGCGCGTAGGGCGTGCAAGAGGGGGTGATATTCCTCGCTACCTGCCATCTGGCCCTCTGACTTACCTATCGGAGAGAAGGGAGAAGGACTTGAGTGAAAACATTTCCGTGAACGGCCGGAGCGGGAAATCGGTGCTGAAGCCGGTGGTCTTTTCCGACTTTGACGGAACGATTACAAGCCTGGACGTGACCGATGAAATCCTGGAGCAATATGCAGATCCTTCCTGGCGGGAGGTGGAGGAGCAGTGGCTTCGGGGTGATATCGGTTCACGTGAATGCTTTGAACGGCAGGCGGCGCTGGTGAGGGCGACGGTGAAGCAAATGAACGCGCTGATCGATGCCATTCCCCTCGATCCCGATTTTCCGGAATTTTTTCACTTCCTGAAAGCCCGGCAACTTCCTTTTTATATTGTCAGCGACAGTTTTGATTACGTCATTCGGCGCGTTATGAAGCGGGTGGGCGCGGATGGCGAGTTGCGGAACGGCCGCCATCTGTTCTCAACCGGTCTGGAAATGGAGGCGGGGCGGATGCGGGCGGTTTTTCCCCACAGCAATCACGGCTGCAAACACGGCTGTGCCACCTGTAAGCCCGCGATCATCCGCCGGGTTCGAAAAAAGCGCCAGCCGGTCGTCTTTATCGGCGACGGCCTCTCAGACCGCTTTGCGGTGGAAGAGGCCGACGTTGTTTTTGCCAAGCATGAACTGTTGGCCTACTGCCGCGAGCGGGACCTGGCCTGCCGCCCGTTTGGAACTTTTGGTGACGTGCAGAAGGAAGTGGCCGAATTTCTGGAAGACGGGCACCCGGCGTTTGACGCCGCGGTGAGCGCCGCGACCTGAAAAGTTGTTGGAAAGGGTTGTAGCGGCGGCTTTACGCCGCCAACCCACGTTGAGAGTCTTGATCTTTTGGCGGGGTGAACCCGCCGCTACACCGTTTCTGCGGGGCAAAGGAAAAACGATCCATGTCATTACCGGATATCACAACCAAGACGGCGGAATTGCTGGAACTCGAGCGCCGGTACTGCTCGTTCGGCGACACCGTGCACTATCTTGAGCCGCCCAAAGTCTTTTCCAACTGTGAAGGCTGTTACCTTTTTGACGAGCGGGGCACGCCCTATCTCGATCTCCAGATGTGGTATTCCGCGGCCAACTTCGGCTACAAGAATCCGCGGTTGAATGAAGCCTTGAAGCGGCAGGTGGACCGCCTGCCCCAACTGGCCTGCCAGTATCTGCATGCCGAAAAGGTTGAAGTTGCCGCCCGAATCGCGCAGTACTGCGAAAAGCGCTTCGGCGTGAAAGGCCGTGTCCACTTCAACGTGGGCGGCTCGCAGGCCATCGAGGATTCCCTCAAGCTGGTGCGCAACGCTACCGGCCGCAACCTGATGTTCGCCTTCATGGGCGGCTATCACGGCCGGACGCTGGGCGCCAGCGCCATAACCTCCAGCTACCGCTACCGCCGCCGGTTCGGCCATTTCAGCGACCGCGCGCAGTTTGTTTTTTACCCCTATTGCCACCGCTGCATCTATGGACTGAAGCCCGACACCTGCGGGCTCTATTGCGAGGAGCAGTTCGAAAAACTGTTTGATTCGGAATACTACGGCGTGTGGGACTCGAAGGCTGAAGTGTCGGAGTTCGGCGCGTTCTACATTGAGGCGGTGCAGGGAACCGGGGGATACGTCATTCCGCCCGCCGACTACTTCAAGCGGCTGAAGGAGACCTGCGACAAACACAAGCTGCTGATCGTGGATGACGAAATCCAGATGGGTTTCTACCGCACCGGCAAATTCTGGGCCATCGAGAATTTCGGCATTACGCCGGACATCATTGTGTTCGGCAAGGCGCTGACCAACGGCCTGAATCCGATTTCGGGGGTGTGGGCGCGCGAGGAACTGATCTCGCCCGAAGTCTTCCCTCCCGGCTCAACGCACTCCACCTTTTCCTCCAATCCACTGGGCACCGCCGTGGCGCTCGAAACGCTGAAGATGCTGGAAGAAGAGGATTACGAGACCCTGGTGAACGAGAAGGGCGCCTATCTTCTGGCCGGCCTGCGCGAACTCGAACGGCGCCATCCGGATTCGATCGGCCAGGTGGACGGCCTGGGACTCGCCCTGCGGATTGAAGTCTCAAAGCCCGACCGCATCACTCCCGATCGCGAGCTCGCGGACCGCATCTTCACCGAAGGCATGGCCGGAAACCTGGACGCCGGCGGCCGCAAGATGGGCCTGGTACTCGACGTGGGCGGATATTACAAGAACGTCTTTACGCTGGCGCCCGCGTTTACCATTACCCGCGAAGAAATGGACCTCGCCCTCGAACTGCTCGACCAGCTGTTTACCCGCTGCACGAAGAAATAGTTCCTGGAAACGTTCCATGCCTTCGAGCCCCCGAAGGTGGGCGGAAGACTTCCGCCCATAGCGCAAGCTATGGGACATGAGAGCCAAAATAGTCGCCCAGCCGGAGGAGCGGAAGAATTTCATCCACTCGACTTTCTTTCGCCCCTTCCGGGGCTTATCAGGACAAAGCGTCAACCTGAATCCCACGGCTTACGCGCGCGGGCTAAAATCTTTCGGCACTCCGGGCCTGGGTTTCCGGCTTTATTCACACCTTCTTTCAAGTCTCCCATCTGAACTGACGATTCAACTTGTGCGCCGGGCACGGGCCGCGCGCCAGAATCTGAAGGCCCGGGCCGCCGCCGGGGAAACCATTGAAAGATTTCGGGGTTTTTCGTCTGTGGGACAGGTTCACAGAGCAGGGAGCGGCTTGCTCAAAAGCCGCCCGCGCAGTTTTGCTGCTGATGACTTTGGGAGCGATGGCCGCAGGAGCAGTCGAGGGTCCAAACCTCCCGGCGTCCGCCTCTGCCAACCTCCGTTATGCTTCGCTGCCGCTGGTTTTTGAGCAGAACCGCGGGCAGGCGCCGCCCGCCGTGAAATTCCTGGCGCGGGGAAGCGGCTTTGCCGTCTTCTTCACAGAGAACCAGGCGGTGATGTCGCTGGAGCGGAGCGCCGCGAATTCCCATCAGCAATCTTCCGCCGCAGCCTTTGCCGGCCGCTTCGCTCATGGCAACCCGGCCCGGAAAGAGGTTCTTCACCTCCGCTGGGCAGGCGCGAGTCGCGCCCCTCGGGTTGAGGGCCTGGGCAGGGAAGCCGGCAGCAGCAATTACCTGTTCGGAAACGATCCCTCAAAGTGGGTGAAGGGTGTTCCATCATTTTCCAGAGTGGAATACCACGGCATCTATCCCGGCGTTGACCTGGTCTATTACGGCAACCACAGGGAACTTGAATTTGACATCGAGGTGGCGGCGGGAGCGAACCCCGGCTCTGTCCGTCTGCAAATTGCCGGCGAAGGTCAACCTGCAGCCCAAGTGCATGTCAGTGCGGCCGGCGATCTTGTGGTGCAGACCCGCGCCGGCGACGTGCGGTTCCGCAAGCCGGTCGCCTATCAGCCCATCGGCGGCCCGGGAAAGGGAAGACGTTTTCTTGCCGCCCGCTACGTGATGGAGAGGGGCGGCCAGGTCGGCTTTGAAGTCAGCGGCTACGACGCCTCGAAACCCCTGGTGATCGATCCGGTGCTGAGTTACTCCACTTACCTGGGCGGCACCGATTACAATTACGCGACCGGCATCGCGGTGGACGCCTCCGGTGACACTTACATCACGGGCTACACGAGTTCGGTTGATTTCCCCGTCAACGGCGGCGTTCAGGGAATTTTCGCGGGCGGAAACTGCGACACTGCGGTCAACACCGCACCGTGCTTTGACGCCTTTGTCGCCAAACTCAATCCGCAGGGAACGGGCCTCGTCTATTCCACTTACCTGGGCGGTACGGGTGACGACGAGGGCGTTCGCATTGCCGTTGACTCTTCCGGCCAGGCCTACGTGGCCGGCTTCACCGATTCGATCGATTTCCCAACCGCCGGCCCCGTGCAGGGTTCCAACGGAGGCGGCGCCTGCGGAACCACGGCCTACCCGACTCCCTGCTATGACGCTTTTGTCGCCAAGCTCACGGCCTCGGGGTCCAACCTGGTCTATTCCACTTACCTTGGAGGGACGGGGGACGATTTCGCGAGCAGCATCGCGGCGGATTCCAATGGCAGCGCCTACGTCGGCGGTCTGACTTCAGCTTCCAACTTTCCGGTGACCTACGGGACCCTGCAAACGAGTTACGGCGGCGGACCGTTTGACGGCTTTGTGGCCAAGATCAATCCGACCGGCTCTTCTCTTGTCTATTCCACCTATCTCGGCGGCAGCCAGGAAGACCACGTCAACGGCATCGCGCTCGATGCTTCCGGCGACGCGTATCTGACCGGCCAGACGAACTCCTCAAATTTCCCCGTACAGGGCGGTTTTCAGCCGCAATATACGGCGGCATCGTGTGGATCGGCGCTGAGCAGCTTTCCCTGTTTTGAAAGCTTCGTCAGCGAATTGAATTCAACCGGCTCAGCGCTGGTTTATTCCAGTTATCTCGGCGGAACCGCGGCAAGTTACGGCTCCGGCATTGCACTCGATGCTTCCGGCGCCGCCTACGTCGCCGGCTGGACGACTTCCAAAGATTTTCCCGTGACCCAGGGAGCTTATGACACGGTCTGGGGCGGAACCAACGAGGTCTTCGTGGCGAAGGTCGCTCCGGGGGGCGGGGCGATCAATTACGCAACGTATCTGGGCGACATCTATCCTGACCAGGCGAACGCCATCGCCGTGGACGGCAGCGGCAACGCCTGGATCGCGGGGTTTACCTATGGCGGGAAGTTTCCTGTGGCGTCTCCTCTGCAGGCGGCGAGCGGCGGAATTTACGACGCGATTGTCAGCGAGTTTGATCCCACCGGTTCCACGCTGCTTTTTTCCACCTACCTGGGCGGAACCGGCAACGAAGCGGCCAACGACCTGGCGCTCGATTCTTCCGGCAATGTCTATGTGGCCGGCCATACCTTTTCCGCCGACTTCCCGGTCACCCCTTCCGCCCTGACCACCGGATACACGGGGGGCTCTTATGATGCCTGGATCGCCGGGATCAGCCCCCAGAACGCCGCCGGACTGACCGCGGTTCCCAACCCTCTGGTTTTTCCAAACCAGGAAATCCATACCACCAGCACGCCGTCCGCGCTGAAGATTGGCGATGCCGGCAGCGCGGCCCTCAGCATCTCGGGAATATCCGTTACGGGGCCCTTTGCGGAAACCAGCCAGTGCGGGCAGAGCGTCGCCCCGGGCACCCAGTGCACCGTCAATGTAACCTTCACCCCCGCGGCAACCGGTACGCAGACGGGCACTTTGGTGATAACCGATAACGCCGTGGGCAGCCCGCAGACGATCCACCTGAGCGGCTACGGGGCCAGCGGTGCGGTCAGTCTTTCGGCGTCCAGCCTGGATTTTGGCACCGTGGAGGTGGGCGCTACCAGCACCCAAACGGTGACTCTAACGAACCCCGCGCAGTCGCCGCTGGATATTTCCAGCATCCAGGCCGGCGGTGATTATTCGGAAACCAACAACTGCGGCAGCGTGGTGAATGCGGGCGCTGGTTGTACCATTAGCGTCAGTTTTACACCCTTGGCGGTGGGAACCAGCGTGGGAACGGTGACGCTGAGGGACAGCGGCCTCGGCTCGCCGCAGACGATTACCCTGACCGGAGCGGGTGGGGCTCCGTTCGCACTGTCGGCGAACCCGAGATCGGAAACCGTGCTGATGGGAACCGGCCAGGCTCAGTTTACCCTGTCCGCGTCGTCCAGCAGCGGATTTACGGGCTCCATTGTTCTCGGTTGCGCCAATGTGGCCCCCGCCACCTGCGCTTTTGATCCGGCCTCGATTTCTCCCGGGCAATCGAGCACCCTGACGGTGGGGAACCTGGATGCGGTGACCTCTTCTTCACTCAATTTTACGGTGACGGGAACGGAGGCGGCAAGCCAGACATCCACCTCATCCTCCACCACCAGTTCCGGAACAACCACCGTAACCCTCGCGCTTTCGGTGCAGTTTGCGGATTTCAGCCTGGCGGCCTCGCCGGCGAGCGACACGATGCAGGCCGGACAGACGGCGAAATATACGCTGACCATTACTCCGCTCAACGGATTTGATGTGCCCGTTTCGCTCGCCTGCAGCGGCGTCCCCAGGGGAGCGACCTGTTCGTTCTCCGCATCCACAATGCAGATACCCGTTTCCGGCTCCGCCCAGGCCACTCTGACCGTGCACACCACGGCGCGGTCTCTGGTCCATCCTCCTGCCAGTGACTGGCGGGGCCGGCCACTTCCATGGTTTCTGGTGTGGTTTGGGTGTGCTTTCCTTGCCGTTGTCCTGCTCTTGACCGGGGCCCGTCGGCGCCCGCTGGTCGTGGCCCTTCGCATCGCATCGGTGGCCTTGCTGATCTCTCTTGCGACGGCGGCCTGCGGCGGCGGCGCAGGCGGAGGAGGCGTTTCCCCGGGATCGAACAACGGAACTCCCGCCGGGACTTATACCCTGGACATTACCGCCACTGCACAATCGCTCAGCCATGCCGGCAAGGTCACGCTTCAGGTGCAATAGGCAAGCGGGCGGGAGACGAAGGGCAGACTGCGAAAAAGGAATCGTCATCAAAAAAGATTCACCTTACTCTTGTTCCCAACCTTATCTGCCGATGTATTAAGCGAATTGGAAATCGCTCGTTGGCTCCATGGCGCCTGCGAGAGGTTCCTATGTCTGCAAGTGTTTGGTTTCAGGATGGATGATGCAGCGGCTTCGGGCCGCTGGCAGGGAAATTCAGACCACCCGCGCGGCAGAGCTTCTCGACGCTGCGGGGCTGGTTCCGCAGGGAGCATGGCTTATGTCTTGGGGGAACTCAAAGAGACTGGTGGGCCTGGATATTGGCTCCAGCTCGGTGAAGCTTGTTGAACTGGCCCGGAAAGGCGCGGGCTACGAACTGGTCAGCCTGGGCATGGAACCGCTGGGCCAGGATGTCGTGGTAGACGGTTCCGTTATGGATGCGCTGCTGGTTTCTTCCGCCATCAAGAAGGTGGTTACTGAGAACAAGATCAAGGTGAAGAATGTCGCCACTTCGGTCTCGGGGCATTCGGTCATTGTCAAGAGGCTCACGGTGAGCGCGGTGGGGGATGCCGAAGTGGCCGCCGCCATTCCCTACGAGGCCCAGCAGCACATTCCCTTTGACGTAGCCGACGTTAACCTCAGCTACCAGGTGATGGGACCTTCACCCGGTGGAGGCGGGACGGACGTGATGATGGTGGCGGTGAAACGGGAAAAGATTCTGAACCACACCAATGTTCTGAGCCAGGCCGGGAGGGTCCCGGTTGTCGTGGACATTGACGTCTTTGCGCTCCAAAACGCCTTTGAGGCGAATTACGACCCGCAACCAGGCTCCCTGGTGGCGCTGCTGAATATCGGGGCCAGCACGATGAACATCAACATCGTACGGGACGGGACGCCGCTGTTTACCCGTGACGTTTCCGTGGGAGGCAACCAGTATACCGACACGCTCCAGAAGGAGCTGGACCTGAGTTTTGACGACGCAGAGGGCTTGAAGCAGGGCCGCTCACTTCCGAACATTTCGACAGGCGCGGCAACCCCGCACCTTCGGTCCGTCTCCGAGATCCTGCTGCTGGAGATCCAGAAAACCTTCGATTTCTTCCGGCAGACGACTTCGCCTGAAAACATCCAGGCGATCTACCTTGCGGGGGGAACGGCCAAAGTGGAAGGCCTTCTGGAACTGCTCAAGGAAGAGTTTAATGTTCCGATTGAAATGATGGACCCTTTCCGCCGGGTGAATATCGATCCTTCACAGTTTGACGTGGGATATACGGCGGAAATTGCCCCCCGGCTTTGCGTGGCGATGGGGCTGGCCCTGAGGAGTTTTGACGCGCCATGATGAAAATCAATTTGCTCGGACACGACGCTCCCCAGATAAGGATGTCAGGCGGGTCTTCCGTGGCGGCACGCCAGATCCTGGTCTTTGTGGTTGCGATGGCCGTTTCGATGAGTATGGTGGGGTTTGTCTACTACTACTGGAGCCATCAGATCACCCAGGCGCAGGCCGCCCTGACGCGCGAGCAGATCCGGCAGAAGGAACTGGCATCGGTGAAGGCCCAGAACCTGGAATACCAGAGGCAGCTCAGGACACTCGAGGACCGCATTCAAACCATCCAGAAACTCCAGACCAAGCGCCAGGGTCCGGTTGATCTGATGGAGGGATTGGGGGAAACGGTGAGCCAAACCCGGAATCTTTATCTCTTGCAGGTGACACCCGAAGGAAACGTGTTGCACATCCACGGACAGGCGGGCGCAGTCCCGGAGATCGCACAGTTCATCAACGCGCTGATGAGTTCGCCGAAGTTTTCGGACATCAAGCTGAAGCAATACTACCAGGACAACCAGCACGACCGCGTTAACTTCAAGTTCAACCTGGACTGTATTTATGTTTCGCCTGAACAGGCGCAGGCTGCGGCTGGCGTGAAACCGACCATGGCGGCTCTGCCGCAGGGGAATGGAAGGTAAGGGAGGACGCCGTCATGACCAGGAAATTCAACGATCTATCGGACGGCGCTCAGGCAGCCGTTCTGGTGGCGGTGGCGGTTGCTCTGGCGGGATTTACGTTCTGGTATTTCGCGCTGCCCAAATCCAGCCAGTTGGACACCCTGAAGCTGCAGGTGAAGAGTTTAAGGGCGGAGAATGACCGCAACGAGGCTTTCAAACGCGAGCAGACGGAATACCTGAACCGGATTGCACAACTCAGGGAGCAACTGAAGACACTGCAGTCGATTGTGCCTGACGAGTCCGCGACGGACGTTTTTGTCCGGTCCGTCTACAACACCGGCGCCAACAGCGATGTGTTTATCCGAACCTTCATATCTGAGCCGCTGGTGAGCAAGGAACTTTATGTCGAAATGCCGTTTCGGCTGCACCTGGACGGGACCTACTACCGGCTGTTGCATTTCTTTGACCGGCTGGCCCACGACCAGCGGATCGTAACGGTGTCCGGCCTGGCCCTGGGCGCCCCGGAGGGGGGCGGTATGGGTTCGTACAAAGTTTCGACCGACGAGACCGTGGGGGCTAATTGCGTGATTACAACCTATTACAACCGGCCTGCGACCGAAACGACACCTAAGGGAAAGGTAAAACCGAAATAGGACAAGGGTATTGCCATGACCAGAAGAGCGAAAGGGTGTTTGTGGTTAACCCGCGCAGGTGTCTGCCTGACGGCGGTCTTGATGGTGCTGGCGGGTAGCGTATCCGTCGGCCGCGCCAGCGGCGAGAATGACTCCGGTCGGGATGCTCGGCCTGCCGCGGCTGCAGTTGCCGTCCGAACTGCACCGGAGAAGCAGGCCCGGCAACCCCTGGCCGAAGAACGCGCCGTAGTAAATACCCGGGCGGGGAAGCGCGATCCCTTCGATGTTCCCCCTCCGCCGCAGTTGAATGGCAAAGAGGACGGAATGGAAGGGCCCCTACCGCCCGGCGTTCGCGGTCTGGTGATCGGACGTTTGCACCTGAAGGGAATTTTGCGCGAGGAGGATACGCACATGATGATCGCTGTGGTCACCAACGCTGCGAACCTGGCCTATTTCCTCCACGTTCATGAGGACGTTTACAACGGGTTCGTCAGCAGGATCACGCCGGACGCGCTCTATTTTCAGCAGAAGCGCCTGGATACCCGCGGACGGTTGGAGGCCCGGGAGGTTGTCTTGAGACTGGGTCCCGAGCGGCAGGAGGCAAGATGAAACGAGACTATCTATTGGTGCTGATGGTAATACTCGCTACGCTGGGCCTGGCCTGGGGGGCGGTGCTTGACGGCAATACGAAGGCCTCGGGGGGGCCGGCGAAGGAAGTTGCCGGTGATCGGGCCTCTCGCGCCGTGAACAAGGCAGCCGCAACCCCTTCCGTGGAAGAACCGCTGTTGAGCCGGCTGACCGGCATTTCGATTCAGACGGCGGCAGACGGAGGGGAAACGACCATTAAGGTTGAAACCAGTGGTTCCACTGATTACCGTGTTCTGCATCTGGAGAACCCTAACCGTCTGGTTCTGGATCTGGAAGGTGCGTTGAACGGCACCAACCGATGGACGTATTCTTCCCATTCGCCCTTACTGGCACGGGTCCGGATTGGAAGGTTCAGTCCTGAACATGGGGGCGTCATTCGCATTGTTGCGGACCTTCAAGGGGACCCCTCCTACACCGTCGACCGGCAACCGGCGGGATTCCGCATCGAGTTGACACCTAAAGACGGTGGCACGCAGGCAAAGTCGCAGCATCCGGCGGATGCCCGTGTCCCGTCGCAAGAGCCTGCGGGGCCCGGCGCGCCGAAGGCGGTCCCTGAAGTTGCGGAAACCGCTATCAAGCCGCCTGTCAGAAAAACAGAGAATAAGACCGCGGCGCGCAAGCCTGAGACGGTTGCTCTGGCGTACGTCCCGGCGCGGCCAGTCCCTACCAAGAGAGCGGCCATAGCACAGGAGCCCGCGGTGCCGGCTGCAAAACCAAAGCCCCGAATGGAACAGGAATTTCCGGACGCCGTCCACGCCGCCAGGGCCGCAAAGGTTGTGGCCATGGCAAAGGATGTGGAACTCAGCCGGGCAACCATACCGGTTACACAGACTGAGGCCATACAGAACGGCCCCCAATATACCGGCAAGCGGATTTCCCTGAACTTGAAGGAAGTTGATCTGAAGGACTTCTTCCGGCTGGTCCACGAGGTCAGCGGCCTGAACATCATTGTTGACTCGGATGTTTCCGGCACGGTGACCATTGTTCTTGACGACGTGCCCTGGGACCAGGCCCTGGCGCTGGTTCTGAATAACAACGGGCTTGGCGACCGCATGGAAGGGAACGTCCTGCGCATCGCCAAGCTCTCGACGCTGACACGCGAGCAACAGGAAGAGAAAAAGCTGGCTACCGCCATAGAAGATTCAGCACCACTGGTCACCGTTTTCCGTCAGCTGAATTATGCCAAGGCGGCCACTCTCGCCGCCCTGCTGAAGACCTGGGTGGGCGGGGGAGCGCTGAGCTCGCGGGGAACCGTCCTGGTGGACGAGCGCAGCAATACATTAATCATTTCCGATGTCGACTCGCACATCCCCCAAATCGAGTCCGCCATCGACAAGCTGGATAGGAAGGCGCAGCAGGTTTCAATCCAGGCACGGGTGATCCGCGCCACTTCAGACTTTGCGCGGAACCTTTCAACGGCACTTTCTCTTGCCCAGCAGAACGGTTCCGGAAGCATGGTGTTTGGCGGCGCCACGGGCAATCCAGTTTCCGCGCAACCGCTCACTCCGCCTTCGATAACCACGGCTGCCGCCACGGGATTCGGCGTTTTTGTACTTTCCAACCTGGGCAGGAATTATGCTATCAATTTCGCGATTGCGGCGGCTGAAAGCCACGACCAGGCCAAAACCATTTCGCAGCCGTCCATCGTCACTCAGAACAACGTGGAAGGCACGGTGATCCAGGGTACCCAGATTCCCATCCAGACAACAATCAATAACACGATCAGCGTCCAGTACGTGCAAGCGTCACTGCAACTGAAGGTTACGCCCCAGGTGACGCAGGACGGCAACGTTTTCCTGATCATCGATATCGAGAACTCCACGCCGGGCCCTGCCCTGACGCTCGCCGGTCCGACGATCAATACGCAATCCGCCACCACCCAGGTTCTGGTCCCGAACGGCGGAACCGTGGTGTTTGGCGGTGTTACGGTCCATACCACATCAGATTCTTCCACGGGAGTCCCGTGGCTCGACAGCATCCCTATCCTCGGGCATCTCTTCAAGAGCACCACCACGCAACGCAATGACCAGGAATTGCTGTTCTTTGTGACGCCCAAGATATTGACCTGAAAAACTTCCTTTGGCGTCGCCCTTTCCCCGCAATTCGTAGTAAAATCCAGGATTCCTAACGAGGAAGCGAAAGCTTCCTCGTTTTATTTTCAGACGATGGACCCCAACGGAATGCAGCATCCTTACACAGCAAGGCAGCAGCGCCTGCGGGCGCAATTCGCGCGCAAAAAGATTGCCGCGCTGCTGGTCACCAGCCTGCCCAATATTTATTACCTGAGCGGTTTCCGCGGGAGCGCCGGAGCGCTGCTGGCAGGCCCCTCGGAGAGCATCCTTTGGGTGGACCCGCGATACACGCTGCAGGCGACTGAACAAGCAGAGGGAGTCAAAGTTGTGGAGGCGAAAAGCGGCCTTCTGAAGGAAGTTGCCGGCTGGATCCGAAAGAAGCGACTGGGGCCTGTGGGCTACGATGACGCGATTCTCACATGCCGGGAGTTTGCCAGTCTTGAAAGGGCCGGCGGGCCCCGGCGGCAATGGATTTCTGCGGGCGGGATGGTCGAGGACCTGCGAATCGTGAAAGACCCCGGGGAGATTGATTGGATTCGGAGGGCCGGGAAATTGACCGTCGAGGTTTTCGAGGAGGTCAGGGAGAAGATTCGGCCTGGGGTCAGGGAAAGTGATCTGGCGGCTGAGATTGAATATCGGATGAAGCGGAAGGGAGCCGAAGGCTCGGCCTTTGAAACCATTGTGGCTTCCGGCGAGCGGAGCGCCTGGCCGCACGCCATGCCGTCTGCCAAGTTGTTGAAGGAAAACGATTTGGTTATCGTTGATCTCGGTGCTATACTTGGCGGATACGCAGCCGACATGACGCGAACCGTCTATCTGGGAAAACCCTCGGCGCGCGTTCGAACGCTCTATAACAAGGTTCGCGAGGCCCAGGAACAAGCCACTCAGGTTGCGCGAGCAGGACGTCTGACCGGCGATGTTGATGCGGCCGCCCGGAGAGTGCTGGAACGGAGAAAGCTGGAGCGGTATTTCACGCACAGCACCGGACACGGCGTAGGGCTCGAAATCCATGAAATGCCCCGTGTAAGCCGTGGTGACAAAAGGCGGCTTCAGCAGGGGTATGTTATAACAGTAGAGCCGGGTGTCTATCTTGAGGGGTTCGGAGGGGTCCGGACCGAGGATACGGTGCTGGTAACCGGTGGAGAGCCGGAGATTCTGACCCCGGCGCCCAAAGACGCCTGGTTTACCAGCTAAGGACTGAATCACAGGGGAGAAATATGCCCGGCAAGAAAACATCCCGCAGCGGAGAAGCACCGCCAGAGCGGAGCTGGGAACTCAAAGATATCCAGCAACTGATTGACCTGCTGACCGAGCGGGAAGTCGCAGAATTTGAGATGGAAAAGGATGGGATGCGGATCCGCATCCTGCGGCAGGCAGCGACCCTGTCCCGGTCTCTTCGCACAATTCGAGTGGCAATTCCGTACGGCAGTCTGCTGAGCCGGTTGCCAGCCCGGCGCCGGCTGAGACCGGGGAGTCCTCGGTGCCAGAGCCGCAGCCTGAGCCGGCTTCCGAAAAAGTGCATGTTCTGAAATCGCCCATCGTGGGAACTTTCTTTGCGTCGCCCTCGCCGGACGCTCCTCCGTTTGTCAATGTGGGCGACCGGGTCCACGTGGGCCAGGTGCTTTGCATTGTGGAAGCGATGAAGCTGATGAACGAAATTGAGTCGGAATTTGCCGGCGAGATTGCACGCATTCACGTTGAGAACGGCCAGCCGGTGGAATACGGACAGCCACTCTATACCATCAAGCCCTCTTAAGAAGTGAAATTTCAGCGTGACCCGTAGCGAGCCGCCACAGGGCTTGGCGCCGTACCGACCAGTGTGACGCATGTTTGGAAAGATTCTGATTGCCAACCGGGGAGAAATTGCGCTGCGGGTGATCTGCGCCTGCAAGGAACTGGGTATCCGCACGGTTGCGGTTTACTCGGAGGCCGACCGCTATTCGCTCCATGTGCGGTTCGCGGATGAAGCGGTCTGCATCGGCCCTGCCAGAAGCTCGGAAAGTTATCTCAACGTAGCAGCCATCATCTCAGCCGCGGAGATCACCGGCGCCGAGGCCATCCATCCCGGGTATGGATTCCTGGCTGAGAATCCCAATTTTGCCGAGGTCTGCGAAACCTGCAAACTGACTTTTATTGGACCTTCGCCCGAGGCGATCCGCCTGATGGGTGACAAGAACCAGGCGCGAAAGCGCATGGTGGAACTTGGCCTGCCCGTGCTTCCCGGAACGGAAGTCCTGGGTTCGGAAGAGGAGGCTCTGAAGGCCGCCGAAAAGATCGGCTATCCCGTCATGGTGAAGGCATCGGCGGGTGGCGGCGGGAAGGGAATGCGGATCATCAACTCCGCGGAGGAACTGCCGACACTCCTGCAGATGGCTCAGAACGAAGCTGAAGCGTCCTTCGGTTCCTCGGCCGTTTACCTCGAGAAATATATTTCGTCGCCCCGGCACATCGAATTTCAGGTGATGGCCGACCAGCATGGCAAGGTCATCCACCTTGGCGAGCGCGAATGCACCATCCAGCGGCGTCATCAGAAGGTGCTGGAAGAATCGCCTTCCACCCAGATCGACGCTGAGACCCGGCAGGAGATGGGCCTCAAAGTGATTCGCGCGCTCAGTGAGATTGGTTACACGAATGCGGGAACTGTCGAATTCCTGATGGATGAGAACCGCAAGCTTTATTTTCTGGAGATGAATGCCAGGATTCAGGTAGAACATCCGGTGACAGAGATGGTGACCGGGTTAGACCTGGTGAAGATGCAAATCCAGGTTGCTGCGGGGCTTCCGCTGCCCGTTGCAGGAGACACGGTCGGCCTTCGCGGGCACGCCATCGAGTGCCGGATTTGCGCTGAAAACCCCGAAACATTCGCTCCGTCGGCTGGTAAGATCACCGGCTTCCATGTGCCCGGAGGCACCGGCGTCCGGGTCGACACGGCCGCTTACGCGGAGTCGGTTATCCCTCCTTATTACGACTCGCTGATTGCCAAACTTGTGGTTCATGGCAAGGACCGCGAGGAAGCTGTGCAGCGAATGGCGCGAGCCCTCGACATGTTTATTATCGAGGGCATTTCCACCTCAATTCCGTTGCAGGAAAAGATTCTGGCCGACAAAGATTTCCGTGCCGGCAGATTCGACACTCAGTTTCTCAATCGTTTCACCCGCAACGGCGTTGGCGGTTAATCTGGAACCGCCTGGTCCAGACTTATGGATTCTCGACTTCCCCGCCTGTATGCCATCATTGACTCTGCCCAGATGAGGAACCTGGAGCCCCTGGGTGTTGCCGAGGTGCTTCTCTCGGCGGGCGTCCGGTTGATTCAATACCGTGGCAAGACGGATTCCTCGCGCCTCCTGTTTGATGTTTGCAGCGCCATGGCCGAACGGGTGCACCAGGCCGGTGGAATCTTCATTGTCAATGACCGGGCTGACCTGGCCCGGATCACCGGCGCCGATGGCGTTCATGTGGGCCAGGAGGACCTGCCTGTGGAGGAGGCTCGCCGGGTCCTGCTTGCCGGCCAGTGCGTGGGTGTTTCAACCCATACGCGAGCCCAGTTGGAAGAGGCCGGGGCCACATCTGCTGACTACATCGCTTTTGGGCCAATCTTTCCCACCGGAAGCAAAGAGCGTCCTGACCCCGTGGTGGGTCTTGATCGGTTGCGCGAAATGCGTGGACTGGCGCGCAAGCCCCTGGTTGCCATTGGTGGAATAACCCTTGACAATGCGGCTTCTGTCATCGAAGCTGGAGCGGACTCCGTGGCGGTGATCCATGATCTGCTGGCCGCGGAAGACATCGGGGCACAAGCGCGGAAGTTCCTGAAAGCGCTGGGCTGATGGGTGGCCGCAACTTTCCGCCAGCGTTCGGGCAGGGTTGTTTCACACAGCCAAAGGATGGGTAACATGTCTGCGACGGTAGGGAACAACTCTGCCACAGAACCTCCCTCAGCAGAGCTGGTCAAAGGACTGGGCCTGCTGGACTGCACCACGATTGTGATGGGCTCGATGATCGGGTCGGGCATCTTTATCGTGGCAGCGGAAATTGCGCGCGAAGTCGGTTCACCGGGGCTTTTCCTTCTTTCCTGGGTCGTCAGCGGCGTCATGACGGTTTCCGCGGCGGTGACCTACGGCGAACTGGCCGCGATGATGCCAAAGGCCGGAGGCCAGTACGTTTACCTGCGCGAGGCCTTCAGCCCTCTCTTCGGCTTCCTTTACGGCTGGACACTCTTCCTGGTGATTCAGACGGGAACCATTGCCGCCGTTGCCGTTGCTTTCGGCAAGTTCCTGGGTTTCTTTTTTCCCTGGCTTTCTGAAACGAACTACCTGCTGAATTGGGGCAGGGTGACGATTCTCGGACATCCAGTGGCCCTGACGGTCTCCACGCAGCAGGGCCTTGCCATCGTGGTTCTTCTGGGTCTGGGCGTTGTCAACATTTTTGGTTTGCGGACCGGCGCCTGGATTCAGAACATATTTACCGTTCTCAAGGTGGGCGCTTTGGTGGGGTTGGTGGCCGCGGGAATCTGGTGGGGAACAACCCGCGCTGAAGCAGCGCCAGTCCATACGAGTTTCTGGGGAAATGCGCACTGGGACACGGCCACGCTGACTATTCTGGCCGTGGCGCTGGTGGGTCCGTTGTTTTCCTCCGACGCCTGGAACAACGTCACCTTTACAGGAGGCGAAGTCAAGAACGCCAAACGCAACCTTCCTTTGGCGTTGCTGATCGGCACTGCCGTCGTGTGCAGCATCTATTTTCTGACCAACGTGATATACGTCCGAGCACTGCCTTTTGCCGCAATTCAGCATGCTCCCGAAGATCGCGTGGCAACCGCTGTGATGGAAGCCATTATGGGGTCGAAAGGCGCCGGTTTGATGGCTGCCGCGATCGTTATCTCCACGTTTGGTTGCATGAACGGGATGAGCCTGGCGGGCGCGCGCGTCTACTACGCCATGGCAAAAGACCGGCTGTTCTTTTCCAAAGTAGGCAAAGTCCACCCCAGGTACCATACGCCAAGTGTCTCGCTGATGGTCCAGGCCGTATGGGCCTCCCTGCTGACGCTGAGCGGAACCTACAACCAATTGCTGGATTACGTTATTTTTGCCGTGCTCTTATTCTATATTTTGACTATCCTTGGTCTTTTCCGGTTGCGCCGCACGCGTCCGGACGCTCCGCGTCCATACCGTGCATGGGGATACCCTGTTGTGCCTATCCTCTACATCGTGCTTGCTTTGTTTATTGAGTGGGCCTTATTGATGCACCGGCCGGAGCGGAGTCTGGCAGGCCTGGGAATCGTCGCTGTAGGAATTCCAATCTATTTTCTCTGGCATAGGCGGAGCTTGCCGGCTGACCGTTAAGAACTATCTGGAGGCGGGATGTCTGATTTATGGGTCAAGAAGAGTATCGAACAGTTGCGACAGGAATCCGCAGACTCTGAACATGGGTTGCGACGCGTGCTTGGGCCCGTTGCGCTGATCTCTCTGGGTATCGGAGCCATCGTAGGAGCCGGGATCTTTGTCATCAGCGGCGTCGCCGTGCAGCACACGGGGCCGGCGCTGGTTCTCTCCGTCATCCTTTCCGGTATTGGGTGCGCCTTTGCGGGCCTCTGCTATTCGGAATTTGCTTCCATGATCCCGATTGCCGGCAGCGCCTACACTTACGCTTACGCGACCATCGGCGAGTTCCTGGCGTGGATTATCGGCTGGGACCTGATCCTTGAATATGCCGTGGGCTCTACAACCGTTTCCATTGGGTGGTCCGGGTACACGCTCTCCTTCCTGAGGACGCTGCATATTCCTTTCCCGGCGTCCCTGGCCCGCAGCCCCTGGGACCCTGCCATTAACATCGATGGGACCATGGTCCACTCCTATTTCAACCTTCCGGCGTTTTTTATTATTTGCGTGATCACTGTTTTGCTGATTTTGGGCATCCGGGAATCTGCAAGATTCAACAACGTGGTGGTCATTGTCAAGGTGGGCGTGCTGCTGCTGTTTATCGGAGTGTGCGCACTCTATGTTACCAGAGGCAACTGGGTTCCCTTTCTGCCTGCGAACACGGGAACCTTTGGCGAGTTTGGATGGAGCGGCGTCTTGCGAGGCGCGGGCCTCATCTTTTTTGCCTATATTGGCTTCGATGCCGTCTCGACGGCTGCGCAGGAAGCGCGCAACCCGGAGCGCGATATGCCAATCGGCATCCTGGGATCTCTGGCGATTTCCACTGTGCTCTACATCGGCGTTGTCCTGGTTTTGACCGGGGTCACGTCTTACACCAACCTGAATGTTCCAGATCCTCTTGCCGTTGCGGTTGACGCCACTTCCGCGCACTGGCTCTCGCCGATTGTCAAGCTGGGAGCCATCCTGGGGACAACGGCGGTGATTCTGGTGATGATGCTGGGCCAGACCCGTGTTTTTTATACGATGGCATTCGACGGTCTGCTGCCCAAGGTTTTCGGTACGCTCCATCCGCGGTTCCGCACGCCTTATAAAAGCACGGCTCTGGTCGGGTTCCTGGTGGCCCTGGGCGGAGGACTGATCCCACTGCGGATTGTGGGGGAACTGGTCAGCATTGGGACCCTGCTGGCTTTTGTCATCGTTTGCGGATCGGTAATGGCGATGCGCCGAATGCGTCCTGATATCAGGCGACCCTTCCGGACGCCGGCGGTCTGGTTTGTTGCTCCGATGGGGATGTTCGTCTGCCTGGCGCAGATGCTGGGCCTGCCCCTTGACACCTGGATTCGTCTCTTCGTCTGGATGGCCATTGGGTTCGTCATCTATTTTGGGTACAGCCGCCGCCACAGTCGCCTTCGCCGGGCGAAGAAATAGTCTTCACCAACCGCCGTTGCGAAGACGGAAAGCTGATGCGGCAGGGCTGCCTTGAACAGAGCGAATCTGCAAGGATGGTCTTTTCGCCGCAGCCCTTGTTTTCTGCGTGGCGTCAACGAAACATCAAATTTTCCCTCGCCTGACGCGCCCGGGAGGGTAAATGCTTGCTTCAGTGTTTGAAGTGCTTATCCGGGAATACCGTGCGCGGCCGATGGCGCGCTTTACGGCCTGGCTGATTGCGTTTGGCGCGGCCTTATGGGTGGAAGGCATCATCTCCGGCGGCGCTCCCGGCCTGCTGTGGGCGTTGTTCTTTATCGGACTGGCCGCTTCTGCCGGCTACTATGTTGTCCGGCTGGTCGGGGCTTTCAAACACCACGTCCTGTGGCACCTTCGCCGAAGGCTGGTTGTCACCTACATCTTTATTGCTGTCGTTCCTATCGTTCTGATCCTGGTTCTGGTGGGGCTGGGTACCGTTATCGCTAACGGCCAGTTTGCCGCATTTCTGGTGACCCTTAACGTCAATAACCGGGTTGAGAAGATGGAGCAGTTGAACCGCATTGTGGCCCACGAAGCCTACGTGAGCCCTGCGCAGACTCCCGACCAGTTGCTCGACCAAATACATCAGTTCTACGTGCAGCAGCTTTCCCAGCATGCCACAAGCTACCCGGGACTTGAAATTGTGGTTCGTGTGGACGATCGGGAGCGTGCATTTTATCTTGATGGCAAGCCGGTTTCCAAGGTGCCGGGCATTCCCCCCTGGTTCAAATCGGAAGAATTTTCAGGAGTTGTCGCAGATGGCGGCAGGTTGCTTCTGCGGGCCGCCGACCAGGGTGACACGCGCGCCGGGAAAATCACGATGATTTTGTCCGAACCGTTCAGCCCGCAACTGCTGGACCAGTTGGGGCAGGGCATCGGACCGCTTGGAGTTATTGAGGCAAAAGTGGGCGAGATCGTTCCGATCCAGCCTCTTGCGGAAAGTCTGCCTGCAACCACGGGCATTGAGCCTCAGGAACAGGTCATCGTGCGCTCGAATTCCCTTCACCTTCCACCGGCAGCCAGTTTTCTGGATATCGACGTTTTCGGGACCTCTTCGTTGAAAGTTATCCGGTGGGATGCGACTCCCAGGCAGTACCTTTCTGAGCCCGTTTTTGTCTACGTGACTTCCAGGCTGTCCATTCTCAGTCGCCATTTGCTGGCTACATTGGGTCAATATTCCCGGATCTATCTCACTTTATTTCTGGTGATAGGAGTAGTTTTCCTTGCGATCGAGCTGCTTTCGCTGATTGCCGGAATCCGGCTGACGCGGACGATTACAGGGACGGTCGACAGATTGTACGAGGCAACGGAGCGTGTCCGGGCGGGCGACCTTTACCACCGGATCAACATACCGGCGCGGGACCAGCTCAGTTCACTGGGTGGAGCTTTTGACGACATGACGGAATCGCTGCAGAGCCTTCTGCGCGAGTCTCGGGAAAAGACGCGTCTGGAGCATGACATCCATCTTGCACGCGAGGTCCAGGAACAATTGTTTCCTGCAGCCGCGCCGGAGGTGCCAGGTCTGGAACTTTACGGTATCTGCCGTCCAGCGCGGGGTGTCAGCGGTGATTATTACGATTTCCTGCCTGTGGGGAAAGAAAGGGTCGGATTGGTGCTGGGGGACGTCAGCGGCAAAGGAGTTTCGGCAGCACTGATCATGGCCGCCATCCAGTCGCTGATTCGTACCCGGCTCTACAAAGACTCGTCAGACGGAGAACCTGATTCTGAGCGCTTCTCGACGGCCCGCTTCTTCGATGTGTTGAATCAGCAGATGGTTGAAAATACGCCCGAAGAAAAATATGCGACCTGTTTTTACGCCCTTTATGATTCGGTCACGCGCCAGCTTGTCTACACAAACGCGGGCCACCCCGCGCCGGTCCTTCTCCGGAATGGAAACGTTGATCGCCTGGACGCAGGGGGCACGCCCCTGGGACTGATTTCGCCAGCGTCCTACCGCGAAGCGAAGGTTGCGCTGGAGCCTGGAGACACTCTGATCGCTTTTACGGATGGCTTTACGGAGAGCGAAAACAACTTCGAAGACCAGTTTGGCGAAAACCGCCTGATCGAAGCTGTGCAGCGGTCCCGGGGTGGTCCGCTGCCCGCCCTGGTGGATGAAATATACAGGAGCGTGGAGGAATGGACCGGCGGCGGCGAACCGCAGGACGATATGACTCTGATTATTGCCCGGGTGACGCCTGCCTGATGGCCCCTGCCGCCATTGTCCGTTCACCGGTTGTTCAGTAAACTGAAGTTGCTGCCCCGCTGGTTGACGGTTTTTCTGCTACAGGGAAGTGGGGGCCTGGCCGATGTTTAGTGGGATCGGCGACCCGCGCCGGCTGTCCTTGCGGCCCCGGGAGGAATGAGACAGTGAAAGGCATCCGAACCGCCGGCCTGATTTTTGCGGCCCTCATCGCTCTGATCGGTATTGGAACGGCGGGTTTCCATTTCGTGCAGGGATGGGGCTGGTTCAAATCTCTTTACACGACGCTAATGACGGTTTCCACCATCGGAGCAGGCCCGGAAAATGAGCTGAGCGGCCGGGGTGAGATTTTCAACGTTATTCTGATTCTGCTCGGTGTCGCCACCGTCGGCTTCGCGATTGGAACCCTCACAAAGGCGGTGGTAGAATTTGAGTTGGGTTCATTTTTCGGACGGCGCCGCATGGAAAAGGAACTTTCAGCCCTGAAAGACCACTTTATTGTGTGCGGCATGGGCCGCGTGGGGCGGCGCGTCACGTCTGAAGTTGTGGCCCGTAAATACCCGCTGGTCATCATTGAGCGCGACCCGGTTCGAGCGGTTTGGGCGCAAGACCGCGGTTTCCCGGTCATTATTGGCGACGCCGCAAGCGAGGCCGTCTTGCGCAAGGCGCACATTGAAACCGCACGCGCCCTGGCCAGCGCCGTTACTTCCGACGCGCAGAACGTTTACATCGTGCTTACAGCGCGCGGCATTGCGCCGCACATTCCGATTGTGGCGCGCGCCAGCGAGGAAGATGCGGAATCCAAGCTGCTCAGGGCCGGTGCGACGACGGTGGTTTCTCCTTACAGTTATGCGGGCCAGCGCATGGCACGCACGCTGACCAGCCCTCATGTTCAACGGTTCATTGATATGGCGCTATCCTCTCTCAGCGAAACCAACCTGGAGATTGAAGAGGTTCAGGTGGCAACTACTTCCAGACTTGCGGGGAAGAATCTGGAGGGAGCCAACATTCGCTGAACGGTTTGGCCTCATCGTGCTGGCAATCCGCCATCAGGATGGGCAATTGGATTTCAATCCTGATCCGACCCAGGAGATCACCGCCGGCGACTATCTTATCGTCATGGGTAATTCGCAAAACTTAAGGCAACTTGAATCCCTGGCAGGTGTTAAGGCATGAAGATCCTTACCGCCGCCCAGATGCAGGACGTCGACCGGGCTACAATAGAACGCTATGGAGTGCCCAGCCTGACGCTGATGGAGAATGCCGGTCGCAGCGTGTTGAAATTTGTGCACCAGCGATTCTCCCCGCTTGAGGCGCAGGAAATTGTGATCCTGTGCGGCTGGGGAAACAACGGCGGCGACGGCATGGTGGTGGCGCGTATGCTGCGTGAACTGGGCGTGGAGCCGCGCGTGCTGCTGCTCGCCGACCCGGAACGTCTGAAAGGTGATGCTGAGGTCAACTATAAACGCCTTGCCAAGACCGGCTTGCCTTTAACCGTGCCGGACCACGCTTCCTGGGAGGAACTCAAGGGCAAATTGGGCAATGCGTCCCTGGTGATTGATGCAATCCTGGGAACCGGGCTCTCCAAACCGCTGGGCGGATTTCTGCTTGAAGTGGTCAGGGATATCCCTGGCGTATTCCCCAAGGCCAGGGTTGTCGCGGTTGATCTGCCCACCGGAGTGGCCGCCGACAGCGGTGAGCTGATGGGTGAGTGTGTGCGGGCGGATGCATCGGTAACTTTTACAGCTCCGAAGGTTGCGCACGTTTTCCCTCCTGCTTGTGAAAAGGTGGGCGAATGGGTAGTGAGGGCTATCGGCACGCCGGCGGAGGCGCTGGAGACCCATCCGGACTTTTTTCTCAACCTTCTTGAGCCGCACGATCTGGAGTGGCTGGTCCGGCCGCGCAAACTCGAGGCCCACAAGGGCAATTTCGGCCATGTGCTTGTCCTGGGAGGTTCTGTTGGGAAAACGGGCGCTGCGGGGCTGGCGGCAAAAGCCGCGTTGCGTGCCGGCGCGGGATTGGCTACAGTGGCCACTCCCGGAAGTGCCCTGCCGGTTATCGCCTCACTCAGCATGGAAATTATGACCGAGCCGTTGCCGGAGACCGATTCCGGCACGATTTCACTGCGGGCCCTCAAGGATGGACTCTTCGACGGGTTGATGGAAGGCAAGTCGGTGTTGGCGGTGGGCCCGGGCCTGGGACGGGAAATTGAAACGATGGAGCTGGTACGGGAGGTTGTCAACCGCTACGACCTGCCGGTTGTGCTGGATGCTGATGGATTGAACGCGTTTGCGGGATGCGTTAAGACGCTTCAGACGGGCGGGAGAATTCGTGTGCTGACGCCCCATCCTGGTGAAATGGGTCGGATTGCAGGTCAAAAGACTTCGGAAATCGTCGCTCATCGACTGGATGTGGCGCGCGAGTTTGCAAGAAGACATGGCGTCCAGCTCGTTTTGAAAGGCTTCCGGACACTGACCGCTTCGCCTGAAGGCCAGGTGTGGGTGAACCCGACCGGCAATCCCGGCATGGCGACGGGAGGCGCAGGGGATGTGCTGACAGGCATCACCGCAGCCCTGCTGGCCCAGTATCCCGACCGGTTGCCGACGGAAGTTACCGCAGCAGCCGTCTATCTTCACGGGCTGGCGGGTGATATCGCCGCACGCGAACTTGGCGAGGCTTCCGTGATAGCCGGTGACATCCTTGAAGCACTGCCCAGGGCGTATCTGGAACTGAAACGACAACTGAACTGCTGAATTGCTTAAGGGAGCTGACGATCGGGTGTTTCAGGAGAGAGCCTCGGGCGTCCAGAATAATCGATTGGAATTTGTAACCCACTCGGCGGAAGAGACCATTGAACTTGGTGCAAAGCTTGCCCGGCAATTGCCGCAGTCCTGCCTGCTGGTCCTGGAAGGCGAACTCGGCAGCGGCAAGACCACTCTCGTAAAAGGGATTGTCTCGGGCCTCGGAGTTGCGCGGCAGGAGGAGGTTACAAGCCCTTCATTCACGCTGGTCCACGAGTACGGAACAGAACGCAAAGTTTACCATGCCGACCTCTACCGGGTGGAGGGCGTACGGGAGCAGGCAACGCTTGGATTGGAGGATTTGCTGGAGCAGGAGGCCATGGTCATCGTAGAATGGGGAGAAAAGCTGATGGTTCAGGATGTAAACGCGCAAGTCAGAATCCATATGGAGTTGCTGGAAGGTGAGGACCGCCGCGTCACAATTGAAGGTTTGGCAAAGTAGCGAAGGTTGCCTCAAAGCGTGCGGTCTGGTATGGCTGGTTGCACTTTTGTTGAAGTCAATCGCGTCGACTCCAAGGATTCGCTACTACACCCTGCGTATCCCGCCGCCGGCTGCTGCAAAATGCTAACCGCCGCATGGCCCGGGTTGTAGAACAGGAAGTTGCGCAGAAGCAGCAACAAGAACAAGCTCAATGAGTGGAGGAACCGTAGAAAATGGTGACACAGGCTGAGCCCGCACAATGGGCGCTGATTATTGGATCTTCGAGCGGCTTTGGAGAGGCTCTGAGCCTTGAACTGGCGCAATCCGGTCTGGACATTTTTGGTGTTCACTTTGACCGTCGTTCGGCACAGGAGCGCATTGACGGAATTGTGGAAAAGGTCAAGGCGGCCGGGCGTGACGCCGTGTTCTTTAATATGAATGCCGCCGATGCCAATAAACGCGACGGGGCTCTGGATAAGATGCAGGAACACTGGGCCCAGCGCGGCGGGGACCATTGCGTGAAGGTTTTTGCGCATTCCGTGGCTTTCGGATCGTTGTTGCCCTATATCACTGAGGATTCCAATGGCCAGCTGACACAGGCGCAGATGGAAATGACCGTGGATGTGATGGGCAACAATCTTGTCTATTGGGTTCAGGAACTGGTACAGCGGAAGATGATGCGCTCCGGCGGCCGTATCTACGGCATGACAAGCGCCGGCGGCCACAGCGTGATCCCGAATTACGGAGCGGTATCTGCGGCCAAGGCGGTGATGGAATCCCACATCCGGCAGCTTGCCTTTGAGCTGATGCCTCAGGGCATTACTGCGAATGCCATTCAGGCCGGCGTGACCGTAACGCCCGGTTCCAGCAAGATCCCAGGCATTGAGAAGCTGGCTGAGTTTGCCAGGCTGCGGAATCCCGGTGGTCGCCTGACTACACCGGAAGATATTGCCCGTGCCGTTGCAGCCCTGATGGATGATCGCACCCAATGGATGACCGGGAACGTCATCCGCGTGGACGGCGGTGAAGATATTGTGACGTAACACAGCGCCAGCCGGCCGTTTCGTTTAACAACATCCTGACAGGGGACCTCTAATCCAGTTTGCGAATTTCATTCAGCACTTCAGAAACAGGAGCCCGGATTCGGTAGTCCTCCGCCTGGTGCAGCCAGCGGATGGTCCCTTTCTTGTCAATCAGCACCAGGGTTGGAGTATTAATCGGTGCTCCCGCACGATTCTTGTAGATGGGCGAACGGGTCCCGTACAGATCCATCACCCGATCATGCGAATCCGATAACATCGCGAAGGGAGCTTTCAGTTTGGCTCGGGCTTCTCTAACTTTCTCGATGGGATCAACGCTGATGGCCAGGACCCGAACGTCGAGGTCCTGAAGTTCCTGGTGGTGTTTAACGAACTCGCCGAGTTCGGCCATGCAATAGGGTCACCAGTATCCCCGGTAAAAATCAATCAGTACGTTGTGTCCACTGAAGTCCGACAATCGAACAGTCTCGCCGTCCGTAGCCGGAAGTGCAAAGCCCGGAGCCTTTTCACTAACCCGCACTTGAAGCGGCGGCAATTTGATTTCTCTTCCGGCCACTGTGTTTGCGAGCCACGGCAAAACAAGCAAAGGCACTAAGAAAATCCCCAGTGCCAACTGCACGAGGTGCGAAGCTTGTCCACGCATGAAGCCCTCCTTACAAGTCCCTGCTATTCCGTAAGATCCCTTGCGAGCCTTTCACAAACCTAACAGGGGGCAATAGTGAATTGCAAGGAGTGTTCGGCACTGGTTTAAGCAGTGCAAGCACAAAACGATACTTTTTTGACGCTCTCCGTGGTATTTGTTAGCATAAATCATTAAGTGTTTCTTAGATGTATGGGTCATGCCAAGAGATCGAACTTCCCCACGAAAAGTGATACTGGCAAAACCTAGAGGATTTTGCGCAGGAGTTGAGCGCGCGATTGATGTGGTCAACCTCGCGCTTGAACTTTACCAGCCTCCCGTTTACGTCAGAAAGCAGATTGTCCACAACCGGTACGTCATCGAGACCTTGTCGAAGAAGGGGGCGGTTTTTGTGGATGAGGTTGACGAAGTGCCTGAAGGCGCGCTGGTGATTGTCAGCGCGCACGGTGTTTCCCCCGACGTTTTCCAAAAAGCGCGGCAGAAGCATTTGAACGTTATCGATGCCACATGTCCGCTGGTGACCAAGGTCCACGCGGAGGTCAAGCGATTTGCCCGGGACGGCCTCTCGATCATTTTGATTGGCCACGAGGGCCATGACGAAGTGATCGGGACGATGGGTGAACTGCCCGGGCGGATTCAACTGGTCAGCACCCTGGAGCAGGCGGAACAAGTTCAGGTCTTAGACAGTGAAAAGGTCGCTGTCACCACGCAAACGACTCTCAGCGTGGATGATGCCAGGGCAATACTCGACGTCCTGAAGCGGCGCTTCCCCGGGTTAGTGACTCCTTCCAGCGACGATATCTGTTACGCAACACAGAACCGGCAGGCGGCTGTGAAGCTGATCGCAGAGCAGGCGAATCTGGTTCTTGTGGTGGGTTCCGACAACAGCTCGAATTCCGAACGTCTCCGCGAAGTTGCAGAGGCCTCCGGCGCGCGCTCCTATCTGATTGACAACGTCTCTGAAATTCAGGATGAGTGGCTCGAAGGCGTGGACGTCGTGGGCATCACCGCCGGCGCATCCGCTCCGGAGAAGCTTGTCCTGGATGTTGTGGAATTTTTTAGAGAGATGGGCGTTCAGAAGTTTGAAAACCTTGAGGCCATGGCCGAGCAGGTGGCGTTTGCGCTGCCGTCGATTAGTTTCCAGGAGTTTGCAAAAGACCCTGGCAAACCCGCAACTCAACATTAGGGAACACCTTCCCCAAAAAGCGCACCGTATTCCTAATACATCAGAAAGGGGCGGAATGTAATTCCGCGAGACGCCTAGACGGTCTTATCCGGCGCATCGCAGAGGGATTCGAGGGGGCAATCGATGCACAGTGGCTTGCGCGCCTGGCAGATCTTTCGCCCGAACCAGATAACTTGATGCCCGAAGGTAATCCAGCGGTCTTTGGGGACAAGTTCTATCAGATCCCGCTCTACGTTTTCGGGTGTCTTGCCACTGGATAGTTTCAGCCGGTGCGCAATCCGGAAGACGTGAGTATCCACCACGACCCCGGTAGCAATTCCAAAAGCAGTTCCCATCACAACATTTGCTGTCTTTCTTGCGACGCCGGGCAGGGTCAGCATCTCATCCATGCTTTGAGGCACCTTGCCTTTAAAATCTTCGACGATCTTCTTCGCGGCCCCAATGATGTTCCTGGATTTGTTACGGAAAAAACCGGTGGATTTGATGTCCTCTTCAAGCACCTTCTGGTCCAGCCCGGCGAAATCGCGGGGGCTGCGATACTTCTTAAAAAGACCTGGCGCCACCTTGTTGACGCGCTGGTCGGTGCATTGGGCTGAGAGGATGGTGGCGACAAGAAGCTGGAAGGCGTTGCTGTGAGTCAGAGCGCACTTGACGTCTGGGAATAACCGGTCGAGTTCCGCGAAGATCTTCTTCAATCGCTGGGGTGACGTGTAGCCGGCTTTCTTCCTGGTGGCGGTCGTTTTCTTCACCGGCTTCGCTTTCCTGGGGGCAGTGGATTTCATGAACCTCTCGTGACTGCGGATGAGGGATTTCGAAATTGATTATAGGAAGCGGGTCTACTTCAATCCAGCGTTTTCAGCCGAAATTTTCGAAAACGATGACCAGTCAAGGTCCCCGCCATTGCGCGCAATGGCGGCAAGAATATGGTCACGGACGAGACTGGCAACCGGCATGGGCGCCCGGGCGTCCGCTGCCGCAGCCAGCACAAGGCTCACGTCTTTCAGTCCCAGGAGAAGTTTAAATCCAGCCGGCAGGAACTGTTCCTTAGCGATCAGGTTGCCGTAGGTCTTGTAAACCGGGGCTGCAAACAGAGTGCTGGTCATGACTTCAAGAAATGTCTCAGGCTCAACTCCGGATTTTCGGAGCAGAGCGTAGGCTTCACCCAGAGACTCAATGACGGAAAGGATGAGGAAATTGCCGGCCAGTTTGACTGTGTTGGCGTTGGATGGTTCTTCTCCCACGATGAAGGTGCGTTGCCCCATGGCATCAAACAGCGGCTGGCAACGCTCAATCATTTGGGCCGGGCCCGCGGCAACAACGGCCAGCTTTGCTGCTTCCGCGGCTTCGGGGCGGCCGAATACCGGCGCTGAAATAAATTGATTTCCGGCTTCAGCGTGTGCGCGAGTGAGTTCCTGGGCCAGTGCAACGCTGATGGTACTCATCGAAACGTGCACGGCGCCAGAAGCAAGCCTGGGAATTAGCTGCCCGTCGAAAACGACAGCGCGGACCGCCGGGTCGTCGGCCAGCATGGTGATCAGGATATCGCTGCCGCAGGCGTCGGCGGCCTGGCCTGCGATGGTTGCTCCTTCCGTACGCAGGCTTTCCGCGCGCTCGCGGGAGCGGTTGTACACGGTGACCTCATGGCCCGCTTTCAACAGGTTACGGGCCATGGGAAGCCCCATGTTGCCCAAGCCGATGAATCCAGCCTTCATCCTTTTCCCCCAGTTTTTTCTGATTCGCCGAATCAGCCGCCGAGCAGGTCCAGCATCTCCGGCAGGTCACGGTGGATGCACGTGAAAATCGGAGTGTCGCGCAGCGTGTAGTTGCTGGCCTCGGCGTGACGCAACTCCATCACGAGATCCAGAAAATGGTCAGGCTTGTCGCTCTCAAAGGCCACCACGAATTCCTGGTCGTCCAGGCCGAACGAATAGGTGGTGTTCAGCCGGACCGTGGGGAATCGGTGGCCGATCTCAATGTGCTCATTCATCATCCCCTGGCGGGCATGCTGCGTCAGCCGGTACCAGGCTCTCGTTTTCACGAAGGGATAGACAAACAGGTAACGGAACTTGCCGGGTGTCAGCCGAAGGCGCGTTCCTTCCTGGTCATCATGAACGTGATCACGGACGTAGGTAGACCGCTTTGTCATGGCGAGATAGGAGTACGGTGTGGTCAAATACTTTCCCAGATCCGTCGCCAGCATCCGAGCTGTCATCTCCTGAAAATCCATCAGGTTGTAGCTGATCCGCCACAACATGAAGTCACAGTCTCCGCGAATCCCAACCATGGAATACGGAATGACCAGCATGTCCGGTTCATAGCTTTTGACCACGTCAATAAACTGGCACTTGCCGCGTTTTCGCTCTTCTTCCGGAAGCCTTCGCCACGCGGGATCCACTTTGTAATATGCGAAGTTCACATACTGGCGGCGATTTTCTTCGTGTTTGGGTTCTGCTGTTTTTGCATCAGCCAAAGTATAAAGTCCTCCTCCAAAAAGTCCGACCCCATCATCCCGGATATACGGGTCTGAATTGCAGATGATTGCCCCAACCCACAGTGTTCCAAGTAATCTTCCAATATAGCACGGATCAGATTGGGCTAAGAACCCGGCCGGATTGCCTGTGGTTCAGGTTAATTGGTGAGAAGAGAGGCCTGACAAAGAGGGAGAGGGTTCGTTTGGACTTCGACCTTGTATGAATCGAGCGGATGGTCCGGCCTTTGGCAGGCTCAAGTGGCCTTTTATACCTTGGCCTTCACCATCCGCTCGTTATGGAGGGGACCCGACGCAGTAAGAAATCGGATCGGTCTTACGGATTCAGGTTCGCAGACGACTGTCCCGCAGTTGGCCCCTGACGGGCGCTGGTGGGCATCTGGGGAACCATAACCGTCAGGTCAACCCGCCTGTTAAGTTCACGTCCTTTTCGGGTTGCGTTGGGTGCCGCAGGATCGGATTCGCCGTATCCCATGCTGTAGATTCGAACCAGGGGAATCTTCCCGTTGGTTGTCAGGTAGCGGATCACGGCGTTCGCCCTCTTCTGGCTGAGTTGCAGGTTGTATTGCTCGGGGCCCGTCTTATCCGTGTATCCCTGAATCTGAATGACATAATGCTTCAGGGATCCGACGTTCTGGGCGAGTTGATCCAGGCGTTGCATATCAGTCTCGGTCAGCGTGGCTTTGTTCAAATCAAACAAAATAGTGGCCCGCTGGTCCGACTGATAATTGTCAAAGTTATCGACCATTTCCTGCGCCTTATTGGCTTCTGCCACACCTTGCTCTCCAACCTGGCGAGCCTGCTGGGCGTGCTGGTCAGCCTGCCCGGCTGCCTGATTGGCTTTTTCGGCACTGTTTCGCGCATCCGCAATTCCGGACTCTGTCTTGTCGTCGAGGCTCCGGATGTCCTGGGCATTTTGTGCCGTCTTCTGGTCTACTTTCTGATCTACTTTGTTGATGTGCGAGTCGAGCGGCGCTGTAGTGTTCTTAACGTATTTCCTCGTGGCGATGCAGCCCGTAGTAAGCAGTAGCATTGGACCCAGTGCCACGACCATAACCCTAGAGAATATTTTTAGATTCATAATGTTTTTCTCCCCGGCAGTTCTAAGTTGATACGCTCTGCTTTGCTGCATTCTGGCTTCCAAATTCTCCAAAGACAGCAAGTGCTTTGGAATGAATAAGTAAATTTCACAGTGAGCCAGGGGAATGCTGTAACAAGTAAGAGGCCCTGTAAAATTTATCCGGTGACCGGGCAGGTTGGATCCGTGCCAGGTTACCGCCGGGATGCTACAAGAACAGGTTCGTTGAAGCTGGATCATGGAGCCATTGGGGGGGCCCGAGGCCAGAAACGGAATACCCGGCGGGCGTTGTCCTCAAATGACTGAAAAAAATAAGGTTAGCATGCCGCTGATTGTGTGGGTCGCCTCCCGAGTGGGCTCAGGTCTGCCACAGCGGTCTGGCGCCTGGTTTTGCCGGACTGGTTACTTTCCACCAGCCCTCGTCTGGAGGTAGTCGAGCAGCCTTCTGAATGCCTCGCCACGATGCGAAACCTCGAATTTCTCCTCCATGCTCAGTTGAGCAAACGTCCTGTTCAGCGGGGGATAAAAGAAATAAGGGTCGTAGCCAAATCCTCCCGTTCCCTCAGGTTCATCCTGGATCAGCCCATCAGCCCGGCCTTCAACGACCGTCAGGATCTCTCCACGCTGTGCGAGGGCGATGACGCAGGCATAGTGCGCCGTCCGGTCCGGGGGTGGGACGCAGGCCAACTCCCGGAGAAGTTTCCGGTTGTTGGCTTCGTCATCGGCTTCGGGTCCTGCGTAACGGGCGGAATAAACTCCGGGCCCGGACCGCAGCGCATCCACCGAGATGCCGGAATCGTCGGCGAAGACCATTCCGTCTGTCCACTGGCTGTAGTAGAGCGCCTTTTTGCAGGCGTTTTCTTCAAAGGTATCTCCGTCCTCGACGCAGACAGGCAGGTTCTCGATGCCGGGAAGAAGCTCCACTTCCATCCCGCGGACCTCGGCAGCGTGCCTGAATTCCCGCAGCTTCCCGGGGTTTGTTGAGGCAAGATAAACGGTGAGCATCACTGAGCTGGAATGTGAAAAAGCGTTGATTTTGGGTTGCCTCGCCTGTTCAGAGTTCCTTTGGACACGTGGCTGTTGAGCATCGCCGGGTCCGCCGTCAGTGGAAGATCGCATCAGACCCCCGAAGCCGGCAGGCCGAGGTTTGCAATCGCCTTCTGTATTTCAATCAGTTTCTGGATGGCCGGCCGCGCCAGTTCAATCAGCCCGGCCAGATCGTCGTTGCCGAAGGGCTGTCCTTCCGCGGTCGCCTGGAGTTCCACAAAACGGCCCGCGCCGGTCATCACAACATTCATATCGACTTCGGCGCTTGAATCCTCAGAGTAATCGAGGTCGAGAAGTGTTTCTTTGCCGATGATCCCCACGCTGATGGCGGCAACAAAGTCGTTCAAAGGAATTTCAGGGATTACTTTCCGGTCCTTGAGCTTCTTGAGCGCAAGTGCAAGGGCGACCATGGCGCCGGTGATGGATGCGGTGCGTGTGCCGCCATCTGCGCGAATGACGTCACAATCAATCCAGACGGTCCTTTCACCCAGCTTTTCCAGGTTCATAATGGCGCGCAATGACCGGCCAATCAGCCGCTGGATTTCCATGGTCCGGCCGCCGGGCCGGCCGCGAGTTACTTCGCGGGGCGTGCGCGTATCCGTGGCGCGGGGGATCATGGCGTATTCACTTGAGATCCAGCCCTTGCCGGTTCCTTTCAGGAAAGCGGGCACTCCTGATTCCACCGAGGCCGTGCAAATCACCCGGGTTTCGCCCAGGCGAATCAGCGCGGATCCCTCGGCGCTGGAAATGAAGTCCGGAGTGATTTCGACCGGGCGGATCTCGGACGCTTTGCGGTGGCCGGCGCGCACGAGCTTTCCGTTGGAATAGAGCAGGCCCGAAAGCATCTTGGGTGTTGAAGACATGATTTCTCCTGTTTTAATGTGTTTGAGCAATCAGAGACGGCTCAGGAGCGAAACTTCCGGTCAGGTCAATATGTCCGTCCAGGGTTTGAACTTCCTGGCCCTGAACAAGGAATTTCACTTCCTTTACCTGGGTAATGTTGGCGCACAGCGAGTCCACAATCGAGTAGATGGCCAGGCTTTCACTTTCGATTCCCGGCTGAAAGTCCGCCAGCGCCTCCTGAGAGAGGTCGACAATGGCAGTCCCATCCGGCGCGAGGAAAACGGCCCTGATGGTTGTGGAAGGCGACAAGGCTGTGCCGTGCCCCTGGTGCGAACCTTCGATGAGAGCCAGCAGAATTTGCCGGATGACTTTGATGTTGTCCGATGAGAGCGTCAGGGAGCGTGTTTCAGGCAGCAGGTT
Source organism: uncultured Acidobacteriota bacterium (assembly GCA_963783155.1). GTDB lineage: Bacteria > Acidobacteriota > Terriglobia > UBA7540 > UBA7540 > SCRD01. The sequence goes on along the minus strand of CAWANC010000025.1, from coordinate 96,584 downwards.
TCCGCCCGCATAGGAAGGAAAATAGAGCGTAATAACCTGGACCTGCCCCCCGGATTGCTGCAGGGCCGCTTCATTTAACTGCGTTCGCGCTGTCTGCTCTGACCGCAACGTGCTCTCGGTGGTCGGGGCAATGTGGCGCCGCAGTGTCATCAGGTAATAAATCCCCACCCCCAGGACGACGGAAACGACAAGGGTCAGGATGAGTGCACGGCGAGACATGGTTACTGTTGTCCCCCTTGTAAGCTTGCCATGGCCTCAACAACCGCGGCAGCAATTCCCTGCTGGAAGGAGGTGTTGGTGAGCGCAGCGGAATTGCTGCCGGGAGTGAGGCTTCCGACTTCAATAGCAACGGCAGGAGCGGCAATGCTCTGCAGAACCCTCAATGGAACTTCCATGGGCGGAGTCGAAGCTACCTTTGTGGTTCTTTGCAGGTCCTGCTGGAGGCTGTGAGCAAGCCGAATACTCTGATCCATATAGCGGAGCTGGACCTTGTTCCAATTCACGAAAAGGGGCTTCGAGTCCGAGTCGGTGGCCATGGCCAACGGCGACGAGGGTCGGTAACTATAGACCACTACGCGTGGATTTGAGGGTCCAAGCTCGCCCGCGTGGAAGGAAATAAAGGCGATGGGGTGGGCGATGTTGGCTTCCGCCGCCCTCTGGTCAAAACCCACATTCACGTCGCCGTTCCGCGTGAGAACCACCCTGTACTTGCCGGTCGCCTGGAGCGCTTTTTGCACCCGGTCTGCCAATTGTGCTGTCAGGTTCTTTTCCAACAGTCCGCCCTTACCCTGCGCTCCCGTGTCGGTCCCTCCGTGTCCCGCGTCCAGCACCACGGCAGGCAAAGAAAGGTTTGGGCCCGCCATGGGGGTTACCACCTGGTTGGGGATTGCCACCGGAGGGGCGGTTTGAGCGGGACGTGCCGGCGCCTCCGGCGCTGGCAGCGCCGGGATCTGGCTTGCCGTTGGTGCCCCGGGCTTCATGATGTTGGCCACGAGGATTTTTCTGCCTTCTCCGAGTTTGGGATAGAAGTCAAAACCTGCTGCCGCGGGAGTGAAGATCAACTTGGGCTGGCCATCCTGATCGTCAAACCTCACCTGCGCGACGTAGGGGTTGTGGAACTGGAAATTGGACTCGATGGGTTCGATGGGACTGTTGCCAAGATAGAGAATCCATTTCCCATTCTGTGCCGCCGTGTGCAGATTGACCGGATCGGAAAACTGAAAAGTGAGCTGGGCTCCATCCTGAAGCGGTGACAGGTGGAGGGTGAAAGAATTCGGCTTGATTCCGCCCACAAAAATCCGGTTCTCGCCCCGCTGGTATTCCACGGTCTGATTGATGAGCGTGGGCAGAACGGTGGTCACAAAATCGACCGGCACCATCCACTCTCCGGATAGAAAACGCGTCGGCTGAGACAGCTTGAGCCGGGCATTGTTCAGCCTGACGTTGGGATTGTCCTGGCGCAGCCGGATTTGCGTACTGTGAAACCACACCTCCAGTGACTTCCGCCTGCTTTTCAGCCCGCCGACCTGGCCAAAAAGGTTCAGAAGCCGGAGGACGGGGAGATACTGGACGTTGCCGTAATTTCGGATTGGAAGAATGGAATGAGACTTGGGGAAATAAAAGACAAAGTTCTCGCTCCGGCCAAGGCGGGGAGCCCACAGCAGAAGCATTCCGATGGTGACAACAAGTGTGAGCCAGCGGGAGTAACGGACCTTGCGATTGTTGTGTGTAGTCAAGGATTTCACGCGCCGTGGGGTTCCGGTGGCAGGGTTAACCCTTCGAGCCATCCGTGCCAGCCTAATATTTTAATCGAACCTTTCATATGCTTGCAATTGCGCAAACTGAACGGCCGAGGCTCCGCTTGACCCATCGAGGGCATTTTCCCGCCGCGTGGCGAGATCAACCCGCCGCTACGCGCCTCAAACTGCGGCGCCCTTTGCTTTAATGCGCCGGCCCGAGCGAATAATTATGAGCATCGCCAAATGTCCCTACTCCAATGTGGACGATAGAAACCCACCTTTCCAGTTTGTGGTGTCCTGTCCGGTGCAGCCAGTAGGCGGCTCCGACGGAGAGCGCCGCCCCCGCAACCTCAATGCCGGCAAAAAGCGGTTTGTTGTCCACAATTCTGTTGGTCAGCAAAACCTCTTTGTTGCCCAGTCGGCGGAAGTGCTGCGTCGAAGTGTAATCCAGCGTTCGCACCGCCGCCACTCCCGCAAACAGCATCAGGTTGGTCCTGTCAAAGAAACGATGAGTTTTCGTGGCAAGCCTGGCCGGTTGCGCCTGCATCTGAGGGTTCAATACCGCACGGGGATTCGCCTGGACCTGTTGGGCCTGGAGCAAGCTGGGCGCCGCTCCCATGCCCAGGGCAAGAACCAGAATAGCCGCCGCGGTTCCTGGCCATCGCCGGCCTCGCGGGCTGCGCTCCGATAATCTGTTGATTTTATCCTGCAACGCCCGGCGTTCGGTTTTTTTCACCGCACCACCATCACGCCGTGCGGCGGCAGGTACAGAGTGGTCCCATTGCTTGTGACGCGGGCGGCGGAGGTTCCAAACAATTCCATGTATTTTGTTTCCATGCCTCCCAGGCCGGTCAGGTGGCAGGTCACCGGCAGCTCCGTAAAGTTGGCAATGCCAACCCGGTTGTGCATCGGGAAGACAGCGACCCGCGGCGGAGCGTCGAGCGACGTGGGCACAAACTCCGCCACTGCGGCCCGCAGCTTCCTGAGCGCCGCGCGGGTTTTCGGATCGAGTTGGGTGATCTGGTCTTCCGTGGTGACGTAGGCCAGCCGCGGCAACTGGTCTGAGAAAACGATGATCCGCCCGCTGCCCTCAGAAACCCGCTTCAGAAGCTGGTCCTTCCCCAGAGCGACTTTGTTGTCGGGCGCCAGGCGAGGATCAGCGTTCAACCGATGGGCCAGCGATTCACTCACGAAGGCTGTCCCGCCGCCTTGCAGAAATTTATCGAGTTCCGCGACAAAGTCCGTATCGTCCAGCGCGTGGGCCGTGAACAGCGCCGCCTTAGCCTCTGCGGGGAAGTGTGCCGTAGGCAGCAGCGGAATGCCCAGCATGCCAATCTGGTCAAAAATATAGGGTTCGTTGCCCGGATCGCTGTTGGCAGGCTTGTAAGCCGGAATACCGTCCCAGTCCCCCGCAAGCTCTGCCAAACTGTCGAGTTGCAGGCGGTGGTCGGCCAGGGCCTCAGCCTGAGGGCGGTACTTATCGGAATCAAGTTCACCGTAGTGGAACAGCATGACCTCCGGCGCCCCGGCCAGGACGGTCACGTAGGCCTGGTCCAGGTAGAAGGTGGGGTCGGTTCCATAAGGATCAAACCAGCCGCCGCCTTCCTTTGCTCCGGCAACATCGGCAAGCCAGCGGTAAAGGAAGAATCCGCGATATTCCTGCGTGTGGCCCCACTGGCTGGAACTCGGGTCGCGGAGTTCGGTGCCCACCCAGATGCGGTCATAGAGCGCCGATTCTTTGTCCGCCACATAGCCGCGGTTCTGGAAATTGTCATACCACTGGGGGAATTTCAGGATGATCTGGACCTTGGGATTGACGGCCCGCGCCGCCCCCAGCACGTTCTTGCGGCTCATCTCAACCATCAGCTTGTCGCGATACTGCTTCCAGCTCATGGAGCCCTTCGCTGCCGCGCACTCCGAGCATTCGCAGTCAGTAAAGAAGAAATCGTCAATCATGATCTCGTTGAACAGGCCGGCGGCATAGCGGAAGATTTCCGCAAGATGCTGCTGGTTGCGGCGGTTGGTGTAGCAGGCCGCAATATTCCATCCGGTTGAAGGCTTGCCGAGTCCGGTGGTGGTGACGCAGCCGGAAACCTGCAGACCGGCGTGGCGGAAAAAGTCTCGCGAAGCCTTGAGCGTTGCGGCGTCAGCCTGATAGCCGTCGCGGAAAACTTCAATGTAAACCTTGGAGATTCCCATGCGGCGGCAGAACCCCAGCGCCTGTTCACGCCCGGCGGGAGTCGCGAGACGGTCGCGAACGTCCTGCGCGGTGAAGAGAGTCTCCCACCGGGTCGCCCGGGCAAGAGGCGCGCCCGCCACCAGCACCAGCAGGCAAAGAACCGCCAGGCGGAAAAGATGGCCTCTGTTGAATCGGCTTTTGAGAGCAGACACTGTTGGGTCCTCTGCGTACCAAGAGTGAGCGACAAGCAAGCATCGTCGCAGGCGGGGTTGAACCCGAATCCGGAAAGGACAGAGAAGAATAGCACCGCGCAGCCCGGCCTGCAATGGCTCCGGCAGCGGCGTTTCCTTCGGGCGCATGCAGCACGGGATAGCTTCAACCGGCAGGAGTGCGGGGATTTTGCTTTGTGGGGTTCGGGCTTTACAGGGAGGGAATTGTCAGCCTTGGCTCCTCTGGTGCAATTTTTAGAGTTCCTGTTTTTTCAACAACAAGGCCCGGTTCGTTTTTAGGTTCGTTTTTTCCACAGGAACGTGTTTTCAACAACTTCCCGGCTTCGTTTTTGGGTTCGTTTGGGTTCGTTTTTTGGTACCGATCCTTTGTTATCAATAACTTCTCGGGTTCGTTTTTTAAAAAACGTGTTTTTTTGTCCCACATTTTCATGGCCAAACCGGCGACTCATTGTTTTCAGTGGATTACGGTCATATTAAGAGTCCATCCAGACTGGATATAGTCGCTGCCGCAACCGCCCATCCACGCTAAAGGCTATCACACTAGGCCACATTTGTCAAGGTTTTTCTTCCAGGACTTTCCTCATTTTTTTAACCGTGCCATGCGAGGAAGAGTTGTAAAGGCCACTGTTGGGGGGGTGGAGGGCTAGCCGGGGGCGGGCTATGGGAGAGGACGTGGCGGATGGCGTCAGCCAGGGCATAGAAGCGGAAGGGCGGGATGCCGAAGAAGCGGCGGGAAATGATCAGCAGCTTTTCGCACAGCAGTTTGAGCTTCATTTTCTGTCCCAGGAAGGTGGTGGCGAAGTAAGCGGCGGCCAGGACCAGCACAGCCAGGTTCTGCAAGCGCCGGTAGCTGAGAACCCGCAGATCTTCAAGGTGATAGCTTTGCTTGAGGAAGCGCAGAGTTTCCTCAATTTTCCAGCGGGCGAGATAGATTTCGACGATTTTCCATAGCGATTCCGAGTCCCGCGCTCGGCTGGCCAGGTTGGTGAGCAGCATCAGGGGCTTCGACCCGAACCCGGCGACCACCACCAGCAACAGCGGCTCGTCCTGGCCCGGCAGGCGGACCGTCTCGGCGCCGTAGCGCAGTTGATGAACTTTCTCATGGCCTTCTTCGATCCGGATCACCTTGGCCGCATGAGGCAGCCGACAGCGTCCGGCCACCTCCGCCACCGTGCCCTTCAGCCGCCGGCGGTCGATCACCGTGCGCCGGCCGGTGGAGCGAATGACGAAGCGCAATTGCCGCTCCAGCAGCGCCTCCAGCAGGCTTCGCCGGTCCCCGCCGCGGTCCATCACCCAGATGCCCCGCCAGCCCACCGACGTGCCCACCCAGTCCACCGCCGCCAGCAACTGCAGGTTCTCGCTGCCATAGTCGGGAGCCTCGCTCGAGTAGAGTTTCTGGTACAGGGGCACGATCTCGCTCGATCGCACCTCCACCCCTGTCACCTCGCACAGCCAGTAGCCCGCGTGCACCTCGCCCGTGCTGCCATCCCAGACCCGGTCCAGGTATTCCATCTTGCGGGCGTATTCCTTGCGGATTTCGCCGAGCAGCGCTGCCACGCGCCGGGGGTCCGTGGTGGGAAGCTTGCAGGTGTAGTTCTCGCAGACGTAGGCGGTGGCTTTGCCGTCGATGGGGTGCATCCCCTCGATGAAGGGAAGCCAGCCCGCAAGCTGCCGGCTGTCCGCGTCGCCCACAACAAAAAGGACCTTGTTGGGGAGATAGCGATGGTTGACCACGCGGAGCAGCGCCTGCGTATCCTGCCGTGCGCGGTCGCCGGCGATGACGACCTGCCGTGGCTTTGAGAGCGCAAAGTCCACGGCGGAAATCATCTGGGGCAGGGTTTCCGGCGCGTGCTCGATCTGGCGGCTGAAGGCGCCGAAGACCTGATCGGCTTTTTCGCGCCAGGCGGGGCGGTTGGCCATTTCCGCAAGGCGCAGCAGGTTCATAGCGGCGACGGAATTGGCAGAGGGTTCGGCGCCGTCGTAGGCGTCGCGAATTCGCACCAGGATGGACTTGTCCCCCGGCGGCGTCTGGAAGTAGCCGCCGCTTTTGTCGTCCCAGAAGAGCCGGTCCTGGGTTTCCTGCAGGCGGATGGCCCAGGCGAGATCGGGGACGCGGAACGAGGCCTCGTAGAGATCGAGCAATCCCTGGATGAGGCCCGAGTAGTCTTCGAGAAAGCCGTTGATGCCCACATCGCCTTCACGATAGCGGTGCATCAGCGTGCCATTTTGCGAGTCGTAAAGTTTGGACTGGATAAAGTCCGCGGCGCCCCGGGCAGTTTGGATGTAGGCGGGCTCATTGAGAACCTGCCCGGCGCGCGCGAAGGCGGAAATCATCAGTCCGTTCCAGGAAGTCAGCACCTTGTCGTCCAGCGGCGGCCGCGGGCGCTGGTCGCGGGCCGCGAGCAGCTTGCTGCGGGCCTGGGCAAGAGCGGCGCGGACATCATCAGATGATTTGCCAAAATGCCTGGCGGTTTCGTCCACGGAATAAGACATCTGGAGGATGTTCTTTCCCGTAAATTCTCCCTGGGGATCGTTCTGCGCGGCGACGTTGCCATCGGGCTTGACGTCGTAGGTGTAATCAAAAATCTGCGCGACATCCTTACCGAGAACGTCCTGGATCTGGGCATCGGTCCACAGGTAAAAAGCTCCCTCGCCGTGTTCCGGCTTGCCCTTTTCAATCTGGCTGTCGGCGTCTTCAGCGCTGAAAAAGCCGCCATGGGTGCTGTGCATGTCGCGCAGGACGTAATCCAGAATGTCGCGCACGGTCCCGGCGTAAAAGGGATCGTGGGTAATCTGGTAAGCCTGAAGATAGGCGATGGCCAGCTGTGCCTGGTCATAAAGCATCTTTTCAAAGTGCGGCACATGCCACTTCGCATCCACCGAGTAGCGGTGGAACCCGCCGCCCAGGTGATCGTGAATGCCGCCGTCCGCCATGGCGTGCAGGGTGTGGAGCGTCATCTGGAGCGCGGCCTGGTCGCCCGTTCGGGCGTAATAGCGCAGAAGGAAGTTGAAAACCACGGGGCGGGGAAACTTGGGTGCGCCGCCAAACCCGCCGTTTTCGGGATCGTATCCGGACTTGATCTGCTGCCAGGCGCGGCCGAGGGTTGCGTCGGTCAGGCTGGTTTTTTCAGGCGTGGCGGCGTTGACGGACTTTTCAAGCTGCTCGACCACGTCGTCGGCGGATTGTTCAATCCGCGCTCTGTCTTTCTTCCACGCGCCAGAGACCCGTTCGAGGACGGTGCTGAAGCCCGGGCGGCCATAGCGGTCAACGGGCGGCCAGTAGGTGCCGCCAAAAAAGGGCTTGAGGTCCGGCGTGAGGAAAACCGACATGGGCCAGCCGCCGCTGCCGGTGGTGGCCTGCACGAAGGTCATGTAGACCTTGTCGACGTCCGGGCGCTCTTCACGGTCGACTTTGATGTTCACAAAGTTTTCGTTCATGAGGCGCGCAATTTCGGGGTTGGTGAATGATTCGCGCTCCATCACGTGGCACCAGTGGCAGGTGGAGTAGCCGACGGAAAGAAAGATGGGCTTGTTCTCGCGTCTGGCCAGATCAAAGGCTTCCTGCCCCCAGGGATACCAGTCCACGGGATTGTGGGCGTGCATCAGCAGATAGGGACTGCTCTCATGGATGAGATGGTTGGTGTAGCGGTTCGAACCCTGGTGCGCCCCAGCGTCTGTCATGGACATAACTCCTTGTTTGATGATGCCAGCCGAGGGATGCCAACGCCAGGCCGCAGCGGCCAACACGATGGCCAGCGCCAGAATCCAGCTTTTCTTGCGGTGCCCCAACACTTTATTCTGACCCCTTCAACCTCTGACAAGGGCATTATATCGGGAACGCGGGACTTGTTGAAATCAGGCGGCCAGCCGGAGCAGACTCCGGTCTTCAAGGAAGGCCAAAAGGTTCGAAAAACATGTGTGGCCCAGCCGGCAAGAACCCGATTGGTTTTCGAGCGGGTATGGATTCCCAGGGATCTGCACGATGATCGCCGGCCTTATGCCGCGGTGAAGTCAGGCCAGGCGCAGTTCCTCAAGTGACGCGCGGGCCTCCCCTCCGCTCTTGTTCGGCTCGATATCCAACTGGAGAATGGTAACGCCCGAAAGATTGACGTGATAATCCTCGACTTCTTTGACCGTCCCCGTGGGGCTGAAGTTCCATTGCTGACGGACGATTTCATGCCAGGACTTCCCGCCATCAGGGGACCAGCGCAAGGTGAACTCCTGTGTCCGCTCCCATTCGTGGTCTTCAAAAACCAGCCGGACCCGTTCCAGCCGCTGCGCTTGATCGAAAATGAGCCTGAGGGTCTGCTTGCCAGAGCTCGGCAGCGCGCCAGCTTCCTTCTGCGCCTGGCACGAGCGCTGATTCCAGCGGATACGCAGGATCCTCTGAGGTAACTTCCACCTGAGCCAGTTGCTCCAAATTCAGCCAATCCTGATCCGCATGCGCGGCGTCTCGAGTCACTGGGGTCATAATTCGTTTTCGCATCGCCACTCCTCTCCTTCTACAGCCTACGCCTTTTATGACGAGATTGCTTCCCCCAGGCAGCATCTTCTTTACGGGATGGTTCCCAACGGGACGCTGGGAACGAATCGGAGCATCTGCATCACCCGGCCAGACAATCGGCCCATGGACTAAATCTCATCAGAGCTTTTGCATACAACGGCGTGTTGTGGCAGAATTTTCGAGCGGATTGCTGAAAATGCCAGTCGAGCGGCCTGCCGTTTATTCCCGGCGGCCAGGACCTGGCCTGGCAATCTGGTATGCTCTGGCAGAAGAGCGCGCGGGAGAAGCGAAACACCCTCAGCCAGATGCTGGAATCGACCGAAGCCGAACTGGGTGCGATGCGGAACAAACCCAACGACCCTCTTCGGCCAGAGTGATCTTCCATGGCGAACAAGTTTCAGACCGAAGTCCGGCTGAGCCGGGAAATGACCCTGCTGGATGCCACCCTGATCGGCGTGGGCGCCATGATCGGGGCAGGGATCTTTGTTCTGACCGGTATTGCGGCCGGAGTGGCCGGGCCGGCGCTGATTCTGGCTTTTGCGCTTGAATGGCGTGGTCACGCTGTTCACGGCGATGTCCTACGCTGAGTTGGGGTCGTGCTACCACGATGCCGGAGGCGGCTATTTGTGGTGCAAGGAAGGCTTGCCGCGCTGGAACGGCTTTCTTTCCGGATGGATGAGCTGGTTTGCTCATGCCGTGGCCTGCGCCGTTTACGCCATAGGGTTCGGAGCGTATTTTGGATATGTTTTGAACGAGATGGGCTACCAGGTGCCCCATCTGGCATTTCTCTCTCCTCAAAAGACTCCTGGCAGCGCTAGTTGCCATTCTGTTTGCCTATGTGAATTTTCGGGGTGCTTCTGAGACCGGCAAAGTGGGTAACATCGTCACTGGCACCAAAGTTGTGATCCTTTTGATTTTTATTGCCTTCGGCATCGAATTTGTTTTCCACCAGCCGCATTGGGAGGCCTCCGGATTCCAGCCCTTTATGCCTCACGGATGGAGTGGAGTGATCAAGGCCATGGGCCTGACGTTCATCGCTTTTGAAGGATACGAAATCATTTCCCAAAGCTCCGAGGAAATCAAAGACCCCAAGCGGAACATTCCCCGTGCCGTCTTCTATTCGCTCATCATTGTGGTTCCTATCTACCTGCTGGTTGCCTTTGTCGCCCTGGGCGCGGTTCATCCGCCTCAGGGCATGACGCCATGGGACTATCTGGGCGCACAGAAGGAAATTGCCCTTGTGGAAGTGGCGCGGCACTTCTTCCGGGGCGGCGCGTTGATGGTGCTGGTGGCCGGCCTGATTTCCACCATGTCGGCCCTGAACGCCACGGTCTATTCTTCTTCGCGCGTCGCTTTCGCCATGGGGAGAGACCGGAACTTCCCCGGCTTCTTCAGCCGGCTTCACGCCAAGAAAAACACGCCTTACTGGGCGATTTTGCTCTCTGTCCTGATTGTTATTTTCATGGCGGTTTCCCTTCCCATTGAGGACGTAGCCACAGCCTCGGACGTGATGTTTCTGCTGATCTTTCTGCAGGTGAATCTGGCGCTTGATCAGCCTGCGCAAGAAGCGGCCGGAACTCGACCGGGGATTTTTTGTCCCACTGTTTCCATATCTGTCGATTGTGGGGATTGTCTGCAATTTAGGCCTGGCGCTTTATATGTTTACCTATAGTGTGAAGGCCTGGGTGGTGACGGCCGCCTGGATAGCCGCCGGCCTGCTTGTTTACAGGTTCTATTCGGCCTCCCGCGAGGTGGAGCACGAACGCAAGGTGCGGGCGCTCGAACGCCTGGAACGCAAGGAATACCGGGTGCTGGCCTGCGTTGCTGACAAGGAAAGCCTGGCCAGCCTTGCCGAAGCGGCTTTTGTGATGGCCAAGAAGCACAACGCTGAAGTCATCTTCCTGCACGTCGTCGAAGTGGATGAAAGCGAACCTTTGCGAGCCGGCCTGGGCGAATCTGCAGCCTCTCAGGAACTGCTGGATGAAGCCTGCTGGATGGCTATCGAGCGCGGCATTCCGGTCCGCTCGATTGTGCGCGTCTCCCACAAGATTTCCCAGGGCATCGTGGATACGGCGCAAGAGGAAGAGTGCAACCTGATTGTGCAGGTGAGAGAGAAGCAGCCGACGTTTTTTGAGAGGTTCTTCACCACGGCGGTTGACACCGTGGTCCAGAATTCTCCCACGGAAACCGCGGTACTCCACGGCATCTTCCCAAAGGAAGGCATTCGCCGGATTCTGATTCCCTTTGGCTCGGATATTCACACCCGTCTCGCCGTGGAAATGGCGCGGGCGTTCAAGGATTACTACAACTGCTCCATCAAGATCGCCGTGGTTTTTGAGCCGGACGTTACTCCCGCCGAGCGCGGCGAAAAACTGCAGGCGATTCGCGAGACTGGTGCGGGAAAATGCCCTGGAGGCGGAAGTGGAGGCGATCCGCGAAACGGATGTGCTGCGGGCAATTTTGAGAGAAGCCAGGGAAGCAGACCTGATCCTGATGGGGGCCCGGACGGGAGATTTCCTGCAGCTTCTGCTGGGCAAGTCGCTGACCCGCGAAATTACTGAAGGCGCTCCGTGCGCGGTGCTGTGGGTGAAGGAGTACGAAGAAAGGCCGTCCTTCGTCGCATCTCTCTTCAAGGCTGGCCATGAGGAGGCCGAAGCGTGAAACAGATGATCTCTAATCTCGTCGATCAGCTGATCCTTGAAATTCTCAACTACCTGCCGCGAATCGTCGCGTCACTGCTCCTGCTGCTGGCGGGTTGGTTCTTCGCCTGGCTGTCCAAACGGATCGTCATCCAGTTGTGCATGATTTTTCGCGTTCACCAATACCTGCCGCGAATGCGCTGGCGGAAGACGCTGTCGAAAGCGGACGTGCGGGATGCCCTGTTCAACTACGTCGGAAACCTGGTGTTCATCGCGGTGTTCATCGTGTTTATTTACGGGGCTCTGGCAACGCTGAAACTGACAGTCCTTTCGAGCCTTCTGGAACATACCATTTTCTTCCTGCCGCGAGTCGTGGGGTGTGTTGTTATTTTCGGGATGGGACTTTTTCTTTCCAACCGGATCTCCGTGGTGGTCCACATGGCGGTGCTGCGGGAAGGGATTCCGCGAGCGTCGCTGATCGCCCGGTTCGTCAAAGGTGCGCTGGTCATGTTCTTTAGCGCCATGGCGCTGACGGTGCTCGATTTCGCACGGCAGGTTGTGATTGTGGGTTTTACCGTCAGCTTTGCCACCCTGGGAGTGCTGGTGGTGGTGGCGGCAGTGGCCGGCGGGAAGGAAATGTTCCAGAAGATCTTCCATTGGCCGGAGGAAAAGTGAACCCGTCCGGAAGAGAACTGGATTCCAGTCCCGCTTGCAACGATCGCAATGTCGATTGAATCAGACCCCTACAGGTAACGCCGAAACCACTCCACGGTCAGCCCGATGACCGTCAGACTCCCAGGCGATGGAGGTGAAGGTGTGGTCCGCGCCGGGGATGATGACCTTCTGCTTGATTCTGGCTCCCGAGGCTTGCAGAAAATCCGCCGCGTGGGAACGGGGCACGGTCTCGTCCTTGCCGGGATGAATGATCCGGGTTGGTTTTGTGAACCGGCCGATGGCGGTGAGTGGATTGACCTTCGCGGCATCCTTCAGAAATCGCGCGGAGATTTCACGCGCGTCGTATTCAAAAGCGTCCGCATGGTTGGGCGATGGGTTTCCCCAGTTTCTTGGACAGCTGCTGGAGGATGGCGGGATGCGCCACGGCGCTCCACAAGACCAAAGCCTGGGCCTTTGCTGATGCGACACAGGCCGCCACGCATCCTCCCAGTGAGAGGCCGCAAAGCCCCAGCCTGGCCGGATCGATTCCCTTCTGGCGCTGCATGAAGCGGATGGCGGCCCGGGCGTCTGCAATTTCGCTTTGCAGGGTGGCTTCGTGAAAAGACCCTTCGGATTCGCCGGACCCAAAGAAATCAAATCGCAGGCTGGCAATCCCCTCGCGTGCCAGGACGCGGGCGCACTTGATAAAGATCCAATGCGATTCCATGCGGTCGCCCGTGAAGCCGTGGAAAAAGATGACTCCCGGCGCTCCGCCTCGCGTGCCGGCCGGCCGGTGGAGCATGCCGCGCAACAATTTGCCGCGTGCGTTAGGGAATTCGACAAAAGCTTCCTTAATTTTCAATGGCTTGCCTGAAGTTGGCTTTGGGATACAGCCCTTTGCGGCATTGCATGATGCCTTGCTTCAGATGGCCGGCCCCGGACCGGTGACAGAGGGCATGGGTTATAGCGTCAGCTATTATTCGGCGCCTGACTTTGCGTTTCCCTTTGTGGTTTTATAACCGTCATTTCGCCAGGAGTCAATCCGGCAGAAGGACGTGGCATGATAGCCCATTTTTTGAAGCTCCAAGGCGGCCCGCGAACTGCGTCCTCCATGGTCGCACATGGTGACGATCGTCGTGGTTTTTGATACCTGCATCTGTTTGATCTTCCGGCCGAGGGCATCGATTGGGACGTTCACGGCTTCGGGCACGTGGCCCCTGTCGTATTCCTGGGGGGTGCGCACGTCGAGGATCAGAACCTTTCCCTCACGGTCGAGAAGCGAATGGAGCTGTTTTGCATTTGTTTCATGCGCGGCAGGATCGATTGAAGGATGCTTCTGGGGAAGGGCCGGCAGCGAAACTGTCAGTGCACAGAGGACCATGATGCCCAAACTTACTCTCAGTTTCATAAGTTTCCCTCCTTTGGAAATGTCCGCTAGCCAAGCCATTGGGGGTTCTGATAGGTGCCGTCGTACTGGTGCGAGGTCTTGAAGGGTTCCAGCCCTCCATTGGCGGCGGCTTTTGCGGTTATGTCCAGCAGTGCGGCCACCTGGCTTTCGCTCATAGGCTTGAAGGTGCGAACCGCTTCGAGTCCCTGGTTCAGGCGTTCCAAAGTTTCGCAGCCGTTGATCACCACGGATGTCGGAAGATTCATGGCGTAGTGCAGGCAATCGATGGCCGGAAGCACATTGTTGCGTGGAATGGCTCCGTCCGCCAGCGGCTTCATGCCCAGAACCCCGATGCCGTGTTTCACGCAGACGGGAACCACCTCTTTCGCGAAGCTGTGATAATGCGGGTCCAGAACATTCAGAGGCATCTGGACGGCGTCAAAGGTAAATCCGTGCTGGAAGCCCGTGTTCAGCATCTTCAGGTGGAAGGCAGGGTCCTTGTGCCCCGTGAAGCCGATATATCTAACCTTGCCTGCTTTGCGTGCGGCCAGCGCAGCTTCGAAGGCGCCATCCGGCCCGAAGATGCGGTCCGGATCGCCCGGGCGGATCACCTCATGGAACTGGATCAGGTCAATCACGTCGGTCTCGAGGCGCGTCAGCGATTCGTCGAGCTGTTTTTCCCAGGCGCCCTTCACCTGGGCGTCGGTCTTGGTCATCAGAAAGACTTTCTGGCGGTAACCGTCCCGGAGCGCCTTGCCCATGCGGACTTCGCTCGTCCCGTCGTTATAGTCCCAGCAGTTGTCCATAAAAGTGACGCCATGGTCAATCGCGGTGCGGACGATGCGGATGCTCTCCTGCTCGCTGGACTGCATGCCGATGTGAAAACCGCCCAGCCCCAGCAGTGAAACCCTTTCGCCGCTGCGCCCAAGCGTCCGGTAGATCATGTCTTGTGATGTTGTTGCCGCCAATGTTTTCTCCACAGCCGAGGGAGCCAGGTTGCCGCCTGTGATGCCCGCAATCCCTACGGCCATCCGCCCCAGGAAGTCTCTTCGCGTCGGTTTCTCATCCTTGTCTTTCATGCGATGGTCCTCCGTGGCTTGAAGCTACCCCGAACAAAGACTACCATCCTCTGGATCGATGCGTGAATCATATCACGACTATGGGGCCGGTTCACCGGGCAATCAACGCCAGGAGGGCAGAAGGTTTATTTCCCGCCGGAAAAGTGGATTATTTCATTTTAAACACCCTAGGATGAGGGAGGATGAACGCCGGGGACTGCCCTTTTTTGACCGGGCGGTCTGCGTCCGTCCCTCCAATCTCGCGATAAGGAGCTCCGCATGGATGCAAAACTCTGGACCGACCTGTTTCTTCCGAACCTGCCGGTGATCGACAAGATCCTGCGCGCTGTGATCGTCTACTTCTTCCTGGTGGCAGGATTGAAGCTGGCCGGGAGACGGGAACTTGCACAACTGAATGCCTTTGACCTGGTCGTCCTGCTGACCATTGCCAACACTGTCCAGAACGCTATCATCGGTAACGATAATTCTGTCACCGGCGGGTTGATCGGCGCCACAACCCTGCTGCTCGTCAATTACCTTGTTGTCCGGTTTGCGTTTGAGTACAAGCGGAGGCACCGGCAAATCGCCGACTCGGGCGTTGTTCTTGTGGCCGACGGGCAAGTCCAGCAGGAAGCGCTAAAGAAACAACTGATCAGCCTGGAAGAGCTTAAGCAAGCCGCCAATCGGCAGGGTTATGAGACGCTTTCGGAAGTGGAGCGAGCAGTGCTGAACCCGGACGGGTCCTTCGCTTTTAAGAAGAAGAAAGACAGTGCTGAAGACCATGCCTATCAGGAAATCCTGAGCCGGATTGACCGCCTGGCCGAACAGGTCGGCAGCATGCGCCCATCTGGAGAGTCCACGGGAAGTTGATCCCACGCGGCATCCCTGCTGCCTGGGTACCATCACACATGATGTGTGGGTGTGCAGCTTCTTCGGTCTTCTCAATTGATCGCTGGATGAATGATAGTCAGCATGCTCATTGCAAGGGGCGTAAGCACAGGGGCTCGGAAGGTTATCCCTGGACACACCGAAAACTCTTCTTGATCCATCGCGCAGAAAGCCAGAATACAGATCTCACTGTGGCGGAGGAAGTTCGGCGACGGCGAGCAGCCGCAGCGCGACTCCGGCAGGCACTTGCTCCCTGGCGGTAACCGGGACTTCCGGCAGCCTGCCGCACTCGACCACGCTGTCGTTGACCGTGCAATGGCGGGGCCCGGGCAAACGCCGGCGGGGCCCGGCATGGCTACTGGCGAACGTATTCGACGCCGAAAAGAGTGTGGGAGCCTGAAGGAATGTTCTGGACGCGGGCGATCCGCGCCGAGAGAAAAATGTTTCCACCGCCGGATGAAAAGGGAATGGCCACCTCGATTTTCCAGTCCTTTTCATAATCCCGGTGGCCCTCAAAACAGAGTCCGGTGCGGGAGACGTTGCGGACCTTGACCAGGTCTTCTCCAAACTCACGGCTTCGTATGCAGGCTATTGTCCGCACGTCGCGGCGTGCCTCGCGGCGGCGCTCCTGTCCGTTTTCGGGAGAAGGTTCAGTTTCCGGCGGGAGAGGCGTCGGTGGGTCAAAGGACTTTTTCCACATCGTCGAGTCGGTGCACCGCCTGCAAAATCGTGACAGGTCTTCGCTGGATTCAAGGACTTCCAACTCAAATCCGTCCAGATAGACGAGCTCACGCGTATGGCAGGCCAGACATTCCAGAACAATCCTGCCCACAGCGCCGGCGGAATCTCCCCTGGGCGGGAAGTTAATTCCCCAGGGGGGCGTCTCCGGGTTTAACAGCATGATGCCATAAACATTCTGCTTTGATTTTCCATTGACCCGGCCGACCACCCGCGCCACCGCCTCTTTGCCGGTCTCCGCGCAGAGAACTGTAATTTCCTGGTCCGGGGCCAGACTTTGTTTCAGGCGGATTCGGGCGCCATTTTGGGCGACCACTTCGGTCCAGCCATCGCACAGGAAGACGTCGCCAAAAAGGTTGCTCCCGGTCACCTGGATGGGCAAAGCCAGGCTGATTCGCTCGCTTTGCCGCGCCTTGTGTTCAATGACAGCTTCTTTCTTTCCCCACAAAACGTGCCTCCCGGATTCATTAACCGCAGTATTTGCGGTGCAGGGGTTGCGCCCCGTGGGCGCCCCTCCAGCTTGATATGATGTTCAATTCACAGGCGTGCGGCCCAGCCTGGTTGGGATTTTGAACCGCATCAGGCCGGCGCATTGTTCTCGCCATTCTCTTTATCGGCACAACAGAGTTATGCTTTAGAACCGCTTGCGGGTTGGTAGCTGTTGCACATAAACTAACCGTTCAGTAGTCCCATTCTGGACTGGCGCAGCTATGGCGAAAGAAAAGCGGCGATCGGACCGCCTCCTGTTAACCATCCCTCTGTTGGTGGAGGGCAAGGATGCCGAAGGAAGGGCATTTCAGTCGGACGCCCAGACGCTGGTGCTCAATCGTCACGGGGGACGCATCCGGGCTACCCGAAGGCTGGAATCTGGCCAGACGGTCCGCATCACCAACAGGATGAGCCGGCGGTCCTCCGATTTTCGCGTGATAGGCCCCGTCTCGCCTGTTTCCGAACAGGGCGGGGATTATGGGGTGGAATATCTGCACCCCGGCGAGGACATCTGGGGCATTCAGTTCCCACCGTTACGGGACGGAGAAGTCGAGAAATCCAATGCCCTGCTGGAATGCCGGAAGTGCGGGCAGGTCAAACTGGTTCCTGTTTCCCTGGTGGAGGTGGAAGTTCTCGAAACTTCCGGAATTCTGAGCAAACATTGCGAATCCTGCGACGCGACCTCCCAATGGGCGCACACTAAAAAGCAGATCACCATGCCGGGACCGCCGGGGGCAGGGAAGAAGCCTCAGCCCAACACGGAGTCCCCATCTGCCACGGGAGATAACCGCAGGCGATTCAGGCGCGTCTCTCTGCATCTGCCGGCGAGGATTTGTGACTACGACGGCGGTGTTGAGATCACGAGAAGCGAGAACATTTCCAAGGGCGGGTTCTGCTTCTCCAGCGAGAAACGATATCAACCCGGCCAGGGGATCATGGTCACCTGCCCTTACGACAGCGCGGGTGCAAACATCGAGGTTCGCGCCCGGGTGGTCAATTGCATCGAGACGAAAGGCAATCGCAGCAAAGTTTACGGCATCGAATTCCTGGAAAGCGGCCACTAACCTCCGCCCCGGCTCATCGATTCAAATTCAACATAAAAGCCGCCTTCGCTGCGGCCGGCGGGCGCACCCGTTCGCGTGTGTGACGTCCGCCAGAACCTCCATTGATTACAAATTGTATGTTTGAGGACGGGTGTTTAAAATGAAGGAAAGGTTCAATTGCCGATTATCAGCCGGCCCTGCGATGCAGTGCCGGAAAGGGGTGTATGGTCATGGCACGTATTGCCCAGCTCTCTCCCGGGCCGTGGTTCCGTTCAGGAAAGGCAAAGAAGGCCCTCATCATAACAGCGACGCTTGCATTCCTGGGATTTTCGGGTGGGCCTCCCGGTACGAGCGGGCAGTCGCTTGGCCAAACTCAGGGAGGGTTTCCCAGCACCCAGCAGCAGTTTCCAGGCCAGAATCGCTTTCCTGCTCAGTCTCCGTCGCCGGCGACCTTGCCGAAGAGCAGCCAGAAGCGGAAAAAAGCCCTGATGGATTACAACTTCAAGAAGTTGAAGGAGCACGCCCAGGACCTTGCCGAACTTGCCAAATCGCTCCAGACTGAGATTGAAAAATCCAACGAAAACGTGCTTTCGCTGGAAATCGTGAAGAAGGCGGCGCAGGCCGAGAAACTGGCTAAGAAGATCAAGGACGAAGCCAAGGGACTTTAGTCGAGGGCTTTTCCCCAGGGCCTGCGCCCGACCTTCCCGCTCCGGTTGTGATGGTCCACCCCGGCTTACTCGGTCGCAGGCTGGGTTTTCTTGTTGGTTCCGATCCGCATCCCGTAGAACGAGCGGTAGACAAAGTAATACGAAACGGCAAAGAACAGGGCCGCCAGCGTGTGCGTCAAACCCGCTCCGTTGGTGGCTGTCAACCGGACCGCAAGTTCCACGGCCAGCAGACCAAACAGGGTCGTGAACTTGATGATCGGGTTCAGCGCCACGGATGACGTGTCTTTGAACGGATCGCCCACCGTGTCGCCCACCACGGTTGCATCATGGAGTGGCGTGCCTTTTTCTTTCAGCTCCACCTCAACAATTTTCTTGGCGTTATCCCACGCGCCGCCTGCGTTGGCCATAAAGATGGCCTGATACAGGCCGAAGATGGCAATCGAAATCAGGTAGCCAATAAAAAAGAACGGGTCGAGGAAAGCGAAGGCCAGAGTCGCAAAGAACACCGCGATGAAGATGTTCAACATGCCCTTTTGCGCATACTGCGTGCAGATCGCGACAACCTTCTTGCTGTCGCTCGCTGAAGCCTTTTCCACGCCCTCCAGCCGGATATTGGCCTTGATGAACTCGACGGCGCGATAGGCGCCGGTGGTGACAGCCTGGGTTGACGCTCCGGTAAACCAGTAAATGATGGCGCCGCCGGAAACCAGTCCCAGAACAAAAGGAGCATGGAGCAGCGAGAGCTTGTCGACGTTCGCCGTCAGGCCGTTGGTGAGGGCCATGATGGTGGCAAAAATCATCGTTGTGGCTCCCACCACCGCCGTGCCGATCAGCACGGGCTTGGCCGTGGCCTTAAAGGTGTTGCCTGCGCCGTCGTTGGCTTCCAGCATCTCCTTGGCCTGCTCAAAATTCACGTCCATGTTGAAGTCGCGTTTCAGCTTCCTGCTCAATGTTGGGAACGTGCTCGATCAGCGACAGTTCGTAAACCGACTGGGCGTTGTCCGCCACCGGCCCGTAAGAATCCACCGCAATCGTCACCGGGCCCATGCCCAGAAAGCCGAAAGCCACCAGGCCGAAAGCGAACACCGGTGCGGCCAGCATGATGCTTTCCAGCCCGTGCACGCTGACCCAGGAACCAATGGCCATCAGCACCATCATGGTGAGACCCAGGTAGTAGGCGGAGAAATTGCCGGCGACGAACCCGGACAGGATGTCGAGCGACGCTCCGCCTTCCCGGGCTGAAATGACCACTTCTTTCACGTGCCGGGATTCGGTGGACGTAAAAACTTTGACCAGTTCGGGGATGAGCGCGCCGGCCAGCGTTCCGCAGGAGACGATGGTCGAAAGTTTCCACCAGAGCGTGGGGTCGCCGCTGATGTCGGGGATGATGAAGGCCGAACTCAGATAGGTGAGGCCGATGGAAGCAAACGAGGTGAGCCATACCAGAGAGGTGAGCGGCGACTCAAAGTTCATCTTTTCAGCGTGTTGGTACCGGGCCTTGGCGTAGGCGGCGTTGAGGTAATAAGCGGCCGCTGCGGCCACCAGCATCACAATGCGAATCACGAAGATCCATACCAGCAGTTGCACCTGGATGACCGAACTCTTGACCCCCAGCAGGATGAAGGCGATCAGCGCCACGCCGGTCACGCCGTAAGTCTCAAAGCCGTCGGCGCTGGGCCCGACCGAGTCGCCGGCGTTGTCGCCCGTGCAGTCGGCGATCACGCCCGGGTTGCGCGCATCGTCTTCCTTGATCTTAAAGACGATCTTCATCAGGTCGGCGCCGATGTCCGCGATCTTGGTGAAGATGCCGCCGGCAATTCGCAGCGCCGCGGCGCCCAGCGACTCGCCAATCGCGAAGCCGATGAAGCACGGCCCGGCGTAGTCGCCCGGGACAAAGAGCAGAATCACCAGCATCATCAGCAGCTCAACGCTGATGAGCATCATGCCCACGCTCATGCCGGCGCTGACAGGGATCTGATAGACGGGATACGGCTTGCCTTCCAGGCTGGCGAAGGCCGTGCGGGAATTGGCAAAAGTGTTCACGCGAATGCCGTACCAGGCGACGCCATAGCTCCCGACGATGCCGAGCACGCTGAAGGCCAGGATGATGACTCACGCGAAAGGCTGTCGTAATGGAGGAGCACCCCGAAGTACAGGACGATGATGGCGGCAATAAAGACCCAAAGCAGAAACAGGAACTTGCCCTGCTGCACCAGGTACGTCTTGCACGTTTCCCAGATCAACTGGGAGATCTCCGCCATGGACCGGTGGACGGGAAGATTCCTGAGCCGGGTGTACATCACGAGGCCAAACAGCAGGCCGAGGAAGCAGAAAAAGATGCCGTAAAGCAGCAGGTGATGCCCGGTCATTCCCAGGAAGTTGACCTTGGTGAAATCAGGGAGCTTCAGATCGGCTTCACCCGCGGCTTGTTCGCCCGTCTGGGCAAAAGCGGCTGTTGCGCTCAGCAGCGTCAGGGCTGCGCCGGTGATCGAAGCTTTCACAACCAGGCAACGCGGGGACCAGAACCTGGAGCCGGCGCCATGGGTTGCGGGCCGCGCGGATGCGTCACAGCTTCCCAGTGTTCGGGTCATCGCCTGTGAAAAGCGCCGTAAGCATCGATCAGAAACTTTGGCCGGATCGCCAGCGCCCACGACGAAAACCACCGGTGAGATCAACAGCAGAAGAACAGATAGAAGGGTCATTTTTGCTCCCTCGCATCCGGGCAGTTGCCCACCTTGGCGGCAGAGGCCCGGACATCCTCAAGATTGAAACCAGTAATTTGTTGGAACGATTGCACAGACCAGCCTAACGGTAAGTCCTTAGTCCTAGACTTATAACACATGCCAAAAAACGCCGTCAAGAGCGCACCAAGGCCGACTTATAGGGCCAAAGCATTAATTTTCATTGAGATTGGGTGATGGGCGGCTGAAACTGTACCCACGCATTCTTTCGACCATCCCGCCGCTTAAGGGCGTGCCGCCCAGGCCATGCCGTCGCACACCGGGCCGGCGTTGATCTCCTTTTCAACCTTCCAGGTCTTGAGGTTGATGACGGCGATTTTTCGGCTGTGGTCGCAGGAAACGAAGGCGACGCCGCCGTCGGGCCGGACCACAACTTCCTGCGGGGCGGCCGGAACGTCAAGGGTGTGGACCACCTTCCAGGTCTTCAGATCAACCACGGCCACCTTGTTCTTATTGATCACCGCTGCCACCAGGTAGCGGCCGTCGGGCGTGGTTGCGGTTCCGTAGCCGATGCCGGGCAGTTCCACCCAGCGCGCCACCTTGTTGGCGGCTGTATCGACCACGGCCAGGCGGGGGCTGGTCTGGTCAGAGGTAAAAGCGTAGCGGTCGTCTCTGGAAACGGCGATTCGCTGGGTATCTTTGCTGATGGGAATAATGGCGAGGGTCTTTCGCGCCGCCACGTCGAGCACTGAAACCGTTCCCGGGCCCACGTTTGCGGTGTAAATGCGCCGGCCGTCATGGGAAAAAGCGAACATGTGCGATTCGGGCTGCCCGGTGGGAATGGAGCCCACCACCTTGTTGGTCTTGGGATCGATGATGGTGATGCTGTCCGCCAGTTCCGTGGAAACGTAAAGGAGCCCGTCGGTGGGAGAGAACTTGGCGCAATGCGGGCGCATGGGGCGGCCAAGGTTGATGGTGGAAACCACCTTGCGGCTGGCGAGGTCGATCACATCAATCGTGCGGCCGTCGGTCCCGGGCTTGCCGACGCCCGAATTACCGTAGATGGGAACGTACGCGGTCCTGCCGTCCGGCGACACAATCACTTCGTGGGCGGTAAAACCGGTTTCGGTAATCGTCGCGATCTCCTTGCCGGCCGCCGGGTCCACGATTCCCAGAGTGTTGTTGCCTTTGTTGGCCACCACCAGCAGCCCGTGCGCCGATGAACGCGAGGGCGGTCTGCCGGAAGCCGCGAAGACAAATAATGGGCACACAAAGGCCATACCGAGAAGTATCGAAGAAGTCCGAGTGATGAACATGACTTTCTCTCCCGTCAACTTTGTCTGGATTCACGCACGTGGGTCAGTGCAAAGGCCCGGCCGAACTGCAATTCGTGCGGTTCAGCCTGCTGCGTCCCATGCTTGTTCAAACCGGCAACGCCCCGTTACTGGACATTCTCACGCGCCGACTCGCAATCGGCGCACTGGCAAAGGTCCCGCAAATAATCAAAAGTATAGATGCCGGAAGAATGCCCGTCACTCCAATAAATCTGCAAAGCGTAGCGGCCCACCAGTTCCGCTTTTTCCGGCTTCAGCGGTCCGGAACCGAACATCGGCAGCGGGCCGGACTCCCAGGAGGGTGCAGGCTCGGAATCGAGGCATGTGGCGCAGGGGCAACGGTCACGAAGGTACTGGTAGGAATAGGAGCTGTGGTGTCCGTCCGCCCATTCAATCACCAGATCGTTGCCTTCGCCGTGCAGCCGGATCGTCTTGGGAGTTAAGGCCACTTCCTCACTCCGTCATAATCTGCGGAATCTGTTCACCGGCGCGGGTTACCTGTTCCGCCATGGCCCTGGCTATGGACTGGTAAGCTTCGGCCAGCGGTGAATTCAGATCGAGCGCAACAGGCCGCCCCGCGTCGCTCTGGATACGAATCTTCGGATCGAGCGGAATTTCACCCAGAAATGGAATCTCCAAACGCTCCGCCGCCGCTTTGGCCCCGCCGTGCCCGAAAATATCTTCGCGGACGCCGCAGTGCGGGCACACATAATAACTCATGTTCTCGACGATTCCCAGAATGGGGATATTCAATTTTTTGAACATGGCGATGGCTTTCCACGCCACGTCGAGCGCCAGGTCCTGCGGCGTGGAAACGATGACGGCCCCGGTGAGGGGAATGGTCTGTGAAAGGCTGAGCTGGATGTCGCCCGTTCCCGGCGGAAGGTCCATCACCAGGTAGTCGAGTTCTCCCCAGTTCACGTCGCCCAGAAACTGCTGTATGGTCTTGTGGAGCATGGGGCCGCGCCAGATGACGGCCTCGTTTTCCGGAAGGAAATAGCCCATGGAGATGATCTTGATGCCCCATTCCACCGGCGGCTCGAGTTTGCCTTCCACAACGTGCGGTTCCTGCTTGCCGCCCATCAGGGCGGGAACGCTGGGTCCGTAAACGTCCGTATCCATCAGGCCGACTTTTGCGCCCTGCCGATGGAGCGCCACGGCAAGGTTGGCAGCCACGGTGGATTTCCCAACACCGCCTTTGCCGCTGGCCACGGCGATGGTGTTTTTGACGTGGGGGATCAGGTTGGATTGTGTTTTCGGCGGAGAAGCCGACGGAGTGGCGATTTCAACTTCCACCTTCGGAACGCCAATGGCTTCAACCGCCTTGCGAATGGCGGCGGCAAGCTGGGAATTTGCCTTCGGAGGGGCGGCTGTTTTCATCTCAATCACAATCACCGTGCGATCGGACGTGACCTCAATGTCCTTCACGTAGCCCAGTGAAACAATGTCTTTGCGCTGCGCAGCATCCTCGACGCCCTTCAGCGCCTCCAGCACCTGCTGCGGACTGACTCTCGTGCTCATAATTTCCCCCGGAAATTCTTTCCCTTTGGATTCAATAGCATTCTCAGATGCAAGCAGGGCATTGTCAAACCTCGAACCAGAGCCTTTACTGCGGCTGTCTCATCAGGCGCGCAATCGCGTGCAGAAGATCATACTTGGTCAGAATCTCGTACCGGTGTTCGCCCAGGTCGATGAAGACGGCCGGGCAGTTCCGGGTGATGCAGGAGGTGATCTGGTCAATGACAGCGGAAGGAGGCAGCACCGGAAAAGCCTCGCGCATGGCTTCACGCACCGCCAGCTTCTTGAAGTCTTTGCCCTGGAGAGTTAAATCCAGGATGTCATCTTCATAGAGAGAGCCGACAGGCGTGTCGTCTTCAAACACCGGAAGCTGCGAGAAGTCGTGGGTCTGCATCTTGTCGAGCGCCTCGCCCAGCGAGTCCGAGGGCGCCAGCTTCACCATATCCCGCGGCTGTCCCATGGCTGACTTGGCCTGCACAATGTCGGCGGCGGTCAGCGGCAGTCCGGACTCGAAGTAGCGGTTGTCTCTCATCCACTCGTCGTTGTAAATCTTGCTCAGATATCGCATGCCGGTGTCCGGAATGAAGACCACCACAAAATCGTTTTCAGTCAGCGAAGGAAGCACCTGCATGGCCCCCGCAATGGCCGTCCCGGCCGAACCGCCGGCAAAGATAGCCTCCCCGCGGGCCAGCTTGCGCGCCCAGAGGAATGAATCCTTGTCACTCACCCGCACGATGTCGTCGATCACGCTGAAGTCGAGCGCCTTGGGCAGAAAATCTTCGCCGATGCCTTCCACTTTGTAGGTTTCCGCCTTGCCCGCGGATCCTTTATGGAAGAAGTCGTACAAGATCGATCCCACAGGATCAACCCCGATCACCTTCACGTCCGGGTTCTGCTTTTTCAGATAGCGGCCGATGCCGGTGATGGTTCCGCCGGTCCCCATGCCCGCGATGAAGTGGGTGATTCGCCCTTCACTGTCTTCCCAGATTTCCGGTCCCGTCGTGGCAAGATGAGCGGCCGGGTTGGCGGGATTATCGTACTGGTTGGCGTGGAACGAGTTCGGAATCTCGCTGGCGAGCTTTCTGGCCACGGAGGTGTAACTGCGCGGGTCTTCCGGCGCCACCGCTGTGGGGCATACAATCACTTCGGCGCCCATGGCTTTCAGCAGATCGATCTTTTCTTTGGATTGCTTGTCCGTAATCGTGAAGATGGCCTTGTAGCCTTTGATGATGGCCCCCAGCGCCAGGCCCATGCCCGTGTTGCCCGACGTTCCTTCGATGATGGTGCCGCCGGGCTTCAGCAATCCGCGCTTTTCGGCATCCTCCATCATGGAAATGCCAATCCGGTCTTTGACGCTCCCGCCGGGATTCAGGTAGTCGCACTTGGCGTAAACCTGCGCCTTGAACCCGCGCGACAGGCGGTTGAGTTTGATGAGGGGGGTGCGGCCGATGGCCTCGAGAATGTTGTTGTATCGCATATCAACACCGTTCGTTTGATGGATTCATGCCATTATAACCCACCGTCGAGGCCGAACGGTGAGCGGCGGTGTTTGGGTAAGCCTCTGCTCCCTCCCTGTTACGGGAATTCGAAGGGAGCAGAGGGGTCCTGGTTAGTTGGGTGAATCAGAGTGGAATCAGGCGCGCAACGCAGCCGGCGCCGATTGCGGTTCAGGATGTTGCGGCCGTGATTTTCTCCACGTGAATCGTTTTCGTGGCGGCGTCGAGGGACCCGCTGACATTGACCTTTTCCCCGGCAAATTGCGCCGGTGCCTTCTGGTCGTCGAGTTCATAGGTGGCCTTTGTGGCGGGAACATAAAGGACGTAGGTGGCGCCCATCCTTACGCACTCGAGAGTGCACTCCCTGGCGTTTTTGACTTTTCCACTTTGCAGCATCTGCTCGTGGCCGCCCATACCTGCGCACATGCTGTCCATGATTTCGCCTGAAAAGCTGTTGGCGTTGGCCGCAGGAGCGGCAGCCTGGCTTTGCTCCGCCATCTCACTTGGCTGGGAACTGGTGCTGGAAGGCTGCTGGCTGCAGGCAACCGCCATCAGAACAAGCGCTCCTGCAAGTGTTAGTGCGAGTTTCTTCATCTCTGCCCCTTTTCTCCGGCCCTGGCCCGCCTTTAACTCCTGATGGCGGCGCTTCTCCCGGGCCGATGCAAACTTAAAGTTCTTTTCATCCTCCCGCGATCCCTTCCGGGTGTCCAGTGATATTTCCGCGGCGAGGGTTTGCTCAGCAACCCGGCCTACCGGGCAACGCTCCTGATTTTAGCCAGCAGAGCGCGGGCCTGGCCCTGCATGGAGTTCTGAATTTTGATGGTGTTCTCGAGCGCAGCCATGGCCGGGCGGTGTTGCGGCGGATAGTCGGCCTCGTAGGAATAGCCGAGGAAATAGTAGGCTTCGCCCTGCAACTCGGGAATAGCGCTCAGGAGTTCTGCGGCCTGCTTCAACTCCTTGATGGCGCCGGCGGTGTGGTGGGCCGCGCCGGTTTTCTGAAGATCCAGAAAGCCGATGGTCAGGTGGGCCATGCCCTCCTGGATGTCCTGTTGCTTCTTAAACGCTTCGTCTGAAACTCCTTCAGGCTTCTTCGTTGCAGGTATCAGAGTGAGAGCTTTCTTGGCGTACTCGGCGGCTTTAGCCTGGTTGACGCGGCGACGCAGGGCGTAGTCGTAGGCCACAAGGTTCAGGGCCTGGACGTTGTCGGGTTTCGCGGCGATGGCCTTTTCTGCGTACTCATCGGCTTTTTCCACCTGATTGATCTGTGTGTAGGCGACCGCATAACGATAGTTCAGCTGGCCGGCCTGGTTCTGGGCGGCCTCGGGATAGGCCTGGGTAAACTGGTCCATCAACTTGATCTGCTGGCTGGGGTCCGTGACGCGGGGCAGCAGCCCGAAGAAGGCGTAGACCATATAGTCGGTGTCATTTTGGGCCCGTTCCATGACGCTCTTTGTTGCGGCTGCGTACTGTGCGTCACTTTCGGTGGGGGTTCTCGAAACCGCGGTCTCCGCCTTGATTTGCGCAGGCGCCTTCATGATGAGATCGAAAGGCTCGCTGCCGTTCTTGCCGCTAGCCAGGTAGGCCTGAAGCAGATCTTCGAGGAAAGGAACGTCCAGGTAGCCTGCGGCCACGGCCTTCTCGCCGGCGGCGATGGCCTGATCGTACTGCTTGAGCTTGACGTCACTCCTGGTGATCAGTTGTTCCGCGCAATGCAGGTAGGTGGAATCCTGGTGCTCCTGGGTAAACTTCTCAAGCGCCGCCACCTTGGCGTTGGGATCGTCTGCCCCGTTGACCGCCAGCATCAGCTGGTCTTCAGGAGAGCCGACAACGATCTTATAATTTGAGCAACTGTGCTCTTCCTGTGCGGCCAGCGGCCAGGACCACACCATGAGGCCCGCAAGCAGGACCGCTTGAATCAAGCTTCGCATGGGAACCTCCCAGATTACGATGATTTCCGCGACTTTCGCCAGAGACGGGGGAGAAACCGAGGCACCGCGCGTGCGTAAATTTCGTATTCGGAACCGTATTGTTCCCGGAGTTCCCGCTCTTCCAGCGGAGTGACTATTAAATACAACAGGAAGGTTACAATTGCCAGCAGAAAAATTCCCAAGGCGCCGCTCAGCAGCCCGAAGGCAAAAAAGCCCAGCATGATGTTGGCATACCGCGGATGCCGCACCCACGCGTAAATGCCCTGGTCCACGATTCCACATTGGGGATGGGCGGGATTCAATTCCGGCAGGCCGGCCAGCTTTTTGAAGCTGAATTCCTGATGCACCCGGCGGCTGACCCAGAAGGTGAATGCCAGGAGTGCCGCTCCCAAACAATAAGTCACTGCGTTGCGAGGCAAACGGTAGGCGAACAGGAAATTTTCCATCAGGGCCAGAGGGACTCCGATCAAAATCCACACCGGCAGCGCAATCCAGAAGGAACGGTAACCGATGCGGCGCCAGGTGTTGACCGCGGGATGCAGCAGCAGCCAGTAGAAGGGGACCGGGAAATAGAGCGCCGCATACGCAACCGCCAGCCAGTCGATTGTTCGGGTGAACTCTGTGGACATCTTCGAACGGTTCCAGACTCCGGCATATTCTATCGCCAAACCCCCGCCCCTGCATGTAAAATGCTGTGCTGTAAACTTCAGGAATAACCGGAGGAGCGGCTATGCACTTGTTTGCCTGGGAGTCGGTGCGAAAAGAGCAGATGAATCCCAACGTCTGGCGCAAAGTGGTGAACGGCGAAAAGATGACGGTGGCGCAGATTCATATCACCAAGGGCGGCGTTGTGCCCGTCCACCACCACGAAAACGAGCAGATGTCTTACGTCATGGAAGGCGCGCTGAAGTTCGACATCGGCGGGCAGGAAGTGATCGTTCGAAAAGGGGAGATTGTGCACATCCCATCGAACGTCCCGCACGGAGTTGTGGCGCTTGAGGATACCTTCAACCTCGAAATCTTCGTTCCTGTCCGCCAGGACTGGCTGACCGGCCAGGACGATTATCTGCGCAAAGGTTAGCGCCGTGGGTCAGAAATTCTGCCGCATGTAGCGCCGTCCTTTCAGGGCGGTACTGACTACAGGAACAGGCGGAGGGATTGCTATGAGATTGTTTTCCTGGGATTCAGTGCGGAAAGAGGAACTGAATCCCAAGATCTGGCGCAAAATGGTAACGGGTGACAAGATCATGGTGGCGCAGGTATTTATCGATAAGGATGGAGTTGTCCCTTTGCACCAGCACGAAAATGAGCAAATGACTTACATCATGGAGGGAGCTCTGAAGTTTGAAATCGGAGGGCGGGAGGTCACGGTTCGAAAAGGGGAGATTTTGCACATCCCATCGAACGTTCCTCACAGTGCGGTGGCGCTTGAAGATACGCTTGACGTCGACATTTTTACTCCACCTCGCGCGGATTGGCTGACTGGCCAGGACGACTACTTGCGAAAGGGTTAGCCGGGCTGGACGGCAGGCAGTTTCGACAGACAGGGAGACCCGAGTATGGATCTGGGATTGAAAGACCGCGTCGCCATCGTGGCGGCATCCAGCCAGGGTCTGGGGAAAGCCGTCGCGCTGGGCCTGGCGCGCGAAGGCGCAAAGCTGGCCATCTGCTCGCGGAACGGAGTCGAAGCTGAACCAGACGGCGGATGAAATCGGCCAGGAAACGGGCGCGGAAGTCCTGGCGCGCGCGGTTGACGTGACGGTATACGAGCAGGTGCAGGCCTTTGTGGCGGAAACGCAGAACCATTTCGGCCGCGTGGACGTCTGCGTGACCAACGCCGGCGGCCCTCCGGCCAAGCCCTTTTCCGAGACCACCGTGGAAGACTGGCAGGCGGGCGTGAATCTGAACCTGATGAGCACGCTCTATTTTGTGCGTGAAGTGTTGCCCCTGATGCAGAAACGCAAATGGGGCCGGATCGTCACCATTACCTCGGCATCGGTGAAGCAGCCGATTGACAATCTGGTGCTCTCCAATTCCGTCCGCTCGGCGGTCAGCGGGCTGATGAAGACCCTTTCCAATGAATATGGAAAAGACAACATCCTGATCAACAACGCCTGCCCGGGCTATACGCTCACCTCGCGCCTCGATGAACTTTCCGGCAGGCTGGCCAAAGCCGAAGGGGTCGATACCGGCGAGATTCAGCAGCGCTGGGCGCGCCAGGTGCCCCTCGGCCGCCTGGGCCGGCCGGAAGAGTTTGCCAACATGGTGGTCTTTCTCGCTTCAGAGCGCGCCAGTTACATCACGGGCGTTTCCGTCGCCATTGACGGCGGCTTTATCAAAGGCATTTACTGACGATTGGGCAGCCGATTCAAAGCCCTTCCTCTCTTTGACCGGAACACTCCAGAACCCACCCCCAACCGTCTTCGCTTGTCGAAATGTGCCGTTCCCCCGTAGAATGAAAGGAGCGGGGAGGGGCAATCAATGTTTGACAAGGAGGAATCACTTTGAGTTCATCTACATTCCGGATCCTCATCACTTCCCTGGTTGCGGTCCTGGCGTTTGCCGTTCAATCTCCGCTGGCGGCGGCCACCCGGAACCACGTTGTTTCACCCGCGGAACTTCAGCAGGCGACCGCCTCCACTGCCAGCACGCGACAGCAGAATATCGCCAGGGTGGAAAAGTTTTTCTCATCCGAGCAGTCTGAGAAAGCTCTCCAGTCCGCTCATCTCAACCCCGTCCAGATCAAAAAAGCCGTTCCGTCGCTCAGTGACCAGGAACTGGCGCGGCTCGCCTCACGGGCCGACAAGGCGCAGAAGGATTTCGCCGCCGGCGCTTTGAACAATCAGCAGATCACTTACATCCTGATCGCGATTGGCGCTGCTGTCATTGTGCTGATCGCGGTCCACTAAGCGCCATGCGATGGGTTCGGCGGCCGGGCGTTTGGATGATGCCGGCGCTGCTGGCGGTGGTGCTGTCCGGCGCTCTGGCGGCGGGCGCGGGACTCTGGCTGGACGTTCCCTTTGTCCGGCAGCAGGCCAACGGGTGCGGCGCCGCCTGCATCTCGATGGTGATGCAATACTGGCTGCGCGGCAAGGATGCCGCCGTCCCGCCCGCCGCTCAGGCCGGCCGCATTCAGGCCGCGCTTTACCGCCCGAAGGCCAGGGGCATTTATGCCACCGACATGGAGCGTTATTTTCGCCGCCATGGCTTTCGGGTGTTTGCCTTTCGCGGCACGCGGGAAGACCTGCAGAACCATCTTGCCAAAGGCCGCCCGCTCATTGTCTGCCTGCAAGACTCCGGCAAGTCCGGGCCGCTCCATTATGTTGTGGTGGCCGGGCTTGAAAGCCAGGATGGAACCATCCTGGTGAACGATCCGGCGCAGCGGAAACTTTTGAAGATGGACCTCGGGAATTTTGAGATGCGATGGCGGCCCATGCACAACTGGACCCTGCTGGCAGTCCCCGCGCCGGGGCATTGAGATTGCCGGCCGCCGTTCCTTCCTTTCTGATGGCGCTCCTGCTGGCGGTTCCTTTTGCCGCCCGCGCGCAGAACCTCTGCCGCAACCCAGCCGAGCTTGAAAAACTTGCCAGCCACGAACGCTGGAACCTCATCGTGCAGGGAACACGCCCATGCCCCGCGGCATCGGCGGACGTGGATTACTATCGCGGCCTGGCCTTTGCCGGGCTCGAGCGATGGGACGAAGCGAAGGCGGCGTTCACATCCGGCGAAAGGAAGTATCCGCGTGACAAGCGCTTCCCGGTAGAGCTTGCCGGCGTCGCCTTCAGGCAGAAACGCTACCCGGCGGCCGAGCGCCACCTGCACCGCGCTCTGCGCCTTGACCCGCACGACCACTACGCCATCAACTTTCTTGCCACGCTCTACTTCCTCAACGGGAATCTGGAAGCCGCCCTCAAATACTGGAACCGGATTGGCAAACCACGGATCAACCAGATCACGACGGACCCGCAGCTCCGCGTTGATCCGGCCCTGCTCGACCATGCATTCACCTGCTCGCCGGCCAGCGTTCTGACGCTCGATCAATACCGGGCCACGCGCGCAGCGGCTGCGGCAGCTCGGAATCTTCTCCACTTACCGCCTGGACCTTGTGCCTGCCGCCGGCAAAGGGCCGGAATCTCTCGACCTCACGCTGAGCGCCGTGGAAAGGGACGGCTGGGGCCCAAACAAAGCCGGCGCGGTGATTTCACTACTGCGGGGGCTGCCGTATCAGACGGTTTATCCCCAGGTGTATAACCTTCGCGGGTCCGCCCTCAACGTTGACTCTCTCTTCCGCTGGGACGACCAGAAGCGACGCGCTTTTGTTTCCGTCTCCGCGCCTCTGGCGCGCAATCCCCAATACCGTTTCCGTCTCTACGCCGACGGCCGCAACGAAAACTGGAATGTTTCCCGGACCTTCCATCAGGCTGCTGTGCCGGTGGAGGCTTTTAACATGGAAAAGCTGGAACTGGGTGGAGGCATCGAGGCCATCGCCAACAGCCGCTGGAACTGGGCTGCCGGATTAAGCGTGTCGGACCGGCGCTTTCGCAATCTGCCTGCCGGAACTTCTGCCGCCGATCCGGTCTTTACCAACGGCGCCGCGGTGGAAGTCCGCGCGCGCAGCCATTACGCCTTGCTCAGAATGCCGGAAAAACGGTTTACGCTGGGCTCCGGCGTGCAGGGAACTCTGGGGGATTTTTACTCGCCGGGATTTGGCCGCTTCGGCAGGTTGCAGGGTACGCTGGACGCGCACTGGTTTCCGCAGGCGCGTGGAGATGATTATGAGGTGAGGGAAAAATTCTACGCCGGCAGGACTTTTGGCCAGGTTCCGTTTGACGAGCTTTTCGTGCTGGGGCTTGAGCGCGATAACAATCTCCCGCTCCGCGCACACATTGGAACCCGCAACGGACAGAAGGGAAATGCTCCGCTCGCGCGCGACTATCTGCTCTCAAACTGGGAGGTCAACAAGAACCTTTACGCGAACGCGTGGTTCAGGCTGCGGCTGGCGCCTTTTGTCGATACCGGAAGGGCCTACGATCGCGCGGACGGCTTCGGCGGGCGCCAGTGGCTGTGGGATACGGGAGCATCGGTCAAGCTGGGCGTGCTGGGCGGCGTGTCCCTGGTGTTTACCTACGGCAAAGATCTGCGCACCGGCAGAAATACTTATTACTTCACCACCACGCACCAGGGCGGAACGTTGTTCTTCCCCTGACCCTCAAAACATTCAATCGGGGCGCCAGCAGAATGTTGAAATGGGCTGTAGCGGCGGCTTTATGCCGCCAACTCACTGTGAAAGCATTGACCTTCTGGCGGGGTGAACCCGCCGCTACGTTCATCCTTCACACTTTTTTTTCTTCCGTTGACCGCACCTTCACGCCCGCCAGGTCTTCGAGAAAAGTAATGACGGCGGCGTAGTCCAGATCGCCTTTCCCCTGCGCGCGCGCGGCGGCATACACTTCCTTGACGGCGGCTGAAACCGGCATGGGCACGCCCTGCGCGAAGGCCGCTTCCATGGCCAGCGCCACGTCCTTGTGCATCCACTTGAGCGGGAAGTAGGGCGTAAAGTCGCCCTTGAAAATGAAGGGCGCTTTAAAATCGGTCAAGGCCGCCCGCGCCATGCTGTTCTGGACAATTTCCATCATCACTTCCGGCCGCACGCCGGACTTGACGGCCAGCACAAATCCTTCACAGAAAATTTCAACCATAGTGGACTGGATGGCGTTCTGCGCGAGCTTGGCGGAAAGCCCCGCCCCGTAGCCGCCGCAGTAGATATGCTTCTTGCCCAGCACTTTCAGCAGCGGCATGGCGCGGTCAAACGTTTCGCGTTCGCCGCCGATCATGAAAGTGAGTTCGCCCTTCTCGGCCCCGTGCTTGCTGCCCGTGACCGGGGCATCCAGAAAGCTTGCTTTCTTTCCAGCCGTGGCGCAGGCCAGCTTGCGGCTCACCACCGGGCTGATGGTGGCGGAATCGATGACGATGGCGCCGGGCTTGATGGTCTGGAGAGCGCCCTCCTTGCCCATGAAGACTTCCTCGGAGGCCGCGGAATCACTGACGATGCTGACCACGTAATCGGCGTTGCGCGCGGCTTCCGCGGGAGTCGCGGCAACCTTTGCCCCGGCCTTCTTCAGCGGTTCGGCCTTTTCGGGAGTCCGGTTGTAAACCGTCACCTGGTAACCGGCCTTCACCAGATTCAGCGCCATGGGCTCGCCCATGATTCCCAGACCAATGAAGCCAACAGATTCTGCCATCGAATGCCTCCTTCAGATAAATTTCCGGAACATTTGCCTGTGTCGCAGACCCAGCAGCTTGCTAAAAAACTCCCTCTGCTACGTCATCCTGAGCCCGTTCGCCCTCAATTTGCGAACGGCCCTGAGCAAAGCCGAAGGGGCTCAGGGTAAACTCCGCGAAGGACCTCTGCATTTTTTTCATCTAAATGCGGGGATGCTTCGCTTCGCTCAGCATGACATGTCAGCGTTCTTCTAAAATCTGCTATGAGTCTCCGAAATCGAGCCATAGCCGGACGTCGCGGACGTTGTTGCCGGTGTATCCCGTGTCGAGTGTATCACCAAGGGTGCGGAAGAAAGAATAGGAGTCGCTCCCGGCCAGATAACGCGCCCGATCGAGCCCCCGCCCCCGGGCGCGGGAAAGGGTCTGCCCGTCGGCCACGGCCCCGCTCGCGGGACTGTTGCCATCGCGGCCGTCGGTTCCGGCGCTCAACAACACACGGTTCTGATGTTCGATTTTTTCCGCGGCGTAAAGCACAAAAGCCTGGTTGCGTCCGCCCATCCCGGGACCCGTCACCTGGCAGGTGACTTCACCGCCCACCACCAGCGCAACCGGCTTTCCCGGATGCTTTTCGGCCAGCGCGTCGAGGGCTTCCAGATTTCTGTCCGCGACTTCGCGGTAATCCGCGTCCCATTCGCCGGAGTCAACCTCGCAGATGAATCCCTGAAGATCCAGGGCGTTCTGCGCGGCTTCGACGGCCTCGCGGTTTGAAAGCAGGCAATGGTATTCGGACTTTTTGAAACACACGGCGCCGGGTTTGGGCGTTTCCTTCAGCGTTCGTTCCTTGAAGCTTTCTCGGATCGGCTGAGGCAGGCGTTGAAGCAGCTTGTTTTCTTCGGCCAGGCGGTAACATTCGTCGAGAGTGGAGTCGTCCGGCATGGTGGGGCCCGAGGCCACCATTGAGGGCAGCTCGTCCGGCACGTCGGAAACGTACAGGGTCAACTGGCGGGCGGGGTGTGCCGCCTGGGCCAGACGTCCGCCTTTCACCGCGGAAACGTGCTTGCGCAGGACGTTGATCTGTTCGATGGGCAGGCCGCAGGTCACCAGCACCCGGTTGAACTCAACCAGGTCCCTTAATGAAACTCCGGGATCCAGAGGTTTTTCAAACAGCGCCGAGCCTCCGCCGGAGATCAGGAAGATCACCAGTTCGCTGGGTCCGAGTTTGGAGACCTGTTCGAGCGCTGCCTCGGCTGCGGCAATACTCGCCGGGTTGGGGTAGGGATGGCCGCCCTCAAAATAGCGGAAGTTCTTCAGCCTTGCCGCGGGAAGGGAGGGCGCTACCACGATGCCGGAGGCGATCCGTCCGCCCAGGATTTCGTCCAGCGTTGCGGCCATGCGTCCGGCCGCCTTGCCCATGGCGACCACGTGCGGAGGCCAGGTGAGAGACAGGTTCGTCTCTCCGGCATGAAGCGTGTCATCCACGCGCTTCAGCTTCTGCAGCATCGTTTTGCGAAGATCGATGGCGGCGATGACCTCATGAAAAACATGCCGCGCAATGGCTTTGCCCCGTTCGTAGGAAGGTCCGGTCGAACCTGAAACTTTGTCTTGAATGCTCATCTTGCGCCTGACACGCCTTTCTCGTCCTGCTTTCCAACGTCTGCCGCGACTTCCTCATTATTGAAAAGACGGGCGCGGATAGCAAGTGGAGGCCGTTCCGGGGCGGCGGGGTCCTTGCAGTTTTTGCCGCTTTCGCCAAAACCTCGGGACACCGCATGGGGAGTTTGTTCAGACAGTTTCGGCTTGAGAATCAGGGCGATCTATGAAATGATCAAACTACAAAAGCAGGGGGTGCGGCATGAAGTACCGAATCGCTGTGTGGGCCGGTGCGGGACTCCTGGTTGCTGGCTGCTGGGCGCTTTACGCCATCCTAAGCAGCCCTCCGGCGCTGACTACTGCCGATCCCATCCTGCCTCTTGTCCGTTTGACCTGCCCGATTTCAAATCTTGGTTTTTATCCCCTTAAACTTTACTGGGTTCTTCTTGCCAATGCCGCAACTTATGCGCTGCTCGGTCTCATCGTGGAAACCCTGCGACAGAGACTGCGGAGAGCGCATTGATTCAAAGCAGAGCATAGCTGGGCGCCCCGGTTGGTTATCAAAAGCACCTCAGGTTCAATTCAGCCCGCCAGCCCCTTCGGGCACCATCACGAATAGACCTCGGGATTCACAACATTCGCGGGCCGCTCGCCCGCCAGCATGGCGATCAGGTTGCTGACGGCAAGCGTGGCCATCCTGAGGCGCGTTTCGCCGGTGGCGCTGCCGATGTGGGGCGCCAGAACCACATTGGCCAGGCCGGCGAGATTCGGGGTAATCTGCGGCTCTTTTTCGAAGACGTCCAGGCCCGCGCCGGCGATTCGCCCGCTGCTGAGCGCTTCCACCAGAGCTTCTTCATCCACCACGGGGCCGCGCGCCGTGTTGACGAGAATGGCGGTGCTCTTCATCAAGCCGAGGGCCTTGCCGTCGATCATGTGGTGCGTTTCGGAAGTCAGCGGAAGGTGAAGGCTGATGAAGTCGGATTCGCGAAGCAGTGTCTCGAGATCAGTATACTCGGCGTGCAGTTCACGCTCCACGCTCTCATCGACACGGTGTCTGGTGTGATAGAGGATGCGCATGGAAAATCCCAGGCCGCGGCGCGCCATGAGCTGTCCAATCCCGCCGAAGCCCACCAGGCCGAGCGTCTTGTGGTGAACGTCCAGCCCGTGCAGCAGGCCGGATTTCCAGCGGTCCCACCGCCCGTCGCGAACGTAGCGGTCCGCTTCAACCGCCCGGCGCGCCGTAGCCAGCAGAAGCATGAAAGCGAAATCGGCGGTTGTTTCCTCCAGTGATCCCGCCAGGTTGGTGATGGGAATCCGCCGGCGGTTGCAGGCTGCAACGTCAATGTTGTCGTAGCCGACGCCGCAGTTGGAAATGGCCCTCAGCTTGGGCGCCGCAAGCAAAACTTCTTCATTGACCGGGGCGGAGTTGACCAGGATTCCTTCAACCTCGCGGCACTCTTCGGCAAGTTGAGAGACGGGAATGGCCGCATCTTCAGCATAGCTTCGCACCTCGCAGGCGCTAGACAGCAGTTCCAATGCGGGCTCGGGCAGCGGACGCGTGACAAAAACTTTTGGCTTCATAAGCTCCTTCAAGTTTCACCGGGATGGTCGATTGGTTTGATATCACGCCCGGGTGGAATCCGTCAACCCGGCCACCTGAATGTCGCCGATGGAGAAGGACAATGTTCTCCGGCTTTTCTGGTGGATTGCGACGGGTGCCGCGTGTTGCCCGGGATTGCCTCGTATGGCATGACGTGCGCGGTTATAATGGACGCCCAGGCTGCCATGGCACATGAAACCGGTCCTGAATCTCTTCGGGCGCTCCAGCAGGAAGTTGAAACTTTTATTCAGTCCCTCGCGCACCCTGTGGTGGTTGAGGACGAAGTGGAACTGTTCGATCTCACCGCGGCCGGCTGGCAGTTGAGCGTCCAATTTGACAAGCTGCTTTTTGAAGCCTGGAACCCGGGCCGAACACTGGCGCGCCGCGTTGAAGAAGTGGCCTATCGCGATGGCGACCGGCTGGGCGTCTTTGTGCGGAAGCCTCACGCCCGCGAAACGTCGGTGGTTGAATTCCGTGAGCTTCATCCGAAGCAGCGCGGAGGACACGGAAGGGAACGATCGGCCTTTAAACAGGAATTCGTGGCCATGCTCAAACAGGAATTTCAGGGGTGGCGGCTTGAGCGTATGAGCAACAGCTCGGACCGCGAGCATTCGTTCTCCACCTGGTACACGCGGGGACTGGCGCGCCAGGGCCGCACCGGCTGCGCGTTGATCGGGCTCAGCAAGGACGAGGCGCCGGCTGCAGCCGATGCGGTGCTGGCTTTCAGCCTGATCTGGCTCGACTGGCTGCGCAGCCGTTCAGACAGAACGGTGGTGCCCAGGCTCCGAATCTATCTGCCCCGCGAGGCGGTTGAATTGAACGCGCACCGGGCGGCCGCCATCAACCATCGGGCCGTGCAGTTGGAACTCTACGAATGGAATGGCGGAGGCGAACGGCCGGCGCGCGTCGACCTTGAGTCGGCCGGTGATGTCGCTGCCCGGCTTGTGCCCCATCGGCCGGACGAAGCGCTCATCGGCCGGCATCGCGATCTCCTGCGCGGACTGCTGGACGACGCCGCGGACAAGCTGACGATGGCCGCGGACTCCACCGGAAGGTTCGTTTCGGTTCGTGTGGCGGGCCTGGAGATTGCGCGCATTGAAGGCGACCTTTCACCGAAGATCTATTACGGGCTGGAAGGAAGCGTCCGCAGGTTGAATGAGAGCCGCCGGGAGGAGTTCCGGACTTTCGTCTCCCGAGTACTCGAAAAGCGCAACGCCGCAAGCGAAGAGACCTCCGACGAGTTCTTCCGTCTGCAATCTGAGCGCTGGCTGGAAAGCCATGCTGGTGGATGACATCACCCGGATCGATCCCGCGCTTTCACCGGAGTTTGTTTATCCGCAGGTGCCGGCGTTCTCGCGGACCGACCGCGGCGTGATCGATATTCTGACGGTGACGCGCGACGGGCGGCTGGCGGTGATGGAACTGAAGCTCGAGGAACAGATCAACCTGCCCTTCCAGGCGCTCGACTACTGGCTGCGCGTGGAGAAGCTGCGGCAGCAGAAGAGGTTCCAGGACTTTGGTTACTTTCCAGGCATGGAGCTTGCCGAGGCGCCGCCGTTGCTCTACCTGGTCGTGCCGGCTTTCCGATTCCACTCCACAACAACCCGGCTGCTGCGCTACCTGGATTCGTCCATCACCGTGATGCAGATCGGCATCAATGACCAGTGGCGCCATGGCATCAAGGTT
Source organism: uncultured Acidobacteriota bacterium (assembly GCA_963783155.1). GTDB lineage: Bacteria > Acidobacteriota > Terriglobia > UBA7540 > UBA7540 > SCRD01. The sequence continues at coordinate 58,313 of CAWANC010000025.1, read as the reverse complement.
CTCTTCAGAAGGGAATTGCGGTCGGGCGTTTGAGGCGCGGCGGCTGGTGTGCCGCAAGCGTGGGGAACCGCAACTCGAGGCCGATGTCTCCCGGCCTCAAAACGTTCGATCGGAATCCAGCAGCAGAGTGACAGGTCCGTCGTTGACGAGTTCAACGTCCATCATGGCGCGGAACTCGCCGGTCTCGACCTTCACTCCCAGGGTCTTGAGCGATTCCACAAAAGCGTGGTAAATCGGCCGGGCGTCATCCGGTGAAGCGGCGCCCGCGTAACTGGGCCGGCGGCCCTTGCGGCAATCGCCGTAGAGGGTGAACTCGGAGACCGCAAGCACGGCGCCACCCGCCTCGCGAACGCCCAGGTTCATGCGGCCTTCCTGGTCGTCGAAGACCCTCAGCCGGACGATCTTTTCGGCCACGGCCTGGCCGGTCTCCGGCGTATCCTCTTTCGCGATGCCCACCAGGACCAGCAGCCCCGGGCCGATCCGCCCGATCACCTGGCCCTTCACGCGAACATCCGCCCGTTTCACCCGCTGCACAACCGCTCGCATGGCCTGTTGCTCCTTCCCCGCTGCCGGACTGCTGGCCGCAGATGGCCATTGTATCGAACCTGCCCGCCGTTGCAACGCCCGGCTGAGGGGTGTTCACGCCTGAATCAGGACAGTGCAATTTTTACCCGGTGTTTCAAAGTTGAACACATTTTTAAAAAATTGCGAACTCTGGCCTACATGTAAATTTGTAACTTATTGATATAACAGTACTTATAAATATTCGTCCCAAACGTCCCAAACGTCCCAAACGTCCCATTTGGGGGGGTTAGGCTTGAATTGTGGATGGGAAACGGGCGAGGCCACAGGGCGTGGCTGGCGCAAAAGGGTCCCGTCGAAGCCAGGGGGAGGTGTGTCTTGGAGACGCAAACGAATGCCGTACGCACGCAGCTGCAAACGAGCCTGGGGAATCCCGCGCCTTCAACCCTACCGAACCTGCCCGCTGAGCGCCGGCTGGTGCAGCGGGTCTTTGAGCGCTGCCATGAAGCGATCACGGCGGCCTGCGCGAAGTCTTCCGTGCCGGCGGAATTTCTGGGAGCACTGGCGGCGAATGAGAGCGGCGGCTACGGGGATGCGAGGCGATTTGAGCCGGCGGTTTACGGGCATCTTGTGGCGGTGGCGGAGGGCCGGCGGCCTTCATACGGAAGCATCAACGTGAAAGCGCTTGACGATGAGGTTGCCGAACTGCTGCCGGCCGGCGATGCGGATCTCCACGCGCGTTACATGACGCGGGGGTTTGCCGAGATCCATTCCGGGCGGATCGGCAAAGCGACGGACGCTGCGCTGCGCGATCTGGCGACCTCCTGGGGATACACGCAGATCATGGGCTACCACATGGTGGCGCGCCCGGGCGACCTTCACAAGCTGCTGGACCCGGACTTCCATTTCCACATGGCGATCTGGCTGCTTTCGGAATTTGTGCTGGACTACCGGCTGGAGGCCGGGCGCGACTTCGCGGAGATGTTCTGCTGCTGGAACACGGGCCGTCCGCACGGCCGGACGTTTGATCCCGATTACGTCGACAAGGGATTGCGGCGCATGCAGATTTACCGCCAGCTCGGGCCCCTGCAGCCGGCGGGGCATTAGGGCGCGAAAGCTTCACAGGGCATTCAGGGGCTGTGTTAACCATTCGGTTAAACCAATAGGAGGGCGCAAAGATGATCAGCATGGTGATTTTCCTGGTGGGATTTACAGCAGGCGTGGTGGTGGCGGGAATGTTTGAGCAGCGTGCCGTGAACGAAATCCTGAGCCTTCGGACGTTCCTGCGGGCGGAGCTTCAGAGACTGTCGATCAGGCTGTAATTCAATTACGAATTACGAATGACCGACCCGGCGAGGAGTGGCAGACGGATTCGCACGGCGCAATGAATTGCAGTGTGTCGCACCCACCCTCGATCTTCGGGTAACTCGTAATGAGTAATTCGTAATTTACGCGGCGTAACGCCATGACTAAATCGAAACAGGCGATGGGATGATCGCCGCGGAAGAAAAACGATGCACAAATACATCACGCAGCTTTTTTCGGAATCCGGGGAAGCGAGTTTTGGCAGGACCGGCTCATTTTTCGGCCTGGTGCTGGGGGGCGGCTGGGTTTCCTACCTGGTGTGGACCACCCACCACCTTCCGGACCTGCAGGGGCTGACGATTTTTATCTCCACGCTTTACGGCCTCAGCAAGACGGGCGAAACCGTGCAGCGGGTGATGGGGAAGAAGGATTGAAATTTGTGATTAGTGATTAGTGATTTGCGATTCAAAAGACGCGGCCTCGCCGTTCCGGTGGTTTGCTTTTTGAAATCGCCAATCACCAATCGCCAATCACCAATCCTTTAAGGGTTACGGGCGCAAATGGCAATGATGGAAACACTGAAGAAATTACTTTGTCGGGTCCCGTGGAAAGCCTGGCTTGCCGTGGGGGGGCTGCTGGCGGGTGCGTTCTGGTTGCAACAGCACGATGCGCGCATCCGCCGGCAGGCGCGGCTTCAGCAGCTGCAGAACCAGACATCGGCCCAGGTGTCCGCGCTCCGCAGCCAGGCCGCGCAGGCCGTCAGACAGGCCAACGTGGAAAACAAAAAAGTCCTTCAGGAACTTGAGCAGCGCCGGCAGCAGGCGGAGCAGCAGAACCTGCAATTGGCGGCGCAGCTCAGCGCATTGCGCAGGCAGGCGCAAATCCAGGCTGCAGAGGTGGCCACCCTTCCTACATCGGAAATAGTGACCCGGGTGGCCGCCCAGCTTGGATTGAAGGCGGAAGACGTTGCGGGGAAAGAACAAGCGGCCTCACGCCAAGGCGCGAAGGCGCAAGACAAATTACGAATGACGAATGACGAATTACAAAAAGGTGGTGCGGGGTCTGTTGCAGGCATGACGGAAATGACCCCTCACCCGGCCGCTGGCGCGTCCACCCTCTCCCCTCGGAGAGGGCCTGGGCAAAGGTCTTTCGCAGGCACCGCAAAGAACGCGATAGCTGCGCCACCCGACAGCGTTACACGGAAGAAGCAAACTACAGGGATCCTTCGCTCCGCTCAGGATGACAGGGGAAGGGCTCAGGATGACGGACAAAGGGGCCAGGATGACAGAGACGCGGCCCTCGCGCTCACCGCTTCCGGGGCGCGCAAGGTGGAGACGGCGCTGGTGGAACTCAATGCCTGCCGGGCGGAGAACGACATCGAGACGCGGCAGGCTTCAACCTGCCAGGCGCGCGCGGAGGCGGATGAAGCCGCTCTCAAGCGCCAGGCCGGATCCGTGGCCAGCCTGAACCAGGCCCTCCAGGCGAAGGACGAGATCCTTGCCCGGCAGCAGAGCGAGTACAAAGCCGAACTGCGCGCCGCGCGGGGCACCTTTCTGGGACGCCTGGCGCACGCGGCCGAGCACGTGGCCATCGGCGTGGCGGTGGGAGTGGCGATTGGGGTGGCGGTGAAATGATGCCTCAGGACTTTGCTCACATGGCGTTGTGGTGGGGACCGGGGGTGCTGCTTTTGCTCGCCTTCAGCTACGGACTGTTGAGGCTGGCCCAGGTGTGGATTGAGCGCAGCATGGACGCCCGGCGCCGGCAGATGGAAAGCCTGTTTGGCATGGCGGAGCAGTACGTGAAGCAGTTTCTGAACGCGCAGTTGTCGCAGGCCGAAGCGCTTTCCCGGCTGGCCTCGAGCGTGGAGCAGAGCGATTCGCGCGACAGCATGGAACACCAGCAGATCCTGATTGCGCTGCGGGCCATGCACGGCGACATCGAACGGCTGATCCACCAGGCGGTGGAGACGAGGCAATAGGAAATTTGCGATTTGTGAATGGCGATTGGTGATTGACGAACCCGGACTGCCATTCGCAAATGAGACTCGACCACGGTTGGTGGCTTCGTCAAATGATGAACTACGAATTACAAAACCCGCTGCAGAGGACTGGAGAAACCGAACATCCCGCAGACGGGGTACGCGCCAGCGGGGCAGGGGGACAGGCGAATGGGTGGCTGGCGGTTGATGATCTGTGAACCGCTGGCTTCAGGTGGGCGGTTTGCCAATCACTAATCACCAATCGCCAATCACAAATTCGAGGGCCGATGCGAGGTAAAAGGTGCGAGCAGTATCGGGCGGGAATGACCAGCCAAACCAGGAGTGTGAACAGCATGAGCAGCAGCATACGGCAAAAAGAGATTGTCAGAGGAAAGATTCTTTACTACCTGAAACTGATTTATCCACAGTCGGCAACTCTCCCGTTGCTGCAGGGCGAGCTGGACATCTTCGGCTATCCGGTTCCGCTCGACGACCTGGAATTCCACGTGGCCTACCTGGCGGAAAAGGAACTGGTGAGTGTGGACAACCTTCGCGGACCTCACGCCCGCCGCTACATCACCCTGGTGAAGATCAACGCCAGGGGGATTGACTACTTTGACGGCCGGCTGCCCAAGGATGAGGGCGTTTATCTGGAGCCGGAGCTGTAACACCAAATTACAAATTATGAATTACGAATTACAAAACCCGGGGGTGGCGCATACGTCGCGTTCTTTGCGATGTATGCGGCGGCGGCGCAAACCAAATTACGAATTACGAATTACGAACTACTAACCCGAGGTATTTGGACACTGTGACGCAGCGGCATGAATTGTAGAAGCGACGTAAAAGGGTGCGGGCGACCGGTAACTCGTAATTTGTAATTCGTAATTAATGGAACAGACCACTGTGACTGGAAACGAATGAAGATGGCAAAGAAGAAACAAAAACTCGTGAACGCGTCTTCCGCAGACATCGCGCCGAAGGCCTTATCTGCGCCGCCCATCAGCGAGGTGGCGAAGCTGCCCGCCGAACTGCGCGAGCTGGTGGAAAGCATGCTGGTGGAAGGCGCAACCTTTGAAGACGTTTGTGACGCGGTGAACGACCGCGGCGTGCCGCTCACCCTGCAGGCTGTGCAGAACCGTTACCGCAGCGATCTGGAACTGCAGAAGCGGCGCATTGAGTTTCAGGCGGAGCGCGCCCGCATCCTCACCCAGGCCCTGGGCGATCCCGATTCCGCAGACGCGCAACTGGCCTATGCCGCCATGCTGACCGGACTGCAGAGCCTGACCCGCAAGGAAGGCGGAATCACCCTGAAGGACGCCGTGAAGGGAACCATGGAACGGCGCAACATCCTGCTGAAGCGCCAGCTGCTGCGCATGCAGGTGGCGCGCGAAGTGGAAGACAAGCGCTTCCGCAAGATGCGGCTGCACGCCGAGATCCTGAAGCTGCGGATGACCCGGGCCAAGCTGGCGCAGTTGGAGCGGGAACTGAAGAAGCCTGAGAACAGTTCCACCCTGGGCCGGGTGGCCATGGAAAAGATCCAGGAGATTTACGGCCTGCTGCAGATTCCCGTGATCCCAAGGGACGTGGAAGTTGTGAAAAGCAGTGACGAGGGAAAGCAAGTTATGAGTTCTGAATTATGAATTATGAAACCCGAGCTGGGGGGTGGCGCAGATATCGCGCTCTTTGCGATGTCTGCGGCGGCAGCGCAAACAAATACCTGGGTGGCGCATACGTCGCGTTCTTTGCGATGTCTGCGCGTGCGGAAAGAAATTACGAATGATGAATTACGAATTACGAAACCCGAAACCTCAGGTTTAACGCGGAAGAGCCGCAACCAACGCCTCTGTGACCTCTGTGGCCCAAAAGCGTTAACACAGAGAGCACAGAGGCCCTCCGTGTCCTCTGTGTTGAGTCTTTTTAACCCACAGAGAGCACAGAGAAGGCAGTGAAAGAGAAAAGGGCGGCTTAAGGCCCGTCCCTGCGGAAACGAAAACATGGCACGGAAGAAAACACAACTCGCAAAGAGCACGGCCGAAACGGAAAAGCCGAAGGCCGCTCGCCGCAAGAGCAAGAAGGTAGAGGCAGCGGCTAAGCCTGAGGACCGCAGACATCGCGAAGAACGCGATATCTGCGCCACCCGGGACCAAAACGCAGACATCGCAAAAGGCGCGACGTCTGCGCCAGCCGCGAAAGAGGGTAATTCGAAGGGACGCATACATCGCAAAGAGCGCGACGTATGCGCCACCCCTGTGCAAACCACCCGTGAAACGACCCCTCACCCGGCCGCTGGCGCGTCCACCCTCTCCCCTCGGAGAGGGCTTGACCACGGGTCTTCCGCAGACATCGAAAAGACGCACGTCTGCGCCAGCCGCGAAAGAGGGTAATTCGAAGGGACGCATACATCGCCAAGAGCGCGACGTATGCAGACCACGGGTCTTCCGCAGACATCGCAAAAGGCGCGACGTCTGCGCCAGCCGCGAAAGAGGGTAATTCGAAGGGACGCATACATCGCAAAGAGCGCGACGTATGCGCCACCCCCGATATCCGCGCCACCCGTGACCAAAACGCAGACATCGCAAAAGGCGCGACGTCTGCGCCAGCCGCGGCTCCCGTGCAAGCCAACCCTGAAAAGACTCCTCACCCGCTCGCTGGCGCGGCTACCCTCTCCCCGCGGAGAGGGATTGACTTCAAGTCGCCAGGCCGGGCCGAGGTGGTGTCGAGTCCCATCCGGCTGCTGCCCTACCAGCGGCGCTGGGTGGAAGACCGCTCCGCGCTGAAGATGGTGGTGAAGGCGCGGCAGATCGGCTACTCCTTCGCCGCCACCCTGCAGGCGCTGCTGCGCTGCCTGGAACGCAAAACCACCTGGATCTTTCTTTCCAAGGGCGAGCGGCAATCGAAACTGCTGATGGAAAAAGTGCAGGAGCACATCCAGAGCTGCGGCATTGTGGCGCAGGCGTTTGAGTCCACCTTCTTTGAAGGGGCCAGCCGGAAGCAGCTTGAGGTGCGGCTGCCCAACGGCTCGGTGATTTACGGCCTGCCGTCGAATCCCGACACGGCGCGGGGCTACTCGGGCAACGTGACGCTCGACGAGTTCGCCTTCCACGCCGACGCGGCAAAGATCTATTCGGCGCTGTTTCCCACCATCACCCGCGGCTATGCGCTGGAAGTGATCTCCACGCCCAACGGCCAGCAGGGGAAATTCTTTGAATTGGCAAAGGCGGCGGGGCTCACGGAATTTGCGAATGGCGATTTGCGATTGGTGAATGAAAAATCACAAATCACTAATCACCATTCACCATTGGCCCAGTGGTCGTCCCACTGGTGCGACGTTTATGAGGCCGTGCGCCAGGGATTGAAGATCGACATCGAACTGCTGCGCGCGGGCTGCGACGACGAATCGACTTTCCAGCAGGAATTCTGCTGCCAGTTTGTTTCCACGGCGGAAAACTTTTTTTCACCCGAGCTGCTCGCCGCCTGCCTAAGTGCCGAGGCCAGTACGGATACTCCGGCCCACCAACTGGCCTCGGCGCGCGGCATGGAAGGACAGGAAGTAGGAAATAGGAAATGGGAAGTAGGGCAAACCCCTTCTTCCTTCCCTACTTCCTACTTCCCACTTCCGACTTCCGATTTCTTTTTGGGAATTGATATCGGCCGGCAGCACGACCGCACGGTTTTCTGGCTGGATGAGGTGACCGCGCTGGGTGGTCATCCTGAGGCCGCTAGGCGGCCGAAGGATCTGCTTCATCGAACAGCAGATCCCTCGCTGCGCTCGGGATGACGGGTGAGGGTCGCGACGGAAGGGAAGAGCGGCAGGCCATTGCGCGCATCGTTCGCACGCTCGATCGCGCTCCCTTTGCCGAGCAACTGGAGGGCGCGCGCGAGCTGCTGCGGCTCGAGAAGCAGGACGGACAGCCGCTGGTGCGCCGCGCGGCCATTGACGCCACGGGCATCGGCGCCATGCTGGCGGAAACCCTGGCGGAAGAGTTCGGGCCAAGAGTTGAACCCGTAACCTTTACCGCGGCGGTGAAAGAGAACCTGGCCTACCGGACCAAGCGGCGGATGGAAAAACAGCTTTCGCTGCTGCCCGATACGCGCGAAGTGCGGCGCGCCTTCAGCGCCGTGAAGCGGATTGTGACCCCCAGCGGCAATCTGCGCTTTGACGCCGTGCGCACCGCGGCGGGCCACGCCGACGAATTCTGGGCCAAGGCCCTGGCGGACCTGGCGGCCGAATCGGAACCGGTTTCAGTGGCCGCGGACGGCTATCTCACGGGCGGCACGCCCATCATCAGTCCGGCGGCGTTTACGGAGTTGGATGGGGCATGGGGAGCATTTTAAATATTTGCGATTTGCGATTGGTGATTTGCGATTCAAAAGACCAGCGTAGTCGGCCGGCTTATGTTTGCAGTTTTCCAATCACCAATCACAAATCACTAATCACAAATTCTTAAAGGGTGTGACTGATGAAACTTGGACCGATCGATATCAAATGGCGAAACGCCAGACTGGCCGAATCGCAGGTGAACTTGCCGATGGAACAGCACCGCGGCAAGCGCCGAAACACTGCCCGTGGGCCTGCCCGGCACGCCCGTCTTCCACGGATTTCTGGAAGACTTTGGCGAATACAATGCGCAGCTGGAAGGGCTCTCGGCCATCCGCACCTATGAAAAGATGCGGCGCTCGGACGCCCAGGTGGCCGCCACCCTGCTGGCCTGCGAGCTGCCCATCCGCGCCGCCAACTGGGACGTGCTGCCGGCCGGCCCGGACGCGCAGGACCGGGAGATTGCGCAGTTCGTGAAAGAGAATCTGTTTGGCGGCCTGGAATACGTTTCGCCCGCCGGCGTGAAAACCACCCAGTGCTGGGACGACGTGCTGCGCAACGCCCTGCTGATGCTGCCCTTCGGCGCCGCGGCGCACGAGGAGATCTACGCCGTGGACGGCATGCGGGTGCGCCTGGCGCGCCTGGCCCCGCGGCTGCCCGTCACTTTCTATCGCTGGATTACCGACGTGGACGGCGAAACGCTGCTGGCGCTGAACCAGTACGGCTATCGGAATTCGAACTTTGAGAGCGTGGAGATTCCGGTGGACCGCCTGGCCGTCTTCACCTTCAACAAGGAAGGCGCCAACTTTTTCGGGCGCTCGATGCTGCGGCCCGCCTACATGCACTGGTACATCAAGCACAACCTCTATCGCATCGACGCCATCGCCGGCGAACGCAACGGCCTGGGCATTCCCACCATCGAACAGGGACCCAACGCCTCAAAAGAAGACCGCCAGGCCGCCGCGCGGTGGGTGACGCAACTGGCCGCGCACGAAAAGACCGGCATCGCGCTGCCCGCCGGGATGGAAGCTGACCCTGCAGGGCGTGCAGGGCCAGGTGCGCGACCTGTTTAATTCTATTGAACACCACAACATTGAAATATCCAGAACCGCACTTGCCTTTTTTATGAACCTCGGGCAGAGCTCGAAATCGAGCGGCAACCGCGCCCTGGGCCAGGAGATGACCGACTTCTTCTTCCTGGCCGTGCAGGCTACCGCCGACCAGATCGCGCGCACCATCACCGCCACCGCGGTGAAACGCCTGGTGGATTACAACTGGGACGGCGTGGAGCGGTATCCGACGCTGACCGTCTCAAACCTGCGCGCCCGCAGCCTGGACCAGACGCTGGCATCGCTCAGCCAGCTGGCCACGGCCAACGTGGTGGCTCCCTATCCCGAGCTGGCACAGCACATCGCGCGGGAACTGGGACTGCCGCAGCCGCCGGAAAAGCAGGGATGAGTGGTTGGTGACGAGTGACACGCGAACAGCGATTTGAGATTTCAGATTTGAGATTGGAGACGAAATGCTGAGCACAGTGGAACAAACAACAACACCTCGATTTATGGCCACGCTGGACGCCGCGCGCCGGGGAAGCGGCCGGCAAGGTTCGCATCCCGCTGGCCGTGACCGGAACGTGGGTGCGCGGGCGGAGCAAGTTTTCCATCACGCCGGGCGACCTGGAATCGATTGTGCGCAACTTTCGCGAGCGGCAGAACGGCGAAATCAACGTGGATTACGACCACGCCAGCGAAATGCCGGAAGTCGCCGCGGGCGGCCCCATCCCTTCCGCCGGACGCATTGTGGGGATCGACCCGCCGGAGAGCGTGAAAGGCGGAAATAGGAAGTCGGAAGTAGGAAATAGGGGGAAAGGCGACGAGGGGGCAGTTCCCGACTCCCTACTCTCTACTTCCTACTCCCGTTTCATCTTGTGGGGATGGTTCGAACCCACGGAACGCGCCCGCACGCTGGTGAGGAACAGCGAGTACCGCTACATCTCACCGGCCATCGACTGGGGCGCGAAAAATAAACGGACCGGCAAGCCGCAAGGGGCCACGCTCACTTCGGTGGCGCTCACCAACCGGCCCTTTCTGGAAGAAATGCCGCAAATCCGGCTGTCCGATCCGGGCTACCGCCTGGTGGAGGAAGAAGCGACAAACCAGGAGTCAGGAGTCAGGAGTCAGGAGTCAGAAGGCAAGAGACAGAAGCAAGGAGCAAGGAGCAGAGAGCACGGAGCCAGCGGCCAGCCGTCATTCGCCACGAGCGGCGGCGGGGATGGCGGCCACGCTCTGCACCAGATGGTGCGGGGCGACGAACGATCCAAAATTCCAGATTCAAGATTCAAGACAGGAGGTTCCATGAAGAAGGTTCAACTTTCCGTCACCGACGGAAAAATCAAAGTCCAGCATCCGGACCTCGCGGACGAGTACTACGCCGATCCGGAAGATGCAGTCAACGCGCTGGCAGCACTGGGCAGCCAGCCGGACGCCGAGCCTGACGCCGGCGACGTCGAAATGCCCATGGCCCAGGCGGCCAGCGTGCTGTCAGAAGCCGAAGCGCGGGGCAGATCGATACCCGCCGTGGAAGTTTTTCGCGCGCGGGTGGAGCAGTCGCTCGATGACGCCGTGCGGACAGGCAGGATCCTGCCGCGCCGTCGCGACGACTGGCGGCGCATCGCGCTGGCGGACTTCAGCACCTTTACCCGGCTGATGTCCGAGCAGCAGGCGCGCCTTCCGCTGCAGCCTGTGGGGTTCTCCGGAGGCGTTCCGGAAAACGTGCAGGCGCAGGTGAAGTTCATGGCGGAACAGCGCATGAAGGAGCGCGGCGTCAGCTACGGGCAGGCGCTCACGGAAATCGGACGCGAGCAGCCTGACCTCATCCATCAGTACCGGCGGTCGGTGAGCAGCGGGGAATAATCCGCAGCCGCAGGGGCAAGGCGATTTCGCAATTTGAGAAACTCTGCCTGCCCTGGCCTGGCCGGCGCGCCGGCAGTTTGAAGGCAATCAGCAGGAGTTTTTCGTAGGGGCACGGCGTGCCGTGCCCAAATTACCGGGACGACGCAGTCGGTCCCTACAGGAGGAAATCTGTGGCAGGAGCAACCTACGTTCTCGACAAGACTTACAAAGTGACCAACGCGGGAGGCGTCGCGCAATATCGCGCTGTCGTCCCGGGCACCAACGACGGCGAGTGCCAGTTGCCCACGGGAGCCAACCAGCTTGCGTGGGGCATCACCCAGGAAGCGCAGTCCAACCAGAATGAAAACGTGACCGTGCGCAAGTACGGCATCTCGCGCGCTTACGCCGCCGGCGCCATCACCAAAGGCGAATACGTGGAAGTGGCCGATTCAACCGGCGCCTTGCAGGCGGCCGATCTCACCACGGTTCCAGGCTCGGCCGATCTGCACCACATTGTGGGCGTGGCCGAGAGCTCGGCCAACGCGGGCGAAGTGCTGTTTGTATTTCTCTCACCCGGCCCGGTGGTGGTGCCGGCAAGCTAACGCACATTGGTGATTGAGTGATTGGTGATTTGTGATTGAAAAGGCTTGCCAAATCACACAATCACAAATCGCTCAATCGCAAATGTTCATGCGGGTCAGGCCCTGGCGGTCAGCAGCCGGGGTACTACGTTCCACTTTGAGAAGTGCGACCTGCTGGCAGGTCTCCGCGTGGAGAAGTCAGCAGTCAGAAGCCGGAAGTCAGAATAAGAGCACCTTTTGCGACCACCGCTCGTCTCATTCTGACTCCTGACTCCTGGCTTCCAGCTCTTCTTCACCCGCGCGCGGAGCGCCAACTCAAAGTGGTTTTGGAGAATAGTTATGCCAGACATTTCGATGGTCCATGTTGATCAGGCTTTGACCAATGTTTCCATCGCTTATCACAACGCGCAGTTCATCGCCGACCAGGTGTTCCAGCCGATTCCGGTGAGCAAGCAGTCCAACAAGTATTTCGTCTACTCGAAGGACCGCTTCCGCATCATGGATGACGCACGCCGGCCCGGCGCCCGCGCCAATGAAATCCACTGGACGCTTTCCACCGACACCTACTTTGCCGAAGGGCACGCGCTGGCGCAGGCCATTCCAGACGAGCTGCGCGCCAACGCCGACCAGGCCATCGACGTGGACGTGGACACCACGGAAACTCTCACTGACCTCATTTACCTGCAGCGGGAGATCCAGATTGCGGGGGCGACGACGGACCCGGCGGTGGTGACGCAAACCAGCGCGCTTTCCGGGACCAGCCAGTGGTCGGACTTCTCAAACTCCGATCCCATTGCCGCCATTGAGGCGCAGAAGGCCACCATCCAGAAGCAGATCGGGCAGCCCCCGAACGCCCTGGTGGTGGGTTATCCGGTGTTTCTGCAACTCAGGCAGCACCCGGCCATCATTGACCGCTTCAAGTACACACAGGTGGGCATCCTGCAGCCTGACCACCTGAAGAGCGTGTTCAACGTGGACTACTTCCTGATCGGCGGGGCCATCAAGAACACCGCCAAGGAAGGCGAAGCGGACAGCTTCGACTACATCTGGGGCAAGAACGCGGTGCTGTTCTACAAGCCCCCGACGCCGGGCCGCCGCACCGTTTCGCTGGGCTACCAGTTTTCGTGGCTCTTCGGCGCCAACACGGACGGCTTCCTGGTGAAGCGCTATCGCGATGAATCGCGGACGGCGGACGTGGTGGAAGTCCAGCTCTATTACGACGCCAAGGTGGTGGCGCCCAACGCCGCCTACCTGTGGACGTCGGCGGTGGCGTAAGCCCATTGGCGATTGAGTGATTGGTGATTGAGTGATTGAACGGCTGAAGGCTTGCTTTTCAATCGCCAATCGCCAATCACAAATCACCAATCGCAAACACGGGTAGCGCGGACCTCCGAGGTTGAGGTCCGCGGCTTCTCCCGATCGAAGAACCGCAGACCGCAAAAACGGCGGTCTTCGCTACCCAACTCGCAGCGAAAGGAATGGCGGACATGAGCTTCACAACCATCGATGCGGTAGCGGCGCACTATCCCGGTTTTCAGCGCGGTGTCACCAACCAGAACCCGAGCGACGCGCAGATCCAGACCTGGATTGACAACCAGGCCGCGCGGATCACGGCGCTGGCCGCGGCGCGCGGCTACGACCTCACCAACCTGGAAACGGCCAATCCGCAGGGGCAGGTGCTGCTGGCGCTGATGAATGAGAGCGGAGCGGCGGCCGACCTGGGGGACGCGCTGTTTTCGATGCTGGGTCCCGGCACCTCCACGCAGGGCTGGGCCAATCCCAACACGCTGCGGAAGAGCTTTGAAAACATGATGGCGGAGCTGGGCCAGGGCACCTACGACAAGCTGTTTGTTTCAGCCGCGCGCACCGGAGACGTTTATCCCGCCTTCGGCGGCGTGGCCGGCCAGGAAACCGACCCGGCCGACCCGGAAACGGACAGCAACCTGGCGTTCCGGAAGAACGATGTGTACTGAAGGATGAAGTGTGAAGGATGAAGGATGAAAGGAAGCATTGGAATTTGTGATTGGCGATTTGTGATTGGTGATTGGTGATTGACGAACCGGCACCGGAATTCACAATTCGCAAATCACAAATCACCAATTCCCAGAGGAAACATGATTGCGATGAACGGTTCGATCAATTCGGACGGCGGTTGATGACAGCCTGGACCTGCTGCAGGCGCAGCTCGAGCGACCTGTCGCCCTCCATGCGGATGATTGCTGAAGATTCCGCGAGATGGAGGCCGAGCAGTTCTCAAGCGCCGGCGCCAGTGGCGGCACGCCCTGGGCGCCGCTGGCGCCCTCCACCGTGAAGCGCAAGCGCGGCGGGGGCGGGATCCTGGTGGCGAGCGGAGCGTTGCTCGATTCGCTGACCGATCCGGGATCGCCGGACCATGTGGAAGCCATCGACAAACTTTCACTCGAGTTCGGCACCAGCCTGCCCTACGCCAGGTTCCAGCAGACGGGCGCCGGATGGGGATTCGGGGAGGGATCGCTGCCGCCCGCACCGCGGCGCGGCCGCGGAGTCCCCATGCGCCCGTTGCTGGTGCTGACGGCCGACCATGAAAACAGATGGGTGGGGTTCGTCGCACAACAGATTCAATCGCCGTTCTTGAGCGGTAAGGAACTGGGAGCGCGGTTCTGAAGGATGAAGTGTGAAGGATGAAGGATGAAAGAAAGGCAATTGCGAATTACAAAACACGACGGCGGTGATGAGGGGAGATCGCAGATATCGCAAAGTGGCGCAGACGTCTGCGTCACTCTGCGATGTCTGAAGGATGAAGTGTGACAGGATGCCGGATGAAAGAAAGGCACTGTATCAAATCTACAAAACACGACGGCGGTGATGCGGAGAGATCGCAGACATCGCACACTCCGCGACCTCTGCGTTGACCCTCGGTTCTAAGGCATGAAGTGTGAAGGATGAAGGATGAAAGAAAGGCAATTACGAATTACAAATTACGAATTGCAAAACATGACGTCGGCGAAGTGCAGAGATCGCAGACATCGCAAAGGGCGCGACGTCTGCGCCACCCTCGCTACCAGGCTGTAATTGGTAACTCGTAATTTGTAATTGAAACCCGGTTTATGGATGGAGCGATGATTCAAAAATACCAGGCAACATTTGCAAAACCGTTGGTGGACCAGCTGATCGCCATTTTTCAGCGGGACCAGCAGGCGGCGCTGGACATCGTGAATGCCACGCGGCCGGCGGGACGTCCGCTGGGGCCCTTCGCCGCCTTTCTGAAAGAGGCGACGCCCATCCAGAACTGGCCGGCGCTGGTGCTGGTGGCGCAGCAGGTGGACTTTGACCTGGTGAGCGACATCGAGCTGCGGACCGAAACGCTCAGCTTCTATTGCGCCATGGCGCTGATGGGCACCGACCCCGAATGGCTGGCCGAGGACGCCATGGACACGCTGAGGATGGTGGACCTGGTGCTGGCTTCGGCGCCGCTGGAGGATTTTTATACGCCGCTGGCCATCAGCCACACCACGGTCCCGGGCGGCATGACGGCGGGGCTGGATCCCGCCGTCTCCAGGATTCTGGACCTGCGGATTACCCGGCACAACCTGGGAGCGCTGGTGCAGCGGAGGGGCGGCGCGCTGGCGCGCGGCCCGCAGATCGAGTTCGCCATCGACCTGGAAGAGCAGTGATCAGAGAAGGATGAAGTGTGAAGGATGAAGGATGAAAGAAGGGCAATTACGAATTACAAAACATGACGTTGGGTGGCGCAGACGTCGCGTTCTTTGCGATGTCTGCGGCGGCAGCGCCAACACCGAAACCAGCGTCTCCGTGTCCTCTGTGGCCCAAAAGCCTTAACACAGAGCGCACAGAGATCCTCCGTGTCCTCTGGGTTGGACATTTTCAACGCACAGAGCGCACAGAGAAGACGACGAAGAACCTATGAATTACGAATTACGAATTCAGAAATCGGGCAGCGGGTGATGACTTAGTTGCAGACATCGCCAAAAGCGCGACGTCTGCGCCACCCGGCAACTTCGGACGGTTATGTGCAACTGCGGTCAGGTGGAAAGCGCGTTTCGGCTGGGGATGCGGGCCGCTCTAATGATTGTGGAGGATGAGAATGATACGGAAAAGGCGAAGCGAAAGATCGGGGAGGCGATTCGAAATCGTGATGCGCGGCTGCCTGCCGGGGACGAGGCGCGGAGGGTCGAGAAGGCAGAAGGCCGAAGGCAGTAGGCAGCCAGCCTTAACGCACCTGGTGATCGCTGCACTTCTGCTGCTTTCTGCTTTCTGCTTTCCGCTTTCTGTCTTTGCGCAAGCGACGACCACCGTCTCGGACACCATCCATGGGCCCGACGGCTCCCTGCCCTCGGGCAAGATCGTGCTGAGGTCGAAATCGACCTTTACCGCCGCGGACGGCACCGTGGTTTTTTCAGGCTCGGTGGCGACGGCAACGGTGACGAACGGGACGTTCAGCGTGTCGCTGATTCCCAACGCGGGCTCGACCCCCTCCGGGACCAGCTACAGCGCAATCTACATGCTGGCCGGCGTTCCCTACCGGGAGGAAACCTGGGTGGTGCCCGCGTCGGCCACGCCGGTGGACCTGAGCGCCGTGCGCAGCGCCACGCTGAGCGGGCCTTCAGGGTCGGTGACTGCTTCGCAAATGCCTGCACTGACGGGTGATGTCAACCAGCACGGCAGGCAGCGTTGAAACCTCTGTTGTGGGCGTCCATTTTGGATCGACAGCACTCAGCCTGGGCGCCGCGCCATCGGACGGCCAGTGCCTCACGCGCAGCGGACTCACGATTACGGGTGGCTCCTGCGGCAGTGGCGGCGTGGGATTCGACGTTAAAACCTACGGAGCTGTGGGCAACGGCGCGACGGATGACACGGCCGCCGTGAACGCCGCTTTTGCCGCCGCCTATGCCGCCGGTGGCGGGGTGATCTATTTCCCTGTGGGCACCTACCTGATTGCCGGGGCGCTGACCATTCCGAACGACGGCGCAGCACAGCCCAAGCAGCCGCCTTACAGGATTGAGGGTGCGGCAATGGACGGCAACTCGTCAGGCTGGGGCGGCTCACCAACCAACGGGTCGATTCTGCTGATGACGGAAACCTCCGACGCCCAGGGAAAGATCGACACGCGGGGCGGCGGCTATATGGAGATTGACCACGTTTCGTTTCTGGACACGGCCAGCGATTCGGTTCCTTTTATTTTTACGACCAACACGATTCTGCACCTTCATGATTGCAGCTTCACATCCAGCCAGACAGGGACGGCCAACGTGCAGGATGCCATCATCCTCGGAGGCTCGAATCCGGCGGATATTCATACCGGCAATGCCGACGCGCCCTTCCAGGGTTATGGGACGGTGATTCGGGACAACTACTTCAATCGGGTTCGCCATGCCGTGGTCGGATATACCTATGCCAACGGAGTCCAGATTGTGGATAACACGGTGGGCCAGGAGAGCGGCAGCACCACGGCGGGTGACGCTCCCTTCAAGTTTGTGGGCTACGGATCGGGCTCTGACAGTGACTCAGGCGCCTACATCAGCGGCAACCTGATGGAATTGCACAACTACTATTACGGAGTTCGCCTCGACCAGTACGCGGACAATTTCGTGATGCTGGGGAACAATGCGTACGATAGCGGTCCAAACACCGTGGCTACTTATTATCTTGGCACGGGATCGACCACGGAAATCATGAGTTGCGGGCAGGTGACACTGACCTGCGTGGACACCAGTTCTCCGGGGGCCGCTTCAAACACCTACGTAGCCTTCACGACCAAAGTGGATGCCAACGGGAACGGGTCATACATCGGGAACAAGCCGATGTTCCCCAAGGGACTCACCGTGAGGTCGGGAGAGAACCTCGCACTGCAGACGATTCCCGGTCAGGAAACGCACATCTACGAACAGTCCTACTCGACTTATATCCAGCCCAATGACGGTGCAAGCTACAACTCGATCATCACTCACAACGGGCAGTGGGGAATTCTGAACACCTCACCGCAGGCGGCTCTTGACGTGAAAGGCGCCATCAGAACGCGGCCGGTGGCCTTTGCTTCAGCGCCGGGATGCAGCAGCACCAACGAAGGTTCGGTGCAGGCTATCAATGATTCTTCCACTGCTAACTGGGGCGCAACTATCACCGGCAGCGGAACAAATCACGTGCTGGGCTACTGCGACGGAACTGTATGGACGGTGGCGGGGAAGTGAAATATTGGTGATTGACTCATTGACTGATTTGCCGATTGACCCGTTTAAAGATTGGATAAGCCCACCGTCAGAGGTGGTATGCCAATCAGGCAATCCGCCAATCCGAAAATGAGCCAATCAAAAAATGAATCAATCGGTCAATCGCAAATCGTGACTGGAGGAACTCATGGCAAACGTTGATGCAACAAAAATACACCAGGGACCGGGAAAACTGTGGCTGGACGTTGGGGTGCCGACGTCGGGCAACCGGCTGATTATCGATGGGAGCGGAAATCCCTCGGCCGGAACACCGCTGTTTGCCGGCGCCACGGACGGAGCGGCCACCATGGTGCTGACTCCAAAACTGACCGAGATTACCGCGGACCAGGTGACCGGACCCGTGGACGTGGTGATGACGGGAGAGGCGGCATCCATCGAGGTGACGCTGAAAGAATCGGACCTGGCGAAGCTGAAGAATTACATCGTCCACGGAAGCTTCTCGACCGGCACCGACGGTTCGCTGCCGGCCGGCTCGCAGGACTACGAGGAGATCTCCTTTGGCGGACTGATGGCGATTCCCAAAACCTCGGTGGCGGTCATCTCCGCCCGGCGGGACGCCACGGGCAAGTTCGTGGTGACCCAGCTCTACCAGGCCTATCAGGCCGAGGCCGTGCAACTGCCGTTCCAGCGCGCCAAGGAAACCACCTACAAGATCAAGTTCGAAGGGCTCGCTGATCCCACCCGCACCGTGGGCGACCAGGTGGGGAAAATCTACAGACAGATCTAAAAATTGGTGATTTGCGATTAGCGATTGGTGATTGGGCGAGCGGCGATTGAACCACGGGCTGATTGAGCGAATGAGAAGCGCTTTTCTCAATCACAAATCACAAATCACTGAATCGCTCAATGAACTTGGAGGTCCTATGCGGAAAGGCAACGGAATCGCTACAACGGAAACCTGGCGGCGCGCAGCAAGAGTGGACCGCGAAGCCCGCGCGGAACTCCTGACCCTGCCGAGCGGCGCCACCATCCTGGCCGCCCGGCCGGAGCCGCTGGAGTGGGTGATGAGCGGGCGCATCCCGCAGGGGCTGCTGGCCGTGGCGCTGGAAGATCCCCTGTCGCCCGCGGCCGAAAGTGACCGCGAACTCACGCGGGAGGAAATCGTCGACCTGGCCAACTTCGCCGCTCGCCTGGTGGAAGCCAGCGTGGTGGACCCGCCCATCGGGGACGGACCGGACGAGATTCCGCTGGACGACATTCCCATCCGCGACCGGGCGTTCATTTTTGAGTGGGCCTGCCGCGCCCTGGAGGGGAATGAAACCCCATCGGGAGAGGGAGCGGCAAGCGCCGCAGCCCGCTCCACAAAGGAGGAACTCTCCAGCGCTTCGCTGGAGGGGTTTCGTCCGAAGTGAAAACTTTATGCTGCTGGCGATGGCGGCGGAAAAGTTCGGCTGCCGCCCCAGCCGCATGGTGGGGCTGCCCGATCCGGTGCTGGCGCTCGATTTTGACCTGGCCGCCGCGGCCAGACTGCTGAGCGCCGAACGAGCGGCCGCAAATGCCCTGACGGAAGGCCTTGAGGAAACGCCCCAGGGCCAACGGGCAAAGAACGTGCACTGGTAAAGCAATTTCAGGTTCAGAGGCGGAAACCCTTCACCCGCCTCTTCCCGGTCCCCCTCTCCCGCGGGGACAGGGCAGTGAGGACGAGACGAGAAGATTATGGCTACAAACAACGCAGCAGAACTTTTGATACGCATCGCCGCCGATCCTTCGCAGGCGGAATCGAGCATCCAGGCGTTCCGCCAAAACTTCAGCGGCAACCTCGGCGGCATGAGCTCCGATCTCACGCAATGGTCAAGCCGCGGGACTTCAAGTTTCGGGAGCGTCCAGAAATCGTTGCAGGGACTGACGGGCAACTTCAGCCTGGGCCTCAGCACCCTGACGACGTCGCTGAACAGAAACCGGCAGGCCGTCGGCGAATGGGGAAGCGGCGTCAACAGCGCATTTTCAAGCGCCCTGGGCGCCTCCGGCGCGCTCGAAACCAGCCTGATGGGAAGCTTTCGGGCATTCGATTCTGCGCTGGTTCGCAACGCCGGAAATGCCAGCGTCTGGCAGAAGAGCATCGGCCAGGCTTTTGAGAAGGCCGCGCTCGCCTCCATCAGCTCGATTGCCAAAGAGGCCGTGGTGCGCGCGATCTATTCAACGGCGCTGGGGTTCTACCTGCTGGCCGTGGGAGACTTTGCGGGCGCGGGCCAGGCGTTTGAAGCCGCGGCGGTGTTCGGCGCAGTGGGAGGAGCCGCAGGGCTGGCCACCAAAGCGCTCAGCGGAAGCGCTTCCGGCGGAAGCTCGAGCCAGAAGGCTTCGTCGGGTAGCACGCCGCCGGGCAGCCCGTCGTCCACCGCACAGACACCGGCCGGCAACCAGAGCGCTCCCCAGAAGCAGCAGACGGTCCAGGTGATTTTCCAGGGACCGGTCTACGGAGGCCAGGCGGGCGTGGACGAACTGGTGAGGCACATCTCGACGGCGGTGATGGAACGCGACGTGAACCTGGTGGCCTACACCGTGGTGCGGCAGCCGGCGACGCGCGCATAGAAAGGAGGCAGAAGTCAGAAGACAGAAGTCAGAATGAAAGCACCGTCTTTCTTCCGACTCCCGGCTCCTGACTTCTGAATTCTGGTTTGATATGGCAAATCCAAAAATTGTGTACACGCCTGCGGGCGGGACGGAACAGACGCTGAATTTTACTTCGGCGCCGCGGCAGCAGCCGGGCTATTCAAAGAATGCCGTCCGGCACGACAACATTTCGACGGCCGGCGTTCGCGAGTCGGTGCTGGAACGCATCGATACCTTTCTGGAACTGAACGTTGACTACATCCAGGCAGGGAACGGCCTGGCGGACTGGTCCGCCTTTCTGGACTTTGCGCTGGCCGGAGCGCCCTTCGCGTATTATCCCGACGCTTCGCAGCCGGCGTTTACGAACTGCCTTCTGGAAGATACCGGCGAAACCGTGGCGTATGTAGCGCCGGGCATTTACAGCGTGAAGGTGAAGTTCCGCCAGCAGGTGTTGTGAGCAATGGTAGCGAAGAATTTCTTGGGGATGGTGCGATGCGATGCCGGTAATGACGAATCCGAGTTTTGACTTGAACAACGCGGCGCTTTCGAAGCAGCCGCTCTACGTGGTGCAGATTGAAGGCGTCATGGACCTGCTGACCACCTTTCGGCCGGAGGACATGAACGTGGGCCATACCGGCTACGGCATGAGCGGCTACGGGACCACGGGGTACGGTTACTGACGGGAACGCAAGGAGCATGGAGATGGCGGAAGTCAGAGATTATTATTCCGGAGATCTGGCAGCGGCGCTGGACCAGGAACTTGCCTGGATGCTGGGCCAGATCAACGCCAACGTGTCGCCGTTTGCGGGTGTTGTGCTCTCAACCGGGACCGACGCCGCGTTTGTTGAAGGGGCGGTGGACGCGGTAAAAGATCCTCTTTCCAGCCTGGCGCAGGACTCCGTGGCCAACATCGTCCTGGATCCCATCGCCGGCGTCAGCCCCGATGACCAGGCGGGCCCGGACGGCTTTCCGGTCAACTACTCTCCAACACCTTTGCTTTCGGGCAACCTGCTGATCAACCTTTTCACGCTTAGCGTGGCCAGCGACGTCAGCGGACGTGTGCTGAATCTCGCCCAGGCTGCTTCCACCTATCGGGTGGACGTCTACTCCTTCACCGACAGCTTTTATTACCAGGGCTCGGCGACGATTGCCTCTGACGGCACCTGGACGGTGGCGGGCGTGCAGCCGGGAACGGTGATCGCCTTCCTGATGGACGCCGGCACGGCACAGCCTGCGGCGGGTTCCTCCGCGTCGTCCGTCACGGGCTGGGTCGCACATTCCAACATGGGCGTGGGCAAGAAGCTTCGGGATTACTTTGTCCGCGTCAACGTCAAGACCTCCTATGTGGAGTCTATGGTTGAAGACAACATTCCCATCATCGTCCAGGACACGACGCATGCGCGGTTCGGAACCAGCCTGGCGGCGGGTTCGGGCACACTGGTGGCCCACGTGTTTTACAACCATCCGACACTGGGCCCTGTCGATCTTTATTCGACGCTGCAGAAGCTGGCGGCCTATCCGGACCTTCCGCGCGAGGTTGAGGTCCCTCCCAGCGATCCTGACTTTTTCAACGCGACGCAGCTGACGGGTTCGAATCTGCCGGCTGCCCAAAACCGCTGCTGGATTTACAGCGCCGCTCTGGCCATCATCAGTTTTGCCGTGGGCGGGCTGTGGGATGCCGCGGCGCGCATCATCACTCAGCTCAACGCGCTCCTTGAAAGTTCCGGCTACCTGCCGACGATCGTTCTTGAAGACGCACAGGATGGGACAACGTCCCGGTGGTCACTGCAGTCGGGCGCAGGGTCGGTGACCAACGCTCTGGACACAGCCGAACCTCCGGCGGCATCAGGAGGCTCGAAGGTCATCTATTTCCTGGCCACCACCGCTCCGGCGAGTTGGAGCTTTACAGGAGTTGGACTGCCGGATGCTATCGATTCGCTCGTCCAGTGGCGGTACAAGACCAATGTCAATTTCAAGTTCACTGTGGGGCTCACCAGTTCCAGCGGGCAGGTGACGTCATTCTGTCTGGTTTCATCCGGAACTGCCGGATACGATGCGGCGACGAAAACGGTAACGGCTGTGGCGCCGCTGCAGCTCAACGCCTGGCAAACTTATCTCGCCGATCTGAACGCCCTAATCGGCCAGTACCTCAGCGGCGAAACAGTAACCTCGATCACTTCGTTTGCGGTCGAGCTGGAATCCGCCGGCTACCTCAGCCTTGATGATCTATCTGTTGGCGCTCCAAAGCCTGCGGGTTCGCTCAGCGCTTCCTACGACGTCTATAACGGACAGGCGGACCAGGCCACCATCCGGTCAGGAGCCCTGGCCTGGGTGGCCTACGCCTACGGCATTTACATGGAGCGGACGGGAGACTACGAGCGGGCCGCGGCGGGCCTCCAGAGCATGCTCAACCTGCTTTTCTTCCTGCAGTCCACGGCCACCGATGCTCGCCAGAATCTGATCACGGCCGGCTGGGGGAACTACCAGGACCCCGGCTATCAGTATGTGCCGGGGCAGATTTCGAGCGTCTCCACCGACGACAACATGGTCTGCTGGTTTGCTTTCGACAAGGCGTCGCGCGTGCTGCCGGCTGCCGCCCAGACTTTGCTGGCCGAGGGATGGGTGACCCAGGATGGAGCCGCCCAGTTGAGCGCCGCGGCGGCTACGGCTTCCACCAAGGCCTCCGACATCAGGACCGCCATTCTGGACCAGCTCTGGATACCGGCGTCGGGAAGCGTGAAAGGACATTTTGCCCGGGGAGCTTCCAGTTCCGGGCTGGACACTTCGCTCGACCTGGACGCAGCAAGTTCGTGGGCGGCGCTCTTCTGCCACGAAATCGGCGACGATGCCAGGGCCGTCGAGTGCCTGGAATTTGCCTATGAGACCTTCTTTCTGGCCAACCAGCAGATTGTGGCCAGCGCCACCGCGAATTCCTACAACCAGGCCTATCAGCAACTGACGCCGTTTGACGGCTTCAAACCCTATGCAGACTCAACCGGCGGTTACTCGGGCTCTCCGGCGTCCGTCTCAATGGAGGGAACGCTGGCGACGCTCGCCGGCCTGCTGCGGCTGAGTGATAACGCCGACCTCGGAACCTACTTCAGCACAAATTATGCCGGCGGCCTGCCTTCCCTGATCGGGCGGCTGGTGGACAGCATGAAGACCGTTGCCGGCACAACCCCGTCAGGCGGCTTGCTGTCTTATTCCCTGGCGTCGAGAGCGCTGCCGTGGGAGATTGCGGTCCGCAAGACCGTGTCATCCACCGCCTGGTTCTGGCTGACGGCTCTGAGAAACGACATCCTGTTGGCCTCGTCTTCGGTCGATCTCGGCAGACGTCCCTGCCTGAAGATTCCGCAGGGCGTGCATCAAAGTATCCAGCAGTTGCAGGGGCAGAGCTCGATAGGCGCCCTTGAGATCGATGCCATCGACAGCGGCGGATACATGACGGCGCTGGCCAGCGGCGGCAAGCTGGTCGGCCGCAGGCTGACCCTCAGCGTGGGCTACCCGGGCATGAACTCCACTGACTTTGTGACGATTGCCACGCAGGAAATCGAGGGCGTCGAGGTGCTTCCATCCGGCGGCGGGTATCGCCTGGATTGTCATGACCTGAACCGCTACGCCAAATCGCAAATCTTTACCGCGGGCGACGACGGTGCCGCCGTCTCGAAACAGCATCCGCGGACCCTGCTGGACAATCCGATGGACGTGATCCTGACGGTTGTCCAGAATGAGCTGGGGCTGGGGCAGTCGTCCCTGCTGGATCCTTCGGCGTGGAAGCTTTATGACCCCGCGCAGTGGGACTCCACCCATACCTCGAACCCGACCTTGATCAACCCCAATCCTTATCTTGACGTCGACCAGTTGCTGTTCTATCGCAACGGGATTTTCGCCGGCTACCTTTTCGATTTTGAATTCACCCAGCCGGTGGAGGCCAAACAGTTTCTGGAATTTGAGATCTTTCATCCGCTCGGCGGCTATGCGGTGATTCTGGCAGACGGGCGCATGTCGCCCAGGTTTTTTGTTCCGCCCTATTCCTTCGCGGGCCTGGCCTCGCTCGACGAGCGGAACATCACGGTGCTCCCGGGTGTCAAGCCGGATCCCCTGATCAACCAGGTGACGTTCCGAATGGACTACGACGGGAGCCAATTCCAGACCGAACTGCTGTTTCTTTCAGCGCCCTCGCTTCAGCAGTTCGGTCTGGCCGGGGAAGACATCATTGAATCCAAGGGGATGAAACTGGAGCGCGGCGGCGCTTCGCTGGCAAGCATTACGGCCAACCGGATCTTCCAGCGCTACGGTGGGATGGACCCTGTGACCGGCTCGCCGCGCGGCGGGGCGGCCACCCTCAGCGTCACCAGCCAGTTTATGAACCTGACGATTGAGGCCGGCGACTTTGTCCATTTCTCCCATCCGCTGTTGCCGAATCTTGAGAGCGGGACTCAGGGAATTTATAACCGCACGATGGAAGTGGTGGACAAACAACCCAATTACACCCAGGGCAACATGGCCTATCAGTTGCTGGACACCGGCTGGATGGGGGCCAAGGTGCTCTCGCGGATTGCTCCGCAGGGCACACCCGGGTGGAGCGCGGCTTCGAGCACCGAACGCGAGGCCGCTACATGTTCCTTTCGCAGGAATCGACCCGGACTTATTCCGACGGCACGAATGGGAAGACAATTTGGTGATTGACTCATTGAATCATTGACCCATTGAAACCCTCATCCGGCTACCGGCCGTCAATGGGCTAATGATTCAATGAAGCAGTGAGTCAATGGAGGAATGGAATAATGGCACAAATGACATTTGCAACGACCCCGGGCTTTGTGGACCTTCCCGACTCGGTGCTCGAAGCCGACCAGCCGCTGACCGATTACGATTTGACCAAGATCAACAACAACGCGAAGTTCGCGGCGGTGCGGCCTGAAATCTTTTATGGATGGTACAAGAACGGCGAGACGGTGACGATTCCGGTGAGTCCGGTGGACGGCTATGTTTACGCCCGGCAGGAGTTGGAATATGAAGTTGCCGCGTGGTGTTCGCGGTCGGCTGCCAGCGGGGCGGCTACCAACGGAGCATTGACCAAGCCCGCCAGGGCCAGTGTGAATGCCGGCCCCGGAAGCCTGTTCCTGATGGATTTCTGGGTGGAGGAGAAGAACGAGGCAAGTCCCGGACTGGTCCACTGCGACGTCCACTACTGGGACGGCGGCACGGAAACACCGACGAGCGATGGGTTTATGAAGGTGCGAACCATCGCAACGAGATTGTCTGGGTAGCCGCCGTCCCTCAGCCTCCGGCGGTCAGCAAACTCACCCCAAGCCGACTGCCGGGGCCTAAGATGAATGGTTGAAAGCCCAAAGCGGAAAGCGGAGGATCTATTATGGCAGTTGTCCGAACAGTTCTACCACGCAAGGGAATCATCGAGCCCCAGCACGGGGCCAATTACGAGACCGACCTGGACACCAACTGGCAGATTATCGACAGCCTGTTGCAGGATGCCAATGACGTGCAGACGGCCCTCCAGGCTGCTCCCACGGTGACGGCCTGGGTGACGGACCGGGGCATCTCCGGGGTCGTCTCGGGATTCACTCTGGCGACTTCCGCAACGCTGGTGCCGGGCCTTTCCGCGGGAGCGCTGTACGCCCAGGGACTCCGTTACGCGCCAGGCTCGTCCCCGGCACTCGCCGCCGCCCCCGCAAGCTCCACCAGCTACCTTTTCTATAATTCCACCGGCGGGTTCTATTACAACCTGACCGGCGCGGCCAGCACCCCCGGCGACGCCTTGATCGGTATCGTGGTGGCCAACGCTACGGCCGTCACTTCGGTGACTCAGGCTACGAAGATCTGGGGACAGTTGACGGTTGCGCCCGGAGCGGCGGGGAATTTTACGGTGCCCCACCTGCTGGGCCGCACGCCCCGGGGGGCCCTGATTCAAATGACCGCAAGCGGGGCCATCTGGTTCCAGTCATCGACGATGTATGACGGTACAAATCTCTATCTGGTCGCGTCCGATCCGACGGTGACCGCAAAGGTGCAGATATGGTGAAAAAAAGCAAAAACGGAAGTAGGAAATCGGAAGTAGGAAGTAGGGGGCTCTGCCTCTTGCTTTTTGCCCTATTGGCTACTTCCTATTCCCTAACCCCTGCTGTTGCCCAGCAGCCCCAGGCGCCCGCCGGAACGCCGCTCTATTCGGTGAACGCCAAGTACGTGAACGGCATGGCGCCGGGTTACTGGCCCACGGCGGGGACGGGACTGGTTCTGAACCTGAGCGCGGGAACTGCTTATTGCGGCAATCCGCCCGCGCCGGTCAGCTACCCTGGGGGCTCTCTGGCCCTGGCCGCCAGCGCGACGAACTACATTTACCTGGATCCCGCGAACAACTGCTCGCCTGCAGCCGGAACCTCAGCTTTTGCGGCCGGACAGATTCCCATCGCGAAAGTCGTGACGGGAGCGTCGTCGATTACTTCTATTACTGATATTCGGACACTCTTTGCTTCCACGCTTGGGACCCAGGTTTTCAACGTGCGGACGTTCGGCGCAAAGGGCGATGGAGCGACCAATGACAGTCCGGCGTTTCAGGCGGCCTATAATGCGGCCGTGGCGGCGGGTGGCGGCACTGTCTATGTCCCCCCTGTCGGAGGCTCAGGCTGCTATTTGCTGAATACCGCCATCAACCTGACGAATGACAATACAAGGGTGACGATTGAGGGCTCCGCTGGTGTGGGGGTGGCGCAAAGCGGCTCTTCCGGTTTGATCTGCGCGAATACGGGCGGGGTTCTGTTCGACATCACCTATTCGCACAACAAGACCTTCAAAAACCTCGATGTCACTGCTCAGAAATCCGGGCTGAGCAATCCCAGCACAGTGGGAATCTTATCCGGGCGCAACTCCTCAGGGCAGAACGGCCAGAATGAGCACATTGAACACTGCACCTTTGCCATGCCGCTTCACTACAGCGGCACCACATATTCATTCGGGGTCTATCTCTTTGGGGGAGAGATCACCTTCATGTCGGATGATACTCTTGAGGCAGATTATCCGCTGGTGGTTACGGGGACAAACACTTTCAACATCACGAGCCCCTTCGTGACTCTCAGCACGGGTACGTTTTCCGAGACAGACTTGTCGTTCAATAACCTGGAGTTACTGACCTCCGGCCTTGGCCCTGCCGTGTACCTTTATGGTGTCAGCGACGTGACGCTATCCGGCCACAGTTGGAACTTCAGCCAGGCGAATCCTTATCCGGCGGGTCTTTATGGCTACGCATTTTATATCTATAATTCCCATGATATTCATATTCATGGCTGGCGCCAGGAGGGATATCCCGGATTTGCCCTGATCGAAAAGGGTTTTTACAACAGTCTCGTCCAGGGAACGGACGCGCCGAGTCCTTCTCCGACGACTCATGGCGTTGAATTCAAGGATGCCTCGTCGGAGATAGCCGATGTTGACTTCAAAATCTTCGATGAATTTTCCACATCCGCCAACTGGTACTATGATGCTACAGAAAGTTCACCCACAGGCGTCGCAGTCTTGGACGATGTGAACTTCTACTGTGGCAAGGAAAACAACTGCGTCAACATTCCGGTTGGAAACTACAGTACCGGCGCCACCACGTACTGGTCGAAGCTTCGATGGTCAGGGGTGGGAACGAACTCAAGTCCGAAAATCCGGGTGGATAAAGGCGCCTACCAATTGCCCGTGACGGGCGGCTTCAGCATTCCAACAAACCCGGTGGCGGCGAATAGTTGCTCGACATTGTCATTGGTCGGCGCTGCGGGTTCGCCTGCCAATGCTGTCATACAAATCCACCCCCAGACCTGGTACGGCCTGCTCATAACAGCCTCATGGGGAACCGGCGGGTTCACCCCTATGCTCTGCAACCCGACGACCTCTTCCATCACTCCAGGCTCTGGAATCGGGGCAACTTTTAGGGTCGTTCAGTAATCCGGGGCAGGGCCACAGTAAAGTTCGCGAACATTGCTGCAGCGGCCAGGCTTGAGCGGTCGAAGGGATTTGCTTCGCGCCGTCCCTCAATTTGAGAATGGCCGGAAGGCGCCGGCTCAACCCTTTAAGTTTGCGAGGGCAGTGCCTGGGGAACGGGAAGACGCTCATTGGCGGCGAGGAATCCGAAGCACTTTCATCTACAGAAAAGCCTTCGTTGCGGAATTTTCGTGATATATTGACTTCGATTCGTTTGCCACTATGTCCCAGGAGCCGACGGCATCGAGCGAAGCCTTGCTGGAGTCATTAACCGTGATTCCGGGTGTCCGTTGGTTTCATCTCTCGGACCCGTCATCGCCTGCCCTTGACCAACTTGCGGAGCATTTTGGTATTCATCCCCTGCAAGTGGAAGACTGTCGCCACGGCCGCCAGACGGCCCGGGTGGAAGAACATGATCAATATACCTTCGTTGTCATCAAACTGCTTGCTTCTGTTCCGGGCGAGAAGCGCTCAGCCCGGAGTGCGCCAGGCTTCCGGCGGCGCAGAGCCTGTGCGGGAAAACACGGCTGATCCAGGCGGGCGGACAGGCCCGGACCCGCTAGAAAAATTGCGCTTCGGTCGCGGGCCGCCTGAAGTTTGAGGATTTTGATCTTTTCCTGGGGCCTGACTATATTTTCACGGTGAGCGGCGGCGAATCGGCGCTGGTCCAAACGGTGGCCGCACGGGTGAAATCGGAGCCCACCCTTCACCCTCCCGAGCGCGTCACCCATGCCCTGGTGGATGCCGCCGTGGACCATTACCTGCCGGTCCTTGACCATCTGGGCGACCTCATCAACCGGCTCGAGGACCGCGTGATCCGTGATCCGAGGCCCCCCACGCTGCGCGAGATTTTCCGCTTAAAACGGGTTCTGCTGGATTTTCGCCGCGTTGCGACCTCCATGCGCGAGGCCGTTAACGCTCTGGTCCGGCGCTATGATATTCCGCACCCGGGCCCACGCGATGCTGTTAACCGGGACCTTCGCTTCTATTATCGCGACGTTTATGAGCACGTTGTCCGGGTGATCGACTTTATTGAAACCTACCGGGACCTGCTGACCGGGTCGCTGGACATTTACCTTTCGGCCGTCGCAAACCGCACCAATGAGGTGATGAAGATGCTCACCTTGTGGGGCACGATTGCGATGCCCCTGCTGGTCCTCACCAGTTTCTATGGCATGAACATCAGTCTTCCGCTTGAGAAGGACCCGTATGCGCTGATTCCGATTGGACTGCTCATGGTGGCTTCAACCGTTTTGGTATTCATCTATTTTCGCCGGAAGCATTGGATGTAGAACCAGCCCGGCGGGACCTTCCCAAACGGATTCAAGCTTTCGAACAGGATTGACGATCACCGACTAGAGGACCCAGAAAGCGTGCGCGTTTTCTGCCCCAGGATATAGTGGCCTGCGAAATTCCCGGCGGCCGGCGCTGTTGGTCGTGCTGATCGGGGCGCTTTGCGGGAGAGTCCGATCAACATGGGACAAAGCATTAAAGCTTCAATGCGTCGCAGCACTCGCGTCCAGGTGCGCATTCCCGTGATTGTTACGGGAACGCTTCCGGGTGGCGACTCCTTCTCCGAAGAGACTTATGTGCTGACCGTCAGCAAGTTCGGGGCACGGCTGAAGTGTACTCATCGCCTGACCCCGGGGATGGAGATCCGTGTCAGGCCGAAGGCGGTGAGCGAAGATGCGCTTTTCCAGGTAGTGTGGGCGGGAGGAAGGTCGGGCGACTCGGGCGAAGTGGGCATCCAGTATGTGAATGCCGCAAACCTTTTCGGCATCGCTTTCCCGGACTGATCCAAAGGTTGCTGCAACTGCGTGGCCGAGACTCCAACCGGCGAACCCCTTTCATTTGTTGGGTGGAATATCAACCCAATCCGGATTAGAATTTCATCTGTGGCCGGAAATCCTGAAATGGCGCATCCCATTCGTCGCCTCCTTTTCGTGACGGCGCTTCTGCTGGGGTTTGCCACGCTGGGAATGCCGCTCAGAGCTTTGGCTTTTCAGGGCCAGAACCAGCCGCCGGACATCTCTTTTTCTGTTAACGGGACCATTACGGAAAAATCTCCCGGAAAGCTGACTGTGGACAGCGGCCAGGACATGCTGTTCACCGTCAAGTACGACTCCACAACCCAGATTCAGCGGGACGATGGCAGCCCCGCGAAGGATTCGGATCTTCGTGAGGGAACAAAAATTCTGGCCAAAGGTACCCTGACCGAGGAAGGTGACGTGATCGCAAAGACGATTACGATTGAATCGGGATCAAAGGGGCCGGAGAAATGAGAATGACGCTGAGCTATCGGGGTAGGTCCTCCCAGATGGCGAAAGGCTTGCCCATCTTCTTCTGAAGCGCCTGGCGGTAGATAAAGCCGGCCGCCACCACATCCCAAATCGCAATTCCACACGACTTGAAGACCGTGATCTGTTCGTTTGATTCGCGCCGGCGTTGGTCTCCGCTCACCACGTCTTTCAATTCCAACACGTCGTCCCAGCTTCGATTCGCTGCGGGAAGCCCCTGGATCAGGTCGCCTGCTTCTCCGCGAATCTGTTCGATGGAATCGACCGCAATGATTGCAGCCCGGCGCAGCACCGTTTCGTCCATCTCCCGGCGGTTGGCCATGTTGGCTCCAATGGCGTTGACGTGGGTTCCGGGCCGCAACCACTCACCCTTGAGGACAGGCTGGGAGGAAGATGTTGCGGTGATCACGACGTCGCCAAAGCGCGCTGCTTCCTCAGCGGTTGCGGCGGGCTCGACGGGGAATTCCAGAACCTCCGTCATCTCTTTGGCGAATTGCTGCGCGATGGGCTTCATTCCTTGAGAAAATGCGGGCTGCCTGGATCTTGCGAACGCCCGCAACGGCTTCCAGTTGCGTGCGCGCCTGGCGCCCGGCGCCGATCACTCCCACTCTTGCGGCGTCCGGGCGCGCCAGATATTTCGTTGCCACGCCGCTGGCCGCTCCGGTCCGGATGCGGCCGAGATGGTCGGCCTCCATCACCGCAAGCAGTTCGCCGGTCTTTGCGTCGAACAGCAGCACCAGAAAGCGGGCTGCGCCGGAGGTGATGGTATAAATTTTCATGCCCGCGAGATGCTCGTCCGCCAGGGCCGCCGCCATGTAATGGAGCGAGAAGCCGGGCTGGAAAAGCCGCTGGCGAGATTGGTTGACGGCCCTGCCGCTGTGTTGAGCCCCGAAACTGGCCTCGATGCGCTCGAGCGCCTGCTTCATTGGAAAAAGTTCTTGCACATCTTCTTCAGTCAGAAAAAGAGCCATTGTTTCCCCCGGGTATCTAGTAAAGCCATTGCAGGACGGCCCACGCCGCCAGCCCGGCGAGACGCGGGCGGCTGAAGGCTAAGTGATTCGCGGCGCTCAGGCCAGGTGACCTGTCTGCCGCGGTGCGGAGATGGCCGGCAGATTCAGATGGTCAGTCGTGTACGAAGACTCGATGATGTTAGCCAAGGTGATGCATTCGTGAGCCTCCGGTACCGGACGACGGGCTCTCGTGGGAAACTCGTCGTAGGTTTTCCCCTGAAGCAAGCGTCCGGCGGCTGATTTTCTGACTCCGCCCCACTGTTTGAAGAAAAATGGGACGCCCGCCGACCGGCATTGATCTTTGATGGACAGAACCCAGTCTTTTTTCATCATTCGAGCACCGGGACCACTTTCCCCGCCCACAATCACCCAGTGAATGCCGTCCAGGTTTAGCTTTCCCAAATCCTCCAGCAAGGGCTCGACGGATAGAAAACGGATCGCAGCCGGGGCCCGGCGAAGATGATCAATTCGCGGGAGCCCGTATTTCCGGTTTTCGACGCTGACGCCCCACCAGATGTGAGGCTCGGAGGCGATGTCCCGGAGTTTTGTCGAGAGAAGTTCGCGCAGGCGGTCGGCGCGCTTGGTGAGGACCTGAAACGTGTGCCAGTTTGCATGGGCCATCACCCGCGCAACGGCCACGATGTAATCGTCCGAAACGCCTTCCTGAAACAGGTCGCTCATCGAATTTACAAATACCATTTTCGGCGAACGCCAGCGCAAAGGCTCCCCCAATTTTCCCGGCACCAATCGCAGATCAAAGCCCTGCTCATACGGATGGCCCTTTACACCACGGAACCGCTCAGCAAACGTTTCCGCATAGCAGTGCTTGCAACCCGGGCTGATTTTGGTACAGCCGCGGACTGGGTTCCAGGTCGCGTCCGTCCATTCAATAGTTGATTGTTCACTCATTGTCTTCGAAGCTCATCAAGCGTCATCGTGCCACGCATGTATTTTAAGGAAATTCGACTAGGTCTTGGCCCTTCAGTCCAGTTCTCTTAGAGGTGATTCGAGTCACAGCCACTATTTCCTTGGACTCCATTTCCTTGATCACGGAACGATAGTGCTTTTCAATGAAAGGCAAGTTCCAGGTCATCTCTAGGATATCGCCGAATGCCGCCTTCTGCCCGCTGAACCGGCGGAGTAGGATGTCCTTCAACTCGCTCTCGTCCGGTGTCTTGGAGATGAGGACTCCCTGGGCTTCACCAGAGAAGTCGAACGTCCCGTCCTGATCACCTAGCGGCCACATGACGTCCTTCATTAGCAGGGCAGCCTTGGGATGGTTGCTCACATGAAGTAAGTAATATTTCGTCCTGTGCCCCCTGATTTTGTCCTCTGGATCAAATCCAATCCGAAATGGCAAGACGAAACCTGCATGTAATCGCGAAGAGAAGAACTTCAAGAAGTGGTCTTCACGCTGCTTTCCACTTTCGGTCATGAACGGTTGCACGCGCCAGGAATCGTCCCCAAACAGATTGTCCAAAAGGTGGTGGACTGATGGATTGCCAAGGTCCATATTTATCCGGTACCACATGAGATTGATCAGAGCTTCGGTTCGTTTCCGGTCAAGGATCTGATT
This sequence comes from uncultured Acidobacteriota bacterium, assembly GCA_963783155.1. Taxonomy (GTDB): domain Bacteria; phylum Acidobacteriota; class Terriglobia; order UBA7540; family UBA7540; genus SCRD01. The sequence continues at coordinate 25,075 of CAWANC010000025.1, read as the reverse complement.
GATCAACGGAATTGTTAGCGGGTGGCCGTACGGGTCTATCAAAAAGAACGACGGCGCTAGGTCATCGACTTGTCCCAATAATTCCCCTATCAGCGTGGTGCTATCAGCACGGACGATGTGTACCTGAAGCCCTCTTGGATATGGCCGAAACCGTTCTAAGTACGCTTGCAGGGCTTCTGCTTCCATTGCGCCCTTCTCGATCAATACGACGGTCATCATTCTGTTGGGGTTTGCTGTTACATACCTAGTCGCAGACCGCACTGCGATCAAAGGCGAACCCTCGACGTGCTTCCCCCCAAACTCGAACTCTCCTCGCCCAGCGTAGCAGTCAAAGTAGCACAGGCGCTGGTTCGCCGAGCCCAGAATTCTCGCCCAAGCGGGCAGATACCGGTGGAGGATGGCGTGTTTGATTCGGGAAACCCGCTTTATGTGCGGAAGGGTCTCCACGAGCTCGGTACTCGTAGCAGCCACGTCTTGCGGGCCATCCGGATCACCCATTCATGTTCCTCCTTTTGGATATTCGCTTTTTATTCGCCTAGTGTCAAGCGATAAGTGTCATCTTCTTTGGATTCAGTAGAACCAATGGATGATTGCCCACGCCGCCAGCCCGGCCGCCACGATTGCAACAAAGCTCGGGAAAGCCGAGCGCAGGAAAGGTATCTTGTACAGGAAAGACGTCTGCCGCCATTTTCTGTTCTGCTGGTCCAGCACCGGCAGTACGAGTTCCCACACCACTTCCAGAAACAACCGCTCTGCAGCCAGCCCCAGTTCCGCACAGGCGGCCGAAGGCGTTCCAATATAGCCCATGCGATTTCCCAGTTGCAAAGGGTAGTTCTGATGCAGGGCGTCGATGAGCCTGAACTTGACGGCTGGGAGGTCGGCATACCTCCGTTTCACCAGTTCCGGCCGTGCCCGAAGAACCAGCGACGTTTCCCACATGCCGGCGTGGGTGTCTCCGCTGAGCGCCTCCCGTTCTTCCGCTGTGAACGGGCGCCCGAGAAGGGTCTCCAGGCGATTCGCGTAGCGGCCGCGCATGAACTTCCAAAGCACGGGCCCGCTCACCGAAAACATTCTAACCTTGTAACGTCTGGAGACGGCGGCCGCAGCCTCCTCCAGGGCCACGATATGGCGGGGTCCCCCGTGTCCATTGAGGACCAGAATGTAGCGAAAACCGTGGCGGGCCAGCGACGCTCCGTAATCCAGCGTTGCATTCCGCACCGTACGAACGCGCGCCAGCAGTGTTCCGGCGCGGTCAAATGCGGAGGCGCCGATGGGAAGACTGGGGCCGATCAGAACGGTCCAGCCGGGCCTCGTCTCAATGATTCGCTCCGCCAGCTTTGTGCAGATCGCATCCGCGGTGAAGAGATCGGTCCCGACGGGGAGATGCGGGCCATGCTCTTCAAGCGGGCTGACGGTGAAGAGAACCACCACACGGTCGCGGTCAAGCGCCTCGAGTTCAGTGAAGGTCAGCTCTTCCAGGCGGAAAATGCCTCCGCCCCCTGGTGTGGGGCGTGTTCCGTCGGTGGGCGGCAAGACTTCGTCCATTCCGGGTGGCCCTCATCGGGCAAGGCCGGCCGGGCCCCCGCCCGGCACGGCGGCAGATTGCGCTGACCGCTCGAGTGCGTGGCTGAACCTTTCGAGGATATTCTCTCTCTCTCTTGTGACACGCGCCGAGTTGACCGGGTGCAAAGCCTTCCAAACCAGCACGTTTATCCGGCGCCGGACCAGCCAGCGATAGCGCCATAGGTAAGCGCCTGAAACGGGCAGGGTCAAAGTGTAATAACCCGCAGCCGCCCTGCCCCACCAGAAGTGGACCAGGAAGATCTGGACCGTGTAGGAACTCAGTACAGTAAAGATACGCAACAACCATTCGACTTTGGGGTCCCTTTGGGGGGATTGCCTGAGCAGCCCGCTCGCTCGGAGGACGATCAAGGCCGGAAGATGGTTGATCAGCCCATAAACCGCAACAGGCAGCCCCAGCGTGGTCTCGAGCCATGCCGCCGCGACACGGGGACCGGACGCCTGCCATGGACCGGAGGTTTCAACCATGAGTTTTCCCATCGACCATCGCCTGCGGGCTTCACGGTAAGCCGTCACCGATTCACGAAGTTCGACCAGCCGTGCGGGATCCTTTCGGTTCTGTCCGGCAATCCATTTTCTGGCGAAGGTGCTGAGATCAAAGTCTTCAGGCTGCAGCTTCCAGTTCGGCCGCCCGGACCATTCCTGCCTGAGATGTTCGCGCGACATATCCTCCAGTTCCTGATGGAAACGTTCCAGTTCCGCTTCTGGCAGGCCGAAGGTGTTGAAGCCGATTGCATTCTGGACCGCGTCGGCCAGGTGCCGGGAAGCTGCCGCCAGGTCTTCGGCCACCTTGGGAAGAAAGTCCCGCGAGGCAATGGGGTTGTCAACACACATCAGGGGAGCATCATAGCGACGTCCCGTATGGAGAAAACAGTGAATCGGATAAATCGTGGGGTGCGTGTCTTCCGGATCTCGCAGAATCGCTTCCATCGAAAGCCGGGCGGCAAAGTCGGCGACCGGTACGAGATGAGCGCCGTTTTGAGGATCCTGTTCGGCAAAGAACGCGATGGCCTCCCGATCCGCCAGAACATTCAGGCAGGGGTTGAGCCAGCGATCAGGCTCTTCGGAGTTGAAATCAAGCGCCTGCATGCCCAGCGCCCGCGCCGCCAGCTTGCGGAAGACGCCCTGCAACTCTCTGGCGGGAAGAAGGCAGTGAATCTGGTGGTCGAGGGCGGAAATAAGAAGCAGCGCAGCAGGCAGACTCCGTGGATGGGTGACGAGGAGGATGGCGGGGCCGGGCCGTTCAAGCCTTTCCCGGTTGAGCAGCCGAAGTCTGGGGGAAAAAAGCCGCAATCCAAACCGGATGACCGCCCGCATCAGACGGTAAGAGGCTGGAACCTTATGAGACCGAACGTGGACTGGAAATTGTGAATCCAAAGTCATTCCTTTCGATGGACCGCCTGCCGCAGGGCAGGAACATCCCGCTTACCTGCGCCCCCGCCCGGGCATGGCATCGCTTTCCCATCCTTTCACCGTGCCCATGGGCCGCACGATGGTATGGAACAAACCATAGACACTTTGAAACTTGTTTCCTTTGCGGTCCACAAGTCGCAGACGGAAATACGGGACCTGGTTGATGTGTTCAACCTGGATGGGGAAGTTACCCATCAGCCCGCCCCTGACAAATGATGTGACATAATGGTGACCTCTCATGGACCAGGTGAATACGCGGATGTGGGTGAAATCAAATTCACCCGTTCCTTCGCGGTCGGCCGCCAGGTATTGAGGGATGCTGGCGTCTCCTTCCTGGACCTTATTCAGGACGAACCAGGCAACCATATTGTTGTTTGCCGCGTACTGCGAAATTCCCTGGGGAATGTCCAGCGTGATCAGCCGGCCCAGGATCCACCCGGCGCGGGAACCGGCCTCGACCAGGTACCATGCATCGGAGTTCTGGGCGGAAGAAGTTGCGGGTTTCACCCCGCCGCCGGCCGGTTTTCTTGCCACCATGCGGCGGTCAAACACTTCCAGCGTCTGGCCTTGCATCAGCATCCCAAGCTCCGGGGCATCGCGATGGGGCTCGAGGTGAATGTTGGCGGCCAGCACGGTGTGTCCGGCCGCCTGGGCCTGCCTCCGCTTGAGTTCCTGGAGGATCTTCCGGCCACCTTCATAAACTTTTGCGGGAACCAGTTCTTCGGTGATCACCCAGCCTTCACTGCCAGCGCCCGCCCGGACCCTGGCCCAGGTTCCCTGCTCCTTCAGAATTTCAACCCGGTCGCCATACTTCAGGACTGCAATAACTTTATGGACCAATGCGGGAGTATCCAGCATGTCCAGCGATGGGGAAGTGACATAGTCCACCACCAGGGGCGGGCCGGCATTGCGAAACCAATGATAGTAAATACCAATGGCTGCCGCTAACGTAATGACTGAAACGACGGCCACAATAACAGACTTCTTGTTAATAGCTTCCTCCCAGGTCAAAAAGCACATTCAGGACTCTTTGATCGTCCCGAGTAAAACGACGGTCTCCTGCGGCCAACGCCGGCGACTCCGGGCGCAGACGCAAAAAACTCATTGTGTAGTTTACAACTGCATGGAGTGAAATGAACGCGTTTTCGGGACGTGCCAGGACAGAATCTGCTTTAGTATTGGATTTCATGGATCGACGGAGGCTGGAAAGTGGCTTCCTGCGGCTGCGAGGCGTAACGGAGGGATGGCTCCCCATCAAAACCCGGTGTTGACAGGGGCGGTTCCTCATGCCTAAGGTGACAGTTTTTGAGGCGCGACGAAGAAGACACGGACGACGTAACGGAGGCCGCCACGAAGATTGAACGACTGACCCTTTCCGGACCTGCCGGAAACCTTGAGGCGCTGCTCGAGTGGAATCCCGACTGGTCGCCGCGCCAGCTTGCGGTGGTGTGCCATCCTCATCCGCTCTATGGCGGCTCCATGCACAACAAGGTTGTTTTCAGGGCCGCCAAGGCGGCCATTCATCTGGACATTCCCACCCTGCGTTTCAATTTTCGCGGCGTGGGCCTCAGCGAAGGGGAGCATGCGGATGGCATCGGAGAACGCGACGACGCCCGCGCGGCGATCGATTATCTCACGGCGCGGTTTCCGCAGATTCCCGTCTCCATGATGGGATTCTCGTTTGGGTCGGTGGTTGCTCTGGCCGTGGGTTCGCAAGACCCGCGAGTCAACAGCCTGGTGGGGATCGGCCTTCCGGCAAACTCCTCGGATTTTGGCTTTCTCGAGGAAGTCCAAAAGCCCAAGTTGGTGGTCCAGGGAACGCAGGACAGGTTCGGCTCACGGGAAAATGTTGAGAAGGTCTTTCGCTCCATGAAAGAACCGAAGCGATTGCGCTTTGTGCAGGGGGCGGATCACTTCCTGAACGGCAAACTGCACGATCTGCAATTGGAGATAGAGGATTTTCTCCAGGGCGTCGTAAATCCATTACAATAAAAGGGCTGGCTTTCAAGCTCCCGAGTAAATCGACTTGCGGGGTGAACCGATGGAAAACCTTGAAGATCCTGATGCTGGATCATTTTACTGCCCGATATGCAAGATCGAAGTTGACGATCCGCTGGTATGCGGGGATTGCGCGGCGGTCATTTGCCGCCGGTGCGGGACGCCGCTTGAAAAGATTGATGAGTTGGGAGTCGGCTGAAGCAAGCCGTCGGCAGCGATGCCGCTTCTGCTATTCCGGCGGCATTTGCCGGCAGGATGCCGGCGCTACGAGCGGATTGTCCGGTTATTTGCGGGCACTACACTAGAACGCCACCAGGTCCCTGGCTGCTTTCACCACATCGGCCACCTGCGGCAGCATGGCGTCCTCCAGCACGGGATGGTAAGGCACATAGACGTCCTTACCCGCCAGGCGACGGACCGGCGCATCCAGAAACTCAAAAAGCTCGTCCGCGATGCGGGCGGCAATCTCCGCTCCGTAGCCCCAGGAGAGGCAGTCTTCATAAGCCACCAGGACCCGGCTCGTCCTTTTGACGGAGGCGCTGATGAGCTCCCAGTCGTAGGGCTGAAGGGAGCGGAGGTCCAGAATCTCAACGCTGATCCCTTCCTTTTCAAGTTCCTTTGAGGCCTGCAACGAGCGGTTGACCAGCGCTCCATAAGTCACAATGGTCAGGTCGCTGCCTTCCCTTACCAGCTTCGCCTTGCCGAAGGGGATCATATAATCCGGGCCGGGGTAGGGAGCACGATTGTAGGTTTGCCGGTAAAGGTGCTTGGGTTCGAGAAACAGGACGGGGTCGTCCGAGCGGATGGCGGTACGGAGCAGCCCGTTGGCGTCAAGCGCGGTGGAAGGCAGCACCACGCGCCAGCCGGGAAGGTGGGTGAAAATCGATTCGCCCGACTGGCTGTGATAAAGGGCGCCGCCCATCAGGTATCCGCCAATGGGTGCGCGCAGCACCAGCGGACAGGAGAATACGTTATTCGACCGCCAGCGCAGGGTCGGAATCTCATTCCGCATCTGCATAAACGCCGGCCAGATGTAATCGAAAAACTGGACCTCGACAACCGGCTTAAGTCCCCGGGTGGCCATCCCCATGGCCCGGCCCAGGATGCTGGCCTCAGCGATGGGCGCGTTGTAACAACGGGCGGCGCCAAACTGGCGCTGCAGCCCGTGAGTCACTTTGAAGACTCCTCCCTTGCCTTTCAGTTTGTCGATGTCCTTCTCGTGGCTGCAATCGGCAACGTCCTCACCGAAGACAACAATGCGCGGGTCGCGCGCCATCTCGTCCCGCATGCAGGCATTGAGAAGGTCCACCATGGTTTTGGGCTCGCCATGCGGTTTGGCCGGCTGGTCAAATCTTTCAGAAGTGGGGTCGACGGTGGGGGAATAAATAAAGTCCATCAGGGTTTCGGGATCGGGCGGCGCGGCGGCCAGCGCCTGGTCGGCAGCTTTGAGAATCTCACGGTCCACTTCAGCTTCCAGAGCCTTCAATTCCGCTTCCGTCGCCAGACCCTCTGCCACCAGGCGATGCGCCAGCTTGTGGACGGGATCCCGCCCGGCTTCCCTCTCCCGGATATCCTGCGGCTTATACAACTTTTCGTCGTCCGACATGGAATGCGAATAGGGCCGCACCACATGGGCGTGAATCAGGGCGGGCTTTCTCTGCTTGCGGACATAGGACACGGCCTTGCCGGCCGCCTCATAACTTTCCAGGAAGTCCGTCCCATCGCATTCCACGGTCAGGAGGCCGGGAAAGTCTTTGACCAGCCCGGAAAGGCTGCCGCCTGCGGTCTGGTCGTCGACGGGAACGGAGATGGCGTAGCCATTGTCTTCGATCAGGTAAAGCACCGGCAGCCCGCGGAGGCAGGTGTAATTCATCGATTCCCAGAACTCGCCTTCACTGGTTGCGCCGTCACCCAGAGAAGTAAAGGCCAATTCGTCCGCATGAAAGCTGGAGGCCAGTTCGGCGGCTTCCGGAACCTGGGAAAAATAGCGATTCGCTTCCGCCGCTCCGACCGCCTGCAGAACCTGGGTGCCGGTGGCGCTGGAGCTGGAAACGATGTGAAGCGGCTTCGAGCTCCAGTGCGAAGGCATCTGCCGTCCGCCTGAATTCGGATCGTCTTTGGCGCCCACGCTGGCCAGCAGGATATCCAGCGGCGTCATGCCCAGTTGCAGGCAGAGGGCCCTGTCGCGGTAATAGGGGTAAACCCAGTCAACGCCGGGCTTCAGGTGCATGGCTGCCGCCACCTGGATCGCTTCGTGCCCAACCCCATTGATCTGAAAGAAAGCGCGGTTCTGCCGCTTGAGCTGGATTTCTTTGTCGTCAACTTTCCTGGCCAGATACATCACACGGTAGGCGTGCAGGAACAAATCTTTGGATGGACGGGGTGGCTGATAAGCCGACGTAACTGTTGCCATTCCACTCCTTGCTACATGGATCTTTTCTTATAGAGTACAACTTTTTGCTGCCGGAAGCCCGCCAGATATTATTAGAATTCAAAGCGCGCAAAGTCAATGACCTGAGGACGCACTCTTGCCGGAGAACTGGCCTTCAAGAATTCTGCCGTCCCAAGTTAGACACTCGCCGCATCACTCCGAACGTCATTCCGATCCCGCAGAGCGGTGCGAGGAAACTGCTTGTGACCAGGCAAATGAAAGCAAAGCCGTTTCCTCGGGCCAATCAAAAACATCGGCCCTCGGAATGACAGCGGCGCGCGCCAGACTTTCCTGTTGGGAGCTGCGCGGGTGTATGATAGCATGAGCGAATAAAAGGCGAAGGCCCCGGCCGTCGCTTTTGGCTCAGAGAGGCGACATGAAACTCCCGTCACAAACCCATTTGATTCCCCAGGCCCAGGAACTGCAAGGCGGGTTTCGCGGCACCGCCTCCATCGAGGCCGTCGTCCAGGAAATCCAGAACAGCTTCAAAGGTTCCCGCCGCGAAGGAGGCATCACCGCCGTGCGGCATTATCCGGCGCGGGAGGCGCAGGTCGTGCCGTTTCCTGAGTTTCTTCCCGAGCGCGTCCAGCAGGCCCTCCGGTCGAGGGGCGTCGAAAACCTCTACTCGCACCAGGCCGTTGCCGCCACCCTGGCGCATGAGGGAAGGAACGTTGTGGTGGTGACTCCCACAGCCTCCGGCAAAACGCTTTGTTACAACCTGCCGATCCTGAGCGCGCTGGTTGAAAATCCGGATGCGCGGGCGCTCTACCTTTTTCCCACCAAGGCCCTGTCGCAGGACCAGCTGGTGGAACTGAACCGCTGGACGGAAAAGCTGGGCGACGATCTTCGAACCTTTACCTACGACGGCGACACTCCCCAGGACGCGCGCAAAGCCATCCGGGCCCGGGCCAACCTGGTGATCACCAACCCCGACATGCTGCACACGGGCATCCTGCCGCACCACACCAAATGGGAGCGGCTGTTTGAAAATCTTCGCTACGTTGTGATCGATGAGCTGCACTACTACCGCGGTGTTTTCGGCAGCCACCTGGCGAACGTCATCCGGCGGCTCAAGCGCATCGCGGAATTTTACGGAAGCCATCCGCAATTTATCTGCACCTCGGCAACCATCGCCAATCCTGCTGAGCTGGCCACGCGCATCATCGAGCAGGACATCGTGCTGGTGGATGAGAACGGGGCGCCCGCAGCCGAAAAGTTTTTTGTGCTTTACAACCCGCCGGTGGTGAACCGGCAGCTCGGCATTCGCCGGTCTTATCTGAATGAGACGCGCCGCCTGGCGAAGGTCTTTATGATGCGGGGCCTGGAAACCATTGTCTTTGCCAACTCGCGCCTGGCCACCGAAATTCTGGTGACTTACCTGAAAGAAGATTTTGCCCGGCGTCCGGTGGGCCCGGAAGTGGTTCGCGGATACCGGGGCGGGTATCTGCCGCTCGAACGGCGGGAAATTGAGCGCGACCTGCGCGAAGGGCGATTGCTGGGCGTGGTTGCCACCAACGCCCTCGAACTGGGCATCGACATCGGCAGCCTCGACGTGGCGGTGATGGCGGGCTACCCGGGAACCATCGCTTCCACCTGGCAGCGGGCGGGCCGGGCGGGCCGCCGCGAAGGGAGTTCCGCCGCGCTGCTGGTGGCTACCAGCGCGCCGCTCGACCAGTTTATCGTTCAGAATCCCGACTATTTCTTCGACCATTCGCCCGAGCACGGCTACGTGAACCCGGACAACCTGCAGATCCTGCTCAACCATTTGAAGTGCGCGGCCTTTGAGCTTCCGCTGAAAGAGGATGAAAAATTCGGCGAGCCCGATCTCAAGCTGCTCTGCAAGCACCTCGAGGAACTCGGATTCCTTCACCAGACCAGCGAGGGCTGGCACTGGATTTCAGAAAGCTATCCGGCGGATGCCATCAGCCTGCGGTCCGTCTCCTCGGACAATTTCGTGATTGTCGACGTCACCGGCGAGGCGCGCATTATCGGCGAAGTGGACTTTACCAGCGCCCTGACCACCGTGCACGAGAAGGCCATCTATCTGCAGAATGGCCAGCAGTACCACGTGGAGCGGCTGGATTACGAAGAGCGCAAGGCCTACGTGCGCCAGTGCGATTCGGAATACTACACCGATGCCATTTCCTACACCCGGATCAAGATCCTGGAGAATTTTGACTCGGCGCCGGCCGGGCCCGCTTTCAGAAATCACGGCGAGGTCCAGGTGAACACCCAGGTGGTGGGATTCAAGAAGATCAAGTTCCACACCAACCAGAATGTGGGTTCCGGCGAGCTGATGCTGCCCGAACAGGAGATGCACACCACGGCGTTCTGGCTGACGCTTCCGCAGCCGCTGCTGGAGGCCATGCCCTATACGCGCGATGACCGGCTGAACGGCGTGCAGGGACTGGCCCACGCGCTGCAGGCGATCGGCACCCTGCTGATGATGTGCGACGCGCGCGACCTGGGCGTGGCGGTGGGTGAAAACCTGGCCATCGCGGAGGATGTTGAAACCCCGCCTTCGGCCCAGGGCCGCCCGTCTGTGTACACGAAAATCTTTGAGCCCAACATCTACCTTTACGATAAATATCCGGGCGGGATTGGATTCAGCGAACCGCTGTTTCGCCTGAGCCCGAACCTGCTTGAAAACACGCGCCGGCTGATTATGAATTGCCCCTGCGAGTCCGGCTGCCCCTCCTGCGTGGGGCCGGTGGGCGAAGTGGGGGAGAAGGGAAAGGAAGTGGCGCTGGCAATTCTGGCCAGCATTCTGGGTCCGGAATAAGGGCGGGTTTTTTTCGGGCTGGCGCAGACGCCGGTTTGTGGTGTCTGCGAGCCCGCGTAGCGCCGCCGTCCCGGCGGCATTTTTAAAGGCCGGCAGGATGCCGGCGCTACGGAAGTCGGTCACCGTAATATACAATCCTCAATAGGCCATCATGAACCTGGAAGAAAAACTTCGGGAGCTTAAGAAAGCGGCCGGCAAAACCGTCCGTGAGGATGCGCTCGAGCGCCAGCTCGAATACCTGCAGCGGATGGAGAAGCGGCCCAAAAGGGTTGCCGCACAGCAAACGCCGCACGGGGTTGAGCACTACGTCGACGGAGAAGTTTGCAGCAACGGCCGCGGCGAGTATTTCCTTGCCACCCAGCTGCTGCCGTTCGGCAGGCCGTACGGAAAATTCTGCGTCGGCGACGTGGCCCACGCGGACCTCGCGCCGCTGGAATTGTTTCTGAAGGGCAATAACATCCCGCCGACTTCCTCGGTGGTCTACCTGGACACGGAAACCACGGGGCTTGCCGGCGGCACCGGCACCTGCCCTTTTCTGATTGGAATCGGCGCCGCCGAGGGGCCGGGCTTCCGGGTGCGCCAGTTTTTTCTGCGGGACTTTACGGAAGAGAAAGCCGCCCTGGCCGCGCTGGCCGAGGCGCTGGAGCCTTACGAACTAATCGTGACCTACAACGGCAAGACCTTTGACATTCCGCTGCTTGAAACGCGCTACACGCTGGCCCGCATGAAATCGCCTTTTGCGCGGATGGTCCACCTTGACCTGCTGCATCCGGCGCGCCGCTTGTGGAAACTGCGGCTTGAGAGCTGCCAGCTCAAAAACCTGGAGCGGGAACTTCTGGGCATTGCCCGCAACGGCGACGTTCCGGGGTCCGAAATTCCGCAAATCTATTTCGATTACCTCCGAACGAGAAGCGCAAAGGGATTGCAGCCGGTCTTTTTCCACAATGCGCTGGATATCGTGACGCTTGCCGGGCTGACGGTTGAGGCGGGTCAGGCCATTGCCAGGGCAGGGGACGGGGCCAGTTGCGACAGCCGCGATCTGTTCAGCCTCAGCCGCGTGCTGGAGCGCGCCGGCGCATCAGAATTGGCGCGAGACGACTTGTCTGCAGGCGATTGCCCGCGGCCTGCCGGAATCGGTTGAGCCTCAGGCCCTGTGGCAGCTTGCCGCCCAGCACAAAAGGGAGCGGCGCTATCAGGAGGCCGTGGAACTCTGGACGAAGATTATTCACCTGGGGCCAAGGTACGCGGTGGAGGCGTATGAGGAGCTCGCGATCCATTACGAGCATCGCGTGCGTGACGCCGAGCAAGGCCCTGGAATTTGCCGAGGCAGCCTTCCAACACCTTCAGGAAATTTCCGGACCCCGTTTCCGCGAGCAACGTCTATCACATCGGCGCGAGCGCCTGCTGCGAAAGACGCACAGGGAAAGCCGCATCCTCTTTGATGAGCTCATCTCAGTTGCCGTCCTGACAGGCTGTTGAAATATCTCGGAGAGTGCACGTAGCGGCGGCTTTACGCCGCCATACTCCATCCTTGACAGCGTGACCTTTGGCGGGGTGAACCCGCCGCTACAGCCTTTTCTCCGGAACTTCCTGCAGTCTCTAGGCGTTGCCCGCCTGTTTCGTTTGAAAACTTCGTCGGCGATCACCAGGGCGTCCCAGCAGGCCGGGAACCCCGCGTAGACGGCCATGTGAAGAATCGTTTCCAGAACCTCGGCCTGCGTTGCGCCGTTGTTCAGCGCCATTTCAATATTCAGGCGAAGGCCGTTCGGCCGGCCCATGGCCGCCAGCGCCGCAACCGTAATCAGGCTGCGCGTTTTAAGTTCGAGATTGGGCCGCGACCAGACTTCTCCGGCCACAAAATCGGTCACAAGGTTGGAGAAATCCGGCGAAAGTTTTGACCACGCTTCGCGGACTTCATCGGTCCTCTCCTTGCCCAGCATCTGGTGCAGCATTTCAAGTCCTTTATCAGTCATTGGAATATCCTTTCTGTGGAGGTTTTTCCACGAGGAGGTTTTTTCGCCCGGCTCTTATCTCGCCGATTTCTGGGCCAGGCCGTATCCGGCGCTGACGTCAATCACCTGTCCGGTGATGCTGCGCGCCTGGTCTGAACATAAAAACAGGACCGTATCGCTCACATCCTCGGCTGTGACCATGCGGCCCAGCGCGGTGGAGCCGACGAACTGCTCGCGAACTTTTCTGACCGGGAGCCGCAGCGCTTTTGCGCGGGCCTCGATCACTTCGTCTATGGCCGCGCCTTCCACCGGTCCCGGGCAAACGGCGTTCACCAGGATGTTTTGCGGGCCCGTTTCCTGCGCCAGCGTCAGCGTGAACCCGATCAGGCCCCACTTTGAGGCGGCATATGACGCCCGGAAGGGATAGGCCACGCGGCCCGCCATGGAGGAAATATTGATAATCCGGCCCTGCTTTCGCGGGACCATGGCCTTCACGCACTCGCGGGCTGCGAGGAAGGCGCCGGTCAGGTTGGTTTCCAGAACCTTGTGCCAGTCACTGGTGCTGAGGGATTCAACGGGCGCGGTGGGTCCGCGCCGGCCGGCGTTGTTGATCGAGGAAATCGACCTGGCCAAACTTCTGCAGCACCCGCTTTACGGCGCGCCTCACTTGCGCCTCGCGCGAAACGTCAGCGCGGACCCAGAGGAATTGTTCGCCGTATTCGCGGAACTCACGCAGCGACCCGGCGGTTGCCGCACGGCGTCCCACGCCTGCCACATGAGCCCCGGCCTTTAAGAAGTCCAGGGCAATGGCCTTGCCGATTCCGGAGCCGGCGCCGGTTACAATGGCGACGCGGCCGTTGAAAGTGTGGCTTTTTTCTGGCATAGGGCAGGCGGAAAATCAATCGGTTCAGTTATGGAAGCAGCCCCGGGCAGCTTTCTTTCTGTGCGCGGCTTAAAGGGCTCGGGTCTATTGTTTTTCCCTTTGGACTTGAAAACCACCTGCTGGCGGTCCACTTTATCCTGGTCGGTCACAGAATTATGTTGGATGGTTTGCAGTTCTCCCACCAGCTCAAGGTAGTCGGGATCGCCCTTCTTCTTTCCTTGCCCGCGCTGCACGGTCCCCGAAAAACGGTAGTACATCGCGTGGATGGTCTGCGTTCGGAAATCCAGGTGGTCGCCTTTACGCTCGCCGATGGTCAGGGGATAACTGAGAATAGCGTCAGACTCCGATTCTCCCTGGAGCACGTCGATATATCCCTTCACCATCTGGTCTTCCTGCAGAATGGCCAGCGTGTTATAGGGTTCGAGGAATTCATAATCGCCGGTGATGTCGCTGACCGGGCCCGCCGCGGATTGGGCTTTCAGGCTGCCTGCCGCGGAGAGAGCAGCAAGCGCCACCACGATCCACACCGCCCCGAGCCGCCGGTTCCGTACCGGCCCGCGATTCTGGCGCCACGTCTTCGGATGAAATAAAGCCATAGATATTCGCCCCGACTTTCCCGGTTCGCGTTCCCTCGCTTCCTGAAAAACAGTTTATTCCTCCCTTGCGCGCCGGGCAAGCCGGTTGGCCCGGCCAGTGAATCAAACGGCCCGTTGGTTTCAGGCCAGCAGAAGGTTCAAACGGTAAAGTGCCCGGGAGCTAATGTCCCGAGTTATAAATTCGCTGAACAATGCTGACGTCATTCCGAGCGAAGCGAGGAATCTGCTTTTGGCGCGAAGACCGAAAAGCAAAGCAGATTCCTCGGGCCGATCAAAAGCATCGGCCCTCGGAATGACAGCGTCTCACGCATCATTTCTTCAACGGACTTCTAATTCAGGACACTAAAGCTTATTCACTTCCAGCAGCAGATGGGTTTGTGAAACGGGTGGACAGGGTCGGGTTCGCGCCGGTCACGGTTCCCAGGTCTTTGTTGTTTTCGTAATCGACCACCTTGTACCGGCCGGCCTTGTCCAGTCCGCGTAACTCAACCTTGCCCTGCCAGGGGGTTGAAGGATCGGGAGCGTAGAAGGCATAGTACATTTTGCCGTCTTTGCTGATGGCGTAGCCCTCCGGAACGTCGTAACCGATGGTATAGAGGTTCAGGAATTTTCCCTTGGAAAGCATCTTCTGGTTGTAGATGGAAGTCCACTTCTTCCAGATCGCTTCCTTTTCGGGCGTCAGGTAGGCTTCCTTGAAATGCGGGCCGGGATTGGGCCACACGAACTTGGTCCCCACCACCCCGCCGGTTCCCACGGTGGAAGCGAAGTCACTCCCTTTGTCGATTTCGTCGCCGCCCTTGAAAACGATATCGGTGAGCTCGACGTGATCGCCGTAAACAGCCGCCCGCGGGCCGAGCAGTGCCTTGTACATCTTCAAGCGCCGCCGCACCTGGACCGAGCCCACGGGGTCTGCGGTGACCGCCTGGTCCATGTAGGGCAGCCAGGCGAAGTTGGGCGGGGTTCCGCAGGGGCAGCTCTGGGTGACGCTGTCGGGCTTGAGGGAGCGCGTGGTTTCAAAGATTTCCTTATAGATTTTGGCCATCGCCCGCACCGAATCCTGCGGGGATTTGTGATGGTGCTTCGGGTTATAGCACTCGGGAATCGTATAGACGTTGTCGAGCTTGTGGCCGTCAAATCCCCAGTCGCGAATAAATTTTTCCGTCAGTTTCTTGTAGTATTCCTGGACGGCAGGCACCGCCGGACAAAGCGCTCCCAGGCGGCGGACCATTTTTGCCGGCTTGCCGTTCTTGTCGAGAATCAGCCAGTCGGGATGTTCTTTCACCACCTGGGACATTTTGTAATGATGCGACTCATTACCGCCGGTGCCATCCTCGACAGCGATCGGCAGCCACCAGATCTGCACCTGGATGCCCTGTTGATGAAACGCCGTCCACCATCTTTTTGATGGAGTCGCCGGGGAAGTTGTCCTGGCGCGGGTTCCAGTCGCCATAGGTATCAAACCAGCGGTCGTCCAGGGTGGCCCAGCGAATGTGGAATTCCTTGAGCTTGGGAATGGTTCCCAGCATCTGTGCGGGCGTCACCTCTGATTCGTAGCCCCAGCCGCACCAGCTGATCTGGTAATCCGCGTCATTCGGTTTGGGCAGGTCCCAGCCTTCGCGCTGCAGCACCTCGGAATAGAGATGTAACGGTTCATAATAATCGCCGGAATAGACCGCAATAAATCCCCGCGGGGTGGAATACGACTCTCCAGGCTGCAGGGTGGCATCCGGCTCCAGCACCATGGAAGCGTTCACGTGGTTGTCGGAGGTGACGCCAACCGGCATGGAGAGGACCCAGGGGATGGTTTCAATGTGGCCGATGGCTTCTCCCACCTTGTCCGTCCAGAACGCCACCACCGGAATTCCGCCTCCCTCGCCGCCGCGCTGCATGCCGCCCATCAGGTTCTGCTGGGAGTAGTGGCCCGAGATTTCCACCACGTCGTCTTTGCCCCACTTTTCACTGGACCCCTGGTAGGACCACATCTGGTCGGGCGGCACGGAAGCATCGGCCAGAGAGGCGTCCAGCCGATGGTGGTTGGCAACAACTTTGTCCAGGCGGAGAGGCTTGTTCCCGAGGTTCTTATACGAGGTGGAGGCTATCAGCAGGCGGGGGAATTCATCGTAGGCCTCAAACACCAGCCGTTCCTCAAGGGCCGCGTCGTTCTCGTCTTTGCTGCGGCCCGTGATCTCGATCCGCTTGCCGCGCTCTCCCAGCTTGCCGCGCGCCTCGGAAATCCTGACGTGATCAAAATCGAGAGTAAAGCCAGCCACCTCTTTTCCTGCCACGGTCACTGAACCCGAGGGCTCGGACCCGGCGTCGCCGGGATCATCCAGGGTCAGGCGTTTCCCCTGTTTCAGCAGATAAGCCTGGACGTAGCCGGAAGGCCGAATCTCAAATTCCGCCGAGGGTGTCCGGATGGTGACCGGGCCTCCGGGATTTGTAGTGACCATAACCTTCGAAGGGCCGGAAGTGTCGGGTGATGAGCCTTCCTGGCAGGCTGTGATGGCCAGCGCGCATGCCATCACCAGACATGCAAGGAACGAGCGAAAGCAGGATGTTGGGCGCATGAACTCTATCCTCCCCAAACTTTTAAGCGAAGCTCTGTGACGGTCCGTCAGGGGATTATACTTCAATCGAATCTTCGCCCGCCAAGCAATTGAAAGGTCGGTGGCGACTCAGTTTGATTCCTGACTGAGGATGGCAAAATAGGGTGACGGTCGTTTGTAGCGCCGCCGTCCCGGCGGCACTTTTCAGGGCCGGCAAGATGCCGGCGCTACGGAAGTCCCGCGCCCTCGTAGCAGCCCAGCACACGAAGGAACTTCGTGACTTCTTCCAGGTTTTCCAGCGCCTTCCTGCAGCGCTCTTCCCTGATGTTGCCGGCGAAATCCAGATAGAAGAAATACTCCCAGGGACGGCCGCTCACGGGCCGGGACTCCATCTTCGAGAGGTCGATATCGCGCAGGGCAAAAACGCTGAGGCATTTGTAGAGCGCGCCCGGAACATTGCGGGTGGAAAAGACAATGGAAACTTTGTTGGCCCGCTTTGAAACAACCGGCTTGCGGGAGAGCAGAAGAAAGCGGGTGAAGTTCTCGGGGTGGTCTTCGAGGTGTGTCTTCAGAATGCGCGCATGATAAAAAGACCCGGCCACGCGGCTGGCAATGGCGGCGGAGCCTGCAGGAGGGTCGGCGGCCAGCATCTTGACGCTTCCGGCCGTGTCGTAGAAGGGAACCTTTTTAACCTTCGGGTGCGTTCGAAAGAACTTGTTGCACTGCGCCAGGGCGACGGGATGCGAATAGACGCTCGTGACGTTCCGCAGGGTGGTGCCGGGGAAAGCGATCAGGTTGTGAACGATGTGGAGTTTGACTTCCGCCACAATGTGCAGGTCGTTCTTCAGCAGCAGATCGTAGTTTTCATAGACCGAGCCGGCCAGGGTGTTTTCGATGGGCGCCAGGCAGCGCGCAGCCTGGCCTTTGGCCACGCTCGCGAACATGGCTTCAAAAGTGGAGCAGGGCAGCACCCTGATGTTGCGGCCCAGCAATTTGTAAGCGGCCTCTTCGCTGAAGGCTCCCCGCTCGCCCTGGAATGCAATCGTCTCTTTTTTCATGCCGGCCGTCGTTCTCCCTGCTCCACTCGATAGTTTGTAGCGCCGCCGTCCCGGCGGCATTCTTCAGGGCCGGCAAGATGCCGGCGCTACAGAAGTCCGTCAATGTTTTATGCCATCCTCAGTAGCGATGCTATCACGGCAAAGTACGGGGGACAACGGACGGCGACAAAAGGTAGTGTCCTAATTTGGGCAATAACTACCTCGACTCATCAACCTGCGGGGGTGTACGTTGACCCCCAGTCACCCTTACGATAGATTTGGAGTGTATCACTCACCTTGTAGGGGAGGTTTGATGGCCATCAATGTTGATTATCCAGCACTGCTCGATTTATTTCGCCAGCATCTTGACCCAAAGAGGTCGGAATCAGCGTCTTTTCTGATTTGGTACTTGGAAAACTACTATCGCTTGGACGCTCAAGAAGCAGTGGATTCTGTCTGCGACAATCGCGGCGACAAGGGAGTTGATGGGATTTTTGTAAACGATAACAACCAGACCATTACAATTTTTCAATCTCAAATTTCACAAAAAGCAAACAGCACCATTGGAGATGCATCTTTGCGACCCTTTGCGGGAACGCTAACCCAATTCAAGGATGATGCTGCGATTGCGGGATTGATTAAGTCCGCAGGAGCGGCAGAGATCGCGAACTTGGCTAAGCGTTCCGACTTGGTGAATAAGATTGCGACTCACAGCCTTCGTGGAGAATTCATCTCTAACGTTAATCTCGACCAAAATGGAAAGGATTTCTTAAAGACAAATCCGAACATTGCATTTGTTGGAAAAGACTACCTCATCTCTAGGTATATTTCAGATACGCGCGATGTTCCGGTTCACGCTCCAGCGAAGTTCGATATTGTTGGCTATCAGATCAGCGAATACATTGTTGACGCCGCGACGAAAGCGGTCATCGCTCCGATCAAAGCCAAAGAGATTATCGCCTTAGAGGGAATAGCAGACCAATCGCTATTCGCATTTAATGT
Source organism: uncultured Acidobacteriota bacterium (assembly GCA_963783155.1). Classification (GTDB taxonomy): domain Bacteria; phylum Acidobacteriota; class Terriglobia; order UBA7540; family UBA7540; genus SCRD01. Next base: position 6,854 of record CAWANC010000025.1, on the reverse strand, counting down.
TCGCGGGCCTTTAGGAAAAACCCAAGTTAACAAAGACATTGTGGCTAGTATAAACGACCAGGCGCTTCACAAGTTGTTCCCACTATTCCACAATGGAATCACTATAATCGCCAAGGACATTGTTGTCACGCCAGATACACTCACTGTTGACAATTACTTCGTCGTGAACGGCTGCCAGAGTCTCAATGCGCTATTTGACAAGAAATCCGCGCTGACTGACAACCTCCGCATCCTCACAAAATTTATTCAAATGGAGCCATCTTCTCCCCCCGCAAAGATGGTCACCGAGTTCTCAAATAATCAAAACAGCGTGAAGCCTCGCGACTTCATGTCTAACAATACCATCCAAATCAGACTGCAAAATGAGTTTCGGCAAGAGTACGACGGGCAGTATGTATTCGAGATTAAACAGGGGGAATTACCAAAACCTGGAACCTTGATCTCTAACGAAGAAGCTGGTCTTTTGTTGATGGCCTTCGATGTTCAGGAGCCTTGGGCAACGCATCGCAGGGGGCAGGTTTTCGAGGAAAGATACTCGGACTTGTTCGGAAGGCCAGTGGTGACGGCTGATCGGATCGTGCTGTGTCATGTGATTGTGGAAGCGGTATACCAAGCGCTTCCAGAACTAAAAAATCAATTATTTGCCCGCTATAAGCTTGCCCGTTACCTCTTGGTATACATGATCCGCAACATCCTAGCGAATGACAAGATGGCGCCTGACATATTGGAAAACCCCGGCATGTTCGTAAGAGACAAACAGGATCGCGAGCTTTTCCGAAAGTGTCTTAGCACAATCGTCAGCGACTTGGTTATTGATCTCAACGCAGAAGTAGAAGAACTGGGAGAAGACTTTGATTATCGGGACAGCCTGCGAGACGAAAAATGGGTTAAGAAGCTAAACCAGAAAATCCTTACGGATCACTTAAAGCAAGTTAAGCGCGGCAGGATTCAGTCTTTCAGTGATGAGTGGCAGGACGGAAAACCCATCAAACCAAAGGCGGGTGCATAGATAACAGGCTTTGTGCTATCAAGTTGGTTGATGAAACATTCCTCGGAATACGAGCGCTTCACAGCCCTTGTTAATCGGGTTTTCTCGGTACCCCACAGTGTCATAAAAAATCGCATCGAAGAACATCGCAAAGGCGCCTCTGAAAATCCGCACCGTCGGGACCCAAAGCCGAAAGGGAGAACTGCCAATCCTTCCGCTTCGGTGCCGGGTACTAGTTCAGCGAAGGTTTTTCTCCAGAGGTTTCTGCAACTTCAACTCCCTTGACCTCTTGCCAACGATCTGTTTCACCGCCCTTTCAAACCGTTCGCCAAAGGTCTTGAAACAGCCTCTACACAAACGGGTTCTGATCTTCCGGCCGGGAGGGAGTGGGCGGGGCGCTGCCCAGTAATCCCCTGAAAAAGAACTCGACGCAACCCTGGGTCAATTCCTTCTGAGTGATGGGGCCGTCAGGCTGGTACCACTGGTAGAGCCAGTTGATGATGCCCAGAAGGTTGAAAGCGGCAAGCGCGGGTGAAACCAGGCGTTCGTGGCCGGACTGGTCCTGGACCTGGGAGATCAGGTCCTCCAGATAGTGGATGTAGGCTTTCTTGCGGGCGTTGATTTTTTTGCGCAGGGCGCCTTTCAGCGAGCGGTTCTCGTGCAGGATCACGGTGATTTCCTGATCGCGGGCGCGAACCACCAGATCGATGTGCCCGATGATGGTCTGGCGGAGTCTTTCCTTTGGGTCCTCAATCGCCTTCACTTTTTCAAGAACGCTCTCATCGAGGATATCCATGCCGTAGTTCATGATCTCAAACAGCAACCGGTCCTTGCTGCCCACGTGATGATAGAGGCCCGCCTTGGTGAGCTTGACGGCCTCCGCGATGTCCTGCATGGAGGCGCCGTCGTAGCCTTTTTCAAAGAAGACACGCGCGGCAATGCGGCAGATGTCGCGAAGCTTTTGTTTGGGGTCAGGAGTTTCGGCCATAGAAACAACCCGTCACTGTCAATGCGCCGTCAGTCTACCATAGAGCGCGCAGGCTCGGTGAATGCGCGCAGTGAATTTTGAGCAACCGCGCCCGGCCGCACGGCTTTGCAGTTTCCGGCGTTGCTTCCTGCTCGCATGCTGTGCTGCTGCGGTTGCCGGCGGCGAGTGCCGCTGTTGCCGATTTCGGCAAATGATCCTTTCCAGCACCTTTCACTTGTAAACCCGTAGGCCTATTGTGGGGGGCAGGACTCGGGTGAGCGTGCCCACTGGAATTTCTGAAGAAATGAGAATCATTAAAAAATCCGTTGACGCGGGCCTTGGACTTCTACTATAATCCCGGTAATTATACTCTTGGCATTTACCTAAGAGTAACCGTTAGGCGGATATACATAGAGGCCTGGAGGGGGACTCTCTGCGACCGCGATTGCCAAATCCCGCACCTTTTCTCTCATTTCAACTCAGTCTTATAGCATCCCGGCATAGCGATCCAGGAATTGTGAAACTCTCTCTTACCGGACCATCCACAAACGCCGGAAGGAGAACGCCCAATGAAGTTAGGGATCATAAGCCCGCGGGTCCTGATCAGGAGGGCGCTTGCAACTTTTCTCGCCAGCACCGGGGCTGCGCTGGTTGTCATGGAAGGAGGCGACCTCCGCGACTGTCTTGATGAAGTCAAACGCTCGCAGGCTGAGATGCTGATTGTGGATTTGTGCGAAAAGGGACTGGACTCATTGCCTGATCTCAGACCTCTGGGAATGGCTTGCAAAGTGGTCGCGCTGATGGACAACCTCAGCCCCGAGTCCTATGCCCATGCGTTCCAGATTGGGATCTGGGGTTGCATTTCAACAAGGCAAAGCCCGACTGTCTTTCAGAAGGCCCTCAACAGCGTGGCACAGGGCGAGCGATGGATGCCCCAGCAATCGATTATGAAGGGTCTCAAGGAGAAGCGCGAGCAGGGCCTGGAGGTTCCTGAAAAACTGACACCGCGGGAGTGGGAAGTGTTGGGCCTTATGGCCAACGGTTTCCACAACAAGGAGATTGCCTCCCGGCTGAACATTTCCGGAGAAACGGCCAAGTCACACGTCAAGTCGATCTACCGGAAGCTGAAGATCAATGGCCGCAGGGACGCGATTTTCCGCTATTTTGAGTTTCTTCGCCTGCTGGAGAAGAAGGCGGCGCCGGAGGTGGAACATGCAGGTTGACCCTTCCGGCAAGTCCCGCACAAGAGCCCGGCAGGAGAAGTGAAATACCCGGCTTCCAATCATTTATAGAGCACTGGAATATTGATCCGGGCGGAAGCGTGAGCTTCCCAGGATAAATAGTTTTGCCGCCCGCCCTGAACCCGCAGTGGACTTCGCAGGCCTTCTTATCCCTCAAAAATCACCCTGAAATGTGAGCCAAATCACCCTTTTGGGGGATTGCGCTCAGGGGAAAGATTCGGTAGGGTACGTTACGCGACGATAACCGAATTGAATAACTTGTCAATAGGGCTGACGAGTCCTTGTCAGCCTTTGGGGATTTGAGCAGAAGGCTAGTTGCCCTGATGTTGTTTTACCGTAGGGAGGGGAACCGGGGCGAACACCTGCCGGGGCCAGTTCAAGACTTTGACGGGAGCAGAGCGCATTTGGGGGTGTAACACCCATCGCACTGCATCCTTCGCATGACCTTGAACATCCACCTGCCGCACCTGGACAGCTAGATCAACGCGACTCGATTTGGAACGGGAGTGCCCGGATTCTGCGGACCTCCGGGTGGACTATTTCTTCCCATTTTCTGAAGGTTCGCAACACAGGTGGAAGCCATGGGGCGCGGCGGGTGGTCCCTTCAGGGGCTGATGCAGGGTCCTTTCCTCGTTGCTTTCAACTCCTGATCCAGGGCAAAGACTTACGAGGAGCAGTTGTCTCGTAAGTGACAGGGCGGAGCTTTATGCCTTTTGATTCCGGCCAGACTGAAAGAACTCAGGATCCTTTTGATCACGGCTGGCATGTGCTTTACACCCGGCACCACCATGAGAAATCTGTTGCCAGAACCCTGACGGCCAAGGGTTTTGGGGTTTTCCTGCCGCTCTATGCTGCCCCGCGGCAATGGAAAGACAGGGTCAAGATCGTATCGTTACCTCTGTTTTCCTGTTACGTATTCATTCAGGACGGAATGCAACGTCCCTTGGATATCATGACCACCCCGGGCATTCACGGGTTTGTCTGCGCCGCCGGAATTCCGGCCATCGTCCCTCCGCAGGAGATTGACAGCATCCGCCAGGCAGTCGAAAGATGTATCAAAATCGAACCCCACCCCTTTATTCACCGCGGAGACCGGGTCAGGGTCAAAGCCGGACCGCTCGAGGGAATCGAAGGAATTCTGGTCAGGAAGAAACACTTCAGCCGGCTGGTCCTCACCGTTGATCTGCTGGGGAAATCCGCTGCGGTGGAGGTGGATGTTTCCATCGTTGAGCGAGTCCATTCCCCGGGCTAAATTCACCTGCCTGCGTCGAGGGGAGAAAAGTCCTTTGCTGATGCGCATGCGGAACCATCTGCTGACAGGTTCAACCCATTCTGCACGGCCTGCAACAACCGCGCTCCTGCGGGGGACCATGGAAAAGCCCCCCTTGCGGCGCGTCGCGGCGCGCCGTCGTGCAGCGCCTGCTGTGGCCTGGCTGTGCCTGGCAATTTTTTGCCTGTGCTTCCCGGTATACCTCCACGGCCAGACCTCTGTTCCCACGAGTACCAGTAAAAGATCCACTGACGGGCTCGCGTCCCGGCAGCCATCCCTGGCGCCGAATGCTCCGGGCAACGCGGAGTATGTGATTGATGTCGATGACGTGCTGCACGTTTATGTTGTTGACGTTCCCCAATTCAGCCGGGACTACCGCGTGGGTCCTGACGGCTCCATCGAGATTCCTTTGCTGGACTCGCCCGTCCAGGCTGAGGGGCTGACGTTGAACCAGTTGTCAGCGCTCATCTCACGCCGGCTGCGCGCTGTGGGGCTGGTGAGCCATCCGCACGTGCTGGTGAGCGTCAAATCTTCAAAGGCGCACGCCGTGGCGGTTGCGGGAGCGGTCCGGAGTCCGCAGATATTTCCCGTTTTTGCGCCCACCACTTTGCTGGACGTGCTTTCGCAGGCGGGCGGCCTCGCGCCGGATGCCGGGAGCACAGCCATCATTACCCGTCATGATACGGCCACGGCTGCTTCGTGGCTGACCGGGAATTCCAGCGCAATGCCGGCCGAAGGCACCCTCCGTGTCAACCTGCAAAAGCTGCTGGCCACGGGCGACCCGAACCTGAACCCCACTGTCTACCCGGGCGACAAGGTTACGGTCCAGCGCGCAGGTGTTGTGTACGTTGTCGGCGCCGTCCATCGCCCCGGCGGGTTTCCCATGAGCAGCGGCCGCGACGAGATGACCGTCCTCCAGGCCGTGGCCCTGGGCGAAGGGCTGAAACCGACGGCGCTACAGAAGAAAGCCATGATCATCCGCCGGGGACGGCAGTTCTCGAACAGTCGTCGAGAGATTCCCGTCAATCTCAAGCAAATCCTCTCCGGCCATGCTTCCGATCCTGGTCTTGAGGCCAACGACATTCTATTCATCCCCGACAGCGCCTCCAAACGGGCCCTGCGGCGCGGCGCCGAGGCCGCCGTGCAGATTGCCACGGGCATCGTGATCTGGGGGCACTATTAGCAGGATGTTGAAATATGCAGTAGCGGCGGCTTTACGCCGCCAACCCATGTTGAGAGCATTGAGCTTATGGCGGGGTGAACCCGCCGCTACACTCTCTCTGTGGGATATTTCAACAGCCTGTTTGTCCCGGGGACTTCCAGATGCCACCATCCCATCCTCCATCCACAGGTTAACGACATGTCAGAAGAAGAAATAGGGTTCCCGTCCCGGCCCACGATTTCCCCGACGGCCAGGCCGCGTTCCTCCCCCGTCCTGGATCTGCAGCCCCAACGAATGGACTCTTACGCTGACCTTCGCGCCTACGGGAAGATTTTTTCAAAGCGGCGATGGACCATCCTCACAACGGCACTGGTGATGACGACCCTTGCCGCCATTTATTCTTACAAGGAGAAGCCTGTTTATCGCGCCACGGCTGAGGTGGAGGTGGACTCGGAAACACCCGGCGTGCAGTCGGTCAACAGCGTCTACGAGTCTGTTCCCACAGACCCCACCTTCCTCCAGACCCAGGTTGACGTCCTCACCAGCGGTAACCTGGCCTGGCAGACGATTCAGAAGCTCAAACTCGATCTCGACCCCTCATTCAACTCCCTGGATTCAGGCCGGCCGCGAGAGTCGGGCGATCATTCGCTGGATCAGAAGGAGCGGCTGATCAGGCGGTTTGAACGCTCCCTGGAAGTGGACCTGGTGCCGGGAAGCCGCATGATCAAAGTCAGCTTTGAAAGCCTGGAGCCGCGGCTGGCGGCCGGGGTGGCGAACGCGCTGGTCGGCAATTACAGAGAGTACAATTTCCTTGCCAAGTATGATGCCACGCGACAGGCTTCCGGCTGGATGCGCGACCAGTTGGATGAACTGAAGGCCAGAGTCGAAACGTCGCAGGAAGCCGTGGTGAACTACGAAAGGGAACATTCCATTGTCAACATCAGCGGCAAGGAGAACATTGAAGACCAGAGCCTGGCTGACCTGAGCCAGGGCCTGACCCAGGCCCAGAAGGACCTGGCTGAAAAGGAATCTCTCACCAGTTGGTGAAGGCGAATCCGGGGAAAGTGAGTTTGCTGGCTCAGGACGGTCTTTTGCAGACCATGGAAGAGAAGCGGGCCGACTTGAAGACGCAGTATGTTGATGCCCTGGGGCAGTACGGGCCGACCTTTCCGCAGGTTGTCAGACTGCGTGACCAGATCAGTGAGATTCAATCTCTCATCCAGCAG
>CAWANC010000024.1:0-217866 GCA_963783155.1 uncultured Acidobacteriota bacterium | reverse complement strand
CTTCCGCACCAAGGAGGAGCCATGGAAAACGAAGAAAACAACGGAATCAGCCGTAGAGATTTTCTGATGAGCGTGGGCGCTGCCGGAGGAGCCGCGGCCGCGGGTCCGGGAGCGCTGCTCGGCGCCAGTGCCGCGCCGGATGCGGCGCAGGATGAAACCGCGGTGGAGGGTGAGAAAGCGGGCCTGCTGGGCGCCCTGCGCCCCCAGCAAAACTCGCATCGCAACCTGATGGACCTTTCCGGATTCTGGCAGTTTCAGCTTGACCCGAAAGGTGAAGGCGAGCAGGCCAACTGGAAAGACGAACTCCCCGCGCCGCGCGTGATTCCCGTTCCGGCCAGCTGGAACGACCTGTTTGACGACGCCGCCGACTACCTGGGTTACGCCTGGTACGCGCACGAGGCGTGGATTCCCAACACCTGGCAGGGCCAGCGGATTTTCCTGCGCGTCTATTCCGCCAACTACGCCGCCAAAGTATGGATGAACGGCACGCTCGTGGGCGAGCACCTGGGCGGCCATCTGCCTTTTGCCTTTGATGTCTCGGAGCACGCGCGCCGTGGCGCTCCCAACCGCATCGTCATCCGCGTGGAGAACCTGCAAAAGCCTGACCGCGTTCCGCCCGCACGTCCGCCCGGAGGCCGCAGCTTCTTTAATGGCTTTCCGGCCACCACCTATGACTTTTTTCCCTACGCCGGCCTGCACCGCCAGGTGGCGCTCTACACCTGCCCCGAGACGCACGTTGAAGACGTCACCGTCACCACCGAAATCGCCGGGCAGGACGGCATCGTCAAGGTGGCTGCCCAGGCGAGCCGCGGATGGAACGGCACGGGTCGGGCCATCATCGAAACCGCTTCCGGGGCCGCCGTCACGGCGACTTGAACTTTGCCAACGGCGCCGCACATGCGGAGCTGCGGCTGCCCTCAGCGCGCTTCTGGTCGCCCGATCATCCGAATCTTTATCCACTCACCGTGGAACTGCTGGAGGTCCGGAAAGCCGGTCGACGCTTACCGGCTCGAGATCGGCGTCCGCACCTTCACCGTCAGCGGCGAACAACTGCTGCTGAACGGCCAGCCCATCCAGATGCGGGGCTTTGGCAAGCACGAAGATTTTCCACTGCACGGCAAAGGCCTCGACCACGCGCAACTGGTGCGCGACTACGAGCTGCTCAAGTGGGTGGGCGCAAATTCCTACCGCACCTCCCACTATCCCTATTCCGAAGAAGCCATGGAACTGGCCGACCGCTACGGCATCCTGATCATTGACGAAATTCCCGCCGTGGGCCTGAACTTCTCCGAGAATGAGCAGTACGTTCAGGCCTGGACCCGCATGGCCGGCAGCCAGCTTCGCAGCCTGATTGCGCGCGACAAGAACCATCCCAGCGTGATCATGTGGTCCGTGGCCAACGAGCCAGGTTCAGGCCGGCCGCTTTCCGGCGAGAAGCCTTCGCAGAGCGCCGTTGCGGCCGGCGACCGATACTTCAACCAGTTGGTGGGGCTGGCCCACAAGCTTGACCCCGCGCGCCCGGTCACCTTCGCCGCCGTGCAGGGCGGACCCGCGGAATGGCTCTCGCACGTGGACGTGGTGGCGCTGAACCGCTACTACGGCTGGTACTCGCTGGGCGGCCGGCTCGACGTGGCCATCCCGGCGCTCGAAAAAGAACTCGAGGCGCTGCACGCCTCCTACCCGAAGCCCATGATCTTTACCGAGTTCGGCGCGGAAGCCCTGCCGGGAACGCACAGCACGCCGCCGGAAATGTGGACGGAAGAATACCAGGCGGAGGTGATCAGCCGCTATCTCGACGTGGCGGCCCAACGGACCTACATGGCAGGAACGCTGATGTGGTGCTTCGCCGACTTCAAAACCTCGCAAAGCATCATCCGCACCAACAGCATGAACAATAAAGGCGTCTTCACGCGCGACCGCCACCCCAAACAGGCCGCTCACATGCTGCACAAACGCTGGCGAGGGAAGGGTGTGTAGCACCGGGGGCGTTTTCAGGCGCTGCGGTTTTTTCGGCAGGATTTTTTGTCAGATCGGCAGGCGTGCCAAGTCCGCCTGCGAGTGGCTTCCGGGTGATTGCGCGAGCGCGCGGGTGGAATGCCGGGCTCAGGCATCGCCACCCGCGTTGCTGCGCTCGGGCGTGCTAGTGGCGGCCGCCGTGGCCGTGGCCGTTGTCGCCACCGTGGCCGTGGCCGTTGTCGCCGCCGTGGCCGTTGTCGCCGCCGTGGCCGTTGTCGCCGCCATGGCCATTTCCGCCGCCGCGTGCTTCCTGGCGCGAAGAATTGCCATGCCTTTGCTGCGGCGCGGGGCGGGATTCAGCCCGGCGTGTCTGCTGCGGCCGGGACTGGCGCTGGGCCCGCTGGTAGTTGCGAGGGGGGTTGTTCCTTTGCACCTGCCGTTCAGGCCCTCGCTGGGCGGGTGAGCGGGATTCAGTCCGGCGCATTTCCTGCGGCCGGGACTGCTGCTGTGCCCGCTGGTCGTTGCGAGGGGAGTTGTTCCTTTGCACCTGCCGTTCAGGCCCTCGCTGGGCGGGTGAGCGGGATTCCTGCCGCCGATTGGGCTGGGCATTGCGGGAGGAGCCAAATGACCGGAATCCTCCGTTATTCTCCCCGCGGTTCGGAGCTTGACGCTGGAACTCGCGGCCTCCCGTCCGCCGCGAAGGTTCCCGATAGGGAGCCCCGGCCCGTTCGGCGCGCACGGCATCGCGGCCCCTGAACGCTCCCGGCCTGCGCGTAGCGGCAACTCCGGGACGCCCGTGGTTTTCACGCGCCCGCTGCGAGGGGTCCCTGCGTGCGAACTGCTGCTGCCGCAATTGCTGGTTGACGGGTCCGGAACGACGTCCTCTTTCCGCGGCCAGCTGCCCACGCGTTGGCCGGGCGTTGATTCCGTCCCGGCCGCCGTTATAGCTGACGCGCCGGTCCCTGAAGCGATCCTCCACTCTGCGGTTGTAGCTGTGCCTGAACTCCCGGCCTTCGAGGCGATTCACGTCGCGGTTATAATAGAAGTGGTCATGGTTCCAGTAGCCGCCGTAATAGCCGTAACCGGTGTAGCCGAATCCGTAGTTAATGCCTCCATAGAAACCGACTGAGAAGCCCCAATAGCCACGGTGCCAGCGATAGCCGCCGTCATCATCGTCATAACCCCAGTAACCAGGCGTCCACATGGCGCCGACGAATGGAGCAGGCACCCAGGTGCCCGGCACCCAGTAGTATCCATAAGCCGGGTCCCAGGCCCAGTAGCCGGGCGTCCACATGTAACCGGGAGCCGGACAGGGCGGCTGAGTGTAAATTGGCAGGGCGGGCGGGCCGAAACCGACGGAGATCCCCACGCTCACGCGTGCGGATGACGGCGTGGGAGCCGCAAACATGGCCAGCATCAGCAGCAGCGTCCCGGCCAGGCCAGCCACAGCCAACCGCCTGAGCGCATGCCTCGTGTTTTCGGCCGTTCTCAAATTGTTTTCTCTCATCAGAACACCTCCTGCCTTCAGGCGCTGCCTTCACGTATTTCTCCACTCTTTGTCTTCGCAAGCACCTCTCCAATTGCCGAGCCATTCCGGCAAGCTACTGATTTGGCAATTATTAAAATTTATAATGGGGGCGCCAGACGGGACCGGCAAGGCGGCAAATTTGTCCAGTACCGGTAAAACTTACCGGGCTGCAAAGGCTTCAAAAAGAATGGCTTGTTACGGGGTTATTGACCGCGCAGACAACTTTTGCGGCGGGTAGTCCACTTTGAAACCGTTGCGGGAGTTGACCACCGTAAAACCGCCGTCTGGTCGCGCTGAAAGCTCAAGGTAATGCCCCTGGTCGGGCGAATTCCCGGGGTTGGCAATGTAGTCGGGAGCGGCGTTGGCTTCCTTTCCGCCCGCCACCGAATAGTGGATTTCCCAGATGCGCTCGCGCCCCGGCGCCCCTTCGATGCGCTTCCAGGCCTCGGGCGTGCCGCCCTTTTGGGGCGCGTTGTCGATGATGGTCACGCGCGGCTCGATCGCCCACACCAGCGCCTTGGAATTTGAGTTGGCATTGCTGTGGTGGCTGGCCAGGAAGACGTCGGCGCGGCCCAGGCGGTTGCGCGGGCACATCAGCGCGATCTCTTTGTTCCAGGTGAGGTCGCCCAGGTCGACAAAGCGGAACTTGCCGTAGGTGAGCACAAAGCCCGACGACTCCGCGTTTTCCGTGGGATCGACGGGGATAGCTTTGGTCTCGCTGCAATAAGGGTTCATCCGGCCGGCGCCCGCGAGCGGCTGCTGAAGATGCTTGCCCGCGGCGGCAACCACCACAACCTTCACGCCTTTGAGGGGAATCACATCGCCGGGCTTCACCACGCGGCGCTTTCCCTTTTGCGCCACCTTCAGGTAGGCGGAATAAAGCTTCTGATCCCCCGGCCCCTTCTGCACGTCCGTCCCGTGGTCCAGAAAGTGGTCGATGGGAATCCGCTCGGCAAGCTGCGCAACGCCGCCCACATGATCGGCATGGAAGTGCGTGACGAACAAATAATTGATGCGATGGATGCCCGCCAGCTTTGCCGCCCGCACAATGCGCCCCGCGTCGCGGCCGTTAAAGCCCGGCCATCCGGTATCGACCAGCAGCGACTGGCCCGACGGCGTGACGATCAGCGTGGCCTGCCCGCCCTCGACATCGACGAAATAGATTTTGAGACTTGCCGACTGTGCATCCTGCTTTGGCGCGGCGGCGGCGGCAGGACCCGCGGCGAGGGCAAAAAGAATCAGACAGGCCAGCAGGAGTTTCAAGCGCGGGCTCATACGCTCCAGGGCGGTCATCATCGCTTCCTCCAAAACACGGGCCGGCGAAATCTCATCTCAACACGCCAGCTCAGCAGGGATTTTCTTAAGGCGCGTCAGCCGCAGTATAAACCGACGCCGGCGCGATTTCCAGACACCGGGGCGGAGGTGACGTAAATTTGATTGTGTAAAAGCGAGGAGGGTGTAAGTTGGTTTCGCTGGCAAGCGGAAACCAAATCCTTGGAAAGGAGCTTACACCCCATGGCGAAAGTAACACCGATCACAGAGCAGTTCCAACATTTTGTGAGGGATTTGAAGGAGAGTTTCTGGGGGGATTTGTACGGGAAGACGCGGCTGGCGTGGGAGCGGTTCTGGGAAGAGGAATCGCGGCGGGAGCGGGACCGGTACCTGGTGGTGGACAGCTACGAGCGGGCGAGCGAGGAGCGGCGAGGGTATCGCAACGGGTATTACGTGCGGGATTTCGTGACGCGGCTGGGGACGTTGCGGCTAAGGATCGCGCGGAGCCGGGACCGAAGTTTCCGGCCTCCGGGGCTGGAGCGGTTCCAGCGGCGGGCGCCGGAGGTGATGATGCTGATCCGGGAAGCATTTCTGCGGGGCATCTCGACGCGGCAGGTGGGACGGGTGGTGGGGATCGTGACGGGCGAAGTGGTCAGCGCGCAGACGGTCTCGAAGTTGGCTCGCAGCCTGGACCGGCTGGTGAAGGCTTTTCAGCAGGCGCCCTTGAAGGATGAGTGGGTTTATCTGTTTTTAGATGGAGTCAGCCTGAAGGTGCGGCGACCGGCAGGACGGCAGCGGGTGCAGATGCTGGTGGCATACGGGGTGCGGGCCGACGGAAGCCGGCAGTTGCTGGGTTTCCTGCGCAGCCGGGGCGAGAGCCAGGCGGCCTGGGAAGGACTGCTGATGGATCTTTATCGGCGGGGGTTGGAAGGAAGGAATCTGAAACTGATTATCACCGACGGATGCGAGGGGCTGGCGGCGGCCTTGCAAACCGTCTATCCGCAGGTACTGCATCAGCGCTGCTGGGTGCACAAGATGCGGAACATTCTGGAACACGTCCGTAAGCGCGACCATGACCAGGTGAAGGCCGATGCCCAGGCGATCTACCGTGCCGAGAGCCGCCAGGCGGCGCGGGCAGCCTTCCGGGCCTTCCGCTCCCGCTGGCGAAGCAGCTATCCGGCCATGGTGAAGCGCCTGGAGCGAGACCTGCCGGAGCTGCTCTCGTTCTTCAGCTTCCCGCGGCCGCTGTGGCGCAAGCTGCGCACCACCAATGTGATCGAGCGCTGCTTCGTCGAGGTGCGACGCCGTACGCGGCCTATGGTCTGCTTCGTCAACGTCGCCAGCGTCGACCGAATCATCTATGCCATCTTTAACGGAATGAATGAGAAACATCTATGGAAAAATCGCACCCTCCAACTTTTTACACAAGCAGCTTGACGTCACCGAGACGACAATACTGGTTGCATTTGCGCAGGGACCTCGATAGATTATCTTTCCGTTTACGCACACAGCCACCGGTCAAAAATTCCAAAGTCTGGATGGCAGGGATGGGCGACATCTGCATCAACCCTGTAACTGGCCTCCGTCTGACCTGGAATCGAGGATTTTCGCCATCTTTTTGCATTCAGAGCTGCAGGGGTCATCAAGGCGGGGTTCTGGACGGTTGGGCACGATCGCGGGTCCGCTTCATGCTGGATGGGGCGGGTTGGCTTGGGCCGCCTGATAAGAATTTCAAATGAGTGGTACTTCCTCCCAAGTGGACGCCCGCGACATGCGGCGGGAATACAGCGCCGCATACGTCTGGATGATCTCGCTGGTGGCGGGTCTGGGGGGTCTCCTTTTCGGATACGACTGGGTCGTTATTGGCGGGGCGAAGCCCTTCTACGAGGCGTACTTCCATCTGAGTGATCCGGCGCTGCAGGGATGGGCCATGAGCTGCGCGCTGGTGGGATGCCTGCTTGGCGCAGCGATTTCAGGCAACCTGAGTGACCGCTTTGGCCGCAAGCCCCTTCTGATTGCCGCCGCCCTGCTGTTTGCCGCCGCTTCGGTTGGCACGGCGTGGGCAGGGACCTTTGACAGCTTTGTCGGATGGAGGATCAGCGGGGGCGTGGCGATCGGCCTGGCGTCAAACCTTTCACCGATGTATATCTCTGAGGTTTCTCCTGCCGGAATTCGCGGCAAACTGGTAACTCTGAATCAGCTCAATATCGTGGTCGGCATTCTCCTGGCCCAGTGTATCAACTGGCTGATTGCCAGACCCGTGCCCGCCGGCGCAACGGCTCTGGATATCCTGCATTCCTGGAACGGCCAGCATGGCTGGCGCTGGATGTTTGGAGTGACGGCGGCCCCGGCGGTTCTGTTTTTTGTCGGCATGCTAGTGGTCCCGGAAAGTCCCCGGTGGTTGGCCAAGGCGGGCCGGCATGGCAAAGCCCGTCAGGTGCTGGAGAGAATCGGAGGTGAAGAGCATGGCAGGCGCGCGCTGGCCGAGATTGAGTTAAGCCTGCAGGGTGAAGCGCGAAGCACGGGCCTGCGGGAACTGCTGGATCCAACCATGTTGAAAGTTCTCCTGCTGGGCGTTGTTCTGGCGGTGTTCCAGCAGTGGTGCGGCATTAACGTCATCTTCAACTACGCCGAAGAAGTTTTTTCCGCGGCCGGGTACAAAGTGTCCGACCTTCTGCTCAACATCGTGATGACGGGGGCCGTCAACCTGATTTTTACCCTTGTGGCCATTGGCATGGTGGACAAGGTGGGGCGCCGTAAGCTGATGCTCGTGGGGTCTGCCGGTCTCGCCATCATTTATTCGGTTCTTGGAGCTGGTTACTTCCAACACAGCCATGGTGTCCACATGCTGGTGCTGGTGGTGGCGGCCATAGCGTGCTATGCCGTGTCATTGGCCCCGGTCACATGGGTTGTGATCGCGGAAATATTCCCCAATCGCATTCGCGGCACGGCAATGTCGGTTGCCGTGATGTCGTTGTGGGTGGCGTCTTTTATCCTGACTTACACATTTCCGTTGCTGAATCGCGGGTTGGGCGCCGCCGTGACATTCTGGATTTACGCAGCCATCTGCGCGGCCGGCTTTGTGTTTATCCGCTGCAGACTTCCCGAAACGAAGGGGAAAACGCTGGAGGAGATCGAACGATCATGGAAAGTCTGAACGGTATTTACGCATCAACCCTGATCCTGATTCCCGATAGAGTGCAGGCCTGTGGCCGCGTGAGCCACAAAAAAGCAGACTTTTAAGCTTGCACCTTCTTTGCTTGTCAGTCTCCTCGGGGATTGTCGGAATACTTTCCGCATGAGCGCCTGCTTCAGGCTGAAAGCAACGCCTGAGCATCTTTGCGAGGAAGTTTAACGAAGAACCAGGGGCCGAACTTTTCCCGCGGTTGCAACTTCGGAGAGGGATGCCATTCGTGCTTCAGGGAGGAAATCTGTGCGAATTCATCAGCACTTCCTTTGGTCCGTTCTATGCCTCACGATCCCGATTGGCGCATTTGCCGCTCACAATCCTTTGCTGCCGCGGCCGCAGCAGATCAATTACGGCGCCGGGCATCTGCTAGTGCAGGGATTAGAGATTGAATTCGCGTCACCGCCCGCCCCGGAAGACCGTTTTGCCGCCCAGGAACTCTCAAAGTGGCTGGGTTCACGTGCCGGCGTTGAAATTCCAATCCACGAAAGCAAGGAGAGTGGTCCGGCCATCATGCTGGAACGGACCGGAGCGGTAGATGCACTGCCCGGGCCCGGTGATAAGCCCGGCCCCGATTCCCGCGAGGCCTACGAGCTCAAAGTCACCGCGGCAGGCGTCACGATTCGCGCTCACTCTTCGGCGGGCATCTTTTACGGCGCTGAAACATTGAGGCAGTTGATTGAAGGTGAAGGCAAGCAGGCGGTCCTTCCTGAAGTTGAAATCCACGACTGGCCCAGCCTGGCTTACCGGGGAACCATGGTGGATATGAGCCACGGCCCTCTGCCTACCGTGCAAGAGGTCAAGCGGCAACTGGATTTTCTGGCGCGATGGAAGGCGAACCAGTATTACTTCTACAGCGAAGACAGCATCGAGCTGAAAGGGTTCCCGCTATTGAACCCGGAGGGTCGTTTCACACAGGACCAGGTGCGGTCTATCATTGCCTACGCGCGCCAGCGCCACATTGACGTGGTTCCTTGCCTGGAACTTTACGGCCACCAGCACGATCTCTTCCGCGTCGAGCGCTACTCGAGCCTCTCCGACCTTGCCCATGGCACGGAATTCGATCCTCGCAACCCGCAGGTGATGAAACTGCTCGCCAACTGGATCCATCAGCTTGCCCAATTATTCCCCAGCCCCTTTGTGCATATCGGGTTCGATGAAACTTTCCAGATCCAAATGGCAGTGAAAGAAGGCGGCACCGGATCAACGCCCACCAAGCTGTTTGTCGACCAGTTGAACAACGTCGCTCGCCTGTTCGAACAGCGGGGCAAGCACGTCATGGCCTGGGCTGACATTATGGTGAAGTATCCCGAGATTGTTTCGCAGTTGCCTGCCGGCCTTATTGCGGTGCCGTGGCAGTATGACTGGGACCCGAAAGACCCGGAGTATCAGCATTACCTGAAACCATTAACTGCTGAAAAGGTCCCGCACATCATTGCAACTGGAGTGACCAGTTGGAACCAGATTGCCCCTGACTTTGACACAACCTTCCAAAACATTGACACGTTCCTGGCCGCCGGCCGCAAATCGCACGCTATTGGGCTGATGAATACCGTCTGGACCGACGATGCCCAGATGCTGATGCGGATGTCGTGGCCCGGCATCGCCTATGGCGCCGCCGCGTCCTGGCAATCGGCCGCCATGGATAAGACAACTTTCTTTTCCGATTACGCACGGGTGATGTACTCTCCAGCGGTTGCTAAGGACGTTGCCGCGGCACTCGACGAATTGAGAAAATCCGAGTCGGCGTTGCAGAAAGTGCTTGGAACTGCGACGATGCTTGCGCTTTGGCGGGATCCGTTTGATCCCCAGATGCTGAAGAAGTGTACAGCGGGGCAGGGTGATCTGCGCCAGACGCGCCTCCTGGCTGAAGACGCTCAAGAGCATCTGGATCAGGCGATCAGTCTGGGCGGCGATAAGACAACGCTCGAAAGCCTGTTGTTCGGAAGCCGGCTGCTCGATTATGCAGGACAGAAATTCCAGACACCGCCGGAATTGGAGAATCTGTGGCAAAAGCTGGGTCCGACCCGTCCCGGAGATGACGTTTGGTGGAATGAATGGGCGTCGATGACGACCTATCAGGACCATTCGCGGCTGGTCGATCTGATGGACGCCATCACTGAACTGCGAGCAAAATACAGTTCGGCCTGGCTGGAGGAATACGCTCCGTACCGTCTGGCCTCGGCGATCGGAAGATGGAATGCGGAGTACGAGTATTGGCGGCGGATGCAGAGCCGATTGCTGACGTTTTCCGAATCCTCGCGGGAAGGGGAGAAGCTTCCGCCGCTTGCATCCTTTGCGGCGTCACACTAGAAGCTGTCTTTTTGGAACCACTGAAAGGGTCGAAGTCAAAATATCATGGGGGTCAAACAGCCATGAGGCGCTCCAATTTGCTGCGAAAACCCGGAAACATCAGGATCGGCGTGGTGGGTCTGGGTCTGATGGGGACCAGTGTCGCCACGTGCTTGCTGGCTGCAGGACATCCGGTCGCGGCGGTTGAAATTGATGCGAGCAAGCGGCGGAAGGCACGACGCAGAATTCTGAATTATCTGCGGCAGATGAAGAAAGAAGGTTTGCTGCGGGCAGATCCGTCCAAAGTGATCGGCCGATTGGCGGTTTCACAAGCTTATTCAGCTTTACGATCGAGCCATTTGGTAGTCGAATGCGTTTTTGAAGATCTGGACATTAAGAGGGATGTCCTTAGAAAAGTGGAGGAAGTCATCTCTCCCCGGAGCATCATCGGGACGAACACCTCGGGCTTGCCCGTCACGGTGTTGCAGAAGGGGGCCCTTCATCCGGAGCGCGTTGTTGGAATCCATTGGGCTGAGCCCGCCCACACCACCCGCTTCATGGAGATCATTTGCGGAAAACAAACCCATCCAAGGTACGCGAAGCACGCGGCGGCACTTTCCCGCCGATGGGGCAAGGAACCTTCCATTGTCAAACGCGACATTCGGGGCTTTATTACCAACCGTTGCATGTACGCGTTGATGCGCGAGGCCTTCTATCTGGTGGAGGCGGGTTACGCTACAATCGCTGACGTGGACCGCTCACTGCGGAACGATCTTGGCTACTGGATCACTTTTGCCGGGCCATTCCGCTTTATGGATCTGACGGGCATTCCGGCGTACGCGGCCGTGATGAAAGATCTTTTCCCTGAACTGAATTGCAGGCAGAAGGTACCCGCCTTGATGCGCAGGGTGGTGAAGTCCGGCGCCAAAGGAGTTTCAAACGCCAAAGGGTTTTACGCGTATACACCCGAGGAAGCCCGGCAATGGGAAAAGCGGTTCATGAAGTTCAGCTACGAAATCCGGGCGCTGGCCCAGAAGTATCCGGAGGACCTGAGAGAGCGGTGATTCTTGTGCGGGGCGTCACTAACGGCGTTCGTCCGGTCATGACCGGCGCTGTCACATTCGAGCAATGGTTCGTTTCTCCGCGACATTGAAAGGGCTCTGGCGCGATTCCGTGTTCATGGATTTCGATCCTGGCAAGGCAGGCACATCGTAATGCGGTCATGGCTCTTACTCTTCGCGTGCAATCTGATGTGGGCCTTGCAGTTCACCTGCGTCAAACTGGTGCAGGGCCAGGTGGGCGCCCTGTTCACCGTCTGGGGACCCATGACGCTGGCCACCGTCATGCTCCTTCCCATGATCATGTGGGAACGGCGGGGCACCCGCCAAAAGAGCGAGCGGTCCCCGCGCGACTTGCTGACTTTCTTTCTGCTTGCGTTGGTGGGGATATTTCCCGGGCAGGTTTTTATCACCTGGGGTACTCGATGGTCGCTCGCCAGCAACGCTGCCTTGCTGATGCTGACCCTGCCGATCTCAACTGCCCTGTTAGCTCACATTTTCCTCGGTGAGCGCATGACGCGGGTACGCTGGATCAGTTTTGCCCTGGCCATCATCGGCGTCCTGCTGTGTTCCAACCTGGATTTTAAACACATGAATTTTGGCAAAGGCTACCTGCTGGGCAATGCGCTGATTCTTATCGGGACCCTGGGCAGCGCCTTTTATAACTCTTACAGCAAGAAGGTTCTTGAAAGGTACTCGCCGCTGGAGGTGCTTTTCTACACCTATATCGGGATGTTCATTCTGATGACGCCGCTGGTGATGGCCGAAGAAGGAAGCGTCTTCCGGCACATCCCGAGCTTTACTGCCAGGACGTGGATTGGGCTGGCGCTGCTGACGTTCTTTCACAACTTCCTGTCGATGGTGCTGTTCCTGAAGGCGCTCAAACAACTGGATGCCATCCAGGCGGCGCTTTCAAATTATCTGATCACGGTTTTCGGCATCCCGATTGCCGTCATCTGGCTCGGGGAGAAATTAGCTCCGCTGGCGCTGATCGGTGGAATCATCATTCTTGGGAGCACTTTGCTGATTACGGTATGGCATGAGGGAGGCGCCGGCGGGGTATCCCCGGCTGGCGGACCGACGGCCATTCCATAATCGAGGCACGCGAGCGGGAAATTATTAAGTGGTGAGGGTGCGGAAAGAAACCTTGCTACAGCATAGGAGTTTGGTTCATGGCAAATGTGGAGAGTCAGCGTCCAAAATTCCAGCTTCAAGGCATTGTTCCCATTATTCCAACACCTTTCAAGGAGAATCAGGAAGTGGACTGGGAAAGTCTGCCGTTGCTGGTTGACTTTGCCTGCGCCAGCGGGGCCTGCGCGATGTGCCTTCCCGCATACGCCAGCGAGTTTTACAAGCTTTCTGAAGACGAGCGGCGGCGCGCCATAGCGGAAGCCGTCGGTCGTTCGTCCGGCCGCATCCCCGTGATCGGGCAGGTGAATGCATTCTCGGCGAAACACGCTGCGGAAACCGCGCTCGAAGCCCAGCGGACGGGAGTGAATGCCGTTTCCGTTTCCGTTCCGCGTTTGTTCGCCCTGGGAGAGCGCGACATCTTCCGGTACTTTGACCGCATCCTGAGCGCGATTGATGTTCCGCTGATCATTCAGGATTTCAATCCCGGCGGCCCAACCATCAGCCTGGATTTCATCGCCAACCTGCACCGGGCGCATCCGCACTTCCGCTACGTCAAGCTCGAAGAACCGATGATGGCCTCCAAGGTGGAAGCGGTCGTTCAGAAGACTTCCGGCGAGGTCGGAGTTCTGGAAGGATGGGGCGGGATGTACATGCTGGAGCTGATTCCAGCGGGAATTTGCGGGGTGATGCCCAGCCTGGGGGCGGCGGATGTCCTGGCGCGGGTGTTCCGGTTGGCCCAACAGGGGCGGATGGACGAAGCCTACGAAACCTTCCGGGATGTGCTGCCGTTGATTGTTTTCAGCCTGCAGAACCTGGAGTTGCTCCACCACGTGGAGAAGTCACTGCTGGCGGCGCGGGGCATCATCAAAGAAGCTTTCGTCCGTGACGCCAGTCTCGAACCCAGTCCTCATGATCGGCAACACATGCTCTTATTGAACAGAAAGATCCTTGAGGCGCTCGACCGGCTCAATCTGCCTCGAAATCCGGGTGCCTGATAAAGCTGTTCCTCTTCCTGCGGCCGGTCGGGAACTGCGAGACCCTCCGCCGCAGTTGAAATTGCTGATACGGCCCATCGCATATCGTCACAGGAGAGGGTTCGGAAAACTCAAAAGGTCCACCCGAACGTGCCCCCCTTCCGGGATCTTTGACACCGTATAAATGTTCTTGCTTCCGATGGCGATCGACTCGGCAAAGAATGGCCGCATGCCGTTCTCCAACTGCAGAACGCCGTGATCAACGCGCTTTCCGGATTCAATGTCGTAGGTGACAAAGTGGATTTCCTCATTCTCGTGTCCGGCCGCGGCCTTGTCGGCTGGAGTGCTCGTGGCGTGAGCGCTCCCGGCGGATGTGGGGGGAGTACCGGTCAGATAGTAGACGGTGTGGCCGTCTGGGCCCAGGGTCAATCCCAGGTAGCCGTAGGCAAAAGCGTCATACATGCCACTCTCATAAGTGGGATCTGAAACCAGCCGGTCCACCACAGTGACCTTTTTTGCCTGAGGGTCAAACTTGAACAGGTAGCCGGAGCGTCCATGCATGCCGTAGAAAACTTTTTGTGGCGGGTACCAGATAATCTGGCGCCAGTTATAGCCCATGGTGCCCGGTTTGTTGGGATCGATCTGTCCGAAGACGTCCTTCCGCAGATTACACTCCTGCAATTTCTGGAGTGAATCGGTCTTGTAGTCGTAATGAAAAATGTCTCCGTCGGCATTGGAAAGATAGACCGAACCTGTATCAGGATCAAGCGCCGGAGAGCGACAGATTGCCTGGAAGGTTTTTCCCGGGATACCCTTTTCGCCTCCCTGGAAAACCGAGCCGAAGTTTTTGAGATCATGGGTTTTCATATCGTATCGGATGAATTCCCCTGATGGCCAGGTGATGCCGTAGAGCCGCCCGCGCGCCGGATCCATCATGAATGATATGATGCCCTCGCCCTGCGGAGCCTTTGCCAGGCTCTCAAACTTTCCCGTTGCCAGATCGTAGGAAAGGAAGTGGCCTCCGGGGTAGGGCTTATATCCCGGCGGAGGCGTGCCGGCCAGTTCCTGCCCGGAGGCGGTTGCGGGATTGTAGTACCCGATGTGCGTGGCAAAATAAAGCTTTCCCTTGTATTCGATAAAGATACTGTGTCCCTTTCCCTGGGGGATCGCGTGCAGTCCCTTTTCGCCTGCCGCCTCGGTCAGGTCCGCCACGTGGTCGATTTTTCCCGTTGCCGGATCGAAGGCGTACATCTGCGCGCCCGTGTCCGCCGATCCCGAGGCAAGGACGTAGTAGACTTTTCCGTTGCTCGCGTAAAAGCAGGCATTGTAATTGTCATCCGCCAGGCTAAAGCCCGAGTTATAAAAATGCGCGTGCAGGATCTGGGTCGAGGAGGCTGGCCTGGCCTCCTTCTGCGGGGCCGGGGCCTGGCAGCCGATCATGGCCAGCAGTCCGGCGAACAGCAACAGCTTCCAGGCGATGGTTTTTGTTTTCATTTTTCCTCCCGTGCATTGCACCATGCGGCGACAGCGCGGACCGACGCCAGGCACAACTGGCGCGCCTTTCTGACGGCGGGCTAGTAATAACACACCGCATCCTGAAGATTCAACCTTATATTCCGTTCCGGCGCTCCTCTCGGATTGCCCGATGAAGAAACCGTTTGCGCGGCTGGATGGGGTGAGCTATTTTAGTGCCCGCACTCTAAGCCATCGAGGGGGGCATTTCATGACAAGCATTTATTCACGCAGGAATTTTCTTAAGTCCGCGTTCGCCGCCGGTGCTGGATTATCAGCTCTGGGCTCCGCTTCGCGCATCGCGCAGGCCGTCACGCACCCGTTTCCCGGGCGTTTCTCGCCCACCTGGGATTCCCTCTCGCAATACAACGTGCCCGACTGGTATCGCGACGCCAAGCTTGGAGTTTTCATGCACTGGGGTGTTTATTCCGTCCCCGCCCACGCCAACGAGTGGTACCCGCGCCTGATGTACCGCAAAGAGAGCCCTGTCTTTGAGTGGCACCGGCAGCACTGGGGGCCGCAGTCGATGTTCGGTTACAAGGATTTCATTCCCATGTTTCGCGGGGAGAACTGGAAGCCGGACGAGCTTGTCGATCTTTACAAGAAAGCCGGCGCCAAATACATTGTTCCCGTGGGCGAACACCACGACGGCTTCCCCATGTACGATTCGCACCTCACCGAGTGGTGCGCCGCCAAAATGGGTCCTCATCGCGACACCATCGCCGGCTGGGCGCGCGAAGCCCGCAACCAGGGATTGAAACTTGGCATCTCTTCGCACCGGGCCTTTCACTTCTCCTATTACACTTTTGAGAAGGGTTATGACACGGACAATCCGCTGTTCGCCGGCCTCTACGGGCCTATCCACGCGCCGACGCCGCTGATCGACAACCACCCCGGCCAGTTGGTCCAGCAGCCGTCCAGGGAGTTTATGCAGGACTGGTTTGCGCGTTGCGTAGAGATCGTGGATCTCTATCAACCTGACCTGGTCTATTTCGACTGGGCCAACGGCGCTCCCGGCCTGGAGCCCTACCGCAAGCAGTTTGCCGCCTATTATTACAACCTGGCCGCGGAGCGCGGGCAGGGCGTGGTGGTGAACTACAAGAACAAAGCCTATCCGGAACATGCCGCGGTGCTGGACATCGAGCGCGGACTGGCGGGTGGTATTCGCGAACTGCCCTGGCAGACCGACACCTCCGTCAGCTGGAAATCCTGGGGCTATATCGATGGCGACACCTTCAAGCGGCCCAAAGAGCTCGTACTGGAATTCATCGATATCGTCAGCAAGAACGGGAACCTTTTGCTCAACGTGGGGCCCAGGCCCGACGGAACAATCCCTGCCGAGGCTGAAGAAGTCTTCCGCGGTATTGGCCGATGGATGGACGTTAATAGCGAAGCGATTTACGCCACGCGTCCATGGAAAATTTACGGCGAAGGCCCCACCACGCTGGCCAGTGGATCTTTCGGCGAGAAGAAGCTGAAGGAGATAAAGTTCACCTCGCAGGATATGCGCTTCACGATCAAAGGCGGCGTGATTTACGCCATTCTCATGGCCTGGCCGGAGCGGGAGGCAAGCATCAAAGCTCTCGGGAAAAATTCAAAGAACGCTCCCGCCAGAATTTCAAATGTCAGTCTGCTGGGCAGCGACGCCCGTCTCAAATGGCGGCAGGATGCTGACGCGCTTGTCGTCGAAATGCCGGGCGAAAAGCCGTGCGACATTGCCTACGCCTTGAAGATCACGACGTAAGGCAGAAATCTTTAGTCAGGCCGCGAGCCGCAGACAGCCGGCGCTTCAGTTTCCGACATCTCCGGGCAAACCAGCTGCTCAGGGTTACCATTCAATTGAAAGGTTGGGACATTGGGGAGCGATATCGCCGTTCAGCCATTGCGGGACGGCGCGGAACCACCGCTTCTGGAGGCTTGATTTTCCGCAGTTTTCAGGGCTGTTTGTAATGCAGGAGCGAGCCCTTCGGCGAGTTGGCCCATTTCCCGCCGGCTGAGGTCGGAAACCACAAAGCCGAAATATCCGCCCACCTGGAAGCCCGCAATACTCATTCCCTCAAGTTGCTTCTCGTAGAAACTGACATTGCCCAGTGACGCCGCAGTCACAAACCTTCCTGCCGGCAAGGTTTCGCCGTCCCGCCTGGTCAGAATGACCGAAAGGATTGTTCCTTGCCCGCGAGCGATGAAGTGCACGTACTTGCGCGGGCTGCCGGGAACGGAGCAGATGTGCGCCTCGAGTACCTGGAAGCCCGGAAGCCGCTTCTCGACCACCGGCAGCAGGCTGGCGTATTGCGGTCCGAGCTTTTCGCGGAGCGCTTCGGGCGGGTTGGCAACCTCCGGATAATTGTGGCCGCGAATGGCGCAATGGAGGTGGTCTGAAACACCAAGCTGGAGGACGCTGGCCACCATCTGCCTGGCGCGTTCCAGCCTCATCCACTGCTGCCCGGCAATCCCCACAATTACGATCATCGCAGCAGCAGCCAGGGCCAGCGCCCAGGTGGGAGCGCGAGGAGCCCAAAAGGAACGTGATTGGGCTTTTTTCAGGCGCTGGTGAATGGCTTCGCCCAGTCCGTCGGGCACGGATTGGCTTGCGGCGGCCCTTTGCAAGGCTTCCCGAACCCGCGTGCGCGATTCCAGTTCGCATGAGCAGACCTCGCAGTTCTCCAGGTGCCGCAGCATTTCGTCGGTTGTTTCCACCAGCAGTTCATTGCTGAGGTAGGCATCCAGTTGCCGGCGAGTCCGATCACACTGTCTGGAATCGAAATTCACCACGTTCATGCGAGCTCCCCCGTCGCGGCGTCATTCGCGCTGGTGCGGATGCCATAAGACTTCGCAACCTCGGCAAGCTCTTCACGGAGAAGTTTCCTCCCCCGGCTCAGTCTGGACATCACCGTTCCCAAAGGGAGCTTCAACGTTTTGGCAATCTCCTTGTATGAAAATTCCTCGATATCCGCCATGAGAACAATCTCGCGGAAAGCGAGAGGTACTTTGTCGAGGGCCGCAAGGATATCCTCGTCTTTGATTTCCTGTGGAACCGGAGGCTCAGCCGCCATCGCATGCTGTTCGGTGAAGGTTTCTTCGAGCGAAGACTTCAGCAACCGCCGGCGGAGATGGTGGAGACGGTGGAAGAGGATCCTGAAGAGCCACGCCTTGCAATTGGTGCCGGGCTCGAAACGGTGGAAGGACTTCAGCGCTTCCAGATAGACGTCTTGCACAAGGTCCTCCGCCTCCGCCGGGTTATGAACCAGGTATTTCGCAGTCCTGTACAGGGTCGCGAGATGGGGCATGGCGGCGGCTTCAAAGTCTTCCAAACCGGCTGTGGACTTAAAAAACAATTCGGCTCACCGCCGCGGCAGCTCTGAAAGAAAAGGTGGAGCGCACGGCCCCACCTTTCCGGGCCTCGGCGTTCACCCACTATTGCTGCGGCTGGTCCATCTTATCCTGATTCTCCATCTTGTCTGCTCTTCATCTTCTTCTTGGCCATTTTGTCTTTCTTGTGCATCTTGCTTTTCTTCTTTGCCATCTTGTCGTGGCTGGCCATCTTTTCATCTTTCATCTTGTCGCCGGACTGCATTTTGTCGTCCTGGGACTGCGCCAGTGCCACCCCGGTCATCCTGTTGGCTACGACCATGCTCATACAAATGGCCATGGCCAGAATTGCGATTCGTTTGATCATGCTTGCTTCTCCTTTTCGATTTTTTGGATTTCAGAACCTAGAGCCCCACGTACCAGTCATATCCACGCTCGGCCCAGTAATCTCGCGGGCCTTTTGTCGGAATATCGAATGGTTCCAATGCGCTTGATGTTCTTCACGCCGTACTTCACAGGGATGGCCAGCCGCAGAGGAGCGCCGTGCTCCTGTGTCAGCGGAGCGCCATTCTGTTCGTAGCAGAGCAGCGTCTGCGGATGCAGCATGCTTTCCATATCCAGCCCCACGTAATAGCCGTCTCCCGGCGTCGACATACTGACGTAGGCCGGCAGGTCCTCGGCATGGTTAAGGCTGAACACGCCCCCGCTTCGCGTCCGGGGTGGATAAGCCTTCATGAAATCAGTAAAGCGCGCACCGGCCCAATGCACGATGATGCTCCAACCCTCGATGCACTTGAACTCCGTGGTCATTTCCACGCGCGGCAATTTCCGGATCGCGTCGAGGTCCAGCATGCAGCGCACCGCTTCCTGAGGCGAGGCCCTCAACCCGCAGCTTCCAGGCCGCAACGTCAATATCTTCATCGAGGCCAACGTCACCGTTCACACGGTCCGGCCCCGCCTGGTCCGCCTTGAAGGTCTTCGAAAGCCGGTGCTCGCTGAAAAGTCCGCGAGCCAGCCGCTCGTTCAATTCCAGGGTCTTGCGAAACGGCCGGGGAATATCGCCCGTTTCAGGGCGGGTCGTCAGCCATTGGAACGCTCCGGCTCCGGCGGCCAGTCCAGCCCCCCACAGCAGAAAGCTGCGGCGGGATTTCTGCCGCATGCGCCGGCGTACCTGGAGGTTCCATGCCTCCAGTTCTGAAGGCTCCGGAGGACTTACCTCCGGAACCGGGTGGGCCGCGGGTGCTTCTGCTGATTGGCCTTCCGTGGTTACCGCCGGAGCCGTGGCGGCGTCGGGTTCAGCCTTGAATGGCAAACCCCCAGATTCGCCGGCCGGACCGGGCAAAGCCTCGGGCTCTTTCTTTTCGTCATTCATAGTTGGCTTCCTTTGAAGAAACCAGTTCGTAACCGCTGACCATGGCGCGGAAATTGTTCCAGCCTGCCCGGAGCACCTGGGCGATGTGGATCACAAAGAAAAGCACGTAGCCGATGGCCAGCAGAAAATGTTCAAAGCGCGCGGCGGCATAGCCTCCCAGTAAAGCCGTCAGCCAGCCGAGTTGCGCTGGTTTGTATATCGCAAGCCCGGTCACTACAGATCCAAAGCCCATCAGGATGATGCCCGTATAGGCAATCTGCTGCGCCCCGTTAAACTTGCGCGCAGGGAGATTTCCCTTCCACAGATGAAGGTCGCGGAGCGCGACGAAGATTGCTTCCCGGAAAGAGTGCCGGTCCGGAACCAGTTGTCGCCACTCTCCCGAGAACACCGTGTAGGTGACGTAAAGGACTCCATTGATGACGAATAGCCACATGAAGAAGAAGTGCCAGGCCATGCCCTTTGCCAGGTTGTAACTCACGCCGAAAGCGTGATAGAAACCCTCCGGAAAGAACTTGAACAGCGTGAAGGAACCGATGCCAATGCGATAAATGTCATTGGCCCAGTAGATCCAAAACCCGCTCCAGATCATCAGCGCCAGCAAGGGGAAATTGACCCAGTGGCACCACCGGATGGCCAGTGGGTGTTTTGGTCTGATTTCGAGTCGCTCCAATCCTTCTTTCATTTGCGGCTTTTTCACCGGGTTGTGCTTCGCTCCCACACTGTTGTAATACCGGTCCCCGACAAAAATATTCCCGGCAAGACTGATTTTCTTGTCGCAGGGCCATTTCCGGCTGCATCGTCGCCGATCAGAAGCTTGCTAACTCCACTTGCTCCAATCCGGACCACTGCTCGTTGACTCACCGGGGTCGGTGTGCAAAAATGGACGCAAAAGAAAGGTGGTGCCGCCGTGGGGCAGTTCGGAGACCTCCGCCCTCAAAAGGGGCCGTTGAAGGACCTGGAAGAGTGGGACGACTTTGTGAAGGCGCGCTATCCGGAAGGCAGCCCTTCAACCCCGCCGAAGCAGGCTGAGAAAAAACAGGAAGAATTCCGAAATTACACTGACACAACACCGCCTCGCGTGCGCGAGTTTTATCGGCAGAACCACACCTGCCAGACGCGCGATTTTGTCCTCGGCAAAAAGCAGGAATTCGTTTCCCAAACCCGCGCCAAGATGGGTATCTGGGAAGCCATGGAATATCTGAACACGCTGGTGGATGAAAGCGATCCGGACACCGAGCTTTCCCAGATTGAGCATCTGCTGCAGACTTCTGAAGCGGCGCGACGCGACGGCCGCCCCGACTGGTTTATCCTGACCGGCTTGATGCACGACCTGGGCAAAGTCCTCTGCCTCTGGGGCGAGCCGCAATGGGCCGTGGTGGGCGACACGTTTCCGGTGGGCTGCGCCTGGTCAGACAAGATTGTTTTCCACGAGTTCTTCGCGGAGAATCCCGATGCCAGGGTTCCTGAATACCAGACGCGCCTGGGCGTCTATCAGGAGCACGGCGGGCTCGACAACGTGGACATGTCCTGGGGGCACGACGAATATCTCTATCACGTGGTGAAAGACTACCTGCCCGAAGAAGCGCTCTACATGGTCCGCTATCACTCGTTTTATCCCGCGCACCGCGAAGGCGCCTACGATTATCTGATGAGCGACCACGACCGGGAAATGTTCCACTGGGTGCGCGAGTTTAATCCCTACGATTTGTATTCGAAAGCCGCGGTCCGGCCGGACGTCAGGGAACTCCGCCCCTATTACGAAAATTTGATTTCCAGGTATTTTCCTTCCCAGATACAGTGGTAAAATCTCCTCCGCACTCGCGGCAGGATTTTCTCTGGAACAATAGCATTGAGGTGTGGTGTGAAGCGATCAATGGCAAAGGCTATTCTGACGGACAGCCAGTTCTGGGTTCCCGTGGCGGTTCTGGTCGCCGGAATTCTGCTGCTGATTTACGTTCGCTGAGGAGCTAACCTACTGGCCCGGCAACTCCATTCTTCAAACGTTTCGCGCTCGCTGCACACGCTGGGTGTGCTGTGCGGCCTGGCCGCGGGCGCCTGGCTGGGCGCTGCTGAAGCGCCCACCAAACTGGTCACGCTGGGCATCTCACCCTTCATCATTTCTCTGGGCATGGTAGCCGGGGTTTTCGTGGCCCGCTGGACCGTCCCCACCATCATGAAGGGCACGGAATACATCTTCATCGACCTGCGCGACAAATCCCATCTGATTGTCTGGGCCATCGTGGCCGGGGCGCTGTGGGCCGTGGCCAACACCCTCACCGTCTTTGCCATCCGTGACGTGGGGCTCTCCATCGCCTTTCCGCTGTGGAACACCAACTGCCTGGTGGGCCTGTTCTGGGGCTGGTTCTTTTTCCGCGAACTGCGCGGAGCGGGGAAGAATGCGCAGGCGAAAGTTCTGGGCGGCGCCATCGGGATTGCCGGCGGCGCGGTCCTGCTGGCCTATGCCTCGGCCAGCGCTCCGCTCAGCACTTCGGCTCACGCTACGGCGGGAATCCTGGCGGCGCTGGGCGCCGGCCTGATGTGGGGCACCATGTACATTCCCTACCGCAAAGCGTACCTGAGCGGCATGAACCCGCTCTCGTTTGTCACGGTTTTCACGGTGGGCGAACTTGGAACGGTGGGGGCGCTGGCGCTGGTGTTTCGCGGCGGCCTGCATCCGGTGCTCATGGATCTCGCGGCGGCGCGTCCCGCCCTCTTCTGGCTCTTCCTGGGAGGTTTCTGCTGGGTGCTGGGCGACCTGTTCCAGCAGTACGCTGCAAAGTATATCGGCATCGGGCGCGGAATTCCGCTTTCCAACACCAACCAGCTTTGGGGGCTGGCCTGGGGCGCGCTGGTTTTCGGCGAGCTGGCCGGCCGCGGCTCGGCCACGCAGTTGATGGTGGTGGCCGGGTCGGTGGTGATGATTCTGGGCGCTCTCGCCATCAGCCGGGCGGAAGCTCCGGCTGCCGAACACGCCGCATGGAGTGAGGCAATTGAGCGCGAGTGCGACCGCTATGGCCTCAATCACGATGAGGTCTTCCGCGCGCAGTCGGGCGAGGACGTCATGGCCGGCCGGTCGCACGGCTGGCGATGGTGGGACGTTGCCATCGTCATCGCAGCCGTCGGCATCTTTGTCTTGCTCGCCCACGGAACCACCCGCCCGCCCATCGAATTGCATCCCGCTTGGATCGTCGTCCTGCTGGCCGCCACCTTTGGGCTGCTCGTTGCCGGCGCCGTGCTGCTCTGGAAACGGACCCGGTTTTCGTAGGTGAAATCATACAGATTATCCTCGGAGGAAGAATGGAGGAGATATGCGGCGTTGGGTTATAGGAATCGGAGTTTTAAGCGCTCTTGTGTTGTCATTCGTCGTCCAAAGCCACACCGTTACTCTTGCTCGAGGGGCCGCCCGACACGGCTGGGTATCGTTGTTTGATGGCAAAACGCTTAAAGGATGGCAGGTCCACACGGGGGGAGACTGGAAGGTCGAGAACGGAGCGCTTGTCTGCCCTGGAACCAGTGCGGGTTGGCTGGGAACTTTGTCACCCTCCAACGATTATGTTCTTAAACTGCAGTTTCGCGGAGCCAGCAGCGTCAACAGTGGTGTCTTTGTGCGGGCCCAGAAGGAAGGGCTCCCCTGGGTCGCCGGATACGAATGCCAGATCTGGGCCAATATGCCCGACGGCTTCAACACGGGCAGTCTGGTGGGATCGGTCAAGGCGCTGCCCGCCAGGATCATCCCCGATCACTGGAACAAATATGAAATCACGGTCGATGGCGATCACTTCGTGGTTGTTTTAAACGGCAAGACCTTGTTGGACGCACACAACTCAAAGCACCCGGCCGGTGAAGTCATTGGCCTGCAATGCAACAAAGACAATGGGATCGAGTTCCGGGACATCATGCTGAAACCTCTGCCACGGTGACCTTCGGCGCCACGCGCCAGCCCGTCAACTGAGGATGTGGCAGGAGCTTGCTTTGATCAGAAGGTAGATTTCCACTCCGGGAGCGAGTTCCAGCGCCACCGCAGCCTGCGGCGTGATGCGCACCTTGAGATCCACTCCACAATCGGCCACCAGTTCGATGCTTTCGCCATCGCGCAGCAGATGCCGGACGGTTCCGGCCAGCAGATTTCGCGCGCTGGTGCGGCTGACGCGCTCGCGCGAAACGATGATGTCTTCCGCGCGGATACCCAGCGTGACGCGGCTGCCCTCGGCAAGCTGGCTGCGCGGAATCACCATCCGGCACGGGCCGAGATCCACGATGCTGATGCCCTCTTCCGGCTGATGCGTGGCCATCCGTCCCGCCAGGATGTTTTCCGTTCCCACCACGCGGGCCGCCGGAACGTTGAGCGGCGCGTTAAAAACCTCCAGCGGCTTCCCCTGCTGCACGATGCTGGCCTTCCGCCATCACCAGCAGTTCATCGCCGATGCGGACCGCATCCGCCGGGCTGTGCGTGACGTAGAGGAACGGGATGGCCGTCTTGCGTTGCACCTCGACGATTTCGTCCAGCAGGCGCGAGCGCGTTGTGACGTCAACGGCCGAGAGCGGCTCATCCAGCAGCAGAATGGCGGGGTCTGAGGCCAGCGCGCGGGCCAGCGCCACGCGTTGCTGCTCGCCGCCCGAAAGTTCGGCGGGCCGGCGGCCGGCGGCGTCATCCACGCCAACCAGTTTGAGCAGTTCGTCCACGTGCTGCCGCCGGGCGTGGTCGTGCCGGGCCTTGGCGCCATAGGCCACGTTTTCGGCCGCGGTCAGGTGCGGAAACAGCAGGTAATCCTGAAACACAAAACCCACGCGGCGCTTCTGCATGGCGAGATTCACGCGGGCGGCGGAATCGAAGTAGACGGAATCGCCCAGCGAAATTCTTCCCTCGTCGGGCGTCACCATTCCGGCAATCGAGCGCAGGGTGGTGGTCTTGCCCGATCCTGACGCTCCAAACAGCACCGTGATGCCCTGGCTGGCCGTGAAGGCGGCGTCGAGAGCGAAGCCGGGGCGGCCGTTTGAGGCAAACTGCTTTTGGATGGCGACGTTCAGCATGGGTTATGCGGCCTTCGGCGGGCGTGTCAAAACGTTGGTCAGATAGATCACCGCAATCGAGGCTAGCGTCAGAATCACCGCCATGATCTGCGCTTTCTGGTCGTCGCCCGAAATGAACGCTTCATAAATGGCCAGCGGCATGGTCTGCGTTTTGCCGCGGATATTGCCGGCCAGCATCAGCGTGGCGCCGAATTCACCCAGCGCCCGCGCAAAGCTCAGAACCACTCCGGCCAGAATCCCGCGCCTTGCCAGCGGCAGGGTCACGCGGAAGAAAGTTTCGAGTTCGCTCTTGCCCAGGCTGAAGCTCACCAGTTCGTAGCGCCGGTCGATCGATTCGATCGCCGCGCGCGCCGACTTCACCATCAGCGGCAGCGCCATGGCGCCGGCGGCAATGGCCGCGGCTTCCCAGGTGAAGGCCACGGTCCAGCCCGTCAGCGCAAAGAGATATTTCCCCAGCAGTCCGCGCCGGCCGAGCAGCAGAATCAGATAGTAGCCGGTCACCGTGGGCGGCAGCACCATGGGGAGCGTCACCAGCGAATCCAGCGCTTCCTTGCCGCGGAAACTCGCGCCGCGCCAGCAGAAAAGCCAGCGCCGTGCCCACCAGCGCCACCGCCAGCGTCGCAACGCTCACCACCAGCACCGATATTTTGAAAGCGGACCAGATCATCGTTTACTTCACCGGGAGAAACCCGAATTTCTTCAGCACGCGCTGCCCTTCGGTGCCCAGAACGAAACGCACGAACTCCCGCGCCGCGCCCTGGTGCGGGCTTCCCTTTATCTTTGCGATGGGATAGAGAATCGGGCCATAGGTCCCGTCCGGAGCACGCGCCGCCACCTGCACCCTGCCATGCGCGATGCCGACGTCGGTGGAGTAAACAATGCCCGCGCTCACTTCGTCGCGCTCCACGTAATCCAGCACCTGCCGGACGTTTTCCGCGAAGATCAGACGCGGCTGGAGTTTTTTCCAGAGCTGCGTGCGCACCAGCATCTGCTGCGCGTACATCCCCGCCGGCACCGTCGCCGGATTGCCGATGGAAATCCTTTTGACGGCGGGCCGCGCCAGGTCTTCGACGGCGCTCATTTTGAGCGCTGATCCGGCGGGCACAACAATCGCCAGAGAATTGCGCGCAAAATCGCCTCGCGTGGCCGTTTCCACCAGGCCTTTTGTCTGGAGGTCGTTCATCTCGCGCTGGCCCGCGCTGGCATAAACGTCAACGGGTGCGCCGGCTTCAATCTGCCGCATTAGCTCGCCGGAAGCGCCAAAGCTGAAATTCACCTGGTCGCCGGTGCGTTCCTGGTAGACTTTCGCCATCGAGAGGAAGGCGTCTTTCAGGCTGATGGCGGCGGCCACGGTGATTTGCCCCTCTTCGCGCCCGGCTGATGGAGAAGTCCGGCGGCTGCAGGAGAAGCCGGCGCACGCAAAAGCCAGTGCGAGCAGCGTGACGAATTTTCTGGAATGACGGAGCATGCCGTTCGTCTTGGAGGCGCGCAAAACCTCAGGCCGAAGTCAGTGGCCGGGCGGGCGGATGATCATCACTTCCGTGGCCTTGATCAGCGCCGCCGCCGTGTCGCCGACCTTCAGCTTCAGGTCCAGGCAGGCGTCGCGGGTGATGACGGAGGTCACGATCTGGCCGCCCACGTCGAGCGAAACTTTAGTCAGCAGGCCGATGGTCTTGAGCGCCACAATGCGGCCGACCAACTGGTTCCTTCCGCTGATGATTTCCTGCAGTCCCGTTCCTGACACCGGCCGGTCTTTGGCTTTCGGGGCCTTCGACCGCCGGGCCGTTTGCCGCTTCCGCCCCTGCTGGAACAGCAGGCGGTCAATTTCCGACTGCGCGATGCGATGGTGCCCGCCCACCGTTTTCACCGTGCGTACCTTGCCGCGATAGATCCACTGCTTGAGGGTGGGATAACTGACGCCCAGCCGCCGGGCCGCTTCTCGAACGCCGATAAAGTCCATATCTGGCATGATGCGCCTCTATATGATTTCAGACTGCCAATATAGACGAATTTATATTATTGATCAAGCTGGGGCGGAGAAAAAGAAAGCCTGGCGGAGGGACTGGCCTTGAATGGTCGGTACAGTCGGATCTTCCTTGTCCCCAATCCAGTGCCTACGCGGGTGTCGGAGTCTTCCATATCACGCTTCCTCCTGAGTCTTTTACCTCGATACCCGGCTCCTCGAACGCCGTAAGCGACACGCTGCCAGCGGAGCATATGGTATCCACAAGGTGGAGACCGGAATAATCAATTCGAACGGCCTCTTCCCCTTGCTCCACGAGGGTAAGCTGAGGCGTATCATCTGTCATCTCAAGAGTGGCTCGCAGATTACGTTCCCCGTCGAAAACTTTTAGGCCACGCCTCGACAGTAAAATCCCCCCGCCCTCGATACCAAGGAGGATATAGGGGTCGCCATTGGATTGTCCGAAGCTTCCCAGTGGCCTCCCCTCCGAATTTGTCAGGATAATTCCAGTGGCTTCGATCAGTGAAGGCTTTTTCGTTCGGACGTAAATCTGCTCTGTCAATTTTGCCACCGAAAGGCCGAACAACAGAGCAATCACCACAAACACACCCAAGTAATTGCTTTGGTGTAGGAAGCGACTGACGATGGTCGGGTGAATGAGCAGGGCGAAGGCGGCAAATACAGCCGCCCACGCGAAAGAACGCACCACCAGAGGTTTCGAAGTTAATGCTCTCAGGGGCGCACCCATTTTTCTAAATGTGCTAAATTCAGAGTGCTCATCAGGCATTGTCTCCCCCTTCGGTTCGACCGTCTCAGTCAGTGCAGCTTCGGTTTTGTCTTCCCTTTTTGTCGTTGCAGCACTCAGGGTGATCCTGCTACAAATCTGCTTCCAAATTTCCTTATAACCGCCAGTGACAAACGAAAGAAACCACGAACCGAGTATAATTAGGATGAGCGCCAGCAAAACCAGAGACGCAAGGGCTTCTAGAATGAAAACCAGCGATGAGCCTAGCTCTTCGACCAATGGGAACTCCTGCCACCCGTTCGGCCTGCGGAAGTCAGCCCTGTCGTTAGTCATCCTTATGGATGAGGCGGCGCCTTAGGGTTCCATACATCGAGGCCGTGGGCCGTGGCGATGAAAATTGTACCAGTCGGCGCCCCTCGCAGCCGCTCCTGCCAACGATGATGCTCCAAATGCTGGATGATCTTGTTGGTTTCCAGGTCAGCAAGGACACTGTTTGGGACCTTTATGCACCAAAGCCAGCCGACAGGCTGTGCGCCCTCTTTGTGGAAAAAAAACGATGTAAGCATCGTGTCGAAATCGGAGTCTGTCTGCCTGACGTCAACCTCGAACCCAGCCATCTGTTGCTGAAAGTACGCCTTGAGTTGGGCAGCCTTTGCTTGGCTGGCATCAGCCAACGCACTTCTCTCGTTTGTGGAAGTCATGCGCGTTACCACCAACCTAGCGAGCAATCCTGCAAAAACTTGGGCAGTGATGAACTCCGCGCCAACCCTACTTGCCAGGTGCTTTGCCTCTTCATCACCGACGAGCACTTCATCGCTCGGGGAAATAGCGCGCGCAGGTGCGATCAGGGCCATCGCTATCTGCTCAGATCCGCGCATCAGCCGGATAGCCACACCGCCAGTAAGTTCCGACGTCTGCTCATCAGGCTCGATCTTCAGCCCTGCCAAATCTCC
Source organism: uncultured Acidobacteriota bacterium (assembly GCA_963783155.1). GTDB lineage: Bacteria > Acidobacteriota > Terriglobia > UBA7540 > UBA7540 > SCRD01. The sequence goes on along the minus strand of CAWANC010000024.1, from coordinate 189,583 downwards.
TGACTGCTTCAGCTTCGTCAATAGGGCCGCCATGGCATCAAGCCTTCTTTTTACTCGCTCGTTTTCCATGATTCACCGGCTCAAGAATAGCATAGGGGCTGGGAGCGGAGAGCACCGTTCTCGCAGTACGCGGGTTTTCGGTTTCATACCAGGGAAAGAACACAGCCACAAAACCTGCGCTTCCTGGTCTTGTCATGCTGAGCCCCTTCGCCCTCGCTTGCGAACGGCGCTGATCCCGCATGGCGAGGGAAGGGGCTCAGGGTTAACTCCGCGAAGGATCTGCTTTGTCCTTTAAAGCGCGAAAAGCAGATCCTTCGCCCCGCTCAGGATGACGGGCGTGGAGCGAAGTGCGTCGCTACTGTGCCGGGCCCGGGGGATAGGCGGGCAGGTCCGGCGGCCGCGGCGGCAGCTTCTTCGGGTGCTCCTGGATTTCCTTCATCAGGTACTCGATGGCCCGTTCCAGTTGCGGGTCCTGACCCTTCACCACCAGGTCGGGACGGTTGTCCAGTTCGATGTCGGGCGCCACGCCGTGGTTCTCTACAGCCCAGTGGCTGTCGAGCCCATAGAGCGAAAATTCCGGCCGCGTAAAGTATCCACCGTCGATCTCGGGAATGTAGCCGCGGATGCCGCGCACGCCGCCCCAGGTGCGTTCTCCGATCACCGGACCCAGCTTGTACTTCTTGAAGAAGTAGGTAAAGAAGTCGCCGTCGGAGGCGCTGTAGCGGTTGCTCAGGTCAACCATGTATCCGTGGAAGACGTTGCCGGGAATGGTGTCGCTGGCGAAATTGCGGGCGGATTCCATGGCCGCCAGGATGCGCCGCAGGTGTTCCAGAATGATCTGGTCCACAAACCCGCCGCCGTTGTAGCGCACGTCGAAGATGAGGCCTTGCTTGCGAATCTGCGGGAAGTACTGCCGCACGAATTCGTTCAGCCCGACGTCTTCCATGTCGGGCAGGTAAACGTAACCCACCTTGCCTCCGGTTGCCTTGTCCACCTTCTCGCGATTGGTCTCAATCCAGTTCAGTTCGCGCAGCCTGAACTCGCTGCTGATGGGCTTGACCTGCACGTCCCACGCGCCATCGGTAGAGGGCTTGCTGTTGACGGTCAGGGTGACGTCCTGGTCCGGCGGTGTTCACGAACGCTTTGTAGGGATTTTCAGGCAGCCGCAAGGGCTTGCCGTTCACGGCCAGCAGGTAATCGCCTTGCTTCACCTTCACGCCGGGCTCGGTCAGCGGTGAACGGACGGCGGAATCCCAGTTCTGGCCGGGATAGATCTTTTTGAAGCGATAGAGCCCATTGGCCGTGTCCAGCGCCAAAGTCCACGCCCAGCAGGCCGACGTTCACCGGATGAAGGTTGGGGAAGTCGCCGCCACCCACGTAAGTGTGCGAATTTGCGAGTTCGCCGATCATTTCGCCCATCACATAATTCAGGTCAAAGCGGTTGGCCACGTAAGGCAGCAGCGCCGCGTATTTGTCCCTCACCTTGGCCCAGTCCACGCCGTTCATGGATTTTTCAAAGAAGTAGTCGCGTTCCTGCCGCCAGGCGTCGTTGAAGATCTCTTTCCATTCCGCCGGCGGGTCCACGTCCATCTTCATCGCGGCCAGATTCAGGGCGCCCTCGCCCACCGATTGCGGCTTTTCGGGCGGCTTGGCGTCAACAATGCCGTAGGTGTTCGCGCTGCCGCCTTCCGCAAACAAGGCTGCGGCGCCACCCTCACTGGGAGCGCTGGGGGCGGAATAGAGCAGCTTCTTGCCGTCGAAGGAAAGGGTGTAGTTGTTGGCGCCTGCCATCAGCACGCTGTCCTTGCGTTTCTCCATGTCAAAAACATGGATGGCAGGCTCTTCGCCGGGCAGTGGGCCGCTCAGTCCCATGGTCGGGACGGACACATAGAAGACGGCGCTCTTGTTGGCCTGGAGGTCGTGGTAATTGCCCGGTGGAATCGGCAAGCCCACCACGCGGCCCTCAATCCCTTCGAGGTCGATCCTGAAATTCTTCAGAGCTTCTTTTGCTTCCGCCTTTTCCTTCTCCTCGTCCTCCTTGCCTTCTGCGTTCGATTTTTCCTTTGAAGGCTTCGCTTTTTCAGAGCCGACCTCATCGCTGCGGGGAGCAAAAGGCGAAGGCAGATCGGCGCGCAAGGTGACGGCAAAAATACCCGTCGCCTTGGGATTTGCGAACTCCGTGTCGTAAACGCCCAGAACCTCGTTGTAGGTGCGATTGGAGAGGAAATAGAGATACTTGCCGCCGGGATCGAACCACGGCTCCCAACTGTCGGTAAAGCTCGTGGTCACGGGAGTGATTTTCCTGTCCGCCAGCGAATAGAGATAGATCGCCCGGTTCTGGTTGCTGTCGGTTTTGGCGTAGGCCACCCACTTGCTGTCCGGCGACCAGACGTATTCGGTGAGGTCAAAGTACTTGCCCTGATCAATCAGCACGGGCTTCTTGTCGTGGATGTCCACGTAATAAAGGTGCAGCGTGGAATCGGCGTAGAGAAGTTTGGTGCTGTCGGGCGACCAGATGGGCGGCAGCAGAAATACCTTATTGCTGGTGGTGATCTGGGTTTCCTTGCCCGACTGTTTCTGCGGCCGGATGTAAAGCTGGTTCTCGCCTGTGCGGTCGGAGATGTAGGCCAGCCATTGGCCGTCGGGAGACCAGGCGGCGTCCCGTTCCTGGATGCCCGGGGTCTGGGTGAGATTGCGGATGCTGCCGTGTTCGGCGGGGACGGTGAAAACGTCGCCGCGCGCCGTAAACAGCGCCCGCTTGGCGTCCGGCGAAAGATCGAAGGCGGAGATCAGCTTGCTGGCGTTCTCCCAGCGGCGCCGCATCTGGTCGCGGTCGCCGGGCAGGTAGACCGTCAGTCTTCCGGGCCTTGTGGGTTTTCAGGTCGAAGAGGTAAAGGTAGCCGCCGTTCTCAAAGATGATGGAATCCGGCCCCAGGCTTGGCCACATCACGTCAAAATCGCGTGAAGTGCGTGAGTTGGGTGATCTTCTTGCTGGCGAGATCCAGGCTGTAAAGGTTCAGCCGCTTGTTGGGGCCGCGGTCGGAAGTGAAATAGATGGTGTTGCCGTGCCACATGGGGAACGTGTCGGTCCCCACGTAATGCGTCAACTGCTGGATGGTGTTGACCTTCCGGTCGTAGAGCCAAAGGTCCTGCGCCATGCCGCCTGTGTAGCGCTTCCAGGTGCGGAAGTTGCGGAAGATGCGGTTGTAGACGAGTTGGGTCCCGTCGGGCGAGAAGGTGGTGAGGCCGCCCTTCGGCAGCGGGAAGCGCACGGGAAGTCCGCCTTCAATGCTGACCGTGTAAAGCTGCCCGAACCAGGTGTTGAAGGTGGAGCGGCGCGAAAGGAATAGGATGCGCTTGCTGTCGGGATACCAGCTGATCACCTCGTTGTTCGGGCCCATGCGTTCCGGCATGCTGGTAATGTCGGGCAGATACGTCAACTGCCGCGGCTGGCCGCCTTCGCTCGGCATCACGTAAACGTTGAAGTTGCCGTCGTATTGCGCCGTGAAGGCAATCCACTTGCCGTCAGGTGAGAACTTAGGGAAGAGTTCCAGACCCGGGCTGGTGGTGATCCTCCGGGCCTCTCCTCCGGAAGTAGTCGCCAGCCACAGGTCGCCCGCATAGCTGAAGACAACCTTGTCCTTATAAACGTCCGGAAAACGCATCAGGCGGCCTTCGGGCGTCTGCTGCCCAAAACAGACCGAAGTGAATCCCACGAGCGCAACCATAAACAAGCCGCGTAAGAATCGCATTAAAACAACCTCCCCATCATTATGATTCCGTGCCCGGGCCGCGCAAAGTTTCGCTCCAGCGATGCTCAGCGGCTTTTCACCGGTTTACAAACCAGCAACCGCTGAGCCTGAAACCCACAAACTTCCTGCTGCCCGGTTCGAAAAACAGCAAACAGCCATTTTAATCCCTCGTGGCGCAAAATGAGTAATTTTAAATTTGGAAGGTGGCTTCACTAAGTGGTTTTGAAAACGTGCCGGAGACGCCCCGCGGCGCTTGAATAGATCGCTCTGAAAATCACGTCCGCAGGAGCCTCGAAACCGGGTGCCACGCACCCGCTCACTTTCGACACGTAAGCCACTCTTCCACTGTGCCTGGTACGTTAGTATCATTGCTCTCGCTTACGGCAAGGTGTAAAATCGCGCCCTGCTTGGCAGACTCCTGCCGCGCATTCTGCTGCCAAGTGACCGTAACCAGTTCCACGACGTCCGGTAGTGTACTGCGGACGAAGCGTTGCAGGACAAATATGGCGAAAATCGTACTGGTCTTCGGACTGATGTTCTTACCTGTGCCGGCACTGGCTGGCGTGGGGAACCAGCATCGCCTTAGCATACCCGCAATCGCCCATGAGGCGAATGGTGCTGTCGTGTCAATCGTCATGTTCGACAAAACAGGCCAGCCGATCTCGCAGGGAAGCGGCTTTCTTATAAGCTCCGATGGCCGCGTAGTGACAAACTATCACGTGATCAAGAGTGGCGCGTCCGCCGTATTGGGATTTGCTCGCGGAACCCATGTCGCTGTTGATGGAGTGCTCGCTGTTGACAAAACTCGTGACATAGCGGTGATCAAGGCCCATGGCAATCACTTTCACATCGTGCAGCTAGGCAATTCTGATCGTCTTCAAGTCGGGCAGGAAGTCGTCGCAATTGGTAATCCTCTCTCGCTCGAGTCAACGGTTTCTAACGGCATTCTTAGCGCGATCCGCACGGCTGAGAAGAGGGGAACGGTCTTGCAGATTACCGCGCCCATCTCTCCTGGCAGCAGTGGTGGTCCTCTTTTTAATATGGCTGGAGATGTGATCGGCGTTCCGGCCGCTTCCGTCGAAGGTGGACAGAATCTCAACTTTGCGGTTCCGATCAACGAAGTCAAAAGGTTGCTCCGGCCCGAGTACACAAAGATAGGTGCTTTCCCTGATGAGCCGTCCTCGACTGGGGACGCGGCAGTCCGGCAAGGAAGCAATGGGCGCGATTGTGGCTTTATAACGACGCGCATTCTGGAAGAGGTGCCTCAAGTACCGACCTCCTGCAAGCAGAAAGGAGCTTCGGAGGCCGACGTGTATTCGCCAACGGACGTGTTCGAGGGAAGCATGCGGCGTGCCTGGTCAACTGCCCTGTTTCGGGCTATCCAGGACAGCGTGTCGAGCGGCCCCTGCGGCGGGGAGCGCGGCTGCCAGATTTCCGTTTCGGACAGCAGGATGTCGCAGGAAAACGTCCATTTCATAATTGGAATTGACCGGGACCTCGTCAGCCTACTGGGGAAAGAATTCAAAGACTCGTTTTCAGACGAGTGGTATTTGGCATTGTGGATAAACTTGGTTAAGTTCACCTCGATTCACGGTATGCATTGCCGCTTTGCAAGGCGAGTGCCTGCCTCACGGCGATCGCTGGCGTTCCCGGACTCTGGCCCAGCCCAAAGTGTTCTACTCTCCTCAACACAGGAGGACGAGTCGACATCATTTTGGATTTCGAGAACTCTCTGGAGGCCACGAGCGCCAATAATGCTAGTCTGCTCCTAACAACATTCGGGACTGCTTTTGACCTCTCAGGATATCAGGGCGATGTAATCATCCGCACACCTTGGAACAACGGATTCAGGACGTACCTCATATACCCTCTCCGAGTGGTTTGCTTGTTTTGGGAGGAGACGCAAAGCGGCTCACGTGATAAGGCGGAGGCTACGCTAGACGCGATACTTTAGTAGGCCAGCAGAAAAGGCCCTCTCACCAGCGCGGAAGAAGGACGGATTGCTTTTTCTAAGCGCGCCCGCGGTTCGAATTTTCGCAGACACGGACGATGACGGTTCCCTCGCGGACCTGACGGACGGGTCCGAGTGGATTCTTTCTAAAGATTCCAGCCAGCGCTGCGGCTTGGAGGTTCGTGAACAAGCAGACGGAGACGAAGGAGAATGTGATAAATATCACGCTTCTGGAGGTTAGGTTTGTTGTTGGATGCTGATGGTGCGCGGACCTGGCGGGGACGTCCTCATGATAATTTGCGAGGCGTTGCCTGTGAAAGTCCCCCATGGGACATCCTCATCGTCGTCCGCGATCGTGCCTGCGAATCCCTGAAAGAGCTATCAAATACCTGGACGAAACCATTGTGAAAGTCCGTGGCGTAAAGAAAATTCGCCCCGTCCCTCACGGCCATGGCAAGGCCCTTGTACACGGCATTCGAAGTCGAATTATCTACGGCCAGGATGGCGTTGGTGGGATCCACCGAGGGGTTCCAGCCGCTGATGGTTCCGTCTTCCGTGGCGAAGATGAATCGCGCGGCTCCAGACTGTAAGTTGGCGCTCACTACGAAGTCCGTTGTGCCGTTAAAGATGACTCCTGTCGGAGCTGAGATGGTGCCTCCCGCGGGCGGCGGTATCGTAACAACCAGTGGGCTGGCGAGCGGAAACGGGTCACCGCCTGCATTATAAAGAGTGGAAACACCGGCGCCGTTGTCCGAAATCCAGAAAGGCCCGGTGGGCGGAAAGGTTATTCCCCAAGAGTTTACGAGGTTTGTATCGAGATGATCGGCGACGTTGGGAAGATCGGAAACGAGGTTCTTCTGTTGGTATTGGGCTGAGGCAGTCGATCCCAATGCGAGCATCAGCGCCGCACCGAGCACGAAGTTGAGTATCGAACTGCACCGAACCGCTTGACTATTGGTTTCCATGTTCAGTTCCTCCTTGAAGATTTTGCAGACCATTGAATCAATGCCTTCAGAACGCAACCAGACCGCAGAAGCCGCAGAAGGGCTTTCTCCTCTCAAATTGAGCAAGTAACTTCATCGTAAGTAGAAAGGAGATAAACGTTGTCATGCAAATGTCTCCGATTTGCAAATTTCGTTTTGAATATTTCAGAGAAAACGGGAACTTGGGTGACGACGCGACGGCATAGAAATACAGTTCAGAAAGAAATGTGGCGGTGGAGACGCGACACGGCGTCTGAATACATGCCTGGCCCAGGCTTCGACTTCATGCCTGACCCAGACTCCCCGGTGGCGCTAAGTCTGGCAGGACTGGTATGGGACGCATTCCCATAGGGACTTCCTTTGGAAAACCTTCATCAACCTGATTGTTGCAAATGAGGACTTTTGAGGTAAGATGGCACGGTCGTCTTAAGTTCGAACTTTTACCCCGTGGAGGGAGCATCAATGGGAAAGAACTGGACCCGCCGGGGCTTTCTGGGTGCCACACTGGCGGCCTGGCCGAGCGTGGCATACTTAAAGGCTGCGGCGCCTTCAAAAGCTATGGGCTGGAAACTGGGCATCATCACCGACGAACTCACCGAGAACCTGGAGCAGGCGCTCGACTTTATCTCGCACTATGATCTCGGCTATGCCGAGCTGCGTGACATGTGGCAGAAGAACATCATGAACCTGTCGCAGGCGCAGCTGGACCGGGCCAAGGCCCTGTTGGAGAAGCATCAGCTGAAAGTGACCGACATCGGCTCGCCCATTTTCAAGTACAACCTGCCGCAGATGCCGGCGCACAAGAATGAGAAGCGCGATACGTTCCGTGCCAATTTCGCGGAGCAGGATTCCGATCACCTGCTGCACCAATCCTTCAAGCTGGCCAGATTTTTCGGGACACACAAGGTGCGTATTTTCAGCTACTGGCGCGTGGCGGAGCCTGAAAAGGCCTATCCCTATGTGCGCGACCGGCTGGCCAAGGCAGCGAAGCTGGCGGGTGAGAATGACATTGTCCTGATTCTCGAAAATGAGCACGAGTGCAACATCGGGACGGGCAAGGAACTGGGCAAAATTCTCCGTGACGTCAATTCGCCCAACCTGCGCGGCAACTGGGATCCGGGCAACGCCGCCATGCTGCACGAGGTTCCTTATCCCGACGGGTACAACCATGTGAAGGGGATGTTCCCGCACATGCACATCAAGGACGTCAAGAAGGGCCCGGGCGGCAAGCTGCTTTGGGCGCCCGTCGGCGGCGGCTTTATCGACTGGAAGGGACAATTTGAGGCGCTGCGCCGCGACAACTATCAGGGTGACATGGCCCTTGAAACGCATTACCGGCGTCCCGACGGAAACAAAGTGGAAAGCACCCGCGAATCATTGATGGGCCTGTTTAAGGTGATCAAGGAAACGGCCTGACCGGCTGTGCTGCCCGGCAAAGCCCGGCGGCATCCGGAGAGGCAGCACATAACGGAGCGGCCCCGTCGATCGCGGTTCCCGGGAGGGGGCTGTCAACTGCCGACGATAAATGACGGGGGGGAGTCAGGGGTTGCTTCAGTCTGCGTGAAACTGCGGCAGAGGATTCATGTTCTCATCGCGCACAGACTGGGCTCTGGCACCGAACCGTCTGACCCGGCAGCTTGACGAACGTCGCCGGCAGGATCTGCCTGTCCTCGATCTTACCGAATCGAACCCCACCCGTTGCGGTTTCGCGCCCGAACGCGAAATTCTCCAGTTGCTTCAGGACCCGCAAGCCCTGGTCTACGAACCGGATCCTCGCGGGCCTCTTCGCGCGCGCCGGGCCGTTTGCGAATATTACGCGGACCGTGGCGTCAGTGTCGCCCCGGAACAGATCTTCCTCACCACCAGCACCAGCGAAGCCTACACCTACGTGTTTCGGCTTCTGGCGGATCCCGGCGACAAGGTGCTTGTCCCGCAGCCCAGCTACCCCCTGTTTGATTTTCTCGCCGGCATCAATGACCTTGAAGTTGTATCGTACCCGTTGCATTACCAGGATGAATGGCGCATGGACCTGGATGGCGTGCGCGATGGCTGGGCACAAGGCGCGAAGGCCGCAATCGTAGTCCATCCCAACAATCCCACGGGATCGTTTGTCAAATCGACCGAGCTCGATTTCCTTGCTGAGTGTTGCCGGCAGAACCAGGGCGCTCTGATAGCCGACGAAGTTTTTGCCGATTATGTTCTTGAGGCCGGCGAAGGCCGTGTGCTTTCCCACGCCGCTGATTCGCGGGTTCTGACCTTCACGTTGAGCGGGTTGTCCAAAATCTCAGCCCTGCCCCAGATGAAGCTTGGCTGGGTGGTGGTGAGCGGGCCGGAGGTTGAACTGAAGACGGCCCTTGAACGGCTGGAGGTGATCGCTGATACTTACCTATCCGTGAGCGCGCCGATTGCTCATGCTCTGCCTGCCCTGCTGGAGTTTCGAAAGACAGTCCAGCCCCGAATCATGGAGAGTCTGCGTTCCAATTTGTGCTGGTTGGAGCAGCAAACGGCCTCCTGCCGGGAGGTGAAGCGTCTGAGGACCGAGGGCGGCTGGTATGCGGTTTTGAAAGTGCCTGAAAGGGTGAGCGACGAGGATTGGGCCGTGGAACTGCTGAGGGAGGAGGGCGTGCTGGTTCACCCCGGACATTTTTATGATTTTCCCGATGACGGGCACCTGGTGATCAGTCTGCTGACTGATGTTCCGGCCTTCCGTGAAGGGATGGGGAGGATTCTAGCGCGCATTTCAAAAAGCAGTTAGACTGATATCAAGTCGGGGCCTGACACGGGAAGAAACCAGGAAAATCATGATGAACGAAACCGGTGCAAAACCGAATTTTGGAGGTCTTGAGGTCGCGGCCTTTGAGAGCCGAAGGGCGGAGGAGATCGCGAAGCTCATCACGCACTGCGGGGGTGTTCCGCGCGTGGGTCCCAGCATGAGGGAAATCCCGCTGGAAAATAATTCGGCGGCTTTCGAATTTGCAGAAAAGCTTCTGGCAGGAAAAATTCAAGGCGTGGTTTTTATGACCGGCGTCGGCACCCGTACGCTGTTTGAGGCTCTTCAGTCACGTTACGCCGTTGAAGAGATTGTTCACGGCCTGTCGACCACAACGGTGATCGCCCGGAGTCCCAAGCCGGCACAGGTGCTTCGTGAATACGGCGTGCCGGTCACCATCCTGGCTCCGGAGCCCAACACCTGGCAGGAAATCATTCAGGAACTGGATGAGAATCCCCGCAGCTTCACCCTGCAAGGCAGCACGGTGGCCGTTCAGGAATATGGTGAGCCCAACCAGGCTTTTCTTGACGAACTGAAATCGCGGGGCGCTGTGCCGTTCCAGGTGCCGGTCTACCGCTGGGGGCTTCCCGAAGATCTTGGCCCCCTCAAGAAGACGCTCGATGATATTCTTGAAGGCCGTGCGAGGGTTGCGCTTTTTACCAGTCGCAATCAGGTGACGAACGTCCTGCAGGTGGCCGCCGGGCAAGGGGCCGGCGAAAAACTGAAGACAGCCCTGCGGCGGACCGTCGTGTGCTCCATCGGCCCCACCTGCAGCGGAGCGCTGGTAGCGGCGGGCATTCCTGTGGATATTGAAGCTTCGCCTCCCAAAATGGGCGTGCTGGTGCTTGAAGCGGCGCGCCGGGCCCCGGAGTTGGTTCGCCAGAAGGATTCCGGCACAGGGTCATCTGCCGCAACGGCCAAACCGAACGGAGTGACGGCAACGGTGGCCGGTGGCGCAGCCGTGATGCTGCGGGAACGGGACGAGGCCTCCTATGCTGCGGGAGACTCGCTGAAGAATTCGCGCTTTATGAAGGCCTGCCGCCGCGAGCCTGTGGACGCGACGCCCATCTGGCTGATGAGGCAGGCGGGCCGTTTCATGAAGGAGTATCGGGAGCTTCGGGCTCGCGTTCCCTTTCTCGAACTCTGCAAGAATCCCGATCTTGTGGCCGAAGTCACCGTTGGCGCGGCCCGCAAGCTTGGAGTGGACGCAGCCATTATTTTTGCGGACCTGCTTCTGATTATCGAACCACTCGGGCTCGAACTCGAATATGGCAAGGGCGAAGGACCGATGATCCGGCCGGCGCTTCGTGAAGCGGGGGATATTGACCGGTTGCGGGATGTCGAGCCGGAAGAGTCACTCGGTTATCTTTACGAGGCCATCCGGCGGACGCGGGCTGTACTGCCACCAGACCTGCCGCTCATCGGTTTTGCCGGAGCGCCGTTTACGGTGGCTTCCTACATGATCGAGGGTGGAGCTTCCAAGACTTTCCGCCACACCAAAACCCTGATGTATCGCGACGAAGGCGCCTGGCGCGCGCTGATGGAACGGCTGAGCTGCGAAATGGCCAAGTACATCAATGCGCAGATCAAGGCGGGCGTTCAGGCCGTTCAGATTTTTGATTCCTGGGTCGGCTGCATGGGTCCCGAGGACTACCGGAGATTTGTTTTGCCCTACTCCCGCCTTCTGCTGCAGGGAATTACTCCCGGCACGCCCGTCATCCATTTCGGGACCGGGACGGGAATGTTTCTGGAGGAGATGCGCGACGCCGGCGGCGACATCATCGGTCTCGATTTCCATGTGGAGCTTGGAAAGTCCTGGGACCGGCTGGGAGACCGGGTGGGCGTGCAGGGGAACCTGGACCCTGTGGCGCTCTATGCGGATTTGCCGTTCATTCGGCGGCGCGTTCAGGAGATTCTGGACCAGGCGGCGGGACGTCCCGGCCATATCTTCAATCTGGGCCATGGAATCCTGCCGGATACGCCCGAGGAAAACGTGATCTGCGCTGGTCGAGATGGTCCATGAGTTGAGTTCGCGCAAGAGCTGAAGATTCGAGTGGAGGTTCCAGAAGACGTGGGTGTGCATTGCTGACGGAACATTCAAGAGTTACGGATCCTTCGCGCTGGGCAGTCCTTTTGATGGCTCACGGGGCTCCCAGCCGGCTGGGTGATATTCCGCAATTCCTGCTGAACGTGCGTGCGGGGCGTGGACTGCCGGAGAGAGCCGTGCAGGAGATTATCCATCGCTACGCGAGGATCGGCGGAAGTTCGCCGCTGCTGCGAATCACCACACAGCAGGCCGAGGCGCTGGCGAGGGTCCTGGGTCTGCCGGTTTACGTTGGGATGCGCAACTGGAAGCCTTACATCGAAGAGGCTGTTCGGAATTTGGCGGAAGACGGAGCTGGCCGGGTAGTGGCCGTTTGTCTTGCGCCGCACAATTCGCGAACCAGCATCGAACTTTATCGCAGCCATCTCTTACAGGCGGTCGACAAGGTTGCACCTGATCTCCATGTGGAATTCGTAGAAAGCTGGCACGACCACGCAGACCTGATTGCCGCTTTCCGAGAGAAGGTTTCTGCCGCTCTTGCCGGGGCGGAAGCGGATTCCGGCCGGCCGGTTCCCGTGGTTTTCACCGCCCACAGTGTTCCGGTAAGGACCATCACGGAGGGTGATCCCTACGAAAACCAGGTGAAGGAAACGGCACAACTGCTGGCGCAGGCTATGGGCTTAAAGGAATACGCGGTGGCCTTCCAGAGCCAGGGCATGACTTCCGAGCCCTGGGTAGGGCCCACGGTGGAATCGCTGATTGACGAATTTGCGGAGCAGGGGCTGCGGCAGGTGGTGCTGGCGCCCATTGGTTTTGTTTCAGACCACGTTGAAGTCCTTTACGACATTGATGTCGCCTTTTGCGAATATGGACAAGAGAAAGGAGTTTCCGTCGTGCGACCGGAATCGCTTAATGCCAGTCCAACTTTCATCAGATGCTTGGCTTCCATCGTTTCAAGTCGAATCGAAATCGCCGCGGGCAGGTCATCATGAACACAAACGAGGGATCATTTCGTCGCATTGCCATTGTAGGTGGCGGCATTTCAGGTCTCACCGCTGCCTATAAGCTTGCCCAGGCTCGGAAACGCGGCCTTCCAGTGTCGGAATTCCTGATTGAAGCGGACAACAGGCTGGGCGGAGTTGTGCGCACGGAGCACCTGGAGGGATTTGTTCTGGAAGGAGGGCCGGACAGTTTTATTTCCGAGAAGCCTGAAGCCGCGGCGCTTTGCCGCGAATTGGGACTTGGGGATTCGCTGATCGGTTCGAACGACGACGAGCGGCAAACCTATATCCTTCACAAGGGAAAACTTGTTCCGCTCCCGGAAGGCCTGATGCTGCTGGCTCCAACGCGCATCCGGCCGTTCCTGAAATCGCCTTTGCTTCCCCTTTCCAGCAAGCTGATGTTGGCCACGGAGTGGTTTGTCACGCCCACGAAGCCGCGGGACTATGATGAATCGATTGGGACTTTCGTCCGCCGGCACTTCGGGAAGGCGATGCTGGATAATATAGTCGATCCGCTGCTGGCCGGTGTTTATGGGGGTGATGCCCAGTCGCTGAGCGTGGCGTCTGTTCTGCCCCGGTTTCGTGAAATGGAAAATCAGCACGGCAGCCTGATTCGCGGGGCCATGGCCGCGAAACGGAAGGCCGGGAAAGCGGAACAGAAGGGCAAATCACTATTCATGACGTTGAAAAACGGGCTTGGAGATCTGACCAGTGCCCTGGAAACGCATTTGGATCCGTCTCGAGTGCACCTGGGGCAGCGTGTCGTTTCCATTGAGAGGATCGAGCACCATTGGAAGAGTCCCTACAGGATTCGTTGCGAAGGCAACCAGGTTTACGAAGCGGAGGGTGTCATTCTGGCCCTGCCTGTTCATGAGTGCGCCGGCTTTTTCGCATCCTTCACAGCGGAGCTTGTGGACGCGTGTCGCGCCATCCCCTACAGTTCGGCGATCACCGTCAACCTGGGATTTGATGAAGGCGTTGCTGCCGCGCTGCCTCCGGGGTTCGGTTTCCTGGTTCCCCGCAAGGAACGCAGCCGTCTTCTTGCCTGCACCTTTGTGCACAGGAAATTCCCCTACCGGGCGCCGCAAGGCAAAGCTTTGCTTCGTTGCTTTTTTGGAGGAACGCGCGACCCGGAAATCACGCAACTGTCCAACAACGAAATTATTCTGCTGGTCAGGCAGGAGCTTCGGTCCATCCTGGGCCTGGAAACGCAGCCGTTATTTTCATTCATCTCGCGCTGGCCTTCAGCGATGGCGCAATACAACGTGGGGCATAAGGACCGTATCATGCGCATTGCGGGCCTGATTCAAAAATATCCGCACCTGCATCTGGCTGGAAACGCTTATTCCGGAATTGGGCTTTCCGACTGCATCCGAACCGGCCAAGAAGCGGCGGAACAGGGCATGGATATGTGACGGTTTGAATCCCGGGCGGCGCGCTTTGGCGGAGCCCTGCCGTGCAACTCCCTGAATTGAGGCGCAACGCAGCGGGTGCCCGGTGATAATGTGCGTAGGACGAGCTCAATTGCGACAAAACAAAATTGATTGTGTTATAATCCCCGGTTCACTTATGTGGGTAGGATTGATCAGGGCCATTATAGAAGTCCTTTAGATTGCCCGGCGCGGGAATTGAAAAAGTTGACGCAACCGGGCAGGCGAAGCTGCAGAGCACGAGGCAATCCCAGGCCCTGGAGACTCTGGCTGTCTTGTGCTTCTGAGATTCGTCGGCTGCACCGGTGGTGAAAAGCTAAAAGAATTTCACGCAACTGGTTACCCTCCGGACAGGGTAATGCATCTTGAAGACCTGGAGGAGATCTGACGCGCAATGGTGCTCTGGCCTTTAGTTGTATTCTTCATTGTGGCCCTCGTGGTTCCCGCGGGAATGGTTGTCGTCTCCTACGTGCTGGGGCAACAGCACAACGAGCATGCAACCGGATCTCCCTATGAAGCCGGCATTGTTTCCGAGGGTTCGGCGGAAGTCCGCTTTTCCATCAAGTTCTATCTGATCGCGATGTTTTTTGTGGTGTTTGATCTGGAATCCGTCTTCATTTTTTCCTGGGCCATTGCGGCCCGTGAAGTCGGATGGGCGGGTTACCTGGAAATCCTGTTTTTCACCGTCATCCTGGTTGCTACGCTTGCGTATCTATGGCGTCTGGGCGCGCTGGACTGGGGACCCCAAACCGGGCGGAAAGCGCGCTAGGAGCTTTTTGGAGTCAGTCTGAATATGAATTGGTCGATTACCAAGCCGCAACTGACCATGCCGTTGGCAGATCATGCTCCAGAGCCTTTTGAAGAGCATGTCCGCAAGAGTCTGATCATGACCCGTCTTCAGGATCTCGTTGCCTGGGGCCGCAAGAATTCCATCTGGCCGTTCGCTTTTGGCCTTTCGTGCTGCTTTGTTGAGATGGCCACCAGCATTACCAGTCGATATGATATCTCGCGCTTCGGCGCGGAAGTCATTCGTGGAACGCCGCGAGAGGCCGACCTGATGGTGATAGCGGGGACTCCTTTCATCAAGATGGCGCCCATCATTCAGCGCCTGTACGAGCAGATGATGGAGCCGCGCTGGGTCATTTCCATGGGGTCCTGCTCAAACTCGGGCGGCATGTATGACATTTACAGTGTTGTTCAAGGCGTGGACAAGTTTCTTCCCGTGGATGTTTACGTTCCCGGATGCCCGCCTCGGCCGGATGCATTCCTGGAAGGTGTAACTTTACTGAGCAAGCTTGTGGGCACGGAACGGCGCCCGTTGAGCTGGGTGGTAGGACCGCAGGGCGTTGAGCGTGCTCCCATGCCCTCCCAGCGTGACATGAAACGGAGCGAGAGGCAGAAGGCCACCCGGCTGCGTCCGCCCAACGAAATCTAAACTGCGCACCCTATGATCGCTAACGCAAATATCCTACAAGAGCTTCAGCAGAAGTTTGGCGACGCATCGATTGCTCCGCAGGCCGCCCGCGACCAGGTGCCGACCTTCTGGACTTCAAGAGAAAAGCTTCACGAGATTGTCCAGCATCTGAAGAGCGAGGTCGCCAGGCCCTACCGGATGCTCTATGACATCACGGCCACCGATGACCGTGTCCGCCAGCATCGCGTGAGTCCAACCCCGAGCGATTATACGGTCATTTACCATCTCTTATCCTTCGAGCGAAACGAATACATCCGCATCAAGGTTCCCCTTCAGGAAGATTCACTCAGCCTGCCCACCATCACCGACGTCTGGCCTGCGGCCAACTGGTACGAGCGGGAAGTCTGGGACATGTTCGGAATCAAGTTTGACGGGCATCCGTTCCTGGCCCGCATCCTGATGCCGAAAACCTGGGTGGGGCACCCGCTGCGCAAAGACCATCCTGCCCGGGCAACGGAATCGGGTCCCTTCAGCCAGAACGATGAAAAGGTTGACGTGGAGCAGGAAGCCATGCGGTTCCGGCCGGAAGAATGGGGTATGAAGCGCGGCGAGGATGGGACTGACTTTATCTTCCTCAACGTCGGCCCGCAGCATCCGGGAACCCACGGCGTTCTTCGCGTAGTGGTGCAGCTCGACGGAGAAGTGATTGTCGATTGCGTTCCGGAGATCGGGTTCCACCACCGGGGCGCGGAAAAGATGGGTGAGCGCCAGACCTGGCACACCTACATTCCTTACACCGACCGCATCGACTATCTGGGCGGGGTCATCAATGAGCTGGCCTACCTGACCGCCTTCGAGAAGCTGGCGGGAATTGAAGTTCCTCCGCGCGGACAGGTGATCCGCGTGCTGATGTCGGAGCTGTTCCGGATGTCCAGCCACCTGGTGTGGTACGGCACCTTTGCCCAGGACGTGGGACAGATGTCGCCGGTGTTTTACTGCTTTAATGACCGTGAGCGAATCTTCGATATTGTGGAAGCCGTTTGCGGCGCCCGCATGCATCCGGTCTGGTTCCGCATCGGCGGGACCTCGCTCGACCTGCCCGACGGCTGGGAAGGGATGTTCCGCGATTTCATCAAATACATGCCCGCGCGCCTGGATGAATACGACCGGACGGTGATGAAGAACAGGATCTTCAAAGCTCGGACGCAGGGCGTGGGCGTGATGACCGTGGAGCAGGCCATCGAATGGGGTGTCACCGGGCCCATGCTTCGGGCCGCCGGCATGGATTGGGACTTCCGGAAAAAGCAGCCCTATTCCGGCTACGAAAACTTCGAGTTTGATATTCCGACGGGCACGCGCGGCGACGCCTATGACCGTGCCGTGGTCCACGTCGAGGAAATGCGCCAGAGCCTCCGGATCATGGAACAGTGTGTGAACAACATGCCGGCGGGGCCCTACAAATCAGACCATCCGCTGGCCATTCCGCCGCGGAAAGACCAGACGATGCACGACATTGAAACCCTGATTACGCACTTTGTGGGCGTTAGCTGGGGTCCCGTGGTTCCGCCCGGCGAGGCGTTGGGAGCGATTGAGGCGTCCAAGGGGAATAACGGCTATTACCTGGTGAGTGACGGAAGTACGTATTCTTACCGGACCCGAATTCGCGCCCCTTCGTTTGCCCACATGCAGACGCTTCCTTTGCAGTGCCGCGGATTGCTGGTTCCGGACCTGCTCGCCATTCTGGGGAGCATTGACTTTGTGCTTGCGGACATCGACCGATAAGGAGCTTGAAAAGCGTGTTAAGCCCTGAGGAGCGAAAGGAGATCGAAGCGGAGTTCGGACATTATCCGGACAAGCGCGCCCTGACGATTGACGCCATGAAGATCGTCCAGAAGCACCGGGGCTGGGTCTCCGATGAGGCGCTCAAGGACATTTCTGAACTCCTGGGCGTCCCGGTCAGCGAACTGGACAGCGTGGCCACGTTTTACAACCTGATTTACCGCAAGCCCGTCGGCCGGCACGTGATCATGGTGTGTGACAGTATCAGCTGCTGGATGATGGGCTATGACCGTCTGCGGGATCATTTGACCAGCCGCCTGGGTGTCAAGATGGGCGAGACCACGGCGGACGGGCGGTTTACGCTGCTTCCTGTCGTCTGCCTGGGCACCTGCGACCACGCTCCGGCCATGATGGTGGACGAGGACCTGCACCGGGATCTGGACACGGAAAAGATCGACAGCATACTCGAGCAGTACCAGTAGAAACGATATGGAGAAAGTTCTCACAAAGGATGTTCCAGCCGACGGCTCGGCTCTTGATATCAAGCGGTACGAGCTGGCGGGTGGATATCAGGGCGCGCGCAAAGCGCTGAAAATGGCGCCCAAGGAAGTCATCGAGGTTGTCAAGCAGTCGGGCTTGCGCGGCCGCGGCGGCGCCGGCTTTCCGACCGGGGTGAAGTGGAGCTTTGTGCCCGTTGGGGCGGACGCTCCTCATCCCAAGTACCTGTGCTGCAACGCCGATGAAATGGAGCCGGGCACTTTTAAAGACCGCCTGCTGATGGAAGCGACTCCGCATCAGCTGATTGAAGGCATGATCTGCGCGGCGTATGCCATTGAGGCCGACGTCGCTTACATCTTCCTGCGCGGGGAGTACATTCTTTCAGCAGAGCGCCTGCAGAAAGCGCTGGCAGAGGCCTACGAGCACAACTACCTGGGCAAAAACATTCTGGGCTCCGGCTACAACCTTGAAATGCATCTGCACATGAGCGGCGGCCGTTACATGTGCGGTGAAGAAACGGGATTGCTGAACGCGCTGGAAGGCAAGCGCGCCAACCCGCGCACCAAGCCGCCCTTCCCGCAGATTTCGGGACTCTTCGGCAAGCCCACCATCGTGCAGAACGTTGAAACCCTCTGCAACGTTCACCACATCATCAACAAAGGCCCGGAATGGTTCAAGGGCCTGAGCAAGTCAGAAGACAGCGGGACCAAGCTTTATGGAGCGAGCGGCAAAGTCAAGCGCCCCGGCCTGTGGGAACTGCCGATGGGAACCACCATCCGCGAGATTCTGGAAGAGCACGCCGGCGGGATGAAAGAAGGATTGAGGTTTCGAGGATTACTGCCCGGCGGAGCTTCGACCGACTTTCTGGTTGAAGAACACCTCGATGTGAAAATGGATTTTACTGACGTTCAGAAAGCCGGCAGCCGTATGGGCACGGGAACCATGATTGTGATGGATGACCGCACGTGCCCGGTGGGATTCGTCAAGAACCTCGAGCACTTTTTCGCCCAGGAATCCTGCGGCTGGTGTACACCCTGCTGGAGCGGGCTTTCCTGGGCTGAAAAAATGCTGCAAAGCATCGAGGACGGGCAGGGGCAGGCGGCGGACCTCGGTCGACTGGAGTACATCTGCAAGATGGCGGCTCCCGGCAACACGTTTTGCGCTCTTGCCCCCGGCGCTGTGGAGCCGTTGCAGAGCGCCTTAAAATACTTCCGCGAGGATTTTGAGCGGCACATTCATGAGAAGCGGTGTCCTTGGAGATAGCAGTGGCGAAGATCTGGGTCGATGACAATTGGTATGAGGTAAACCCGGACCAGAGCCTTCTTCAGGTCTGCCTGGAGATTGGGTTCGATCTGCCTTACTTCTGCTGGCATCCGGCGCTGGGCTCGGTCGGCGCCTGCCGCCAGTGCGCCGTCAAACAGTTCAAGGATGAAAACGACACCCGGGGACGGATTGTGATGTCCTGCATGACCCCCGCTGCGGACGGCTCCCGAATTTCCGTCAAGGACACCGACGCGGCGGCTTTTCGCGCCGGAGTGATCGAAGGGTTGATGCTGAACCATCCCCACGATTGTCCGGTCTGCGACGAGGGCGGCGAGTGCCACCTGCAGGATATGACGGTGATGACCGGCCACAACTATCGCCGGACTCCTTATCCCAAACGCACCTTCCGCAATCAGTACCTGGGTCCCCTGATCAATCATGAAATGAACCGTTGCATCCAGTGTTACCGCTGCGTGCGCTATTACCGGGAATACGCCGGGGGCATGGACCTGCAGGCTTTCGGTCTGCGGAACATCGCCTATTTCGGCCGGCAGGAAGACGGAATACTGGAAAGTGAATTTGCGGGCAATCTGGTGGAAATCTGCCCGACGGGCGTTTTTACCGACAAGACGCTGAAGCAGCATTATGCGCGCAAGTGGGACCTGCAGATGGCTCCTTCGGTGTGCGTCCACTGCGGCCTGGGATGCAGCACTTCCGCCGGCGAGCGTTACGGAACGCTGCGGCGCATCCTCAACCGTTACAACGGCGAGGTGAACGGCTATTTCCTCTGCGACCGCGGCCGCTTCGGCTACGAATTTGTCAACAGCGGGCAGAGGGTGCGGCAGACGCTTTCCCGCCAGGACGGCAAACTGAAGGATGTGGCGAAGGAGAAAGCGGTTGAGCAGCTGGGCCACATCCTGAAGGGCAACAGCAAGGTGATCGGGATCGGGTCGCCGCGCGCCTCGCTCGAATCCAACTTCGCGCTGCGGAGCCTGGTCGGGGCGGACCGCTTCTTTAACGGCATGTCCGAGGAATCCTCCCATCTGGTTTCCCTGATGTCGGAGATTCTGCGGCAGGGGCCGGCGCGGTCGCCGTCGCTCCGCGAGATCGAATATTCTGACGCGGTCTTTGTTCTGGGTGAAGACGTCAACAACACGGCCCCCAGGGTGGCTCTGGCGCTGAGGCAGTCGGTGCGGCAGCAGCCGATGGAAACAACCGACAAGATGAAAATCCCCCGCTGGCTGGACCACGCGGTTCGCGAGGCCGTCCAGCATGAAACGGGGCCGCTGTTCATCGCCACGCCCAACGCCACCCGCCTCGATGACGTAGCCACCGATGCTTATCGCGCCGCTCCGGACGACATTGCGCGCCTGGGCTTTGCTGTGGCCCACGCGCTTGATGATGAGGCCCCGGCGGTGCCCGATCTTCCCGACGAGGTTCGCCGGATGGCGGAGCGCATTGCCCGGGCCCTGAAGTCTGCGAAGCGCCCCCTCGTTATTGCCGGGTCAAGCCTGAACAGCGAGGCGGTCATCCAGGCTGCGGCAAACGTGGCCAGGGCGCTCGCGAAGGACAGCAAGGCGGCCGGATTAAGTTTCGCTATGCCGGAAGCAAACAGCCTTGGACTGGCGCTCGTGGGCGGCGGCAATCTGAGCGAGGCCTTCAAGGCGGTAGAGGAAGGGAAAGCGGACACGGTCATCATCCTTGAAAACGATTTGTACCGCCGGGCTCCGGCCGGGTCCGTGGACAACCTGATGCAGGCGGTCCGGCACATGATTGTTCTGGACCACCTCATGACGCCGACCGCTTCCAAAGCAGAGTTTGTGTTGCCGGCGGGCACTTTCGCCGAATCCGACGGGACCTTCGTGAACAACGAAGGGCGCGCCCAGCGGTTTTTCCAGGCCTACGTCCCCCAAGACGACATTCAGGAGAGCTGGCGCTGGCTGGTGGACCTCATGAAGTCCGCCGGACGCGCCGAAGCGGGTTCCTGGAATGTGCTGGACGATCTGGTTTCCGCGACGGCCGGCGCAGTGCCCGCGTTGGCCAGGATTACCGAAGCGGCGCCTTCCGCAAAATTCCGCGAGATAGGCGAAAAAATCCCGCGTTCTCCGCACCGTTACAGCGGCCGGACAGCCATGCTGGCCAACATCAACGTCAGTGAGCCGAAGCCGCCGCAGGATGCGGACTCCGCGCTGGCATTTTCAATGGAAGGTTACCCGGCCCAGCCGCCCTCGGCGCTGACGCCGTTCTTCTGGTCGCCCGGGTGGAATTCCATTCAGTCGGTCAATAAATTCCAGAGTGAGATTAATGGGGCGCTTCGCGGCGGTGATCCCGGTGTGCGGCTGATCGAGCCTCCGCAGGCCGGCAGCGGCTTGTATTTCTCAGCACCGCAGAAAGCTTTCGAGGCGCGCGCTGACGAGTGGCTGCTGGTACCGCTCTATCATGTGTTTGGCTCCGAGGAATTGAGCAGCCAGGCGCCGGCGGTTGCGCAACTGGCGCCCAAGCCCTACGTCGCCCTCAGCGCCGCTGATGCCGAGCGTCTTGAAGTGCAGGAAGGCGCGCAGGTTGAAGTGAACCTGGCCGGGACCGCGCAGAAGCTTCCGGTGGTGGTCCAGCCTGATCTGCCCAGGGGAATTGCCGGAATTCCGGCGGGCCTGGTTCCGGTGGAAGGCGCCGGACTGCCTGCCTGGAGCAGAGTTTCACGATCATGAACACAACGCTCTATTACATCATCGTTGTTTTCGTTGTCCTGATGGTTCCTCTGAACCTGGCGGCCGTCCTCATCTGGCTGGAGCGGCGACTGCTGGCCCTCTGGCAGGACCGCTACGGTCCCAACCGCGTGGGGCCGTTCGGGCTGCTTCAACCCGTGGCCGATATGGTCAAGATTTTCTTCAAGGAGGACTGGGTTCCTCCCTTCGCGGACAAGGCGGTGTTTGTGCTGGCGCCCGCGATCATCATAGTGACCGTCCTGCTGACGTTTGCGGTGATTCCATTTGCGCCGTCTTTTGTGGTGGCCAACCTGAATATCGGCGTGCTGTTCTTCCTGGGCTTGTCGTCGCTGGGAGTCTACAGCGTGGTGCTCGCGGGCTGGTCCTCCGCCAGCAAGTACTCGCTGCTGGGAGGACTACGCGCCTCGGCGCAGATGCTGAGCTACGAGGTGTTCATGGGACTGGCCATGATGGGAACGGTGATCATGGCCGGCTCCTTCAACCTTTCGGACATTGTTGAAGCGCAGCGGCACGTCTGGTTCGTCATACCGCAGTTTCTGGGCTTTGTGCTTTTCTTCATCGCCGGCATTGCTGAAACCCGGCGCCTGCCGTTCGACCTGCCGGAGGCGGAAAGCGAACTGGTGGCCGGGTTCCATTCGGAATATTCCGGCATGAAGTTCGGCATGTTTTTCGTCGGCGAATACATGGGGATCATTCTGATCTCCTGCATGATCACGCTGCTGTACCTGGGCGGCTGGATGGGGCCCTGGCTTCCCGCCGGCGTCTGGTTTGCCGTGAAGGTGTTTCTGCTGATCTGCTTCTTCATTCTGCTGCGCGCGGCGTCGCCCCGGCCCAGGTTTGACCAGTTGATGTCCTGGGGATGGAAGATCATGCTGCCGCTGGCGCTGGTGAATCTGCTGGTGACGGGAGCTCTGGTGCTGGCCTTCAAATAAGAGGACCGGGACTGTTTGATGGAGTTTGGAGTTATTCAATGCTGAGTATGCTCAGATCGCTTTGGAATGTTTTCCTGCATATGTTTCAACCGCGGGTGACCGTCCAGTACCCCGAGCAGAAACCTTACCTTCCTCCCCGCCACAAGGGACGCATCATTTTGAGCCGCGACCCTGACGGAGGCGAGCGCTGTGTTGCCTGTTACCTTTGCGCCGTGGCCTGCCCGGTGGATTGCATCGCGTTGCAGGCGACCGAAGACGAGAACGGGCGCCGCTATCCGGAGTTTTTCCGGATCAATTTTTCGCGATGCATCTTCTGCGGTTACTGCGAGGAAGCCTGCCCCACTTATGCCATCCAGCTGACGCCGGATTTCGAGATGGGCGAGTACCACCGGCAGAACATGGTTTATGAGAAAGAGGATTTGCTGATCAGCGGTGAGGGCAAGTATCACGGCTATAATTTCTGGCGGGTTGCGGGCGTGAAGATTGGCGGGAAAGGCAAGGGAGAAGCTGAAAACGAAGACCCGCCGGTGGACCTCCGCAGCCTGATGCCCTGAGACCAAGGTTATGGAAGTTGTTTTCTACATTTCGGCCATTGTAGCCATCGCCTCGACGATTCTGGCCATTACGCGCCTGAGCGCCGTGCACGCGCTGCTTTACCTGATTGTTTCGCTGCTGTCAGTGTCGATCATCTTTTTTGTCATCGGCGCCCCCTTTGTTGCCGCGCTGGAGGTCATTATCTATGCCGGGGCCATCATGGTGCTTTTCGTGTTTGTGGTCATGATGCTGAACCTGGGCAAGAAGTCCACGGAAACGGAGCGGCAGTGGCAGCGGGGTGGCATGTGGGTTGGCCCCTCGATCCTGGCGGCGATCCTGATTGCTGAAGTCGCTTACCTGGTTTCGAGCCCTGCCACCGCGGTTTACGGTTCCACGGTGATTGAGCCGAAGCAGGTGGGGATCGTTCTATTCGGGCCCTATCTGGTTGGAGTGGAATTGGCGTCGATGTTGCTGCTCGGGGCCCTGGTGGGAGCGTACCACCTGGGCCGGCGTACACCGGAGAAAACGGAGAAGTAGAATGGCATCCGTACCCATGCATCAGGGACTGCTTCTGGCGGGCATCTTGTTCGCGCTGGGACTCGTGGGACTGCTGGCGCGGCGGAATTTGATCTTCATGCTGATGTCGCTGGAGATCATGCTGAACGCCGCCGGCCTGGCGTTCGTGGTGGCCGGCGCCCGATGGGGCCAGGCGGACGGGCAGATTGTGTTCCTGTTTATTTTGACCATGGGGGCCGCTGAAGTCTCGGTGGGTCTCGCACTGGTTCTCAAACTCTTTCACAGGTTTAAGACGCTGGATTCTGATGCTGTCAGTGAGATGAGAGGATAACGTGTTCCACCTGTTGTGGTTGATTCCCGCGTTCCCTGTTGCCGGCTTTTTGATTCTGGCAACTCTGGGGAAACGGATGCCCCGGAAGCTGGTCCCGGTTTTTGGCGTGGGCTCGATCGGGTTGTCAGCCGTCGTGGCGATCCTCATCGCCATCAACTTCCTCACCTCTGCCCCGCAGGGCAACGCCTACACGCAGGTGCTCTGGACGTGGATGGATGTGGGAGGGTTCCGGCCGCAGATTGCGTTCTATCTGGACGCGCTTTCGCTGGTGATGATTCTGGTGGTCACCTTCGTCGGCTTCCTGATCCACCTCTATTCAGCGGAGTTCATGGAGGAAGACGAAGGGTACAGCCGCTTCTTCGCCTACATGAATCTGTTTGTCGCCTCGATGTGCACCCTTCTGCTGGGCGCCAACCTTCTGCTCCTGTTCCTGGGGTGGGAGGGCGTGGGTCTGTGCAGTTATCTGCTGATCGGCTTCTGGTACAGAGAGCCGGCAAACGGCCTCGCGGCGCGCAAGGCCTTTATCGTGACGCGCGTCGGCGACACGGCCATGACCATCGGGCTCTTCCTCCTTTTTACCCATCTTGGAACCCTCGATATTCAGGAACTCATGCACCGGGCGCTGATGCAATGGCCGGTGGGCTCAGCGCTGCCGGTTGCGGCCGGGCTATTGCTGCTGGGCGGCGCGGTGGGGAAATCGGCGCAGCTTCCGCTGCAAACCTGGTTGCCGGACGCCATGGCCGGTCCGACACCCACCAGCGCTCTCATCCACGCGGCCACCATGGTGACCGCCGGCGTCTACCTGATCGCCCGCACCCATGTCCTGTTTTCCATCGCTCCTCAGGCGCAGCTTGCCGTCGCCATTGTGGGGGCTGCCACTTTGACTGTGGCGGGTTTCAGCGCCATTACGCAGTCCGACATCAAGCGCGTGCTGGCCTATTCCACCGTCAGCCAGATCGGCTACATGTTTCTGGCGCTTGGCGTGGGAGCGTGGTCGGCGGCCATCTTCCACTTTATGACCCACGCGTTTTTCAAGGCCCTGCTCTTCCTTGGGGCCGGGGTCATCATTGAGTCTCTTCACCACGAACACAGCATTTTCAAGATGGGCGGCCTGCGCAAGGAGATGCCGGTGGCTTTCTGGACGTTTCTGGTCGCCGGTTGTTCATTGGCGGGCCTGCCGCTCATCACCGCCGGTTTTTACAGCAAGGGCCTGATCATCTGGGATACGTGGTCGTCCGCGCGGGGCAGCGGCGTGCTGTGGTTTTTCGCCGTTTTCGGAGTGCTGCTGACGTCGCTTTACACGTTCCGCCTGATCTTTCTGGTCTTCTTCGGCGAAATGAAAACCCAGGTCCACAAACGTCCCGGGTTCAGGATGATGATGCCCTGCGTGGTGCTGGGGGTCCTGTCGGTTGTGGGAGGGTTTGTGGATACGCCCGAGTTTCTGGGCAACATCCACTCCTTCACGGACTTTTTGCACAAGGCGCTGCCGCCTATCACCGAAGGGCCACCGCGGGGAATGTCCGAACTCGGATCGGAAGCCCTGGTGACGCTGGCCTTCCTGATCGGCCTCTCTGTCGCCTACCTCTTCTATATCCGGAAGCGGGAGCTCGCGGAGGCCATCACAACCCCGGCGATTGCGAAAGCGCTCCACCGGTTCTGGTACAGCGATTGGGGCATGGACTGGCTGTATGAACGGGTATTCGTCCGGCCGATCATGTGGATTGCCCGGGTCGATAAGAACGATTTTGTCGACTACATTTACTCCGGGATTGCGCTGATTACCGAGCTCTTTTACCACGGGGTGCGAAAAACGGAAACCGGCCGCATGCGCTGGTATGCGGCAGGGATCGCGGCTGGTTCCATCATCTTTCTGGCGATTGTGTTGTTCCTATGATTCTAGTCTGGCTCATTGTGATTTTGCTGGTGGCCGGCGTCCTCGCCGGATTAGCGGGGCGGGTCAGTACGCTCTGGCCGCGCGTGATTTCGCTGGTCGCGGTCGGCATCGACTTTGTGATCAGCCTGGCGCTGTGGTCGCAGAATTCCAGCTACGTCAAGCTGTTCCCGCAAAGCGACTGGTTTAAGCAGGTGGACTGGGCGTGGGTGCCGCAGTACGGGATTCATTTCCACCTGGCGATGGATGGGCTGAGCCTGCTGATGGTTGTGCTCACCTTCCTGCTGGGCATCATGTCGGTGCTCGTTTCCTGGAAGGAGATTCAGGAGGGCGTCGGGTTCTTCCACTTCAACCTGATGTGGATTGTGGCCGGCATCGTGGGGGTCTTTCTTGCCGTCGACCTCTTCCTGTTTTACTTCATGTGGGAACTGATGCTGGTGCCCATGTTCTTCCTCATCGCCATCTGGGGGCACGAGCGCCGCATCTACGCCGCCGTCAAGTTTTTCATCTTCACGCAGCTCAGCGGCCTGCTGATGCTGATCGCCATCCTGACGCTTTACTTCATCCACCACAGCACCACCGGCATCTACAGCTTTGAGTACCAGGACTTGTTGAATACCGCTCTGACTCCCCACACCGCCATGCTGCTGATGCTGGGCTTCTTTGTGGCTTTTGCCGTCAAGCTGCCCATGTTTCCGTTCCACCCCTGGCTCCCGGATGCGCACACGGAGGCGCCCACAGCAGGCAGTGTGATCCTGGCCGGCCTGCTGCTGAAGACCGGCGCGTACGGAATGATCCGCTTTGTGGTGCCGCTGTTTCCCGGCGCGGCGCACGATTTTGCCCCCGTCGCCATGACGCTGGGTGTGATTGGAATTATCTACGGCGCCGTCCTGGCCTTTGGGCAGACGGACCTGAAGCGCCTGGTGGCTTACACCAGCGTCAGCCACCTGGGATTTGCGCTGGTTGGAATTTTTGCCTGGAATGAGATCGCGCTCGAAGGAGTGCTGGTTGTGATGATTGCCCACGGCATCAGCACCGGCGCTCTCTTCATGCTGGTCGGCGGCCTGCAGGAGCGCACGCATACGCGCGAGATGGACCGCTTGAAGGGGCTGTGGGCCACGGTTCCGGTGATGAGCGGGACCGTCATGTTCTTTGCCATGGCCTCCATCGGCCTGCCCGGCCTGGGCGATTTTGTGGGAGAGTTCCTGGTTCTGCTGGGAACATACCGGGTGAGCCTCGGCGTCACGATTGCGGCTGTGATCGGAATTCTGATCTCGACCCTCTACTCCCTGAAAGTTATTCAGCGCGCATTCCACGGGCCGAACACCCATGAATGGTCGCTGCCGGACCTCGGTAAACGCGAGCTGGTGATGCTGATTCCGATGATGCTGATCCTGCTCTGGATCGGTCTCTATCCGCAGCCGCTCTTCAGAACCTTTAAGCCGGCGCTGCAGCAAGTTGCAGCAATATGCCGCTCCCAGGCCCGTGGTGACCATGGTCCCGAACGCGCGCCAGTTGTCTTATGACCGGAACGGCGTTCCTGGAATGAATCGGAGTGAGCCTTGAACGGTACTGATCTTATCGCGATACTTCCTCTTCTCGTCCTGACCGTGGCTGCGGTTGTGGTGATGGTGGCGGTGTGTATTCGGCGAAACCACCTGGCGGCGGTGTGGCTGACCCTGCTGGGTCTGGCCGCCGCTTTCGCGTCGCTCTGGCCCGCGGCTTCGGTGGCGCCAACCCAGGTGACGCCCCTGCTGGTCATCGACGGTTATGCGCTCTTCTACATGGGGCTCATCATCGCTGCGACGTTTGTGACCGTCATCCTTTCCTACGGCTACCTGGAAAACCAGGCGGGATACCGGGAAGAGCTTTACATCCTCATTCTCACGGCGGCGCTGGGATCTTCAGTGCTGGTTGCCAGCAATCACTTCGTGTCTTTCTTCCTGGGGCTGGAGGTCCTGAGCGTTGCGCTCTACGCGATGTGCGCCTACCTCTGCGACCGCAAGCTTCCGCTCGAGGCCGGAATCAAATACCTGGTGCTGGCCGCCGTCTCCGCCGCCTTCCTGCTGTTCGGGATGGCGCTGATTTACGCCCAGCTCGGAACCCTCCAGTTCGGGCAGATTGCAGCCATGCTCATCAGCGGAGTCGCCTACGAAAAGACCCTGATCTACCCCGGACTGGCACTGCTGATCACGGGAATCGGATTTAAGCTTGGAGTCGTGCCGTTCCACATGTGGACGCCCGACGTTTATGAAGGCGCGCCCGCGCCTGTCACCGCCTTCGTGGCAACCGTCTCCAAGGGCGGCATGGTGGCCCTGCTGCTGAGGTTCTTCTATGAGACGGGCGCTTACCATCTGCATAAGGTGTTCCTGGTTTTCAGCATCATTGCCATCGCATCCATGATTGCCGGAAACCTGCTGGCGCTGCTCCAGAACAACGTCAAGCGGATACTGGCGTATTCCTCGATCGCACACCTTGGCTACGTTCTGGTGGCTTTCCTCGCCGGCGGCAACAGAGCGGCCGAGGCCGTTACGTTTTACCTGGTGGCTTACTTTGTCACCACGCTTGGAGCCTTCGGAGTGGTAAGCGTGCTTTCAAACGGCCAGCGCGACGCCGACTCCATCGAAGACTATGAAGGCCTCTTCTGGCGGCGGCCCGTGCTGGCCGGAATCTTCACCCTCATGCTGCTCTCGCTGGCCGGGATCCCGCTGACCGCGGGCTTTGTCGGAAAGTTCTTCCTGGTGGCCGTCGGAACTTCCGCGTCTCTGTGGGGCTTGATCTTCGTCCTCATCGTCACCAGCGTCATCGGACTTTTTTACTACCTGCGCATCCTGGTGGCGCTCTATAAGTCTCCGGCTGAAGCGGGCAAGACCGCGACGGCCGCGCTTCCCTCGCTTTCCCGTTCCGGCAGCTACGCGCTAGCCGTCCTGACGGTGCTGCTGGTCTGGATTGGCGTTTACCCGGCGCCGTTCCTGGATGCCATTCAGCGCGCGGTTTCAACCCTGCGACTTTTCTGATTTCCCGCAAATTGTAATTTTTACCCGCTGTTCCAGAATTGAACAACTTTTGCAAAACAAAAGTCAAATGGGTGCCTGAAAATTATTAATCATATTATTATCAATCACTTATAAGTTACGAAGAAAAAGCGAATGAACGTCCCAAACGTCCCATTTGGGGGGATGGGAGGCTGATTGCTAGCCTAGCTATAGAGCCTATATTCATGCCGAAACAGGCGCTGCCCACGCCCGGGGACAATCGCCGGGCCCGGGAACAGGCGCCTTGCGGGTTGAAAGGATTCCCGATTTTCAACCTGCCGCCGCGGCAGTACGCCCAGCTCATACGGCAGAAATCTCACCGCCGTCGCCCTGTGGCAACCTCCTCCATGCGCCTCCATTTCTTGCATTCAAGATTGACCGGGCGAGTATAGTGGTTTTTGCGCGGCGGATTTTTTTCGATCAGCGCGGGCGGTAGCGCCTTCATGGGCAACCGGGACTAGTCAGCCGTACAGCCTGATACGGAAGCCGTCTGTCGAATTCCGGAAGGCCGACAATCCTCAACGATTTTCGCCGGGTTGCGATAAAGGGATGAAGTGTCCGATGGCGAAGCCCAGGGCGGACCCCGCAAAAACGTCCGAGGCAAAATGTGCCCGGTCCGGAATTCGTGTGAGCGCAATGATTGTCGCTGCCCCATAGACCACCCACGGGACCCAACGGTGCCTGTGATAGCGTCGGGACAGGACCGAAGCGACGGCAAATGCCATGGCACTGTGGCCAGAGGGAAAGCTGCCGGGATCGCTGCTGAGGGGATCAGGATACTTGAACCACGTATGCGTAAAATCACCGTGGGTCGGAATATCACTGGGATGGAGCCGGCCGAAGATGGACTTCAGCGCGTAGTCGGCAACCAGCACATCACCGAGAGCTTCCGTAGCGAATAATCCGCTCTGCTTCGCGTAATTGTCGCCAGCAAATTGACCGCCCAGATACATCGTCAACGGTGCTGCCACAATGGCAAGCGTCATATTCCGTCCGCGGACAGGGCCGGTCTTGAACTTATCAAATACCGAACTGTTCCGGAAGTACGGCTCGTCAATCTGGTCTAGAGCCACCAGCCCGGCCGTCGCACCCGCAACCAGAAGAAAAGGCTTCAAGTGCTTTCCTTCACCCAGGTGCGAGGGGAACAGCCATATTGGTTTTTGGTCGCGGATAATGGCGGGGACCAACCCCTTCAGGGAGATTTGCGTTCGCTCATTGGAGTCCGGCCCCAGGATGGAATGTGAGCTTTGGGGAACCGCAGGCTGCCCCTGAGGATCGACTGAAAGCGAGCCAGGCGTGACGGTTCCGCCCAAGGCAGGCAGTTGACCAAATAACGGAAACGCGAAGACCAGTAAGCACAGGGGAACGAGGATACGCGTTAGTGAGAGTTTACGGCCTGAATCGGTGGATGAGTTTTGCATCAACGCTGGCTCCTACTTCTTGAAGGGGAAGCAGGACCAGGTCGAGAAGCCCCTTTAAGGAACCACCAGGATAAGTCAGAAATCCAGGCGTTCGGCTGCAGCCGTTCTGTGACAGAAGCCTGAGACGATTCGGTTTTCGGAGTGAGAACCGCGTGGTCCACCATTTTTCCTGTACGGGCGATGGTTTCGAAATACAAATCGTTGCCGGCAATCTCTACGATCATGAATGCGCGGTCCGTATCAAACCCGGTTGCCATTTCATGCGACGGGCGGCGCAGGTTGTGATAGCGCAGTTGGCCGGAGCTGCCCATGACAAAATAGTAGGTGCCGTTCTGAGGCTTGATCCTCTCATAAACGTGGTCGTGTCCTGAAAAGACCGCGTTCACGCCATATTTTTCGAAGAGCGGGACCAGTTGCGCCCGCAAGTCAAGATCGGGGCCGTGATACCTGGCGTCTGAGTATAGAGGATGATGAAAAAAACATATTTTCCATTGCTCGTTCGACGACTGGAGGTTCTTCTTGAGCCAGTCGATCTGCTGGGGATTCATGTAATTGCTATCCAGCGCAAAAAAGCGGACGTTCCCTTTTTTGAAGGTGTAGTAATTGTGTCCATCCATGTTGAAGAGTTTATAGAACCGTTCATTTCGCCTGTCGTGATTGCCCAGCGATGCGTAAAACTTCACGCCCTGGTCAAGCAGCGGGTTGTACGGCTCCTCAAATTTACGCTTGAAATCCTCGGGGAGATGGCTGCCGTAAATATTGTCCCCCAGCATAATCACAAAATTGAAAGGAAACTTTTCGTGATAACGCTCCATCTCGCGGGCGACTTCGTATTCATAAGACTTCCCCGTGCCATTGTCTCCGATTACAGCGAAGCGGACGGAGTTCTCCTTGAGCGGGAAGGCGAAAGTTGGCGAATCCGCCCCCCGCTGTGTTTCATGACCAGAAGCGCCAGAGGGTGCACCTGCGGGGACTCCTGTAGCACCCCATTGAATCAGAAAGAGTCCGGCCAATATCGGAAGAAGAATAAGACGTCGCATGTTTGGGTCGCAATCATAAAGATCTAAGGAATTGCCCCGGGGACAAAATCAACCACCAGGTTCGCTTTGACATCGTGGAGAACCAAATCATGTTCCACCACGCGGTACTCCAGCTCCGCAGGAAGCTTTGGCAGATTTAATAAAAGCGAAGGAGGGGTTGTCTCCACGGGGGTCATCGCAGGATAGGGGCGATTGACCACAATGTTGGTTTTAACATGAGCCCCACGCTGCAGGCTGGCACGAATTCGCCTTGCCTGCCGGGCATGCATTGTGGTCTGAATCAATCGGCGAAACTCCCTGGCAATGGGCGGCGTAAAGATGTTTCCCTGGTTTGCGTGCGGCCGCGCGGCCCTGATCCTAACAGCCAGGGCATGCTCGTAATTCAGAATCTTTGCCGGTGAGACCTCTGGCTTGAGTGCCGGCAAGTGCGCTGCCGCCGCATTGTGAAGCTGAACATAGGCCGCTACGCGTTTATCGAATTGCTGGATCACAGCGGCTTCTGGATTGACGCGCTCGCGCCTGCCATGCGCAGATACGCCGGTTGCCAGGACAGCCGGGACCAGCATGATGCCCCCAAGGCGCAGGGGAATCATCTTGAGACATTTCATCATTCTGCCCCTTCGTCAGTGATTTGAGCAATTAGCCTTCCAACATCCGGCCGCTAAGGGACAGCGCTCTTGGGAATATTAAGGTAAGAACCTGGAAAAGCTTATCGATGTCCTGCCAGAATTAGCGAAGTTCAAGTCTGGCACTCAGTTGCGGGAGAGGGCCTTGGAAGGAGAATCTTTCCTGGTTCAAGGTCAATTTTACGTACTCAGAGTTATTTGTTTCTCATTCGCTCGCTGTAACTTCTTCCATCATTTCTTTTACGGTTTTGCTCACCGCAGCTTTGACCGCCTCCTGGACCTTGGTTTCGACCCCCTTACGATCCAGTTTGATTTCGGATTTACCTCCCACAACTTCTTTGATGGTGCTTTCAATCATTGGCGCAAGTGGAGGGAGTTCCCTGGAGACCTCTTCAACCACATGCTCGACAGCCTTGCCTGCAGGGAGGCCCTTCTGTCTTCTGGACGCAGTCTTTCCGCCCGCTGTTTTCCAGTCTTCCTCAAAGGTCTTGATCAGCGGGCCGACCACTTTCGAGTCACGAAAAATCAGACCCACCTCTCTGCGGCCGTCCAGTTCAACTCCACGTAAACTTTGACTTCCAACAAAAGCCCGTTGCCGGTCCCGGACAATGGTGCGTGTGTGAAGCCGAATATTCGCCAACTTTCGGACCTCGAAATCAGCTTGATTGTGTGTTACCTTTCCGATGATCTTAACCTCGACGCCGGATTGGAGCCGCTGTTGCAGCAAGTGAATCATAGGAATATCGCTGATTTTCGGATCGTAGATCAGCAATTGCTTTCGCGCTCCGCGAATAAAAGATGCGAGTTGCTTTCTGGCGTTCTCCGGACTGACGACCAACGTCTTGAGCCCCGGCACGTAGGATTGTCTTTTGGCATCGGCTTCAAACAATTTGACGCCTTCCTGGACGGCCCTCTTGTTCCTGGTAATGATCGCAAAGCTGCGACTGCGGGCAACATCCAGATAGGTAAAGTTGAAGCCCATCAGGTAAAGCTCCTGGCGATCGATGATCATGAGCTTGTCGTGGTAGCGTGCCAGCCGATTGCCCGTGCGTCCCACGGTGATACCACGATCGAGCAGGCGCATTTCAAGCCTGCGCAGGTACTTCTCGCCGCCGCTATTGGTTCGAGCGACCATGGCGTGAACCAACACGCCTCGCTTGGCAGCATTCGCCAGGGCATTCTCGATCCTGCGATGGTCAAAACGGAAAATCGTAACCTCTACGCTCTTCCTGGCGGAGTCAATGCCTTTTACAAGCTCATCAATCCCGCTCTCCGGTTGCACCAGGAGCTTCATCTCACATCACCCCGCTCATCTTGTGCCTGGCCCGCAGCGACGGAGCCCTCGCTCCCAATTCGGGATGGGCTCACGAGTTGCGCATCCCTGCAGCCGAACGCTGGCTGCATCACTCTGGAATGCGCTTTCTCTTTCGCACGCCCTCCGGACTTGCCCTTGCTGCCCACAATAAACAATCCAGGGATGGAAAAAGTATGGCTCGCGGGACATGGGCTGCCAGCCGCAATCGACCGGACCCCTTGGAAATCTCTGTGCACTGGCCGGCTTGCCCCGGCAATTCTCAAAGCAATTGGGCTGCCATTTCCAAAGGTTGGCATTCCAATTGCCATAATCTTCATAGGAACACCTCAACAGGAGAATCCCATGCAATCGACCTACGCCCGTAATCTCGCTGTGTTGAAGCAGTTAAAGCTTATCACTCTCCATCTTTTCATCGCCATCCTTGTTTCAAATTTACCTGCCGTCGCGAAAAAAAGAAAGAAGAGTCCAAAGCCTGATGCTGGACAGGCCAGGGTTTCCCTCTGGTCGTATCCAGTAGATATTCACCATCGGAGCCTGTTTTTCGGACCTGGCGGCCAGCAGGATCAGCCGCATACCACGTTCACGTTTGTCAAAGAAGACCTCGACGGATCGAGCCCAAAATTCTATGTTCGCGATCAGGACGGAACAAAGTGGAAAGTCAAGCTGGGACCCGAAGCTCGATCCGAAACTGCAGCGACACGCCTGATTTGGGCGGTTGGCTACCAGGTTGACGAAGACTACTATCTGCCGCTCCTCAGAGTGAGGGACATGCCGACCCATTTGCATCGTGGACAAAAGTGGGTGGGGCCCGGAGACGCAGTCCACAACGCGCGCCTGGAGAAATATCCGAAGGGCAGGGAAAAGGTCGGCCAGTGGAATTGGAAAGCAAATCCCTTCAGCGGGACGCGTGAACTGGACGGGCTGCGAGTGGTGATGGCTCTTGTTAACAATTGGGATCTGAAAAATGTCAACAATTCCATTTACGAGGATTCCCGGCCTGACACCTCCCGGAGCGGGCGGACCTTGACCTATTCAGTCAGCGACGTTGGGGCCAGCTTTGGCTCTGGAGGACGAAGTTGGACTATGGTGAAATCCAAGGATGACCTCAAGGCTTATCGACGCTCGAAGTTTATCGGTAAAGCGGGACCCGCATACATTAACTTTGATAACCCGCAAAAGCCGCCGCTTCTCTTCTTCCTTAATCTTCCAGAAGTTTTCCTGAGGATGCAGATGCATTGGGTTTGCAGCCATATACCGCGAGCGCACGCCCAGTGGATTGGGCAGATCCTGGCGCAACTCTCACCGGAGCAGATTCGCGACGCGTTCCGCGCATCCGGGTATACACCGCAGGAAGCCGAAGGCTATACCACGATCGTCGAAGCAAGGGTTCGGGAACTTAACGGCCTTTGATGGGGAAGGTTCATCCGGAGCTTCCACCGTCGCCCTGCTCCATCAGGGCCTCCGATTCCGTTTCGTCCAGGTGAAATTGGATCTTGTAGAGCTTGGCGTACAGGCCGTCCGCTTCCAGGAGCTCCTGGTGCTTTCCACGCTCCACAATATTCCCGTCTTCCACCACAAAAATAACGTCAGCGCGGCGGACGGTTGAGAGCCGGTGCGCAATAACAATACACGTCTTGCCTTTCATGAGGCGGTCCAATGCTTCAAACACAAGTTCTTCAGAACTTGCATCAAGCCCTGAACTCGCCTCGTCCAGCAGGAGAATCGGCGTATCTCGAATAATGGCTCGAGCGATGGCAATGCGTTGACGCTGGCCGCCTGAGAGCGTCACTCCACGCTCGCCAATCAGCGTATTGTAACCTTCGGGCAGTTTCTGGATAAATTCGTGTGCGTTTGCCATCTCAGCAGCTCGAAGAATTTCAGCCCGCCGGGCTTCCGGTTTCCCGTAAGCGATGTTTTGCCAAACGGTAGATCGAAAAAGCAGAGTTTCCTGCAGAACGAAACTAATCTGGTTGCGCAAAGACTTCAGGCGGAGGGTTCTGATATCATGACCATCAATTTTCACTCTTCCCGACATCGGATCATAAAAGCGGGCGACGAGGCTGATGATAGTCGTCTTTCCGGCGCCCGTCGGACCTACCAGAGCGGCCACTTTTCCGGGTTCAATTTGGAGGTCAAGATTCTTCAACACCGGCGGGCCGTTGGCATAGTTGAAACTCACATCCTCGAATTCAATTTTTCCTTTGAAGCGCGGAGCAGGCCGGGCTCTGCGCAGGTCCCTGATCATGGGATCTGTTTCAAGGACCTCGCGAATGCGTTCATAGCCGACGGCAGCTCTCGAAAAAGTATCCGTCATCTTTGAGAGCCTTTGCATCGGCTTATACATTTTGCCGAGATACAGAATAAAAAGGACCAGTGAACCCACCGAAAGCCTGCCCTTCATGACCCCCTGTGCACCGAACCAAAGAACCAGGCATGTGCCTGTCGCTACGACGATGCCCACCAGAGGCGTAAGCCTGGCCTTCAGGTTGCGCGCGTACAACCCGGCTTCAATGCTTTCCAGGCTTTCTTCTTCAAATCGGCGCTCCTCATACTCCTCACGCCCAAATGCCTTGACAACTCTCATCGAAGACAGGACTTCCTGCGCAATCGATGTGATCTCGCCCTCTTTCTTTCGCACCTGCCGTGAAGCTTTTTTGATACGGCGTGTATACGAATAAACAATGGCAAACAGGACGGGCGAAATCGAAAGGGCGATGAGGGTGAATCGCCAGTCGAGGTAAAACATCACGCCGATCATGCCGAGCAGGGTTATTCCGTCGATCAATGATCCAAGCAGCGCAGAGGTGATGAAACTCCGGATGGCATCAATGTCGCCTGTGATGCGGCTGATCAGATCGCCAGTTTGTTTTTGTTCGTAGTAAGCGAGAGATAGACCTTGGATATGCGAGTAAACCATCCGGCGCAGATCGTGCATGACCCATTGGCCGATACTGGCCATGAGAAAGCTTTCCTTGTATGAGCAGAGGGCGTCCAGAAGAGCAATAATGGCGAGGGCGGCGACAGCACTTTCCAGAATGGCCGTCCTGTCCGTGCCCACGGTGGAAAGAATCCACCGGTTCAACCATCCATGGTCGGGTTTTGACCGGAGGACATTATCGAGTACGACCTTGAGCGGCCATGGCTCGAGCAACCCCGCGGCACTTTCACCAATCGCCGCCAACAATCCCACCGTTAGGGTTTTCGAGTGGGGTCTGAGAAGGGTCCAGATTCGAAAACTTTGTGTGGATGCACTGCCCCGTTTCTCCATGACGTTACCTGCAGTTACAATGCTCCAACCGGGAATACCGAATCAAGTGATTTGTTGATGTGTGCTTTTACCAGGTGATGTTCGGGGACAACGGCGACGTTTTGGACATGTTCCGCCAGGACAGCCCCAACTCAAGCTACGGCCACGCCTTCACTTTTTCCTACGATGGCGTCAACCGGCTTTCGACGGCGGTCGCAACCGCGGGTGGCGCAGACATTGATTCTTAGTGCCTGCGATCAGCGGGGCTGGCGCAGATATCGCGGGTGGCGCATACGTCGCGCGGTTTGCGATGTATGCGGCCCTTCTTTCACAACATTAACGTATGTCGCAACGTCAATGATGTAGAACAGCGCCATGCCGCGGCAGAAACAGTATTACGGCGAGAACCATCTTCACTTTCCGGCCCGGCGCCCGCGCATCCTTCTCATCTCGACGGACACGGAAATATGGGGAATTACGCCGGCCGACGTTGATTCATTCAGGGCTGCAATCGCCAGGGGCCGGAGCGGGTAGCGCAGTCTGCCGCCTGTGCGGTCTGCGTTTTTTAGATTGGTGTATGGCGGTGACGAAAAACCGCGGACCGGAACCCCGGCGGTTCTCGCTAACCGCTCGCGCAGCGAGAGCGAGGTAGCCGCGACGTCGTTTTCTCCGTCGGGGGGCGACAGGTGCAATGGTTCAAGAACCCGCGGCACAAATCCGGTGCCGTGGCTGCATGCTTCATGCGGCTGCCCGAATTCTAGTACCCCTGCCGCGGGCTCGTCGGGATAACAGTCCTTTATATGGGAACGCCCAAGGGCCGTCCCAGACCAGCAATACTCTTCCCGTCTTTACATCGCCGACGATGGACATCTTCTTCACGTCAACCCCAGACCTTCGCAGTTCCTTCATGGCTTTCACTGCCTGGGAATGGCTATCGCAAATGGCAACCACCGAGTTCACTTCAGGCATGACTTGGACCCCTCTCCTCGCCAGAAGGGTTTTGTCGCTTTTCCGTGTTGTCCCCATTGGCGAATTCTGGCTCGCCATCGATGCACGATCCAGAGAAGCACAACCCTTAGAAAAAGTTAACCCGTCAAACTCGAGACGTCTGTTCAAAACCGCACATGCAGGTGTTCAAAAACGAACACCATAGCAGGTAGCGCAGAGTTGTGCGCCGCAGCGCATGACTCTGAGACTCTATTCCTTTGGTCGTTAGGCCCCGTATCAACTTACGCCCCTTATTATCGTAAATAATTCCCCGGTTTGCAACCGTTCTCACAAGTACAACCCGCAGAGTTGGAAGACTACTCTGCGCTCAAAACAAAACATCAGGATTTTCCCCTGGACCCCCCGGGTGGCGCATACGCGGGTGGCGCATACGTCGCGCCCTTGGCGATGTATGCGGCTCTTCTTTCGCAGCACGAACGGCGGGTGGCGCATACGTTCCGCAGTTTGGAATGTATGCGGCATTTTGGTGATGTCGAATGGCGCCATGCCGCGGCAGAAGCACTATTACGGCGAAAACCACCTTCATTTTCTGACCCGGCACCCGCTGTTGTTATCTGCCTACGGCCTTCTGCATACTGCCCTCTGCCTTCTGCCTACTGCCTTCTGTTCTCCCCAGGCCCGGAGGGCCGAAAGATTTTAGCCCACCGCGCGAGCCGTGGGATTCATTTCGCGATAGAATCTCGAAAGCCCCGGCAGGGGCGAAAGACGAAGGCCAGAACGAATCAATCATCACCATGGATCGGATGCCATGATGACAGGCAGAAACGTCCCGCTTCGCGGGATCGCAGACACGACAAAGCGCGTATCTGCGCCACCCGCCGGTCGGGCGGAAAGTTCATAATGGAAATTCCGGCTCTAATAAGTTGAAGGTAGGATTGCAAATTTTCGACCGCTCTATCGATATTTCTCTACCTGAATAGCCTGCGGTTATTTGCGCCCAACGCTATGTACTGCCT
Source organism: uncultured Acidobacteriota bacterium (assembly GCA_963783155.1). Classification (GTDB taxonomy): domain Bacteria; phylum Acidobacteriota; class Terriglobia; order UBA7540; family UBA7540; genus SCRD01. The sequence continues at coordinate 151,120 of CAWANC010000024.1, read as the reverse complement.
TGGATTTAACCAGAACATGTCAAATCGAATCCTTCCTTGCATGTGTCCCTCCGTAAATATACCTAGAACGAAAGTACGTAAACTACCGAATTGAAAAGCAGCAATCTCACGGTATAGATTAAGACCTTTAGTAATAATCCGCAATGCCGATCTATCGATAAAAGGGGGCAAGTCATGCCTGATATAAACTCGGTTGTGGCCATTTGCGATAACGGTTCCCAAGCAAAGAATGCCCTGAAGGAACTGCTAAAGGCCGGGTTTGACACGAAGAAGATTTCCATCGTCGGCGATGAGGGGACGGGGCGGATGTTTCTAATCTGCGATGGCCCCTGGGCGTTCCACTCTAATGGAGCATCACACCGACGATCTCGTGGCCGGGGTACTAAGATGGAGAATGCAGCATGAAGCGTTACCCCTGGCACGGGTTTTTGTGCCTTTGACCTTCTGTGGGTCAGGGCGCATAAATCCGCGGCATGTAAAGCATGTTGTGGCTAGCGGCTCAATCACAAATCGCCACACATCAATTCGCAGTTCGTAATTTCTGAATTCGCCTTAAAAGGTCTGGAAAGGGGATCACATGCCACATAAGACCAAAACTCTATCCGCGGAGTGTTCCCGGGTGGAACAGGTCAAGATTCCAGTCACCTCTGACGCGGACATTCTCCTTGCGCGCCAGCGCGCGCGGGAACTGGCGTCTGAAGCAGATTTCACTGCCGTGGAGTCAACCTTCATCGCGACAGCTATTTCAGAATTGGGGCGTAACATTCTCCAGTACGCTGGCGGGGGCGAGGTTTCAATGAAGGTCAGCCAGCAGGAAGACGAAATCGTTTTGATTATGGTGGCCCGCGACAATGGACCGGGAATATCCGACCTGGATCGGGCTTTGGAAGACCGCTTTTCCACCTCAGGGGGGCTGGGATTGGGTTTGCCCGGCGTCAGGCGGCTGATGGATGAATTCGAAATTGTGTCCCGTCAGAACTATGGGACAACCGTGATCGCAAAGAAATGGGCACGTGGATGCGCCAGCGGCAGACCGAGAAGAACTGCAAGTGCTTTCTTTAAGAGAAGGGATGGAGAGGCGGCGGGAAAACTTGTTGCGGTTGGTTCAGTACCTCGATGACCGACAACAACATTATCCTCGCTTAAACCATGAGCGTGCTAAGGCGCTCAGACTGTGGGCCCATCGCACCGGAACTGGAAGAGCTTGCGGAGCGGCAGTCCAGGGGTGCTTTTGTGAAAAGAGCGGGCAACGGCTGCTCTGAAGTCATGCGGGAAGTGGCCCGAATCTCGATCCGCCCGGACAACTGCGGCCTGGAAACTCGCTTTGCGGACTCTGCCTGGAGCCCTGTGGGAGAAGTCCTTGGCGCCCTGCGGGAATGGCAAAACCACCAGGGCTTCGCGGAGGTGAAAGATGAATCCCTCTTATCTTCAAATGGAGCAATGAAATATGCTGAATGACGAGGGACGGGCCGTTCCTAAGCCGGCAACTCACGACGGAAAAAAGGCAAAAATTTGGATCGACCTGGACAATTCGCCGCATGTGCCTTTCTTTGTGCCGATCATTAAAGAACTCCGGAAGCTTGGCTATCCGATCATTTTGACTGCGCGGGACTGTTTTCAGGTTCGGGATTTAGCCGGCCTTTACAAGTTGCCCTGTGTGTTTGTCGGCCGTCACCACGGCAAGTACAAAATGGCCAAAATTGCCGGGACCTGCTACCGCGCTTTGCAGCTGGCTTTCATGGTCAGAAGGGAAAAGGTGCACCTGGCCGTGGCCCACGGATCCCGCGCGCAGTTGCTGACAGCTTCTCTTCTGGGGATTCCATCATTCGCTCTTTGGGATTACGAGTTTACGAAGGGGCTGAGTGCGTTGCATCCCGATTGGATTATGGTCCCTTCGGTTATACCTGATTCTGCAATCGGGCTTGACCACCGCCGGATTCTCAAGTATCAGGGGATCAAAGAGGATGTTTATGTTCCGGGATTCAGGCCCGATCCGAGCCTGAGAAGCCGCTTGGGGTTGAAGCACGACGACTTTGTCGTTACCGCCCGTCCGCCCGCCGATGAGGCCAATTACCATAACCCCGAGAGTGACGTGCTTTTTCGCGCGGCGATCGACTACGTTGCTGGACTCCAGGGCGTCAGGATCGTGCTTTTACCGCGAACCGAGAAACAGGGCGCATCCGCAAGGTCGCGTTGGCCTGAGCTTTTTGCCGGGCGCAAGATGATGATTCCTGAGCACGCCGTTGACGGTCTCAGCTTGCTCTGGAGCTCTGATTTTGCCATCAGCGGCGGAGGCACGATGAACCGGGAGGCGGCGGCATTGGGCGTCCCCGTTTACAGCGTGTTCCGAGGCAAGATTGGCGCAGTTGACCGATACCTTGCACAAGATGGCCGTCTGGTTCTCCTGGAAAGTGTCGCGGCCGTTCGCGAGAAGATTGTCGTGCCGAAGGCCGCGCGAAGCCGGGCCCCCGCCCATCACCACCCCCATACCTTGAGGACAGTTGTCGACAATCTCGTTGCCATCGTTGAGACGGGAATGCCCTGCCAAGAAGTGGCAGCATGACCGGGGCCGGCGCAGAGGCGGGTTCTGCCTCTGCCATCCCGGGGCTGGATTCAAGCGGCCGCAAGGCGCCACCCGCCGGAACTGAGACTTTGTAGGGGAGTCCTCCGGGCTCCCGCATCTTTTTTCCCCCAACGGAAGGGCCAAGCCCTCCCCTACCCTGCTAAAATCCTGCGGTGGGGCGCCACCCGCCAAAACGCGCACGGACAAGAAAGCATTGGCCGTGCTTGGCAAAATTTTTGCACGGCCATCCCGTTCGCTTCGCTCAGGGCGGGCCTGGCCATGGCTCTTCACGGGCAGGATGCGCGTGCGGCGCATGATCGCCGGCAAAGGAGAAATCAGACTGTGGAACCGAAATTCACCATCCTCACATTAGGCGTGGACGATCTGGAAAGGTCGCTGAAATTCTATCGTGACGGCATGGGCCTTGCGACCAAAGGGATTGTGGGAAAAGAATTCCCGCACGGCGCCGTGGTCTTCTTCGATCTCGAGGGAGGGATGAAGCTCGCTCTCTATCCGCGCGCCGACCTTGCCCGCGATGCAGAGATTCCCGGCGCTCCGCCGAGCCCCACCGAATTCAGCATCGGCTACCTCGCCGGCAGCCCGGAGCAGGTGGACGCCATCATGGAACAGGCCAGGCGGGCCGGCGCCAAGATCGTCAAGGTTGCTCAGAAAGCATTCTGGGGCGGCTATCACGGCTATTTCCAGGACCCGGACGGCCACCTGTGGGAAATCGCCTGGAACCCCAGCCTGTAATTCCCCGGGGCTGAAAGCTGATGGTCCGTGATGACGGTGAGCCCCATTTTTTTCATTTCGAAGCCCTCCTTGTTTTTCTCAGGCCGCCCCTCGGCCTTCAGGTTGCAGAACTTCGCGGATCATTGCAGCTTCGGCGCACGCTCGCGCGCGCCTTCCGCGAGCAGCCGATTGAAGTATTGCCGCAGCTCCTCGACCGAAGCGTCAAAAGGCTCCAGGCTGTGGTGGGCCCGCGCCTGCATCACCGCGCCTTCCATCACTGCCAGGACGAACATCGCCATTCTCTCGCCGTCTGTGCCGCGCGGCAGACGATCGGACGCTTCATCGAGACACTTCCTGATCCACTTGCGCCAGCCCTCGAAATTCCGGGCAATCTTTTCACGGGCGCGCGGAGACTCATCGCTGACTTCCAGCGCCAGGTTGCCGATGGGGCAGCCGTGGGTGAAGCCGGTGTAAATCAAGCCCTCGCGATAGCCGTTGAGGATGGAGAAGATCCGCTCGATGGGATCGGCCGTGCGGCCAAAGGCGGGCTCGATGACGGCGGGCCACAACAGGTCAACGTAATGGTCGAGAACGGCGAGAAGCAGGTCTTCTTTGGTTCGGAAGAAATAATAGAGGCTTCCGGATTTGACCCGGGCACGGCCCAGAACGTCCTGCAGGCTGGTGGCCTCGTAACCGCGCTCCCAGAAGAGACGGCGTGCGGCCTCTACCAGTCTGGCCCGGGTGGGGTGGCGAGGGCGACCGGAAGTTGAGGTTTGAGGCTGCATATTAGTCGGGCACCTAACTAATGATTATAACATTTTATATCAATCTGTTAGATGTAAATGCATAATTTTTAATGGATTCTTTCGCCCCTGCCGGGGCTGGGTGGGCTGATTGTATTCCGTTTTCCCATGGCTGGAGTTTACCCCGACGAGGTCGGTGGCCATGGGCTAAAGTCTGTCGCCGCTCCGCGTCTTATCCGGAGCGCCTGTCCTTAGTAATGCCTCCGGCAAGGCGCGGGAGCATTTTCCGCCCTGGAATCGCCTACATGGCAGAAGCTGCCACGTAGGCGCCACCCGAGATACCCGATGTGGGGACGAGCTTTAACACAGAGGACACAGAGAGCTTCCGCATCCTCCGTGAGCGAATTTTTCCAGGTACAGAGTTCACAGAGGAAAAGCGCACGAAAGGCGACCGAATCGCATACATCGCCAACGACGCGACGTATGCGCGACCCGAAGACAGGCTATCGGCTCTCCGCGAGAGAAGCGCTGTAAGTCGCGGCCGGTGCGGGTGCCTGAGACTTCGACGCCGATTGAGGCGAAGCGACGCGCACAACCTGAGCGGGGCCGAAGCGGTGCCACTCGCCATCCGCTATGGGAGCGGTGTAACGGTCCGCCGGGTTCGGTGGCTGAGCACGCGGCGCGGGTCGAGCTGAGGCCTCGCGCACTACCGGTGCCTGCTGTGAGCCAAACCGGTGCCACTGTCCGTCGGCATCCAGAGCGCGTGTTGCCGGCTGAACGCTTCCCTGGGAATATGCGTATGCAGACGGCGAAGGGTCGGGCGGATCATAAGCAGCGCCGTACCCGGACGCGTAGCAATCGTAGGGGCCGTTCGGGTAGCACCCGTTAGGTGTGTAGTAGGGCGGGTAGTACGAATAGTAAGGATTGTAATACGAGTAGTACGGGTAGTACGAATATCCATATCCCCAATCGGACCCGTAGTACCCGGGCCAATATCCCAGGCCGAAGTTGAAGCCCCAATAATCATCCCAGTCGCCGTAGCCGCGTCCATAGCCCCAGCCGCGGTAGCCGCGCCCATATCCCCAGCCATCATAACCACCGCGAAATCCTCTGCTGGCGTAACCACCGCCATAGAATCCTCTGCCGCCGTAGCCGCCGCGAAAACCGCCGCCGCCATAACCGCCGCGGCCGTATAATCTTCCCCCGTTGCCGCCGCGGAATCCATTACCACCGCGGAATCCACCGCCGCCGCGCGCGAAGCCGCCGTGAAATCCACCACCGCCGCGGAAGCTGTTCCCACCGCGGAAGCTTCCTCCTCCATGGCCGCCACGATAGCTCCCACCGCCACGGAATCCGCCGCCGCCGTGGAAACCGCCGCCGCCGCCGCCATGGAATCCACCACCGCCGCCACCGCCATGGAATCCACCACCACCGCCGCCGCCATGGAATCCACCACCGCCGCCGCCATGGAATCCACCACCGCCGCCGCCGTGGAAACCACCGCCACCGTGGCCACCGCCCCGCTGGGCCCAGGCGTTCATGCCGGCGGCACAGAAGGCAACTGCCAATGACAATAAAAGGATACGAAGGTTGCGCATATGACCCTCCTGGCTGAAAGCGTACCACCGTTTGGGGCCTGAGCCAAGCGACAGTGCAAACGGCGGCCTTCGTGCGCAGTGCCTTACGGCCCGCCTTGAGCAGACGCACCTTGACAAGGAAATAACGGTCGAAAAGGAAAGAACGCCGGAGCTCTGAAATGGCGCCAGGATACAGCCCCGCGAGCGAGCTTCAACCGGAAGGACCCCGGAGGTTCGCGCTACGCTACTGCGATGGGGCGGATTTGGAAGCGAGATAGCGGCGTTCGATAGCGTCCACTTTGGCGAGGCGGCGGAGGTGGCGTTCATCGCCGGAGAACCGGGCGGCGATGTAGACCCGCACCAGTTCGCGGGCGAGCTCGGAACCGATGATGCGGCTGCCGAGAACGAGCACGTTCATATTGTCGTGCTCAACTCCCTGGTGGGCCGAATAGGCGTCGTGGCAAACGGCGGCGCGGATGCCGGGGAATTTGTTGACAGCTACCGAGACTCCGACGCCGCTGCCGCAAATCAGCACGGCGCGCTCGGCCTTGCCCTCAACGACGGCCGTTCCAACCGCCTCGGCAAAATCCGGGTAATCATCGGAAGGGTCGGGCTGGTGCGCCCCCAGGTCAAGAACGTCGTGCCCAAGCTCGCGAAGCAGGGCTGAGATATCGTTCTTCATGGTGAAGCCGGCGTGATCGGCGCCGATGGCAATTCGCATTTTCTGTTCCTCAGTGATGGGGACGAGGGGTCAAAAAGTCCCCTCACCCGCCCCGCGCTGCGGGGTACCCTCTCCCCTGGGAGAGGGCACGTCATTTATTTGAGATGGCCACCCGGTCTATATCAGCCAACGTGCTTCAGCGGCTAAAGCCGCCTGCTCATCCGCAACTGTAATGGCACGGCTGAAGCCGTGCCCTCCTGAAAGCCCGGCATTGCGAAAAGCGCGATGGGAGTGCCAGCCCGTCGCATACATCGCAAGAACCGCGACGTATGCGCCACCCCGTTGTCTGCTCAGTGTTGGGATACAAAAGACCCCTCACCTGGCCCCGCCAAGCGGGACCACCCTCTCCCCCGGGAGAGGGCTTGTTATTTATTTGAGAAGAACCGCAGACTTCAAAACCGGAGGTCTGCGCTACACTCTCGCCTCGGAGAGGGCTGTGGTGTAATAGAAGCCGCCCGGGTTACATGAAATTACTGTCCCGATGCCTGTCCCCGCCGGCTGCGCGTCTTTTTGCGGCCGGGCACCACCAGGGCTTCAGAAGTGGCCCAGCGTCCCAGCCGGTAGTTCCGGTTGTAACCTTCCGCCAGGTTGGCGATAGTCACCGTCACCGCGCCGCCGCGGTCGCAGGCGTAGCTTTCTTCCGCTTCCGGACGGTGCCCATTGGTGAGGTAGCCCACCGGAACCTGTTCCAGCGCGGCATGGTCGCGCAGCGAAGGGTCAAAAGGAAAGCGAATATCGTCCCAGATGGTGATGTCGCCCGCCGGGCGGCCGTCGTCGGTCAGATGGGTGCATTCCAGATAGCGGAAGTGGCCGATGTTGTGGACCGGGAAGTAGCGCCGGGAATTGAGCAGCGGCGGATCGGAGGGGCCGGGCAGCGGCGTGCCTTTGGTGAACAGCGGATCGAAGACGATGCGGTGGCCCCCCTCTGCCTCGCGCCACACCCCGAAGTGCCGGGTAAATTTGTCGCGCAGGACGTAGCCCTGGGTGGCGTCGGCCTGGATGGCCAGTCCGATGGCCGTGGCCGCGCGCGTATAAGCCGAACGCCGCACCCGCCGCCCAAAACTCTCGCGAAGCATGCGGCCCACCAGCGGCAGTTCGCTGCCCCCGCCGGTCATGTAAAGCGCCTCCAGCGCGCTGCTCTTCGGCGTGCGGCGCGCCGCCGGGAGTGATGCCTTGTGTTCCCAGCAAGATCTTCCGTGGCGTGCAGGGTTTCTTCCACCAGCGGCCGGCAGCGGTCATAAAAATCAGCGATGGCCACCGTCACCTGGGGCCAGCCCGCGCGCACGTTGCCGAGGTCGATCACAATCCGCCGGGTGTTGGGGTGGAGGCTTTCTTTCTTCTGGCGGCATTCCTCATGCAGGCGAAACATTTCGGCCTGCGAGAGGCTGTCCTGGTCCACCACGCTGATGCGGGCTTCTTCCAGCGCGAGGCCGGCGAGCACTTCGTCAAAATCGTCGCCGCCGAGAGTGGGAATGCCTTCGGAAGAAATGACCACGTGCTCGCGCTCGCCCAGTTCCACCAGCGAGGCGTCAAAGGTGCCGCCGCCAAAGTCGTAAACCAGGATGCGCATTTTTTCACTGAACTGGTGCGAAGTGCGCTTTTGATGGCCAAACTCGATGCTGGCGGCCGAGGGCTCGTTGAGAAGTCCAAGCACGTTGAAGCCCGCCTGCCGGAACGCTTCCGCGGTGAGAAAACGCTGGTTGCTGTTGGCGTTGGCCGGGACGCCGAGCATCACGTCAAGCGTCTCGTCCTTTCCGGCCGGCAGGGTGGAACTCTCCGTCAGAGCTTTTCGGAGGGCCGCCGCCAGTTCGCGAAGCAGGTCCTGCATGGGAATCTGCTGATCGCCGATCTGGACCAGGGTGGCGGGGCCGGCATAATCGAGGCCGCGCTTGAGGGAACGCACCATCGTCCAGCCGGGCTCTTCCTGCGCCGCCCAGGCTTCCCATCCGTAGCGCCTCTCCCGGCCCTTCACGGCCACCACCGGCGGAAACCATTCAAACGAGTTTCCGTCCGGCGCTTCAAAGACCACGACGGGATAGTTGCCGCGGTCCACAAATGCGGCCACCATCCGGGTTGTGCCGAAATCAATTCCTAATTTCATGGCGAGCGTGACTGCCTCCGGTGAAATATTATAGCAGGTTGAAAACGCAGGGGAGCCAGGCGTTCTTCGCCAGGGCCGCAGGGTGTGCCCCCTGGACCCGCCAGGTACAGCTACCCTAGTGCGGCTAACAGATGCTTACTCACGCCGCAGGCCTTGGAGTGCGGCGGCTTGGCGCCGCCTTCTTCAATTCCATGGCGGTAGCTGGCGCTACCGCACTCCAAGAACGGCTTCACGATGCGTAATGGGAATTACGACGCACTGCCCTAGAGAGGTGATATCTCCTCGTCTTTTTCAGCGGTTTCCTCTTTCTGCAGGAACTGTCTTTCCAGAAACCGCCTGGCGACGTCGCGGCCGCCCAGTCCAAAGGCGATGGCGGTGCCCATCATCATGGCGCCGAAGGCGATGGAAAAGGCGATGAGGACCACGCGGCGCCCCAGGCCGATCTGCTCCAGCGCCATGGTGACAAAGAAAACGATGATGAGGACGCGGACCAGACTGCTCAGCAGCCTGGCGGAAGGGTAATTGGCGTTGGTGGCGGCCAGCAGGGTGGCGCGGGAAAAGAAATTGGCGATCAGCAATCCGATGAACAGTACCACCATGGCCACGAAGATCTGGGGGAGGAACATGAAGAACCTGGAGATCTGTTCCCGCAGGGCGCTGATTCCCAGGGCGTTGACCCCCAGGACGATAAAGACGATCCAGACCACCCAGAACACCACCTGGCCCAGGAACTCGACCGGAGGCGGCAGAGCGGCCTTGCGCATCATCTGGGTGATCCCCGCCGAGTCGCAATACTTCCGGAAGCTCGCGATGCCGAAGATCCTGCGGACGATCACTTTGAGGATGAGGGCCACCAGTAAGCCTGCCGCAATGATGACCAGCATCGACAGGATGCGCGGCAGGAACAAGGCTACCGCGGTGAAGAAATTTCCGAGCGTCTGACTGAGAGTGTTGAAAACCAGTTGTCCCATCATTCACCTCACGCTTTCCGAGACCACTCTTCCACCAGTTGAGGCCGCAGCTTTTCGTATTCCTGGCCCAGGGCCTCAATGCGTCTTTCGATTTGCTCAGCGTCCGCGCGCTGGCTCTCCAGGACGACCGAACAGATGCGCCCGCGATAGATGGGCGTGAGGGCCTGGAGCAGATGCTCACGGTTCATGACCGAGTGGTGGTAAGAAGCGGCGAATTCATAAATGGTCTTCACCCAGAGTTCGTCTGGGAAAAGGAAGTGTTTTTCGTCCTGTTGCGAGACCCCCTGGATTTCCCCGAGTGTTTCTGCTGAAAGGATGGATTCGAGGATCGGAGCCAGCTGGCTGACGCCGTTCTGAAACATGGTCAGCATCTTTTTCCTGTTGATGCGCCGGGGCTCGAGTCCGGAACTGTATTCGAAGCCGAAGACCGGCACCGGCTGGGGCGGCTCGCTTCGGGAAACCCAGTAGGACTGCTGGTCTTCCATGCAACGGAACAGGGCCCCGAGGGTGTCCTGAATGGTAGCGACAATGTTCTGGGCTGAGGATTCCGGGGCATGGATCTTGGGGCCCAGAAACGACTGGCACAGCCTGAACCCGTCCGCAATGGCCCGGGTGGTCATCCAGATTTCCGTGCGGGCACGGACAAATTCTTCGTGCCAGACATCTTGTTCCATGTAGTGGCACGCCAGACGGCCGGAGAAGCCAAATTCACTGCCTACCGGTTCGCGGACCTTTACGCCGTAAACGGAGCGAATGGTGGGGGCAATGATGTTCTTGACCAGCAGGCCGTCGTACTTGTGCCGATGGTAGATGGGAGTCACCAGGTCAAATTGTTCCTTGTAGATGGGGCGGACCAGCGCCTCAATCCACTCGGGCGTGATGCTTTCGAGATCGGGCGAAAGCACGGCGCAGGCCTTGGCCCTCAGCAGGTCTGCCGCAGCCATAATGATGCGCCAGGAGTTGCTCCTTCCGTCGACCCCGCCGTAGGTGGTTGAAATCCGGTGGATGGTGCGCAGGGGGCTTGAAGAAATCAGGGCACGGAAGTCCGGAACGGATGCGTTTTTGACGGCTTCGGGAGTCCCGTCATTGGACCCGCCGTCGGGGTTGATCAGCACAACGCGCTCGCGGGGGAAATGCTTCACCAGCCCCAGTTGGATGGCATTGACCACCTGTTCGACGGTGCCCCGATTGTTGAAGGTGGGCACCGCGACGAGGATGTCCACTTCGCCGACAGCCGACAGCCTGCGGACAAACTCGTCCGAGAGAAAAGTTTCCTCGGCCAATGCTGTTCCTCCGGGGTCCTTGACCGCGCCTCATTGTTCTCTGAAGGCCTGAGAAGTTAAAACCGACGCAGCCGGAACCAGTAAAATTGGTACGGACCCAGTGTTAACATGTAAGGAAGCTCTCCGATTCGCGGGAACGGATTGCCTCCAAACATTTCAATGGGGATATATCCCCGCAGATGCTTGAGATCGAGCTCCGCCGCCTGGGCGGAACTTGAAAGATTGTTGACCACCAGGATCCGGCTGTTTTGCCACTCGCGAATATAAGCGAGGACGCGGTGGTTTTCCGGATCCAGAAATTCGATGGTTCCACGTCCAAAGATTGAACGCTCCTTGCGCAATTTTACGATCCGCCGCATCCAGGAGAGCAGCGAATGCTCCGAGCGCTGCTGGGACAGCACGTTGATGCCCTGGTAGCCGTACACGGCGTTTGAAATCAAAGGGGAATAGAGGCGTTCGGGGTCGGTGGTTGAAAATCCGCCGTCCCAGCCGCCGTTCCACTGCATGGGCGTGCGGACGCCGTTGCGGTCACCCAGATAGATGTTGTCACCCATGCCGATTTCATCCCCGTAGTAAATGATGGGGGTGCCGGGGAGCGAGAGGAGCATGCCGTTCATCAGCTCGATGCGCCGGCGGTCATTCTCCAGCAGCGGCGCCAGTCTGCGGCGGATTCCGACGTTGAGCTTGGCGATCTTATCCCGCGCGTATGCGTCGTACATGTAGTCGCGTTCTTCGTCGGTGACCATCTCCAGCGTCAGCTCATCGTGGTTGCGAAGAAAGATGGCCCACTGGCAATTGTCGGGAATCTGGGGCGTCTGCTGGAGGATTTCAATGATGGGTTTGCGGTCTTCCAGCTTGATGGCCATAAACATCCGGGGCATCAGCGGAAAGTGGAACGCCATGTGGAATTCATTGCCATCGGCAAAGTAAGGGCTCAGGTCCTGAGGCCACTGGTTGGCCTCCGCCAGAAGCATGCGGTTGGGAAAATTTTCGTCGACCCGCCTGCGAAGGTCTTTCAGGATCTCGTGGGTTTCAGGAAGGTTTTCGCAATTCGTGCCTTCCCGCTCCACCAGGTAAGGGACCGCATCCAGCCGGAAGCCGTCGACGCCCATCTCCAGCCAGAATTTCATGACGTTCCACACCTCTTCACGAACCTGCGGATTGTCATAATTCAGATCGGGCTGGTGGCTGAAGAAGCGGTGCCAGTAATAAGACTTGGAAATGGGGTCCCAGGCCCAGTTGGACATTTCCGTGTCGACAAAGATGATGCGCGCGGTCCGGTAGCGATCGTCCGTTTCGCTCCAGACGTACCAGTCGCGATAGGGATTGTCCGTCGAACTGCGGGACTGCTGGAACCAGGGGTGCTGGTCTGAAGTGTGATTCACCACCACTTCCGTGATCACCCTCAACCCACGCGAATGGGCTTCGTCCAGGAACACCTTGAAATCATCGAGGGTTCCGTAGCTGGGATGGACGCTGAAGTAATCGGCGATATCGTATCCGTCGTCTTTCAAAGGGGAGGGATAAAAAGGGAGAAGCCAGATGGCGGTAGCGCCCAATTCCTGAATGTAATCCAGTTTCTGGGTGAGACCACGAAAGTCGCCGATCCCGTCGCCGTTGCTGTCCTGAAAAGCGCGGACATGGATCTGGTAGACAATCGCGTCTTTGTACCACGTTTGGGCAGGATCAGCCTGCCCGCCCGGCGCATCAGTCACTGGCATCGCCTCAATCTTCAATTTATTCACAGCAGGTGTGGGCCGCTTGTCCAGGGCGCGACAAGAAAGCCGTCAGGAAAGCAAAAGCCCCCCGCCAACTGACATGTTATTCAGATTCTAACCGATTCTGGATTCTCAGTGAACTGCGTTTTGAGAAATACCCGCCGCCGTGCCGGCAGTAAATATTAAATAAAAAAAATAATCGCGCAGGGGGCGCAGGCGGTTTGAATTTCAGGCGAAACGCTGAAGGCGCCATCGGCGGCGCCCCTGAAGCTGCTGCTGAGTGTCTACCCGGCAGCCTTGGAAAGCCCGGCTGAGGCTGGTTGAAAAAGACGATTTCACTGCGGCGGCTGAGCGGGAGTGTATTCCCGCCTGGGAGTTTTCAACTGCTCGGCGTCCTGCTGCGCGTGGGCGCTGTCCGTCGCCAGGCGGGTCGCCGCCTTCGATTCCAGCCGGGCTTTGCCGTTTTCACCCAGGTGCGAGTAGATGGCGGCCAGCAGGGTGCGGAGTTCGGAGTTGTCGGGCATGGTGGTCCTGGCTTTCAACGCAAAGGGCAAAGCCTGCTTGTAGTCCTTTTTGAGGACCCAGTACCGGGCCATCAGGTAATTGCTCACCACGGACTCCGGATAGATTTTTTGCATCCAGGCCAAGTGGCTGTAAGCGCGCTGTAATTTGCCGGAGTCGAGACACATTTCTGCCAGATAACCCTGAGCTTCCCAGCGGTGCGGATCAGCTTTTGCAGCCTGTTCAAACAACGACCGTGCTTCTTCTGTCTTTCCGGCGTCCAGAGCGACCTGGCCGAGAATGATCAGCCGGTCGACCGATATGGTCCTTTCTTTACTGGCCGACTGAGCCGTAAGGATTTCCTGGAACTTTTTCATGTACGCGTCGCCATCGGTCCGGTCGCCCTGGCGCTGATAGGCACGTCCCAGAACATAGTAGATTCGCGGAAAGGAGTCGGCGAGGGGTACCGCCAGTTTCAGATACTTGATGGCCTCGGCACTTTCACGCATGGCCAGACACGTATCGCCCAGTTTGAGGAGAAATTCGGGATTGTCTTTATCTTGCCGGACAGCCTGCAGAAAAGCCTGCTTGGCCGAAGGCAGATCACCTTGCTGATAGTACGCCTTGCCCAGTTCAAAATAGGCGTTGGGGTTCACCGGAGATTCCTGAATGCTCTTCCTGCAGTAGTGGATGGTCTGGTCAAACTGATCCCAATAGGAGTAAACCTTGCCCAGTTCGTAGTTGGTCCGGGGATCGTCTGGGTCGCGCTCCTGAAGGATCTTGAGGACTTGGAGCGACTGGTCCGGCTGGATGAGACGAAAGTAAACATCGGACAGCATGTACAACCAGGGGGAGGGAATTTGCTTCAGGGAGTCGCTCCCTTCAAGGATGGACAGCGCGTCGAGCGCAGCGGTTTTCTGCCTCAGGCGGGAGTATACGTTGGCCTGAAAAATCCGGTAGACGGGGTCCTTCGGCGCCAGGCGCACCGCCTCCTTCAGTTCCAGCGCGGCGGGAGGCAGTTTGTCTGCCTGCGTGAAGGCCATGCCTGCGTAAAAGTAAGGCCTTGGATCACGCGGCGACTCCTGCTTACACTTGCTGAGCGTTGAGATCGCCTGGTCGTATTTTCCTTCTGCGAGTAGTTGAATACCTTGCTTGAGAAGAACATTTTCCGCCGGCGAGGAGCTTTGCGGCGCAGCGGTGAGGCAGGGAAGACTTGCACACAGAAGTGCGACGAACACGAACCAGAAAAATGGCGGTTTCTTTTCCATCGGTCCGATTCTTTAGCAGCGGTCTGGGACCGTCGGCTTTATCTGCGCGAAGAAGGACCGCAGACGGCGCCAGCGGCGCTTCTGCGCTGCCCTGCTTTCGATTCCATTATTTTGCGTTGAATAAAGGTGAAGGGTCAAGAGCCCCGGGCGATGAATGCCCGGGGCTCTTGAGTGATGCGAACGCAAGCCTAGAACAATACATGGAGCGAGAACTGCATGAGCCGTGGATCGTTAGCCTGCGTTGAAAGGTCAATCAGACCCGTTGAACTGTTCGGGCTGTTGTTGGTTGGGTGGTTGAGAACGTTGAAGAAATCCGCCGTGAAACGGATCTTCAGCCGTTCCCCGACGCTGAAGTTCTTGAACATGGAAGCGTCCATGGTCAAGGCGCTCGGACCGATGATCGCGGCTCTCGGGCTCCCGTTGTAGAAGTCGCTTGTAGGAGCGTTGAAGCAGGTATCATTGGCGAGCGTAACAGCGATGTTTCCGGTGAAGCTCCCATTACAGTCGGGACCATAAGGGGTGACGACTTTCCGGCCGTCTGCGCCCACCAGGTTGGTGAGGGCCTGCATGCCGCCCTGGACACTCTGGACCTGCGACATATCGACATTGCCCGCGAACCACAGTTCCTGCTGTTTGCCGCCGTAGTTCATTTGGAGGCGCTGGTCGGGGCTGAGCCTGGGGTCCCCGGTTTGAACGAGACCTGTGTTGACACTCTGCCAGAAGCCGGACCTCCAGTCGCCGATAAAGGCAACCTGCCAGCCACCGACAAGCTGATTCAGGGCCCCGCCGGAGCCGCTGAGGAACTTTTTGCCTTTGCCGAAGGGCAGGTCAACCAGGCCGTTCCATCCGTAGTGCTGGACGGGAATGGTGGTCATATTGAAGTAAACCAGCTTCCGGAGTTGCTGGAACGAAAGGTTCGGCTGGCTGAGGAGGTCGCTGTTCTCAGGGATTGCGCCGCCGCCGCCGCCGGAGTTGAAGCCTCCAAGGTTGCCTGACGAAAACCCGCCGGTATCCGTGGTGGTTAGCCCGTGATCATACACGTAGTACCACTGGAAGACCGTGCCGTTGTGGTACTTGTGCTCCACCTGGGCCTGGATCAACTGGGAATTGGATATGCCGTTGGTGGCGCCGTAGCCATAAGGTACGTTCCAGTTATGGTTCGGACGAAGATAGTCGAGGTTGTACTGGCTGAAGAGCGCGTTGGACTTCGGCGCCTCGCCCGTATTCTGTGCGTAGACGATCTGGGGAAGCCGGTCGTTCAAATTAACCCGCTGGTCAAGATTGCTTCCGTGGTTCCCGATGTAGCTGACCCGCAAGGTTGAACGGTAGGGAAGCTGCCGTTCCAGTGTGATGTTCCAGTTCTGCATCTTGTCGTTCTGCCAGTTTCGCCCATCGTAAGGGAAGATGCTCTGAGCTGAAGTCGGAAGCGGAACAACCCCGACGGTGTCCACGTTGGCGTTGGGCAGGAAGTTGTTTGCCGAAGGTACGCTGCTGATCATGTAATTGTAATTAGGAGGGTTCCCTTCTCCAAAAGCGTCCGGGCCCAGGAACTGGTTCGAGAACCTCAAATTCAACGGAGGGTTGGTCCTCGATGTCTGCAGGATCTGGGAGAGCGGCGTCGGCCAGAAGAAGACGCCATACGAACCTCGAATGACCGTCTTGTCATCGATCTTGAAGGCCGCGCCCAGCCGGGGGCCAAAGTTGTTGTTGTCCGCGGCGAACAGGTTGCTGGGGTATCCATAGGCGTCGGCGGTGCTGTAGCCGAGGCCTCTGTTTGACCACGATTGCAGAACGGAAGGAGGGATTCCCGGCAGCGAAGAGATGGTGTTGCTGCCCGGCGTAATCACCTGGAAGCTGTTGAGGATGGAATCGAGCGGCGCCGTGACCAGGCGGTTTTGCTTCTCGGAGTAGGGCGTCCACTTGTCCCAGCGCACGCCGAGGCTGAGGGTCAGGCGCGAGGTCACTCTCCACTTGTCGTTGAAATACCAGTCAAAATGGTTCTGGCGGAAGTAGAAATAGCCGCGGTTGTACTGGTTGGAAAGGTAGTCGGGAAGACCCAGCAGCAGCCCGGAAAATCCATCGCCCGTGTCCGGCAGGCACGATTCGGCTACGGGATCAAACTGGCAGGTCCATTCGCCGCCAAAGTTGTCCGACCCCATGGACTGCTGAAGTTCGCGAATATTGTCCTGGTACTTGGCATAAGCCCCGCCCAATTCAAGGGTATGGTTTCCCTTGATCCAGGTGAAGTTGTCAGCTACGTCGTACTGGGTGAGATTCTCGTCTTTCCGGTTGTCAGCATCCCAGGGGAAATTGTCAGCATAGATGGTGGGCCATCCGTTAACTCCGAAGGGGTTGGGCAGGCCGAGGTTGGCGTCCCAGTTGGTGTTGTCGCCCAGCGTTCCGGAACTGGTAGGCGTGCGCAGAGCGCCGAGAATCAACTGGTTGAGCATGGTGTTTGAAATCGCGCGCGTGTAGTCCACGCCGACGTTGGTGACAGCAGAGTTTGCGCGCCTGGAGCCGCCGCAGTCGGGGCAATTGCGCGGATTGCCGTAAAGGCCGCCAGACTGAGTTTGATACAACGTTTGCCGCGACCACCGGACGGAAAGCCGGTCCTTGGCGCTGAAGTTCTGATCCACCTTGCCCGTCAGCTTGGTCTGGGTGTTGAACGTGGGGTAGACGCTTTCCAGGTTGTTGGCAACATACGGGTTGGAATTATTGGTCGGAAGCGCCGTTATGGCCTGGAGGGTTTTGGCAATGTCACTGATCCTGTTGCTCGGAATGATGTTTCCGGCGAAAGCTGTTCTTTGGCCGTTCGCATCGGTGGTGAGAGGATCATAGATGACAATCGGTTCGCCGCTGCCGGAATCGTAGGCGTTGCTGAGGTCGCCATTCCACATGGCTGGCGTGGGAGCGATGCCGCCGTAACTGTTGGCACGGCCCACTTCCCTGTAGCCTTCATAGGAGAAGAAGAAGAAGGTCTTGTCTTTGCCGTTGTAAACATGCGGGATCACGACCGGACCACCCACGTTGCCGCCGAACTCATTGCGGATGTCCTTGGGATAGGAGGTGCCGCCGGGCTGCTGGCGAAGACGCGCCTGCAACGCCCCCGTGGCGTCGCGGTTGGTCTCAAAGATCTCGCCGTGCAGTTGATTGGTCCCGCTTCGCGTCTTCATAATCACCGTGGATGGATTCGCATATTTGGCGTCGCTGCCGCTGCTGTCCACCGAAAATTCCTGGACGTCCTGAATGTCGGGCTGGATGCGCACCATGCCGCCGCCGAAGCGGTCGCGCTCCGTGATGCCGTCCTCGGTGATACCCAGGGACCCGACCTTCATGCCGTTGACGCGCGCGCCGCCGGCGCCGCCTTCAACTCCAGGTGTCAGTTGGAACAGGTTGCCGATCGCCCGGCCATTCAGCGGGAGCTGGTTGATGCGCTGATAATCCTTGACGTCTCCCACTGCCGTGCCGGTCGTGTTGAGAATCGGAGGCGCGCCCGTCACTTCCACCACCGTTGTGGTGCTGCCGACTTCCATCCGGAAATCGATGCTGGCATTCTGGGAAACTTCCAGTTGTACGGTGCGGGTCCACTGCTTGAAGCCGGTCTTTTCCGCAGTGATTTTGTACGGACCGGGGGGCAGCGCGCCGATATAGTAAGCCCCCGAAGTGTTGCTTTCTGATCTGTAACTGACGCCGGTACTGGTATTGGTCGCGGTAACGCTGACGCCTGGAATGATGCTGGCTGATTGATCTGTTACCGTTCCGCTGAGTGTGGCAAGACCTGTCTGCGCCCACCCCAGCCGGGAACTAAAGGTCAGAGCAACAGCAAGCAGCAGGAGGATAGTGAAAACACTGACCTTTCTGCTTCTTAAACCAATGTACATAATCTCCCCCACACAAATCGAATTTCGCTGTCTCGCAGTCTTAACGGGTGATGCCTTGAAACTTCAAAAAAGCCAACAACTCACGCTCCCGCGACAGCGATCGCCGCAAGACTGCGTGTTAGATAGCGCTTACTTTTTGGAGACGAAAAGCGACTGGACCCACCTCGGCAGGAAGCCCCTTGCCGAATGAGTCCCAAAACCCGACGCGCAAGCAGATTCCCCTGCGGCTATCGCACGCGAGGGAAAGTGGTCAGAGAAAAGCCATTACTAAAACTTTGATTTTGCCAACCCCTCTTCATCCCGGACCTCTTGCAACACCATGGAAGAGATCGTGACAATACCAATGCCTTCAAATTACGCCCAGCGCCAGCCTGAACTCCCCATCAAAAAACTTGCCAGGCCGAATCTTGCCCCCCTGCTGTTGCGTTGGCAGGCTTGGCTGCATTCCCGCTGACGCACCACTGACCTGTGTTCCAGGGTCGACAGCAAACAGCAGGTAGACCAACTTCAGCGGCCTTCCCGTCTTGCTGCGACCGAAATTGATGCCCGTGTGCCCCGCGAGCTTTCTCCAACCTTAATAAGCCGTAACGTTGAATGGTTAATTAGGGTCCCTAATTAATGTTACATGGTTACCATTGGCAGGGGGCGATTGTCAAGCTTTATTTGCAGATGGTCGAAACCGAAGCAAGCCCCTCTTGAACCGGGGAGCCAGACGCTGGGTCAAAGCTTCGGGCTCCGACGCTTGTTCTGTCTAACTTGATCGATGCATTTGATTTTTTTTTTGAAGCAAGACCCAAAAAGGATTGCAGAACATTTGAACCATCCGTGGGTGAAAGCGATCCGCCCAGCGAGGAACGTAAGACAATACTTTCAGCCGCGCTCAAGGCCAGCCAGACCGCGCCCAGAAGGCTGGCCTCTTCTCCCAGCCTGCTCAGCACGAGCTGGGGGCGTGGATAATCGTTGCGCTCCAGCCTGCGGCGCACTTGTTCGAAGAACCCGGGATCCGATCCGATACAGCCTCCCACCACGACCAGGGGACAATCCAGGACTGCGCAGACATTGGCGACGGCGCATGCAAAAGCCTGGGCTGTTTGTTGAACGAGCCGCTTTGCTTCCCGATTGCCTTTCCGGGCAAGCCTGAGAATCTCGCCTGCTTTTGCATTCCTGTCGCCCGAATTCCGGGAACCGTCACGTTGCGCCAACACTTCCCGCCAGGACCGCTCAATGCCGGCTGTGCTGGCCATCTCCTCCAGGGGACCTAATTGATGCTTCTGCAGAGGGGTTTCCCGGCTGCCCGGCACGTAAAAAAAACCAATCTCGCCGGAAGCGTACGCCGATCCTCGATACAGCCTTCCGTTGATAAAGATGCCGGCGCCCACGCCATCGCCGACCGTTATGAAAACGAAGTTCTTCACCCCGCGAGCCCTGCCGATCCAGCTTTCCGCAATGGCGGCCAGGTTGACTTCGTTTTCAACAACCGTAGAGACCTTGGCGCTTTCCTCGATCAGGCTGCGCAGTGGGGCATGGCGCCACGCCAGGGAAAAGTGTGGCAATGAATCCGTAGCGCCTGTCCGCGCGTCGACAATTCCATGAATCCCCGCCGCCAGGGAGAGAAGTTTTTGAGCGGGAATGCCGTGCTGAGCCATCAGTTCCCGGATGCCCGATGCTACCAGGCCGGCTGCGCGCATGGGAGTGGCGCGGGAGGCCATGGGGCCAGTCCATCTTCCCAAAACCGTACCGCTGAGATCGGCAAGGGCCAGGCGCACTTCCGACGGTCTGACCTCAGCGCCAGCCACATAACCGAACTCGGTGTTAAATCGCAGCATTCTCGGAGGACGGCCTCCGCCGCCAGACCGTCCAGGACCCACTCTCTCTACCACGTCCTTCTTCAGAAGGTCCGCCACCGCAAACGATACCGTTGGCGGACTCAAGCTGGAAATGCGGGCGAGATCAGCCTGCGAACACGGGCCGTGCAACTGCAGGAGGCGGAGCAGACGGCGCACATTGACTTCACGGATTAATTCCGGGCGTCCCGGAGAAAGTTCCATCTCAGCCATGGGCTGGAATTTTGTGATTCTAGGCATTGTCGTACGTTGTGGCAGCGTGCTGCCGATCTCATCAGCCTCATAGACACCGAAGGGGCAGGTTCGGGCCTATCAATTTTCGTGTGTTCCCGATGACGAATTCGGCCGAATTGAGTTCTCTACGGCCTGGCTCTGACGGAGCACGTTGAAATTATAAAAATTTGAGGGAACTGCACGAAAAAAGTCGTCAGTGCAATCCTGAATCAATTCGAGAAGCCTGGGGCTACCAACGTCCCTCCAATCTTCTGTACTTACTCGATTCAGACTGTCCCAAGAGCTCAGCGCCGGTTCAAGCCCCTCTCTTATATTATGAAACCATCATTCAACACAAGCTTTGCTGTTTGTGCGGACTGCTCTCCCGCATCCTACATGTCTTGCAGATGCGATTTCAGGGAATGATCAGGCGGAGGCTTCCAGCGCGGAAGGTGGGTTCAGCAGACCGATACTGATGGACCGCGCCACCGCATTCTCTGCTATCCGGTTGAACCGATCCGTGGCAACTCTGCGGGGAGTCGCTCAGAGCCGCGGCTCAGGCGGTCACCACGAAGGGCATTTCGACCGTTTGTCCTGTCATAACGTCACGCGCCCGAATTTTCCAGCGTCCGGTTCGGATCGTTGAAAGCAATGGGAATGAACTCCCGAAACGGCGTGGAACGGATCGACAGGTTGCGCGAGTAGATGCCGTAGTTCTTCCCGGAGGGATCGTCGATTTCGATGCTGACCAGGCGGGACGTTCCCTCGGGGAGCGGGGCGGCATTATGGACGATGATGCCCAGGGTCTCTCCCGCCTTGATTTCACCCGGGTCGTCGAGCCGAAACTCGGGCAGCGGCTGTGCGGACCGGGTCAAGAGCAGCGGGCTCCATGGATCGAGCGTGGCGTCCAGGGCCTTGACGGAGCCCAGATCCTTGCGCTGGCGGATGTCGTACGTTTGCGCGGCCTCGCCCCAAACCAGATGAACCTTGGCGTTCTTTTCAAGCAGGGAATTATCGATGCTTCCGGCCCATTCGTGCGCTTCCAGGGTGGGAAAGCTGCCCCATCCTCCGTCATCGAACTGTGGATTGCGGAAGACCGCCACATGCTCGCATCCGCCGTTTTTGTAGATCACCACTTCCGTGCCCGGCAGGCGCTTGCCGTCGGCGCCCAGCACGCGCAGGCGGGGAGTGATGCCGGCCAGGCCGAACACCCCTTCCAGCAGGTCGGGCAGGCTGGTATCCAGGCTGGCCTGCAGGCGCTGATAGGCATAGCCGGCGACTTCAAGGTTCAGAAAAACCGCCTTTCCCTTTCCGAAGGTGTTGACGATGACCAGAGGCGTGCCGCCGCTTTGCGCCAGCGATTTGCCGGTGGTGGCCTTGACACCCGGATCGCCGGGCGCCAGCAATTTGAGTTGCCTTCCCTGCAGCTCCAGCGGGCCTGCATTCGCCACGCCCTGTGCGGTGGCCGGTTGCCCGGCCGCGGCAGACGCCGGAGTCCGGCTGATGCCGAAAACATCGTCGAGCTGGCCGTGCCCCAGATCGCGCCCGTGCTCATTCATGCCGGCGTTGCGGTAATCCGCAATCAGCAGGCCGCCGTCGTGGACAAACTGGCGAATCTGCTCGGCCTCCTCCGCGCTGATGGCCAGGGACTGCGGCATGACGAAAGCGCGGTACTCGCCGCTGGTGAGCTTCCCGGCCTCGATCTGCTTGTTGGAAACAAAGTTGTACTGCATGCCCAGGTCTTCAATCAGCTTGGTCCAGCCGTTGCGGACGGCGGTGATGTGGCTGCCACGGTCACCTCCGCTGTGCGCCACCCACTGGCGGGCGTGCTTCAGGTTGCTGAGCAGCCAGTGGACCTGCATGGACGGCTGCGAATAGTGGAGCGCAATGCCGTCATGGGTGCGCTGTGAGTTCATCACCAGCTTCGGAATGCCACGATGGAGTTCCTGGAATACTTCTGAAAAGGTTTCAGCCGCCGGCGTCAATTCCCGCGTCTTTTTGTCAACAAACTGGTAATTCTTGAGGTTGTCGTCCCAGATCAGGCTGCCGCGGTGGGCATGGAACACGCCCCACCAGATGGGGCGCACGGCGCGCTTCTGCATCAGGCGGTCGTTCGCGGTGAGCGGCTTGCTCGGGTCGTACTCATAGCCGTGCGTCGAAACCATGATGGTTTCCGGCTTGAGCGAGCGGATGACTTCCACGTTGTTGCCGATGTTGTAAGGCTCGATGACGTCCACCGCCCTCAGCACCTGCTCATAGTTGTACCAGCCGAAAGGAAACGGGCACTGCCCGCCCTCGGTGGCGCAGAGAGCGTGCGGGTCCTCCTGCTTGCAGACCTGTGCCGCCCGCAGGATGGCGTCGGCAAACGTCTCGTCCATGAAGTTGCGGAAGTCGCACCAGGCGGAAACATTCCAGCCCTCGGTGGAATGGACTTCGCCCAGCTCTTTGTAGAAGCGCTTCAGAAAGTCCAGAACCTGGCTCCAGGTCTGGAAGTTGGTGGGTTTCTGGACGGCCTTCCATCCGGCGCGCCGGCCCCAGCGGTCGTTCGCTTTGGGCAGAGGGCCGAGCGTGTCGGACAAGGCTTCCTCGGTCAGGTTCATGATGGATCGCGTGTCGCGGGCCAGGCCGATCACCGGTTCCCATTCGTCATGCACGCTCATCCCCACGCCTCTCGGTTCAGGGAAGCTGGTGCCCCATTGTTTGTTGAAGTTCTTGACGCCGCCATACCGGGCATGGAAGGCGGCCAGGGCAATGGAGTCGAAAGCGCTATCGGTGGTGGTGTAGGAAATCATCAGGCCGCGCTTCTCCCAATCCGCGCCGGAGCGCAGAGCCTCATCATCCCAGTGCGTCATCTCCTGGCCGATTTGCCATTCTCGTTCCACGCCGCCCGGGGTTCCGTAGAGCTTCCGAAGGTGCTCCGCAAACTTGATGGTGCAGTGATCGGAGTGGCAAAAATCGTTGGGCCTGATCTGGTCGGCCTGGCCCAGCTCATCGGCGATGTTGTAAAAGAGCGGACGAAAAGCGCGGTGCTGGCGCACGTACCGCCGAAGGTGATCGCGCACGTACTCGTCGGTTTTGGGATCGTTGACGCAGGGTTGCCGGACCCAGAGCTTCTGGTTGTCGCGGTCCTGCATCACCTGTGCGACCAGGCCCTTCCAGAGCGGCTGGTCCTTGTGGTAGATGGCGAAGACTTCCCAGGCCATCTGCTCCACGTAAAATTTGAAATGGTTGTCCAGGATGCTTGAAAAGTCGCCATTGCGGTAGGCGATGGTGGCGTCCACGCCGCACTCGCGCAGCAGATCGTAAAAACCGTCAGGGTAGTGGGCCCAGCTCACCACGTGATAGTCGTCCCACGCGCGGGGCGGCGGCGAAAGCAGAAATTTCGCTCCCTCCACCTGCGGAACGCCGTTCACCTTCAGCCGAATCCAGTTGCGGTAGGTGAGCGCCGGAACCAGGCGGAAGGAAAAAAGTTGAGGGCTGCCCATGGACGAAGGCGGAGGAAAAGCCGAACGCCAGGCCACCCGGCCCAGGCTGTCAATCCATTCGATCTCCGTCTGGCCGGCCGGCGGCAGACGGAAAGAGAGGGTGCCGTTGACCACGGTGCCGTAGTCATAAAGCTCGCGGTCCAGGGTGACGCGCGCCACCACGGTGGAATCCGCCGTTTGCGGGACGGCTTTGCCCGGGAATGCCTCGGCGCCGGGCAGGCCCAGCGCGCTTCCTGCGATGGCGGTTCCAAAGGCTGTGCGAAGAAAATTGCGGCGTGACGGCAAAATCTTTTTGCCCATGAGTCCTCCCTCCAAGCAAGCAGACCGGTCAGGCTTACCAAAGTTGCGACAGAATACTCAAGATGTTTCCCGCTGTCATGAAAGATTTCGTAAGCAGTCATAATGCGACGAATGGGTTATCGCCTCCGGGTTCGATGGCTGCCGGGTCGAACCGGTACAGCGGGGGACGGAATGAATGGCGGCGCCTGCCGGTTCTTATCGAATCCGAATCCCGTGCCGGAACTACTTGCCTTTGACGAATTCCACAAAACCGTGGTCGCGCAGGAAGCGGAAGTACCCCACAAAATCGAAGCGGACAGGACCCATTTCCATTTTTGTCAGGTGGATGACCTGCTCGAGATTTCGCTGCCCGTCGCACCAGTAGAGGGCGGTGATCGGAACGAGGGACCAGGCGCCGGAAGGATATCCGTCACGCTGGTCGGGCGGGATCTGGTCGAGAGGGATGGTGCCAAAGCGTTTGCGCTTGACGACGATTTGCGATGCGACCGCGGCTTCCGGGTCCGGCCCGGCGATGGGCTGGACGGAACCCTCGATGCCGAGCAGGTGCGCCCTTTCAGCCACAGCTTTGCGAACGCGCTCGGCCTGCTGGTTTCCGAACTCGACGAGATGGTTGGACAATGGCGCAAGAGAAGCTTGCAACGCCTGCCGTTCTTCCGGCGCAACCAGCCGCAGAACGGAATTGACGGCCTGGGTCTGGCGTCCCACCTTGTAGTCGATTTCGTCGAGCGACTGTTGGAGAAGTTTTCCCAGTTCTTCCCGGCTGCCGGCATCTGCGATGCGGTCGAGGAAAGGCGAAACGGCATCCAGCACCTGGCGGTAGCCGCGAGTCTGGCTCAGGTCCGCCAGCCACATGGCCTGCGGTGTCCCGGCGTTGGCCAGATAGTAGAGATAAGCTGCCGACACAATCGAGATATCCCGCAGCGACCTGGAATCCACGCGGTCCGGAGTATCTTCACTGTTGTGGTGGGTTTCCACTCCGCTGCCGCTGTAGGCCCACTCGGTGGGCACTCCGATGGTGGGATCTCCCAGGTAGCTGTCCGTGCCCGTCAGGTAGGGGTGCTCATGCCAGAGTCGATGGATCGCAGAAAAATAGTCATCGGCCAGCTTCAGAACAAAAGCGTCGGTGTAGGAGCTGGCGACCTCCGGGTTCATGTAAAAAGTGTATTCCGTGCCCTGCATGTCGTATTGGCCGGCGGGCGTGTCCAGGCACCAGGCGGCGATGGTGCGTTGAATCCGCTCGCGATGATTTGCGATGTAGGGCATGGACCCGTACAACTCTGGCATGGCCAGAATCCGGATGGTGCGCCGCGGCCGCGGCAGTTTTCCGGACTCAATCAGCCGGTTGAGTGTTGCCATGGCCTCCATCAGCGCGGCCACGCCGGTGGCGTTGTCTTCGGCTCCCTGTTCAGACGTGTGGCCCAGCGCCAGCACTTCTTCCTGCCCGGTGCCGGGAATGACGCCGGTGGTGTACGGGTAGACCCCGTTGTAATAGCGGGTGTCCGCCACGGCCCTGACGCGCACCTTGCCGTGGCGGGCCAGGAGCCTGCGGAGAAGGTCCCCTTCGCGCGGCGGGATGGAGAAGCAGATGAGAGGAGTGCTGCCTTTGATGAAGGCCCATCCGTCGTCGCCCCAGGCGTTCACCCACTGGCGGCCGTCCCGCAGGCTGGGATTTTCCGTACCTGAGTCGATGGCGCCCAGCGCGTGGGCTTTTGCCAGCGCCCACTTGATTCCGTCCGGGTTCTCATCGGTCAGCGCCAGCTTGCCGCGCAGGTCCATTTGCGCGATCTTCTTTGCCGGCCAGTCTTTCACTTCCACCACCTCGGCTGTAATGCCGCCCGGCGGTGTCGGCCCGCTCCATTCACCCAGCGAGGTGGGAACCTTGCGGTAGTCGCCCAGCACGCGAAGACTGGCCGGAACCTTCGGCTCCACGATTTCCAATGTTGCCTCTTTCACGTCCCAGGCCATTGGCATGGTCCAGAATCCGAACTGCGTAACGCCGTCTGCCGGAGGCGTGCCGATCTCCACCTGCTGCAGTCCCATCTTCTGCATCTGCAGCTTGAGATAGTCGGCGGTTTCCTGAAATTTGGCAAAGTTGAACCAGCGGTCGGTGGAATAGATGCTCCGCATGTACTCCATGGCCTGCTCGGGCAGCATCTCTGTGCGGACATCCTGAATGAGCGTGTGCAATTCAGCGGCGGGGCCGGCCGGCGGCGCGGAAAAAGCGATAGGCGCGCACAGCAGAATAAGAACCGCAACCCGAAAGACCCTTGACCGCATGAGAACGAACCTCCTATAAAGTTCTGCCGTGGATAATAAGCCAACCATGCTAACCGATAAAGAGCAATCCAACCAGAGGAACAACTCGAGTGGCATGCGCGAGCGTTTGCGCTGCGTGCGGGCCCGGGCGAAAAACGGCCGCCGTGATTCACCCTTCCCACCCCGCTGCGATTGCGTTAAGATTCACAATTCAGCAAATTCCACAAAGGAAAGATGACACGATGAGTTCACCCAAAGACCAGCTTACTTGCCTTCAGGCCGCAGCATAAATTCTTTGTCGGCATTGATTCCGACGGCTGCGTGTTTGACTCCATGGAGATCAAGCACAAGGAATGTTTTATTCCCAACATCATCAAGTACTGGAAGCTGCAGGCCATTTCCAAGTACGCGCGCGAGGCGGCGGAGTTTGTGAACCTCTATTCGAAGTGGCGGGGTACCAACCGTTTTCCGGCGCTGACCAAGACCTTCCAGCTTCTGCGCGAGTGGCCGGAACCCATGCGGCGCGGCGTGAAGATTCCCGAGGTGCCCACGCTGCAGGCGTGGATTGATTCCGGGGTGCCGCTGGGCAATCCCGCGCTGAAAACCGAAGTGGACAAAACGCACGATCCCGTGCTGGAACAGACGCTCGAGTGGAGCCTGGCCGTCAACCGCACCATCGCCGACGTCGTGGAAGGCGTGCCCCCCTTTCCGTTTTTCCGGGAGAGCGCGGAGAAGCTGCAGAGCCAGGCGGACATCATCTGCGTTTCCGCCACGCCCAACGAAGCCCTGGAGCGCGAATGGCGCGAGCATGACATTGCCAAGTACGCAGAGGTGATTGCCGGGCAGGAAATGGGCAGCAAGAAGGAGCACCTGAAGCTGACGACGGAAGGCAAGTACGAGAAGGATTGCGTGCTGATGGTGGGCGACGCTCCCGGCGACCTGAACGCCGCCCGCGCCAACAACGCGCTGTTTTACCCCATCAACCCGGGCCACGAGGAAGCATCGTGGCAGCGCTTCCACGACGAAGCGATTGACCGCTTCCTGGGCAAGACTTACGCCGGCGAATACGAGACTCGCGTGATCGATGAATTCCAGAAACTCCTGCCAGAAACGCCGCCCTGGAAAAAATAGGTCGGGGTTGGCGTTCCGCCGGAGCAGCCGTATGCAGGGGCAAAAGCCGGGCAAATGTTTTGTCATCACGCTGGGACTGGCCATGCTTGCAAGCCTGCCATCGGCGGCCCCGCTCAGAGGGCAGAAGCTGTTGTCTCCGCGGCAACAGGCGACGGCCAGCCGCCTGTTTGACCAGAGCCCTCAAACGGAGCGCTTGGACTGCACCATCGAGCGCGAAAGACCCCGTCCTCGACTTTACCTTCCACTTTGACGCCGGCTACCGCATCAGGTGCCCTTCCAGCGAGTTTGGCGGGGGAAAAACGCGGGTTACAATCCTGGTTCGGGTAACGCCGGAGGGTGGCGCTCCGGTGTTGCTGGGCACCTCTGCCGTCTTCCGGGGTTTGCCTGTGAAGCCGCTGCCGGGGGTTCCAGTCAGGCGCAAAGTTGATTTTGTGGTCAGCGGGAGCTTTTCGGTGGGCGAGGGGCGCTATCACGTGGAGGTGCTTCTGTCGGACCCCCGCCACCGCACCTGCCGCCGGGCATGGCGGATCAAGGTCTCACACCACAGTCAGAAAGCCGTGCCGGTGGCGTTGGCAGCCCATCAGGTTTCCTCCCTCCGCATCCCACGCTGGAACGGCCCGAGCCAAAAAGGCGGGCTGCGGCTGGCTGTGCTGCTCAGCGCCGGCTCCTTCAATCCCCGAGCGGCGCGATTGGGAGCGCGGTACCAGATGATGCTGCTGCAGATTCTCTCCTCGCTGCTCCAGCAGGTGCCCTGCCGGTCCGTGCGCCTGGTGGCCTTCAGCCTGGAACAGGAGCAGGTGATCTATCAGTCCGACTCGTTTCAGCCGTCAGGCTTTGCCAGGCTGCATCGGGCATTTAGCGGGCTGAACCTCGGGGTCGTTTCCGTCGAAACCCTGCGCAGGCAGAATGAGTGGGCGCAGATGCTGGCAAAGCTGGCGAGCCAGCAACTGACCGCCCAGCCGCCGCCCGACGCGGTGATCATCCTTGGACGTTCCTTCCGCTGGATGAAAAAAGTTCCCCGGGAGATGTTGATGTTCCGTTATCCGGGAATGCCCGGCTTCTTTTATTTTGAGAATGGACCGCAAAACCTCTTCCCGGATTCGCTGGGTCATCTTGCAAAATCCCTGGACGGGAAAATCTACCGAATCAGCACTCCCCACGACCTGGGAAACGCCATCCAGAAGATGCTCGCGGAATTGAAGGAGGGCCATCACACCGAAGCGGCCGGCGCATCCCGCGAGGAAAAGTAGCGGCGGCATTGCGTTGCCGAGCCGGCAGGTTAAGCATGATTTTGCTGCTCCTTTTTACACTTGAAACGAGGCAAAACCGCCATCGGCTTGGTGTCATTTTTGTATAATGTTAAACAACTAGTGTGTATTCAATAGCTTAGATAACGACCAAGGGGTTGGATGTAAGAAATTTTAATAGTAATTAATCTATTAAAATATTTAATTGATTTCTTTAATTACCTGAATTAGATTAAAGGACGTGGATCCAAAAGAATTTACGGCTGCAATGCCGGGAAAGCTGGTCCCGGTTCCGAATGGCCCGCCCGACGTATCGGTAGCATTCTTGCCCGACCCACTTCCTCCGAAATGGGAGTGGCCGGAGCGTCTATGGGGCCTCCTGGTTGAGGCCAGAAGTTCGCTTGCAAGGCTGGACGGTACAGGTAAACACTTGCCAAATCCCGAAATTCTGCTTCTGCCACTTCAGGGCAGAGAGGCGCAACTGTCTTCTCAGTTGGAAGGGACAATTACTGATCCGCACCAGCAGGCCCTCTTCGAGGCCGATCCGCGCTACCCCGTTTCTCCTACCGATCCGGTTAATGCGTTCAGGGAAGTCTTCAATTATCGAAGAGCGTTGAGGCTCCGACTGGATGGTGTTAATGACTTGCCTCTATCCCTTCGCCTTATCAGGGAACTGCATGCAGTACTGATGGATGGGGTGAGAGGCTCAAACAGGCAACCTGGTGAGTTCAGGACCATACAGAACCAGATTGGCCGGCCCGCCCGCTTTGTGCCACCACCACCCCAGAATTTGAATCAGGTGCTGGATGCTTTTGAAAAATACCTGCATACGGAGGACAGTTTCGATCCGCTCGTAAAAGCCTTCCTGGCGCACTACCAGTTCGAAACCATTCACCCCTTCTGTGATGGCAACGGACGTGTTGGACGGCTGCTCCTTTCCTTCTCAATTGCCGAATGGTGCGGGCTCTCAGGCCAGTGGCTCTATATGAGCGCGTTCTTCGAGAAGAACAAGAAAGACTATATGGACCTCCTGCTGGGCGTCAGCACTCATGGTGCATGGGACCTTTGGATACAGTTTTGCCTCGAAGGGGTTATATTCCAGTCGAGAGATGCGGAGAGGCGCTGCGATAATTTGTTAAGGGTGCATCGTGACTTTCACGACCGCCTTAAAGGAGGCAGTGTGAGGTTGTCCCGATTTGTGGACAGCCTGTTCGAGGGGCCGATGATTACTGTGAAATCCTACGCAAGGAAATTCGATGTGACGTACCCGACTGCCCGTTCAGACTTGAAACATCTTCATTCCCTCGGAATTGTACAACCGCTGGAACAAATGGCCTTTATTACTTATTACTGTCCTACGATCTACAAGATCACATTTGAGGACCTTCCCAACAATTAGGGGGCGCGCCAGATGAGGTGGTGCTTGCTGTCATTGCCGAACATCACGATCGAATCGGCGGTGGTCTGGGACGTATTCCCGGAGGCCACAGTGGTGAGGGCCACAGCCCCCAGGTTCATCACATAGCCCTGCGCGTCCTTAATCTCGATATTCGGGGAATTGGCGTTGACCTGAACATAGCTCCCGCTCTGGTCCTTCAGCGCCAGCAATCCACCGCCGCCCGTGCCGCTTCCCAGTTCCGCAGTGACGCTGGGCGCGCCTCCTTTGGAACTGACACTGAACTGCAGGTGGTCGCTCAGCAAGTTTGCCGTTTCCGCTTTGCCGTCCGCGTCGAACATCTTGATCGAGGGCCGGCAGTTGTCCCGCTGTGAGCAATCCATGGCAATCTTCACCCGCACTTTTCCTGCGCTGTCCACCATGTTGAACTCGCGCACCGTCACCTTCTCCGCGTCCGGCTTGATGCCGGCCGAATTGCGGCCCGAAGAGCACGCTACAGAGTAAATGACGCCCAGAGCCGCGGCCATCGCAATGCCGGCAACCGCAAGGCGTTTGAGCCGCCTGTTGCCACGCTCCAGTTTTTCAAGCCGCTGTGCAAATTCTTTGTCCGTCATAGCAAACCTCTCCATGCAGGAATCACTGCGCCCATCGAGCCAAGTTTAGCATTTTCGGAGCAGGCAGGACGGTCCCGCAGCGCAGAACGTCCGCCCTGCAGGATCTGCCGTTTTTAAGTTATAGTCCGTGGCTCGGTGTAGCGGCGACTTTACGTCGCCACCGTGGCGGGGTAAACCCGCCGCTACGGAAACTCGCGCGGACCGCAAAACCGGAGGTCCGCGCTACTGCTTGTTTTGGGCGGCGGCGCGGTTGGTGGCGCGCGCCTGCTTCATGACCTCGCCGTAACCTTCTTTATCAAAAGGCGGGCAGCCGGTGGGGAATTGCCCCAGCTCGTTCTTCTTGGAGCGCATGAGGTAGGTGCAATAAGAGAGCGTCTTGCAGGTGCGGAGCGGATTGAGGTCGGCCTTTTCGAGCGTCACGCGCGGTATTTCAGGATAGGCCAGCGCCGCGCGGCCCAGGCCTGCCAGCGTAGCTCGATGCTGTTTGACGTTGGCCGCCGCTGCATGAATCATGAAGTGGCGCAGCCAGCTGTAGCCCGTGCCCACCACGGCCAGATCGGGATAGGCGTTCTGGATTTCCGCCGTGGCGGCAAAATGCCTTGCCACGCCCAGCAGGGGATGCTCGGGCGTTTCGTAATAGCCTTCGTTCGGCTTGTCAAAAGGGCGGCCGAGGTGCGGGTTGGCGTATGGAATTCCGAGCGAAACATTCAGGAGGCGCACGCCGGCCTGCTTCAGCCAGCCGATAAACTGGAGCGGCTCCGAGAGGTCCATGCGATAGGGATCGGTCGGGTCCGTGCCGAAGCCGAAGTTGTAAGGCGTTGGAAAAGCGCGCGGCACTCCCGCGGAATCTTTGCTGCCGACGGCGTAGGGGATGCCGTCGTAAACGCCCAGACGAACCCCCAGCAGGAAATCGTCGCCCACCTGCCGCCGGATCTTTTCCGCAACGTTCAGCGCAAAACGCGCCCGGTTTTCGAGCGGCCCGCCGTAAGCTCCCGCGCGGGTGCGGGCGCCGATCAATTCCGAAAGCAGATAGCCGTGCGTCATCTTCAGGTCAACGCCGTCGAAGCCAATTTCGCGGGCAAGCTGGGCGGCCTGGACATAGCGGTCTTCAAGCGCCGCAAGGTCATCGTCCGTGGCCAGTTCGGGCAGATTTTCCCGCGGCGGCAATTCCTCACCGTTGACCAGCGGATACAAATCCAGCACGGGATGCCGTGAAGCAACTTTCTGCTTTTCGAATGAGTAGCGGCCGGAATGCGTGAGCTGTAAAAGCGCGACGAAGTCATCGCAGGCGCCGAATTCCTCCCGGTGCGCTTCGCGGCAGGTCTCGAGAAGTTCCTGCAGCCGTTTCGCAGAGCCCGGATGGATCCAGAGTTGGCGTGGGTTGGCCCGGCCTTCCGGAACCACCGCGCAGGCCTCAAACCAGATCAGCTTGGCTCCCCCCGCGCCGAAACGCTGATAGCGGCGGAAGGTCAGTTCGCCTGGATTGCCGTCCGGTTCTCCGTCGCAGCCTTCCATGGGATGGATGGCGAAGGAGTTTCCGATTCGCCATGCCTTGCCGCCGATGCTGCGGAGCTCAACCGGCTGCGCCAGGATGCTGCGGATTTCGTCGCGGTCTTCCACCAGGGGAATATCAACGCCCAGTTCCGCGGCATGGTTGCGAAGGTCAGCGAGGTTCTGGTAATGGAAAAATTGTTTGGGCACTTCAGAGGACTCTCTCGGAAGACTCCCTTTCAGGGTCTTTTTCTCTTTTGTCTCGCGTCTTGCGGTCCGCCTGGCGCAGAGCAGAGTGGATGGAAAGAAAGGTGCCCACGTTATCCAGGGTGAACAAACCCACCAGCCGCCCCTCGTGCGAGACGGGAAGAGACCGGCAGTTACATTCGCGAACCATCACCAGGGCCTGCTCCAGCTTCAGGCGGGGATCGACGGGAGGAATGTCGCGCCGCATGGAGTCGCGAACCCGCGTTTCAGGACCGCTCTCCGCCAGGCTCCGCGTCAGGTCCTCGCGCGTGAGCATGCCCAGAACGTGATCGCCAAAAACCACCGGGAAATCTTCCCGCCATCCTGCCAGAACGTGGTTGACCGCGTCTCCCAGCGTGTCGTCCGGGCGCAGCGTGTGAAATTCGTGCAGCATCACATGCTGCACGGGAATGTTGGCCACCGACGTGTGCATTCCGGCCGCCGCCGCTTCCTGCTTGGCGCCCGTCCACACAAATACGGCGATGAGGATGAGAAACGGGTCGGAAAACAGTCCGTCCAGGCGAAGGTATCCGGCACGGCTGAAGATGCCGGCCAGGCCAAACAGACATCCAACGCCCAGTGCAAAAGCAATGCCCTGGCCCACGCGCGCAGAGATCTGGGTGGCGCGCCCCATGTCGAGCCGGGTCGCCAGCAGCGCCCGCAACACGCGGCCTCCGTCCATGGGAAACGCCGGGATCATGTTGAAAGCCACCAGCCAGAGATTCACAATCATCAGGTTGGCCAGGAAGGTCCCGTTGAGTGAGACAAAATCCCCGGGAAGGATGGTTCCGCCGGAGGACAGGATCACGGCGTAGAGCACGACGGCGATGGCAATGTTGACAGCCGGGCCGGCGAGAGCTACCCAGAGCTCCTGGACCGGATCGTCCGGCATGCGCTCAAGCCGCGCCAGTCCCCCGATGGGCAGCAGGGTGATGTCGCGCGTTCGAACTCCAAAACGGCGGGCTGTCATGGCGTGCCCGAGTTCGTGCAGGGTGATGCAGCCAAAGATGACCAGCACAAAGGCCGAGCCGTAAAGCGCCGCCGCCAGGCCCTGCCCGCCCGACCAGTTCAAAAGAAAGACAAAGGCGATGAGGAACCAAAACGTGGCATGAACGTAGAGGCCGATTCCCGCTACCTCTCCGATTTTCCAGGACCAACGCATATTTTCTTTACTTGCCCGCAGAAGATTGATGAGGAGTTGTGCGCAATCAACCCCTTCGTAAACTTAACATCGCCATGCGCCTCGCGGCAAGCAATGGTTGTGGATGCGGCTGTTCTTTTCGATGGGTTGCGACCCCATCGGTGCCGGGATATACTCTCCACAACTGGTGCGGCATGAAACCTGAGAGTCTCGCACAAATCGTATCGAGACTTTCCCCCGAGGAGCAACCCGCGGTGAGGGAATTTATCGGGTTCTTGAAGGAACGCGAGAGCCAGCAGCCCGCCATCACTTTCCAGATGGCGATTGATCAATTCATCAGCGATCACCCTGAACTGCTCAGGCGTCTCGCCCAGTGACGTTCTACCCTTCCCTCGACGACGTGCTGGCCGCCCACGCCAGGTTGGCTTTAGGACAGCGGTATTTCTTGCATCTGTCGCTTCAGGCTGATTGCACATCCGTCCGGCGGGTCAAGCACAAATCTCTGCGAGCAGTTCTCCCTGTCTTGGCGGACGCTCGCAACCGGGCAAAATGTCGGCAATTTCCGGCACGGGCATGTTGGCAAGCTCGTTAGGTTCGAGTTTATGCAGTCCTCCACCGTATACCCGGCCTTCACTGAGCAGGCGCTCGGGGGCAATGGCACTAAGTGCCCTCCAGACGCGGCGAATCAAGCCGGAATCGCGCGCTACGGCGCGCGCCAGGACCGGCGTTGGATACATCGCAAGGTAAACGTTCGCCACGGTCGCGTGCGACTGGTTAAGAATGAACCTGAACGGCCTCCCACCCTTAGCATCGCCACGTCCGAGGTATGTGCAAACGATGGGTGCTGGTGGCCGGAGTTCTTGGCTGTACCACGGTGACCGGTGCCGACAGAGATATCGCTTATGGAGACCGTTCGCCTTTCCTTCTTCGAGGTAGGCGTAAAGAGGGGGGAATTGCCGCTTGATTTCATCTTCCGGAAGCCTTGTGTCCAGAAGAAAGCAACGACGCTCGATTTTCGGGATACCGTTTGTGTCCCCCGTGATCTCGTCCTCGGCCAGGTAGCGAGGGCTTGGCAGAATGGGCTTGAAAACCGCCATCGGAAGCCCGCGTGACGCGATCTCCTCCTCAGGCAGGATGAAAAAACGGTTATGTCCTGTGGCCAACCCTCGCTTGATCTGGAAGAAATCAGAAAGGGTCGGAGCGTCTGAACGGCTCGTGACGTCGGAGACGGGAAAGCGGGTCCACTTGGGCTCGTGGGCTAGGTTTCGCAAGGGCACCAAGCGTGAAACCTTTGGTTTGAAAAGGGTCCCGCCAAAAGTGAAATTCACCGCGTGATCTCTCGGCGGCGGCGACTTACGGAACCAGACAACAGCGGAGGACACCATGGCGTCCGCAAACTGAACCTCATTCGGGTCGAAACGGTGAATATGCAAGAGAGTTACCCGGTCCATGAGATACCGTTTCACCTCCGTACCATAGTTCACGTCCATGAATTCGCTCGGAATGAGCCAGCCAGCGATCGCGCCCTCAGTCATCCACGAGTGAGCTAGCCCGAGGAAATGGCAATAGAGTCCGGCGAGCCCGCTGATTCTCATGCCACTCGCCTGATGTGTGTAGAGCTGCAAGCGACGCTTTTCACCATTACTCAAATGGTGGTGCCGTACATACGGTGGATTACAGATCACCAGATTGAAGTGGGCTAACGGCCTGGCCTGTGTAAAGTCAGCGATCTTCACCGCGAGACCTGGAGCCCTCCAGAGCCTTGAGGCCGCTGCGCCATAGAGTGGGTCCATCTCGAAGCCGAGAGCCTCAGCAACGCGGTCGGCTCTAAATGCCGCGCGGAGCGCCGAATAGAAGGCACCTGTACCGATGGCTGGGTCGAAAAAATGTACCTTATCGCCGGGCGGCAGAAGCGTCGCTGCGTACTTCAGAATGTCATGGGCTAGAGGCGCTGGAGTTGCAAACTGCCCCTGCCGATTTCTCTCGGCCTGCGTTTTCTGGGCGTCCAGTTGCGCCTGAAGCGCGATCCGCTCTCTTTCGAGAGTGTCGATTGAGAAGCTCATGATTCAGAGTCCAAAAAGGGCCAAGTCGTCGATTCGATGCTCCCAAACCCAGTCAATTCCCTCGGCGGCCTCGTACCCGAGATAGCCGCTGTCGAAATAGCCACACAGAAAGAGGTTGAACTGAACTCTATTTCCGTAGTTGCTACGGAGCTGTGCCATTTTTATGGCCTCTTCCTTGCGACGCTTATTCGTGTTCGTGAAATCGCCAGCGGATTTCGCCTCAATAAAGATCGGAAGCCGTCCCCGTGTTGATTTCCTGGGCATGACCACCGCGTCAACAGGGATGTTGACTCTCTTGCGGCCGCCCTCAAGTTTGACCGGCACATTCATCCGAAAACCGAACGTCGTCGGTGGCATTTTGTCAAATCGCGTGCCATCCCCCTGCGCAATTTGCTTGTAGCCGCGAGCTTCCAGCCACGATCTGATGGCGGCAAGCTGGCGCTTTTCTTGCGCGTTTCGAATGATTGGATTGGCCACGGCGCCGCATAATCGGTCTGCCACGATGGTGGCGGCACGGTGTATCTCCGTCTCTACAGGCGGTTCCCTCCTGCCAAGCCACACGAAAATATCCGGGTCTGCCATTTTCTCAATGATGCCGGAAATTTTGGCGAGTTGCGTGTCAATTTCAGCCGGCTCCATGCGTTCCGGCAGCTTCTTCTTCAGCTCCATGCACCTTACGAGGTTTGTTGAGACCCCTGCCAACCCAATAAGCCTGTCCACCGCAAGCGGCGGGCACGTAGACATGCGAAGCGTTGGGAGAATTTCAGGGTGCATTTTCAATAGACCCGGCTGGATGTTCGAAATGTTCTGCGTGGAATGCAGAGTTGACTTCACGTCTCCGGTCGTCTGAATCCGTGTAGTGCGGAATGCTTTCGGCGCGAACTTCATAAACCAGTCGTTGTACATGTCCACCGACCGGATGATGTCCGCCTTCCATCGCCGTGGCTTGTCAAGGTTTACGGCCATTGTTTCGACGCACGCGCATGAACGTGGAATAGCGAATAGGGTAGGTCGTCGTACCCGCACGCGAATCTACACTTGTCAGAACTATTCTACTCTAACACTGAACTGATCATCCTCAATCTTTGAGCATCCTTCCCCTGAATATTCGGCAGAATGCCGGCAACTGATTAACGTGGTTTTGTTAAGTACCGATTGGAATTTGAGGATCTGGAAGCCTACAGTTTCATGATGGCGCTCTACAAAAAAGGACAATTCGGATTCGAGAAACTTGAGCCCTGGGTTCGAAAGCACGCGCGGCGCATTTCGTACGCTGTGCCCCCGCCATTGTTCGTCACCTTCCCATCCAGGAGAGATTCCAACCAAAATAATGAGCCGGGAGAGCACAGGTTCTTCCGTTCGCGGCGCAAAGGGTTTACACTGGCCCGTCTGGGGGTTTTCAATGTCAACGGAAACGCGAAAGCTGCGGCTTGCCGGCAGCATGTCCCGTCTGGGGACCGAAGGCGCCTTTGACGTGCTGGTGCGGGCGCGGGCGCTTGAAGCGAAGGGCAAGGAGGTGGTGCACCTCGAGATCGGCGAGCCGGACTTCCCGACCGCCCCCAACATTGTTGCCGCGGCGAAGAGCGCGCTCGACCACGGATGGACGCATTACGGCCCTCCTGCCGGCTTCCCGGAACTGAGGCAGGCAGTGGCGGAAGACGTGGGCCGACGGCGTGGAATTTCCGTCGATCCTTCCGAGGTGGTCATCACGCCGGGCGCCAAGCCCATCATGTTTTACTCCATCCTTGCGCTGGTTGAGCCCGGTGACGAAGTGCTCTACCCGGACCCTGGATTTCCTATTTACTCCTCGATGATCAATTTTGTGGGTGGTGCGCCGGTCGCCTATTCAATGCCCGAAGAGCGCGGCTTCGATATCGACGTCAAGGAAATTCTGGGCAAGATCAGCGACCGCACGCGCCTGATGATCCTGAACTCGCCCAACAATCCCACGGGCGGGATGATCAGCCGGGCGGAAATGGAAACCCTGGTGGATGCGCTGAAGGACCGCGACGTGATGGTGCTCTCAGACGAAATTTACAGCCGGCTGATTTACAGCGGCGAGCAGGTGAGCCCGGCGTCTTTCGAGGAGTTGCGGGACCGCGTGATCATCCTCGACGGATTTTCAAAGACCTACGCCATGACGGGATGGCGGCTGGGTTACGGCGTGATGCGCGCGGACCTGGCGCGGCAGGTCGCGCTGCTGATGACCAACTCGAATTCCTGCACGGCCAGCTTTACGCAGATGGCCGGCGTGGAAGCGCTGCGCGGCGACCAGAGTTCGGTGAGCGCCATGCTGGAGCGATTCCGCGAGCGCCGCGAAGTGATCGTGGACGGATTGAACGGCATCCCGGGATTTAATTGCCTGAAGCCCCGGGGAGCGTTTTACGCGTTCCCGAATATCAAGGAGACCGGAAAGACTTCGACTGAGCTGGCCGACGCCCTGCTGAATGAAGCCGGCGTGGCTTGCCTTTCCGGAACGGCGTTCGGACGGCAGGGCGAAGGATATCTGCGCTTTTCCTTTGCCAACTCCGTTGAGAACATCCGGAAAGCTCTTGACCGCATCGACGGCTGGATCAGAAAGCATTCGTGAGAAGCTGATGAGCGAAACCAGGAACAACATCCGCATTTTTGCCACCTGCGACATCGGCAGCGAGGCGCTCGACCGGCTGCGCGAGCGCGGTTACCAGGTGGAAGTCTACGAGCATCTCGAACCGCCGCCGAAAAACCTGATCATTGAGAAAGTGCGCTCGGGAATCGACGCCCTGATCACCACGCTGCGCGATCCTATCGACCGCGAGGTTTTCGAGGCGGGCAAGGGAACCCTGAAAGTGGTGGCGCAGGACGCCGTCGGCTTTGACAACATCAACCGCGCCGACGCCAATGAATACAAGGTTCCTTTCACCAACACGCCGGAAGTCCTGACCGAAGCGACGGCGGAGTTTGCGCTCTTCATCCTGGGCGCGGTGGCGCGCAAGCTGTATCCCAGCGAGCGGCTGGTGAGGGAAAATCGCTGGGGCGCCTGGCATCCCTACCTGCCCTTTCTCGGCGACGAGGTCACCGGCAAGACGGTGGGCGTGGTCGGCCTGGGACGCATCGGGCAGGCCTTCATCAAAAAGGCGCTGGGGTTCGACGTGAATTTCCTTTGCTACGATTCGGCCGCGGCGCGCGAGGGTTTCCTGAAAGGCGTTCAGGAAGAGATGGACGTGCGCAACCGCAACGGCTTCTCGGATGAGCGGCGAACCATCCGCATGACCAGCCTGGAAGAAGTGCTGGCGGGATCGGACTTCATCTCGCTGCACGTGCCGCTGGTGCGCGAAGGAGCAACGCCCACCTATCACCTGATCAACCAGAAGACCCTGCGGATGATGAAGCCCACGGCTTACCTCGTCAACACTTCGCGCGGGCCGGTTGTTGATGAAGCGGCGCTGGCACAAGCGCTGAAGGATCGGGTGATTGCCGGCGCGGCGCTCGATGTCTTCGAGCAGGAACCGCTGCCGGCCGGACTCGCCGTTGCGTGATCCGGAACTGCAAGACCGTGTGCGGTTGTTCCATCACTTTGCCAGCGCGGGGAGCATCACGCGGCTTTCCACCGATCCCGCGCGCGGCATGGCGGGGCGCACGGTGCAGTCGCTGATCGATGTGCTGGAGGCGAAGGGCAGCCTGGCCGATGTTGCCTGCGTGGTGAACAAGGAAGCCTTCCGCTGAAACCTGAGAAATTCGGGCCAGTGCAATTTTTACACGCTGTTTCAAAATTGGACAACTTTTCAAAAATAAAAATTAAATCAGCGCCATAAAATATTTAAGTCTATTATAATCAATAACTTAAAATTAACGAATAAAAAGCGAATGAACGTCCCAAACGTCCCATTCGGGGGTCTTTTTCCTCCGTTAATAGCCTACTTTACGACGCTAGCTACGGGCGGGCCACGGCCGCCCTTCCCCCTCCCGCGCGCGGAGCTTAGGGCGTCATTCTCCCGGGCCGGGGC
Organism: uncultured Acidobacteriota bacterium; assembly: GCA_963783155.1. Classification (GTDB taxonomy): domain Bacteria; phylum Acidobacteriota; class Terriglobia; order UBA7540; family UBA7540; genus SCRD01. The sequence goes on along the minus strand of CAWANC010000024.1, from coordinate 111,648 downwards.
AGCCGGGTCAATCCGCCGCGCCTGGCCGCTCGAGCAAGGGCACGGGTTTACTGGTGCCACAAACGCCTGCGACAGGATGCCGGCTTCAGCCGCTGGGTCTTTCAATGTCAAAACCGGACCGTCCGCGTGTGGCGCCTCCGTTCCGCGGTCGGAGAATGCATGCGGGATTTCGAGGGTGGCGCAAACGTCGCGTCCTTAGCGATGTATGCGACCCTTCTTTCGCGACATGAACGGATGTCGGGACCGCGCCTCCGTTCCGCGGTTGGAGAATGGATGCGGGATTTCGGGTGAGAGACGGCAGCTCAATTCCGGATCGCCGTTCCTCTCCGCCAGACCTTCAGGGGGACGCAGCTTCAGCTACGTCGTCAATGCAGCTGCATGCCAGGACGGCTTCAGCCGCTGAAGAATTCCTGGCGGGTTGGCGCAGAGGCGGTTTCTGTCTCCGCGACTGCGCAGTCCTTACTTTTGGCGGTTGCGCACGGGGCAGCGGGGCGGTATGCTGGGCGTCGCGCCGCGCCTGGCCGGTCGAGAAAGGGCACGAGTTTACTCGTGCCGCAAACGCCTGCGACAGGATGTTGGCTTCAGCCGCTGAAGGGTTTCTGGTTTTCTCTGGGTTCTCTGTGCCATAAAAAGTTGAAACACAGAGTGCGCAGAGATTCTCCGTGTTAAAGCTTTTTCACCCACAGAGGGCGCGGAGAGGCGGTCGGGTGGCACGTCGATGAAGGCGACGGCGGGGCAAGAAAATTATGAATTCTGAAGGATGAAGGATGAAACAGGAAGCAGGGAGCGGCAGTAGGAAGCAGGCGTGGGCTGAGCGTGGCCGTGTGATCGCATACATTCCAAACTGCGGAACGTATGCGCCACCCGCGAACATCGCGTGTGTACGGCGACCGTGCCAATTACATGCTACGGCCTCTTCTTCGAAGCCGGCGGTCGCAAATTTCAAGACCTGGAGGTTTCAGCCGGAAGGCGAACCAGCTTCCCGTCAAGTACGTCTACCGAATCATGGCGGTGCAGACGCGGGTGCCTCAGAATCCGGACGTCGAACTAGACCTGCCACAGCTGGTGACGATTACAGCAAGATCGTTTAAGCCCTCGTGAGTGACTGCGGCCAGTGAATCATGGGCGGGTGGCGCATCTATATGGTCGTCGCGGGTGGCGCATACGTCGCGCCCTTTGCGATGTATGCGGCTCTTCCGCGCGAACATGAAGCCCATCTTGCAACTTTCACTGGCCCGGCACCGGCGCAGCCCGCGTTTCGCGGGCCATGGAGTGCGGCGGCTTGGCGCCGCCTTGCCTTCAGCGCCTTCGTTGGCGCCTCAATTTTCAGCCTCTTCCCGTGGGGGAACTCGCGGTCCGAAGGCGGGAGCAGGCTCCCGCACTCCAAAGTCGCTTCGCGACACGTAACGGCCGGGGCGCGCAAATCGGCGTGGCGGATATGAATCTCGAAACGAAGGCCTCCCTCTGCGCCAGCCGCGTGCCAGGTTGTGTAGCGCGGGCTTTTACGGCCCGCGGCTTTTATCACCAGGAAAGAACCGCAGGCCGCAAGGGCCTGCGCTACAACCCCAGGCCCGGAGGGCCGAAAGATTTTAGCCCACGGCGTGAGCCGTGGGATTCGTTTCGCGTTAGAATCTCCCAAAGCCCCCGCAGGGGGCGAAAGACGAAGGCCAGGACGAATCTATCATCGCAATGGATCGGATGCCATGATGACAAGCAGAAACGTCCCGCTGCGCGGGATCGCAGACACTAAAAGGCGAGTATCTGCGCCACCCGCCAATCCATCCCAGATTCTGCAGAAGCTTGAGGGACGGATGGCGCTGTTCATGCTGAAACAGTTGAAGGAAAACACAAAGCGCTCGTGGTGCCGGAAGATGCTCGATCAGGTGCGGCTTCCCTCGACCGTACATCATCATGCGCATTTTCGGGTCTGGCAGCGTGGCGGCTATGACGTGAACATCTGGAGCTCAAAGAAAATCAACGAGAAGCTCGATTACATGCATAATAATCCAGTCGTCAGGAAACTGGTGGATCAGCCGGGAGACTGGCCGTGGTCTAGCTGGAGGTTTTACTATCTCAATGACACCTCGCTGCTTCCCATGGACCCCATTCTATGACCAGCGCAATCTGTTGGGACGCCACTCGCGGCGCACGGTGCTGGGGACGAAGAGTCGCATACATCGCAAAGAGCGCGACGTATGCGCCACCCGCGTGGTCAAGCTGGAGGTTTTACTATCTCAATGACACTCTCGCTGCTGCCCATCGACCCCATTGTGTGATCATCCCCAATCTTTTGGGCACGCCACTCGCGCGGCACATGGTGTTAGTGTTGGGGAAGAAGAGCCGCATACATCGCAAAGGGCGCGACGTATGCGCCACCCGTGGAATGAAAGATTAGCCAGCCGCTGCGAGAGCTTTCTCAACCACTTCTTTGTGGGTTTGGGGAAACCTTGCTTTTGCCTCAATGCCAAGCCTGCCTGCATAGTTCAATAGCTTGTCAACACTCTTCTTGTCAATCTTCCCATTCAGCAGCTCGCTTACGCGCGGCTGCGGCTCGCCCAGAATCACCTGGAGTTCTTTCTGTGAGTATTTTTGGGCGCGCCTTAAAATAGCCTGATACAAGCCAGCTTTGAATTTCAGCGCCGTTGCCTCTTCCGGCGAGAATCCCAGGTCATCCAGAACGTCTCCGTAGGTCATATGCGTTGGCCTGTTATCGTTGCCTGCCATGTTTTTTCTCCATTCTTAACCGTTCCTGTACGGCCTTGAGCCGTCGTCGAGCCGTATCTGCGTCCCTTTTGGGCATGGCCCTGCTCTTCTTCTCGAAGCAGTGGAGGATGTAGATGACGTCGTTTATTCTGGACAGATAAACGACGCGGTACCACGACCTGTCATCCTCATCCCTGAGCTCAAAAACTCCGCGCCCTATTGACTGCAATGGCCTGTAACCTATCGGCTCGGAACCTTGTTGGAGCAACCTTAGATTAAATCCCAGGTTTTGCTTAACGCCTTTGGGAAATCCGCTCAGGACTTCTTTTGAATCGCCTTCCCATGCTATCGCTGCGCCTCTGCTGCCGGCTGCCTGGTCACTGGAAGAAAGAGCCATAGGACGGACCAACACTTATTATACAATTAGTTGTATATTTGTAAAGATCTTTCTGTCGCCCATTTAGGCGCACCTTCAACGGCGCTATTCTATCAGGCTTTCCTTGCCATTTTGACGCCCGTAGCCGGCGCAGACGTCGCGCCGTTTGCGATGTATGCGTCTTCTTCGCAGCGGGAACGGGTGTCGCAACGTCACTGATGAAGAATGGCGCAGTGCCCCGGCAGAAGCATGATTACGGCGAAAACCCTCTTCACTTTATGAGCCGGCACCCGCGCATACACTCCAAACTGCGGAACTTATGCGCCAGCCGCGATAAAACTTCCGCCAGTTTCTCCCCTGACACAACCGACGGCCTTATAGATGCGCCACCCGCCACTTCCGCAATCGAAGCCCCCGAATCCAGCCGCTGGAGCGCGGCCAGCTTGAACTCCTTCGTGCATTGCGGTGGAGACAAACCCATGACTCAATCCTCGCTTCAATGGCCTTTTCATACCCTTCACTGAATTTTGAGTCTTACCCGTTTGTCTCAAAAATGGGGACCGGTCCAAATCCTTTCTTGCATGTGTCCGTAACTCTACTTAGAACGAAAATACGTAAACTACCGAATTGACCAGCAACAAGTTAGCCAATTAAATTAAGGCATTACAAAGGCGGGTGAAAACCGAAATAGAGGCAGTGGGGAGGCCATGTGGAGCGCCCCGTCAAAGTACATTTTTTGCGATGGAGGACGGAAATGGCCCAGAAAAAGCTATTCGCATTGCTGGTCCCAGGGGCGGACGAATCCTTCACAAAACTGAAAGCTTTGTTGAAGGAACAATCTGTCGAAGTCTGGAGCGCGCAGACCTGTGCTGAGGTGGCGCGTCTGCTGGATCAAACCGTCCCTGAACTGATCTTCACCAGCACGAAATTTTCCGACAGTTCGTGGCGAGACATTATTCGTTTGACTGAAAATGCATCCGTTCCTACAAATGTCATCGTGGTCGGGAAATGTCAGGACACGCGTCTGCAGTTATCCTCGTTGGATTACGGTGCGTTTGATTTTATTCTTCCCCCATTTGAATCGGAGCCCCTGGCCCATGTCATCACAGTGGCAGCGGATAATATCCGCTCACGAAGAGAGGAACTGTCTATCAGGGCAGTGGCGTAACCGATCCAGTCCTTGAACAGTCCGAGTCCCTACATGCCAAGTCCGGGGTAGTTCAAGAAAACAAGCACGGAGGTACATTATGGCCCAGCAGGAAACAGAAACATCACTTCGGACAGAGAGTGCCAAAGGGTGTGTTGTTCTTGTCTTCAGCACGAAGCGCGATTTTCTTGAACACTATCGGGGTGTCTTTTCGTCTCTTGGACTTGTTCCCATAACGGTAACCACGGCTGTGGCAGCGGCTGCCATTCTGCGACTGATGATCGTCGGGTTTGTGGTCGTCGACCAGAGTAACGGAAGCCGGGCAAACCGCAAGATCCTGACACGCGTGCATGATGATCAACCGCACGCGTTGGCTCTGGTGGTTGCACAAGAGCCTGATCCACATTTTCGTCGTGAAGCACTGGCACTTGGAGCAGCAGAATATCTGAACCATCCCGTGGCTCCGGACGATTTTGTGCAGGCGCTTCAAATGGTTGAGGGCGGCGTGCGGCAATAAGGGTAGGGCCAGATCAGAAGTAAACCTACACACGGAGGTCAGTCTCTATGCCAACCACATTCGAATACGAAGAAGCAACGGCTCATGTTCGAGAGTCATTTCAGGAACCGAAAGTCCTGCTCATGTGCGAAGGTCCCCTGTACGCTGCAATGAGCGGCGAACTGTTGAGTTTTCTTGGTTGCTCGGTGAAGGCTTGCAGTAATTTTGTTGAACTGCTCCTGTACCTTGAACGCGAGCCCTTTCAATTGGTCATGATTCTCGAAGGTGAAACCCCCACTCCTGGCTGGCGAACCGCGGCAGAATATATCGCCGAAGCCAACCAGGGTACTTCTTTCTTCGTTATCAATCGCAATGGAGACGCCACAGGTCTCTCGCCTTCAGTGGGAGGCCTGAATTAGTTTGGACTTTGGTAACACCACTTCCGTGGAGTGTCATGACGGGCAAGATTGGACCACGCGTAGAGCTCCCATCCGGGTGGCCCTTCCTGGGTTCTTCCCCGCATAGGCATGACCGGAGTTCCCATGGAGCCGAAGGGTGTCATGGGCGGGTGGTGACACGGCTGAACAAACCGCTTGTGCCGGGGCATCGTCCGGATTATTTTGGAAGTTTACTGAGTTTGAGACGGGGGCCGACAAAACGGGGGCCTATGGCAAAGCAATCCGGAGAGCGCGGTCGCGGGGTACCTCCCGAGTTTTCCTCAGGGATTCACAAACTATTTGGCCGGCATGGGGCAAGGCGCGGGACTCCATCCCTCCTCGAGGAGCAATTCCTTCCGCTGGTGGAATCGGTTAAGGACTATGCAATCTACATGGTGGACACTCAAGGAAAGATCGTCAGCTGGAACCAGGGCGCGGAACGGATCAAGGGATACAAGGCAGAGGAGATCATCGGCCGGAGCTTCTCCTCCTTTTATACACCCGAAGATAAAAAAGACGGCAAACCTGCGAAGGCCCTCCGAAATGCGGCCAAAAATGGCCAGTTTGAAATGGAAGGATGGCGGGTTCGCAAAGACGGGTCGCGTTTCTGGGCGGATGCTGTCCTGACGGCCTTATATGATCCGAAAGGACGAGTCCTTGCTTTTTTGAAGATTACTCGTGATCTTACGTACCGCCTGCAACAACAGCGTGCGATGCGGGCGTCTCAGGAAGCCATGCGCCACCTTTCCAACCAGCTCCTTAGCGCCCAGGATGAAATGCGCAACCGAATTGGCAGGGAATTGCACGATGGCGTTGGGCAGTATCTGGCGATGCTGAAGATGAATCTGGAATCACTGAAATCCGGGCGACCTTCAAAGGAGACGATTCAGCAAAAGCTCTCCGACAGCATCCATCTGGCCGATGAAGCCATGCGGGAAATCAGGGCCTCATCCTACGAGTTGTGTCCTCCCATGCTGGAAGAGTGTGGTCTGGCGTCGGCGATCCCATGGTTGCTTGATGGCTTCACAGAGCGCTGCGGGGTCAAGACGACATACGATATATCGGGCATCGACAGGCTGCCGCAGAATGTGGAAATTGCAATCTATCGAGTCGTTCAGGAATGTCTGACCAATGCCAGGCGGCACTCGGGGAGCCCGAAGGTTCACATCCTTTTGCAGAAAAAAGACAGTACCCTCTCACTGAAAGTCAGAGATCAAGGCAGCGGTATCCCTCAGGATGTTCTGGATGCGTTGAATCATGACTCTCCGGGCAAGTTGGGAGTTGGGCTCCGAAGCATCAAAGAACGTATCCATCATCTTGGCGGCGATCTGAAAGTGGTTTCAAACGGACGGGGGACAACCATCACAGCTTCGGTTCCTGTTGAGAAGCTGGCGCACTATACCAATGAACCTCATTGATTGAAGGTGACTCTCTTACCTTCGTGGGGTCGGGTCAGATACTTCAGGGCGGTTCGAAACTTCCCTGGAGCGGAAAGGTTGGCAATGGAGACCACGATTCTAATCGCCGACGATCATGAGGTCGTGCGCAAAGGAGTTCGCGATATTATCCGGCAATTCAGGCCGGAGTGGAAAATTTGTGGCGAAGCGAGCAATGGCGCCGAGGCTGTTGAGATGGGCAAGACCCTAAAACCTGACGTTGATCATTCTTGACATCGCCATGCCCGGGATGAGCGGGGTCGAGGCAGCTTCCCAAATTGCAGGTCTTCACCTTGGCTGTCGCGTTCTCCTGTTCACAATGTACGAATCGAAAAATCTGGCCTCGGTGGCGCGCCAGGCCCGGGCGCAGGGGTATGTCCTTAAGTCGCAAGCTGCACACGACCTGGTCATGGCGATCGATCGCGTTTTGACGGGACACACATTCTTCGGCGGCCCCAAGGCCGAACGCGCACCGAATAAGAAGACGCCCTCAGGCGGAGGGCTCATTCTCTGTAAAGACCTGGGCGTCTGTGGTATCTGAAAATCCAAGCCTAAGAGACTATGGCGGGCCCTCCTATCTTGCCCTGTTAAAGAAATGGCCTGGGATCATGTTGCGCCGCCGCCGGATTGTCGCTGAGGGGCGCCTGGGCGTCTCTCTGGGGCGGCCAAAACCTCGTCGAACCCCCTGGGACATGTTATCAATCCCTCCACACTCACAGGTCCAGTTAGAGATGTCGGCAGCTCCGGCAATGGGTTTTCAGGGACTGGAAAGCGCTTGATGGCAGCGGGTGTGCGCGCCGCCGGAACAAACGTAGTCGTCTCCACCCCATTAGGTATATATTCAGTTGGTGGAAGGACAAAGCGTTATTTCCAATTAAGATGGCCCAACAAATCAGACGACGCCTTGCGATCGTGGCAATAGTAGCAACGGTCTACTTCCTTGCGGGTAAGTTCGGTCTCGAGTTTGCCCTCACCAATCCCAGCGCGACCACGGTATGGCCTCCTGCCGGAATAGCTCTATTCGCGCTTCTCATCTTCGGCTACGGCGTATGGCCCGCGATCTTCATCGGCGCGTTTCTGGTGAATACAGCGACCACGCATTCAGCGATCTCCTCTCTGAGTGTCGCCACTGGCAATACGCTTGAGGGACTCCTCGGGGCGTATCTGGTTACAAAATTCGCCAGCGGCCGCAAGGCCTTCGAACACTATCAGAGCCTCCTTAAATTTGCTTTTTGGGCTGCGGCGGTCAGCACGGCCGTGAGCGCGACGGCGGGCACGCTCACTCTCTGTTTGGCGAGGCTTGCCCCCTGGTCCCAGTACAAATCGGTCTGGCTGACCTGGTGGTTTGGTGATGCTGGAGGCGTTCTCATCGTGGCCCCGCTTCTGATTTTATGGAGCATGAAATTGCAGTTGCCGCGAACTCGGCCCCAGGTGCTGGAAAGATTATTAATGCTCCTTTGCCTGCTCACTGCGGGTGGAATTTCCTTTATCGTGATCCCAGACCTGCATTATCAGTTGGCATTCCTTGGTTTTCCGGTCCTTGCCTGGGGCGCGTTCCGGTTCGCCCAATATGAAACGGCGACGGCGATTGCCCTGTTTTCAGGACTGGAGATTTTGGCGACGCTTCACAGGCGGGGACAATTCGGGATCGCTCCGCCCAAAACATCACTTGTTGTCCTCGAAGCGTTTTTGTGCACACTGGCTTTGACGACACTCACCATTTCGGCCCTGGTCCTGGAACGCCGGAAAAATCAGGAAACGCTGCAAAAAGCCCATGACGAACTGGAAAAGAGAGTTGTCGAGCGCACTGTCGAACTGTCCTTAGCCAACGAATCGCTGCAGGAACTTTCCGGCCGTCTCGTGGAGGCGCGGGATTTTGAGAGAAGACGGTTGGCCATGGAGCTGCACGAAGGCATCGCGCAGATACTGGCCGCATTGAAACTGAGCCTGACGATGATTCAAAAAGCAATCAGCACTCCTGATTTGGGTACAACCGAAGCTTTGACTGGAGCTTTGGAGCTGTCCGACCGCGCTTTAAAGGACGTTCAGACCCTCGCTTATCTGCTCTTTCCTCTCGCTATTGACCATGCGGGGTTTGTTGCTTTGGTTCCCTCCTACGCTGAGGGCTTTGCCCTGCGAAGTGGCATAAAGCTAGAGGTGGAAGTGCCGGATCACCTGAGAAGGTTCCCGAAGGACGTCGAAATCGCTCTCTTCCACGTTTTGCAGGAAAGCCTCACGAACATCCACTGGCATTCCAAAAGCCTGACCGCCCAAATCAAGATTGAAGCCAGCGCGGACGCAATTACACTCGAGATCAGGGACCAGGGTGAGGGCGTTTCCGAGAGCAACCTTAAGGAGAAGGAAAGGCAGGGAGTGGGCCTCCGGAGCGTGCGGCAACTGGTTAGCTTGCTGGGAGGACGGCTCGAAATCATGCCCGGGAATCCCGGGACGATTGTCAGAACATCGCTACCTATTCCTCATGATCCATGAGGGGACGTTTGAATCCGCATTGAAAAATCCGGGCGAACATCTGCCTGCGGTTGTCCGCTTGTTGATGGCGCTCAGTATCTCTTCTCTATGCTTCCTTCTTGTTTTTTTCGTTTGTTTGAATAACCGCGGCTTAACGCAAAATCTGCGGGCCACAGCTTCAATATTCCCTTGGAGCTGGTCAGAGGAGTGGGCATAAACTGAACGCGCAGAGAATGGTTTAAAGGGTCATCTAATGATGGCGTCGCGCCGATAAATCTTTTGTTGTATTTGAGGAATTTGAGGCATAGAGTATCTGCCTGGGGCGTACTTAATAGTAAAGATTGAGTTTTATGGTACTTGTCCCTGTGATCTGAAGATTATTCGCCATTCCAGGGGGCCGTACTTATCTTGCCCAGGGGAGGGGCTTGGAGTAGAAGGTTCCGTCGTCTCTGTCCATTCCGACACCTTCTATAAAGGAAACAGCCAATGAATCGCGCGCCCTCATTGCTGCGCGCCGGAGCACCAGGCGGCAGCAGCACCATAGGCGCGCAATCTTCACACCATGCGTCTCCTTGTTTCCGGAAAGGCAGCGCTGGCGCAGAAGCTGATAGCTCCCGCCTGGAACCGTTCTGATTTGATTGTTACGCTGGATTCCATACCAGTTGACTGATGGGGTCAGGGATGGCGTTCTCATCGAGATCGATAACATTTCCGCCAGACAACAATGTGTCCCGTAGCAAGGTGAGTTCCTTCGTTTAATCGGCCGCAGGAGGCCCGATGAATATGAAGACCATTCGCATTATGATTGCGGACGATCACCCGGTGGTCCGGCGAGGGGTACGGTCACTGCTGGAGACTCAAAATGGATGGGTAGTCTGCGGAGAGGTTAGCACCGGCGCGGAGGCTTTGGAGCAGGTCAAATTGCTGAAGCCCGACGTTTTGATCATGGACATTTCCATGCCGGGAATGCGCGGGTTTGAAGCTATCCGTAGAGTTCATGAGTTCGATCCGGGGATTGCCATTCTCACCCTTACGATCCACGACACCGTACCCATGTTCCGGGGGGCGATGGGGGCGGGAGCTCACGCATATGTTCTGAAGTCTGATCTCGAACATCGGTTGATCGAGGCAGTGAGGGCTATGTGCCAACATCGGGAATACTTCAGCCCCGGCATTTCCCAGACCGTCATGAAAAGCTATGCCAACGGCAGTCATGAAACGCAGCCTGGAACCCAGAAATCCGCCGCACTGACGCCTCGCCAGTTGGAAGTCCTGAAGCTGGTGGCCCGGGGGAAGAGCAATAAAGAGGTGGCAAATGATCTGGGCATCAGCACCCGGACAGCCGAAGTGCATCGCTATCAGATCATGGCCCGACTGGGACTCCACACCTTAAGCGAACTCGTCCTCTTTGCTGTGCGAAATGGCCTCATCCGTCCATAATGGGACGCATCTAACTCCCTATGTTGTGGCATGAGGGTCCGCAACAACAAGATCCACGACAAAGGGTAGATGGGTCCGGCCGGCTCGGGGAGTAACATTCTGGCGGGTGGCGCTGAATTTGCCTTCAGCGGCTGAAGCCGCTTGATGTGGGGAGGGCCTTTGGCGGTCCCGCTGAAGCGTGACCCTCCTGAACCCCCTCACCTGCTCGCTCGCGCGCCCACCCTCTCCCCAAGGTAGAGGGAAAGGGGCCGCTGGCGGTTGGCGCGAATGGCGGGATGAACCCGCTGCTGCGGCGGGAGGGCGGAGCCCTCCCCTACGAAGAGCCGCTGTACGAAACCCGTCACCTGTTCAGCGGCTGAAGCCACGTGTGAATGGGCGCTGTTTGCGGCACGGATGAATCCGTGCCCTTTCTCGAAGGCATCCGGTGCTCGCTACTTCTTCTGCAGGAGTTCCAGAACGGCGGCGGTTTCCACCAGGATGCCGGTGCGGAGGCTGGGCTCGCGGTCGGGGGCGAAGAACGGGGAATGGACGCCCGGCAGCAGCTTGCCGCTTTTTTGTGCCTCCGCAAATTTCCTTGGGTCCACGGCTCCCAGCTCAAACTGCAGGGAGGGAACACCGGCGCGGCCGTATTCCGCGAAATCATCTGAAGCCGTAATCGGCGCCTGCTGTATGACGTTGGAATCTCCCAGGGTGCGCCGCAACACGCCGGCGATGCGGCGGGTGAGCGCCGGATCGTTATAAACGGAGCCGGTACTGTCACTGACTTTCACGAGCGGCTTTTTCGGGGCGCCGGCGGCCTGGGCTTCCGCATCCGCAATGCGCTCAATGGCCGAAAGCAGGTGCTGCCGGACCTCGGGCTTGTAAGAGCGCACGGTCAACTGCAAATCGACGTGATCGGGAATGATGTTGTGCTTGGTGCCGCCGTGGATGGATCCCACGGTGATGATGCCCATATCGCGGGGATCGATTTCACGCGAGACGATGGTCTGCCAGGCCAGCACGGTGCGGGCCGCAATCACGATGGGATCGATGGCGTCCTGCGGCATGGCTCCATGGCCGCCGCGCCCGAACAGCGTGACGTCCACCGAATCGGCCGCGGAGGCGGCATAGCCCGGCGTGAATCCCACCTGGCCCGCCGGCAGGGCTGCGGTGTCATGCAGGGCGAGGGCGTAGTCAGGCTTGGGAAAACGCGTGAAAAGGCCGTCCTTCAGCATGGCGGATGCGCCCGGGCCGAGCTCTTCCGCAGGCTGCCCCACGTAGATGAACGTGCCGTGCCAGCGGGCTTTGTTGCGGGCCAGCAGGGTGGCCGTGCCGATGCCGATGGACATGTGCAGATCGTGGCCGCAGGCATGCATGACGGGAACTTCCACTCCCTGGTCGTTGTGCGTGGTCGCGTGGCTCGCATAGGGGAGCCCCGTCTTCTCCAGGATGGGCAGGGCGTCGAGCTCGGCGCGGATCATCACCACGGGGCCGGGGCCGTTTTTCAGGACGCCCACCACTCCCGTGCCGCCCACTCCGGTGGTGACGTCAAAACCGAGTTGCCGCAGATGATCGGCGAGGGTGGCCGCCGTCTTCATCTCGTGATGTGACAATTCCGGGTGGCGATGGATGTTCTCATAGAGAGTCTCGATCTGGGGATAGATGGCGTCAATCTGCGACGGGCTGGGGGCCCGCCAGGCGTCGGCAGCCAGCAGCGGCATCGCCGCCAGCAGCAGCGCAACAAGCAAATGTGCAGTGCGTTTCACGAAGGTCTCCTTTGGACAGGTATTAAAACACGAATGCGGCGGCGGAGGGAATTCCTGCATGGTGGGGACGGTTGCATGGGGTGAGGGTCGAACCCGTGGAAAAAACTCAAATTCGGAGGACCGCGCTACTCCGCCCATCGATGCGCCAGGCCATCGACGCAAACGCGGAAAGCGCTTGACAGCATAAATGCCTGGTATACCATCGCACGTGAACGCGGCAGGAAGCGGCTCGCTGCTTTTTCCGCGTTCGTGCAGGAGTTCCGGCGCCTTGAGCTTGCTGCAGGGGGCCGCAAAATTATGAGGAGAAAGGTTGCCGCGGAAACGTCCACCGCAGGCGCCGCTTGTCAACACCATGAATCGAAGACAATCACTTGCAGTGCTATCCGGAGCGGCCATTGGAATCCCTGGGGCGCCGGGCCGCGCGCGGGCGGCTGCGCAGGGAGCGCCTCGTCCTCATCCCGAGGGCCCGATCTCGCCGGACAAGCTGCTGCTCAAGGATTACCGTCCCCGGTCCATTTACAAAATCGCGGAGACAAGGATAACCCGGGCGAAATATCCGGTGATCGACTGCCACACCCACCCCTACGCCCGCACAGCGGCCGAGGTCGATCAGTGGGTGAAAAACATGGACGCTGTGGGCCTGGAAAAGGGCGTTGTCATGACCATGGCAACCGGCGAGAGGTTCAAGGAGGTCGGGAAGCGTTTTACTCCGCACAAGGACCGGTTTGAGTTGTGGTGCGGGTTCGATCTGACGCAGTTCGGCTCGGCCGGGTTCGAGCGGCAGGCTCTGGAGGCGCTGGAACGGTGCCATGAGGCGGGTGCCACAGGAGTGGGAGAACTGGTGGACAAAGGGCGTGGCCTCGGCGCCCCCATGGGGACGGAGCCGGCAAGTTGGAAAGTTCACCCCACGGGTCCGCGTCCCCACCCCGGCGACCCGGGGCTGGATGCTCTGTTCGACCGGTGCGGAAAGCTGGGAATGCCGGTCAGCATCCATGTCTCCGACCCTCCGTGGGCCTACGAGCCCATGGACCAGACCAACGACGGGCTGATGAACGGTTACAAGTGGCGGATCGATGTGAAGCCGGGGGTCCTGGGGCACCGGGCGCTGATCGAGAGCCTGGAGCACGCCGTGAAGAAGCACCCCAAAACGATCTTCTTTGCCTGCCATCTGACCAACCAGTGCAATGACCTTTCCAGCCTCGGCGGACTGCTGGACCGCAACCCCAACCTGTACGCCGACATCGGCGCCCGTTACGCCGAGACCGCCTGCGTTCCCCGCTCTGTCGCGCAATTCTTCAGCAAACACTCCGACCGCATCCTGTATGGAACGGACATGGGATTCGACCAGGAGATGTACCGCACCACTTTCCGGATACTGGAGACGGCCGACGAGCACTTTTACCACTTCCAGTTTGGCTACCACTGGTATTTGAACGGCTTCAACCTGCCCGACGCTCTGCTGAAGAAAATCTATCGGGACAATGCCCTGGCCGCCTTCGCCCGGGCACGGCAGAACATGGCCTGACCGAAACGGGCTCGCGCGCCGCGTGGTAGATGCGCTCGATCTCCTGCCAGCGTTCATCCCTTTTGTTGTTTTCCGCGCAGTTCGCGAAAGAGCCACGCCCGGGCCAGGTCCGCAGATCACCTGTGGGCCTTCGGCCCGTCCCCGTTTGTTTTTTCAGGCGGGAGAACGAGGTTTGCCCCGGCCGGCATCAATCGACCGGCGGCGGTGGACTGAAGCCCCGTGGGGAAGGGGGGTGGAGGGCGCAGGGGTCAGATTTATGATCGCCGGGTCCCAATTGCCAATATAATTCTCCGAGCAGCGCGGGGACGGGAAACCATGAAGTACGAGCGCTTTGAGCAGTTGCCGGTCTGGAACGCCGCCATTGGCCTTGCGAGGGGGATTTACGGGCTGACCGCCAGGCGCGAGTTCCGTGGCCACGGAAGCCTGCGCGACCAGCTCGAGCGGGCCGCTGTTTCCGTATCCAACAATATTGCGGAAGGGTTTGAACGCGGGACGACGCAGGAACTGCTTACATTCCTCTACATCGCGCGCGGCTCTGCGGGTGAAGTGCGCTCAATGTTCTGCCTGATCGAAACGCTGCCCAATTTCGAAAATCTCAAATCTGAAATTTCAAATTTGAAATCAGCCGCGGAAGCCGTGTCAAGGCAGTTGCGGGGCTGGGCCGATGCGCTCCAGAATTCCAAGATCACCGGCCAGCGCTATCTGAACGAGAAGGCCCGCCGCACCGTCAAGTCGCGGCGAGAGAGGGAAGAATTCCTGCAAAAACTCGACAGGATTCGCCGCGCCGAACAGAAGCCTGAAATCTGAAATTTCAAATTTGAGATTTCACATGGCGAAGGTTGTCCGTGGGGGACAACAGAGCGCCAATGCTGGGAGTGAGCGTTGCGCTGCGGTAAAGGCCTGAGGGGACGTTGCTGCTTCAGGCACGCCCCATTCAACCCACGAGCTCGCCCGGCGGTGGCGGGGATGGCGGTTGGGTTGCGAGGGTGCGGTGGTCGTCGATCCAATAGGCCCAGGCCAGGAACAGCCAGCTCAGGACTCCGGCCCATTCCACGGCATTCACGCTGGGTGGGGGCGGGCCCACCAGCGAGGCAAGGTAAATCAGGACCAGAAGCGCGATAAAGGTCTTATAGCTGTATTCGCCCAGCTTATCGCGCGGGCGGGTGGTCCGGCTGTAAATCATCGCGCCGATGACGAACAGGCCGCCTTCAACCAGAAGCGTTACGGATACGGAGTTCCATATTCCCAGGCCGTACAGCCGGCTGCCGGGATAGAGGGGAAGGTCGGGGCGGTGGCTGATGAAGTCCAGCAGCCAATGGCTCATCACGCAGGCCCAGATGACGAAAGCGCCGCGCCGGTTCTTTTTGAAGACGAGGTAGAGTCCACCCAGAAGCAGTCCCCAGCCGAAATCCGCCAGCAGGCTGTGGGTGAACGGGTAACTGACAAAATCCAGCGGGCTCACGGTCGTGATGCCGGGAACAATCCGCACCTGTTCCCATCCCAGCATCAGGAACAGGGGCCAGAGGAGGTCCGGCAACTGTGCGGCCAGCAACAAGGTGCCCAACGAGGTTTTGGGCGCGGCCTTCTTAGCGCCCAGCGCAACTGCGACGTGACCAATCAGCATCAGGAATTCTCAGTGACCTGCGGGGAAAAGCCTAAGATACCACACTGTGAGGATTCCCACATAGACCACGGAGATGATCAGACACGTCCAGAAGGTTTTTCCCCAGAAGCGCTCGTTCACTTCGCGGCGCCAGGCGGCCAGGCTGACAGCAAAAAGGAAAATGGCCGACAGCCGTGCAAATCCGTTCAGGGGAGTGCTCATGGCGCCGATCTGTTGCCCGCCCAGGTACTGGAAAAGGGAACCGAAATCGTTGCCGATTCCGCCCACCAGAAGGTCCACCAGGAACCACACGGGAGCAAAAACGGTTCCCAGCATGTAGGAGTAGCGGTCCTCTCCAAAAAACACCATGACGGCGATGGCGAGGAAAATCGACGACGTGGCCAGCTCAAAGTAGAAGAAGGGGGAAAGCGCAAAAGCTCCCGCCACCATGAAGGTGGCCGTGAGAAAGGCTGCGAGAAACACCCATCGGTTGGACATGGCGAAGCTCCTTTCGGTGGAATCGACGCCGCATGCGCGTCTGCTTGCCGGCCCCGCTTGTCCCCCAGGAGAACGCCAATCATTCTGCCTGGACAAGCTGCCTGTTTTCCATGCTCGCAGGTTACGCCTGAAAGTTAACAGAATGGATATCCCGATGCAGTGACAGCCGTCACCCGGCAGTGGCCGGTGGCGGCCTGAGGGCGCGCCTTTTGGGGGATGGGGAAGGCGGAAGAGAAAGCGCTTGACAGACAAATCTATATATGTAGACTTATGAATATGAAATCCATTCGCCTTTCGCCGCAAACTGTTCTGGTTCTGGGCAGCTTCTCCCAGAAGCCCACCCGCTGGCGCTACGGCTATGAGCTGAGCCGCGAAACCGGGCTGAAATCGGGAACGCTTTATCCCATTCTCATGCGCCTGGCCAAACACCAACTGCTGGAGACCCGCTGGGTGCAGACGGAAGAAGGCGT
Organism: uncultured Acidobacteriota bacterium; assembly: GCA_963783155.1. Classification (GTDB taxonomy): domain Bacteria; phylum Acidobacteriota; class Terriglobia; order UBA7540; family UBA7540; genus SCRD01. The sequence continues at coordinate 95,303 of CAWANC010000024.1, read as the reverse complement.
TCCGCCCCGCCACACCTACCGCCTCACGTCCAAGGGGCTTGAACTGGTGAAGTCCGATCAGGTTCGAGCACGCAAACCGCTGGCTACGCGTAAGCCGGCCACGGCGGGAGGGCGCGCCTGATGCCGGACACTCTTCTCCACCGGTTTGCCGCCTGCGTGCTTCGGGCCGGAATTCGTCTGGCTCCCGGTGAGGCGCGCGAATGGGGCAATGCGATGTTGGCCGAACTCCAGCACATCGAAGGGAACTGGGCGGCGGTGGCGTGGGCGCTGGGCGGCGCGGGCGTGCTGGCAAAACAGTCTCTGATCGCTTTGCTGCTGCCTTCGCGCGGCGGGCAGCCGGCGCCTGTGGGCAATCCACTTTCCGGGGAGGGCAAAATGCCCAAGGCCAGCCTGATCATGGGCGGCGCTTGCCTCGCTGCCGTATTGCTGTTTTTCCTCGCCCCGGTATTCCGGCAGGCGTTTCGCGTGTCGCTCGCGCAGTGGCACGGCGTCATTCACGTCGGTCAAACTCAGTCGTTGCGGCAGCCGGAGCTTGAATCATTCGCACGGCGCGTGGAGAAGAACCATGATGCCGAAGGAATGGCTTTTGTCGCGGCACGGCTTAATAACCCCGACGAGAGTGTGCACCTGGCCGAGGAAGCCGTGCGGCTCAACCCAAAACTCGTCTGGATTTTGGGCGTTGCCGGCGCGCGCCATTCAGGTGCGCCTGAAGTGCCGGCATGGGTTCAGAAACTGAAAAAGTGGGACCCAGGGAACGCCCTGCCCTACCTGATTCTTGCTGAGCGCGCGGACGTGGAATCGGTACTCAGCGGCGGCAGAGGCGGTCTTTTCCATCCGCCAAGGCCCGGCGCCGCCTGGATGCAGGCCATGGCGGGTGCGTTCAACTCGGACCGGCTCGATGACTATACGGACCGGCTGCGAACGGTTGATCGCGCGGTCGCTCGACGCTACGGCCTCAGCGACCCCTCGCTGGTCGTAGACTGGCGGGATGAAAACAACTTGCCGACCTACGCCACCTGGGATTCGGTCCGGTATGCGAAGCTGGCCATCTCCGCCGGCGAAGCGCTTCAAGCCCGTGGTGACGCGCAAGGCGCCATCGAAAAATATCTGATGGTCATTCATTTCCTCCACGCATTCAACTCACGCGCTACCTACCTGTTCATTTTTGACAGCCTGATGCCGGACACTTTATACGCGCCTGGCGGCGGTTTATAAGAAGATGGACAACTCTCCTCAGTCTGCCTATTTTGCTGATCTTGCCTCAACTGCACGTCATGAGACCGAACTGCACGGGCTCCAGTGGCACAGCGAAATGGAGAACCAGGGCAGCATTTTTGGCGTTACTCCCTGGAACGCGCTGGTCGTGGAAGCGTCGGATGTTGCGATGCTGGCATCCGCCTGCCTGCTGCTGATTGTTCTGATGGTTGTGCTGGCGCAGAGCCGGACGCTGAGGCCGTCGGGGCTGCGGATGGGACCCGTGGCAGCCGCGCTGGGATTTCCAGGCTCGGTCGGCCTGCTGATTTCAAGCGTGACGCTCTATGTTGCTTACCGCCCGTACGCGGCCATCTACACGCGCTTCCTCCAGACTGGTGACACCAGCCAGCTCAAAACCCTGGGTGAATTTCTTGATGCCACCCGCTCACCGATGGGAACGCAGATCTATCGTTTCAGGCCAACGCCCCACGGGCTGGCTTTCGTCGGGCCTTACGTCTCGTCGGTCGACTTTACATTCTATTTCTGGCTGACGGTCACAGTGCTGGGTATTGCCACCCTGGCGGCGATTAGCCGGACGGCACCTGCTGAAGCGTTCCCATCCCCGCGCCGGCGCGGCGCTTGAATGCGCAGGTCCGGCGGACGTGGACTTCACCGTCATTGAGGACAGTGAAAGAAATCTACTGGCTTTGCAGGTGTGAAGAGAAAGCCTCGAGATTGGGGGCCACCAGGTCGGGCGTGATTCCCCAGGGATCGAGCGTGTCGCCGGCGTTACGCTTGATCCAGGCGGCGCGGAGGCCGGCGGCTTTGGCGCCGATGGCGTCCCATCCGTTGCTGGATGCCAGCCAGGTGCTTTGAAGGGGCAGGCCCAGCCGCTCCGCCAGGTAGCGGTACACTCGGGGCTTGGGCTTATAGGTTTTGAGATCGTCGACGCTGATCACCGCGTCCAGGTGCGGAAGAATGCCCGCGTGTTCCAGCAGCGCGCGCAGGGAGGCTTTCCACGCCGTTCGAAAAAGCCGCCAGCTTGAAACCCGCCGCGCGCAGGCTGCGAATGGCAGGGAGCGCATCAGGAAAAGCCGGCAGTCTCCGGTAGGCTTCCAGCAGTTTTGCCCGCTCCTCGTCCTGCAGTTCCAGGTTCAAACTGTTGGCCGCGAAGACGAGCGCCTGCTCTGTGCAAACGTCGAAGTTTTCGTACTTCTGCATCAGCGCGCGGCGGAAGGTGTATTCAATTTGCTTTTCGCGCCACAGCCGGGACATTGGCCCGGCAAGATCGCCGGCAACGGCTTCGAGGTGCGCCGCCATCCCCAGGGGATCAACCAGCGTTCCGTAAACATCAAATCCAATCGCCTCAGGCATGGAATTCCTACGTGCCGGCAAATGGTAGAACGGCGGATTTATAAACGCAGGAGTTTCCCGCCGCGTGCAACATACCACATTCCACCTGCCGCCTACCACGGCGTGCTCTTTTTGCACGCGAGTGGTGTAAAATCCCGGCATGAAAATCGGACTGGGACTTTACCGGCACATGCTGACCCCGGAGAATTTCCGCTTTGCCCGGCAGGCGGGAGCCACGCACATTGTGGCGCACTGGGTGGACTACTGGGGAACGGGGGAAAAGATTCCCGCCACCGACGGCGCGCGCAACTGGGGCGTGACCCGCCGGCAGGGAAAGTTGTGGACTTACGAAGAGTTGCTCGGACTGCGGCAGGCGGTGAACGCCGAAGGGCTGGAACTGGAAGCCATCGAGAACCTCGACCCTGCGCACTGGTACGACTTACTGCTCGACGGCCCGCGAAAGCGGCAGCAGCTTGAAGACGTCAAAACCATTGTTCGGACCATGGGCAAGGTGGGGATTCCCATTCTGGGATACAACTTCAGCATTGCGGGCGTGTGGGGGCACGTGCAGGGTCCCTATGCGCGCGGCGGAGCGGAGTCGGTGGGATTTCTGGGCAAGGACGGCCCGGAAGAAACGCCCATCCCCAATGGCCAGGTCTGGAACATGACGTACGATTCTGACGCGCCGCCGGGAAGCGTGGGCAAAGTAACTTCCGAGCAGCTCTGGCAACGGCTCGCGGATTTCCTCCGGGAAGTGGTTCCGGTGGCGGAAGAAGCTGGTGTGCGCCTGGCCGCGCATCCGGACGATCCGCCCATGCCGGAGATTCGCGGCACGGCGCGGCTGGTTTACCGCCCGGCGCTCTACGAGCGGCTGCTCGACATCGTTCCCAGCCGCTCGAACGCCATCGAATTCTGCCAGGGAACGACGGCCGAAATGGCCGACGGCGACGTTTATGAAACCATCGACATGCTGACCCGGCGGAAGAGCATCGGCTACGTGCACTTCCGCAACGTGCAGGGCAAGGTGCCGAACTACCACGAAGTTTTTCTCGACGAGGGCGACGTGGATTTCGTGCGCGCCATGCGAATTTATCTCAAGAACGGCTACGACGGCGTCATGGTTCCCGACCACACGCCGCAGATGAGCTGCGACGCTCCGTGGCACGCCGGCATGGCCTATGCGCTGGGTTACATGCGGGCGCTGATCCAGGCGCTGGAATCGGAAAAGAGCTAGCCGCAACTCACATTCCATCGCAAAAGTCGCGGCATGCGCGCCCCGCACGATCCCCGGTGGCATGGGCGTCTCGCCCATGAACACGGCCGGGACGGCCGTACCGAACCTGAATGCGTAGAATAGGGCGCTTATTCTACGCAATATATGCGTAGAATAACCTTGTTATGCGTAGAATAAGTGCTATAATCTACGCATAAGGTGCGTAGAATGAGCGATTATATCTACCAGTTACCAGATTGGCCTCGATTTCATTGGAACCAGGAAACTGTTGCATCGCCGCTTGCCACCGTTCGCCACAAGCAGGGACGGTTGCTGGGGCGCATGGAATCGTTGGGTTTCTCGCTTCAAAAAGATGCGGAACTTGAGACGCTGACTCTTGATGTTCTGAAGTCGAGCGAAATCGAAGGTGAAAAGTTGAATGCCCAACAGGTGCGGTCCTCGGTCGCGCGCCGCCTGGGCGTGGAGCTTGCGGGGGCGGCTCAGGCAGATCGTCACGTCGAAGGCATCGTCGAGATGATGCTCGACGCCACACAGAACTTCGACCAGCCCCTCAGCAATGAGCGTCTTTTCGCCTGGCACGCCGCCATGTTTCCGGCAGGCCGCAGCGGCATGCGTAAGATCACGGTTGGGGCATGGCGCAATGATGCGGAAGGTCCCATGCAGGTGGTTTCCGGGCCGGTGGGCAAAGAGAAAGTTCATTATCAAGCTCCGGCGGCGGCGCTGCTTGATCGTGAAATGTCCCGGTTCATTGACTGGGCCAGCCATCCTGACAGCACAGACCTTGTACTCAGATCCGCGATGGCCCATTTGTGGTTTGTGACCCTCCACCCGTTCGACGACGGAAACGGCCGCATTGCGCGCGCTATTGCCGACGGGTTTCTGGCGAGATCAGAAGACAGCCCGCAGCGGTTTTACAGCATGTCGGCGCAAATCATGCGGGAGCGGAAGTCTTATTACGAAATCCTTGAAAGGACACAGAAGGGGACGCTCGACGTTACGCCCTGGATGGAATGGTTCCTGGAGTGCCTTGGTCGCGCGATTGATGGAACCGAAGCCGCACTGGCGATGGTTCTGCGCAAGGCGCGTTTCTGGGAGAAACACGCGGGGACAAACATCAACGATCGGCAGCGTCTGATCCTGAATAAATTGCTGGATGGGTTTGAGGGAAAACTGACCACCACGAAGTGGGCAAAGATGACAAAGTGCTCCCATGACACGGCGCTTCGTGATATTCAGCGCCTTGTTGACATGGGCATTCTCGTCAAGGACGCAGGCGGCGGCCGAAGTACGAGTTATTCGCTGAAGGAACCCGAAAGCTGATGGGACGCACGTTCCCACCCTCAGGTTTTTCAGAAGCACCTTTTGTGTTGGGCAATTTTGAGCAATACTCTATGTCCGGCTGCTTGCCGGTTGAACGGAGAACAATGATGAAGCGACGGGTTTTTCTGAAGAATTCTTTGGCGGGACTGGGCGGAGCGCTTTGGGCCGGTGGGCGGGCCTTTGCCGCCGGGGGATCATACGACGTGGTGGTTTACGGCGCGACGGCATCGGGAGTGGCGGCTGCGGTGGCGGCGGCGCGGCAGGGGGCGCGGGTGGCGCTGGTGGAGCCCGGCTCGCACCTGGGCGGAATGGTTTCCGGCGGCCTGGGGCACACCGATACGGGAAGGATAGAAACCCTCGGGGCCATCTCGCTGGAGTTTTACAAGCGCGTGGGGCGGCACTACAACCAGCCCGTCGCCTGGGAAATTGAGCCGCACGTGGCCGAGGACGTTTTCAAAACCATGGCGCGCGAGGCCAAAGTGAAGGTGGTTTACAACACCCGGCTGCGCGAGCACGGCGCCGTCGAAAAGAAGAGCGGCCGCATCAGCAGCGCGCGGATGGAAAACGGTGATGTTTACTCCGCCCAGGTTTTTATTGACGCAAGCTACGAAGGCGACCTGATGGCGCAATCCGGTGTCGCGTTCACCTGGGGGCGCGAGGGCCGCGACCAGTACGATGAATCGTTCGCCGGGGTGCGGGAAGGGCACCAGTATGCCGGGCACTGGTTTGAGGTTCCCGTGTCCGCGTACGATTCGCGCCACAAGCTGCTGCCGAACGTCAACCGCGGCCCGCGCGGCAAGGCCGGAGCGGCCGACAAAAAGATTCAGGCGTATAACTTCCGCATGTGCCTGACGAAGGACAAGGGCAACCAGGTGGCGATTCCGAAGCCGCTCAATTACAATCCGCACGAGTATGAGCTGCTGGCCCGGCTGATTGCCGCGAGGGTGAAGGCGAAGAAGAGCGTTCCGAAGCTGGGCGATCTGATTATTATTTCTCCGTTGCCGAACGGCAAGACGGACATCAACAATCTCGGGCCGTTTTCAACCGACTACATCGGCAGGAACTGGGACTATCCCACCGCCGGCTACGAGCGGCGCGGGCAGTCGTGGCGCGAGCACGCGGATTACACGGCCGGGTTTTTCCACTTTCTCGGCCACGACCCTCGCGTGCCCAGGGAGTTGCGCGACGAGATGCTCGAGTGGGGTATGGCGAAGGATGAATATACGGACACCGGAAACTGGCCGTTCCAGCTCTACGTGCGGGAGTGCCGGCGCATGGTGGGCGAATACGTGATGGTGCAGCGCGACCTTGAGACGGAACTGACCAAGCCCGACGCCATCTGCATGGGCTCTTACAACACGGACTCGCATAACATTCAGCGCTGCGTGGATGAGAAGGGCAACGCCCAGAACGAGGGCGACGTGGAAGTGCCGACCATTCCCTTCCAGATTCCTTACCGGGTGCTGCTGCCCCGGCGCAACCAGTGCAGCAATCTGCTGGTTCCCGTCTGCGCTTCGGCTTCGCACATCGGATACGGGGCGCTGCGGCTGGAACCGGTTTACATGATGATGGGTGAAGCGGCGGCCGTTGCGGCCACCCTGGCGGCTGGCAAGCATCAGGCCGTGCAGTCGGTGGACCCGGGCGCGCTGGCGAAGGAACTGATCAAGCGCGGCGCCGTGATGGAGTGGACCAATCCGAAACATCTGCAACTGAAACCGGTTGTTTGAAGTGCAAGGCCCGTAGCGGGCGGGAAGTGGAACCCTAAGATGATCATGCCAGGCTCAACAGGCCGCTGAAGAACGCCGTCCCGTCATGCTGAGCGAAGCGAAGCATCCCCGTATTGGGGTGAAAGAAAATACAGAGATCCTTCGCGGAGTTTATCCTGAGCCCCTTCGACTTCGCTCAGGGCCGTTCGCAAATTGAGGGCGAACGGGCTCAGGATGACATGAGGAATGGTCTTCTTTCAGCAGTCTGCAAGGCCCGGCGCCAAAAGAAAAAGGAGGCAATGTGCCAGGAATTTTTGAACCACAGGTTGAGGCCTACATCCAATCTCTGCTGCCGGCGCGGGATGCCGTGCTGCGCAAGATGGAGAGCTACGCGGCGAAGCACAAGGTTCCTATCGTGGGCCCGGCGTGCGGCCGGGTGCTGCATCAACAGGCGCTGGCGGTGCGGGCGCGCCGGGTGTTTGAGATGGGCTCGGCCATCGGATATTCCACGCTGTGGCTGGCGCGCGCCGTGGGGCCGCGCGGAAAGGTTTTCTACACGGACGGCGATCCTGCCAACGCCGAGCGGGCCCGCGCCTACCTGAGGGAAGCGGGGATGCTGGGCCGGGTGAAAATCCTGGTGGGCGACGCGCTGGAATCGCTAGAAAGCGACGCCGGGACAATTTGACCTGATTTTCAACGACGTCTCGAAGACGCAATATCCCGAGGCCTTCAAGCTGGCGGTTCCCAGGTTAAAGGTGGGCGGACTGTTTGTCACCGACAACGTGCTGTGGTACGGAAGGGTGGCGCGCCCGGCGGCGGCGAATGATGCGGATACGCGGGCCATCCAGAAATTCAACCGGATGATTTACAAATCGCCGGAGCTGATGACCACGATGGTTCCGCTGCGCGACGGCCTGGCTGTGTGCCTGAAACTGAAATAACCCTGCGCGCGGTTTTAGCCGCTGCAGGTTGTGGTGGGGCTGTCCACGCGTGTGCATCCCTTGGCGCTTCAGGGGCTGAAGCCCGCGAAGATGCCGCTTTATTGCGGCACGAGTAAACTCGTGCCCTTATAGTTCTAAGCCGGGGGCCGAAGGCAACCGGAACCTCAGCAATGAAGTCAGCCCCGTGTTTAAGTCTCGACAGAAGAACTCCAAAGCGATAAAACAGCCGAAGGAGGAAACGCCTCGCTCCGCTACGAACATCGTGCCCGGACGCTCGACGACTGGCGAAAGAGTTTCGAGCGGAGCGGGACGTTCGGACCGGAAACGCACACTCAGATGTGGTCATATCGATGACTCTGCTATAAGGGCTGCGCGGGGTCCGAACGGGCGTCCTCTGACATCTTCGCCAAGGAGGATCGAGATGGAAGCACCTGCTTCGAACCTGGAAATTGTGGCCTGGGTGGGCCTGGACTGGGCCGACCAGAGCCATGAAATTCGTCTGCAAGCCGTCGGTTCCGAGGTTGCGGAATCGTTCACGGTGGAACAGAAACCGGAAGTCCTGCACGCCTGGATCGCCGGACTTCGAGCCCGCTTTCCGCAGGGCCGGATCGCCCTGGCGCTGGAACAATCGCGGGGAGCGGTGATCTACGCGCTGATGAATTACGATTTCCTGCTGCTTTATCCGGTACCGCCCAAGGGCCTGGCGCGCTACCGCGAGGCCTTTGCCACCAGCGGCGCCAAGAGCGACCCGACCGATGCCGGCCTGCTGCTGGAACTGGTGCGCACGCATCGGGACCGCCTGCGAGCCTGGCAACCCGACGACGCCCTGACCCGGCAACTGCGACTGCTGGTCGAACACCGGCGGCGCACCGTGGCCGACCGCACACGCCTGACCAACCGCCTGACCGCATTGCTGAAGACCTACTTCCCGCAAGCGCTGGAGTGGGCCGGAGACTTGCGCGGCGCAGCAGCCTGCGAGTTTCTGCAGACCTGGCCGACGCTGCAGGCGGTCGAGCAAGCCCGCCGTTCCCATCTGCGCCGGTTCTATCACGACCATCGGCGGCTGTCGGCGGAGGCTCTCAAACAGTCTGTTCCACGAGATCGACCAGGCCCAGCCGCTCAGCCGGGACCGGGCGCTGGTGGAGGCCTCGGCGCTGATGACCCAGACGCTGGCCGCGCAACTGGAAGCCGTGATCGCCGCCCTCGAGAAGCTGGATCAGGCGCTCGAGGAACTGTTCGGCCAGCATCCCGACCGGGACCTGTTCAGCAGCCTGCCGGGTGCGGGCGAGGCGCTGGCTCCGCGTCTGGCTGCCGCCTTCGGCTCCGACCGCCACCGCTTCCAGAGCGCCGAGGAACTGCAGCGGTTCTCCGGCGTCGCTCCGGTTACCGAAGCCAGCGGCAAGATGCACTGGGTCCACTGGCGGATGGCCTGTCCCAGGTTTCTGCGCCAAACCTTTCATGAATTCGCTGCCGCTTCCGTGCGCAAATCGTTGTGGGCTCGGGCTTACTACGAACGCCAACGGCAGCGTGGCGCTTCGCACCACGCCGCGGTCCGCTCCCTGGCTTATAAATGGATTCGCGTCCTCTATCGCTGCTGGCAAACCCGTACCCCTTACGACGAAAACCTTTACCTGGAGGCCCTGCGCCGGCGACGCTCACCGCTCTGGCTGGCGGCCGCCGCAACCTCAACCCGGGAGGCTCGGAGTTGAATTATGCCTAAAAAATCCTTGACCCAATCAACTCAGATGTCTTTCGCGGAGCCCCATTGTGAGAGGGGTTCAAAAAGGCAGGGCTTGCCGGGACGAGTAAACTCGTGCCCTTTCAGGGAGCCCCATTGCCTCATGGACAAGCCGGGCTAATTCATCATGCCTTTGATGCGGCCGAGCATTTGCAGGACATCCTGCACCTCGGAATCGTCTTCGCCGGCCAGCTTCAAATAGACCTTTAACTCTCTGGCCGAGTCGGAGTAGCGGCGCATGGCGAAGTAAACCATTCCGCGGTCGCGCACGTTGGAGAGGACGTCCTCGCGCGTGGCCAGAGAGAGCTCGATCATGGTGAGGACCCTGGGATAATTGCCGCGCCGGTGATACGACCCTTTCAGATTGTTCAGCATGCGCGCCAGGACCTGTTTTTTGGTGGCGGCGGCAAAGTATTCCGGCTTCAGTTCAGCCTCGGGCCCGAAGTTTTCCCTCAGCAAAGCCAGGCAATCAGCGGGCGCCAGGACAGCTCCGCACTGGAAAGGATCAATCAGAATCTCCGCCGGGGGTCCGGGATGCTTCACCAGAAAATGGCCGGGGAATCCCACTCCCTCGAGAGGCACGCCCTTCCGCCGCGCCACCTCCGTATAGACCAGCGAAAGGGTGATGGGGATTCCCGCTTTGCGCTCCAGCACGTCGTTCAGATAGCTGTTGCGGGGATCGTCGTATTCCCTGGTGTTGCCCTCAAAATGTTCCTCCTCAAACAGCACTTTGTTGAGGGCGGCGATGTTGGCCAGGGCCGAAAGTGTGGGGCCGGCCTCGACGCGGGCGGCCAGGCGGTCGAGCTTCTCGATCCAGGGCGCCGGATCCAGGCCGGGGTATTCGGTGGCGGCGATGGCGAGGGCTGCTTCCGCCAGGTCAATCTGCTCGTCCGGGCAATCCGTCAAGGCCTCGAACTGGCGAATGGGATCGATCTGATTCACTATGAGCTCCGCTTTCTGAGGGGTTGCAATTTCCAGTTTAGCAAACTCAGGCTGGGTTCAGGATTTGCTTTTCCGGCTGGCGGCGCGAGCCGCCTGCCAGGGTGTGTTGGCCGCAGCGTGTTTTCCGGGCGGAAAATCGCGCGGCGCGAAACAGGCGCCGTGGCCGCCCGGCTGCGGAACAGAAAACCAAAACCGGAGCCTGCGGGAGTGTCGCATCACACAGCCGGAACGGCCAGCGCGCGACAGGCCCCCAGGGATCACTTTTCGTGGGAACCTTCAGCCAGGAATCTTTCGGCATCGATGGCCGCCATGCATCCCGTGCCCGCCGCCGTTACGGCCTGCCGGTAGACGTGGTCGCGGCAGTCGCCCGCTGCAAAAACACCCGGAACGTTGGTCTTTGACCCGTCGTGCGTTGTCAGATAGCCGACGTCGTTCATTTCAAGCTGGCCTTTGAAGAGTTCGGTGTTGGGCGAATGGCCGATGGCGATGAAGAGTCCGTCGGTCTCTTTGACCGATTCTTCGCCCGTCTTGACGTCTTTCAACCGCACACCCGTCACTTCGCCCTTTTCCGGATCCAGCACCTCGGTCACCACGGTGTTCCACACCGGATGGATGACCTTGTTGTCGAACATGCGTTGCTGCATGATCTTTGAGGCCCGCAAGGCATCGCGGCGATGCACCACATTCACCTGCTTTGCATAACGGGTCAGAAACAAGGCGTCCTCGGCTGCCGTGTCGCCGCCGCCCACCACCACCACGTCCTTGCCGCGATAAAAATAGCCGTCGCAGGTGGCGCAGGTTGAAACGCCGTGGCCCATCAGCTTGCGTTCGGAATCCAGTCCCAGCAGCTTGGCCGATGCGCCCGTGGCCACGATGAGCGCCTGCGTCTCGAGCTTTTCCGCGCCTATTTCCAGCGTGAAAGGCCGCTTTGAAAGATCGACGCGGGTGACGTCGCCTTCCAGGAATTCCGCTCCGAACACCCCGGCCTGTTTTTGCATCAGTTCGATCAGCTCGGGTCCCTGGACCCCCTCGGGGAAACCGGGATAGTTTTCAACCAGGGTGGTGAGCGTGAGCTGGCCTCCGGCCTCATACCCGCGAATCACCAGCGGGTTCAGATTGGCGCGGGCGGCATAGATGGCTGCGGTCAATCCCGCGCAACCCGACCCCAATATGACGATATTTTGCATCAGTCAGGTCCCTTCTAAATTGGTTTAAGTTCGGCAAAAGGGTTATCTTATCCTATGCGCGAACCTTCGTACAGCCGCCCTGCCTGCGGAGGCTGCAACGCGCAGGTTCAGGACGGCAAGCGATCATTGGCGCTTGCGCGCTATTCCAGTTTGATGCTACAACTCCTGTTCAGTTTCTTTCCGCAGGACGCAACTTTAGAATCCGGGATAAAGGCAAGCTCGAACAGACATGAACGCAGTCAGCCTCGAAAAGGTCACAAAACGCTACGATTCCTTCGACGCGGTGAGCAGCCTGACGATGGATATCAAGGAGGGCGCCGTCTTCGGGTTGCTGGGGCCCAACGGCGCCGGAAAAACCACCACCCTGCGCATGATTGTGCGCATCCTGATTCCGGATGAGGGTTCGGTCCGCGTGCTGGGCCAGCCGCTGAGCGAACAGACGCAGGAACTCATCGGTTATCTGCCGGAAGAACGAGGACTCTACCGGCACATGCGGCTGCTGGAAATTCTGCGGTTTCTGGGGGCCCTGAAGGGGCTGCCTGAGGCAGAGGCAGAACGCCGGGCGCGCATCTGGCTGGACCGGCTGGGCCTGGGCGACCGGATGAACGACGAGGTCCACAGCTTGTCGCGCGGCATGCAGCAGAAAGTCCAGTTTATTGCCGCGGTGATTCACCGCCCGCCCCTGGTGATTCTGGATGAGCCCTTTACGGGGCTCGACCCCGTCAACGCCGCCGTGATCAAAGATGTTATGCTGGAGCTTCGCAAACAGGGGGCGACTATCATTCTGTCAACCCATCGCATGGACCAGGTGGAGCAGATGTGCGACTCCATCTGCCTGATGAACAAGGGGCAGAAGCTTCTGGACGGTGATCTGAAGGCGATCAAAAGGTCTTACGGCAACAACACGGTCCGCATGGAGTTTGTGGGCGACCCGGCCTTCCTGCAACTTCCCGGCATTATTGAGCGGACCAACTCCTACGGCGAGATGGTGGATATCACTCTGCGTCCGGGGGGCGATGCCCAGCAGATTCTGAAGAGCGCCGTGGAACGCGGCATTCAGATTCGCCGTTTTGAGCTCATCGAGCCTCCCTTGAACGATATCTTTATTCAGAAGATTTCGGAACGACATGCGTAAGATCTGGCTGATCGTCAAACGCGAATACATCACCCGGGTGCGCACCAAAGCCTTTGTCCTGGGGACCCTCGCGCTGCCTCTGATCTCGGTGGCCATCCTGTTGATTTCCATTTTCCTTTCGGGAGGGGTTGCGGGACAGACCGTGAGGATCGTCATCCTGGATGAGGTGGGGGGGCTCGGCGGCGCGGTCCAGAAGTCATTGGCGCGGAACACAACAGCGGCCCATCCGGAGCCTGCGGTGGTCCACATTGTGGAGCACCCTTCAGCGCAGCAGGAATTGTATTTCGATACCGAGGTTGCGACCGACCAACTCGATGGCGTTCTGGTGCTGCCGAAAGGCCTGATGGCGGGGACGGCTTCCGCAAGGTTCCACGCCAAGCGCGTGCACGCGCTGGCCCTGATGGGGCCCATTGAGCGGGCCGTGAGCGACGCCGTTATCGCGGGCCGGCTGCACGCGGAAGGAAGAAACACCCGCTCGATGGAGAGCGTGTTCAAGATGGCGCAGGTCCAGTTGGTGAACCCTTCTTCAGACAAGAAGGAAGAGGGCCCCAACGAAACCAATTTCGCCATCGCCATCATTGCCGGCATGGTGCTGTATATGACCTTGATCGTCTATGGGATGTCGACCATGCACTCCGTGATGGAGGAGAAATCCACGCGCATGATCGAAATCCTTGTTTCCTCCATCAGGCCTTTCGATCTGCTGGCGGGAAAGATTTTGAGCGTGGGGGCCGTGGCCCTCACCCAGTACCTGGTGTGGGCCGTGGCTGTAGGCGTGCTGTTTGCCTCAGCCGCCAGCGTCACGGCGCTGGTGCGACCGGGCGCTGCCGCGCCGGGCATCAGCCTCTCGCCCATGCTGCTGGTCTATCTGGTAATCTTTTTCCTGGCGGGATACTTCCTTTACTCTGCGCTCTACGCGGCGGCCGGGGCGATTGTTTCCACCGACGAAGAAGCGCGCCAGGCGCAGATGCCCCTGACCCTGATGATTCTCTGCAGCTTTATGCTTTTCAACGTCATCCTCAACAATCCCAACTCCACCCTTTCCGTCGTCCTGTCGATGACGCCATTCCTCTCGCCCATCCTGATGACCCTTCGCGTGGCCATGGAGACTCCGCCCCTGTGGCAGATCCTCCTGGCGCTGGCGTTTTCCATTGCCACCACCATCTATGTGATTCGCATCTCCGCCAAAATTTACCGGGTGGGCATCCTGATGTACGGCAAACGACCCTCGATTAAAGAATTACGCCGCTGGCTGCGGTATTCGTAAGGGACGAAAATTCTTGTCAGTGCCTGGGGCAGCAAACGCCCGCGGGGATCGGTGAACCGTGTGGGCAGGTCTGGGGATGCTGGAGGAAGATGCAGAGCTTTTCCGTGACTTCCGCGCTCAGGCTGTGCTCAATCTTGCAGGCATTCTCATCCAGCAGGTCCTCGTGAATCTGGAACATCTCATAGAACAGGCGCTCGGAAAGCCGGTGCCGGCGGATCACCTCACCGGCGCGCCGCTTTCCCTGCGGGGTGAATGAAAGGCTGTCGTCGTCGCCCAGGCGCACCAGTTCCTCCTGGGCCATCAGCAGGAAGGTGGCGCGGTTCTGGGCAAACTCGGGCAGGGCGGAGGAGGGGAAAACTTCCATGCCCGTGTCTTCCTCGTAGTGCCAGACGGCCTTGAGCAGGTTTTCGATCAGTTCCTGCTCGTAGGCCGGGAAGACGGAAACCTCCGTAAGCTTTCCATGATGGAGCTCGATGCGGCGCTCGGCCATGCGGCCGATTTCGGGATCGTGGGTCACCATCACGATGGTGTGGCCCTCGCGATGCAGTTCGGTGAAAAGGCCCATCACCAGCGTTTCATTCACCTCATCCAGATTTCCGGTGGGCTCGTCGGCCAGAATCAGGTTGGGCTGGTTGATCAGCGCACGCGCCACGCAAACCCGCTGCTGCTCGCCGCCGGACAACTGCGAGGGCAGGTGATGAACGCGGTCGCCCAGGCCCACCCGAACCAGCGCTTCGCGCGCCTCCGCCTCTTCCGCCAGGCTGTGGAAATACTGGGCCAGCATCACATTTTCAAGCGCCGTGAGGTAAGGCACCAGGTGGAACTGTTGGAAGACGAAGCCGATCTTTTCAGCGCGGAAACGCGCCAGATCGGTGGACGACAGCCGGCCGATTTCCTCGCCGCCAATCCGGACGGAACCGCTGCTCGGTGAATCGAGCCCGCCCAGAATATTCATCAGGGTGCTTTTGCCGGACCCGGAAGGTCCCATGACGGCAATCCACTCTCCCTTGTCCACGGAGAAGGACACCTCTTTCAAGGCCGCAACCGAAGCGCCGTAGTGCCGGGTCAGATGGTCAACTTCAATGAAAGCCAAGGGATTACTCTCCTTTAAGCGCGGTGGCGGGCTGAATGCGCCGCATGATGCCCACCGGGAAGAAAGTGGCCAGCGCCGCCAGCAGAATGGTGGCGCCCCACACCAGGGGCAGCGTCCACCACACCACGCTCAGACTCACTCCAAAAAGCCGCTCACCCACCTGGGCGGCCAGAAAACCTCCCACCGCAAATCCCGCCAGGCCGGCCACCAGTCCCAGGCTTGCCCCTTCCATCAGGAACAGCCGGGTGACGTCCTGGTTGCTGGCTCCCAGCGCTTTCATCACCGCGATATCCTTGCGGCGCTCGAGAACGATGGCCGTCATGGTGGCCATGACGCACAGGGCGATAATCACCAGAATCAAACTCATCAATGAAATCAGGAGCCCGCGGATCGTATGCAGGACCTTGCCTTGAGAATACACGATCTGGCGGATGGGCCGCACGTCCAGGCGTGGGAAAGCGGCCGCCAGTTGCTGAACGCCGCGCTCGATTTCCGCGGTCTGGCCGGGGATGTTGATCTCAATCACGCTGATTTTGCCCTCGACGCCGCCCAGCTTTTGCAATTCGCCCAGGGAAACGAAAACCTGGTCGTCTTCTGAGGAGCCGGTGGAAATCACCCGCGCCACCTGGAAAGTTTCAGAAGCCGCCGGGTTGCCGGCCGGTCCGCTGCCCGCGCCGGCGGAGAGTTTTACCGTGTCGCCCGGCTGCAGCCGGAAGCGGTGGGCCAGATGCGCTCCCACGGCGCAGGATCGGGCTCCCAGCGGGCTGTCTTCCGCCCCGGCCGTGACCCGCCAGCCCGGCACCAGGGCCTTCAGGGCGGCGAAGTCGGAACCCACGGCGACCACATTCTCAAAGTCCGGCAACCGGGGATTCGACGGCACCCGCGAAACGCTCGTCACCAGGTAAAGCACCGGAGCGGCCACCAGGCCGTTCACTTTCGAGCGCAATAATTCCACCTGCTGGAAGGTTGCGCCGTCCATCAGCCCGCCTACGGCCGCCTGGCCTGTGGACGCCGCTCCCTGGCTGCTGAGGATCACATTGGCCCCGTATGACCGGAAATCCTGGGTCATCTTGCGATGCACGTCGCTGTAAAGGTTCAGGAGCATGGAGGCGAGCGAAGCTCCAACCAGCAGGGAAATCACCGCCAGCGCGGCCTGCGGACGCCTCACCACCAGCGACCGAACCCAAAGCCGCCAGAACAGCGAGCGGCGCTTCCCGGGTTGTTCAACTCTTTCACTCATTTCGCAACGCCGCAACAGGCGATATCTTTAATCCCCTGGACAGGGGGACCGCGCTTCCTGCCAGGGCCACCAGCAGGGCCAGCGCCAGCACCGACGGCAGAATCACCCAGTGAATGCCGGTGGGAACGCCGAAGACCGCCAGTGACAGCCGGCTGGCCATCCAGCTCCCCAGCCCATAACCTACAACGCCGCCCGTCAGTCCCACGCCAAAAGCTTCCAGCAGAAAAATGGAGGCCACCCGGCTGTTGGTGGCGCCCAATGATTTGAACAACCCGATTTCCGCCCGCCGCTCCAGAACGATGGCAAACATCAGCGAGGCCATGGCCAGCGCGGCCGTGATGAGAGCGGCAATGGCCAGCAGCGTCATGAGGAGACTGATGTTCTTGACGATGGAGCCCTCGGTTGCGGCCACCCGGTAAACGGGCCTGGCTTCGGAGCCGGGAATGGCCTGCTGAATCTGATAGGCAATGGAGCTGACGTAGGGCGTGCAATACCAGCGCTCGTAGTCGGCGGCGTTCAGCCTGGTGACGTCAGACCGGCCGAAGTCGTCTTCGGGCTTGGTCAGAGCGCTTACTTCCACGCGCCGCACTTTTCCTTCCAGGCCGGTGAATTTCTGGACCGTGGCGAGCGGCGCAAGAACTTCGTCGTCCTCCTCGCCCCCTGTGTGGAGAATTCCGCTGACGGCCAGGTCCATCTTGGGGGCGGAATTTCCGCCGCCCTGGAAGGTGAGGCTGTCGCCGGTTTTGACGCCCAGATTGCCGGCCAGTGCCGCTCCCACCAGGCACTCGCGGGAGCCGTCTTGCGGCCAGGCGCCCTGCACCTTCCAGGCCGGATGAAGTTCCTCGAGGCCCGTCTGGAAAACGTCTCCGCGCTGCACCTGAAGAGGATGGTTGAACCAGCTTCCGATCACCACCGTGCGGCGTCCCTTGACCGTCGCGGGGGCGTAGAGAAACGGCGCAAAGCCCATGATGTTGTTGCGCCAGAAAATCTTTCGCAGGTTGCCCAGGTCGGATTCAGGCAGAAAGGCCCCGGCACCCGCGGGCCGGTAATCCACTCCGCCCACGGCGATGGAAAGGCTGTCGGCGGCAGGCGTGACGGAAATGTTGGCCCCGAAGGAGCGCAGCTCGCGCGCCATGCGGTCGCCCACGCTGAGAGAAAGCGTGGCCACGGCCGTGGTGACGCCGATCCCCAGAGCCACGGCTGCCACTCCCAGAAGCTTGCGCTTCCGCTTGCGTGTGAGCGACCTGCCGACAATTCTGCTTAACATAAGCTTCTCAGTGGAAATAGCGGGCCGCTTGGGCAAGGTTGGCCCTGGAAATCACCAGCATGTTGTTCTGGACGACGTAGTCAATATGAATGGGATTGCACCCGCCGCCCGATCCGATGGTGGGGACATAAATGGCGGAGCCGCAGAGCCGGCAAATCACGTTCTGTCCCTGCTGGTAGTAGCCCTTGTCACCGCAGATCTGGCAGGCGTCAAGCCCCACGCGGACCGTGTCCGACGAGTCGATGATGGCAATGAACCGGATCTCCTTGCTCCCGGCCGCGACCTCGTAGGTGTGGAGCTTGTGGTCCTTCAACTGGTCCACGGGAACCTGAATGACGTTGTCACTGCTGAAAGTCAGTTCAACAGGCGGCTTGACGGCCCGGGCCACCCGGGAATAAACAAAGTCCGCGCTGATCAGCACAATCACCATCAGCCCCACGGAGCTTGCCGCCAGCTTCCAGAAACGTTCACGCCGCTGCCCGGCCAGCACCTTTCGGCGCGCCGGCGCGGACATCTGAGCCAGATTGGACTCTGAAGCCGAACCGGACCGGATCTTTTGTGCCAGGACCAGAAACAGGCAGAGAGTGATGATGGCGATAAAGAAGAAGGCATCGCTGTTGGCGATGGGGCCGATGATGGCCATTTCGCCGCGGCTGGAGGGAAGAATCTGGGACTCGGAAAGCTCATGCAAACCGGAAACGAGCAACTGCACCGCTACCACCAGAAGCACCAGGCTGGTCACGCTGAAAAACCTGCGCAGATTGACCTTTACGCTGCCTTTGAAGAACGCCACGCCCAGGCCGATGGCCAGCGCCAGGCCCAGCACGGCTCCCATCAGATTCATCAGTTCCGTGGTGCGCAATGATACGGCGCCCAGGAAGATGGCCGTCTCCGCGCCTTCGCGGGACACCATCAGCAGAACGAATGCGAAGATGCCCCAGGCGCCCGAGCGGGACGGTTGGTTGGAAAGATCCGAAACCCTGCTCTCGATTTCCTTGCTGAGCCCCTTCGAGGCGCGCATCATCCAGACCACCGCGGAGGCCACAAACACCGCCCCCACCAGCATCATCCAGCCTTCATAGGCGTCCTCGCTGATGGCCCACCTCTGGAGGAAATAGGCGGCCGCCGCGCTCACCGCAACCGCCGCACCCACTCCCCACCAAACGTAGCGCGTCCACTCATCGCGGCCGGCCTTCTTGAGATAGCCGAGAACGATGCCGACAATCAGGGCGGCTTCAACGCCTTCGCGCAGCGTGATGATTAATGAATCAAACATGCTCAATTCCCGCAGGGTATCGCTGCTGGTCCGCGCAACAGTAAACTGCTGCTCCCTCTCCAAGGCTTAGCAGGCCGTTCGAATATCCCGCAAAGAGGACGTAGCGGCGGGTTCACCCCGCCACAAGGTCAATGCTTGCAGCGCGGGGTGGCGGCATGAGGCCGCCGCTACATCCTTTCTCAACATCCTGTCAGGCGGAAACAGCCTGTTTGTTTTTTTCTTTGGCCTTCGCCGTGCAGCTTCCGCAATGCCCGCCCAGTTCCAGCCGGGCCACGCGAAGGGTAAACCCATGCCTGCTTTCAATCTGCCCCTTCAGCTCTTCAAACAACGGATCCTGAATCTCAAACACTGCATGGCAGCGCTGGCAGGTGAAGTGCATGTGGTCCTTGTTGGTGCGGGCCTCGTAGAAATGTCCGTGCCCGTTCACATGCATCAGGTCAAGTTCGTCAATGATGCCGAGCTTCTTGAGTGATTCCAGGGCGCGATAGACGGTGGCCAGGTGCAGGCCGGGCATTTGCTGCCGGGCCCGGCGCAGGACTTCGGGAGCGTCAAGGTGCTCACCGGCCTGCTGGAGGACCTCCGCGATGACCCTGCGCTGGCGGGTCATGCGGAAACCATGCTCGCGGAGCTGGGTGGTGACGGAGCGACGTTGCTTGAGGTGCTTTGTAAGAACCATGCCAGTTGCGAAGAGTTCGCAAAAGAAATTATCCCAAATCTGTACTTTTATGTCAACTATTATCTCCCAGAAATGCCGGATGTGGGGTTTAATCGCATGGGTGGTTGCAGAGGCCCGGGCGGATGATTTCGCCTACTGCGCTTGCAGGTCGTCGATTTTGACAGGCTCCTGTTCTGCAGCTCCGCGGACGACGTGGCTGTATTTGAGAAGTCCCACGAACACACCGCCACCGATTACATTGCCGGTTGCCGACCACAGAAGAAAGTAGCCATAATCGCGCAAGCCCAGCCCCTGCCCGGCGAAGATGTTCGAAAGCACCTCGCCACTGCCGACAATGGAATGATGGAAGTGGCAAAGGCCGATGGCAGAAGTAATCATCCAGACGAATAACACCTGGCTGATCGTGTCGCGGCCGGCGGTGACCAGCCACGACAGCAGGCCCATCATCCAGCCAGCCATGACGCCGCTTAGCAGAATCACCCACCAGCGATGCGCCACAACTTCCTTGCCGACCTCTCCGAGCGCATGCATGTCAATCACACCCAGCGCCGGGCCAATGATGACCGTGAACTTGCTGAAAATCGCGGTCCCAACCAGATTCCCTGCAAGTACGATCAGCCAGAGGCTGATCAGCGCCCTGACCGGGGCCCGGCCGGCAAGGACCGGGTAATTGGCGCGAGTTGTGTGCTCGGTGAAAAGCTCTGAGCGGCCGAGGATAACGAAGATGAATCCGATGCTATAGGCATTGGCGATGAGGATGGCGGCAACGGGCGAATCGGGCGGCTCCTTGACCAGCGTCAGAAGAACGCCTATCAGGAATACACTGAAGCTTACTTCCAGCCCTGCCGAGATGCCCGATATCAGCAGGCCAAGGTGCGGGCGGTTTATTTCCCGCAAGCCTTCGTTGATCTCCTGTTCTAAAATCCGCTGATAGGATTTTTGAGGAGACCGCTCCCTTATTTTTCTTAACATTCGGACCATAACTGATTTTACAATGTCCGGGCACAGTTGAGGTTGTTTCTTTAATACCCTGCAGCCGGAAGCCGATGACCGAAGGGAAATGATTCGGTCTGGAACCGATGAGGATTAGGGCTCAGTAAGGCACATCGTGTGCGCTCTCAAGTTGAAGCCCCTGCGGAGTCAGACTGTAGGTCTTCTGGTGTCTTGCCGGCAGGTGGCCCAACTGAGTCTCGCGGATGTATTCGTCCCGATCCACGTAGCTGATGACCACCGTATTGTCTTGAGCGATCACATTGCCGTCAAAGAGGTTTTCCACCTTCCATGGCGATTCGAGGGTTTTTCCGTCAAAGGTGTAGAGGACGGCCGACAGGCGGGGGTGGCTCATCCCCAGCCTCCGGCCATAGGCCAGAAAGCGAAAATCGCCTGCGGCCGAGGGTGCCATGACGGCGTAATGCATATCAGTGCGGGGAACAAAGCTGGTGGTTGCGATCTCGCGTGTGTGGCCGTTCTGGTTCTCGTAGATCACGAGCACGTTGATGCGCCAGATGTCGCTCCAGCCGAGGGTGTAGCCCGCGCCGATCAACTGGACGCCTTTCCAGGGCGCGACAAAGATGGCAGGCGTTCCCTTCGCCGGGTACTCCAGTTTTGAAAAGGTCTGCTCGAGTTCGTCCCGCACCGCGACGAGGTCCGGCGTGCGGTTGGCGATCCACGTGTTCAAGTGGCCCACCACGAGCTCCTGGATCTCATCCGTGATGGGTTTTGCTTCGTCAATGTCCAGCCCGTAGAGCTTTTTGCCCAGGGAAGCGATATGATCCGGCAGGCCGGGTGTGGGTTTCTTTTGGCGTGCCAACGCCGTCCCAATGCCGAACGCCATGGCGGCAGCCAGCATGGCAGCCAGGATTCCAGCCGATCGTTTCTTCCGCAATACACCTTTTTGCTCAGTCACTTTTCCCTTGGCCTCCCCAAAATTCACCGCATGAAATGGGATTAAATTTCCCTTTTCCCATTGGATGCAAAAAAGTTGACCCTGTGCTGTACCACGCAGCTGAGAATTTATCCCGCCGCCTGGCATGTGCAGCGGTGATGGATCTCGTCCGCCCGCCCCGTGGCGGCGGGTTGATTCCGCCACCCGGCGTTTTGTAGCCGCCTTCAGGCAAGCCGCTCGAACGCCTGCACAATCTCCGCGTCCTGGTCGTCAAAAACCGCCCGCAGGTCGAGCAGCAGCAGGTCCCGTTCCACGCGCGCAATGATGGGTGGCCGGTTCCTCCGGAGGGCGGCTTCCATCTCCTGCGCGCTCAGCCTGCCGTGCCGGACGGCCACCAGCCTGGCGGGCAGCGAATGCCCGGGCGTGGAGCCGCCGCCGATCACCGATTTGCCATCTTCCACCCGGGCGGAAAGCGAACCGATATTCCCGAGCTTTCCGGCAAGCAAATCCGCGCGCGCAGAGAGTTCCTCCAGCGGCAGCCTCATCATGCGCAGCGCCGGAATGGCGTCAAGGTTTCCGTCAAGGTAAAGCCGGATGGTGGCTTCCAGCGCTGCGATGGTCAGCTTGTCCACGCGCAGGGCGCGGAACAGCGGGTTCCGGCGAATGCGGTCCAGAAATTCCCGCTTGCCGCAAATCAGGCCCGCCTGTGCTCCTCCCAGCAGCTTGTCTCCGCTGAAGGTCACTACGTCCGCGCCCGCCTTCAGGCTCGCGCCCACGGGCGGCTCATCCTGAATGCCCAGAGGCCTGAGATCAATGAGGCAGCCGCTGCCCAGGTCTTCAATCAGGGCCAGATGATGCTGGTGAGCGAGGTCGGCCAGTTCGGCCAGTTCCGGGCGTTCGGCAAAACCCACAACGCGGAAGTTGCTGGGGTGGACTCGCAGCAGCGCCCTGGTGTTTTCATTGACGGCGCCGGCGTAGTCGGCCAGCCGCGTCCGGTTGGTGGTGCCCACTTCCCTCAGCCTGGCGCCGCTTTTGGAGCAGATGTCCGGAATGCGGAACGATCCGCCGATTTCAATTAGCTCGCCGCGCGAAACCACCACTTCGCCGCCCTCGGCCAGCGCGTTCAAAGTGAGGAACACGGCGGCGGCGTTGTTGTTCACCACCAGGGTCCGCTCCGCGCCCACGAGTTCCGCAAAAAGGCGGTCGGTGTGCGTATCGCGCTTTCCGCGGCTTCCTTTGCCAAGATCGTATTCCAGGTTGGAATAGCGGCCGGCAATTTCCCCGAGGCGTTCCACCGCTTTGCGAGCCAGGGGAGCGCGGCCCAGGTTGGTGTGGAGAATGACGCCCGTGGCATTGATGACGGGTTGGAGCGAATAGGCTGCCAGGTCGCGCGCGGCCGTTGCGACGCTTTCTTCAAGTTCGGCAGGTGAGAAAGATTTAAGAGTTCCCTTCGCAATCTTTTCCCGCACGCTTTGCAGGACGGCTCGTGCGGCCTCGACCACCACCCGGTGGCCAAGCTCCGCTTCGAGCCGCCGGAGGGCCTCGCCGCCCAGCAGCTCATCAACGGAAGGGATCTGCCGCAGCAATCCGGCGGCGGCGTTCGCATCACTATTGGTTTCCATCAACGTTGCTCCAGGCCCGCTGGGAAGGCAGCGTGGCGCACAGACACACTGCATGGCCATTTCAACATAAGTGGTGTGGCAGGGTCAACTTGGGCTGGGCTGTGGTAGTGATTCAGTTTGAAATCTAAGGTTCACGGACCGGCATTGCCATTGCTAATGGAGATCGAGTCTTATAGGGTCGCCCACGTCGCGCTCTATTTTCGGGGGCGTCAACCAAAAAGCGAGATTCCATGCCAGTGCCTTCCAGAAAAGGGCGCTGATCGCCGCGCCAATGAAGCACAACAGGATAAAGATATTACTTTCGCTCCCTGAGGGAATGATGAAAAATCCAAGCAGGATGATCATCAGATAAGTCGGAGCCATAGCCAATTTCACCCTTGTGCTGAAACGTCGCGATACTCGTATTCTTGTCTTGCACTGGGAGCAGCGTCCCACTCGCAAATCCTTTACGTGAACAGGCGAGCTACACTCCGGGCAGACCATTGCTCTTGCGCTAATCATCGCCGGATATTTGATCTGTTGCATAGATCGTCTGCAAATCTTATCACGGCTATAGGGTCAAGCGAAGATGAGGACTTTGTCGGTGATGACCCTGTTTGATCTGTGGCAGGCGCGTCCTCGCCCGCGCTGCGGTCAAAAGACACGGTCAAGATGGCCGTTCCACAAAATTTAAGAACCAAACTGAGTCCCATCCCAGGCAGCGGACCTTGCCCGTTTCCTCTCTCGGGGGACCTCCGGAGGGTTTTTTGCGGCCTTGGCGGACTCAAGCTGCGGCCTGCACGACCGAAATGAATGGATGACCGCCGTGTAGGATTCACAAAATGGCTGTCGTATCCATTTGTCTTGGTGCTTCGCGCCCCTGGGGGGTTATAATGGCGTATCTGGCACTCCTGCGGGAGGGTTCCCGGTGACGGTTGACGAGGAACTGACCAGGCTCGAGGAAAACATCCGCCGTCTCAAGATCGAGTATGAGGCCTACTTTAACGGAGGAATCCCTCGCCCGCCGAATGACACCCTCTTCCGGGTTGAGCAGGCCATTAAAAGGTTTTCGAGCGACATGTCCAAGCTGAGCGCCGGCCATCGCTTCCGATTCAACCAGCTATGGCAACGTTATTCTGTTCACAACGACCTCTGGCGGAAAAGGTTGCGTAGCAGGGAAGAAGGCCGGGAGTTCGGGCACCGAAGGCGTGCGGCAGAAACGCACCGGGCCATGCAGATTGTTTGCCGCGATCCCGATAGCGAGCAGGACAAGGTGGACCAGTTGCTGAAGGCCCTGGTGGAAGCCAAGCAGCGCGCGGGCGAGAGCACCGACGACCTTGACCCTGAAAGGTTTCGAAGATTCGTTCGTGAAAGAACCAGGCAGCTCAAGCAGGAACTGGGATGCGACAGCGTCCAGTTTTCCGTCACCGTCGAGGATGGCAGGGTGCGGTTCACGGCTGTGAAAGCCGACTCGTGAACCCCCGGCCAAACGGGCGCCCTTGAGCTGCTGTTTTGCCGGCCGACGAATGCGGGCGCCGATGTTTCGGCAAGCGGAATTCGTCAGGCTGCCGGCAAACGTGACTCCGGCCTTCGGATTGACAACCGGCTTGTTTTTTCCACCTCGCCCGTGAGCCCCTGTGTTTCCGTTGCGCTGCCGCGGCGGGATGCGGGCGGTCACCCGAAGAGCTGAAAGTCGAACACGTTTTTCCCATGTTGAATCCAAGATAAAAACCTCAGGAGTATCTATGAAACCCATCACTCGTGCATTGCTGAGCGTCAGCGACAAAACAGGAATAGTTGACTTTGCGGCGGGATTGTCAAAGCTGGGTGTCGAAATCGTCTCCACGGGCGGTACGGCCAGGCTTCTCCGCGAGAAAGGCGTGAAGGTCCGCGACGTTTCTGAACTGACCGGCTTTCCGGAGATGCTCGACGGCCGCGTCAAAACGCTGCATCCCAAAGTCCACGGCGGCATTCTGGCCATCCGTTCGGACCCCAACCATGTGGCGGCCCTGAAAGATCATGAGATCAGCGTGATTGACCTGGTGGCCGTCAACCTTTATCCGTTTGAAAAAACGGCTGCCAAGCCCGGCGTGGAATTCGAAGAGCTGATTGAAAACATCGACATCGGCGGGCCCACCATGATCCGCTCGGCCGCAAAGAATTTTGAGGACGTCGTCGTGGTGGTTGACCCGGCCGATTACAACACGATTCTTGAGGAACTCGGCAGAAACAAAGGGCTCGAACGCGAAACGCGCCTGGGCCTGGCGCGCAAGGCGTTTGCCACCACCGCCGCCTACGATGGTTTTATTTCCACCACCTTGCAGCAACGCGCGGAGCCCGGCCTGCCGAAAAATTTCCACCTGAGTTTTGAGAAAGCTATGGACCTGCGCTACGGAGAAAATCCGCACCAGAGCGCGGCGCTCTATCGCAACAGCGCTTTTGCGGGCCGGGGACTTGCGCATGCTCCGCAGCTCCACGGCAAGGAACTTTCTTACAACAACCTGGTGGACCTGGAAGCGGCGTGGCGCGTGGCGCAGGAATTCACCGAGCCGGTCACCGCCATCCTCAAGCACACCAATCCCTGCGGCATCGCCGTGGGCAAGACGCTGGCGGAAAGTTACGTGCGGGCGCTTTCGGGCGATCCTGTGTCGTCGTTCGGTTCGGTGATTGCCGTCAACCGCAAGCTCGACCTGGCGACGGCCGAAGAGATGGCCAAACTGTTTGTTGAAGCCATCATCGCCCCGGGATTTGAAGCCGACGCGCTGGAGCGGCTGAAAGCCAAGAAGAATCTGCGGTTGATTGATATGTCCGCGACCGCCGGCGACGAATACGGGCCGCAGCTGAAAAGCGTGGGTGGCGGCCTGCTGGTGCAGACTCCCGACACCATGGGCGCCAAACCCGAAGACTGGAAGTGCGCTACTAAACGCCACCCGACGGAAGAAGAGATGCGCGGGCTGGTGTTTGCCTGGCGCGTGGTGAAGCACGTCAAGTCCAACGCCATCGTTTTCGGGCGCGAAGGCGTGATTGTGGGCGTCGGCGCCGGGCAGATGAGCCGGGTGGATTCGGTGAAGCTGGCGGCCATGAAGGCCCGGGACCTGAAGCACGATCTGAAGGGAACCGTGGTGGCGTCCGACGCTTTCTTCCCCTTCCCGGATGGCGTGGAAGAGGCCGCGCGACAGGGCGCCACTGCGGTGGTTCAGCCGGGCGGTTCGGTCCGCGACAAAGAAGTGGTTGAAGCCGCCGACCGCCTGGGCATGGCCATGATGATGACCGGCATCCGGCACTTCCGGCACTAGGCTGCAGCGGGAAAGTTGAGAGGCCACGGCCGGCCTTCGGCGCCGGCTGTGGACCTTCGTCTCAAGTGCGTACCTGCTGCGGACCGTAGGTTGGGGTGTCCTACGCCTTGGGCGAGAAGTAGCCCTCGCGGGCGACCACGCGGTATTGGACCTTCTTACCCTTCTGATTGGTGATGATCAGAGCATTCCCCTGCGCGTCCACCAGTTCCACTTTCAGCTTGTGGTACTTGCCATTCTTCGTGCTGTCGGTGGGAGTGAAGCCCACGCTGTACTGGTGACGAAGCTGGCCGGCGATTTGCCGGTAGACGTCCGGCAGAGCCGCCTCGAAGCGGGGGAAATAAGCTTCACCACCCGAATACCGGGCGATAGAGGTGAGGGCGTTTCGGGCCTGAAGCGTTTCAATCGAATCTCCGTAACGGATGGAGACCCACTCCAGAATGCTGACCGGGTAGATGGGAGTGTCGGATCCTTTGGCGATCTTCAGCATTTGACCGTAGGTCAGTTTGCTGAAGGTGTCAAAGCCAGTGACGATGGGAACGATAGCCTTGCGCCCGCCCACATTTTTCATTCGGTCGATGGTGAACGAAAGGGCGTCGTACAGGTTGGTTTCACTGAAGCCGGGCATTCGCAGCGTGTCCAGCGCCGACCGCACCTGATAGCGGTCATGCGTGAAGTCCTGCAGGATATGCGTCTGCATATCGAAATCGATCACGGCCACCCAGTCTTTGGGCTCCATGAAGTTCAGAAACTGATAGGCGTCTTCCAGAGCGAGGTAGAGGTAACCCCACCACTTGTTGCTGAACTCGATCAGCATGGTCACCGTCATGGGCGCTTCCGCCGTGGAAAAGTTGGTGACGGATTGCGGAACGCCATCGTCGAACACCTTGAAATTCTTTTTGTCCAGCCCCGTGATCGGATTGCCATTCTTGTCTGTGACCAGCACATCCACGTTCACCAGGTTGGATTGGGTGGAGAGAGTGTAAACCTGGTCGGGGTTGATCTTTTCCGGTTTTTGTTCCTCGGGCGCCTTCTCGCCGGGCTGCTGTGGAACCTTCTCGGGCTGCTCAGTAGGCTGGTTTTGCGGCTGCTGCTCCAGGTTGGGCTTGGCCGATTTCTTGGGCGCGTAAACCGTTTCACCAGTGTTCGGAGTGGGGCCCGGCCCCGGCTGCTGTGCACGGGCGACCGGGTTTGAACCCAGAATCCACAAGCCGGCAGCCGCACAAACCACCGCCGCGGCGCAGATTACCTTGCTTCTTGTACTTTTCATAGAAGGCCTTCCCCCCTTCGCTTATCATGCCATCGCCGTGGACAGGGGTCAACCGAAGGGTCCGGACGAATGATCTTGAACACCTTGCCGCCGCGGGGCAAGCAACTCTCCGAGAATATTTCCACTTGCTTTGGCCGGCTGGTTGCGGTATATGAGTGCAACGGTAAATATCAAAAGGCCAGCCCTTGAACCTTCGGGCCCGTCCTGGACGCCGGGTTTCCGGAGATACTTTGTTTGCGTTGGAGAGAACACTATGGAAGCACACTCGCCTCAAGTTATCGCCGAGAGCGCACCGTCGGAGCAGTCCAAACCTGCGAACAGTGGACTACACGCCGTCGCTCCTTCCGAGCGCGTCCTGTCGGTTGACGCTTTGCGCGGTTTTGACATGTTCTGGATAGCCGGCGGGGCCCCGTTTGTGCTGGAATTTTTCAAGCTGTTTGCCAACCCGCTGCCGCCCTGGCTGGCTGGACAGTTTGAGCACACCTCCTGGGTGGGCTTCGATTTCTGGGACATCATCATGCCCCTCTTCCTTTTTATTGTGGGCGTGGCCATGCCGTTTTCCATCGGCAAGCGCGTGGAGCGGGGCGATGGCCGCCGCGAAATCTATCGCAAGGTGGCTTACCGCGTGGCGGTGCTGTGGGTTCTGGGCATGGTGGCCCAGGGTCATCTGCTGCTCTTTACACTGGGCAACTTGCAGATTTACAGCAACACGCTGCAATCGATTGCCGCCGGTTACCTGATCGCCTCTATTGCCCTGGTTGAGCTGCCGGTGCGCTGGCAGGCAGGGCTGGCGGTTGCGCTGCTGGTGGTTTTCTGGGCGCTGATGCGTTTCGTTCCCGTGCCGGGAGTCGGGGCCGGAGTGCTCACCCCGCAGGGCAACCTGGCCATGTGGGTTGACACGGCCATCCTGGGCCGCTTCCGTGACGGAACCGACTACACCTGGATTCTCAGCAGCCTGGGCTTCGGCGCCACCACGCTGATGGGCGTGCTGGCCGGCCACTTGCTGCGTGGTCCCAAACCCAAGCAGCGCAAGGCGGTGCTGCTGGCGGCTTCCGGCGTGGCGTGCCTGTTTGCGGGCTGGCTGTGGGGCTTCGAGTTCCCCATCATCAAACATATCTGGACCAGTTCCATGGTGCTGTGGTCGGGCGGCTGGTGCCTGCTGCTGCTGGCCCTGTTCTACTATCTGATCGACGTGCGGGGCTACCGTCGCTGGGCGTTCTTCTTCATCGTGTTCGGCATGAACGCCATCGTCGCCTACATCGCTCCCGATATTATTCCCTTCAAGACCATCAGCCGCACCCTGTTCGCGGGCCTCGGCGCGCACCTGGGAATCTTCGGCAGCTTCCTGGTCGCCGCCGGAACTGTGGGCATCCTCTGGCTGGCGCTCTACTACATGTTCCGTAAGAAGACCTTTGTGAGGATTTAGCGCGCGGCTGGGTTGCTGTGGCGATTTGATGCGAAGGCTGGCGGCTTTGAACGCCGGGCCTGATGACACAAGATGCCTGGTCGTCGCGAAACAAGGATGATGCCCCGAGGCTGGGAACGCGCTGGCCGCCGCGTCGAAAGGTTTGAGGGTTCGAGCCAGGATCAAGACTCACGAGACGGCAGCAACACGTTTGAGATCACTCAGGATACAACGTTCCATCTCACAACCCTGGGCGATGGATCACTTCTCCGTCGTGGACGAGTTCACCTATGCGAATTCACATCATCCAGCACGTAGCGTTTGAGGGGCCGGGGGCGATTGCCGAGTGGGCGCTGGAGCGCGGACACTCGAAAACCCTCACCCGGCAGTCCAGCGGCGAAAAGTTGCCTGCAGTGGGCACCTTCGATTTCCTGGTGGTCATGGGCGGGCCTATGAGCGCCAACGACGACTCGAGGTTCGCCTGGCTCACCGCCGAGAAGGAACTGATCGCGGAAGCGCTGCGCGAGGGGAAAGTGATTCTCGGTGTATGCCTGGGGGCGCAGCTGGTGGCGCAGGTTCTGGGCGCGCGGGTTTACCGGAACCGCGAGAAAGAGATTGGATGGTTTCCGGTGCGGTTAACGCCGGAAGCGGCTGCCAGCGGCTTGTTCAGGGGACTGCCGGCGGAGATGACGGTCCTGCACTGGCATAGCGAAACATTTGACCTGCCACAGGGCGCCGTGCGGCTGGCGGAGAGCGTCGTTTGCCGCAACCAGGCGTTCGAACTTGAGGGCAGAGTGCTGGGGTTGCAATTCCATCTGGAAGTGCTGCCGCAGGGGCTTGAGGACCTGATTCAGCACTCGGCGGCAGACCTTGTCCGGGGGCCTTCGATGCAGACGGGCGGGGAGTTGCGAGCCTCCGGGCACCTCGCGGAAGCGCTGCGCCCCGCGCTTTACACGATTCTCGACCGCCTGGCTGAGGCCGCTGCTGGATGACAATTGTGACGGCCATCCTTGCAATCGGCAGTGGTTTCCTCTTAAAGTTGTGCTTTGCGTGAGCCAGTCCGGGCCCGCCTGCAAACTTTGCGACAGGCAGGAACTGTGCTCAATCCGTGCAATTGAAAGGACAGGCAGCCCATGACGGCAGAATGGAGCGGCCCGCTGAAGATTCGGCCGGCCCGCGTCGACGACGCAAAGGAGATTGCCAGAATCTATAACCAGGGCGTGCAGGACCGTGCTGCAACTTTTGAAAACGCTTACGTCACTCCCGAGGAACGCTATCTGTGGATCGCCGCGCGCCCGGACCGTTACCCGGTGCTGGTGGCGGAGGTGAAGCACACGCTGATGGGCTGGGCGGCTCTCAGTCCTTACAGCCCGCGAAGGTGTTTCGACGGCGTGGCGGAATTATCCATCTTTATCGAGCGCAGCCTGCGCGGACACGGCGTGGCGCAGGAACTCATCAAGTCCATGCAGGACGCGGCGCGTGAAAGAGGCTTCTACAAACTGATGGGCCGCATCATGGCCGACAACGCGCCGGCGCGCAAGCTCTGTGAACTGGCAGGCTGGAGAGAAGTGGGCGTCTATGAAAAGCACGGCCGCCTGGGAAATGAGTGGCACGACCTGGTGCTGGTGGAACACCTGATCCCTGAAAACATGAAGTAACGGAGCGGGGCCATAACGTGGACGAAAATCAGACTGACAAATCGCTGCTGGAATCCTTTGAGGAGATGGCCGCCAAAGCGCCTGATAACGTAATGGTGCGCTACAGCCTGGGGCGGGAATATCTGAAGGCGAAGCGGTATGCCGATGCGGAACGCGAGCTTCGCGAGGCCCTGCGGCTGAAGCAGGATTATTCGGCGGCCTACCGCGAACTCGGGAAATCGCTGGTCGGCCTGGACCGCCCGGATGAAGCTCGAGAGATTTTTACGAAGGGCGCCCAGGTGGCCTGCGAAAAGGGCGATCTGCAAACCCAGCGCGAGATCGAAGTGTTCCTCAAGCGGCTGGAAAAAGCAGAGAACTGAGCCCGCCCGCCCGAACGACCGCAAAAGCCCGCCGTGCGGAGGGGCCTTCCGGCTAATAGAACGGGTGGCGTTGTGGCTGTTTCAGCCGGAGCTGGCGCGTCAGCGCGGACTTGAGAGTTTCAAACGCTTCGCGCGGGCTGTCCACAAAGCGGATCAGCTTGGATTCCTCGGCTGTCACCGTTCCCGCCTCCCTCAGCCAGTCAAAATTGACGGCTTTCTTCCAGAACTTCGACCCGTAAAGCAGGATGATGGAGCGATGGCCCATTTTGTGGGTCTGCACCAGGGTCAGAAATTCCCACATTTCGTCCATGGTGCCAAAGCCACCGGGGAAAACGACGACGGCGCGTGAGGGCTGGGCAAACCACAGCTTGCGCATAAAAAAGTAGCGGAAAAGGAAGCTGAGATCCGGAGTGACGTAAGGGTTGGCGTTTTGCTCGGAGGGCAGGCGGATGTTGAAGCCGATGGAAAGGCCTCCGGCCTCATGGGCACCCCGGTTGGCGGCTTCCATAATGCCCGGTCCGCCTCCCGAGCAGACGACGAGAAAATGCTTGCCGTTCTTCAGCCCCAGCGACCAGGTGGTAATCAGGCGGGCCAGTTCGCGGGCCTGCTCGTAGTACTGTGACATCTTCAGCGCCATTCGCGCGGCGCGCAATTCTTCCTTTGTGGGCGGCGGGCCGCCGCAGCGGGCGCGGCTCAGTACCTCGCGGAGTCTTTCACGTGCCTGCTGGTGGGGCAGCACGCGCGCCGAGCCGAAAAAGACCACGGTGTTCTGCACGCCGGCGCGCCGCAGGCGCACCTGGGGCTCCAGATATTCCGCGGCAATGCGCAACGTGCGGGCATCGGTGCTGTCCATGAATCGTTCATTGCGGTATGCGAGCTTGGGCAGCCGGGACGGAGTTTGCGGTTTGGACTTACTCATAAATGCCTCTCAAATTAAGGTCCGCCAGTGTTAGATTAACCAGCATAGCAAACTCGCGCGTCTGCCGCACAAGGAGTGACGGTGGTCACAGCATCCCCCGGCACGATGGCTTTTGATGGGGGTATGTGCCGGTGAAGTTCTGGGAGCGTCTGCGTTGCAGGCGAAGTCCGTCGAGCGCAGAGTTGAGAAAAGATTTGAAGTATCCAAGGAGGTTGGGTCATGGCTGGTTTCAATCGTCGAGAGTTTATTCGCCGGGGTGCCGCAGGCGCCGCCGGGCTGGGACTGATCCTGAATGGCGAACCCGTGGCCGTTGAAGCGGCATCTCCCCTGCCAAAACCCGCTGCGCCCGGCGACCGGCTGAATGTTGGGTTTATCGGGTTTGGCATTCGCGGCAACATACTGTTTGAATCGGCAAGAAAGACCGGGCAGGCCAACCTGGTGGAGGTGTGCGACTGCTACAAGGGCCATCTGGAACGCGCCAAAGAGCGGACGGACGGCAAAATCGACACCAACTTCGCCCAGTACAAGAAGCTGCTGGACCGCAAAGACATCGACGCTGTGGTGATTGCCACGCCGGACCATTGGCACGCTCCCCTGTTTTTGGACGCGATCGCCGCCGGCAAAGACGTCTACATCGAAAAGCCCATGACGCATCGCATTGCAGATGGGCAGGCGATGATTGATGCAGCCCGAAACGGGAAGCGCATTGTTCAGGTGGGCAGCCAGTGGATCTCCTCCAGCCAGAACCGGATTGCAAAGGAAATGGTTGCTGCCGGCAAGCTGGGCAAGGTGACCAAGGTGATGGCGGCCTACAATCGCAACAGTTCGACCGGCGCCTGGAACTATCCCATTCCCCCCGACCTCGAAAACGGCGAGAACTTCAACTGGGAAGAGTGGCTGGGAGGGGCGCCGCAGCGTCCTTTCGAAGCAGAGCGGGTTTTCCGCTATCGCAAGTACTGGGATTATTCCGGAGGGATCACGACGGACCTGTTCGTCCACCTCATCAATTCCATCCACTACATCCTGGGCGCCGGGATGCCGAAAAGCGTTGTGGCGACGGGCGGCATTCTCGTCCGCAATGATGGCCGCCAGGTGCCCGACACGCTCGATGCCCTGTTCGAATACCCCGAGGGATTCCACGTGAACATGGCTTCCACCTTCAACGCCGAAAGCGTGGCAGGAAACGGCATCCACTTCCTGGGTACGGATGGCGCGCTGGTGTTGCCGCTGGGCGGTTCGTCCATGACCTACGCCATGGATTCACACCGCGAGGGCTACAGCTATTCCATCGATAGCTGGCCCGTGGCCCTGCAGAAAAAATTCATGGACGTCGGAAACCGCCGCGGAGAAGCCGCGCGAACGGCCCCGCCGCCGAAAGAAATCGAGGCCAAAGATGCCGCCGACCCCACCACCCTGCACATGGCCGAGTTCTTTGACTGCGTGCGCTCGCGGAAGCAGTGCGGAGAAAACGCCGAGGTGGGCCACCGGGCAGCCTCCGCCGGGCACATGGTGAACCTCTCCTACGTTGCCGGGAAAAAGGTCACCTGGGACATAACGTCCGGCAGGGCTGTAGCGTAAGGCCCTTCCGTCCAGAGAGTGGATCAGAACGGCGGCGCTTGCCAGCCTCCAAGAGCTTCCTCAAGCAGTCGGGCGATGGCCAGCGCCACGTGCTCATGCCAGGGGCGCGCGGCAATCTGGACGCCGATGGGCAACTCCTCGGCGGTATTCATCGCGGGCACCACGGCCGCCGGCCAGCCGGTCAGGTTGTGAGTCATCGTGTAGCTGAAGGACGGCAGATTCCTGTAGGTTGAGCCGTGCACCATGCCGGCAAAGCTGCACACCGGGCTGAGAATGGCGTCGTAGTTTTCCATAAAACCCAGCATCGCGCCGCGGAAAGCGTCCCACCTGCCAACCAGCGCCCCGTAATCGGCCATTGAAATTCCATGCTGCTGCTGGATGTCGAGCGCCTGTTGCAGCAGCGGGTGGATCTCCCGCGTCCCCGCAAGCTCAATCAGCGCCTTCAATCCGGAACCGCCGTCGGCACAGAACAGCCCGCGGTAAATTTCAAACGTTTCGCTGATGCCCGGCGGGAGCGCTTCTTCCACCCTGGCTCCGGCGTCAGAAAGGGCCGCCGCAGCATTGCGCACGGCTTCGGCAATTTCGGGTTCCGGCGCGACAATCCCGTTGTCCGTGTGGAACGCCACGCGAAGCTTCCTCAGATCAACCGTCGATGTTTCGCCGAGCGGCGCAGGGACAATGGCCGGATCGTGCCCGTCAATGCCGGAAACGATTTTGAGGGCAAACTCCAGGTCTTCCACGCTGCGTGCCAGCGGGCCGATCTGCCACAGCGCGTCCAGCGTGCCGCCGGGGCCGGGAAAATGGCCGGTGCGCGGAATGCGGCCGGAAGTCGGCTTGATGCCCGCCAGCCCGCAGCAATTGGCCGGAAAGCGGACACTTCCGCCGGCATCGCTGCCAAACCCCAGGGGCGAGCCTCCGGCGGAAATCAGGGCGCTTTCGCCGCCGCTCGAGCCGCCGGGCGATAGCGACAGGTTGTAAGGGTTGTTGGTGCGGCCGTAGATCAGGTTGTCGCTTTCCCATGCCCAGCCAAATTCCGGGCAGTTTGTTTTTCCCAGCACAATGGCTCCGGCATCGCGCAGGCGTTTGACCACCTCGGCATCCTGCTGGGGGACGAATGTGCGCCGGCCCATCGTTCCGCCCGTGCTGATGATTCCGGCCGTTTCGATGGCGTCTTTGAATGTCACCGGCACGCCGTGGAGCGGCCCTTTGATTTCGCCTCGCGCCAGCGCAGCGTCCGCCGCCCGGGCTTCCGCCATTACCCGTTCGGCGGGCAGTTGCACGATGGCATTGAGCTTCGGATTCACCGCCTCGATGCGTTTCAGATGCGCCTGCATCAGTTCGGCGGACGAGACTTTCTTTTCGCGGATGGCGCGCGCCATGTCGCCGGCAGAGTTGCAAAGCAGCTCATTCATGATGGTCATCCGGAAGGTAATGCGGAAGCGAGATCGGCGGAGAGATGCAAAAAGGCCCCGGGAGAAATCGAAATCTGTTACTACTGGTGAGCCGGCCGGGACTCGAACCCGGAACCCTTGCCTTAAAAGGGCAATGCTCTACCAATTGAGCTACCGGCCCGATCAGTTGCTTTCTTTGGCCTGCGACAAGATGCGTTCTTCGCCGGATGGGAATGAGGTTGTCTCAAGTCCACTCCGGGCGAGCACGGCAACAGAACGCCGCGTGCTTTCGCGGCTTGCACCTCGATCGCGTTTCGTCGCAGTGATACTAGAATGCCCCAGCAGTTCCATCACTGTCAACAAACTGACACTCCGACACGTGCCCGAAAAGCGTGTTAACCAAGCAAACTTGCTAGCTAGGCTTTTTATGCGGCGTATAATTTCCTGCTGTGACGGTAAAGGAAATATTCGAGGTAGATGGCCGTTCAAAACGCGATCCCGTGCGTTGGGGGAGGCCGGTGGACGAGACCTCAAAGGGTGTGTACGTAATAGCCCGCTCTTCCGAAGTAGATGGAGGTTGCAGGCCCTGTGAATTGCCGCTTCGCAGGCCGATTCCAGCGTCCCTTAAGATCAACTACAATTACGAACTCATGCGTTGGCTTTGCGATGAACCAATCATCTACATCGGGAAGACAGACCAACCAATTTCGAGGCGCATCCGGCAGTTTTATGGCCATGAATGCGGGAACAGGAGTCCTCATGCCGGAGGGCAGATCCTCCTCTTACTGGACTGCGATCTATGGGTGTGTTGGTCGCCATCGCCGAATCCCCGGGAATCTGAGAAGAAGATGCTAGACGCTTTCAAGGAACGAGCGGGCCAGCGACCGTACGCGAATTTCGACGGCAAGCGCTGAGCGGGGCGAATTCGACACCGATAGACGATCCAATCAGCATCCTTGAAAATCGCTTCCAACTCCGATATAAGTCAAGTCCCTGTTTTCTGTTGCGTTCAGGATTGCAGGAATTCCCGGGTGGGGAGAAAGGAAGAAACTACGATGCGTTCATCCACGTTCGTCACCAGAACTGTACTCGTCTTGTTTGCCTGTGTTTGCCTTGCCTCAGCGTGGGCCAGGGCTGCAGTCACGTTGCCGTCGCTTTTCAGCGAGAACATGGTGTTGCAGGCGGGCGCCAAAGATCCCGTGTGGGGCATGGCGGACCCGAACGAAAAAGTAACTGTGACTTTAGGCAGCACACAGGCCACGGCCACGCCAGACGCTTCCGGGCGCTGGAAGGTTGAGATCGGACCGATCGAGCCCGGCGGACCGTTTGAGATGACGGTGGCAGGCAGCAATACCATCGTCATCCACAACGTTCTGGTGGGCCAGGTGTGGATCTGCTCCGGGCAGTCGAATATGGAGTTCAACGTGGCGCGGGCAAACAACGGCTGGGAGTCCGGCGTCTACGATGCCAAGGATGTGGTTGCCTCCGCCCACTATCCGATGGTCCGCATGTTTACCGTGGTCAAGACGGTGGCGGGAAAGCCGCAAAGCGACGTTGCCGGCCGGTGGGAAGTTACCAGCCCGGAGACAGTGGCGCACTTCTCCGCCGTGGGATATTTCTTTGGGCTGAACCTCCTGGAGTCGCTGCACGAACCTATCGGGCTGATCCACACTTCGTGGGGTGGCACTCCGGCGGAATCATGGACAACCCACGCAACCCTTGAATCGAATCCTGCGTTTGCAGACATTCTCGAAAGGTGGCGGAAAGAGTACCAGGCTTATCCGGAAGCGATGGAACAGTACGGCACCGCGCTTCGTGGCTGGGAACAGGCTTCGAAGCAGGCTGAAGAGGCGGGGAATCCCATGCCTTCCGTTCCGAGCTTGCCTTCCGATCCGCGCAACAGCTCCTGGCGTCCCTCCGCCCTTTACAATGCGATGATTGCGCCGCTGATTCCATATCGAATTGAGGGCGCCATCTGGTACCAGGGCGAGTCGAACGCCAACCGCCCTGCCCAGTACGGCAAGCTTTTCCCTGCCATGATCGAGGACTGGCGGCACACCTGGGGCGAAGGTGATTTTCCGTTTCTCTTTGTGCAGCTTGCCGGCTACCAGAACGTCCATCCACCGTACGACTGGCCGCTGCTGCGTGAAGCGCAGCTGAAGACGCTTTCGCTGCCCAACACGGCAATGGCCGTGACCATCGATATCGGCGATCCACCCAACATTCATCCTCTGAACAAGCAGGAAGTGGGCCGGCGCCTGGCGCTTGCCGCGCAGGCCGTTGCTTACAACCAGAAGGTCGCCTATTCCGGGCCCCTTTATTCCTCAATGGAGGTTGAAGGTAATAAGATTCGCCTTCACTTTACGCACCTGGGCGGCGGGATGGTCGCAGGCGGCACGGCCCCGGGACGACTGGAAGGGTTTGAGATTACCGGCGCCGACCACAAATTTGTGGGCGCTTCCGCGCGCATTGAAGGCGATACGATTGTGGTGGAGAGCAATATGGTGGAGCAACCTCTGGCGGTCCGTTACGGCTGGCAGAGCTATCCGGTCTGCAACCTCTATAACCAGGCGGGATTGCCGGCTTCGCCCTTTCGCACCGACGACTGGACGGATTAGCAATTGCGTTCCAGCATTCGAACAAGAACGCTGAGACCCTTGCCGACGCTTCTCTCAAAAGACGCGGCCCTATAGCTAAATTAGAAACCGGAAAGAGGAAATTATGCCAGAAACGAACTCATCGTTCATCGAATACCTGAAGACGATTGACACGCCCACCCTCTCAAACGCCATCGAGCAGTTGCACCTGCGGCCGCGCAGTGAAGGCTTTACGCCGCTGCAGGTCTGTTGCCTCTTTCCGGATTTCGGCCCCATGTGCGGCTACGCTGTGACGGCCCAGGTTGAGACCATGACCGAGGGCAATCCCCGCGAAGAACGCGGCTACGTGGAGCTGTTCGAGGCGGTGGAGAAATCGCCCAAGCCCGCTGTAGTTGCGTTTCAGGAAGTGGGAGGCCATCCGGACTATGCGACGCATTGCGGCGAGGTGATGGCCACGTTCTTTACGCGCCTGGGCGGCATTGGCCTGGTGAGCGATTGCGGCGTTCGGGACATTGCCGAAGTTCGCGCGCTCGGCTTCCATTATTTCGCCCGCGGCGCAGTGGCCAGCCACGCCAATTTCCGCATTGTGCGCGTGGGCGTGCCCATCACCGTGATGGGTCTGGTCATTCGCCCGCAGGACATTCTGCACGGCGACATGAATGGGCTGATCCAGATTCCCGCGGAAGCCGCCGAGGGACTGGCGAAGGCGGTTGAATCCGTCCGAATGCGGGAACGACGCCTGATGGAAATGACGAAAGACCCATCCTTCACGGCGAGCCAGTTGCACGGGCGGTTTTTTCACTGACGCGCCAGGTGCCACATTTCCATCGGCGGCTGAACCGTAGCGGCGAGTTTATCTCGCCATTTCGCGGCTGGCATCTTCGAGTTCGCCGGCAATCGGCGCCAAGGGCGGGGCGTAACTTCCGCGCCACCGGCAATACTCCCGGTACCGGTTTCCCTCACATCTGCGCATTGGCCGTTTATCAGCCCGGTGGATCATTTCTGAGCGGTCCGTCATCCCTCCGGAACTTCCGGTTGCCTTTTGTAAGAGCGACGGCAGGGGATTTCCCCATGCGGCTCCGCAGGGCGTCAGAACATGAGATTGAATGAAAACTGGAACTCACGCGGGGTCAGCTGATTGGTGATGCCAGCGAGGGGCTGTCCAAAACCCGGGCCTGGACCTGGACCGTTGCCGTAAGTACCGCTATAGCCCACGAAATTGGCGTGGTTGAAGACGTTGAACGCCTCAGCCCGAACGTCAAGCCGCACGCCTTCGCTGTCCAGGCTGAACACGCGCCCGACAAAAGGCGTGAAATCGTAGATGGGCCTTCCGCTTCCGGCATTGCGCGCAACCACGGCGCCGTTGATCACAGGCCGGGCGGTTTCGCCCCCGTTATCGCCGCCGTTCGCCGTGCCCGTGGTGATGTTGTAAGGCAGCCCGGACGCCAGCGTAGCGATGCCACCCAACTGGACATTCCACGGCCCCCTGTAGATCCCGCTCAGGACGAAGCGATGGCGCTGGTCAAATATGGCATTCCCTTTCTCCGCGCCGCCGGTAAAATTGGGGTCGTTCGGATTCTGGCCGGGCACTCCCGGGTCCACATTGTTGATGGTATGAGACCACGTGTAACTGGCAAGCATTGAAACGCCATGGCTGAAGTTGTGGTTGAGGTTGACGTCCAGCGCGTCATAGTGTCCATATCCGTCATTCACGTCGCTCTGGATCAGTCCAAAAGGAGGCTGCGGGTTCGTGGCAGCGCTCGGACTGCAAGTCAAACCGTGCTGGTTGTACCACCACGTCCAGTATGGGCGGGTGCAATTGGCAGCTTGAGCGCCGCGCATCTGCCCTTGCGCAGTGCGAGCAAAGGGCGTTGGGGCATCCACGTCCAAAGGGCGGTTGAGCTTCAGGGTGTGCGACCCGACATAATCGATGGTCAACACCCAGCCCGATTTCAACTTGCGCTCAATCCCCAAAGTCCATTGCTCAGTGTAAGGACTCAAGAGTTGATCGGGGTATCCTACCAGCGTGGAAGTCGGAAAGAACTGGCTCAGATAGGCGCTCTCTCCCGGCCTGATAGTAAAGACTTCGCACTGGGGCCGTCGCGCCCGAAGGAAAGGCCGGCAGGGGAGCATCGGCGACGCTGGCCGGGAAGCCGATCTGTCCCGGACCCGCCGTGTAGTTGAACACGCCCGCAGGCCCGGACAGGGCATAATTTGCCGCGCTGTTGTCCACAATCTGTGAATAGTAGATGCCAAACCCGCCACGGATCACCGTTCGGCCGTCGCCCCGGAGGTTGTAAGCGAACCCTGCCCGGGGACCGAAATTCCTGGTTGAATCCGTGAACGTTTGCCGCTCATACCGCAGCCCCAGATTCACCGTCAGGTCGCGAAGCACCTGGTAATCGTCCTGGAAGAAGAGCGCCCATAAAGTGTCTGTCACTTTGTAGGCGGCATTGCCATAACTCTGCGTATAACTCTGGACGTTGCTGATGTCGTCCAGGTAGGCCGGACTCTCGCATATCGAAAGGCTCGCGGTGCAGGTGTTATAGGCAAAACGACCCAGAAAGATGGGGCCGCCGTATTCTTTGCTGTCCCCGCCATTGTGGGCGCGGATCACGTCAGCGCCGAAGACCAGCGTGTGGCGGGAAAGCTTTGCTGACACCACATCATTCACCTCAAATTGATGATTCAGGAGCAGGGCCGATTGCGACGTGCCGGAGGTAAAAGTTCCTCCGGCTGATATCGGCACTGAAAACTGCGTGCCGTAGATGACCGGGTCAAATTGAGTGATGGGCGAGGCCAGTTGAAATTCCAGGTGCAGATTGTTGAGGAGAGTGGGGCTCAAAACGGCCGTTTCTCCCAGGGCCGCCGTATAAGTGCGGCGTCGAAAAATGCGATCCACGCTGGGGAGGTTGTTGCCGCCCACAGTTCCGTTGGGATTGGTGTCGTAGAAGCTGTCGGAGTTCACCCGGAAGAACAGGTTGTTCCGATCATTGACCTGGTGGTCGAGGCGGACGAGACCCATCCAGCCACGATAGCGGCCTACAAAATCACTCGGGTCCACCGGTGAGGTGACCGGAGAAGTGCGATTCTGCCACGAATATTCCCCTTGCGCAAAAAACTGTGTACGCCCGCCGCTCCCCATGGGCCCGGATAACCCTCCGGAAACCTGCGCGAGTGAATCGGCGGTCAGATCATTGCCGCTGGTCGCTGACGCCGGCGTGAATCCTGACATTTTCGCTTCCATGCCGGAGGGTCTTCCCGAACCCGCCAGGTTGCCGTGAAACTGATTGCTGCCGCTTCGGGTCACCATGTTGACCACGCTCCCGGCGGTCAAGCCATATTGAGCGGAAAACGCATTGGTGAGCACGGTCATTTCCTGCACCGAATCGGCCGGCAGGCTGGTCATGATGGTCTGTCTGCCCCAGGCATCGATGGCGTTGGCGCCGTCAACCTCAAACCATGTCTGGCGGCGCCCGGTGCCGTTCGCTGTGAAAAGATTCTGATTCATGAACGCATCGCCCTGGTTGATGGCTGGCCGGGTGGCTGCATTCAGCAGTGGCAGGTAGGTGATTCTCCCGTTCAGCAGAGGGGTAGATTCAATCTCCCGCGCCCCGAAGCGAGTGCCCAGCTGCGGCTCGTCACTCCGTACCTGGCCGGGCACACCCATCACGGTAACTTTGCTGGTGGCGCCCGCAACGTTCATCTGCAGCGTCATTCCGGTTGTGGTTCCGCCCGTCAGCGTTATGCCCTTCAGGACTGCATTGGCAAAGTCCTTCTTGTGCGCCGTCACCTGATAGGTGCCCGCAACGGGAAGTCCGGCCATTGTAAATTTTCCCTGTCGTCCAGTGCGTACAGTGCGGCGCAGTCCCGTGAGGCTATTGGTGGCAGTGATCAGTACGCCGGGAACGGCAGCGTGACTCGGGTCGGTGACGCGCCCGCTGATGACTCCCGTATCCGGTGTCTGCGCGTAGAGAGAACCCCCCAGCACGAGAAGAACCATGAAAACCCTGCTTGCAATTCGAAGCATCTAACCTCCGCTGCAGTCGGATCAAGCGCCGCAATGGCCCATACTACAGCATATCCATGCCGACTCTCATTGAAACGCCTTTCAACCGGATGATGTCCCAAACTGTTGCAAAGCGGGAGCCGAAGGCGCTCCAGGCTGGCTTCACCTCACTGCGTAACCGAAGTCCGTTTTCGGTCTCCTTAAACAAAAGCCATATCCAGGCTGGTGCACTGCCACCGGTCCGCTTTCATTGACAATCCTCTGAGCGAACGCCTAACATTTAAGGTTTCCGCACTATTTTCAGGCGTTTGCCCTGGAGCGCTGCGCCGGATCGATGGAAGTTATGAAACTGGCCTACCTCGATTGTTCTTCGGGAATCAGCGGCGACATGTTTCTGGCCGCTCTGCTGGACGCCGGAGTGGAACTCGAC
This sequence comes from uncultured Acidobacteriota bacterium, assembly GCA_963783155.1. Taxonomy (GTDB): domain Bacteria; phylum Acidobacteriota; class Terriglobia; order UBA7540; family UBA7540; genus SCRD01. The sequence goes on along the minus strand of CAWANC010000024.1, from coordinate 53,339 downwards.
CGCCTGCGCGCGGAGCTTGCGAAAATCGAACTGGGGCCTTACGAATTCACCCAGAGCCGGGTGATGCGGAAAGGACTGGCGGGCAACCACGTTGATATCGTCATACCCGATAAGCAACCGCACCGCCATCTGAGCCACATTGAGAAACTGATTGGAGAAGCGGCCCTGGATGAGGCTGCGAAGCAAAAAGCCCTTCAGGTTTTCCGCAGGCTGGGCGAGGCGGAAGCAAAACTCCATAATCAGCCGATTGAAAAGATCCACTTTCACGAGGTCGGCGCCGTGGACGCCATTCTGGATATCGTGGGCGTTTGCCTGGGGCTGGCCATGCTGGGGAATCCGGAACTGGTCTGCTCGCCCCTGAATGTGGGCGGAGGAAGCGTGGAAGCCGCGCACGGCACATTGCCTATTCCGGCGCCGGCCACGGCAGAACTGCTGAAAGGAGTTCCGGTCTACTCTTCGGGTGTTGAGAGCGAACTGGTGACGCCGACGGGCGCGGCGCTGGTTTCAACATTGGCGACAGATTTCGGGCCCGTTCCGGGCATGAGGGTGGAGCACATCGGGTATGGCGCAGGCGCGAAAGATTTCGCCACGCATCCCAACATCGCGCGGCTGATGCTGGGCGAAAAGACCGGAAAAGCGGAGGGCGTTTCGGGCGGCGCAGGCGAGGGAATCGTCCTGGTGATTGAAGCCAATATCGATGACATGAACCCGCAGCTCTACGGGTGCTTTGCGGAAAAAGCCCTGGCGGCGGGGGCGCTCGACGTGACGTGCAGCCCGCTGCAGATGAAGAAAAACCGGCCGGGGCTGCTGGTCAGCGTGATTTCAAAGCCGGAACTCGAAAGCGCGCTCACGCATCTGTTCTTTGAGGAGACCACCACCATCGGCGTGCGCATCACTGAAGCGCGGCGCAAGGTGCTGGAGCGCGAGGTGGTGAAGGTTGAAACCGCATTCGGGCCGGTGAAAATGAAAGTGGCGCGGCTCGAGGGGAAAATCGTCAACGCGGCGCCCGAATTCGAAGATTGCCGGCGCCTGGCGGATGAAAAATCCCTGCCGCTCAAGGAAGTGATGCAGGCGGCGCAGGCGGCCTTTAGGAAATTGAAAGATTGAAGCATGGGCTCATTGAATCATTGAAAGAATATGCCGACGAAGCAACGGGCAAATGAATAAATGAATCAATCAGCAAATCTGAAAATGAGTAAATTTTATCTGACCACTCCGCTTTATTATCCCAACGCGCGACTGCACGTGGGCTCGGCGTACACCACCATCGTCTGCGACGTGATGGCGCGCTACAAGCGCATGTGCGGCTACGATGTGGCGTACCTGACCGGCAACGACGAGCACGGCGAAAAGTTGCAGCGCGCCGCGGAAGCGGCCGAGCGTGCCGGCGTCGGATTTTGTGGCCGAGAAGCGCAAGCAGTTCATCGAAGTCTGGAAGAAGCTGGGGATCGATTACACGCCACTTTCGTTTATACTGACCAGCCCGAGCACGTCACCAGCGTCCAGCGGCTGATCCGACTGGCGCAGAAGAACGATCCCGGCGTGATCTACAAAGGGACATACCAGGGACGCTATTGCGTGAGCGATGAGCGCTACGTTTCGGACGGCACCGACCCGGCCAACTGCGACATCTGCGGCCGCCCGGCGGAACTGATCAACGAAGCAGAACTATTTTTTCAAGCTCTCGGCGTTTCAGGATCGCCTGCTGGAACTTTACGACAAGCATCCGGAATTTGTGCAGCCGGATTTTCGCCGCAATGAGGTCGTCAGCTTTGTCAAAAGCGGCCTGCGGGATATTTCCATCAGCCGCCGGCGGCTGAAGTGGGGCATCCCCTGGCCCGACGATCCCGAAGAAGTGGTTTATGTCTGGTATGACGCGCTGGCGGGCTACCTGACCGGCATCGGCTACGCCGAGGGCGACGAGGGCAGCGCCGAGTTCCAGAAACTGTGGCCGGCCGACGTGCACATGATCGGCAAGGACATCATCCGGTTTCACGCGATTTACTGGCCGGCCTTCCTGTGGGCCGCCGGCCTGCCGCTGCCCAAGACCATCTTCGCGCACGGCTGGATCTATTACGAGCAGGACAAGATGTCGAAATCGAAGGGCAACGTGGTTTATCCCGAGCCGATTGTCGATGCTCTCGATTCGTTCGGCGCGCCCGGCAATGACGCCCTGCGCTACTACCTGCTGCGCGATACGCCCTTCGGCCAGGATGCCAGCTTTTCCTACGACGGGCTGGTGCAGCGGTATAACTCGGATCTGGCAAACGGACCTGGGCAACCTTGCCAGCCGCACGCTCAACGATGGTTCATCGCTATTTCGACGGCGTAGTTGCCTGACGTCTCAGAATCCGCTGGGCGCAGGAAGTCCGCCTCAGAATAACTTCTTGAGTTTTGGCAAACATGGCCGCGGAGGATTTCCATAGCTGCTTGACGTTCCTTCGATCTTTTCCGGCGGCCTGAGACGCCGTATGGCAATTGATTTCTGTGACCAACCGGTATCTGGGCGTACGACACTCAGCCCTGGAACATGGCCAAGGACCCTTCGAAGCGCGATTACCTGGCAAACGTGTTTACGTACCGCGGCGGAAGCTCTGCGATTTGCCGCCGTGCTCTTGCTATCCGGTCCTTCCCTGATGCGACCGAAAAGCTCTGGAAGCAATTGGGCCATAATGACGAGTTGTCGAGATCAGCGCTTGACATGACTGGGCTGGAATGTTCCGCGCAGGCGATCCGGCGCATTTCCAGCCGGGAACGAAATTTCGTGAACCGGAGATCATCTTCCCCCGTCTCGACAAGGCCGAGGCAGTAGCCCGGCTGAACGAATTCGCGGAGGCGGACCGCAAGGGCCATCAGGCGCCAACTGAAAAGGAGAAAAAAACTGTGGAAACACCATCTGGAGGAGAACGACCTGTCACGGAAAAGGCTCCGGCGCAGCCGGCAGCCGCGCCCGTTGCCTCAACCGCGAGCGACAAGATTTCGATTGAAGATTTTGCCAAAGTGGAGATGCGGGTGGGCGAAATCGTTGCCGCCGAGCCCATTCCGAAAGCAGACAAGCTGTTGAAGCTCCAGGTGGATATCGGCACGGAAGTGCGCCAGGTGTGTGCGGGCATCGCGCAATATTACCAGCCCGAGCAACTGGTGGGCATGAAGGTGGTCCTGGTCACCAACCTGCAGCCGCGCAAGCTGCGTGGTGTGGAATCGAACGGCATGATCGTTGCGGCTTCTGTGGGCGACGAAGGCCGCCCCGTGCTGGCCACCTTCAAGGACGACGTGCCCAAGGGAGCGAAGCTCCGGTAATTGAATGATTGGCTGATTGACTCATTGGACGATTGAAAAATCTCAGGACAACAGCCAACGGCCCAATCAATAAATGAATCAATGAGTCAATTCTTTGTCGATTCCCATTGTCATCTTGATGATGAGCAGTTTGACGCTGACCGCGAGCAAGTGATTGAGCGGGCGCGCCGGGCGGGTTGTCCGGTATCTGCTGACGGTGAGCGGCGGCAGCGGCCCGGACGACCTTGCCTCCGGAGTGCCCATCGCCGCGCGTTATGACTGGATTTACACAACTGCAGGCATTCATCCGCACGAGGCAAAAGGCGCCGGGGAAAATCATTTTGAAAAGCTGCGGCGGGCCGCGGGTGAGCCGAAAGTGTTGGCCATCGGCGAGATCGGCCTCGACTATTTCTACGATCATTCGCCGCGCGAGATCCAGAAGCAGGTTCTGATTGAGCAGTTGCAGATTGCCCGGGAAACGAAACTGCCGGTGATCATCCACTGCCGCGACGCCTGGGCGGACCTTACGGAGATTATTGTCCGTCACTGGGCGGGCTCCGGCCAGGGCGGAATTCTCCACTGTTTTACGGGCAGCCGCGACGAGGCGTTCAGGTTTCTGGACTGGGGATTTATGATTTCCTTTGCCGGCAACGTGACCTTCAAGAAGGCCGACGCCTTGCGGGAAGTGGCCCGTGAAGTTCCTCTTGACCGCCTGCTGACGGAGACCGACAGCCCTTACCTTGCTCCAGTACCGAACCGTGGCAAGCGAAATGAGCCGGTTTTTGTCCTCGACGTGGCGCGGCAGCTGGCAGAGCTTCGCGGCATGAGCCGGAAGAGATGGGAACGCTGGCGGGCCTTAATTTTGTTGAGTTTATGGGCCTTGAGTGACGGAAGCGCAGAAGCTGTTCTTCTGCCTGATGCGACGAGATGCTTTCCTTTGCCGGGCTTTTGTGGGACGATGTGAAGTCTACATATCATGATGAGTGGCTTGACGCCCCGTAGCAGCTGCGTCCAGTAAAAGAGAAGGATGAAGGTGGCAGCAGAAAATCAGCGCTTAGTCACACCAAAACCCCTGACCGTCAGGGAAGTCTTTGACCTCGTGCGGGACGACCTTGAAAAGGTCGAAAAGGAATTCCTGCAGCAGACGGAGTCAAGCATTGAGGCCATTTCGGAGATTGGCGAGTACCTGCAGGTGAGCGGCGGAAAGCGTTTGCGGCCCGTCCTGGTGTTGCTGGCCAGCAAGCTGTTCGGCTTTGAAGGGGATCCGGCCATTCGCATGGGGGCCGCGTATGAAATGATTCACAGCGCCACGCTGGTGCATGACGATGTGATCGACAAGGCGGAAACACGCCGCGGCCGGCCCTCCATCAATTCCCGCTGGGGCAACCACATGAGCGTACTGGCGGGAGACTGGCTTTACATGCAGGCGTTCAGCATCGCCCTGGCCGAACGCAACTTCAAGATTCTTGACCTGCTGATCGGGCTCACCCAGGTGATGGTGGAAGGTGAACTGCTCCAGTTGGCTTACCTCAGCAAGTCGGATTTAACCGAAGACGACTACTTTGAGCTGACCTATCGCAAGACGGCCTGCCTGTTTTCAGCCTGTTTGCGAACAGGCGCGCTGCTTGCCGACCGGCCGGAGGAAGAAGAGAACCTGCTGGCCTCATACGGCATTAACCTCGGCCTGGCGTTTCAGTTGATCGACGATGTTCTGGACTTCACGTCTTCCGAAAAGAAGCTCGGCAAGCCCGTCGGCAATGACCTGCGGGAAGGCAAAATAACCCTGCCTCTCATTTATCTCCTGCAGATGTGCACGCCGGAAGATGCCCAAAAGGTTGTCCGCATCTCCCAGGACGGGGGATTTGAGAATGTGGCATTCGCGGAAGTTCTGGAGATGGTGGACCGTTACGGGGCCCTGCAGGCAGCACGGTACAAGGCCAAGGAGTTTGCCCACGAGGCCAAACGATGCCTCCGCATCTTCCCTGAATCCGTTTACAAAGACGCACTGATGTCCCTGCCGGACTTTATTATTGCACGCGAATCGTGACCTTTTCCGGCTCCTCCAACGTGACATGAAGTATCCCCGCGAAATTGAAATCAAACTGAAGGTCGAGGGGCGGCCTGCCTTGAAGAAGCAGCTCAAAGAGTATGGTTTCGTGGTGATTAGCCGGCGGCACTTTGAGAGCAACATCGTCTTCGATTTCAGCGATTTGCGCCTGCGTCGTTCCAGTTCGCTGTTGCGCTTGCGGAGGGAAGGGAACCGGCATCTTCTGACCTATAAGGGACCGCCGCATAACTCGGTTTCTTATAAAATTCGGACGGAAATCGAGACTCTGGTCGAGGACGAGGGCGCTTTCCAGAAGATTCTTGAAGGTTTGGGTCTGCACCCGGTTTTTCGATATGAGAAATATCGGACGGCTTATACCGAAGAGGGCAGGCAGAAGGGGGACGGTTCTCCCTTGCTGGTCTATGATGAAACTCCGATTGGCCGTTATATGGAATTGGAAGGCCCGGCCAGATGGATTGACCGGGTGGCTCGGCGACTGGGATTCCAGAAGCAGGATTACATTACAGCGAGCTATGCGGCCCTCTACCAGGAGCACTGCCGCGAGAACAGAATCAAAGCGGGTGACATGGTTTTTTCAGGAGATAATTCTTAATTGGGTTCTTGCGCGGCTTAGGCTATAATTGTACTGTGTTCTTCATGTCCGTATCCGTACCAGAAGGAGTTTGAAATGGAAGGTTTGCTTCAACCAACCCATCTGTTCTTTATCCTGCTGATCGTTCTGATCATCTTCGGGCCGGGAAAGTTGCCCGATCTTGGTCGGGGATTGGGAAAGGGTATCAAGGAATTTAAGGACGCCGTCAAAGGCGGGATAGATAAGTCGTCGGATAAAGCCGAAGAAGAAAAGAAAGCGTGACAGTTTTCTCTCCTCCTGGTGGGTACCGCTCAATACTTGTGTTAAGCTTCAAGGCTGTCCCCATTACAGCAAGGGCTCTGGAATGAGCTGTTCCGATCCCATTGCGGGACTGAGTTGCAGTGGCTTGCGGGTCGGGAGAAATGCTTTCCATGACCAGATTGCCTCTGTCCTGAGCAGCGGTCACTTCCGCCTCGTTGACGCAGATTTTCTGGCTATGTTATAAAGTGAAGTTTCGGCTGCACTTTCGTTCTGGCCGTGTTTCCTACATTCCTCGGTAGCTCAATGGTAGAGCATTCGGCTGTTAACCGAAGGGTTGCAGGTTCGAGTCCTGCCCGAGGAGCCAACATTCCGAAGGACTTTACCCACAAGCCAGAATACGGAAAAGAACCACCGCGCACCTGTGGTTGGCCAAAGCTCTAGCCGACTGGAAAATCAATAGCATAGTTACCGCCCTCCCGGGCCGGCTCCGGTATAACTTCTGGCCATGTTTTGTTACCTTGGTGAAACTCCTCATGCCCGGATTTGATCTCTCCGAGAGGGTAGTTTCACGCTGGATGAAGCGAGTTCCAAGGAATCCCGAACCCGCCAAATGTTTGCTCACCTTTCTTCTTACTTCGAAATCACGCCGATGCCATCGCGGCGGAGGTCGAAGTCTTCCGTCTCGACTCGGCGGGCACCCTCTTCATGGGATCTACACATGACCAAGTCGTACCCGAGAGCCGACAGTATTCCCCGGTAAAACGGAACGTCCCACGGGCCGTCGCAAACTAACATCACTCTTCCCGAAATCACATTAATCCTCTCTCTCCTCGGCTCCGTTTATGAGCTGGAATGCAGACTGAGGAAACAACATCGTAGCGCTGGACCGAGACTACACCTGGAATGGTGAAGAACGCGTCTCCGAACAACAGTCCCTATAGCCCACCCAAGAAAGCGGCAGGCCTTCCCCAGTACTTTATGCGGCCGTCGGAATTGCAGTGTCCTTACCACGAGGTCGTCGGTATGAAGATCCTATAAACGCGAACGCCCAGAGGCCGTCGCAGATTAGCATTACTCTTCCCGTCTTCACATCGCCGACGATGGAAACCTTCGTCATGTCAAACCCAGTCCTTTGCAGTTCATTCACAGTTTTCTCTGCTTGGGAGTGGCTATCGCAAACGGCAATAATCGAGTTTACTTCAGGCATGACTTGCATTCCTTTTCTTCCTAGAGGGGTTTCGTTACTATGCTGTGGGTCCCCTTCGCGAATTCTGGGTAGCTGGAGATGCACGCGCCAGAGAGTCGCGGCCCTTGAAGAAGATAACCGGTCAGATTTGAGCTGTCTGATCAAAACTGAACATGAAGGTATTCACAAACACACACATTAGTCAGGTGGCTCGTATTTCAAGCTTCCGGAAATCAGGAGAAACCGGGGGTACAAAGCCGCTCGGCTATCTCCTTTGACAGCTTCAGCGCGGCGACACGGCGGCCAAGCAACGTGCGGTACGAGAGCCGCATTGGGTTGCGTAGATATGGCTGAATTCCGGGCCTAAAAGATAGGATCTGTGCGGTGGAATAAGTCCACACGAGTGAAGTGATGAAAGAACCAGCTGGTCCATAAGCCGAGACCATGTTGGATCTGCACATGTATGAACCCAGTACCGCTTTCCTGATCGTACAGAAAAGAGCCGTGAGAATCGCACCGGCCGCAGTACCGTTCACGGCCGCTTTGAGCGGCCCTACACTCGGACGCGTCATGAGCCGATGTGTGTCCTCTCGCTGTGACACTTCCTTCTCGATCCGCTGGTCCGGCTACTTGAATCCATACACCGAGTTGCTGAGACAGGCACAGGATGTCTTCCCGCCCTCGCGCCATTTCTTCTCTTAGAAAAAGAATTTGAAGTGCTTTCCGGCCTGCCGGTCCTGCTTCTTCGAGCCCATTTCTTTGCGATTACGGTGGTCCCATAGTTTAGGTGGGACACAATTTCGAATTCATCCATTATCCGCCTGATGCCGGGCAACCCCAATCCCAGCCCGCCTGAGGTAGAAAAGCCGTCTTTCAAAGCCCTATTTACATTGGGTATTCCTGGTCCATTATCGCGGGCCACCACTATCAAGACTGTTCCGTATTCCTGCTGGACGATTTTTATCGAGACCTCGCCCCGGCCCGCGTGCTGGAGGATGTTGCGCGCCAGTTCTGAAATGGCTGTCGCGATGAGTGTTGACTCCAAGGGCTCGAAGTTTGCTTCAGACGCCAGTTCTCGCGCGCGCTGGCGCGCAAGAACAATATCCGCGTCAGACTTAACCGGAACCTTAATTTGTTCCACCGGGGAAAACTCCGCTGGCCGAGTTTTGATATTATTTGGCATTTACTAACCCTCACCTTTTCTTAAGCGCTATGCTGTTTGGTAATTGCAAAACCCGGGACGAGTCAAAAACCTGCCTGCCCAGGTGTTATCCCTCGTAGGCTTCCCGCCTCCCAAAAGTGGGTTCGTGATGAGGGGAAAAGACCGCGGATTGGAAAGTCCCAAGCGTGGTGACTACGCCTGGCATTAATCTGGCGATGACAGTCATTAACGGTGATCCCCTGAACGCATAGAAGTCCCTACAAATCATTCCGGCAAACGTCGTATTGCAATGTCTCAATTAGCAATTTTAATTTTGAATAGATTGCGCGTCAGTCTTCTATTGCACAGACCTCTGGTCAAAATTGCTCATCTAAGTTCGTAGGTGGATAGAGTCTGAGATGGGCGGAAATTACCGGGGGCTTGACAGAGAGACGAGGGCTTCGTTACGTAGGATGCGGCGCATTGCGGTGCCTGGGCCTGAAGGCAAGTTCTCGCTTTGAGAGCACTCCACCCGGCGAGACGTTTTACTGTGCGGCGCAACACTCATCAGGGCGTTTTGCTGGCTCGGACAATAAATCGTTTGGGTGCGGGGCCCACAAAATAGAACGGGTAACAGGTCACCAAAGTGAGTATTGCATTATCGGAATGATTCAGCACTTCAGTGTCCTGTGGCTCGATGACTTCCGTAAAATCTACGCGATAGCGAAACAATCCGTTTAGCGTCGTCAAGGTAATTTCATCACCCTTACGGATATCGCGTAACGGTCTGAAAAACGTATCGCGGTGCCCTGCCAGCACGACGTTCCCTTGCTGGCCTGGCAGCGCAGTCCCCGGAATGTGGCCGATCGCCTGACGCAAAGTCCTTCTGGTGTCCCCTTCCTCGATCATCGCCGTAAGGTCGATGCTGCTGATCTTGATTTGGCCCACGGAAGACCCGTTGGGGATGACCCTCTTAATGCTAGCGCGGTCTGCCTCGGCCGGGGCTGGAAGGTAAGCCGGGGGAATCTGTTCGACGACACCGGCAGCCGGGGTCAAACTTTTCAAGGCTCGTTCAAACCGCCATGTCTGATAGGCCTGATAGAGGTTCGCGTCGACCAGCGCGTAGCCGACGTAACCGAGCGCCAGGAGACCGGCGGCTAAAAAGAAGTATCGGCTCCAAAAGAGCACCGATTGGGTTCGCCGCTGATGAAGCATGTGCTGCTGGGTTCTGAAGTTCATGGTTGGCCGCCTGGGCTCGCGGGAATGGTTTGAAGTTTCAAGGGTGCGGTGTAACCCGTCCGGGTACGGACGAACAAGTGTCTGCGGTGCGGTGCCTCGGCCTTCACCTGGATGGCGCGATAAGTCCCGTCCAGCTTTCGGTTCGTGGGTATATAAGCTATCGTGTACTGGTTGCGAATATCGCGAGCGATCTGCTCGCAAATCGGAACCACTTCGCTTAACGACTCCGGCAAAAAGGCTTCGCCGCCCGTTTCCCGGGCAAGCTGCCTGAGAACATGAGGGTTCTTGTCGGGATCATCCTCATCAAAAAGCCCGAGGGTGTAGATGATGGCGTCGGACTGCCTCGCCGTGGCCATGATCTGGGAAAGCCTTTGCCGGCTCGCGTTGTCGCCTCCGTCGCTGATCACGATCAGCACTTTTTTGTCCCGGTTGCCGCTCTTGAGGTGTTCAAGCGCAGCAGCAATCGCGTCGTAGAGCGCGGTCTTGCCGTCTGCTTTGATGCGGGTATAGCGCAACTCGCAGCTGGCCTGACGGGGCCGTGAACGGGTGTGTTTCCGGGAAGGGCAAACCGAACATGCTCGTTGAAATTGACCACGAACATCTGGTCCTGCGGGTTGCTGGAGCGGGCAAACGCCATAGCAGCGGCCACCACGTCACGCACCTTCGGCCCCATGCTGCCGCTATTGTCAATCACCAGGCCGACCGTGACCGGGATATCCTCGTGGCTGAAATATTTAATCTGCTGCAAGACTCCATCCTCGTAAACATGAAAGTCATCCTGGCCGAGGCCCGAAACAAGGTTCCCTCTGTGGTTCTGCACGGTGGCGTGCAAGACCACCAGGCCAACACTTACCCTGATCGTGTAAGGGTCGCTCGGGCGGCGCTCGGGCGGCGGGGCTTCTTGAGGGCGGGCAACGATGGGCAGAGCCATCAGGAAACAGAGCGCCGCCAGGCATCGAAGAGCGGCGGCCCAGGCATTCCCGCTGCGTACTCCCGTGTTGAATAACTTCGCGGCGCGCAACCTCTACCTCCCGCAAAAAGGCCAGCACAACTAAGGCTTGCGAGACTCGATCGCGACCCGCCGCCTGCCGATGCGCCAGGGGGAGGCGTGGACAAGTTCCGGTAACGTGCGTGCCACAACGGTGCGACGCTCTTGGATAGCCAGGAACATCGCGCAGGCCATAAACAGCAGTGTCATGCTGATCCATACTACGAGCACACAAGCGGCACATTCATAGATCGCGAACATTGGCATCCTCAATCCCTGGCCATCGAATGAAATTCTGAGCGGTAGCCCGGAAGCCCACCGGCTCGTTATGGCTTCCACTCCCGCCCACAAACGGTGATCATGCTTGCTTATCGCCCGCCGGGCAGAGATCGCCGGAGCCCCCGGCCAGAGCGCCGGAGCCGAAAAGACCCGGCCTCTCTATCACCCGCCCGAGGGTCTCGACGGAATCCACGCAAGCGCCCGCTATCGGCTTCAGGCAGTTCGCTTGGAATAAGTCCAAACAGCAAAGCCTGCGCCCAGGGACAGCAGTCCCATCAAGGCCAAAAGCGGCATCTCGCTTGCTGTTTTGGGCATGGGGGCAGGTTCGGCAGCGGGTTCCTCGGTCGTGGCGGCAGACGCTGTTTCTACCGGCGGTGCTTCAACAACCTGGGCCACTGGAACCTCTTCGCCTGCCGGGGTAACGGCTTCGACTGGAAGTTCCTTCAACGAGGCAATTTCGGTCGGCTCCTCGGTGGTGGCAAGAACCGGCTCGTTGCTTACCTTCGCCAGTTCCATCGCCTTCAGCTTGGGGTAGACAAATTCCTGGCCCCATTGCGTCCCCGGGTAAAACCATGCCCGGATGGCTTCCGGCTGCCCTTCGGCTCTCTCTCTGAACGTGATGACCGTTTTGTCGGTCGGCTTCAGACGGTAATTCGGGATGGCCAGGATCGTTGTGAACACGTGAGTCCCATCCTCATTGAAGATTTGGACGATGTTCCGGTCCGAGGACGAATCCAGCAGCTTGAACATGTAGGTGCCCGCCGGCAAGGTCTGAGCGCCCACACCCGGAACTTCCACCGGGCCGCTGAAAGTTACGATCGTTTTTTTGTTCCACGTGTCCGCCATGGCGCTGGGTACGAACGCCAGGGCCATCAGGAACAAGCAAAAACTCACTGCGACGATTTTGAATCGGTCTATCTGTTTCATCGGAACTACCTCACTTCTTCACAGGGGCGGTCGTTTCTGCCCCCTTGCATAAAAAGCCGGATGAATTTCTGTCCCGTAAGGTCACCCCGGACCGCAACCCCATGCCGTGGCCCACTTCCAAGCCGGGCAGCTGCATTCTGGTGGAGGCCCGGCTGGCAAACCACATGGAGATCGCAGACTCAATGCATCCACAGGGAAACGGCATAAGGGCATGTCAACGCTGGAGACCCTGGCGATGCCGCCGGAGAAACTGGCTGTGGGAAAAGATCAAAAAGCTCTTCCAGTTCACCTCCTCTGCACAAAGCGAATCCCTGGCGCTTCGCCTGATGGGTAACAATCTCATCGCGGATGGCATGGCCGTTGAGGAAAAGCCACAGGTCTGCCTTCGATGCCTCAAGGCCGGATAAATCGTAGTCAGGTGCCACTTCCCCTCCGCAATTTCGGCCCCCCAGGGACATGCCTTTGAAGCGAACCAGCCAGCCTTCTGCCCCACGGAGCCACTCGGACAGTAGTAGAACAATCAAGAATCATCAGGACAACCCCCGCCACCTTTTAGGGCGCATGCCTTGTGTGGGCTAATTGAACGATTGTCCGCCCTTGGGACAGTATTTCGTCAGCGCGCTGTTTAGGACCTCCGCCGCCCGAGGAGTGCGCACTGTGCCGTCGATCAGAATCTGTTTAGCGGTGACCTTACGCCCATAGAGCTTTTGGTTGTCGTCCTCGTCCTGCTTTACGACGGCTCCGCTGAGCGACGCCCCGGCGAACAAGCCTCGTGTTCGCGAGTAGCTGAGAATCTGGGCGTGGAGCTGAGCGTCCGTGGCACCTTCCGCGGAACGGCCCACCGGCCCGGCCGCTGCGGACAATTCCGCACCCAACTTGACGCTGTCCTGAACCAATTTCTTCATGCCTTCAGGGTTCATCACGAGGAAAACGACGTCGGTGGACTTTCCACCGATCTGAAATCCAAAGCTCCCGCCGCCCACCGTGAACATCGATGGCGCGCCCCACACTCCGTTGCCGCCCCGGCGGCACACCAGCACACCGCGTCCATAATGACCCCCGAATCCGAAGGCGAATTTCAGCTGCGATGGAATGATGCCCACACAGACGGCATTCTCCAGCAATTCATCAGGAATGCCCTTGTCGGGAGTTCCCATGACCTCGTTGAGTACGTTGGTGGCCTTTTGCAGTTGGGTCTCGCCCGCGAATGCCGGCGCACAGATTGCCAGCAACAGAAAAATAAATATCAGCTTCTTCATTTAGCTCTCCTTCTTTCCCGCTCACATCCACGGCTTCGGTCCGGCGCACCTTTGGAGGCTACCGAACAGCCAGATGGCATTTCGACTCACACTCTTTATACCCTGGGGATAATCGCGCGTCAGTCCCGTACTGCTCACACGTCTGGTCAATATTGCTCAGGCCAGTTGATAAGAGGAAGCTAATAAGCGGGCTGCCGGACGGAACCTGCATTGCTAATGCTTGAGGACCTTCTTTGCCTGGCCCAGTTTCCCTTGAAGCTTCCCGGCCGCATTTTCGACTTTACCCCTCGATTGCAAGCCGCGATTGTTCGTCAGTTGTCCTGCTTTCTCCTTGGCCTTGCCCTTCATTTCTCTAAACTTGCCTTCCACAATATCTTTGGAACTTGATTTCATCACGCTTCCTCCGACTTACTCAGGATTACGGTCCGAGCCTGCGCTCAACTCGACAGAGCGGTCCGATGCTCTTCAGCCATAGTAATCATGTTGCTTTTCTTCTTTACGGCGTCGGTTGTCAAAGCGAGCACGCCGTCTCCGAACCAAATGCACGAAATGGATGATCAAAGCAATAAAGGCCACGATGAGCAGCAGGCGAATTAATCCACCCGCCACGTGGAACGCGGCCCACCCTAAAAGCCAAGCGGCGAGCAAAACGATGGACAGAAGAAGAAACACAAACGCTGCCCATTTCCCAAGTCTGATACACTTCCGGCCGGACCCTTGTGCGGGCACTCACGCGGCCTCTCGAAGAAAGTTGACAAGCGACCCGCAGAGCCTTAGGAAATTACTTTCCCCGAGCAGACTTCATGACCGCACCCGCAGCCGATTTCCGTCATATCCGTTTCTTCCGCTCCCTCGCACGGAGGGCTGCAATACTTGCTGCCGGGTTCAGCCATGCAGCTGCATTCCGGATTCGCGCATTTCCCTTTATTCAGGTCGCTCATAGTCCTGTCTCCTCTCCTTTAAGAAATTGATCTTTTACCGAAGCCTGACGGAAGATCCGATCTTCGATTTCTTTTGTGGCCCTGCCACTGCGGCGCGTCACTTCTCGTCTGGGCTCAGACATCCGCTGAGCGCTATCTGCGCCAACGCGAATATCCCCAGCCTCCGCCGCCGAACAAGAGGAGCAGCGCAACAACAATCAGTAGGAGTTCCATATCTCACCTCACTCATAAGATTTAAAGCAACTGCAACTTACCGAGATCAACAGATCCAACCGCCTATCCTGGTCCGCTATGTCCCTTCACCACCGGTAGCCGTGCGAACGAGCGGCTTTTCGCCTCTGATGTAGTCGGCCCCACCCTCTCCGGTGACCGAGATATCTTGCGCTCCTGTCCGCTCCAGGATGTCCCTGGCGCGCTTCGTCCACTCCGCATTGTCGGAATGCACCGAGAGGAGGATTCCACCATCTTTGACCCGCACCTCATAACGCTTTGCCTGGTGCTCAGGAATCCCCATACCGATCAAGACGCCCGCGACCCCACCTGCTACACCGCCCACGCCTACCCCCGCCAGCGCTACCATGAGAGGACCGGCGGCGATAAAGGGGCCCAAGCCCGGGATGGCCAGTGCTCCGATGCCCATCAGCCAGCCCAAGGTGCCGCCCACCACCGCACCCGTCCCGGCGCCTACGGCAGCGCCTTCCGGGGCCTTGGTACCTTTTTTGTGGGCAAAGTCCTTGGAGATTATTTTTTCCGGAAATAACACGGAAATATCCGTGTTTCGAAAGCCGGCTTCCTTCAAGATGTCGACGCCGTTTTCCACGGCGGCGTAGTTCGGATATATCCCCAATACCGCTATTTTTTTTGCCATGCTGTACGCTCCTTCTTGGTTTTATAGGACACCCGTTTTGGGGGTGCTCGACGACCGCTGCCTTGCCTTGCTATTTTCTGGATACACTACCTTTATACCTTTCCCCGATTCAGGCGTCTGCCCGCTATGGCTCACCTGTTTGGTCAAAATTGCTCATCTCAATTGAGGGAGAAACTGTAGCGTGGGACCACTGTGGAAGTGCCGAAGAGCGTCGACGATTAGTTCGCTGACAAGTAGTCAGCCGCGGCTGGTGAAATCAGGCGGTCGGCTAGTCAGGCATGCGCGGCACGACTGCCGGCGCCACTGGATGAAGTTGGGCCGCTGGCGAGAGATGACTCCGTGAAAAAAGAAATCAAGGATGGAGTTTGTGTAAGGGTCTGCTCCACGCCAGGTCGCCGGGTGGCGCCTCAGTCCCTCTTAAATGCACGCAAAGAGATTGGCCTGTAAGCCGCCGATCCAAAGTGGACATATAAACCAGGCCACGCCCCCTGGAGTGCCTTAGCAGTCCAGTCATGCGCGAGCCACGATCCGCGCCCCCGCCCGAATCCAAGGCCGCCTTCAGCCCATGCGCCCGACGTGCATCGTGGTGATGTAATGCATGAGTCCAAAAACATTCAGGAGCCACACAACTACCACAATTACCACTACAGCATTCAAGATCGACTTAATGACCCCCGCCATGGGGATGAAGCGGTTAACCAGCCAGAGGAGAACCCCAACTACAATCAGTACCAGGAATATTTGAAGTAAAGGCATGTTCAATTTACCTCTTTGTTTTCGGAGGCAGACGCTTATCTGTCCGCTCCCCGTTACACACTGCCGAATATGGCCTGCGGCTTCACAGACAGGGTCACAACGGTGCAGTTCCCTGGAGCAAGCAGGAATCCTGGGCCTTGGACCAGATCCCGGCCTTTAAAGCCGACCCACGAGCAGCAGGATGACCAGAATCAAAAGAACAAGCCCCAACCCGCCGCTGGGTCCATAACCCCACCTTCGGCTATGTGACCATCTGGGCAATGCACCCACCAACATCAAAATCAGCACGACGACCAAAATAGTTGCGAGCATGGCGTACCTCTTACGAAAGTCCGTGATCTCGTCGGTAGAAAGCATGAGCGGTTCGCCGACGCACTCTACTTCCGCTGTCCGCGGATAAGCCATCTCGATCAATCCGCGCGGGCCAACGGGCGTCAACGAGCTGCCAGCTCGCGTCTTGCGCTCTCTTGCTCGGCCCTGGTTTCGCCGGAGAGTAAACGCAAGAGAATTACGGCCACTCAACTACTGCGGCTGCTTCTCGCTCTCGGGTTGGTCATTCTTTTGGCGGTCTCCGCTATCACTATCGGGATTGACAGCTTTCGTGACTGCCCTCCCGACGCTCTTGCCGAAACGGCCAACACCCTTGCCGAATTCCTTGCCCGACGCGAGCGGCTTACCTTCTTTCATTTCATGGGCGGCCTTTTCACTGCCATGCCCCACGTCTTTTCCGGCTTGCCCGAACTCCCCGCCTACCGACTTCGGCTCCACTCCGAGTTTGCTCCCAGTCTCGGAATCCAGACGCCCTGTGACGGGCAGATTTTCGTCCTTCTGATACTGGCGAATCGCTGCTCGGGTCTGCGGACCTGAGACACCATCGACTTTCGCGTGGTAGTAGCCTTTGTCGCGCAGACTTTCCTGCACTTCCTTAATGTCCTGACTGTGCGAAACCGCAGGTTTCTCTTCTTGAGGATTGGCTGCGAAGGCGAGAGAGGTCAGGCTCAGACCCAACATCCCCGTCGCCAGAAAGGCCAAGACAACCCTGGCCCATACCGCTTTGGTGTTTAAATTCATTTTTTCCTCCACTTCAAGTTTGTTTGCAGCAGGCCGTTTATAAACCCGCCGGATGTCGCAAACACTGTGTATTCTGCTATGTCGGCCATCCCCATAGATCCAGCCCTAAGGGCTCTTTGCGCGTCCGGTAAGCATCAGAGCCCCGCCCGTCAAACTCAGAATCACGCCCGCCACGGGCATATAGGGAACGGTATGCTCTTCCGGATGCTCGATGGAGACCGGTCCTATCCTGGTTCTTTCCTGAGTTGTATAGGTAAGCCCGCCGACCAGGAGCAGGGCCACTCCGATAATCAACAAGATAAGTCCGACTCTGAATTTGTTCACTTACGTCTTCCTTCCTTCTCACCGTCAAGCGTCAACAGCCGCCCCCATCTCGCAACCAAGGTACGCCCGGCTCCACTCTCAATCCTTCTGTTCGAGCGAAGCCGGGCGCCAGTTTTTGAGCGCCCCGGCGAAGTCTTTAGTGACTCACTTCCATGTCGAGGATTGACCCCAAAACGGCGCCAAGGATGGTGTACGTGCCGCCCGATTGGCGACCGTATTGATAGCGGCTGCGGTAGCCGTCTTCATAACCGCGCTGGAAGCCCTGGCGGAAGTAGTAGTTGTAGTCGGCCCGGGGCACATAATAACCACCGTAGCCGTAGTTCGCGTCCTGATAGGCATACGAACCCTGGTAGTCCGAGCGCCAGCGGTCCTGCCGGTCTGCCTGTCCGGCAAAAAAGCCTTGCTGGTAACCATTGTTGACGGCCTCGCGCAGCATATTGGCGCCGTATCGATTCGTCTCGTAGTATTGCCCGCCGCGCCGGTAGCGATAGTTCGCAGCCGTGTAGAAGTAGGGATCGTTGTTGTAATCGTGGCGATCGTTCCGGAGATTCATCTCCTGCTGGCGCAAGCGCCCCAGGTACTCTTGCTGATAACGGTACTGCGCCGTGCGTCCCTGCCGCTGAAGCTGTGCTTCATGCCGCTGCCCTGCACGCTGCCGCTGATCCAGATGTTGACGGTACTGGCTCACACTCTGCCGCTGCTCCCTAATGCGCTGCTGCTGGCGCTGTTGCGAGAGGCGGGCTTCCTGCTGATTCCGGTCTTGCCTTTGTTGCTGGACCTGCTGCTGCCAATTCTGGTCCCGCTGCCATTGGCGCTGCTGGTTCTGGTCCTGCTGGTTCTGAGCACGCTGTTGCTGCTGGCGGTTCTGGTCCTGCTGCTGCTGAGCGCGCTTTTGCTGTTGCCGATTCTGGTCTTGCTGGTTCTGGGCGCGTTGTTGCTGCTGGCGGTTCTGGTCCTGCTGCTGCTGAGCGCGCTGTTGCTGCTGGCGGTTCTGGTCCTGCTGTTGCTGAGCGCGCTGTTGCTGCTGCCGGTTCTGGTCCTGCTGTTGCTGAGCGCGCTGTTGCTGCTGCCGGTTCTGGTCCTGCTGTTGCTGAGCGCGCTGTTGCTGCTGCCGGTTCTGGTCCTGCTGTTTCTGAGCGCGTTGTTGCTGCTGGCGGTTCTGGTCCTGCTGTTTCTGAGCGCGCTGTTGCTGCTGGCGGTTCTGGTCCTGCTGCTGCTGAGCGCGCTGTTGCTGCTGGCGGTTCTGGTCCTGCTGTTGCTGTGCGCGCTGTTGTTGCTGTTTACCTTGGCCTCGCT
This sequence comes from uncultured Acidobacteriota bacterium, assembly GCA_963783155.1. Lineage (GTDB taxonomy): Bacteria > Acidobacteriota > Terriglobia > UBA7540 > UBA7540 > SCRD01. The sequence goes on along the minus strand of CAWANC010000024.1, from coordinate 34,885 downwards.
GCTGCTGTGCCTGCGCTTGGTCCTTTTTCTGCTTTTTATCCTTTTTTTGCTGTTCCTTGTCTTGATTCTGTTGGTGCTCTTGCTGCCCTTGCCCTTGGGCATTGGCCGGCATGCTCATTCCCACCAACCACGCCGCGCTGAGGACAGCCGCTACCACCATCCGGTTCAAGATACTCATTTTCACGTCACACCTCACTTAGAAATCCGATCGGTCCATGGCAAATAGCCCATGAAGGAAACCCACGAGAAGCACAAAGGGCAGGATGAGAGCAGCCAATTTCTTTTGTTGCCGTCCAACTCCCGCCAGACCCTGTCTCGCAACTCCGCATACCTTACTTGTACTCTGAATTAGTTCGCCCGTCAGTCCCGCAATGCTCACTCGTGTGGTCAAAATTGCTCATCGAGTTGATGTGAAGGTAGAAAAATTACTTTGTGGGTATTGGAAACGAAAGGGTAGGGGATTTGAGATCTAGACCGGAATCAACGTTCGAGATCGGAAAAACGCGACGCGAGCCCGGGCATGGGCTCGCGTCGATAAGGGTCAATGATCTGACTTGCTCTATCGCAAGCTTCCGGTTGTTGGGATGGTAGTTCCGATCGCCTCGCCTGAAACGATCAACTCTACTCGCCGATTCTGCTGCCGGCCGGCCGCCGTATCATTGGTTGTCACGGGCTGGCTTTCGCCGAATCCGCGGGAATGAACGGAGGAGGCGATAATCCCCTGTTGAATGAGGTAATCGCGAACCGAGTTGGCACGATTTTCGGACAAATTCATGTTGTACTCGTTCGATCCGACGTTGTCCGTGTGGCCTTCCACAGCGAGTTGCAAGCTGGGGTACGCCAGCACGATGCCCGAGAGCTTGGCTAACTTTTCACGAGCCCCAGGCCTGAGAGTGAACTTTCCCGAGTCGAAGAGGACATCGGACATGTTGACGATGAGGCCTCGAGCACTGTCACGGGTTTCCAGGATCAGGTTCAGCTGTTCCGCCAGTTTGCTGCGCAGTTCCTGTTTCTCCCGATCGGATTGCAGGGCAGCATCATTGCGTGCCTGCTCGCTTTCCGCCAGGGCAGCTAAGCGGGCTGTTTCTGCATCGGCCTGAGACGCGGCCATCGCAGCGGCTGATGCAGCCTGACTGTCTGCCATGTCGGATTTTGCCTGTGCGGCGGCGGCGGCGGCCTGGGCGGCGTCGGTGTTGGCCTGGGCGGCGCTGGCGTTGGCCTGGGCTGCTTCAGTTTCGGCCTGGTTTTTCTGCCTGGTTGCCTCGTCAGCTTGCGCCTGCGATTGAGCCTGTGCGTCTGCGGAGGCCTGGCGTTCGTTGGCTTGGCGCTCTTCGTCCATCTTCGTGACCGCGATGGCGCGGGCATCTTCGGCCGTTTGTACGGCTTCCCGGGCGACGGCGATCAGCGGCTTTTTCTGGACGTGCTTTTCGGTGGCATATTGATCCGCCTTGTTCATCAACTGGACAGCGTGCTGATAGCTGTCGCCGGCGTACCGCTCGGCTCCCTCGGATTGAGCGATGCGCAGCGCGTTACGCGCTTCGAAGAATTCCAACGGCAACTTGGCATTCAGAACCACAGGATCGAACTTGTAGCCGGTCGGAATGTAGCCGCCCCGCTCCATAAGCTCGTACTTTGTATTCATGGCCTCGGCAGTTCCTCTGGTGTTCTCGCCCACGACATTTTCGAGCACGACCAGGTTGCTGGGCTGCCGCACGGCATAATAGGGTTCTGCGGTAACGATCAGCGCGAAAGCCTGAAGGTCCGTAGTCACGTCCACCTTGCTGCGGTGGTTATCGCCCACCAATATTTCGCCCAGGTTCACTGCTCGACCCTCAGGCGAAATTGCCCAAAGAACGTAAGTCAGGTATTCATTACCGAAAGTGGCAGGCCTCTGCAGGTTGCCGAATTCCACCTCAATCTCAATGTATCCCTTCTTGCTTTCCACCTTGGCTTCGCCGTTCGCTGACGGCATCAGGTCCGTGCCTGCGAACTCCACCTTCGTAGCTCCGCTGCGGTGCTTGTAGTTAACCGCCTGCACGCTGCGGCTGACTACGTTGACGCGGAAAGTGTATATCGGCGCCGAGTTCTCAACGGCCACGGTTGTTTGGGGGTTGGTTTGAGCCCATGCGGTCAGGCTCAATGCGAATGAGAGTGTTAACAAAAGACTTGTCTTCATTATTGTATCTCCTTGGGGCAGATCTCTGCCGTATTGGGCCGGGGTTTCCATCGTGCTGTGCCGCCGATCAGGCCTGGGGCGAGGAGGGGGACGGTCGAGGGCTCCGGAACGGGCACACCGCCCGAATCGGGGCCATTGCGGTCCTGGAAGGCAGTGACGGGCGCGCGCATAACGCGCTGATCGTCGACGACCAACATTTTTTCACTTTGCTTGTCGCGTTTCGTAGCCTCCCTCCTTCCTGAGCGGAATCTCGCTGTTCGCGCCGGGCCGATTCATTCGCCTGTTGACGTTCTTTCCTGACCGCCCGATCCTGGCTGGCAGCTGGAAGCACACTCTTGCAAAATACAGTGACACCGTCTTTGTAGCGCCGCTCGATGAGCCGCAAAAGACGCGGGTCAGAGAATCGAGCTACAACGGTGGTCGCCGCTATATTCAGCAACTCTCATTTATATCCTTGTGCAATTCGCGTGTCTGTCCCCAATGGCTCACACCTCCGGTCAAAACCGCTCATGCCAGTTGATCAGGGAGAATGAATGAGGGGAGACTACGGAGCGGCGCCGATCACGAGTTGGCGGGGGAGCCGGAATCCTCCCCTTTGCATGCGTGCCAGAGTCCGAATACCGGCGCGCAGTGAGCGGTGAGGACAATACGCCACACAGCGATGATGTTGGCGGCTTGCATCGCTTTCCGATGAATTCGATGATGGGGGGGCGTCGGCCGGGTTCTCGACAGGGGCAGAACTATTCCATGGCAGCCAAGACCTCATCGAGCGGCACCGTGGCAAAGGTTGTGGCGTAGTCGGACGTCCCGTAAGGAATCGTGAGGTGTCCGCCGTGCAGGAGACTGCCGCAGGAGTAAACCACGTTGGGGACGTAGCCTTCCCGCTCGGTTTGGTTGGGCTTGATGAGTGGCTCACGCAGGCGACCAATGACTTGGGTCGGGTCCTCACGATCGAGCAGGAATGCGCCGATACAATATTTCCGCATCGGCCCCACGCCATGACTGATGACGAGCCATCCCGCTTCCGTCTCGATCGGTGAGCCGCAATTGCCCAACTGGATGAATTCCCACGGGAACTCCGGCCTCACGATGACTTGCGAGGCGTGCCAGAAATGCAGATGATCGGAAAACATCACATAAAGGTTTTCGTAGTCCTGCCTGCCAAGCATCGCATACAGACCATTGATTTTTCGCGGGAAGAGCGCCATGCCTTTGTTTTCGACGGCCGGGCCGCTTAGCATGATGAACTTGAAATGAAGGAAATCGGGAGTTTCGAGAAATTGTGGCTGAATTTTTTTGCCATCATAGGCCGTGTAAGTCGCATAATAGGTCCGCATGCCATCGTCGTCTTGAAAGAGAACGAAGCGGGCATCCTCGAGGCCGTGGCTCTGGGCTGCGGTAAACGGGAAAAGCACTCGTTCTGACAAACACGAGTTCGAATCGAATTGAACTTCAAAACACGATTGAGCTAACGTCAGAGTTTTCCTGGCCACCTTTTCGGTTTCGAGGCCGCGCACCCGGAGTTCCTTTGTTGCAAGGCTAATGCTGGTTTGCAATTCTTCCAGCGTGAATAACTCTCCAAGGGGCATTAGGACTTCCCGGCTGAAAGCACCGAGCAGGTTGAGTTCGCGAAGTTTCCGCTCGAACAGGCCCTTTTCGAACGCAGCGTCAGGCACGCGCGCCGGCTCAAGGCTGTAACAGGTGGGCGCATCGATTGCGAGCCTTCCATCGGAATCCACAACCCCGCTGCGAAAGGTAATGGAGGAAATATGCCCTTCCCCCACGGCTCGAAGGCTTAGAACAAAACGTTGCGAGCCGATCGCCAGGTTCGACTGGTCCGGGTGCGGCACGATGGAGGGATTGAACAAAGCAGCAGCTTCAAAAGAATACTCGTGAGTGAAATACCCCCCCACCAATAGCGCCCTTTCTTCGGAGAGTGTCCGGTCGCTTAATAAATAGGGACGCACCTCCTCAAAGCGACGCTGGAAAAACTCACGGATATTCTTGTGGCGTCCATCGAATTCGGTCCACAACTGCCCAAGCAGCGTATGGACTTCCTCTTCGGAAAGGGCCATGACTCGGGCGCAAATCTCGCTGGCACGCTTCCCGCTCATGAAATGAAACGGCCGGACCAGGACACGCTTGCGATCGGGATACAAAATGATTTTCGTGCGATTGACGTTGATAGGTTTCATCAGTTCCTATGAAGCCGGCTCGTTGAATACCGTAACGACATTTTGCATGAGCTGCATTTCCGCAAGCGAAAGCAGGAAGGCTAGTGTTGATTCGGCTCCCTGGTTCCCGTTCACCCGGTCCACGTGCAAGGCGTCCCGGCAGCCGCCGGTATTGACAGAGTGAAGTTCCAAGCCGAGGTCGTTCCAACCCAGGAACCAGTCGAAGGCGCGTTGGGCCTGTTCGTACCACCAGGAGTCTGAGGTCGCGCGGTAGGCCTCAAGACAGGCAGACACCATCGAATGAGCCTCGATAGGCTGCTGGTCGAAGGTCGCGCGCGGGCCACCGCGGCGATAGAATCCGTTACTGCCAATGGGCCGGAAGTGCCCATTTTCAGAGGTTTGCAACTCCCACCAGCCAGCGCAATGCACCGAGGCCCCGCTCGAACATAGCTTCTTGCCCGGTGGCGTGCCCACTCAGGAGCAGGGCGTGTGCCAGTTTGGCATTGTCGTAACTCAGATCCTCTTCAAACCAGGGCCAGTCCGGCTGAGAGGCCCTGTCGAAGATGTCCATCAAGCGGCTGGTGAGCGTCTCGCGAGTCTGGTGGGCCAAGCTGTCGCCACTGAGGCGGCGCAGATATTCATGGATGCCGATGAGGCAGAACGCCCATGCGCGCGGCGAAGTAAACTCCGTCACCACGGGCAGGGCTCGCGCGAAGAGCTGTCCGGCCATGATTTGGAAACTTCTATGAGGGGAGCGTCCTACGCCCACGCCCAGGGCCCAGAGCGCCCGGGCGTGACAATCCTCAGACCCCTGCACATCAAGCCACCGGCGGTCGAAACTCAGGAAGTTGTGGAACCGTTCCGTTTTGTCATCGAAGGCGTAATTCAAGAAGCCCGCGTAAGTGGTGGAAAGCGTCCGTACGCGTGCCGGTTCCACTTTTAACTCATCGAGAAATGTCGAAAGGATGAAGGCCCGGGCGTTGTCATCCGTGCAGTATCCTTCGCAAAAATTCGGCACGGTGAGAATGGCGTGTTGGAAAATGCCGGTCGAATCAGTCATCCGCGAGAGATGATCCAGCCTCACTTCCGGCAACTCGCGCGGTTGCTGGTCGAGCGTCTTCGTGGCAAATATTTTTCGGGACAGCACGGCACTCTGAAGGCGAGCCTGTTCGAAGGAGCGCATGTAGCGCTGCGCCGTGTTGCTCCACACCATCTCGCGGCCCAGTTTGTAGGCATTTTTGCGCATGGCATGACGGCGTGTCGTATCCCGCAGCAAGCCGATCACCTCGCGCGAGATGGCCTGGGAATCGCCGAACGGCACCAACACTCCCCGTTCTTCCGCCAGCAATTCAGCAGCGTGCCAATACGGAGTCGAGACCACGGCCTTGCCGGCGCCAAACGCGTAAGCCAGCGTTCCCGACGTGATCTGGGCCTCGTTGAGATAAGGTGTAATGTAAAGGTCCGCCGCGCCGATGAACTCCTTCAGTTCTTCGAGTTCCACGAAGCGGTTATAGAAAATGACGTTCTTCTCGATTTTGTTCTTCTTGGCCAGGATTTCCAGGCCGAGACGGTAGGCCTCGCCTCGTTCGCGCAACTCGTTGGGGTGGGTGGCGCCCAAGACGATATAAACAACCTCGGGGAACTCCGCCAAAATCAGCGGCAGAGAATTGAGCACATGTTCAATTCCCTTGTTTGGCGAAAGCAGCCCAAAGGTGAGCAGCACAACCCTTCCTTCCACGCCAAACTGGTCCTTGTAAAAGTTCGGATCGACGAAGGGTATGTCGGGGATACCGTGCGGGATCAGGTCGATTTTGGCGGGCGGGGCCTTATAGACTTCCTGCAACATCTGGCAACCGCGTTCGGTCATGACCACAAGCCGGGTTGAGTGGGCGATCAATTCCTGCATAACACGCCGCTGATTGTCGCTTGGATCGCGCAGCAGGGTGTGAAACGTGGTGACGACGGGCATTTTCAGTTCGCGAACCAGCGCCAGCACATGACGCCCGGCCGGCCCGCCGTAAATCCCAAACTCGTGCTGAACGCAAACGATGTCCACGTTGCTGATGTTGATGAAGTCCGCTGCACGCTGGTAGGACGTCAGATCCTGCTCCTTAACCTCGAAGCGAACCACCTCCGGATACTCGTAGCCCTCCTCGATGTCGTTGACCGGCACCGCGAAGCACTGGCATTGGGGGTGTTTTGCGGCTACCGCATTCAGGAGGTCCGATGTGAAAGTGGCAATGCCGCACTTACGCGGCAAGTAGTCGCCGAGAAAGGCGATCTTTCGAATCTTAGTTTCTGTTTCCACAAGTTTGTTCGTATTATACCCTGCCTGCGCAAGAGTCGCACTTTCGAGCCGGGCGCATTCGAGCGCGAGACTATGCAAAGCAGAGAACTGCAAGAGCGTGACTTTCTCCCGGGGAGTGACAGCGAATCGGGGTTCCCCAGAGGTGTTCCACGGGAAATCGGTACACCGCTCCCGTATTAGCACGAGCTGTGAAATTTAGGTATCACGTGAAAACCGCTTACACCAGGTGTACGGGGTCGCTTGCCTCAAACGTGTGCGTTGAACTCATAAGACGCAACACTAGCAGGAAACCTCAGCCCGGCGTAGCTCGTGCAGGTGACATCCTGGAAAGGCCGAAGGGCGGACTGTATAGGTCTTAATATCCGGCGCCGCCTCAACGACTTCCCCTTGGCCTGTTATTTATCCCATGGTGTGGGCTGGGGAATTCTAGAGATCTCATCGACATGAACCAGCCGAGTTCCCAGGACCACGCTTGCCAAGCCACCCGCGCGCTCAAACTGGTTGCGCAGTTTGCACCCGCGTTCCCCGTTTGCCCCCCACAGGCTTCATGCGAGATTGCATTATCACGCTGCAAGTGATCACAAGAGGTCTGGACACGACGACGCCAAATCTCTTGCGCGGCCTATCATTTGCAGGGGTCTTTCAATCAGTGCCCGCCAGCTTCAGTGCAGGCTGGGAGGTTCGCATGATCAGCACTCTTGTGAAATTGGCACTGTACAGGTTGCGTCCGTAAAACGGACGGCGAAGTCAGAATAGCAGGTAGGCATCCTCTGTCGATATCGGTTCTTCCTTGCTTTTAGTGTCCTTTCTCCAATCCTTCCAGCAAGTGTCCTCAGCCATCGTAAGGATTTTGTCCGCCATCTTCCGGCATTCCTTTCGGAGCAATCGCAAAAGGTACTCAGCCTCCAGGCCGCTCATAGTGGGAGACACCTTGTGGATGGATTTACACATCCGCTGAGCAATTGGGCAAAGCACCTCGTCCGTGAGGAGCCCCAATTCCTGAACCGTCTTGAATTCTTTCTCGACAACTCCCTTTGCTGCCTGGTCAAAATCAGTCTCTGTCATCTTGATTGACATAAAAACCTATTTCCATCATGACGATAGATCCATTCGGTCCCCTCTGGGTTCGGTCAGTTCGCGCATTTCAAGCATTCTCATCGATCCATGTATGGCCCGTTTGGGGTTGACCCCAGGGACCACTTGACCGGTTATCAAAATCTCCCTCGCGCGCGGTTCAGTGTATTGGAAACCCCTCTAGACAGTGGGTTCAATATCCTGGACAAGCGTTGCGGGGAGAGGGAGAATCACGCTACTTTCCTTTGATCGGGACTTCCCGTCTCAATGATTGAAACAAGGTTGTCAACAATTGCCTTCAAGGTGCTGGAGCAATTCTCTGCAGGCGCTTTTTTTCGCACGCTCTTCGAGACGATGATCTTCTCGCGAACATCCGCGACGCTTTCCAGCAGAATCAAACGGCCATTCTGGGCAAGGTATCGGTCAACTGCCCCAATCTTGCCTCGGAACACGCTGTAAACGGGTACGCCAAGCGCCGCCGCCTCCCGGTTCATCGTGCCACCGCCGCTGATGGCAAGATCAGAGGTCCAGAGCAGGCAAAGGCCGTCAACGGCGTGTTCAGGAATAATTATCTTGCCCGCAGCAAAGAGCTCAGGCCAAAGCGCCCTCGCGGATGCTCCCTGCTTCTCGTTTCGCGGTAGGAGGACGATGCTGGCGCCATGCCGGTCAGCAACAAAGTTGATCGCCGCGCGAAAGAGCTCGTCACTTTCTGGATGATAGTAATGGGCCTCATTGGCGGGCGGACGGGCGGTAACGACAAAGTCGTCTTCCTTCAGCCCCAAGCGGGCTCGCAGACTCGGGTCGGGCTTGAATCCAGGGACATAAACATCTTCTTTGATCCCCGGATACTTGAGAACCCGGCCATTATCATAGTGAATCGCAGAATCAGGAATAATCGCAGGGACCATCATCCAATCGGGATGTAACTCCCCCATCCCCTTGATAAACTCGTAATCCCAAAGACAAATTGATGGAATCCCCAGAAGAGAAGCTGCAATCACCTGAGCGCGGGATCCGTGGGCTACTGCAAGGTGCACCTTTTCCCTTCTAACCATGAAAGCCAGCCGCAAAGCGCGGTAGCAGGTCCCCGCAACTTTGGCAAGTTTGTGCTTGCCGTAATGACGGCCTACAAACACACAGCGCAACTTGAAAAGGCTGATCAAATCACGAACCTGAAAGCAATCCCGCGCAGTCAATATGATCGGGTAGCCAAGTTCCTCGAGTTCCTTAATGATCGGCACAAAAAAAGGCACATGCGGCGAATTGTCCAGGTCGATCCAGACGTTCCCCTTTTTCTTATCGTGATTTGTCGACTTGAGGGCGACTTCTCCCTCGGCACTCAGCATATTTCATCCCTCCATTAAGGATAAGTGTCAACTTCCAACCGCGAGAGAGTTGTTGCTCTAACGCGGGATTACCCGCCTCGTTTTGTCCTGGTCATGACACTCCTAACCCGCATCGCCTTGAACATCAAATGAGAATCCGCTGAAATCATTCCATCAAACACCGTACTAAAATGACTAGTTTTATCAGGTTAATTCCGGATCAATTGCGTGTCAGTTCAGTTTTGCTCTTGTTTCTGTTCAGTATTGCTCATCGGCTAATGCCGGGGGGGACTTTAGATCGGCACCGGAGCGCCGATTTTCTTCCCTCTCCATTCCAAACTCCCGGCAGTTAAAGTGAAATTCCTTTTAGTCCGATGAAACTAATGCCCACCCCCTAGCCTACCGATAAATATCGAGATATTCGTTTGCACAGACAGGTCAAACCGATTGGGTAAAGCTCCGCCACTACGATGTCTGATAGTGCACGACGGCCACTTGGGCGAGAGGGAAACGTGATGTCAGTTAACGAAGAGAGACCGCGATTGGGAACACGAAAGTTGAGCAGGATGTGGTTGATGGCACTTCTACTGGTTGTTTTTGCGGCCGGATGCGGCCGGGAAAGTGGAACCGTCCCACCCACGCTGAGCTCGATCAGCCCGAATTCGGGCGTCCAGGGACAGACCGTGGGCGTCACCCTGACGGGCACGAATTTCGCAACCGGAGCCACGGTCGGGGTGGGCGGAGCGCTAATCACCGTCACCAACGCGACCGTGGTGAGCAGCACCCAGATCACCGCCACGTTTGCCATCGCCGCGAATGCCACGCCCGGCGCTGTGAGCATCAGAGTAACAAGTTCGGGCATCACCACCAACGCGGTGACGTTCAGCATCGTGTCCGGGCTTGCCGTGAATTCCACAAGCCCCGCCAATGGCGCTGTTGATGTGGCCGTCAATCAGCCACTCACCGCCACCTTCAGTGAGACGCTGAATTGTGCAACGGTCACCGCCTCAACGTTTACGGTCACGGGGCCGGGCGGAACTCCCGTGACCGGAGCGGTCTCCTGTTCGGGCACCACCGCAACCTTTACGCCCGCGGGCGTTCTCGTCTCCAATACGCTGTACACGGCCACGCTGACAACCGGGATCACCGACGCGGAGGGCGATCCGCTGGCCAGTACCTTTGTCTGGAGCTTTAGCACCGCGCCCCCTCCCGCGGTGATTTCCGCCAGCCCCCTCAGTGGCGCGACCGGCGTGCCCATCAATCAGCCACCCGTCTCCGCAATCTTCAGCCAGGCGATCAACTGTTCAACGGTCACGCTGTCAACCTATACCCTGGCAGGGCCGGGCGCGACTCCCGTGGCGGGAACCGTCGCCTGCTCGGGCTCGACCGCCACCTTTACGTCCACAAGCGATCTTGCCCCCAACGCGATCTATACCGCCACGATAATGACCGGGGTGACGAATGTGCCCGGCGCGCCGCTGGCAAGTAACTTTGTGTGGAGTTTCAAAACGGGCCCGGGTCAAAGCTCCCCACCTGCGGTCATCTCCACCTACCCGGCGAATCTTGCCACCCGCGTGCCCATCAACCAGAAGATGACTGCGGCCTTCAACGGGGCGATGGATCCTGCAACCATCACCGCCGCAACCTTTACCCTGACCGGGCCGGGCTCCGTGGCCGTATCCGGCGCCGTCACCTATGCTGCCACGGGCTCGGTTGCCACCTTCGCACCCGCGGCCCCTCTCGCGCCGCTTACGGTCTATACCGCGACGATTACCACAGGCGCGGAAAATCTGACCGGAGTTCCCCTGGTGAGCAACTACTCGTGGACTTTCACCACCGGCGCGGCGCCCGATACCACCCAACCCACCATCCTTTCGATCATCCCGCTTGACGGCGCCACCGCCGTGCCCATCAATCAGGCGGTCACCGCAACCTTCAGCGAGCCGATGGACCCTGCGACGATCAATGCAACAACCTTTACCCTGGAGGGGCCTGGCGGAACTTCCGTGTCGGGTATCGTCACCTACGCCGCAATTGCCAACACAGCCACGTTCACGCCTAACGCCAGTCTCGACCCCAACGCGATCTACACGGCCGCCGTGACCACCGGCGCCACTGACCTCGCGGGCAATCCGCTGGAAGCGGGTCTCGTACCGAATCCCTGGACCTTTACCACGGCGGCGACTCCCGACACCACGGACCCGACAATTATTTCCACGAACCCTGCTAATGCCAGCGCCAATGTGGCCATCAACGCCACCGTGAAAGCAACCTTCAGTGAGGCGATGGACCCCGCGACGATCACCACTTCGACCTTCCAGCTGGAAGGGCCGGGCCCTGTTGTTATCACAGGAACGGTCGCCTACGATCCCGTCAACTTTATCGCAACCTTCATGCCCAACGCCAATCTAGACCCCACTACGCTCTATACGGCTACAATCACCACCGGCGCCGCCGACCTCTCCGGCAATCCGCTAGGAGCCGGCGTAGCGCCGAATCCATGGACCTTCACGACAGCCGCAACCGTAATTTCCACGAGCCCTCTCAATGGTGCGACCGGCGTGCCGATCAATCAGCCGCCCATTTCCGCAACCTTCAGCCAGCCAATCAACTGTGCAACGGTCACCCTGTCTACCTTCACATTGACTGGGCCGGGCGTGACTTCCGTGGCGGGAACAGTCGCCTGCTCGGGCTCAACCGCCACCTTCACCTCCAGCTCCAATCTTGCAATCAACACGATCTATACCGCCACCCTAACGACCGGGATGACGGCTGTTGCCGGCGCAACCCTGGCGGACAATTATGTGTGGAGCTTTAAAACGGGCGCAGCCCCAATCATCATCCCTGCGGTCATTTCCACCTACCCGGCGAATAATGCCACCGGCGTGCCCATCAGCCAGAAAATGACAGCGAGCTTCAACGTGGCGATGGGCCCTGCAACCATCACCGCTGCGACGGTTACCCTGACCGGTCCGGGTTCCGTGGCCGTATCGGGCGTCGTCACCTATGTTGCCACGGGCTCGGTTGCCACCTTCGCACCTGCGGCTCCTCTCGCGCCGCTTACGGTCTATACCGCGACGATTACCACGGGCGCGAAAAATCTGACGGGAACCCCTCTGGCGAGCAACTACTCGTGGACTTTCACCACCGGCGCGGCGCCCGACACTACCAAACCCACTATCTATTCGACCATCCCGCTTGATGGCGCCGCCGATGTGCCCATCAATCAGGCTGTCACAGTAACCTTCAGCGAACCGATGGATCCGGCGGCGATGAATTCAACAACCTTCACGCTGTCAGGGCCCGGCGGAACTCCCGTGGCAGGGGTCGTCACCTATGCCGCCATTGCCAACACAGCCACCTTCACACCCAATGCCACACTCGACCCCAATACGATCTACACGGCCGCCGTGACCACCGGCGCCACTGACCTCGCGGGCAATCCGCTGGGACCGGGTCTCGTACCGAATCCCTGGACCTTCACCACGGCTCCGACGCCGGACACCACGGCTCCGACCATCATTTCAACGAACCCCATTGACGCAGCCGCCGGTGTGCCCATCAACGTGACCGTGAACGCAACCTTCAGCGAGGCGATGGACCCCTCAACGATCACCACCGCTACCTTCCAGCTTGAAGGCCCGGGCGCAGTTGCCATCCCGGGAACGGTCGCCTACGACCCCATCAACTTTATTGCAACCTTCACGCCATCAAGCAATCTCGCTACGGGTATGGCTTATACCGCCACGATCACCGCAGGCGCCACCGACTTGGCGGGCAATCCGCTGGAGGCTGGCGTTGCATCGAACCCCTGGACCTTTACCACAGCCGCAGCGGTCCTTCCGGCGGTCGACCTGGGAACTGCGGCGACTTTCGGAACTGTTGGGGGTGGCGCAGGGATGACCAACCAAGGGCTGCTGACGGTGATTAACGGGGATATTGCAACCACCGGCGCCTCTACTTTGGTGACGGGATTCCACGATAACACGGTGGTGGGAACCCCGCCGCCCTGTACCTATACCGAAACGCCGCTGAACAAGGGAACCGTCAACGGCGGGATCTTCACGGCTCCGCCTCCGCCCACGGTCGGGTGTCCTTCGGAAGGGACGTCCGTTACCATGACGATTGCAACCCAGGCCGCAGCCGATACGCTTACCGCGTTTAACGCAACCTCCGCGACCTCAATGCCCTGCTCAGCCTTCTGCGCTCAAGCCGGTGAGCTGGGCGGGCTGACTCTTGCACCGGGAATCTATACATCCGCCCCGGGCACATTTTCGATAACGAACGGGAATCTCACACTCGACGCCCAGGGGAACCCCAATGCGTTCTGGGTGTTCCAGATGGCGACCTCGCTTACCGTAGGCGTCGCGGGCCCCACAGGCGCCCGGAGCGTGATTCTGATCAACGGCGCTCAGGCCAAGAATGTCTTCTGGCATGTCGGCAGCGCCGCCACCATCAACGCCGCCGGGGGCGGCACCATGGTGGGAACCATCCTCGCCCCGGCGGCCATCACGTTCTCGACGGCCGGCAACGTGGTGCTCACCGTGCTGAACGGCAGAGCATTGGCTCTGGCGGCGTCTGTCACGATGGTGAACACCGTCATCACCGTGCCGGCGCCATAAGGCGCAAGACATAGGGAGTGGAAGCTGTATGAGAAGCAGGAACGCTTGACGTCCCGCTTCCCGGCAAGCTGGCGCCATTCAGGAGGCAAGAATGAGGTTAGGGAAGCGGATATTAGCTGTTATGCGGTCCCGACGCTTAAGGTCGATTTTCTCATCATCCGCAAATAACCTCTAATGGATTCCCACTGCCTGCCGATAATGTTTTTGGAATATTCGCAAGACCCGACCGATCAGGAGCCGATGGGATAACGTGCTGCCGCTGTGTTGCCGGTTAAGGCGCGACGGCCACCGGGCCGGGAGGGAAACACGATGTCAAACAACCAAGAGAGGCCGCGAATGGGAACACGAAAATTGAATGGGATGTGGTGGATGGCACTTCTAGTGGTCGTTTTTGCGGCCGGATGCGGCCGGGAGCGGGGAACCCTCCCACCCACGCTGACCTCGATCAGCCCGAATTCCGGCGTTCAGGGACAGACCGTGGGCGTTACCCTGACGGGTACGAATTTTACAACCGGAGCCACGGTCGGCGTGGGCGGAGCGCTGATCACCGTCACCAACGCGACCGTGGTGAGCAGCACCCAGATCACCGCGACGTTTGCCATCGCCGCCAACGCCACGCCCGGCGCCGCAAACATCCGGGTCACCAGCTCGGGCACGACCACCAGTGCGGTGACCTTCACCATCCTCTCCGCGCTTGCCGTGAGTTCCACGAGCCCCCTCAATGGTGCGACCGGCGTGCCCATCAATCAGCCACCTGTCGCCGCGATCTTCAGCCAGGCGATCAACTGTTCAACGGTGACGCTGTCAACCTTTATCCTGACTGGGCCGGGCGCGACTCCCGTGGCGGGAACCGTCGCCTGCTCGGGCTCGACCGCCACCTTTACGTCCACAAGCGATCTTGCCCCCAACACGATCTATACCGCCACCCTAACGACCGGGGTGACAAGTGTGCCCGGCGCGCCGTTGACGGCCAACTATGTGTGGAGCTTTAAAACGGGTGCGGGTGCCAGCATCACCCCCGCGGTCACCTTCACCTCCCCGGCGAATCTTGCTACCGGTGTCCCCATCAACCGGAAGTTGACAGCATCCTTCAACGAAGCGATGGATCCTACGACGATGACCAGCGCGACCTTTACCCTGACCGGGCCGGGCTCCGTGGCCGTATCCGGCGTCGTCACCTATGTTGCCACGGGCTCGGTTGCCACCTTCGCACCCGCGGCTCCTCTCGTTCCGCTTACGGTCTATGTTGCGACGATTACCACGGGCGCGAAAAATCTGACGGGAACCCCTCTGGCGAGCAACTACTCGTGGACTTTCACCACCGGCGTGGCTCCTGATACCACACTACCCACCATCACTTCAACCATCCCGCTTGACAGCGCCACCACCGTCCCCATCAATCAGGCGGTCACCGCAACCTTCAGCGAGCACATGGATCCGGCGACGATCAATGCAACAACCTTTACCCTGGCAGGCCCTGGCGGAACTCCCGTGTCGGGAATCGTCACCTATGCCGCGATCGCCAACACGGCCACGTTCACGCCCAACACCAGCCTCGATCCCAATGCGCTCTACACGGTGACCGTCACCACGGGCGCCGCCGACCTGGCCGGCAATCCGCTGAAAGCGGGTCTCGTACCGAATCCCTGGACCTTCACCACGGCACCGACGCCGGACACCACGGCCCCGACCATTATTTCGACGAACCCTGTTGACGCAGCCGCCAGTGTGGCCATCAACGCGACCGTGAACGCAACCTTCAGCGAGGCGATGGACCCCTCAACGATCACCACCGCGACCTTCCAACTGGAAGCGCCGGGCCCTGTTGTCATCGCCGGAACGGTCACATATGACCCCATCAACTTTATTGCAACCTTCACACCCTCAAGCAATCTGGCTGCGAATACGACCTATACCGCCACGATCACCGCCGGCGCTGCCGACCTCGCGGGCAATCCGCTGGCGGCCGGCGTTGCACCCAACCCCTGGACCTTCACGACCGCTGCAGCGGTTCTTCCGGCGGTCGACCTGGGAACGGCGGCGACATTCGGAACGTTTGGCGGTGCCCAGGGGATGACCAACCAAGGGCTGCTGACGGTGATTAACGGGGATATTGCAACCACCGGCGCCTCTACTTTGGTGACGGGATTCCACGATAACACGGTGGTGGGTACCCCGCCGCCCTGTACCTATACCGAAACGCCGCTGAACAAGGGAACCGTCAACGGCGGGATCTTCACGGCTCCGCCTCCGCCCACGGTCGGGTGTCCTTCGGAAGGGACGTCCGTCACCATGGCGATCGCAACCCAGGCCGCAGCCGATACGCTTACCGCGTTTAACGCAACCTCTGCGGCCTCAATGCCCTGCTCCGCCTTCTGCGCTCAAACCGACGAACTGGGCGGGCTGACTCTTGCCCCGGGCATCTATGAATCCGGTCCGGGCACGTTTGGCATCACCCTGGGAAACCTTACGCTTGACGCGCAGGGGGACCCCAATGCGGTCTGGGTGTTCCAGATGGCGACCTCGCTCACCGTGGGCATCGCGGGCCCCACTGGCGCCCGGAGCGTGATTCTGATCAACGGCGCTCAGGCCAAGAATGTCTTCTGGCACGTCGGCAGCGCCGCCACCATCAACGCCGCAGGCGGTGGCACCATGGTGGGAACCATCCTCTCGCAGTCGGGCATCTCGTTCTCGACGGCGGGCAATGTGGCCCTCACCACGCTGAACGGCAGAGCGATGGCCCTGACCGGGTCTGTGACCATGGTGAACACCGTCATTAACGTGCCGGCCCCGTAAGGCGCAAGGCATGAGGAGTAAAAGCAGTATGAGAGGCGGGACGCCTGACGCCCCGCTTCCCGGCAAGCAGGCACCATTCAGGAGGCAACCATGAGGTTAGGGTTACGGATATTTGCCGTTTTGACGATCGTGTTTTCACTTGCACCCGGAATGCGTGCGGAGGGCCAGGCCAAGCCGGCTGCCGCGGCGTCAGCGCCGGCGGCCCTGCCGGCGGCGGCCGCGCCGCAGGCGAGATACGCGGACAGCTATCTTCCCAGGTTTGAGCTTTTTCTGGGTTACTCGAATTTCAGGGCTGTACCCATGGGGAGCCATGGAAACCGCATCGCCTGGTTGTCGGGCGGCAGCACCTCGCTGGCCTTTAACGCGAATCGTTATCTGGGATTTGTTGCCGATTTTGGCGGCTATCATGCCGACCGGTTCGGTCCCAACGCGCCTCCAAACGGCGGCGTGGTGGATGCCAGTGGAAACGCCTTCAGCTATATGTTCGGCCCGCGCCTTTCCTTCCGGCACGAGCGGTTCACGCCCTTTGTCCAGGCTTTGTTTGGAGGAGTCCACGCGAGCGAGGTGACGCTCGACGGCTGTTCGGGGATTGGTTGTGCTCCCCTGCCTTCCGAAAACTCATTTGCCATGACCGCCGGAGGAGGGCTCGACGTTAATCTGACCCCTCATATCGCGTTGCGCCTGTTTCAGGCCGAATATGCGATGACCCGGTTCAGAGACCCCACTTCCATTGCGGGAGGCAGGGCAACGCAGAACGACCTGCGGCTTTCGGTCGGAATCGTCTTCCGCTTCGGCGGGAACCATCCCCCCGCGCATGTCAGCGCCCCAACCCCGCCTCCGCCCGAAAGCGAACCGCCGCCCCATCATCCGCCAACCCTAAGTTGCTCGGCGGACCCCAGCTCGATGACGATCGGCGAACACGCTCAAATCACCGCCACGGGCAGCAGCCCGGACAACAATCCGCTGACCTACTTCTGGACCGCCAGCGGCGGACAGATCACCGGCACGGGGCCGTCCGTAACGTTTGATAGTTCCGGCATGGAGCCGGGCGCGTCCACGGTGACAGGCCGTGTGGACGATGGGCAGGGTGGCAGCGCCGATTGCACAATCGACCTGGAGGTGAAAGCGGCGGCAGAAGAGGTGAGCGAGCCGGAGGTGCTGGAAAAGGAGCTTGCCCTCCACAGCATTTACTTCCCGACGGACCAGCCCACGGCCCAGAATCCCGACGGCGGCCTGGTGGATAGCCAGCAGACCATCCTGCGGACCCTGGCGGAGGACTTCAAGAAGTACCTCGAATTGAAGCCGGATGCCCACTTGACCCTGGAGGGACATGCGGACGAACGCGCCTCGAACCCGCACAACGAAGCCCTCGCGGAGCGCCGTGTGGCGTTGACCAAGAGGTTTCTGGTCGAACATGGCGTTCCCGAAGCCAGCATCGAAACCCACTCGTTCGGAGAACGCGAGCAGCTCGATAACGCCCAGGTCCATCAGCAGATTGAAGAGAATCCCGACCTGACCCCCGAGGAGCGGCAGGAACTGTTTACCCATATGAAGTCCATTATCCTGGCCCAGAACCGCCGCGTGGATATCGTTCTGAGCACGACGGGGCAGAAATCCACCCGGCGGTACCCTTTCAACGCCAAGGATGCGCTGACCCTGCTGAGCGACAAGGCGTTGTGACGCTGAGGCAGCGCCTTCAATTCACCCGCATAAAGGATTGCTGCATCCGATACGACTGCTTGTGGATCATTCGTGCCACAACCCGGCTCCACATTGATGAGAGCTGCTCGATCCAACACGTCAACCCTCCGTTTCTGCGACAGGCCTCCCAGCCCAAACTGGCTGGGAACTCCAGCCGCACTTCTTATACCTTGGATGCAACTCGCACGTCAGTTGAATCAGGCGCATGCCTTTGGTCACAATTGCTCATCGGCTAATGAGGGAAAACTACCGATTGGTACCGGCCATGAGTTGGTGGCGGAGGCAGAATCCCCCAGAGCGCCTCCGGCGGGGTCAGGGAAACAGCAGGTCTGAGCCATAGCGCCGGGTTTGTCAACCACGGCGCCTGTACTCCGATCGATCTTGTAGCCGACCATCTTGTACTGCAGCGACCTGGTACTGATGTTCAGCATTCGAGCGGCCTCCTTGCGGCTGCCTTTGCACAGTTCAAGGGCGTGGGTAATGGCGCGCTTTTCCGCTTCCTTTTTAATCCCACCCATTTGCGATTTCAAACCATCCGGAGCCAGAGGGGTGTGGGCAGGTGCGACCTGGGTCCGTAATTCTATATGGCCGTGCAAGTAGTTTAAAGCCTGGGCTTCATTATTGAAAATAAGCCACCGCTTCACAAAGCTTTGCAACTCTCTCACGTTGCCGGGCCAGTCGTAGCGCATGCAGGCATCCAGGATGGCCCTTGTCATGGGGAGTTGCTGCTGGCCGAAGTCCTCTTCCCAAATGCGCATGAAGTGATCGACCATCGGCACGATATCCGCCTGCCGCTCCCGCAGAGGAGGAAGGCAGATCGAGTAGATGTTCAGACGATAGTAAAGATCGGTGCGAAACTGTCTGGAAGCAACCGCCTGTTGGAGGTTGACATTGGTCGCTGCAAGGACCCGGACATCCACTTTTTGTGGGATCGGGCTTCCCAGCCGAGAGAATTCACCGTCCTGAAGGACGTGAAGGAATTTCGCCTGCGATTTGGTGGGCATTTCAGCAATCTCATCCAGAAGAATGGTCCCCCGCTGGCAGGCCTCAAACTTTCCGAGCCTGGTTCGCGTCGCGCCAGTAAAAGCGCCGGCTTCATGGCCGAAAAGCTCGCTCTCGAGCAGGTCGGAAGGCAGCGCTGCGCAGTTCACCCGCATAAAGGTTTGTTGCACCCGATGCGACTCCTTGTGAATCATTCGCGCGACCACCTCTTTCCCGGTCCCGCTTTCCCCAAGCAACAGAACCGGGATTTCAAAGCCGGCAATCTGGCGTACCTGCGCGCAAACGTCCTGCATTGCAGAGCTGACAGCGACAACACCGTCATTCATGTCAGATTGCTCCAAGTGGCTTGGTATTGCTCTGGTCATCACACTCATGATCGGTCTCCCTTGACTCATAGATGAAGATGCCTGCACATTATTCCCGCAAGGACTGCATTAAAATGGTCTAATGTGTAACTTTAATTGCGCATAAATTGTGTGTCAGTTCTGTACTGCTCAAGCGTGTGGTCAAAATTGCTCAGACCATTTTGTGGGAGGAACTAGACCTTGAAGCGAATGGGAATTACCACGGAGTTCGAAATGGCAGCTAGTCTTTCAGAATTACGCTGAGGAGACCACTGTGAACTGTCAACTTCATCCCGCTGTCATATTCCAGATAGCCCATATCCCTGAACTTGTTCATGAAATGGCTGACCCGCGACCGGGTGGTGCCCACAATCTCCGCGAGGGTCTGCTGATTGATCTTGGCGATCACCCTCTCATGCTTGCCGTTCTTGCCATCACGCGCAAGTGACAGGAGGATTCGTGCCAGACGCCTCTCGCTGGAATCGAAAAGGTGAGCCTGTAGATCTTCCTGGATTCGGACAATGCGAGAAAGGAGATAGGAGATGAACAGCTTGCTGAAGGCCGGGTCCTGATCGATCATGCGGGTGATGGTTTCCTTTTCCACGCGGGAGATCGCGGACTGGTGAACCGCTGTTGCGCCCGACGTCCGCCGTGGTTGTTTCTTTGCCAGACACCCCGTTCCAAAGATGTCACCGCGCCCCAAAATGGCGATGACAGCCTTCTTGCCGCGCCGCGCCGCTACCGTGAGCTTCACGTTGCCACTGTGGATGTGGAATATCGCATCAGCCACATCCCCCTGTGAATAGATGGTCTGTTGGTCCTGGTATTCCCGCATCGTCCTACGAGGGCCGACCTTGCTGAGAAGTGTCCGGGAATTAAAAGGGAGATTAAGTGTGTCTACCATTGATCCCTCCAGCGGCCCGATAGAACGCCGCGAATGGCGGGTTCGTCGCCTACCTACAAAACACGATATGCGAGAGGGGCAGGTGTCATCTTCTTCCCAACAGATCCCGGTTGGCTACTCTCAACTAGAAACATTAAATGAGGGTGATTTGCGTGTCAGTCCAGTAGTGCTCACGCGTCTGGTCAAAATTGCTCAGGCTAGTTATTGGGAGGGAGCTATAGTATCGGCCGTGCTGGAATTGACCGAGGGTTCGACATCGGCACTAGTCGTGCAGGATCACGCTGAGCAGGCCGCTATGGACGGTCAACTCGCCGCTGACACCGTCGTAATCGACAAAGCCCAGCTTCTTGAACTTGCTCATGAAATGGCTGACCCGCGACCGCGTGGTACCCACCATTTGCGCCAGGTTTTCCTGGTTGACTCTGGGAAGGACAGCTTCGGATCGGCCTTCCTTGCCAAAATGAGAGAGCAGCAGGAGAATCCGCGCCAGGCGCTTCTCGCTGGAGTTGAAAAGCTGATCGACGAGATCCCCTTCGTAGCGGATGTTGCGGGAAAGCAGGTGGGTGACGAACAATTCCGAAATCTCGTGCTGCTCGTGCAGCATGCGCGCCATCCGCGCCTTCTCAATCCGGGCAAGGGTGCAATCCGTTACCGCGACCGCCGTTGACACGTACAACGCCTGGCCTGCCAGGCATCCCTCGCCGAAGAAATCCCCGGCACCCAGAATAGCGACGATCGCTTCCTTGCCGTGCTGGGAGGTCACCGTAAGCTTCACCTTGCCTTGCCGAAGGTAGAAGATGGCATCCGCAGGGTCGCCTTGCCGGAAAATGATGCGGTCCGCAGTATATTCAAGAACGGACTTCCCGACGTTGATTCCAGCCAGGAGGGCATCCCAATCGACAAAATGATTTGCCTCATTTGCCCTAATAACCTCAGGCTGGCCTTTCTTCAGCGCCGTGGCAACCTCAGCCTGGTCTTTCCGGTTGGAGGTCACTACGTCGGAGTGACGATTCCTGTTTGCCGTAACAGCCTTCCTCTTCTTGCTGAAGGCAGGTCTACTGATAGGAATTCTTGGTTTGTTTGCCATAGCACTCACACTCTGCAACGAGCTTCATGAACCTTTCAGCGTTCTTTTCGTTAACGGTTTACTCGAAAAGTTCCATCAATCTCTCTTGAAGTTTGTCCACTTTCGTTGCCCTCTCATGCCGTCCGCTGGACCGTGGTTCAGCGGATTTGCCATGGTTGAAACCAGAGTAGGAAATACGGCTCGCTATCTTTCAGGAAGTTCAACGGTCACGCCGGCCTCACCCGATTCATCCACCGGAATGTCTTCCTTCGCAATCTCCTTGACAATTTCCAGCGGAACCTGCTCGAAGTGTGTTATCGGTTTTTCTGATTTGGACATTATGGTTTCTCCTTACATCCCAAATAAATCGTAGCAGGCCGCAACCGATACGGGTTAGATCTTTAAGAAACAGGCTTTAACCGTTTGTACGTCTAACTTACTGAAATAACGATGCTTGCCCTCTCCCGCGTTAACGGGGCCGTGCCGTTAGCCGGTTCTCCGGCCGTCATTGTTCGTAGTTCGACTTTTTAATTGTAGGCTGTCGTCACGGCGTGATACCATTAATTAACGTATGTTTAACGTTTTGAAGTCGCGGAGGCAGGTATGAGCCCTCGATCCAACGTAGTCCCATCCCATTACAACACGATGGACCAAGTGGACGTTCCGCAAGGGCGGCACGGAAAGCACAAGGAAGTTGTGTCCCTAATCCTCAGGGATCTTGACGGCTTGAAGGATGGGGCTGCCATTAAAATTCCCTTGGCAGGTTTGGTGGAGAGCAAAGAGAAGGTCCGGTCAGCCTTGAATCGTGCAACCCGCAAAGCCGGACGGAATGTTGCAACCGCCAGTGACGACGAATTTTTGTATGTGTGGAATGTAGTCGCCCCTTAGAGGCCGCAAAGCTCAAGTTCAATCTAATTGCGCAACTCAAAGTTGACAATGTGCAGTTGCGCTGTGGATCGTCAGGGTAGGGCTTCCACCATGCCGTGCTCCTGTGCCTTTCACCCCCATCCCCTCTTCATGTCAAACCTTGAATAATTTTTCAACAGTTCCACCTCGATGTTTCCCCCCAATGACCACGATGAGCAATTACGACCAGACTTGTGAGCCTTAGAGGACTGACGCGCCTGTTGCCTCAGGATATAACTAGTGTGGATCGAGCTGCCAGCCGGCATTCGGCGCGGGAGCGGCAGACGCCCTCCTGGTTTCGCGGGTAAAAGGAGCTTCAAATGAAAAGATTGACACTGGCCTGTATGCTTCTGAGCCTCTGCGCGACGTGCTCAGTCGCCAAATCAGCCCCCCAAGGCAACCGCCAGACTTCGGGAGAAAGCACATGCAACGCTGGACTCAAAGAATGCCGAGAAAGTCTTGACGAGTTCAAAGAAGCTGAACAATTCATGCAATTAAAAGCCACCGTCCTCGCGGATTTGAACCGACTGGAAAAGTCGAGGCCTACAAAACCGAAGAGCGCCGCTGCTCGTGCTGCCGGTGCAAATCGCAAGAAGGCTGGGAACGGTGCCATTCACCGCCACCATGGGACCGAATGGAAAATCGTCTGTGCAAGCTAAGATTCCAGTACTGCCGGTATCAATGATGCTTCCGGGGCGCTCAAAGCCTTAACCCAGTCTTTGCAATTTGGAGGCAAGAGGAAGACCGCGCAGCGAATCCTGCTGGTCTCGGCCGTGTTGAAATTAAGGAACTAGGAGATAAATGGTCACGTGCCAACTCAAGAAGAGCGTCAGCCCCGCAAGAGGCTAGGGACCTGAAACGATCTTATCCTGTTCCCGGCCACCCCCTGGAAGAAAATCCTGCTCGGAGCAGGACTGCTGATTTTCATCGCCATCACGGGTGTTTTTATTCATTTCTACTTGCAATTCACACGAATCATTGACGCCCGCTTGGATGGGAACGTATTCGGCAATCCTGCTGTAATCCTGGCTGCCCCAACGGAGGTGCAAGTAGGTCAGCATTTGACTGCCGGAGCAGTCACGGCTCACCTCCGGAAGGCCAGTTACACCGAGGGCCAGGAAGGCCGAGGTATCGGCAGCTATATTTTTACGGGCAAGAGGCTGGAAATCCAGCCGGGCCCCGAGTCTTTCTTCCAAAATGGTCAAACGTTCGAAGGGCCGGCGAGACTGAAATTCAAAAACGATCGTTTGGTGTCGATTACGAATCTTAACAACCTGGCCGCCTTGAAGACGTACTGGCTTGAGCCCGAACCCATCACGAACCTTTTCGGCGCGAGCCAAGCCAACCCGTGACTCCGCTTGGAGGGAAAGGATTACTCATGCCGGTGGACAAGGTTGCCCCGCCTTACGACACACAGGGACACAAGGTTTATATCAATACTGGAGCCCTGCTTTATACCAGCCCGAGTCAGGGTTCTCGCCCTCTTGCCCCCACCAAAGCCTCGGCGCCTTGACCTGAGGATCAAGCGGGGGCAACCGCTGGGTCTGGCAGCCTGGTTCCTTGTGGGCAGAGGGGATCTGCCGTAGCTTGACCAGGGCCTGCATGATAACGGTGTTGACCTGGATCGTACGGTTCCTTCTAACTACGTCTGTGAGCATCGCGACACACCGTTCCCTAAAGGCGTACCGCAAATAACGCCGACCGGCGCGGTCCGCCGGTACCACAATGCAACTCCCCCTGATTAACTGAAATGAGCAATGTTGACCAGCCTGATGAGCAGTACGGGACTGACATGCCAAATAACAAACGGTAAAGCTAGCAGGAGAGGGCGAACTGTTCGGACGAACGATCCGAACCAGGAAGCGGGGTGAAGGAAATGACAGGCAAAATGCTCGGGCGGTTGCGCAGGACAATTATACTGATCGCCGGCAATGCCGGACATAGGGTGATCGACAAGGCGCGGAGAGTGGAGCGCCAAAAGCGCCGCGCTAAGAGTTTTGAGCCGGTCGAACTCATACCGCTCGACCTTGCCGTCCTGTGCGAGAACTGTCAGATGATCAGCCGGGCCAGGAATGATCACTGTCTCTCATGTGGCAGCCATTCGATTCTAAGTTTGGCGAGTGTCTTAGGAAGTCCATCACCCACCAGCTTGCAACACAAGCCCACCCCCTCTGCGGAGCCAGAAACCTTAATCGGGCATCTTCCGGCTCCGCAGCCTGCCTGAGCCCGAGAAAAGCCACGGTTGGTGAGCCAAATGCGGGACTTGTGGGTCGCTGACGCCGGTTCTCCCCGCAAGCTGCGCCTGTGACAAGCCACCGCGTATTTCACCTGATTGGCTGCCATGAGCAATTTTGACCAACTATATGAGCACTACGGGACTGACACGCGAATTGCATCAGGTTATAAAAAAGATAGCTCTAGCTTCCGGCCAGGATCCGCCTGGAGAAGGATGTTAGGGAGGAGGCGCAATATGCTTTGGACAATTTGTGTGATTCTGTTAGTCCTGTGGCTACTGGGCTTTAGTTTTAGCGTTGGCGGAAGCCTCATCCACCTATTGCTGGTGGTTGCCGTGATTGTGTTGCTGTATAACTTGCTCAGTGGTCGAAGATCTATGGCCTGAGGGCAGGCCGAACAAGCCAAACCGGAGGGGGCACCAAAGGTGCACCCCTCTGTAGTTCCTCGCATTCCGGGCTTGCTGGCCGTCGCTGTTGTGTTGGGCAGGGTCATTCCAGCCCGGAAACCGGGTCAATCATCTCTGAGAGTGCGCCATTGCCCCAATCCTCGTGGTTCAACAATCGCGAAGCGGAACTGAGATTGCTCTTTACGGCTGCCCGGCAACAAGCGGCGTGGTTGCTTGTTCTCTATCTAGCCTCCGGAATGGCACCCGTATCGGCCCAGACCGGAAGCTCGGTCCCGACGGTGGAAACCATCATCGCCAGCATGGCGCAGGCCCGTGCCAAGAACCGCGCCCGCCTTCGTCCTTACACCGTCACGCGCGACTACAAGCTGTTTGGCGAGGATGAAAGCAAGAGCAAGTCCGAGGTGATTGCCGATGTCGCCTTCGTTCCTCCGGACTCCAAAAAGTATGCCATCCAGAAGACCAACGGGAGCGGACTGGGACAAATGATCGTTCGCCGAATCCTGGCAAGTGAAGCGGAAATTTCCAAAGACTACGCTTCCACCGATCTCTCGCCGGAGAATTATGATTTCCGCTTCATCCGCGAAGAAGACGTGAACGGCCAACGCTGCTACGTGCTTGAGATGCTTCCCAGGCGCAAGGACAAACATCTGCTCCGCGGGGACGTCTGGGTTGACGCCCGCACCTACTTGCTTCGCCGCTTCGAGGGCCAGCCCGCCAGGAACCCCTCCTGGTGGGTGCGGGACGTGCGCGTCGCGCTGACCTACAGCGAAGTCGGAGGAATGTGGCTGCAGACGGCCTCGAAGTCTACGGCCAAGGCCCGGATCCTCGGTCCATACACGGTGGTTTCGCGCGACATCAATTATCAGATCAGCAAACCCCTTGCCGCCGGCTCTTCGGTCCAAACGAGTTTTTTGAGGCCGATGTCTGGGGGAACTCTTCGACACCATGAGATCCCAGGCGCATCGAAGTGATTCGTTCGTAAGGAAGATCAGTGGGATGGGACAAGGTGTTTGAATCGCGGTGGCTCAACCCGCAGGCCAACCTTAACGAAGCGCGAAAGGAGACACCAAATGAATTTCAGACCACTGCATGATCGAATCCTGGTCAGGCGAGTAGAAGAGAAGGAAGCCGTGAAGGGCGGGATCATCATTCCCGACACGGCCAAGGAGAAACCGCAAGAGGGCCAAGTGATCGCCGTGGGGCACGGCAAGAAGACCGAAGAAGGAAAGGTGATCGCCCTGGATGTGAAAGCGGGCGACCGGATCCTTTTCGGGAAGTATTCCGGCGCTGAAATCAAGATGGAAGGCCAGGAGTATCTGATCCTGCGCGAGGAAGAAGTGCTGGGAATCCTTGAAGTCAAAGCCGCCGCCGCAAGTGGGAAGAAGTAAGTGTGTGGGCAGCAGCCGATGGATGTGGCGGGGTGATAACCTGCAGCTGACGGCTGCCGCACCGGACCACCGGCAACGGAAAGCATTGATCGAAAATCGTGGAGGAATTGAAAATGGCAAACGCAAAGCAAATTGTATATGGTGAGCAAAACCGTCATGCGATTCTGCGGGGAGTGAATCAACTGGCGGACGTTGTGAAAGCCACGCTGGGTCCCAGAGGGCGCAACGTGGTGCTGGACAAGAAATTCGGGGCCCCCACGATCACCAAGGACGGGGTCACGGTGGCCAAGGAAATCGAGCTGCCGGATGCGCTCGAAAACATGGGCGCGCAGATGGTGCGCGAGGTGGCTTCCAAGACCAGCGACGTGGCGGGCGACGGCACCACCACGGCGACCGTGCTGGCCCAGGCCATCTTCCGCGAGGGCGCCAAGACGGTGGCGGCCGGCGCCAACCCCATGGGCGTGAAGCGCGGCATTGAGAGCGCGGTTCGCGTGATTTGTGGTTACGACGAAACCGGCAAGGACGGCAGCAAGAAGCACATCAAGGGCGAGATCGACAAGATCTCAAAGCCGGTCGAGGGTGGGATGATCGCCCAGGTGGGCGCAATTTCGGCCAACAACGATCCCACCATCGGCAAGATCATCGCCGAGGCCATGCAAAAGGTCGGCAAGGACGGCGTCATCACCGTGGAAGAGTCGAAGACCATGGAGACTGAACTGGAAGTGGTTGAGGGCATGCAATTCGACCGCGGCTATCTCTCTCCTTACTTCGTCACCGACCCGGAGCGGATGGAGTGCGTGCTGGAAAACGCGCTGGTCCTGATCCATGAGAAGAAGATCAGCTCGATGAAGGACCTCCTGCCTCTGCTGGAACAGATTGCCAAGTCCGGCAAGCCGCTGCTGATTATCGCCGAGGAGGTTGAGGGCGAGGCCCTGGCCACCCTGGTGGTGAACAAGCTGCGGGGAACGCTGCAGTGCTGCGCGGTGAAGGCGCCGGGGTTCGGCGATCGCCGCAAGGCCCTGCTGGAAGACATCGCCATTCTGACGAACGGCAAGGCCATTTCGGAGGACCTGGGCATCAAGCTTGAGAACGTGAAGCTGGAGGATCTGGGCAAGGCCAAAAAGGTCACCATCGACAAGGACAACACTACCCTGATCGAGGGCGCCGGCAAGAGCTCTGACATCGAGGGCCGGGTGAAGCAACTGCGGGCGCAGGTCGAGGAGACCACGTCCGATTACGACCGGGAGAAGCTGCAGGAGCGCCTGGCCAAGCTGGTGGGCGGCGTTGCGCAGATCAAGGTGGGCGCGGCGACCGAGACCGAGATGAAGGAAAAGAAAGCCCGGGTCGAGGATGCCATGCACGCCACCAAGGCGGCGGTCGAGGAGGGCATCGTGCCCGGCGGCGGAGTGGCTCTGGTGCGCTGCATCCCGGCGCTTGCGAAGCTCAAGGCCGAAGGCGACGAGCAGATCGGCATCAACATCGTCCGGCGGGCGCTCGAAGAGCCGCTGCGGATGATTGTCGCCAACGCCGGTTATGAAGGCGCGGTGGTGGTGGAGAAAGTCAAGTCGAACAGCAGCCCGAACTATGGCTTCAACGCGGAGACCGAGAGCTACGGCGACCTCGTTGCGGAGGGCGTCATCGATCCTACCAAGGTGACGCGGGCGGCGCTCCAGAACGCTGCGTCCATTGCTTCGCTGCTCCTGACCACCGAGGCGTCGGTCAGCGAGTGCGCGGACGAAGATGAGAAGGCTTCGGCGGGATCTGCGGCAGGCGGCATGGGCGGCGGAATGTACTAAGGAGCTGAACCTGGACTTCATCATGAAGAACCAGAGCCAGTTCACGCGTCCTGTCGACGCTTGCCGCGATGCACTGGTTCTGGTCTATCCGCCCACTGAGGACGATCGCGCAGAAGCCGCCACTTGGATGAGCGGGAACTACGGCGCCGGGGACTGACGCTGTCGCGCCTTCCGACCGAGTCGTATCGGTCGATGCCTTGAAGGGTTTCGACAGGCTCCGGATTGTGGGCAGCGGCGCGGTTGCAATGGAATTCTTCAGGCTGTTTTCCAACCCCGCTTCCGCCGTGCGAGTTACTGGGCAGAAGAAGGGTCCGGATCCTTTTCCATAAGCTGGGACAGAGCGAGGTCCAACTGTTCCAAATCGACCGGCTTGTACAACAGTCTGTCCACGCCGAGTTCCTTCAATTTGGGCTCATCGCCCGGGTCAATCGTGCCGGTCAGGACAATCACAGGAATCTTTCTGGTTTTGCTGGACATCTTGAGTTGCTTCAGCACTGCGATTCCGGTACCGCCGGGCATCTGGATGTCAAGAATGATGGCATCCGGCAGGCTCCGAATGGCGGACATCCATGCCTGAACGGCGTCGTACGCCACAGCGACTCTGAATCCTTTCGCTTTCAGGCGGGTGGATAACATCAAGGTCTGGATCTGGTCATCATCGGCGATCAGGATACTTTTCATACTTTCACGCTCCCCGCCGCCATCGTTTTGATGGCCGGCCAAAGCCGCGCAAGCTCCTGCTCGAGCAAACGGCAGGCTTCTTCGGCGGCGGTCATATCCCCGCCTCGACCAATCTTCTCCAGGTTCAGGGCGGCATCATAAGAGGGGTGGGCGGAGAAGTTGCCGACGGAGCTTTTCAGAGCATGGGCCGTGCGCTCCAGGGCCTTGGAGTCGTGTTGCGCAACCGCCGCGCGCACCTCTGACAACAACTTCGGGCCATCCTCGAGGAACAATTCCGCCATGTCGGCCAGAAGCTGCCGGTCTCCTTCCACGCGGGCCAGGGCCTCCTCCCAGTTGACGGGTGATGCGATGCTTTCTTCCGAGGTTGGGTCCGCTGCAACCGGGACCACGACCTTGCTCTCGATCACCTCGAACAACTGTTCCGTCTCGATCGGTTTGGACACATAACCGTCCATCCCCGCGGCCAGGCAACGCTCTTTGTCGCCCTTCATGGCGTGCGCCGTCATGGCGATAATCCGCAGATGAGATCCCGTGGTCTTTTCCTTCTCGCGGATGGCGGCCGTGGCCTGGAAGCCGTCCATTTCGGGCATTTGCACATCCATCAGGACCAGGTCAAAGGATTGCGTTTCCAACACGGCCATGACCTCCCTGCCATTTTGCGCCACTTCAACCTGATGCCCGCGTTTTTCAAGCAGGCGCACGGCTAATGCCCGGTTCACGGGATTATCCTCCGCCAGCAGGATCCGCAGCTTCTGGCGGGCTTCGCGCAACAGATGGCGGGTGACCAGGCGCGGGCGATCCTCGCCCTGCTGCTGCCCCAGCGCCGTCATGATGGCGTCCAGGAGTTCGGACTGGCGGATCGGCTTGATCAGGTAGGCGGAGATGCCCAGTTCGCGGCAGCGGACCGCGTCTCCGCGCTGCCCTGCCGAGGTCAGCATCATCACCGTGGCGCCCGCCAGTTTGGGATTCTGCTTGATCTTCTCCGCCAGCGTAAATCCATCCATGCCGGGCATCTGGGCGTCGATCAGGACGAGGGGAAACGATTTCCCCAGTGCCGCGTTCTCCTCCAGGAGGGCCAGACCGGCCTCTCCGCCCTTTGCCAAAGCGGGAAGCATCATCCAGCGCCTGAGCATGGCGTCCAGGATGCGCCGGTTGGTGGAGTTGTCGTCCACCACCAGCACCCGCATTCCCTGCAGGTTGATCGTCTTCCGAGGTTCGCTCTGCCGGTGGGCCTTTGGCAGGCCGAAGTGCGCGGTGAAGTGGAAGGTGCTGCCTTGCCCCGGGTCACTCTCCACCCAGAGCCGGCCTTCCATCATCTTCACCAGATTGGTGGAGATCTTCAGGCCCAGTCCGGTCCCGCCATACCGCCGCGTCGTGGAACTGTCAGCCTGGGTGAAGGCCTCGAAAATCATGTCCTGCTTGTCTCGGGGGATTCCGGTTCCGGTGTCTTTGACCGCGAAGTGCAGGCGGACCCCGGCCTCGCTGAGATCCTCAGTGTCCACGAGCAGCACCACTTCTCCCTGTTCGGTAAACTTGATGGCGTTGCCGATTAAATTGACGATAATCTGCCGCAAACGGCTGGGATCGCCCAGGAGCGCCCTGGGCACTTCGGGCTGCACCTGGTAGGCAAGCTCCAATCCCTTTCCCTGGGCTCGCGGGGCGAAGGTCTTGGCGATGTTGGCGAGACAGTCGCTGAGATCGAACTCGATGACGTCCAGAGCAAACTTTCCCGCCTCAATCCTGGAAAAATCCAGAATGTCGTTGATGATCGTCAGCAGAGAATCGGCGGATTCCTTGACCATGCCGAGAAACTCGCGCTGTTCGGCGTTGAGGTTGGTGTCGAGCGCCAGGTCCGTCATGCCGATGATGCCGTTCATGGGGGTGCGAATCTCATGGCTCATGTTGGCCAGAAACTCGCTTTTGGCAAGGCTGGCGGCCTCGGCCTTGACTTTGGCTTTCGAAAGCTCATGATTGGCCGCTTGCAGTTCCGCGGTCCGTGCGGCAACTTCGTCTTGCAGATTCTCCTGGTGACGCCCGAGTTCCTGGTCTCGGAATTGGATCTGGGAAAGCATTTCGTTAAACCCGTCAACCAGGTCCCCCAGCTCATCCTGCACCCTGCTTGACCGCACGGATGGAATAGTTTTTCTTGGTTGAAACCAACCGGGCGGTTTCGGCAAGCTGCAAAATCGGCCCGGAGATCACTCTCTGGAGCCTGGAAGAGAGAAAGAATGCCAGAAACAAAGAGGCCACCAGGATCACGGAGACGACCATCAGGTACTCTCGAATTCGCGCATCCATCTCCTGCAGGTCGGATTCGAGATAGATTGTTCCGATCTGCGCTTTATCGAGACTGATGTTGTGGAACACTCTCAAGTGCCCCTGGCCGAAAGTGGCTCCCGTTCGAGTCCGGCCTGGGTGGCAGGGATGTTGCAATCCCCCCGCGAAAGTAGACCGCAAAGATCTTGCCGTCAGGGGAGTAGATGCACGCCGAACTGATGCGCGGCTGTCCTTTCAGCCCTCCGAGGATCTCGGTGGCGGATTTGGGGTCGCTGAAAGTTAAAGCCGCCGTGCTGTTTTCGCCGACGATTTCCGCCAGAATGGTGAGATTGCTTCTTAGCACCTGGCGAAAGGCCATGTAGTCATAGCCGATCACAGCCACGAGGGCCAGCGCCAGCGCGGCGCCGACGGTCACCATGATCATCACTCGCAATTTGCTCTTGATCGATATGTTGCGAACGGAAAACATTTTTGTCCTACCCGCCGGTGTCGCCACTCGGGATGATTTGCGCAAGCCGCAGGAGTCGTGAGCTGATTTTGAGCTTCTGAGCCTTGGCCGCTTCCAGGTTGACCTCGATATGCACGTGGTTATCCACGAGGGTAAAGTTGATCACCCCACCCATCCTGGCGAAGCCCTCGGTGTCTCCCACCGTCAACACCCCCGACCCTCTCAAGGCATCCAGGATGGGCCGAAAACGGCCTTTCTCGGAAGAGCTGATAAAGGCGATTCGACAACCCGGGGCGTTGTCAATTTTCTTGAGGTGCCGGACCTCTAACACCTGGCCATTGAAGGACTTCCCTTCAACGATGGTTTCCAGTCCTCCGCGGAAAGGGTCATCACCGATCACACAGATCGGGAATGGCTTTTGGCCGGGGTTGCCGGGTTGCGGCGGCCAATCCACAAACTTGGTGAAATTATAGAGAAAGGCCGCTTTCACTTGATACTCGCTAATCTCCTGGGCCGAGGCCTGGGGAAGCAGCGCCAGCATTGCGATGGCAAGGAACAGGACAGCCGGGCCGCTCATGGACGCACGAAGAACAGCCGGACCCTTCCTGGTTAAATGGGGCCGTTCTCGTGTTTTGGAAAAAGTTGCCATACCTAACCAGCTATTCGTACTTCGAGAACATTCAATCCCTAAAACCGCCATGTGACCTTGCCATAGACGCTGCGCTGTACTTGAGTCGTGATGACCGTCTGAAAGAGATTCTGAAATTCCGGATGACGGGGGTCGAGGAGGTTCTGCCCCACGACGCTTAATTCTGTCCACTGGTTCAGGCGCCAGCCCAGGTGAACGTCCAATCGCGTGTAAGCAGGAATCGAGCCCGCTGCCAGACGCCCTACGCGATAGAGGGAGGTGTCAAGCGTGAAGCGATGAGGAAGGTCCAGATAGGACCGGATCTGGAATTGGTTGCGCGGGGCTCCGCCGTTGATTTCTGCAATCGTCAACGTGTCCAGGCTGGACGGGTCCAGCTTTATCGAGGAAACAAACCAGGTATAACCTCCTTGCAGTGTCCAGAATTTCCTGACCTTCCACCCCAGCAAAGCCTCGGCGCCGTAGGTGGACCCATACGCTTTTCCATCGTACACCAGGGGGATAACCAGATGCGGGGGCAGGGGCGCCGCTTCGAAGAAAGGAGCGCCGGGCTCGAGGTTTCGCACACGATCGTAAACGTTATAGAACGAAGTGATGTCCAGGGAAATGCGTTTGATTGGGTTCAAAACGATAGCCGAACTCGTACGCCTTGAGTTCTTCAGAGTCCAGGCCTGATTTACCGAAAACGCTTAGCAGCGCCACCTGGCCGCCGGAAATAGGGACAGCCTGTAAATTGAGTCGGATGTCTCTCGTCGGACCGCGCGGGAGTCTGGTTCGCCTTCGAAAAGGCCGTCCAGAAGGTGTGGCGCTTGCCCGGCGTCCAAAGCAGGCGCACACTGGGCTCCACTTCGAAGCCCGTGAAATAGTTGTGCTCGACCTTGGTTCCCACGGTAAGCCAGAGTCTGTCTCTTACCAGATTGATCTCGTCCTGAAAGAAAGCGTTTTCGATCGAACTGCTGAACGCCACAGGAGTGAAAGACTGCGTGGGATTTGGACTCATATGGTCCCGATTGTTCCGGTAGCCGAAGCCCCACACCACGTCATGCCGGCTCCCCAAGACCAGATGATGTTGAAAGTCCACGTCAAAAGTGCTGCGCAATTCAGGCTCGATCACATCCTCCCGGCTGATGCGGTCAAAATACATTTGCAGGCGCATTTCCGATCCCGGGCGAACCTTGCGAGTCCAACGGCCCAGGACGTTTCCTCCCGAGAAGTCCATGATGGAGGTAAAGGCGGGCGTCGAGTAGGGAGGTTGCAAATCATACCCCAGGAGGGTACGGCTGCCCCTTCACGCCGCCATAGAGATCGCCTTCAAGGTCAGCGAGTCGCGAGTGGACACCTCCCAGTCTGTCCTGAATCCCCCGTGGTTCATTCGCCAGCCATCGGCGGCTTCCTGCCCGGCGCGGTTCCGAAAGCCAACCAGATTGAAGTATTTGCCGAATACCCGGTAGGTGGCATGCTGCCCGATCTTTCCGCCGTATTGCGCCGTCCCGAAACCCTGATCCACGTTGCCGCCGCCGCCCGTCAGCAGGACTCCCTGGGTGTCTTTGGAACTCTTGGTGATAATGTTGATCACCCCGTTCACGGCGTTGGTGCCCCAGATGGCCGCTCCGGGACCGCGAATCACCTCAATGCGGTCAATATCTTCCAGAACCACGTCCTGCGAGTCCCAGATACACGCCGGCAAATGAGGGGTCGTAAACGGTCCTCCCGTCAATCATGACCAGCATCTTGTTGGCGAGTTGCCCGTTGAAGCCGCGCGCTGAGATGGCCCAGGTGTTGGCATTGATCTGCGCCACGTCAACTCCCGGAACCATGCGGAGCAAGTCGGGAATGTTCGTGGCCCCGGACCGGCGGATTTCCTCCTGGGTAATCACAAAAATCGCCGCCGGCACGTGCGAAAGTTTCTCTTCCTTCTTGGAAACAGACGTTACCTGCACATTCATCAGATCTTCGAGACTTGCTTTGGACAGATCCACCGTGGACCGATCCTGGGCCCGGCCTGGAATTCCGAACATCAGCAGCGAAGGCGCATAGAGGCCAACCGCAAGACAGGAGGAGAGATGGCGTCTGCAGCTTGCGCGTGCGGACGGGCGGCGCGCTAACATCTGTGTTACCCCGTAGTAAAGCAAGGGCGCGGACAGAATAACCAGCAGACCTGCATTGAGGAGATCCTCCGCGAACCCCTGGGGGGCCTCGAAGAAGCGATGAATGGCCATCACCGCGGCTTCGCTGATGGCAATGAGCATCATGAGGCGAAGAAACATCTTGAATCGGTGCATGGGTGTGCAACTCCTGAAAAGCCTGCGGCCTTGGCGCCATTGGGCTTGCCTGGCGCACCACCGACTCACCCTTTAGCGACTCACTTGCATGTCGAGGATGGACCCCAAAATGGCGCCGAGAATGGTGTGCCTGCCGCCGGAATATCTTCCATATTGATA
This sequence comes from uncultured Acidobacteriota bacterium, assembly GCA_963783155.1. Taxonomy (GTDB): domain Bacteria; phylum Acidobacteriota; class Terriglobia; order UBA7540; family UBA7540; genus SCRD01. Next base: position 169 of record CAWANC010000024.1, on the reverse strand, counting down.
TCGGCCGTAGTAGCCATCTTCTTAACCTCGGCGAACCCCTGGCGAAAGTAGTAGTGGTAGTCGGTCTGGGGCACATAAAAGCCACCATAGCCGTAGTTTGCGTCCTGATAGGCATACGAACCCTGGTAATTGGAGTGCCAGCGGTCCCTGCGGTCGGCCTGTCCGGCAA
>CAWANC010000023.1:0-156631 GCA_963783155.1 uncultured Acidobacteriota bacterium | reverse complement strand
TTCACGGCGTCCCAGAATTCCTTATGAATGAATTCACAGGGGTGGAAGTAGATGCTGATCAATCCGCCGCCGCTTTGGTGCAATGCGGCATAGGCCTTCTTGAAATTGGCTTTGACCTGTTCGACGTTGGTCCAATCATCGTTTGGCCTGAAGTCGTTGATGTACTTCATGTCATAAATATTCAGGATGCCGCCGTACCAGTAAGGCTTGCCGTCCAGTCCAACCTGATCGCCATCGTCCAGGTAGACGTGGATTCCCATCTTCCGGAGGGCGGGCTGCGCTTCAGGGCACCAGGAGTATCCTGGCTGGCCGTAAGCAGTCGGCATCCGGCCAAAGACGCGGCGGATGGAGTCGATGCCCGGCTGCTCCCGGCGGATGAATTCGTCCACGCCGTCATGCCAATCAAGAAACTGTTCAAATTCCGCCGGAGTCACGCGCCAGCTATGGTAGTTGGAATGGTAAACAATCGCGTGCTTGTTCAGCGCGGCAATCACATCGTCGCGGTGTCGGCGCTCAAGCGTTCTCGCCTTTTCTCCCACCACCTTGAACGTGGCGTGAACCCCTTGCGACGTCAGGAATTCTGCTATCCGCTTGGCGGAGTCGTCGCTCTGCGGCAGCACATAGTCTTCCGTGTCAAACCAGAGAATGACGTAGACGGGGCCGGGCTTTTGAACTCCAGTCGCGGCCTGCGGATTTGCCACCTGCGCATGCAGGATCGCCACCCGGCCGAAAGCGCCCAAAAAGGCAACTCCAATGGCAATCCCCAGCCAGCAGAAAGACCCCATGGCCAACTTTTGAAGTGCCCCGACTTTTTCGCAACTTTTGACAGGTGTCATTGTTTAAGTAGCCCGAATCCAGTTATTTGAGAAATTGGCCCCGTGCCAGGGGCATCGATCCGAAAGCAACTCACTCTCAATATCCGTAACCGATACTTCCTGATGGTGTCCCAGAATGGTACAGTTTTTTTGTGCAGACAGTGACTCCACGGAGAGAGGTTAATCTCCTATATTGAAACGAAATTGTCAATAGATTTCTATTATTTCGAAGCAAGTCGCAGGAATTCGAAAGCAATTTCTAAAGACTAATACTATCCGCATGACCAATGGTCCCTTCCCGGGTTGGAAAGGCACCCAGGCACCCTATCCGCACTCCTCGAAGCAAAATCACGCCGGGCTTAGTCCATTCACCCTATTCCGGGGTACGCTTCCGCTGAAGTTCCATACGCGCCTGCCAAAGGCCCGGATCGAGTTCAAGCGCGCGACGGAAATCCGACGAGGCCTGCCCGTTCCGCTTGCGGGAATTCGCAACCAGCCCTGCAAGGTAATAGGCGTTAGCGGACTTGTGGCCGGCTGCCGGTTCACCGGCCAGACGATCCAGAATGCGGGACGCCTCCCCGGTTTGTCCCAGGCGTTCCAGAGCCAGCGCACCGTAGAAGACTGAACTCCCGGTGCTGCCCTCCTCTGACTCTCCGTTGTCTGCGCGCATCCCGTCAACTGCCTGTTGCCAGGCTTTTTCTGCCGCAGCCTTCTGGCCCTGCGCTTCGAGCGACTGGCCCAGCCAATAGAGCACCTCCTGGTCTTGAGGATGCAGCGGCTTGCCTACAGGGAGGTTTTTAGGATATTCGAGCGCTGCCCGGAATGACCTCTCTGCCGCCGCGAATTGCCCTGCCGCAAGCGCTGCCCGGCCTTTCTGGACGTTGGCCAGCACGTACAATTCATGACTGACCCGGCCACCCTCCGCCGCCTTGAAGTTGTATCCCCGAAGCACCTTCAGGGCTTCATCGTAGCGCCGCTCCTGGACATCCAGTAAAACCCGACGATTCCGGACGGCGTTTTGCCCAAGCACCTCCGGCGGAGCGCTGGCAAAGAGTTTTTCCCGCTCACCCGTTTTGCCGAGTTGCGTGTAAAGCTCATCAAGGTCCACGTAGAGCCGGAAGTCCTGGGGAGCCTGTTTGATGGCGCTGGCATAATAGGTGGCCGCACTCGCGGGATCATTTTGAACCTGCCGCGCATACACGCCGAGGTTCCGATAGAGCACCGCGTAGTGGAACCCTTCGCCAACAGCCTGCTTCCACAAATCGGCTGCTTCGGCATAGCGCGAATGGGCAAAAAGGAAATTTCCGAGGATAGTATTTCGCATGCGCGTCGGAGGGGTTGTGCGCCAGCGCTTCCCGCAGCACTCTGGCGTCCTCCGGCCGGTTGGGGAACACGGCTTCCACGTTGGCCTTCATGGCCTCGCTTGCCGCGGCCGAAGCCTGCCCTTCATGCTTGGCATCCCATTCGTTTGCCGCCAGGTAGTAGTAGATCATCGGCGAAACTTCGTTGGCCGCAAGGTTCTTTGTTGCAGCCTGCAGAACCAGGTTCGATGAGACCAGATCTCCCAGCCGTCGATACCACGCCCCGGCTTCCAGATAGCCTTGCGACCTGTAACCCACCGTTTTCTTGAAAACTTCCGCTGCCTTTTCGATTGCAGCGTTGTCCCCGAGAGCCTGTTCCGCGTGCCATTTTCGGCAAGCGCGTAAGGCAGAATCGGCATCTTCTCAACAGCCTCGTTGGCTGCCTTGGAAGCCTCGTCAAAGTGTCCGCCCAGCCGCAGCGCCACTGCCAGATCGCTCAAGGCGACGCCATCGTCCGGATTGTATTGCACGGCCCTGCGCAACAGTTTTGCCGCCCCGGCATAATCCTTCTGGTGGATGGCAATCTCGCCCAGTTGAAGCAGCGCCGGAGCGTTGGCGCCGCCAAACCGGAGGGAATACCAGAAGCCGTCTTTTGCCAGGCCCAGCTTCCCGGCCCCTTTATAAATCACTCCAGCCAAATAATCGGACTTGCGGGTTCTCGTCGTCGCGCGCCTTTGCCTTAGCGATCAAGCCTTCGGCGCCCGCAAAATCTGCGGCGTGGTAATCTGCCTCCGCCAGCTTCAGCAGCGCAGGAACAAACCCGGAATCCCGCTTCAGCACTTCCTTGTAAATCCGTATCGCTTCCAGCGACCGGCCTTCCTTCTCAACGTTCAGGCCGCGCAGGTAAAGGTCTTCCACGGAGAGTTCACTGTCCGGCCTTCGGTCAACCTTTTCCACGCCGGTCTTTACCGACAGATCCGGGTTCCCGTCAATCGGCTCTCCAGCATTCCAGTGCAGCAGCGTTTTCCCTTCTGCATCCTTGATGGTGACGTCCAGTTGCTTTTTTGGCAGACGCGACATCGGCAACCGGGATGGTAAAGTTCTTTGTGTCCAGCGGCTCAAATGACACCGGCGAAAAATCCTTCAGCGTTTGCGACCCCATCTTCACTTCAATTTTCGCGCCGTGCAAAACAGCGACAGGGCTCACCGCCAGCACAACGGACTTCCCGGCGGCGTTCGAGGACGGATAGACAACGTTAATGGCCATTTGCCGCGTCCCTTCCACAAAGCCACCGCCCAATTTCGCAACCGGATACCAATACTCATTCCAGGATTCCACGCTTTGTGGAGGCATAAAATTCCGGAGCCCCTGAGTTCGAAAACGTCCCGCCTGGATCTCGCAATACTGACCGTCGTTGTCCGTCAGCAGGGGAATCCAGGTATTGCCGTCGCCCGAGTTGCCCCAGGTAAAGAATTTCTTGCCCGGCACCTTACGGTAGTTGGACACCTGGACCACTCCGTAGTTCGGCTTATGGTAGTAAGCTCCAAAGAACGTGCGGTGAACCCCAATTCCGAAAAGGTCGGAGGCATGTGCCAGTTCCGGTACCAACTGTAGTCCGTGCCTTGCCAGATTGGGTAAGATTCGAATCTCCCGCATGGTGGTACCCCATCGCATGGGAATGGAGAACTGCAAATCGTCGGTGGCCGGCACCGCGCTGTTCGCCCACCACCAGTAAAGCCTGGTCACCGGCGTCGAGTTGAAAAGCGTCACATGCGCCTGCAGGTAGGCCGTATCCGGATGCAGCGACAAGGCGACTTCCCAGTGCATGCCGCTCACCTGGTCCACGTCCCCTATCACGGCCGTGGCGCTGCCGTCGGGATTTTCGCGGATGCGCGAGGCCACCGGCGAAACCGTGTCAGTGTTGTGGCCGTTGGGGAAATTCCATTCAATCCCGCCTGATATCCACGCGCCCCGCAGCCCGACCATCTCGTACTTGACCACGTTGTTGCGGTAGAGGACCTCGCGCTTCGCAATCTTGTCGTAAATCGAATAGACCCGGCCATCCATCTGCGGCAGGATTGTGACCTTCAAATATTTGTTTTCCAGATAGATCGCCTTCCAGGCTTTGGGCTGGCGATTGTCCGTGAGATCATCGAGCTGCGTGTAGGGATAGATATTATGGCTGTTCACCAGCGGGAACTGCGGATTGGGATCGTCCGGCCCCATCAGGTAGGTTGGGATCGTGATCGGCCCTTCCCACACCCGGACTTTGGCTGCCTGCGCCACCTGCGCCAGCGCGAAGGAAAAGCACCAGACTGAATCCAACCGATATTTTTCTGGATGACATTTTATTGCTCCCGTGAAATATAGATGACCTCTTCGCAGTTGCCCAGCGCCCCTTGCGGAACTTGATTCACCACGCGCCGTAACACCGACTGGCCGCACAAACCCGGCCGGCAATCCCAACACGAACGTGTCTTCGCGTTAAGCTAACAAGTTAGCTCCCGGCGAAAGTATTGTCCACCCCCACTGACCCTGAAAAGCGCGCAACTGCCTGGACGGGGACTTTGGCCCTCGCCCTGATCAAGTTACAGACAAACTGCCTCTGCCACGTCATCCTGAACGAAGTGAAGGATCACTGCATTTATCTCACGCAAATACGGAGGTCCTTCGCTTCGCTCAGGATGACAGGCACAAAAGCCCTTCTTCAGCAAACTCCTAGTGCGAGTGGGCGACTCCATGCTGGTGCATCCGGCGGTGCAGTTCTTCGCGCGCCTCGGAATAAAGTCCGAGAATTTTCGCGTACTGCCCGGCGTCGGGCCGGATGGCAAGCGTTTTGACGTAAGTTTCCGCAAAGTCAATCAGCTTCATAAAGTAAGCGGCCGCGGGGGCTGAAAACAGCTCCTGCCCCGCCACCTGGACGTAGACCGGCGAGGTGTGCGCGGCAATCTTGTACCGCCACACCGTGGTGGGACCGAGATGCGAGGAGCACCTGGCCGCCAGCCAGCCCGGCCCCGGCACTTTTACCTCATCGCTCAATGTCATCGCCCGTGTTCCGCCGCGCTCCTCACGGGAGGCCACCACGCGGCCGTTGAAGATCACCTCCAGCTTGTGGACCGGCACACGGGACTGAACTTCAGCGTGCACCGCCACCGTGCCGCCGCCGGCGCCCAGTGTGATCTCTTCGCCCGGCGGGTGGCCTTCGGCGTGGAAAAGCAGCAGCGGCCCGGAGGTCACAAAGGTGTTGCCGCTGCGGACCCCTTTGGCCCAGTTGCCGAAGTTGAACTCTTCCTTTCCAATCCAGGTGTAGCAGCGGTTGGTTCCCGCAGGCATATAGGCGCCCATCTTGTCGGTCCCCCCTACGGCCGGCACCCGGTAACCGCAATTCAGCCAGTGGTACCAGTCTCGAAAACGCAGCGTGCTGAAGTGTTCGACCGGCGAAGGATGGATTTCAACTTCGCTGCGCGGCCAGATTTCTACGGCGTCGATTTTGCCCAGGATGATGTCCGCGGCGATTTCGCCGGTGGGAAACGGGAAGTGCGCACAGACGGCCAGGCCGCCACGTTCGCGGCAGGTCTCGGCCCACTCCGCCAGGCTTGACCAGAGTGGATCACCGATAAAGGCCTCGTCCGGCCCGTCGGCTGAAAACGGAAATGCCGGCGCTCCGTGCACGCCGCACAACGCCAGGTGACCCAGAACGTGCTGCCGGTTTTCGCTGCCCACCCACACCATGGACTCGCGGTCCGGCGAAACCAGCGGCCCGTGCGAAAGGTCGCCCACGTTGCTGAACAGCGCGCCCCACTGGGCCGCCAGCAGGTTGATCAGGTTCAGCCCTTCCGCCTGCGCTTCCAGCAGCGCCGTGGTGGGTGAAAGAAAGTGCGTATGAGTGTCTGCTGTGACCCAGCCTTCCGCGCGCAGGTCCGTCAGGCGCGGAATCTCCAGGCTCAGTTCCCGCTGGCCCGGCTTGATTTCCAGGCGTTGCCGCACCGCCTGGTACTCAAAGCCTTTGGTCATTTCCAGATAAACTTCCCCGGTGGGAAGTTCCACCTGGAACGTTCCGTCAACGTAGGCAAACGGCGTATCCATCAGTTTGACGTCGCCGCCGTAGTCCTGGAAAAACTCGTCGTTGATGTCTTCGCGGTGGCCGTAGGGCGGAATGTAGCGGCCTTCTTTTGAGCGAAACGCCAGGCGGACGGGCGTGGGCTTGTGGGTGGCGGAATCAAGCACGCGGCCATGGACCCATTGCTTCTCGCGCACCACGAGCTCGATCCGGCTGCCGCCCGGCGATCCCGCAAGCTCCTCACCAGGCTTCACCTGGCCAAGTTCGAATTCATATTTCCGGCCGCTTTTGCTGTCCTCAAGCGTCAGCGTTGCTCCGGCGCTGGCTGCTATTTCCGCGTAGAGGAAGCGGGCGCCGGACGGCGGCTTCGCAGATTCACCCAACCCTGCGGCAGGCGAAGCGAGCCAGTCAGCGGCGGAAAAATCCGCCGGCACGAAGGTGCCGACCACCACGCCCAGGTCAACATCCAGCTTCCAGCGGTCCGTATCCTCAGCGGCTGCCTCCGGCAGGGTGATGCGGTAGAGCGAACGCCTTTCGTAGCGAAAAGGAAACTCCGGCCGGTGGTAAAGCGTGACTCCGGCCAGCAGCAGCGGGTCCGGACCGACGGCCTCAAATCGCAGGCTGCGTATGCCGCGGTCGGGGTCCGGGTTTTCAAGCGCGCACACCCACAGAATGCCGAATCCCGCTCCACCCGAACCTCCGCCTCCCAGGCACTGCTGCAACGAGCCCCATCCCAGTACCCGATGTGGAAGCGGATCGCGAATGGTTTTTGACCTGATACTTGAGGGGCGGCAACGCAGCAGCGGAAAGATGCCCCCAGCTTTCCCTGGGCGAACTGGTTTCAAAACGGCGGCGAAGGGGCGCCTCGTGCCGGCTGCCGTCTTCATAGAGCAGCACGCACCGGGCCAGTTCCTCGCCCAGGTTCTCAATCGCGATGTCCCCGGGCGGCGGCGTCTCGTTCGGGTCCCAGTCGCAAAACGACGCAACGCAGACGTAATGGGCTTTCCTGTTGAGTTCCACTTCGATAGCCGGGGTGGTCCATGCGCCCGGCCGGGTGCTGAGCCCGACCCACCTCTTGTGATCGGTTCCCTCGGGGCCCAGCCGGAACGGAGCGCCCTGCAGGCGGCGATTCCCGCCCATCGTGCGCACCAGGCCGTCTTTGGCAGCCTCTCCACCCAGGAACCTTCGGGCCCGGTCACGCGGGCCGAAGTCGCGCGATGAAACATTGAAGTGTTGGCTCAGGTCAAGCGGAGTGAACTTGTCGGTTGCATCCGTGGTTTCCGGGCCGGTACTCGGACCAGCAACAGCCGCGCTTTCCACCGCCACGCTGAGCGTCGGCACACCCGCCCCGACCCGATAGAGGAACTCCCGTCGCGAAAAACCGTCCCGGTTGTTTGCAGGGTCGTCGGTGCTCATCGTTCCCCTCCGGAGTTCTTTTTTTGCCCTAAGAGTTAGTTGAAAATAGAGCTTTCCTTCCCGTCATCCTGAGCGCAGCGAAGGATCACTGCATTTATTTCACACAAATACGGAGGTCCTTCGCGGAGTTCACCCTGAGCCAAAAGCAGATTCCTCGCTGCGCTCGGAATGACGGCCGAAGGGCTCAGGATGACAGGCGAAATGCTTACTCGCCGGATCACTGCACCTCGATCGTGCCCAGATCGTACCAACCGTCCGGCTGGCGGCCCTCGATGGCCAGCTGGATGGCCGGGAGCCCGGTGTGCGGATCGAGCAGCCCTACGCGGAAGTGATACTCGCCGGGCTTAAGCGCCTCAGGAACAAAAAGCGTTCCCTCAAACACCGCATCGCCCGGGAGCCACTTTCGCACGTCGGCTGAGGTCTTGATGACCGCTCTGCCATCGGGTGAAGAGAGTTCAACGGCCAGGACATAATCCCTGTAAACCGGGGCGACGCCGGCGTTGAGAAACCACATCTTGACGGGCATCATCGCGCCAGCGCGAACCTGTTTCGGATATTCCAACCGGCGAAGAATAAAGCGGTAGCCCATCTGCTTTTCAAATTCTTCAAACTGCTTTTCCCACTGCTGAGGAATCGGCGAAGACTTGATGTTGACCGAACTGACGTGCCATTCGAGCGCCTGCTCCAGGATGGGGTCGAGGTCGTATCCAAACTTGAGCCAGGTCCCCACCACGCCGCAACTTTCCAGCGACACCGGGCTGCGCGTCCAGGCATCCTGGATGCCGGTTTCAACCACCTGCTCAGGGTAGCGGTCCAGCATCAGCGAGCGGCCGGATTCCTTTTCGCCGCGTAGCATTCCCATGTCGCCCCAGCAATCGAGCCGCCAGCCACTGCCGTGCTTCACCCCATAAGCCAGCGCCCGCGCCTGATCAAAATTCATCAGCAGCGGCGTGCGCTTGAAAGCATCGATGTAGATGTCAATCAGGGCCTTCTGATACTGGAATGCCGGCATGTAAGGGCTCCAGCCCTCGCCCCAGTAGCCAATGGAGGAAACGTCCACCATCTCGAGATAAGGGTTGCCGTCATAGCGGGCGCCCGCCGCCGCAACCAGGTCTCCCCAGTACTTCAGGTAGAGCGGGTCAGTGAAATCGGGCTGCCAGATTTTGCCGTCGGGGTCGCTGGGCTTGTTGGCGCGGTGCGCGCCGGAATTCTGGTACCACTCGGGAAGAGGGTGCCGCTGGTCATAAGGCATCATGCGGATGTTCAGCGTCTGGTGATGTTCGCGCGCCTGCTCGAGTGCCGAGTCGATGATGCGCCAGTTGTACTTGCCCTGCTCCGGCTCCAGCACGTTCCAGAACCACCGGCAGTAGGAGATAGAGCTTCCAGGAAAGTCCGGCTTTTCCGCCGCCGGCTTCACGACCGCCGTGGGTCCTTCCTCGGACCACCGCAGCCCCGCATTCAGCGGGTCGCCGTTGAACCGCTGGAACGTCTGGACCCCCATGCCGGGATTCACCAGCACGGTGTCAATCTCTTTCGGACGCACCACCACATTGTTGTTCTGCGCCAACGCCAGCGCAGCCGAAAACATGATCGCCGCAACGGCGCCAATCGACTTGAAACGCATGGACCCTCCCCGGTTCAACTGCTTGAAAGATTCGGTTGTGCATCTGAAAGACGGTTGACTCAATCTTTCACCCGGCGATTGTATCACCGTTCAGCCGCCGGAAATTTCCCAACCCGCCGCTGAAAAACCCTTGGACGCGTCATTCCGAGGGTCGATGTTCTTGATCGGCCCGAGAGCCTGTCCTGAGTGAAGCGAAGGAAAGCTGCTTTGTTATCCAGCAGCACCTGAGGACCAAAAGCAGATTCCTCGCTGCGCTCGGAATGACGGCCGAAGGGCTCAGGATGACAGGCGAAATGCTTACTCGCCGGATCATTGCACCTGGATAGTGCCCAGATCGTACCAGCCGTCCGCCTGGCGGCCCTCGATGGCCAGCTTGATGGCCGGGAGTCCGGTGCGCGGATCGAGCATTCCCACCCGGAAGTGATACTCGCCGGGCTTGAGCGCGTCAGGAACGAAAAGCGTTCCATCAAACACCGCATCACCCGGGAGCCACTTGCGGACGTCCGCTGACGTCTTGATAATCGCCTTGCCCTCGGAAGACGAGAGCTCAACGGCCAGAATATAATCCCGGTAGACCGGAGCAACACCGGCGTTGAGAAACCACATGCTGACCGGCATCATCGCGCCGGGCCGGACCTGTTTCGGATATTCCAGCCGGCGGAGAATAAAGCGGTAGCCCATCTGCTTCTCAAATTCATCGAATTGTTGTTTCCACTGCGGAGGGATCGCCGACGACTTGATGTTGACGGAGCTCACGTGCCAGCGCAGCCCCTGCTGCAGGATGTAATTCAAATCGTATCCGTGCTTGAACCAGCTTCCCGGAACTCCGCAGCTCTCAAGCGAAACGGGACTTCGTTCCCAGACGTTCTGAATGCCCGCGCGAACCACCTGCTCGGGATAGCTGTCGAGCATGGCGCCCCACGGGCTTTTCATGTCGCCCCAGCAATCCAGCCGCCAGCCCGCGCCGTGTTCCGTCCCGTAAGTGAGCGCCTCTTGTTCATCGAAGTTCATCAACAGAGGAGTTCGCTTGAAAGCCTTCGAGATAGATGTCGATCAGCGGCTTCTGGTATTTGAAGGCCGGCATGTAATTGCTCCAGCCCTCGCCCCAGTAGCCGACCGAAGAGATGTCGACCATTTCAAGATACGGGTTGCCGTCGTAGCGGGCGCCCGCCGCCGCAACCAGGTCGCCCCAGTACTTCAGGAAAAGCGGGTCGCTGAAGTCGGGCTGCCAGATCTTGCCGTCCTTGTCGCTGGGCTTGTTGGCGCGGCGCGCGCCGGAGTTCTGGTACCACTCGGGAAGAGGGTCCCGCTGGTCATAAGGCATCATGCGGATGTTCAGCGTCTGGTGATGTTCACGCGCCTGCTCGAGTGCCGAGTCGATGATGCTCCAGTTGTACTTGCCCTGCTCCGGCTCCAGCACGTTCCAGAACCACCGGCAGTAGGAGATAGTACTTTCAGGGAAATCCGGCTTCACGGCCGCCGGCTTCAACACCGCCGTGGGGCCTTCCTCGGACCACCGCAGCCCCGCGTTCAGCGCATCGCCGTTGAACCGCTGGAACGTCTGGACCCCCATTCCGGGATTCACCAGCACGGTGTCAATCTCTTTGGGACGCACGATCACATTGTCGTTCTGCGCAAACGCCAGCGCAGCCGAAAACATGAGCGCCACAACGGCGCCAATAGACTTGAAACGCATGGACCCTCCCCACTTCAACACTTGAAAGATTCGGCTATGCAACAGAAAGACGGTTGAATCAAACTTTCACCGCACGATTGTAGCACCGTTCAAAGGCGGCAGGGTTGCGCGGGAATTTATATTGGGAGTACGATGCTTGTCGCCTGACAAGTTCGCCAGGGGGGAATTCCATGATCAAACAAAATGCCGCACGGCCCGCCAGGATGCGCATTGCCATCGCTCTCACTTTCGCCACCTTTTTTGTTCTGAGCCTGTGCAGGACGCTCTCGGCCCAGCAGTGGCGCTATTACGGCGGCGACCAGGGAGGCGCAAAATACTCGCCCCTCAAGCAGGTGAACCGGGCAAACGTGGGCAAGCTGCGTGTCGCCTGGGTTTACCACACCGGCGACGTCAGCGACGGGAGCGGGTTCCCGGTGCGGTCGTCGTTTGAGTGCACTCCGCTGGTGATCGGCGGAACGATGTATCTGACCACGCCTTTTGCGCGCGTCATTGCGCTCGACGCGGAAACCGGCAGGCAGCTCTGGGCGTTCGACCCCAAGCTCGCGAGAGACCGGCCCTACAATCTCTACATCAACCGCGGCGCGGCCTTCTGGCAGCACGGCGATGACAAGCGCCTGTTTTTTGGAACGCTCGACGGCAGGCTCTTTGCGCTCAACGCCGCCACGGGCAAACCCATCCCGGGCTTTGGCCAGGGCGGATACATCGACCTGAGAAAAGGAACCGCGGACAATTTCCCCGACCGCCTCTCGGGCATGTCGTCGCCCCCGCTCGTCTACAAAGATCTGGTGATTGCCGGATCGATTGTTTCCGACTCCGAGCCGCAGGGGCCCAGCGGAGACGTGCGGGCGTTTGACGTCCACAGCGGCAAGCTCGTGTGGCGCTTTCATGTGATTCAACGGCCCGGCGAAGGCGGCACACTGACCTGGCCTGATTCCGCCGGGAAGCAGCGGGGCGGCGGCAACGCCTGGTCGATGCTGAGCTGCGATGTGAAACGGGGAATCCTTTATGTTCCCGGCACCTCCCCTTCCTACGACTACTATGGCGGCGACCGCAAAGGGAAAGACCTGTTCGGCAACTCGCTGATCGCCCTCGACGCGGCCACGGGGCGCCTGATCTGGCATTACCAGCTTGTGCATCATGACATCTGGGATTATGACCTCCCTGCACAACCCGTGCTGGTCACCGTGCACCGCGACGGGCAGGCGGTTCCGGCGGTTGCGCAGGTCACCAAGATGGGTTTTGTGTTCCTGTTCAATCGCGTGACGGGAAAACCCCTTTTCAAGATTGAAGAGCGCAAGGTCCCGGCCAGCACCATTCCAGGCGAGCAGACCTGGCCCACGCAGCCGTTTCCCCTGCTGCCTCCGCCGGTCATCCGGCAGACGTTTTCTCCTCGATGACCTGACCAACATCTCTCCCGAGTCCCGCGCCGAGTGCACGAAGTTGATGGGTGATGCCGGCCCCGGCGGCCTCTTCCATCCGTGGGGACTGAAAAAGACGATTATCTTTCCCGGCACAAACGGTGGGACCAACTGGGGCGGAGCTTCGTTTGATCCGGCCACTGAGACGCTTTACGTCAACGCCATGGCCGAGGGGCAGATCGGCCAGATGAGAAAAGCCCGGCCAGGCTCCGCCATCGCTTACCGGCTGGCAGGCGAGCGCTTCCAGGATTCCAACCACTATTTCTGCGAGAAGCCGCCCTGGGGCCTGCTGACCGCCATCGACCTGAACACCGGAAAATTCCGCTGGCAAAAGCGCCTGGGCGTGGTGGATGCGCTGCTGGCTAAGGGCATCGCGCCCACGGGCTCCGCCAACCTGGGCGGCTCCATCGTTACGGCTGGAGGATTGCTTTTTATCGCCGCGACCAACGACGGCCGCTTCCGCGCTTTCGACAAAGACACCGGCAAGGAATTGTGGGAGACGCGCCTGCCCGCCAGCGGCTTTGCAACTCCCATGACTTTTCTGGGACCGAAAACGGGCAAGCAATTCATCGTGATTGCAGCCGGAGGCGGCAACAAGTACGACCCGCATTTCGCCGACACGCTGGTGGCTTATGCGCTGCCTTAAAGAGGATTGCATAATAGAGTGACGGACTTCCGTAGCGCCGGCATCTTGCCGGCCATGAAAAATGCCGCCGGGACGGCGGCGCTACAAACGAGCTTGTCACCATAATTTGCAATCCTCGGCAATCACCTTTGCGGGATGAACCCATGACACGCCGCACTCGAAACCTGCTTCGGATCGGGATGGTTTGCACCTTCGCCTTCACGGCCGCAACCGCGCCGGCAATCCCTGCCTTCGCGCAGCGTTGCAAAGGCACAGCGCGACGCACCCAAGCCCGTTGCGCAGCCGGTCCCGTTCAGCCACAAGCGGCATTGCGAAAAGAACATCCCCTGCGTGCTCTGTCACCAGACAGCTACTTCAGGCGAGACGGCCGGGCTGCCCCGAGCGGACGTCTGCATGGCATGCCATCAAACAGTTGCCGCCGGCAGCCCCGCCATCCGCAAAGTGGCGGCCTATGCCAAACAGCACAAGCCGATTCACTGGGCGCGCGTTTATAAAATCCAGGATTTTGTTTTCTTCAGCCACAATCGGCATGCCATCGCCAACGTAACGTGCGCCGCGTGCCACGGCAAGGTGTGCGAAAGCACCGCGTTAAGGAAGGAAGTGAAGTTCTCGATGATATTCTGCGTCAGTTGCCACAAAGCCAGGAAGGCAACCGTCAAGTGCAACGCCTGCCACACGCTCTCCATGTGACACGGAGCGGCGCCCATTGCAGAACAGCCGTCAAACACCGCGACGGCAACTCCCCTGATGGCCTAAATCTTGATCTTCAGCAAGCGCGCTGCGTTCTGGTGATAAACCTTGCGCAGAATGCTGTCGGGCAGGCCGATGCCGGAAATCTCCCAGCGGCCCTGCGGCGGCGTGGGCGCCGGAGCGTAATCGAAGTACTCGTCTTCGGTTTCAAGAAACCGGTTGTAGATCTGGTAGAGCTTGTCGCCGAAAATCTGCTGCGGAGTGATGTTGCCGTAAGGCGGCGGGACGGCATCGGTGCCGAACATGATGCGGTCCTGATACTTGTCAAAAAACTTGCGGGCATAGCGCGGCTGGCGGCCCAGTTCACTGACGCGCGCCGCCGTTTCCACGTGAACGTTCGGCAGCCGGTCGAGCAGCTCCGCGGCTTCTGCAAGGTTTCCGGCGAGGCTCGCGACGTGGAGCGCCACAAACTGCGTCCGGGGATGGCGGGCGAAGACGCGGTTGCGAGCCTCCAGCAGTTCGCGCTTGCTGGGATAGTCCTTGCCATAAAAAGACCAGTCAGGATGGTGGTTCAATTCCTCAAAGCGCTCGTTGAAGCGATTCGTCGGCAGGAAAAAGGCGTCGGGGTCCGCGGTGTGGATCAGCACCGGCATTCCCAGGCTGCCGCAAGCTTCCCACATGGGATCAAAGCGCCGGTCGTCCAGCTTGACCAGCGGGCCCGAGGTGACGTTCTCGCGCAGGTAGAGGCCCAGCGTCTTCAGAATTTTCAATCCCCGGGCGCCGGCCTGGTGCGCCTTTCGAATGGCGTCAGCCTGGAACTGCGCGTAGCCCGGCTGATTTGTTTTTGGATACCACGGCTCGGTGAAGATAATGAAACGGTCCGGATGCGGCGTGTGGAATTTCTTTACGGTGTCCACAAGGCCCTGGCCGAAGCCGCCTGTCAGGTCGATGAGGGTGTGAATGTTCCGCCGGTCCATCACGGCCAGCAGGTCGGAGGGCTCGGCAAGAAATCTCATCTTCTCGCTCATCGGCACGCCGTTGGTGTTGACCGCAGCAAACGAAATATGCGTGTGGACATCAATCACCGGGAATTTGGCCCGCTCGATGTTGGTGACTGGAACTTTCAGCATGCTCTTCGGCTGGAACTCGCTGAGGTAGATGTGCGACCCTTTTTTTGGGGGAGTCTGCGCCGCGCGGGGTTCGGCGGCTCGCGCCGGTGCTGCAGACCCTCCAACTAATGTTGCCCCCATCATTCCAAGCCATTGCCTTCGATCCATGGTGCTGTAGCCTCTCTTATGTTGTAGAATTTCGCTTCAAGAGTAATCTGAAGATTACTCTTGCCAAAGACACACGTCAACGAAGTAAAGTTTCCGTAATCCCGGCACGTACCGTTCGAAGATCAGCCTCGGACCTACGAAGGTTCCACACATGGCACACAGGAGATTCCCCATGACTCGCTCGAAGGTTCTCACCCTCACCACTCTATTACTGGCTGGAGGGTTTCTCTTGCTGCCGGGGACTAAAGCCCAAACCGCAAGCGGCGGATTCCAGGCCTGGCAGGTGAGCACCGGCATGCGGCTCACTCCTGCCAGCATGCAGACGGGAAGAGGCACGGAGGCCGGCACGGAAGCCTTCCGCAACGAAATCGTCTCCATGCAGTTTGCGGTTCGCTCAGCCCGGACGCTCAAGCCGTTCAAGGCCGTCTGCGCTGCGGCCGCGGGAGCGAAGACGCTTCCCTGCTCCTGGGTCGAGATTCGTTATCCCGGTTACGTGCCGGTGGTGGAGCGTGGAGAACTGATGGCCGACCCGCTGATTCCGTCTCCTCCCGCTGAAATCAAACCCAACTGGACGCAGGGCGTCTGGCTCACCATCTCTGTCCCGCGCGATGCCGCCGCGGGCGACTACAAGGGCGCGCTTGAAATTCACGCCGGCAGCGAAAGCAAACGGTTTGAGCTTTCCCTCCACGTGTTCGACTTCACCCTGCCCGGCAGGACCCAAGGGAAATTTGAACTCAACATCTGGCAGGACCCGGCGGCCGTGGCCCGCGTGGCCCAGGTGCCGCTGTGGTCACCCGAGCACTGGAAGCTGCTGGAAGCCTACACGCGCAATCTGGCCGCCCACGGGCAGAAGTCAATTTCAACCAGCATCGTTTACGATCCCTGGCGCTCGCAGACCGGCTTTGTTTATCCCTCCATGGTCCAGTGGCGCTTCCCGGGTGTTTACAAGGCGGGAGAGGCGTCCAAATTTCAGTTCGATTTTTCCGTGTTCGATCGCTACGTGGAAATGATGATGAAGGCGGGAATCGACAAATCCATCCAATGCTTTTCGATGGTGGACGGCCCGGGGCACACGTCACTTTGCAACATCGGGTACACGGACACCACAACGGGCAAATTGCAGGTGTGCCCCACCCACGTGGGCGACGAGGCTTACCGCGATGTCTGGGGAGCTTTTCTGCCCGCGCTGGTGCGCCACCTCAAGCAGCACGACTGGCTCAGCCGCACTTACATGGGCTTTGATGAAAAGCCGCAGGCCATCATGAACGGAATTTTCAGCGTCCTCAAAGCCGACGCCCCCGAGCTGAAGATTTCTCTTTCGGGCGGAAGTTCCAGCGAGGAATCCGCCACGGCCGGCGATCTGGTCCTTTACTATGGCGCTCTGAGGAACCGTGCCGCCGTTCGCAAGCTGCTGGAAGAGCGGCGCACAGTGGGCACAACCACTTTCTATACGGCCTGCGGCACCGCCTCACCCAACACTTTTATTTACTCGCCGCAATGGGAATCCCGGCTGCTGCCCTGGATTGCTTTCCAGAACGGGCTGGCCGGCTATGCGCGCTGGGCCTACCAGTCGTGGCCGGCCGATGTGTGGAAACAGCCTGAAAGCCGCTGGCATTCCGGCGACAGCTTTCTGGTCTATCCGGGCAAAGACGGCCCCATCGACAGCACCCGCTGGGAGCTGCTGCGCCAGGGTATTGAGGATTATGAAGCGCTTGAAATGCTGAAGCAGAAAATCGCCGGCCTGCGCAAGACTCCGGAGCACGCTGACACGGCTGAGAATCTCGAAAGGCGCATGATGAGAGCCGTCCACAGCGCAACCTATCTGAACACGTGCCAGGGGATTCCCAGCCCCGGGCTTTCGCGGCGCGAAGTCAATGCACTGCTGACAGAGGCCGAAGGGAGACAAAGCATGAGTTACACCAGCAACGCCCGTATGATTTCAAAATTTTCACCCAGGGATTTTGTGCCCGATGGCAATCTCGACAAGGAAGTGTGGAAGACGGCTGACTGGGTCCATCTGGACCACGACATGACCGGCCAGAAATCTTACCCGCAATCCGCAACCGATATCGCCACGGTGTGGACGCCGCGCTTTGTCTATCTTGCCTATCGATGCAAATACACCGAGCTGAACATCTATCAGAACGAAGATCCGGCGGTTGAGAAGTGGGGGCTTTGGGACCGGGACGTGGTGGAAGTGTTCCTCAACCCGCAGCCTGAACGAGTGAACCATTATTATGAATTCGAGGTCTCGCCCAACAACCTTTCGATTGACCTGGAGATCAACAAGGACCAGTCGCCGTTCAATGACGCCAACTGGGACTCCCATTTTGACCACGCCACGCACGTCGATCCCGAGCAGCACATCTGGACGGCCGAGTTCCGTATTCCGGTGGATTCCATGGGAGCCAAAGAAATTTTTGCCGGCGCGGAGTGGCGCCTCAACCTGTTCCGCTGCGACGGTCCCGGCTCGGACCAGCAGAGACGGTTCTTATCCTGGAGCCCCATTACGGAAGGCGCCAGCTTCCACGTGCCCACTCGGTTCGGCATCGTCCAGTTCACCAAGTGATGGAAGACTGCGGCGGGATCACAGTTCAGGGAAACGGCACTTGAACGTTTCGTTATGCTTCCGGCAGGTTTGCAGCCTGTGTGGGAGTTGAACGGGTTCGCACTCGCGCAAAAGGAAGGAAGTCCGCGCCCGAGACCAGCGCATGATCGCCGGCTCTGCAACCTTTCTCGCCCACTTCCACCAGGTACCGGCCCTGGCTGGCAAAAATCAGCCTGGAGAGCGGGAAATCCGCCAGAACTTTTGCCACCGAAGAGTGGTCATCTGTTTCCATAAAAATGAAGGAAGCTTTTCCGCTGGGCTCATGCCGGTAACAGGCCACCTCCCGCACTCCCACCATGACCCGGAGGAAGTGGAGAATGTGCTCCACGCTTTCTTCCGGCGAATCCACCAGGGCCATCAGCGAAAGTTCCGCCGTTCGTGTTCCCAGAGTCAAGGTTTTGATCTCAACGCCCTTGCGGCGGAACGCGTTCAGCAGCCGTCCCAGGACGATCGGATTATTTTCAGCTTCGAGTGCAACCAGCCATTCCATCATGACCTCCCTCAGCAGCAAGGACTCCGCCTTCGGCGTCCTGCCCGGTACGACGTCGGGCGCTTTCCGCGCCGCGCGTCCGTTCCCATGGCATTACTTTTGCACCGCAGGCACAGGCGGCCCCACCAGCATTTCGGCCAGCGAGCCTCCGGGCGGCACAATGGGGAAAACATTTTCGTCAGGATCCACACTCACATCCAGCAGTCGCGGCTCACGGCTTCCCAGGAAGTCGGCCAGGGAGTCTTTCAAATCCTCCCGGCGCTCGACCTTCGCGCCCCGTATGCCATAGGCTTCCGCGAGTTTCATAAAGTCCGGAACACGCCCCAGGTGGACATCGCAGTAATGGTCTTCAAAAAACATGTGCTGCCACTGCCGGACCATTCCAAGCGAGCGATTGTTGACCACCACAATTTTTACCGGGATGCCGTTTTCCGATACGGTTGCCAGATCGGGCAGCGTCATCTGGAATCCGCCGTCGCCCACAATGGCAATGACCTGCCGGCCAGGGAAAGCCACCTGCGCGCCCATGGCGGCCGGAAAGCCATAGCCCATGGAGCCCAGGCCGCTCGATGAAAGCCAGGTCCGCGGCTGCGAGAAACGGTAAAACTGCGCCGTCCACATCTGGTGCTGGCCGACGTCAACGGAAATGATGGCGTCTTCGTCCGCCTGCTCGGAAATGGCCTCGATCAGATACTGGGGCTTCACGCAGGCGGCTTCCCTGTCGTACGCCAGCGGGTGTTCCGCCCGCCAGGCTTCAATCTGGTCCAGCCACTCCCGGCGTTCGCCGGGCGACACTCCCTTTCCCCGCTCGAGCCGGTCGCGCAGCACTTCAACGAGCGCGCGAAGAATTTCGCGAGCGTCCCCCACCAGAGGAAGGTCGACGCGAACGTTCTTGTTCACCTCTGAAGGGTCCACGTCAATCTGGATCTTTTTTGCGCCCGAGGCAAAATCCCTGACACGCCCTGTCACGCGGTCGTCAAACCGCGCTCCAATGGCCACCAGCAGGTCGGCATGGCAGATGGACTGGTTGGTGGCATACGATCCGTGCATGCCCAGCATGCCGAGAGATAGCGGATGGCGTGAAGGAAAGGCCCCCAGGCCCATCAGCGTCGTCGTCACCGGGATTTCAGTTATTTCCGCCAAGCTTCCGCAGTTCCTCCGCCGCCCCTGATGCGATGACGCCTCCGCCCACATAAAAAACAGCCCGGCGGCTTTTCAGAATCATCTCCGCGGCGCGCTCCACATCCGAATCACGCCATTCGGGGCGCCGCTCCGGCTGGGAGGTGGTAGGTTGAGCATCGTAGTCCACCAGCGCCCTTTCAATCAGCACGCTTTTGGGAAGGTCAACCAGCACCGGTCCCGGCCGCCCGGAAACGGCAATCTCAAAAGCCTGGCGAATCACGCCGGGGATCTCCGCCGCGGAACGCACCGCAAACGAAAACTTGGTGGCCGGCATGCTGATGCCGATGGTGTCGCCCTCCTGGAAGGCGTCTTTGCCGATCACTTCGGCAGACACCTGTCCGGTGAGCGCAACCACCGGAATCGAATCCATGAAGGCAGAGGCAAGTCCCGTAATCAGGTTGGTAGCGCCGGGTCCGGAAGTTCCCACGCAGACTCCGGGCTGCCCGGTCACTCGCGCGTAGCCATCCGCCGCAAAGGCCGCGGCCTGCTCGTGGCGGACCAGCAGGTGCCGCAGATCTCCCTTGTAAAGCGCGTCGTAAAAGGGAAGCAGCACCCCGCCTGGGACTCCAAAGAGCACCTTCACGTTCTGCCGCAAAAGGCTTTCAATCAGAATTTCGGACCCATTCGGTAAGTTCATCGTCAAGACGCTCCTCTCCGCCCCTGCAATGCCACAAACGGCTCGGGATGTCCGGCCGCACAGGCGGCGGGAATAGTTACCTGCCGTTTTAGCTTCGTCAAAACTGGGGAAAACATCAGAATCCTTCCCTGCGCGCGTCCCGGGTGATACCCGACCATCGCGCAGATAACTTCTCTCCGCTCAATGACTTATAATACACTTAGGTGGAATAATGAGAAATCAGCCCCCGAGGGGGCCGATAATGATGATGGTGAGGATTGTGGGTCGCAGGTTTTTACCGGGCAGGCCGCAGACGCCTTCCGTGCCCGCGCTCTGACTTACGTTTTGGCTCATTCCGATCGCCATACTTCCTTCCATCGCTGGCATGGGTTCATGCCACGCCTTACCGTAATTACAACCTACCTCGCGCGAAATGTCAAGATCAGAGCTTGACAGCACTTTCTCGCGGCGGCGGCCGTAGCCCAGGCCGCTAGCATCCTGGCGCGCCGCTGGAGCGCCCTCCGTTCCAACCCGGGAGGCGGCAAACGGAGGGCGCTCCTTCAGGCTGCAGCCTAGCCCCAGCAGACATGCTGATGGTCAATGTCCAGGTGCCCCACAAGCTTCTTGGTCAGCGGGTCGGTGGAAGGGGACATCTGCTCCCGAATGCGATTCATCGCCTGTTCGTCCAGCCGCTTGAAGTGGCGCAGCAGGGTCGCGTTGTGGTTGATGTCAGCCACCTTCGGCATTCCGATCACGCCGGTTGTTACCGGCAGGCTCACCGAGTAGCTGAGCAGTTCGTTGATATTCGTCTTGCCGGAGCCGTCGCCCAGAAGAAATTCCTGCCCGGTAATCTTCATGGCAATGATGCCCAGCTTCTTTTTTCGCGCCGCCGGCAGAGCGGTCTCTTCGAATTTCCCGTTGCGCGCCGCATTCAGCGCCATCTGCACACAATCCAACGGATGCCGCCCGATCGCCTTGGCCATGGTGGGGCCGTCGGTGTGGCTGGTCATGCCGATAAACCGGGTCATCTTCTGCTCTTTGGCTTCGATCAGACCTTTCATGGCTCCGTCGGGCGCTTCAATTTTTGCCAGGTCATCGTCAAAACCCAGGCTGTGGATGTGGACCAGATCAACGTGGTCCATGTCGAGGCGCTTCAGGCTGATTTCCAGATCGCGCATAAAGCCGTCGCGCGTCCGTTGTTCGATCTTGGTCGCCAGAAAGATTCCTTTGCGCCGGGTCTTCAGAACCTTGCCGATGCGCCGCTCGCTTTCGCCCTGGGGACTGCCATACGCATGGGCCGTATCGACATAGGTGATTCCCAGATCGAGGGCACGGTTCAGCGCACCCAGCGACTCCTCCTCGTCTTTATACATGCCAAAGCGGCTCCCGCCACCAAAAGCCAGGATCGATACGCTTTCGCCAGTTTGTCCGAGCATCCGGTGAGGGAGGCGCTCGACCGTAGCCCCTTCCGCTGTCCCGTGGAGGCCTGTCAGGATTCCCACACCTGCAGCGCTGCCCAATGCCAGCCCTTCCAGGAACTTCCTGCGAGAAACATCCTTGCTCATAGCCTGCTCCTTTGCCGAGAAAGATAGCCTTCGGCAACCGCGAAGGCGCGTCAGGTCCGGTGATTGTCCACTCTGCGTCTAATAAGCGCAGTGTACCTCAACATTTGAGCCTTTGCGACAGGTAATTTCCCTCATTTCGCCTTGGGAGTCCCCACGGCAATGAATGAAATTTGTTCCGCATCAGGCACACCGGTTTCGAAATTTTGCTGCAAAGTCGTCCGGGCCGGGAACATCCCCTGGAAGAATGTTTTGTACAGGCCGTTCATCTGGCCGTAGTCCTGCATGCCACGCAGGTAGACGGTGGAAAAAACCACGTTCGAGAAGTCCATGTCAGCTTCCTGCAAACCGTCCAGCAGGTTCCGCATCGACTGCCGCAACTGCTGGTCGAATTCAGGGGTAACGACACCCTGGTCCGGAATAAACCCACTCTTGGCGGAGAGATAAAGCGTGTTGCCATAAAGAACGCCGGGACTGGCTGTGGGACTGGGAGTCATATTGCGAGGCCGCACGGCCTTGCGTTTTGAGAGGTCGGCGCCGGCGATGCAACTGAATACGATGTGTTGGCTTCCCGGCAGGCCCACGACGTAGATGGTTCCCCGCCCGGGCGTATTGCCAAATTCGAAATAGCTGGCATAAACCTTGCCCAACGCCCCATACGATTGCCTGCGTCCCGCTTCCATATAGGGATTCACCCACACGACGTTCTTGTAGCTCATGTCGGCGGCCTTCAGAACCTCGCCCACGTTGTCGAGGGCTTGTTTCACTTCGCCTGGAAAGTCCGAGGGCCCCTTTCCCGTCCGCGGATCAATCTCTCCCTGGGCTGACGTGTACAGGACATCGCCGGCCAGGATTCCCGGAGGGTCGATGTGCGGCCCCCGATGCCATCCGGACGGCCAGATTTCACGCCTGGTGTGAGTGTCCGCAACGGCAATGCAATTGACTCCCACTTTTTCTCCGCCAGGCAAGCCCGGCAATTTGCAGGATGGTTCTCGCCGGAGGATTCGGCCCGATGGTGTTCCAATAGATCCGATTCATGGCGGACAGATCGCCCATGTCGGTGAGGTACACGTTCAACCAGACAATGTTTCCATAATCCATCCCTGCGCCTTGCAACACGCTCCTTAGGTTCTGAAGGGCCTGGCGGAACTGGCCTTGGAAGTCCCCCGGCACGTTGCCTGCGGCGTCCGCTGGTCCCTGGCCTGAAACGTAGAGGGTTCCGTCGGCAAGCACGGCGGGACTGAAGGGCAGGTTGTTGGACTTGTACCCTGCAGGCTCAATAACCTTCAGCGCCTGATCCTGGGCGAGAAGCAAGTGGTTCGAGGTTCCGGCAAGAAACAGAAGCAGGAAGACGCAGCTTCCCTTCAAAAAGGTTCTCATTCGACGCTCCTTGTTCGATTTTGGGTTCCTACTATACTATTTCAGTAAGAGCATTACCATGCGGACATGTGCAGGCCTAACCTTCCCGGGATACACAACCCTTTAGCCCGACATATACTTCTCCCATTCATCCTGCTGATTGTATTCCGGTTACGTTATGCCCGTCTCAAAATTTTGCATGCGTGACCTGGCCAAAGCGCTTCAGGCTCGGATGGACCATAGGGAGGCGAGGCTGACTCCTGGCGTTTACATTCAGGCGATGCCGGAAACCCGGCCTAAAATGACGGGCAAAAAGATGCGAAGGGTTACCCCCGGTTACACCCAACTCCAGTGCTTTGGCTGAAATGCCGATAAAGAGGGTTCAAGGGTACTGATGGGCTCAAGCATGGTGGGCGATACAGGACTCGAACCTGTGACTTCTACCGTGTGAAGGTAGCACTCTACCGCTGAGTTAATCGCCCGTGGGTATCAAAATAGCAGATTTCGCCGTCAGGGTCTAGCGTCATAGGTGAAGGACAGCTCAGGTCAAAAGACATGCAGCCGGCACTCAACCTACAGGAACTGCAAAGAGCGGGCCTTTTATCAGGCAGTCTGAACAATGGGCGCCAGGGCTTGCCCGGTGCTCCTCGAATGCCTGAACAACGGGTAACCCAGGAGTCATTCAAGCGTGGTGGATAACACTTCGGTGAACCCGGCCGCAAGCTTATCAGCGGAATTGCTCACTCGCGTGCGGGAGTCCATTCAAAGCGTGATCCGGGGCAAAGATGATGTTGTTCAACTGGCGCTGGTGGCGCTTTTTGCCCGGGGACATCTGCTGATCGAGGACGTTCCCGGGGTCGGCAAGACCACCCTGGCCCATTCGCTGGCCCGGTCATTTGACTGCTCGTTCCAGCGCATCCAGTTTACGTCCGACATGCTGCCCTCAGACGTTATCGGCATCAGCATCTTCAACCAGCAGACGGACAGTTTTGAATTCCGGCCCGGCCCGGTTTTTGCCAACATCGTTCTCGCCGATGAGATTAACCGCACCACGCCCAAGACCCAGAGCGCGCTGCTCGAGGCCATGAACGAGTCCCAGGTAACCGTGGACAACCACACCTACCCTCTGCCGCAGCCCTTCATGGTAGTGGCCACGCAAAACCCGATCGAGCACCACGGCACTTACCCGCTCCCGGAATCGCAACTTGACCGCTTCCTCATGCGGCTGCGGATTGGCTATCCGCCGGCGGAGAGCGAAAAGGAAATCCTGAAAAATTTTGCTCTGGCGGACCCGCTCTCGAAGATTCAGCCCTGCATGACCGCCGGCGAGGTGGTGGAGGTTCAGCAGTCGGTCCGGCGGGTCAGCGTTGACGATGCGCTCATCCATTACCTTCTGGCCATCACTGAAAAAACCCGCCATCATCCCGATCTGACCCTGGGTGTCAGCCCACGGGGATCCATGATGCTCTACCGCGCCGCTCAGGCCCTGGCGCTGGTGGAAGAGCGGAATTACTGCATCCCGGACGACGTCAAGCGACTCGTCCTGCCCGTATTCGCCCACCGGCTGGGTGTGAGCTCAAGCTACGCTTCCACTCTGACACGGTCGAACCAGGTGGAATCGGTTCTGCAGGAAATTGTGCGGAGTGTTCCGGTGCCGCTGTAACCTTGGACGCAGAATCGGTGGGCCAGCCGACACATCGCGGGTCGTATTGAAACGGGTAAGGGCGCGTCCTGCCAGCCGTCAGCCCTCGGGAGCCACTGCCGTTTTGCTGATGCGCCGCAAATAATAAAACGCCAGGCCAACCATACCAACCACAAACAGGGGCGCCGCCCAACCCGCATGGAACTCGGGATTGGAGGATTCGGCAGCCCGGATGGACTCGCGAATGATAAAGACGAATAAAAGGCTGGTCATAACGCTCAGCCATCCCGCCATCTGGTCCAGCAACGGCCAGATGCGCTCACGCTGTTCGGGCGTGAAATCGCTGAGCCTTCGGGTGCCAAGGTGAATGGACCCGGGAAACCGGCGGCCCCACAGCGACATCGACAGCATGATACCGGCCAGCAGCATTTGAAAAACAAGCAGCACCCACAGGGTGTGCGGACTGCCCCATCCGTTCGGCTTCCCCGCGCCGTTAAAATGTACCGGAATGCGAGCAGGCAAATTGGGCAGGCTCAGCTGGATCAGGAAGGCGGAATAAATCGCCAGGACGGCGGCAACAATCTTCGGCATTAGGCTGCCTCGGCTGCCATTATACACTTCTCCGCTCAAAGGCAGGAATGCCTCGGGGCCCTGCACAGCCTGGGTGAAAAGAAGGTCTCAGGAACCTGTGGAGTATGGAACGGTTCCCCTGGGAGGGGCCAACTTCTTTAACCTTTTGCCGGAAGCCCGATGAGCGTCTCCGCGAGAACCGGACTGCCAGCGTTCGGCCAGCTTCTCCGCCGGCACGCCGGTCTTTGCTGAAAGCAACTGGAGGGAATCCACCTGGTCCAGTCTTACAATCCGTGCTAAACGTTCGCTCTCATTTTTCGATTTCATGACATCAACATTAATATGGCCGGGAACAATCTGTCAATCAGCAAGACCCGGCAGAAAGCCGCGCCGCGTTCTTCCCAACGCCGCCCGGAAAAAAGAAGCCCGCGGCAGCAGGTGGCTTTCCGCGGGCCCGTGAGGTGTGTGGCAGTCCATTACGATTCAATGCGCAAATTGTTTTTCAGTCCCAGATAGGTTGTTGCAAATCGGGCGTCGATCTCCGCTTTCTGGCGCTCCACTTTGCTGTTCACGGCGCCGTAGAGCGTCACATTCCCGTTGTCCACAATAATGTGGATGGGCGGGTTGGCCTGGTTGGCGTAATTCGAGAACATCGGGTCACCGTAGATCCTTTCGGCAATTTCCGCCCGGATGTGGTCGTCGAAAGTGGACAACGGCAGTACCTGGATATCGTTCTTCAGATAAGCCACGCCCCGGATGCCGGCCAGGATATTACCCAGGTCGGATTTCTTGAAGGGTTGCGTCACCTGCCCGGCCACTGTCAATCGGTTTCCTTCCATGGAAAAAGTGATGTGGTCAAAGACGGTGTAGTACGGATACATCAGGACCTCGTGTCGCGCTTTCTGGACGATTTGCTGGGGGCTTACGTCCTCTGCGCTCACCTGAATGTTGTCCACCACTCCGATAACTCCGTGTTGGTTTCGGGCGGCGCGAATCGCTCGCATCTCCTGCCCGTAACTATCCACCGTGCCTGTCAGCGTCGCAATTCCGTTTTTGACCTCAACGGTCACCTGACCATGTTTAAAGATCCCGGCATGGTAAAGGCGGCCCTGAACGCCGGCCGTCATCTCAGCATTGGAAGGCCCCACGTCGGCCCGACTGGCCGCCGGTGTCAGGAAAACCATCAACGAGACCAGGACGAGACAACTCCCGATGGAAAGAACTTTCTGAAAACACTTTGTGTTATATACTTTCTTCATAGTCATACCTTCTGACCTCGCTTTCTGTGGTGTTTGCCCCATTTCTTTGCATCCCGCCACACGTTTGATTAGACGCAAAAACGGGGCCAAACGTTTCTTGACCTCCCTTAAAATTAAATAAACGGTTAAATAAGAGGCAGAAAGGGACTCTCGCGCCACTCACTCAAGGCGGGGCTCCATTGTGCCGTAAGATCAATTACGGGAGGATGGATGGCCACTGATGTCCAGTCCAACAGACTTTCAGGCGGGTTCCGCTCCGCAGTGCGCGAGTGGCTTGCAGGCATTGACCGCGCGGCATGGCGGCGGTTCTTCCTGGCGCTCTTCGGCCTCACGCTGGCGCTCTTCCTGGCACTTTACGCCACAGGCCTCAGCCAGTTGGGCTACTACAAGCAGGCGGCGGTTGTGGCGGCCATTTCGCTGCTGCTGGCTGTGCTGGTTGCCCTCCGCGTTGTTCCCGGACTGGCGCGAAGAACTGCACTCCAGTACTGGATGGCCAAAGTCGAATATGAGTTCACCCGCGAGGGCGTTGTTTTCCTGGCCATGATCGCGGTGATTACGGTGGCGGCCCTGAACACGGGAAACAACCTGTTGTTCATCATGCTCTCCTGCCTGCTTGCCGCCATCCTGGCCTCCGGCGTGCTGTCCAGAATGGTCCTGCGGGGGCTTGAAATCGACCTGGCGCTCCCCGATCACATATTTGCCGGACATTCCATCCTCGCACGCCTTCGGCTTGAGAACCGGAAGCAATTCTACCCGACGTTTTCCGTTTCCATCTCAGGCCGTGGGGTTGCACGAAGAAGGAGACGCAGGCGTCCGGTGGTCTCCACTCCGTCGATTCTCAGCCAGGACGTTTACATTCCCTACATCCCCCGCCGCTCTTCCGCCAGCCGGGACGTAACGCTCACGTTTCCAAAGCGAGGCAGCTATTCGCAGTCAAGCCTCCGCATCAGTACCCGCTTCCCCTTCGGCTTCCTTCGCAAGACCCAGACATTTCCCTGCACCCGGGAGGTGCTGGTGCTGCCCAGTGTGCAGCCCACTCGAAAGTTTTTTGAGGTCCTGCCGCAGGTCGGGAATGAACTGGACAGCTATCTGAAAGGGCGCAGCCACGACCTCTACGCCATCCGCGACTACCAGCAAAGCGACTCCGCCCGCCACGTCGACTGGAAGGCGACGGCAAGGGTGAGGCAGCTGAAGGTGCGGGAATTTACCCGCGAAGACGAGCGCCGCCTGCGGCTGGTGTTTGACCCCCGGATTCCCGACACGCAGCCGGAGAGGCTGGAAAGGTTTGAGAAAGCCGTCGATCTCTGCGCGTGTCTTGTCTGGTATTTTTACGAGACGGGAGCCACCGTGAGTTTCGCCACAGCGGGCTTCGAAACCCCCATGGCTCCCGCCGGCCAGCTGCTTTACGCCATACTCGAAAAACTGGCTCTCATCGAACCCACAGTCATGGGCGGCTATTCGCCCGTCCATCTGTTCGAGGATCCCTCACGGCCGGCGCAAAGCTTTCAAATTGTTCTGACCGACCAGAGGCGCGAATCCATCCCCGCCGGGCTGCGGGGTTCATCCTACTTTGTGTTTATGGATTCGCTCTAGCGAAGAACCGCTCACCTGTGGTGGTCATTCGGCGAGCGGGCCTGAGGGTCAACTGCTGCTGAGCATCCAGCGGCCTTTGCGCCTTTGCGTGAAGACCTTTGAGCATGGCCACGCCATGACTTCACCCGGGACGCCGAGTTTCCGTCCCCGGCGCCGTTCGCGGCGACATGCGGTCAGCTGAGTCAGTTGCAGAGTGATACCGCTCAAGATTTCACAGGGGTGAGCTGTGGCCGGAGCACTTCAACACGCCAAGGTATGCCGCCCATGGACCCACGGCCTCACGATACTGGTGGGCCATCACCCTCGAAAGCTGGTGCAGGTGCGTCAAGTCATGCGCCGCCCAGGTGGCCAGTAACTGTCCCAGAGTAACCACTCCAAAAGCCGGATGCCGGCCGCGCAGCGCAAGGTCTTCCGGCCGCAGGTCCAGGGCGCGCAGCCCGGCAAGACTTTCCTTCCGCAGGCGTGCAAATTCATCCAGCAACTGGACCAGAGTCCTGCCCTGGCTTTCCTTTACGTATCCTGAGCGGTCAAAAGGTTCAAACGTCCTGCTCTCGCCCGATTGCAGCACGATTCGTGCTCGCGGCATCCAGTCCGTGCGTTCGGTGTGAATCAGATGGGCGACAATGTCGAACGCGTTCCAGGTGTTTTCACTTTCATTCCGGCGGGTCCATGCATCCGGCAGATCGCGCAAAAGGGCATCGAGTGTCGCAGGCGTTCGGGTCAGAAGAGCTATCGTGTGCTCCAGGTTATGTTCTGCCATCGCAATCATTCTCCGTCACCGGACCCTCACATCAGCCGCTGCTTGGCCAGCACAATGGCGCCCAGCGCTCCCGCGTTGTCACCCAGCGTGCCCGGCACAATCCTCACCCGCTCGCGGTCCGCGGGCCGCAGAAAATATTCGAAGGCCGTTTGACGAATGGGATCGACGTATGAGTCTTTCAGTCTTTCGACGATGCCTCCCCCGATTACCACGCATTCCGGGTCCAGAAGGTTCACCGCATTCGAGCACAGGATTCCCAGGTGGAATTGTGCCCGCTCCATCACTTCGCGCATCAACGGGTCGTCTTTCTTCAGGGCAGCGGCAATAATGCTGCTGGTCATGCGCGCTTTGTTCTTCTTCTTCATGATCCTCAGCACGTTGCTCTTGCGACCCGCCTTGATGGCCGCGCGCACGTCGCGCTCCATGGCCGTGCGGCTGGCCAGCGCCTCCGCGCAGCCTCGCCGGCCGCATCCGCAGAGGGGCCCGTCAACCACCAGGACGGTGTGGCCAATCTCTCCCGCGCCACCGCGGCTGCCTTCATAAAGCTCACTGTTCAGGATCAAAGCTCCGCCGATTCCCGTTCCCACAAAAATCCCCACCGCATTCTTGGCGCCGCGGCCCGCGCCCAGAGCATGTTCACCCGCCAGCCCCACGTTGACGTCGTTCTCCACAAACACCGGGACGCGCAGCAACTGGCGAAGTTCCGAGCGGAGCGGCACCCGCCGCCAACCCAGATTCGGGGCTTCCTCCACAATGCCCCGGGCACGGTCAATCGGTCCCGGAGCGCCCACGCTCACCGCCCGCACGCGCGACCGGGTGATCCCCGCCTCGTCGAGCGTGCGCTCCACCAGCGTAGCGATTTTACGGATCAGCCGGGCCGGCCCTCCTGTCGTGACAGTCCGGACCTTTTTCACGCCAAGCGTCTTGTATTCGTCGTCAGCCACAAGAGCCCTCAGGCTCGTGCCGCCGAGATCAACTCCCACATAAAAAACGCCCGTTTTCGTCATGGTACCGCCTTTGCGCTGGTCTTCTGATCCCTGCGCGAAAAGTGTACCGCACCTGCGCCCAACTGCGAAAGATATGTTCAAACCTGTGGCACGAAGCCCCGATTCCGGAACCGGCAGCCTGGATGACGATCGAGGTTGCGCCGCGCACTCCAGCGCTGCGTCTTCCCCTCCGCCCCCGCCGGAATTCGATCTATAATTAGGCTTTACGGTAATCCGAGGACTTGGCCAGCCTGTCAGACGGAAACGCATCGATGCATATTCCTGACGGATATCTCAGCCCTGCCACCTGTGCGGCACTCTACGGCAGTGCCGTGCCGTTCTGGTACGTGGCCCTGCGCAAGACGCGCAAACTCCTGCTCACTCGCCTGGTGCCGCTGATTTCCGTCTTCGCGGCGTTCTCGTTTGTCATCATGATGTTCAACATTCCCATCCCGGGCGGCACCACGGTGCACCCGCTGGGAGTCGGCATCGCCAGCGTCGTGCTGGGTCCCTGGGCCTCGATTCTGACCCTTTCGACGGCGCTCTTCATCCAGGCTTTCTTTTTTGGCGACGGCGGCGTTACCGCCCTGGGCGCCAACTGCTTCAACATGGCCATTGTGGGTTCGCTCGTCGCATGGCTGGTCTATCGCGCGGTTGCGGGCCGGTCTCCCATCACCTCATCCCGGCGCGTGGTGGCGGCGGCCCTGGGCGGTTACCTGGCCATCAACGGAGCGGCCCTGTGCGCCGCCATCGAACTGGGCCTTCAGCCTCACTTCTTCAGGAGCGCCACGGGAGCACCGCTCTATGCGCCCTATCCGCTGAGCATCGCCATCCCGGCCATCATGATTGGCCATCTCACGTTTGCAGGGCTCGCCGAACTGGTGGTGACCGGCGGCATTGTGGCTTACCTGCAGAGAGTGAATCCGGCTCTCCTCCGCTTCACCGCTCCAGGTGTTCCCTTGCCCCGTGGGGAGGCGCAGCAGGAGGAGGCGATGAACGGCTGGAAAGCGGCCAGGCCCCTGTGGACCGCCGTCGGTCTGCTGATGGTGCTGGCCCCGCTGGGCCTGCTGGCCGCGGGAAAGGCCTGGGGCGAATGGAGCGCCCGTGATTTCTCCAACCCGGCCGCGCGACAACAGATGGCAGCGGCTTCAAGAAATGTTGCGCCGCCGGCCATGCCTCCGAGCGGCCTGGAGCGCCTCGCCAATGTCTGGACGGCGCCCTTCCCCGATTATTCTCCGTCGTTCGTGCATAGCGCGGCTTTCGGCTACATCCTTTCAGCCGTTTTTGGGATCGGGACCATCATCCTTCTCGCCATCCTGGCCGGCTGGATCGCACGGAAAATCCGTCCCGGACCGTCCCATGCCCCGGCGCGAACGGAGGAAAGCTAGGCGATGGCGGCAAAGCACAGCGTCAATCGGGCCTTTCTGGAACGCACCACGGCAGGCTTTGTGGACGCCATGGAACATGCCTTCTACGCCGAACAGACGGCGCGTGCCGAGGGCCTGCTGCAGCGCCTCGATCCGCGCGTCAAGCTGCTGGGAATTCTTGCCCTGATTGTCCCCGCCGCAGCCAGCCGCAGTTTTGCCGTGATTGCCGGACTCTTTGCAGTTGCCATCGTGCTGGCGGCGCTCTCCCACGTATCGTTCGGCGTCTTGCTGAAAAGGGTCTGGATTGCGGTGCTCCTGTTTACGGGCGTGATTGCACTGCCGGCTCCCTTTGTCACTCCGGGCCGGGTGGTCTATCATCTTCCCGTGCTCGGATGGAGCGTCACGGCACAGGGCCTTGCAAGTGCGGGCTACCTGGTGCTGCGGGTGGAAACCGCGGCCACCTTGTGCGTGCTGCTGGTGCTCACCACTCCGTGGAACCATGTGCTCAAAACGCTGCGTGTGCTTCACGTGCCGGCCGTGATGGTCACCATCCTCGGCATGACCTATCGCTATCTGTTCCTGGTGCTCCAGAGCGCGCACGACATGTTTGAATCGCGCCGCAGCCGCATGATCGGCGAACTGACGGGCCGCGAGCGCCGCCGGGTGGCGGTCTCAAGCGCCGGCGTCCTGATGTCAAAAACGTTCGACCTCAGCAACGAGGTTTATCTGGCCATGCAGTCGCGCGGCTATCGTGGCGACGTTCCCACACTGGATGAATTCCAGGTTCGGGCCCTGGACTGGGCTATGCTGGCGGCATTCGCCCTGGTGTCCATCACCGCATTCTGGTTGGGACGATGATGACAACAAATCCAAACGACGCCGGGCAGGTCCCGGTTTTTGAGCTTTCGGATGTTACCTATCGCTACCGCGAGGTGACAGCGCTCAACCATCTCGACTTGAGGGTGAACGCGCGCAGCCGCGTTGCCCTGCTGGGAGCGAACGGTTCCGGCAAATCAACTCTGCTGCGCATTCTGAACGGCCTCTGCTTTCCGGACGAAGGAACGGTGCGCTTCTGCGGCAGGCCGCTCACCGAAGATAGCATCCAGAACGACGGCTTCGGATTGGATTTCCGCCGCCGCGTCGGACTGGTCTTCCAGAATCCCGACGTCCAGCTCTTTTCACCCACGGTTTTTGACGAGGTGGCCTTCGGGCCTCTGCAGCTTCGATGGCCGGCCGATCAGGTCCGCAGGAAGATCGCCGAAACCCTCGAGATGCTGGAGATTACTCATCTGAAGGATCGCTCGCCGCATCATCTCTCGATGGGCGAGAAGAAGCGCGTGGCGCTGGCTTCGGTGCTTATTCTGGACCCGGAAATCCTGCTGCTTGATGAGCCCACGGCCGCGCTTGATCCCAAAAGCGCCAGCCACATGATCGATTTCCTGGTGCGGGCAAGAGGCGGCGCCAAAACCATCATCACCACAACGCACGATCTCGACATCACTGAAGACATCGCCGATGAATGCTTCGTTTTCCACGAAGGGCGCATCGCCGCCGCCGGCCCGCCGTCCGAGATCCTGAGCGATGCGCCACTGCTGAAATCTACAGGTCTGATGCACTCACATCTGCACGTGCACAGGTCGGGCCAGGTCCACGCCCACTCGCATCTGCACCGGCACGAACACTGAAGGGGCCCGGCGGATGCCGGCAGCGGGAGCATCCCGGCACCCCGCAGATGACCGTACGGACGGCTTGAAAGGTTTGTATCTGAGTCTATTTGCAGGTTGACCCCGAGCCACTGGGCCTGATAAAAGCAGGAAACAATGAATCGCAGACAATGGTTAACGCTGTGCGGCAGTTCGTTACTGGTCCCCGCCGGAAAACCCTCGCTTGCTGGGGATAATAGCTCCACGTCTTCGGCCGATTCCACGCCGGCAGACCACGCTTTCTTTCAGGTTGCGAAGCCGGTATGGCCCAAAGGCCGGGAGACCGAAATGAATCTGTCCGTAGGATTTCGAGCGGTATTCGAGCCGCCGCGCGGGAAGCCGGTGCTTTTGCGTGCAGCCGCCTCAACGCTCTACCGGTTTTTCGTGAACGGCGAGTTCAAGGGCTGTGGTCCGGCGCGTGGGCCTCATGGGTATTACCGCGTGGACGAGTGGGACCTCACCCGCGACCTCTCTGCAGGAACCAATGTGGTGGCCATTGAAGTTGCGGGATATAACATCAACAGCTTTTACATCCTGAACCAGCCGTCTTTCCTGCAGGCGGAAATTGTCTGCGGGAAGTCAAATTCCTGCCGCAACCGGGAGCGGCGAAAAATCAATGGAGGCAAAAATCCTCTCCCAGCGCGTGCAAAAAGTCGAGCGATATTCATTCCAGCGCGCTTTTTCAGAGGTCTACCATCTTCGTTCCGGCGTTGATGACTGGCGCAGCAGTCCGAAACAAACGGTCCGCCCGGAACCCTGCAGCACCTCAGCCGAAAAGCAGCTCATTCCCCGCCGGGTTCCCTACCCGCAATTCAGCCGGCGGCAACCCGAGCAGCGCATCCTGCAAGGGGACCTAACGGTTTCAGGACAAGTTGCCAAACCCTGGAAGCCTCGCTTCATGACCGATATTGGGCCGGAGCTTCTGGGCTTTGCAGAAGAGCAGCTCACGGAGGTTCCTTCCTTTAAATTGCAACACGTTGCCAACCTGAGCTCCACGCATCTTCAGGAGCGTTACTCCTGGGCATCGTCCTTCCCGCTTGGCGCGAAAAGCTTCCACCTGTTCGATTTTGGGACCAACCTGACCGGCTTTATCGGCGCGCGGGTCAGGGTTCGGACTCGCACCAGGCTCTACCTGACTTTCGACGAGATGCTGGTGAACGGCGATGTCGACTTCAAACGCCTGGAAACGGTCAACATCATGGCCTATGAACTGAGCCCGGGCGACTACCACCTGGAGTCGTTTGAACCTTACACACTCCGGTTCCTCAAATTCCTGGCGTTGGAAGGCGACTGCGAGATTTCGCAAATTTACCTTCGTGAGTATGTCAATCCGACCGTCTGGACGGCGCATTTTGATTCCAGCGATGAAGGCTTGAACCTGCTTTTTGCCGCGGGCCGGGAGACTTTTCGGCAAAACTCAGTTGATCTCTTTATGGACTGCCCTTCGCGCGAGCGGGCGGGCTGGCTGTGTGACAGCTACTTTACCTCGCGCGTGGAACACCGCCTCAGTGGCGGCTCAACCATCGAAGATGCTTTCTTTGAAAACTTCCTTCTGCCCGCAAGCTTCCCACACCTTCCCGAGGGAATGCTGCCCATGTGTTATCCGGCCGACCACTACAACGGACAGTTCATTCCCAACTGGGCGCTCTGGTTTGTTCTGCAGTTGCAGGAATATTTCGAGCGCAGCGGCAACCGGGAAATGCTGGTCGCGCTGCGGCCCAAGATCGTAAAGCTGTTCGATTATTTTCGTCCCTTTCAGAACGAGAATGGGCTGCTGGAGAAACTGAAAAGTTGGATCTTCATCGAATGGTCGGCGGCGAACGACTATACCCAGGACGTCAACTATCCCACCAACATGCTTTACGCGGCGGCACTGGAGGCAGCGGGGAAATTGTATCAGGTTCCGGCGTGGGCGGAACAGGCAGAGGCGGTCCGCGAAGCCATCCGGCAGCAGTCGTTCGACGGCCGTTTTTTTGTGGACAACGCTATCCGAAAACAGGGGAAGCTGCTCCCGACACGCAACCGGACCGAGACCTGCCAGTATTATGCGTTCTACCTTGGCACCGCCACGCCCGAAACCTTCAGCACTCTCTGGAATGTGTTGCTGAAGGATTTCGGCCCTTCGCGTAAACAGACGAAGCGATTTCCAGAAATTCACGCTTCGAACGCATTTATCGGCAATGTCCTGCGCCTCGAATTACTGTCGCGTTACGGGTCATGCCGGCAGCTGATCGACGAATCCAGGGAATATCTGTTATATATGGCTGAGCGTACCGGAACGCTGTGGGAGAACATTGATACGAGGGCCAGTCTCGACCATGGCTTTGCTTCGCATATTGTCAACGTGCTCTATCGCGATGTTCTGGGGCTCTACCAGGTCGACTGGGTGAAGAAGCGGGTTCAGCTACGGTTTACTGACGCACAACTGAATTCGTGCGAAGGACGCATCCCGGTCCCGGAGGGAGCGGTCTCGCTGCGATGGAAGAAACAGGGCGGAAAGCTTGCCTACCAGCTCGATGTTCCCGCGGGCTATACGGTCGCAATTGAGAACAAAGGCGGTCTGCCGCTGGAACCGATGGCCGGCTCGCACAAAAGCCAGGCTACAAATAGTGCCTCGCGAGCACTCCTACAGCAAACCTCTACTCTTTGAATTTCAGGCTTCGCGCGTCTTGTTCCCGGCCGGTCCTTTCGGTCAGCAGGCCATAGAGGTCAGGCCGCCTGGCCTTCAGATAGTCCTGCCCGCCACTGGGCCCTACCAGCGAGCCATCCAGATCGGCGATGACCATGTCATCGCCCGCCTTGCAGGTCTCAGCCAGGATCCGCCCGTGAGGATCGAGGATCATGGAGTTGCCGGTTCGGATCTCGTCGTCGTCAACACCCACGCCGTTGCTGAAGATCAGGAACATACCGTTATCGTGAGCGCGGCTGGGAAGCCAGCGCATCAGCCATTCCCGGCCTTTGGGACCTCGAAACTCCTGCTCGATCGCCTCCGGATCCTGAGCACGGTTGTCCCAGAGTTGCCGGTCGATAATCCCCATCCGGTGCGGGTTACGCGTCCGGCAGCCTCCGGTCTGGTGCGGAGCCAGAAGGACTTCGGCTCCCTGGAGGGCCGTGATGCGGACATTTTCAATCAGGTTGGTGTCATAACAGATCAGCAGGCCCGCCCGGAATCCCTGCGGAGTGTCAAAGACGGTGTATTCGGATCCGCAGGAGATATGTTCGCTGATGAACGCATGGAGCTTGCGGTGGCGGCGTACCGTGCCATCTGGCATCGCAACCACGTAGGTGTTGTAAAGAGCGCCATCTTCAGCCGCTTCCACCAGTCCCGCGCCCACGGTCATCCCGTGCCGCTTCGACAGCGCCATCAGTATCTGCGATGACGGCCCGTCAAAAACCGGCTCAGCCAGCGCGGCAAGCTCCGGGCGGGAAAGGTTCCGAAGGAACCAATAGCCCGTGATGCAGCACTCCGGGAACAGGATCAGCTCAACCTGCTCGCGCGCGGCCCGCTCGACAAATCCGCGGATCTTGCCCAGATTGGCCGGTTTATCACCGGCAACGTGTTCAAATTGCACTGCCGCGGCGCGAATGTCTTGCATAAAACCGGCTCCTTACGGGAAAAGTATTGTCAGGCAGTTCTTCCCTGGCTCAGAACCGCCCGGCCCCGCCGGAAAACCGTTATGCTCGCAGAGCAACGGAGCTTCCTCCGATTATATCCCACCCAATGCGCCCAAAGGGTCGCCGGTGCGCCTCCGCAAAGCCACAGTTGCCGTCCTTCGTATTGACTCACATTCTCCTCAAATGGCAAGATATCCGCATGAGCAATCCTGGGAAATACGTCTGCTGATGGCAGAAAAATTGAACAGACGCGATTTGCTGAGAGCAGGCGCAGCAGGCCTTTGCTTTCCCCTATTGACCAGCCGATTTGGATTTGCGGCCCCGTCGACGCCCAAAGTTGATCCCATCCGGTTCCGCAACGTTGCCTCCTCCGCGGGCGTCCATTTCACCGTGGAAAACAGCCCCACTCCGGAGAAACGACTCATCGAAAGCATGCCCGGCGGACTGGCGCTGTTCGATTACAATGGCGACGGCTTGCCCGACATTTTTTTCACGAA
Source organism: uncultured Acidobacteriota bacterium (assembly GCA_963783155.1). Classification (GTDB taxonomy): domain Bacteria; phylum Acidobacteriota; class Terriglobia; order UBA7540; family UBA7540; genus SCRD01. The sequence continues at coordinate 119,878 of CAWANC010000023.1, read as the reverse complement.
TGGGGCCGCCCTTCCCTCGATGAAGAAAGATGATCCCAAATACTTCAACCACCTGTACCGCAATGAAGGCGGAATGAAGTTTACCGACGTCACCCAGGAGGCTGGACTTGAAGGAGCCGGCTATTCGATGGGCGCTGCCGCAGCGGATTATGACAACGACGGACACACCGACCTGTTTGTTGCCGGACTCTTCCATAACATTCTCTACCGGAACCGCGGTGACGGCACGTTTGAAGACGTCACGAAACATGCCGGCATCAAGAGCGACAAGTGGGCCGTTGGCGCAGGGTGGTTCGATTATGACAACGACGGCTGGCTTGATCTGTTCGTGGTGAACTACTCCAAGTTTTCTCTGGAGAACAACCGCTTCTGCGGCGACCGCGCCCGAAACATCAGAACCTACTGCCACCCGAAATATTATGAGGGCCTGACGTGCACGCTTTACCGGAACCGCCGGGACGGCACGTTTGAGGACGTTACAGATAAGGCCGGTTTTGGAAAACACGTCGGCCGCGGCATGGCTGTCGGGTTTGCCGATTATGACAACGACGGCCATATGGACGTCTACGTCACCAACGACAATATGGCCAATTTCCTTTATCACAATCGCGGCGACGGAACGTTTGAGGAAGTGGGGCTTTTTGCCGGCGCCGCGCTGCTGAACAACGGCGAACCCGTTTCCAACATGGGCGTAGATTTCCGCGACTACAACAATGATGGGCTTCCCGACGTTTTCATCACCGACCTTTCCAATGAGACTTTTCCGCTGTTCCGTAATATGGGAAAGGGCATGTTTGAAGACGCCACTTACAGCAGCGGTCTCAGCGTGCTGTCCGCTACGCGAAGCGGATGGAGCCTGGGAGTTTTCGATTTCAACAACGATGGATTGAAGGACCTGTTTACGGCAAACTCGCACGTGGACAACAACGTGGAGCTTTTTGAAGCAACCACCTACAAGCAGCCCAACAGTATTTTTGCGAACCTGGGTAACGGCACGTTTGCCGATCTCTCACGTGATGCCGGGAAAGACTTCCAGGTACCACTGGCGCATCGGGGCGCCGCATTCGCAGACCTGAACAGGGACGGAAAAATCGACGTCGTCACGTCGTCACTGCAAGGCCCCGCCGAAGTGTGGGAAAACATCAGCCCGGGCGAAAACAACTGGCTGATTTTGAACCTGGTGGGCCACAAGAGCAACCGCGACGGCATCGGCGCGCGCATCCGGATCGGAAAACAGCATAACCACATGACCAGCGCAGTTGGCTATGCTTCATCCAGCCATTTCGGCGTGCACTTCGGGCTGGGCAAAACTGCCCTGGTAGACGAGGTTGAAATCCGCTGGCCCAGCGGCATTGTGCAGCGCCTTCAAGGCGTGAAAGCCAATCAGTTTTTGAAGGTGGACGAGCCCTCCAGCTAACCCGAGCGCACTGGAATTCATACCCTCAACTGAACATTCTAGCCCGGCCCGGGAGCCGTGATCTGGACCTCTTCTTGCAGGTTCTGCTGCTCGGCCTGCCTTGCATTATGGATCTTCTGGTATTGCTGAAGCATTGTCCGGGCCAGTTCAGGCTGGCCGCTCGACTGGTATGCCCGGGCAAGCTGGTAGTGGATGCTGCCGTCGTTGTCAATTGGCAGTGCTGCTTTGAGATGGGGTAGGGCCTGCTTGGATTCACCCATAGCAAGGTAGGCTTGCGCCAGCGAACTGTGAGCCACCAGGGAAGTTGGGTCCAACTGCAGTGAAATCTGCAGGTAACGCGCGGCTTCTTTGGCCTGCTTCAGGCTCAGCAGGGTGAACCCGAAAAGGTAGTTCAGCTCCGCAGATTTCGGCCGCTGCTGAAGCATTCCCTCCAGAAGATGCCGTGCTTCAGTGAAATTCTGAACCTGAAACAGGGCAATGACCAGTTGCTTTCCGACGTCCACATTCTTTCCTGACAGCTGGTATGCCTTCTGCCATTCCTCAACGGCCCCGGGAAACTGGCGCTCTTCGGTGTGAATCTTCGCGAGAAGTTCATGGAGCTGCGGAGAAGGAGGAAGCTGCCCCAAATGACCGAGGGCCTCAATCGCCAGCTTCCGGTAGGCACGGGTCTCCCAATAATAGATTTCCGGGGTCCTCCCGGCCAAGCCCGCCAGTTCCTGATAGCGTCCTGCACGAAATGCACACACGTGTTTTTCAACCGCGCAGTTGGGTTTGCCCAGTTGCGCTTCACGCTGCTGTTCCGTTTTGGCCCAGTCAGCGTGTCCGGTTTTTTCATAGACTGCCGCTAACGCCGCATGAACGCCACGAAGCTTCGGGTTCTTGGCAATGGCCTGACGATATAAATAGAACGCGCTGCTCAGTTGCATTGCTTTGGCACGTGAATCGGCCACCAGCGCCAGCCAGTAGCTCGATCCGGGGGCGGTTTTCTGGAGCGCATCGAAGCTTTCCTGCGACAACTCCTGATAGCAAAGGCCAAGCCGGTACCACACTTCCGGGCTGCTCGAATTCACCTGGGACAATTTTTCAAATTGCGTTGCCGCTTCGCGATATCTCCTTACCGCGAACAAAGCTTCCGCAAGGTTTCCCCTCAAGCCTCCGTCAGAGGGGTCGGCGCGCACCGCGACATCCAGGTGAGGAATAGCCTTTTCAGGCTCGCCCAGACTCAGATAAGCGTACCCGAGGTAGAGGTGGGCTGGAACGTTGTGGGGGTCGAGCTTCAAGGCCTTCGTGAACTGGGTTATTGCTTCCTGCTCGTGGCCAGCCATATGGCAGGCCAAGCCAAGATTCGTAACCAGTCCTGCGTTGCCAGGTACTGCTTTGACCAGGGCGCGATAGATGGGGATGGCTTCTTCATACCGCCCGGAAGCCATCAGTTCTCCGGCATGTTTGGATTGCTCTGCCAGGCTCGCGGATTGCGCGCGCAGAAAGGGGCTGAACGCTGCCAGCAAAATAACCAGTGACAGTAAACGCCGCATATTCCCAACCATCTTTTAGATTCTAACAGCCACGGAGGGCTGTAGCCAATACGCGTTTTCCCGTCACCTGCGTCATTCCCGATCGACCTCGCATCGCTCTCCAAAAAAAAGCGGGTGGAGACTTTTCAGTCCCCACCCGCCGTCATGAGTAAATCAGGTCAGGCCGTGGCATGTCGCAGTGAACCCAATGCAGTGTCCCCTGCGGCATGCTTCCGGCAGCCAATTTAGAAGTTGATTTCAGCTCCGAGCTGGAAGATCCGCTCTCCAAACGCACTCGTGATCTGCCCCATACTTCCACCGCAAACACCGGCGCTCGTGATGGTGCAGGTCGTGTTCGGGTTGCTCCAGTGAGGAGTATTGCTGAAGTTCAGCATTTCAGCCCGCATCTTCAGTTTGAAGCGCTCTGTGAGCTTGAAGGTGCGGAAGAGGCTGAGATCCATTTGTGTGAGTCCAGGTCCACGCAGCCATGACAATCCACGGCCTGAATTCCCGATTTGGACGTTTTCATTCGGAACAAAGGCCGTAGTGTTGAACCACTGCTGGCCAGTCCCCGTACCCTTTGTCATCTGGAGGCCACCAGCAAAGTCCGGAACCTGCGACGTTCCAGGCGTGTTCAGGAAGCTGGAGTCCTGACTCGGGAAGAGCGGTGAGCCCGAAATCCCCGTGATGATGCCGTTGACCTGCCAGCCGCCAAGGACTGCACTGGCGGCCCCGCTGGTGGCGAACTTCTCGCCTGCTCCGAAGGGCAAATTGTAGATGAACGCCATCTTCAGCACGTGAGTGTGGTCGAAGCTCAGCGTGTGCCGGTTCAAGCCCTGGCACCCGTTGGGCAACAAAGAATTGCCAGGGCAGTTGAAGTAAAGGCCGTTTGCCCATCCCTCGTCATCCATGTAGCCGATCACCTTCGAGTAAGTGTAAGAACCCTGAAGGAACAGGCCATGGGTAACGTGACGGTCAAGCGAAACCTGGAGAGAGTTGTAGTGGGAATCCAGATAACCCTGGAAGAGATAGGTTCCGCCCGTGCGGCCGAAGGCAGCATTCAGCGGTTCGCCATCGCTTCCAGCTCCCAAAGGAGCTGCGTTCGGGTTACGACCATTGAACTCGTGGACAAGGTGGTTGCCAACGTAACCGACGTTCAACAGGACGTCGCCCGGCAGTTTCCGCTGGATGGTGAAATTCCAGAATTCAACGTAACCACGTTTGAACGCGCCAGGATTCATCGTCCCGACAGTGACGTTACCTGGAGGGGTGATGACTCCCGACTGGAATCCGGCAGGAGCCTGGATGAGCGGAACGCCATCGGCCAGACCTCCCGAAGTTACCGGCGAGCCCGGAATGTCATTCACCGTATTGGCGGAGGAGTTGAAGTTTGCATACGGCAGGTACTGGGTGTCGACACTGCTGACACCGGTCAGTGAAACGAAGTTGTCCGCCCCAATCGTATAGGGCCAGAATCCGCGCAGCGGCCGCTGAAGCGGCAGCGAATCATAGGTCATCCCGAACGCGGTGCGGATCACCGTCTTGTCATCGAACTGGTAGGCGAAGCCGAGACGCGGAGCGAACAAGGTCTTGCTGCTGGTCACTCCGAGCGCTGTATTGTTGAGGTGAACATCATTGTTGCCAAGCCCGCCCAGATACATCTGGTTGGTGGCAGTGTCGTACACCTCAAACTTGCTGACGCCATCCCGGCTAACCATCGGGTAATACTCCCACCGCAGACCGGCATCGATGGTCAGTTTGGGAGTGATCCGGAAGACGTCTCCAACGTAGATAGCTTCATCCCATTGCTTGTTGGTGGCCTTAATAAACTGCTGGCCGTTTTCAACTTCACTCGCCAATCCCAGGTTGAAGGCTGCAACGCTGTTCCAAAGGGCGGGGTTAAAGGTAATCCCATTAGGGTCTGTCCCGTCGTAAACCGTCGCCGCTTCGCCAGGTGTCAGATTCAGAAACGTATTGTGTTGTGATGAGATGAGGTAGCCCCTCGGGCAGCAGACGATTTCCGGCTGCCAGTGGTTCAAGTGGTTGTGCGATGCGTCAAAGCCAAACACAAGCGAGTGCTTGCCCTTGATCCAGGTTGCGTTCTCATCGATCGTCAACTGCCAATCGTTTCGGGTTACCGGCTGCCAGGATGAATTGTTGCCGAGGGTGGTGAACCCGCTCATGGAAATTCCAGGCATACCGCTATACCGTGGGTCATCGACCGGAGTGTTGCTGTTAGTAAGTCCCAGAACGCTCTGGCCGTAATTTGTGCCCAAATCCGCTGGTGCGTTATCCTCGGCCATTCGGGTGAAGCCGACGTGTCCAGTCAGCACCAGGGAAGGCGATGCAGTCCAGGTGTGGCCGATGGTCACAGTCTGTGAGGTGTTATTGCTGATTCCTGTGCCGTTGCCACGGCCGGCAACGCCGTAATCACTTCCGTCATCCAGAAGGGCCTTCTGGAGGGTGTATTTGCCCCAGATGCTCTGGCGGTCACTGATGTTGTAGTCAACCTTGCCGGTGTAAATGTTCCGGTTCCAGTTCGAATTTCGAAGGCGGAGGTCGTTGACCGCAGTGTTTTCCGTAAACCCCCCCGCTGGAGTCTGATTTGGCGCATAGGGCTGCATCAACTGCCAGAACTGGCTGGAGCCCTGGTAGATCCGGTTGGTCGGAATAATGTTGCCGGTGAAAGCGCAGCGACCCGCACCGGTGGCCGGGTCTCCGGTGGTCGGGTCAAAAATCATACCCTGTCGCAACTGAGTCGTACCACCGCTGGTGTCGCAGACATTGATAGGCGTGGTGCCTGCAGGATCTGAATAGAGCGGCGCGCCCAGATAGGAGGAAAAGTCTCCGTTCCGCATGTCCGTGGGAGGAATCAGGAACTGGTCCGCAGCCTCTTGTCGCTGGTAGAATCCGTCCCAGTTGCCGAAGAAGAACAACTTGTTCTTCACAATCGGCCCGCCGATAGCAACGCCGTCGTTGTTCTGGATGTTCTTCGGCTTCTTGCCGTTGGACGTGTGGACGAGAGCATTCTGTGCGTCAAGCGAAGCGTCGGTGTGATAGCCGTATAAGTTGCCGTGAAATGCGTTCGTTCCGCCTTTGGTGATTACGTCGGTTGCCGCGCCCATCGTGAGGCCCTTTTGGACATTGTAGTTGGAAGTCTGCACGTTGACTTCCTGGACGCTCGCCGCCGGGGGCACGATCACCATGTGGTCCGGCAGCCACAGGAACGTATTCGTTGCGCCATCCACACGGGTGGTGTTGATGTGCTGCGGCAGGCCGTTGGAGTTGATGGCTAATGAGCGATCCGGCGTGTCAGCCAGCGAATTAGGATAACTGCCCGTAATGTTCGACAGAGAAACAACGCCCGGAGCCAGAAGCTCGACGCTCTGGAAGTTGTGGTAAATGTTCAGCGGCAGGTTCTGCACCGCATAGTTGCTGATCGTGCTGTGAACGTTTGACTGCTGTGTTTGAAGGGTGGCAGCAGCTCCGGAAACCGTCACTTCCTGTGTAACAGCACCTACGCTCAACTGCACGTTCTGCTGATTTGTCGAACCGGCTGCAATGTTGATGCCCGTCTGCTTGACTGGCTTGAAACCTTGTGCCGTCACGCTGAGGGTATAGGTCCCTCCGGGAAGGTCAGTGATACGGTAGTCGCCCGCCGACCCAGAAGCAGCGTTACGTGTAAAACCCGTATTGTCATTGACAATGGTGATTGCCGCTCCAGGCACCACGGCGCCTGTCTGGTCGGATACGGTTCCGGCAACGGAACCATAGAGAACTTGAGCATTCAGTCGCTGGATCGAACAGAGCCCGAGAACAGCAACTGCGATGACCCATATTGCGAATCGAGATATAGCCCGAAATCGCATATAAAGCACCTCCATAGAATTGAGCTTGGAGAACTACCCTAAGAGGGACGCAAGGCTTGGCCAAGAGAAGAAACTCAGATTGACCTCACCCAAAAAACCAGTCGAACTAAGCAGGAGTAACCCGTGGCTTATCAAACAAACCAAGATTCTAACCGTTTTATACGAAAACTGTCAATTCTTTTTTCCACGCCAAGCTACGTTTTCGATTGAGGCTATATAATGGTTAGACGACTCATCTCCTACATAAAACCAATTAGTCATTTTAATTTGCTATCTTGCCGTAAATAAATAACTGCCTAAAGCATTCTGCCTTAAGTGAAAAAGTTACATCCGTTGAGGAACAATCGCTCGACACGTCCCTTTCGAATCATCAATATACAAGAATACTCCCGCGCCTTTATTGAAAATAAAACAAAAATTATCGGAATTCGATGTTTCTAATTTCCTGCCTAAAAAACAACAAAAATCGCTTTACATTAAGACGAAAGAACTGCCGGGTAAGCAAAGGCAATCAAGGAGATTTTGCATTTTGAAATCTTATCAGGTATTCCCTAACCCTAAGCTAAGCTCTTTTGATTGAATCACTTTAGAAGCGAGCCAGAAGAGAGGCTGCTCTGGGCACGTGGACTCAAGAGCTACAATGAAATGCCTGCAGATAGCTGAAGCGCCACCGCAAGCCAGCAGGCATGCTGGGCAGCGCTTCAGTAGTTTCGAGTTGTGGCTGCGAACGATCGGAGTTCAGGCCTGGATGAGGAGCCGATCGATTCGGTTGCTGACGTCGCGCAAGTAGGCTTCATCGCCGGTCTTCAACTCGCAGATCACCGACCCCGAATAGCCGATGTCAATCAGCGCCTGCCTGACTGCCGGCCACATGACCTGGCCGTCTCCCAGGTCCACCCACTCATAACTGCTGTGCTCAACCTTGAAGTCTTTCAGGTGGATCTTGTCGATGCGCTTCCCCAGTGTGTGAATCCAGTCCTGCGGGTAGCCATAGAGGACCACATTGCCCACGTCAAACCAGGCCTTCACCCACGGGCTGCGGAACTCGTCGATGTAGGTTCTCATTTCCAGCGGGCTCAGAAGAAACTTGTTCCAGACTTCCTCAATGGAGATCTCCACTTTCAATTCCGCCGCAAGCGGAAGCAGTTTGCGAATCTGCTTCTGAGAGCGCACCCACGCTTCGTGGTAACTGGTTTGGGGATTGACGACCGCAGGCACCAGAAGCACGGCGTCCGATCCCCATAGCTTTGCGTTGTGCAAGGAAGTCCGCATTCCTTCCATGCTCTTTGCCACGTCAGAGGGGTTGGAGGAAGAAAGCGGATATTTCCAGTGCGCCATGTTCATCACTGAGTCGATCCGAACGCCTGTCGCATCGGCCGCCTTCTTCAGTTCTTCCGCCTCTTTCTGGTCGGGCGTAGTCGGCGCCTGCACCACTTTGAAGCCTGTGTCCCGCGCCAGCTTAAAGCGGTCTGCCACGCTCATTTCTTTGGGCAGCATGCTGTAAACCAGTCCTTTGTCGAGCGACAGTTTCCCGCCGCCCTGGCCGGCCGCAGCTTTCAACGAGCCCGGCAGGGCGCCTAGCGCCGCCGTCCCCGCAACCGTCAGCTTAAGAAAGTCCCGTCTTGATGTCTCATTGCTCATCGGTTTTCCCTTTCCGCCGTTTCTCAGGCAAACTGGCTGAGGTCAATGTCATCGACCCACTGCTCACCCGAAGTGGACATTTGATCGTAGCTGACTTCCTGGCCAGTATAGGCAGAGTGGCGGGCCATCATGCAGCTCAGTGCCGATTCCACGCCCTGCTCAGCCTGATTGTGGAACTGGTTGTTCAGGATGCTATCCACAAAGGACATCTTCTTCATCGGATCCGCCTGGTCCAGGTTGCCGTGGAAGACGCCTGCGGCGGAGAATTTTCCGCCTCCCGCCTGGGAAGCACCCTCTCCATATTTCCAGGCGTTTTCGCCGTAGATGGCAACCGGCCCGTTATAGTGCGTCTCTGAAACGCCCTTGGTGCCAAAGAACTTCCATCCCACGTCCCACCAGCCCTCGTTGAACTGCGTGGAACCAAACGTCATGCTGACGCCGTTGGGGTATTCAAAAACGACGCTGTAATTCGTGTAGGCATCACCGTGATCAGGACGATGCAGGTTACTGCCCGAGGCTGAAGCCTTGATCGGATGCCCCTGCAGAGTCCAGTTGCAGCAGTCGACCACGTGAATGTTCTGCTCCACGATGATGTCGCCCGACAGAATGCGATAGTGGACCCAGTTGCGCAATCGGTGTTCGTCCGCTGAAGCGCCCGGCCAGCTGGGCCGCTTGATGTATCCCGAAAAATAGTGCCCGGCTCCGGAAACAATGTCGCCGAGCGCACCGGCGTGAATCCTCTTGACCTGCTCCACGTAGGGAGGAGCGTTGCGAAGCTGGAATCCGACTTCCAGGCTCAACCGTCCCTGCGCCCGCCTGCCGGAATCGAGGACGGAGACGCACCCTGCGGGGTCCACTGCCACCGGCTTCTCGCAATAAACATGCTTGCCTGCAGTCACCACCTCCGCCAGATGCTGCGGGTGAAAGTAAGGTGGCGAGGTAATCACAATCGCGTCCACATCCTTTGAATGGGCGATCTCCTTGTACGCGTTCGGGCCACGGAACATCAGGGACTTCTCAATCGGCGCGTAGCCCTTCTTCTGCTGGTATTGGTCAAAGTGCGACTTTGCCTTGTCCAATTTGTCCTGAAACATATCCGCCACAGCGACGAGGCGCGCCTTGCCCGTATCAATCAGGTACTGGGTATCCGCCGTTCCACGGCCTCCGCAGCCCAGCAATCCAACCCGCAGTGCGGAGTTTGCTGCCGACCCTCGCACCAGGTGAGGGGCCATCATCATAAAGCCACCCGCCGCCGCAGCCGCTCCCATAAATTCCCTTCGTCCTATTGTCTTTTTGCCGGAATCTTCGCTCAATTTCTATCCCTCCTTATGAATTTCCATCCCGCATTTTTCCCACGGATCGGTTGCTAGGATTCAATCAGCTTCTTCAGATAATCCCTCTCCCGCTTCACATCTTCCATCTGTTGAGGACCTGAAATCTCACGCTCGATCGTGATCGGGCCCTGATAATTCAGTTCTTTCAGCTTTGCGATGATCTTCGGGAAATCCACTTTCCCGTGCGGGATAGCAACTTCTTTCCCTAGTTCGCGAGTGCCCGTCGGATACAAACCGTCCTTGGCGTGCGTGTTCTTTACGTAGGGGCCAATCACGTCCAGGGCGTCCAGCGGGTTCGCCTTGTCATAAAGAATGAGGTTCGCGGTATCGAGGTTCGCGCCCTGGTTGCTGAGTTCGCCATCCAGGCCAATGTCCTTCATTGCACGCAGCAAGGTAGTCGGGCTTTCTGTACCAGTTTCGTAGAGAAAATCCTGTCCATTCCGTTTGCAGTGGCTGACAATATCCTTCAGCGCTTCGATCGATTCCCAATACAGCTCGGTATTGGGGTCCTCAGGAATAAATCCAGCGTGGATGCGAATGGCGGGCACATTCAGCTTCTTGATCTGGTCCGAATACTTCTTTAGTTTTACGAGCCGCTGCCCCCGGTAGGTACGAGGAATCAGGCCCAGAGTCAAAGGCCCGTCATAGAAATTATAGATATAGGGTCCCGGCCCGTCGGTTCCCATGGCCGTCACAACGATGTTGTACTTGTTCAGCGCCTCCCCAAGCCGGTCGAGCATATCATCGCTCAGCAGGTCCGAATCAATCTGGCAGGTGTGCATTCCCAGGCTGTGGACCTTGGCCATTGCGGCCTCCGGATCATTGCCGATGCCGGTGATAATTCCCAGCGCAAACGGCTCATATCCGCGCGGTGGAGCGGGAACGGGCGCCGGCGCTGCAGCAGATACGGGGGCTGACAAAGATCCCGATGCAGCCAGCGCCTTCTCTGCGCCTCCCAATCCGGCCGCCGTCATGGCAACTGCTGTTGATAACTTCAGAAAATCCCTTCGATTCTTCTTCATCAATCTGTCCTTTGTCCTTGAAGTAGCCGCTCGCTGGAGCGGTGTCCCCTGCATGGCCGACCCTCCAGCTAGGGAAGTGTCCGGATTTCGATGTCCTTGAAACGGACCCTGAACCCGTGCTGGCCCGTGTGAATCTGCAATGCAATATGCCCGTCGGTGTACTTGGCCGGCGTATACGTGTAGTCAACAATCTGGACACCGTTTAGGTAGGTCACGAATTGATCGCCCTCGACCCGAACCTCCATGCTATTCCACTGGCCCACCGGCTTAATCACCTTTTCGCCCTCAGCCGTGGGCAGGGCCACCCAACCCCGGCCGCCACTCTCGTAAATACCGCCAGTATGCCGTGCCGGGTCGATCTCCGCCTGCAATCCCACAATGTCTGGACCCCATTTGGGGTTCTCACCCGTGATTTTCGAGTGGAAGAAAAGCCCACTGTTGCCTTCCAGGGAGCAGTTGAACTTCAGCCGTACATCGAAATTCTTGTAGGTCTTGTCGGTCACCAGATAGCCATACTTTCCGCTGGTGCTTTCACCGAAAATAGTTCCATGGTCAGCAACCCACTTTTCAGTCCCGTAGGCCTTCCACCCATCCAGATTCTTGCCGTTAAACAGCGGGGTCCATTTCCCGGCGGCCGGAGGCCCCGCATAACTCCTGACACCCCAGAATATTCCCAGCGCAAATAACAATGCAAATCCCCAAACCAACACATTTGATCGCTTCATCTTCAACCTCTTGTTGACGTATTTTTCAGAACGTAACCTCAGAACCTATCACAACCTTTGTTCTTTAGGGAAGGATTTCTTGCCTTTACTTTTAGTTCTTCTCCATATGAACACCGGCTCAAAGGCCACGTGCCGGATTCGTCCGATTTCCAGCAAACAGGGACACCGGCCCCTCGAAGTATTGCAGGTGCGGAGCTCGAATTTCCCAGAAAGATCTCCGATGGAATACGGTGGAAACGGCCTGTTTTATGTTCGAAGGAATTGGCCTGCAAAGTAAAAGGCAAGTTGTGATGGAATTCTCCCTATCAGAAACAGGGCAAGCACAGCACAGAAATCGCGCGTCTCCTGCCCCTCCTTTCTCCTCTTAGAAACCGGATACTGCCTACGCGGATACACAACCTTAACACATAAAAGGGAAGCCTGAAACCACGGCTGATCATAGACGAGAGGCTGGCCGCATTAACTACGTTGTGGATCCGGGGAGTGTTTCATAGCTTTTGCAAACTCTGGATTGCCACGGAAATCACCTATATACGTGGCAGGTTTAGCCTGATATTTGCTAAGGTATAAGCCTGAACAACGCACGTTGCCATTAAATAAGGTTTGCCTGCCGGCGCTCATGCTGGGGGAGAACAAGCGAAGCAGCTTTCGTCCACCGCGAATCTGCCGAGTATTGTCAGATAGTGCCGGCTGACTTGGGAACCAGCAAATAGATCGTATCTGTCGGTGGTGACCGTATAGATGTTCGCGATGGGTTCTGCCACGGCGTGCTCTGACAAACATTTGGATTCTCCTTTGCGGGAGCGCTGGACAGTACAGTTGTCGCTTAGGGGGTTTCAGGGTTCGTGTAAATAAATAATGGGTAGGTCCGCAAAACCGTTTGTTCACCGGAAGCGACTAGGCAGATGGATAGAAGAAACTCTCCCATTAACGACATGTACGGAGTATCGGCGGAGGATTATTCTCCCCGGCGCAAGAGTCATACATGGCTGTACGTTCTGCTGACGATAGCAGGATTCTTTGTCTTCGGATCAATCCAATCGGTCATGCGACTGCGCCCAGACCCGCCGCCATCTGTTTTAGGCGCCAGCCTTAACCCTGGTGAAACCTCCCATGAGTCCCAAATGCGAACGGCAAGAGCCTGCTGGGACTACGCCATCGCCTCAGTGCAGAACCTTTATCCTTACGGCAGCGTCCTGCCCAGAAACCCGCCAGCTGCCTTCAGAGGCAAATCCGGAAGGGCTTCTGCCATCATTGCTCTATGCTGGCCCAGATTAAGAAATGCCTGGGGCCAGCCGGAGTCATGGGTCCGGTCATACGAATGGAGTATCGACTGGCTTACAAATCCCGACGGCCCTATCCAGCGGACCATCTTCAACATATTGAAAGGGTTCGGCATCAGCTATTAGTGAAGGACAGGTTCCGTCTGCGACTCCTCAACATGCCCGCACAATTGCCTCCACATAAGCCCGGAAGCAGGCTTTTGCCGCCTCATGAAGCAATTGCTCGCAATAATGATGTCAACGTTGCAAGTCTCGAATGGCACATAAACCATATTGAAACTGGAAAGTCGTGCAAGAGCGTTTCAAATGGAATGACTTCAAATTAACAACACTTTAAACATATTTCGCAGTCATTGAAAAGATGGAGCTAGGGACGGGGATCGAACCCGCATTTCTCTCAACCCGATTGGGATATCAGCGACGGGCCCCTAGTTGTAGGGACCATCAGCGGCACGCCCAGCGCCAATGAGGCAGGGCGAACCGACAGGGCGAGAAAACGATCTCACCTTGCAGATCGAATCTAAGCTTTCAACTCCTGCCCGGTAACTTCACTTGACACGAAGGCGGAGCGCCCTTTAGATAGAGGGTCGCGCCAGATGTTCGGCCCGGGCACTCGACGGGACACATCCTTTTCTCGGGAGGGACAATGCGTCGTCTGATATTGCTTTTCTTCAGCCTGGCAATTGCTGCAAACCTTCCTGCGCAACCAACGGCTTCCACGGTCACCATTAACGGAAACCTGAGCGATGCCCTGTGGCGTCATGTTCGTCCGCAGACCCTGGCGCCGACCGAGGCCGGCGTTCCAGCCGGCATAGGAGGGACGGTGCGGGCGATCATCGCGGGCGGCTATTTGTATCTTGCGGCACAAATGCCCGAGCCGGGAGGCCGCGTGGTGGCGCGCTCTGTCGGATTCGATCCCGTGTGGGAGGGCGGCGAAGCGGCCCGCAATACTAAAGCCCCTCGCCGCTACGTTTACGGTTCGCCCGACGGCGAGGATTTCGTTCGCTTCATCATTCGCGTCTACAACGAGAACGATTGGATGCTGCAAGTGGGTCCCTTCGGCGCATATTCAGTAAAGTGGCACTGGACCGGCGAACAGACATGGTTCAACAGCCTGCCGTACAAATGCGATGGCTTTATGGTGGCCTCTTCCATCGGCAAGAATGGCTGGACCGTGGAGGCGGCGATTCCGCTTGAGCAAATTGGGACGCCGCAGCCGGGCTACGTCCAGGTGCGGGCGGAGAGGAACCGCGCTGCGCGTCCCACCGTTCCGGAAGAATGGTGGGATTGGCCAAAAAATAGGGTGACTTCGGAAGTACCTACGATGCCGCCCGGCGAGCTTCCCTTATCGAAGCCTGTTCCCCGCCCCACCGAGTTTGGCAATCACCAGCCGCCGATTCCCGTGGGGCACGTTGGATCCCTGCCGCCCCTCCATGCCGGCTGGACGGACCCCGCGTGGCGTGAGGTGCCAGTCTGGCCCCTGCGCCGCAATGAAGCGGCTGGACGGCTGCCGATGTCTCCAACCGAAGTGAAGTTCGTGCAGGATGGAAGCACCCTGGCCGTGCTGGCCCGCTGCGTGGAACGCGACCGGTTGATCTCCAAAGCCAGGAACCGCGACGGGAGGGTCACAGCGGATGACAGTTTCCAAGTCTATCTTGCCACCTCCGGATCGTCGTATGTGGAGTACGCCATCAATCCCGTGGGAACCATCCTCGATGCCGCAGGTCACCAGGGAAGTCCACGTCTCTCAAGGCCATATCCGGATTGGAACAGCCCCGTCCGGGGAGCCGCCTGGAAAGGGAGTGGAGTCTGGTTGGCGCGGTTCGACCTTCCGCTGGGCGCGATTGCGCAGGCAATGGGAGAGGTCCGGGTTCCAAGCGACTGGCGGATCCTGCTGGTGCGTTCGCGGCCGGGACGCGATGGCGAACCGGGAGAAACCAGCGTTCTGCCGATTACTCAAAGCTCTCGGAATGTCTGCACCGCGCGCTACCGGCGCATGGAACTGAGCGAGCAGGCTCCTTCGCACCTGCCGCATCCGAAATTCCCGCAGCGGACCGGGAACATGGCTTTCCTCCCCAGCCGGGTCTTTTCTGCCGAGCAGCGCAAGCAGATGGACCTGGCCGATATGCTGCAACGCTACAGCGACAAGCGTGGCGAAATGATGATTCAGACCGAACGACAAGCCTGGGAGAAAGTGCACACGCTGGCCGACTGGGAAAAATTCCGCGATACACGGCTGAAGGCGCTGAAGGATTCTCTCGAACCTTTCCCGGCGCGCGCGCCGCTCAACGTGCATGTAACTTCGGAATATCTCGGCGATGGCTACCGCCGGCAGAATATTGTTTACCAGTCGCAGCCGGGAATATGGGTGACCGCGAATCTTTATCTGCCCGCAGAACCCAGGGAAAAAATGCCGGGCATCATTATTATCCACAGCCTGCATGGGCCCAAGACACAGTTCGAGATGCAGGACATGGGCATCCTGTGGGCTCGCGAAGGCTGCGCGGTCCTGGAGATGGACCAGATCGGCTACGGCGAACGCATCCAGACTTACCCCTGGGACCGGTCCAGCTACCATTCGCGCTACACCATTGGAGAGCAGTTGTACCTGACCGGGAGCAGCCTGATGACCTGGATGTACTGGGATATTGACCGCGGAGTCGATCTGCTGTGGCAGCGGCCTGACATCGATAAGAAACAGATCATCATGCTGGGTGGAGTGGCCGGCGGCGGCGACCCGGCCGCGGTGGTTGCGGCGCTCGATCCCAGGATCGCAGCCGATGTGCCGTTCAATTTCGGTGTGGTGAATCCAATGCACAGCGCCGAATTTGGCGACTGGTCCTCGATCCGGGCGTTGCGGTTGAGCCTGGCCGGCCAGTTTCTCCCCTGGTTCATCTGCGCGTCGGTAGCGCCGCGCTATTTCGTTTTCTCGCATGAAATCGAATGGGCTATCGGGCAAGGTTCGGGAGTCGCTCCGGGCATTGGACCGATGGGGATCGCCCTGGCGAAGAATCCCGCCTGGATTCGATACCAGAAGGTCTGGGGATTTTATAATGCCACCGGCCGCCTGGCAGAGGCGCACGGCTTCGGGCCGTTCCCCGGTCCGGGCGAGGCGTGGACCATCGGGCCGTCGCAGCGGAGGTCACTCGAGCCAACTCTCGAAAAGTGGTTTGGAATTCCGGTTCTGCAGGAAGACCAGGAAAGCACTCAGCACGAAAACCTGGCCAAGAGACCGCATCCGAAGCGCCAGCCCGTGGGCGATCTTGCGGTACTGACTCCGGATGTCGCCGCGGAATTGCATGAGAAGACGGTTGCCGAGCTGACGCTTGCCCAGGGGCAGGGGCAGGTGAAAGCATCTCGCGAAAAGTTGGCCGCCATGACGCCAGCGGAGCAGAGCAACTGGCTCCGGGCAAATTGG
This sequence comes from uncultured Acidobacteriota bacterium, assembly GCA_963783155.1. Classification (GTDB taxonomy): domain Bacteria; phylum Acidobacteriota; class Terriglobia; order UBA7540; family UBA7540; genus SCRD01. The sequence continues at coordinate 103,655 of CAWANC010000023.1, read as the reverse complement.
AAGAAAAAAATGGGCGGGGATATCGAACCCAACCCCCATCCTGAAGCCACGGTCGAGTGGACAAAAGAAATGCCTCACGCGAAAGTCGAGGCCATTTCACTCACAACCGAGCCGGGAATTGTGGTACCTCTTCTCCTGATGCTGCCGCATTCTCACGGGCAGGCGCGCCTGCCCGTGGTTGTGGGCGTGTCAGAGGGAGGCAAAGATCTCTTCCTCGACAAGCGCAGCTCGCAGATTGAAGCGTTGCTGGAGTCCGGCTACGCCGTTTGTCTGCCGGACGTCCGGGGGACAGGCGAAACCTCGCCCGGCGGCCTGCACAATCCTGACGGGCCGCAAATCATTATCGGCGCCGCTGACTATATGCTGGGTGAAACGCTGCTCGGGCAGCGCCTGAAGGACCTCCGCACGGTGATGGTTTATCTTGGACGCCGTACGGAACTGGACCCTCAGAGGATCGGGCTCTGGGGCGACTCGTTTTCGCCTCCCAACCCCGCCCACATTCTGCTGGATGAATTGCCGCAATATCAGATTGGCCCGCAGATCGAGCAGCTCGCCGAACCGCTGGGGGAAATGCTGGCCATGCTCGGCGGGCTATACGAGCCGGATGTGAAAACCATTTTCGTGCACGGCGGGCTGACGAGCTTTCTCTCAATGCTCCATGACGGATTCCCTTACGTACCTCAGGATGTGATTGTGCCGGGCGTGCTGAAGCTGGGAGATATCGGCGCTGTTGCCGATTCGCTGGCGCCAAGGCCCGTCAGGCTGGAAGCGATGGTGGATGGCAAAAACCAACTGCTTCCAGAGGATGCCGTGCGCACCCAGATGGCGGGATCCAGTGGCAAAATGCCTAATTCCATTGAAATCCGCGCAGGAGAAAAAGCGTACGGTTCGGCAGATTGGTTCCACGCACATTTGTAGCAGGCGGGCAGCGTGATGGGATCGGCAAAGAAAAGCCAGATCATCAATCCCCGAACTGTCACGCTGCTGTGGACCGGAACCATCCGCGATAGACTGCGAGAGCAGCGCCTGGATGGCTTCACGGTGTCACCCGCAGCAAATCCAAATATTGGCTGGCGAGGGTCTTTCCCGGGCTCAGGACCGATACCTGGAACCGATCCTTGATGCCGAGATCGCCATAAACCTTCTCGGTCCAACGGTAAGCCTCACGGGCGGCGGCGAGGTCCACATGCTCTTTCATCGGTCCCACCGGAGCGAGCATGGCAACCGGCCGCTCCGCGACCGCCGCGGCCACCTGGGGAAGATCGAACCGCGTGAGAACGTTGCGGACGAACAGGCTCGACTCCGTGAGGTACCGGTCAACGCTGGTGAGAGCGCGATAAGAAAGCAACCCTTCATGGGCCAGGAGAGCCTTGACACGAGTATCCAGCGCCGCCGCATAGAGCGACCACAGAGCACCGGCTCCTCTTCCGACCAGACGAACACCGTGCGGGTCGACATCCGGCCGGCTCAAAACATAGTCGATGCTGCGGATGACGTCCAGAACCCGCATCCCGAACAGGTCCTCATTGATTTCCCACATCATGTAAGTCATGGCGCACTCAGGATCATCCACCTGGCGAAATTCTCCGTTCTCGTCACCAACGTGAGGAGGCACGGTGGCGCCAATACCTCGCACATCAACTGCCACGACGTAATGGCCCTGGAGTGTCAGTTGTTCAAGCAAGCCGAACTCCATGCCATCGTTCACCCGCCCGGTATCGCTGACGTACAAAATCGCTGTCCGGTCCTTGAGGCCCGCGTTGGGCTTATAAACCCAGGTTGAAATGTAAATGCCGGGCTCCGAAATGAACTCCAGTTTTTCAATCTGTAGCCCTTGCGAGGAGTCGTCGTGTCATGGCGGGGGGCCAAAGGAGTGTTTGAGGGTTGGTAGTGAATCGTTTTCCGGATCTCTTCGCCGAGTTCGCTCCGGTAGGATGCAAGTTCGGATGAACTGGCCGGCGCTTTTCGTTCCGGAGGAAGCTTCGCTTGTGTTTTCAGGATGCGGGAATAGATCGTCTGCCCCTGCCGGGAGTAACGGACGGAGCCATCCGGAGTACACCAGAGATTTTCCCATGGTTCCGGCGTGAACGGCGCCTCGCTTGCCGGGCCAGAATGGTTATAGAACCAGCGGCAGAACCAGTCCGTGTTGGCGATCCTCAGCTTGACGGTCCAGGCATGAGGATCGTCCGCGGGTACGGTCTTGAATTTGTTTGCGGCTCCAAGCTGCTCGTAACGGGCGCGTATGGCACGGGCGGCGCTGTCGAACGCAGGTGAGTAATGTTCGATGGTGATGAGCAACGGCCGCGGAGCAATGGAAGAATCCAGGTCAACGTTGTCGATTCCATAGATTCCTGAAGGGAACATGTGTTGCTCCGTGTCGCCGGTCCCCATCGGCATGTACATCGGGATATGCATGGGCCACTTGTTCCGTGTGCCGCCCTCGTTGATAACCGCACACTGGACCCGCCCATCCATGGCGGTTATGAATTTGGTGAGTGTGCCGCCCCCGGAGTGCCCCGCACAGCCAATCCTTTTTCCATCCACCTCAGGCCGCGTCAGGAGATAATCGATGGCGCGCATGCCATCCCACACGCGGTAATGCGTCAGGTCCTCGCCGATCAGCAGCAACAACTGGCCCGGCAGTGAGTGCTCCCAGGTGACCGGCCCGCCGGTCTCGTTGACATGGGTCATGGGGTTCCAGAAATGCCGCCTTTCCCCCTGGCCGATCGGGTCGTACGCCAGTACGACGAAACCATTTCTGGCGAAGTTCACATAGGCCGCCTGATACTCGTCATAACCGCGCGCCGTCGGGTAGTGGCCGCAGGGTGAAATGATTCCGGGATAAGGACCGCTGCCCTTCGTGGGGATGTAAAGATTTGCCGTGACCCAGAAATCCGGCTGGCTTTCGTACATGAGGTTTTCAACTTTGTAGCCGTCGCGCTCGAACGACTTGACGATGACAGGGTTCAGTGGATTCCTTTCCGGAAGCCCGTGGATCATTTCAATGCACTTCTCACGGACAAAGCGGTTGCGCGCTTCCAGTTGCTCCGGGGTGCGGATCAGGACGCGCTGTCGGTCCCAATGGGCGGCCACGGCATTGACCTTGCTGGTCAGGTAAGTGACCAGCATGTCCGGCATCATTTCACTGTAAAGACCTGCGACATGCGGTTGCACAGGATTGCCGGAAGGAACCGCCAGCCCGCCAACCGGCAGCCCCGCCGCCAGAAGCAGGATTCCCGCTCGCTTGACGAAATCTCTTCGATTCATAAGTGCGTCCCCCAATCATGCTTCATGTCCGGCGTCGATGGTGCGGCACGATTGAAAGCGTTAAGCCTGCACCAGGTCCCAGTACTGGGCAGTGCCGTTTCGCAGTCCAAAAGCCAGAGGCAACGCGCCGGCTTTTTGAATGAAGTATCTTCGGTTCAAGAGAATAGCCTCAATCCTGAGGACGATAGATGATGATTGCAAGCCGGTAGTACACGTTAGCAATTTTCCCCGCGGCTTCAACCGGTTTGCCCGGCTGCGGCTTCACTTCAATAGCGCCCCCGAAATAAACCGTCCCGTCCGGACCGGTGGTCGCTGAGTTGGTTCCGATCACAGAAGTGCCATCCGACAGACGCATTTCACCGAGGTCCTGAGTCTGTCCAGTTTTTAGATCGTAAGTCATCAGATGGGATGCAGCCACGGCGCGGCTCCCCGAATAGTCAAATTCTCTACCGGCGGCGGCGTAATACAGCTTTCGATCGCGCCCAAGTGTGAGACTAAGCGTCGCATAAGGGACATCTCTTGCGTCTCTAAAGCTGGGGATGCAGAGCTGTCCCAGCCGTTTGACAACTCCGTCCTTGCCCGCAAACGGATCGAACGAAAAGAGCGTTGTGGCACTTTCCTCGACGCCGTAAATCTTTTTCGTCTGCTCGTCCCAAACGGCGGCGCGCCAGGCCGTACTCGATTTCGTGTAGTCCCGGCCAAGCGAAATTCCTTTCTGGCGTATGGGGAGCCTTACGGAAAGTTCATTCAGCGTGTTGGTTCGAGGGTCATACTTGAAGATTTGCCCCGTCCCAAAGCTGCCGTAAATATCTCCCCTATCATCGGCAACCAGAGTCCGGCACAGAGATTCCCAGTTGTAGAACCGCCCCAGATTCTTTTCCGTATGTTTTGAGATGTCGTAATAAACGAACTCGCCGTGGGGGTCCGATATGCCGTAATAGCGGTTGTAGACCGGGTCGTACCTTCCGGCGATAATTCCCTGGTATCGAAAGGCGATACCGAGATCAGTGACTTGGCCGGTTTTAGGATTGAAAACCATCCAGTGGCCGCCCGGATACCATTCCGGGCCTGCATAACGCGGAAAGTCAAAATCCTTGCCATATTCCGTGGCAAAGTAGATTTTCCCGTCCTTGCCTTCGCCAAACTTTGTGTGAATCTTTGACTGTGGGCCAACCCTCATGAACTGCTGGCCGGTGAGGACGTTCAAGTCCCCGACATCGTGAACCGCGTTGGTTTTCGAGTCGTAGTACACCATGTGTCCACCGCCACCGTGGTAGGCAAGCCCCATGTATACCTTGCCGTCGCTGCCCGCCAGCAGGGCAGACCAGTTTCCGTCCATGCGGGCCAGTCCCGGAAAGGTCCGGCAGTCCACCTCCACGGCTTGAACGGGAGGACTCGCGCCCCAGGCCTGGAGCGACAGTGCGGCCATGAAAACGGCCAGGCAGATTGCGCGAAAAAATCTCATCCCATTACTCCAATTGAATAATTGCCAGAGTGTAAGTATCGAGGTGCGGTACGGTGAAGCGGGTCCGGCCACCGGCAACCTGGCTCGGCACCGTCTTCTTGCCTTCAGCGTCCGGCGTCAACAACGTCACCTGTTGCACACCTTTGCCTTCCGGCAGTTCAACCTCCACCTTCACGTCGCTCACCGTCTTTCCCTGCGGCGCGGCGTAATTCAGCAGGTGCACCAGCCTGCGGTTCTGTCCCACCTGCTCCTGCTGCTCCGCCACCACCGCCAGCGTGTCCGGAGCCTCAACCTCCAGCGTGAACTTCCCTCCCGCTGCCCAGCGTACCTGTTCCACCATCTCCTGCCAGTTCAACGGCAGCTTCCAGTACTGGCTGGTCATCCGCGCCCCCGCCGGCTTCTCAATTGCCGCCTTCACCGCCGCTACATAGCTCACCCGCCCCCGCCCGATACGATTCTGCACCGCAGGTGTCTCCAGGACCCGCTCCCTGCCTCGACGGCCTGCTTTCGGTGCAGCAACCCTGAACAGATCCTTCAAACCGTAGTCCGACCGCTGCAGGCGCCACGGCGTGTAGAGCGACGTCTGCCCGGTCGCCACCAATCCCCCGCCCTGCTGGACGTATTTCCGGATCAACTCCATCTGCTCTTCGCTCAGGCACTCCTGGTCTGCGAGCACCAGCGCCCGATACTTCGCGAGATCTTTCAGGTGCTCGTCGAAGATGATGTTGAACGGCACCCTGGCCTGGATCAAAGCCTGGGTGAACAGCATGAAGCTCACCGCCGGAGCGTCGTTGTTGAATCCCATCGAGGCATAGGAATAGAGCACCGCCACGTCCGCAATGTTCTCCACGTCCTTGTAATAATCAAATTGATTGCGGAAGAAGTCTTCATAGCGCCGCTGGTTGGCAGGAATTTTCTGGTCCATGGTGCCAATGCCAATATCACCCATGCACTGGCGGCCAAAAGCCATCGACTCGGCGATCTGAAGCGTTGAGCCTCTGGAGCCGCCGGTAACCACAAATAAGGTGTTACCCAGAATGCTGGCATTCTTGAACGACCGGATGCGGCTGACCATGATTCCCTGGTCATTGACGCCCGCAGGGTCGCCTTCCTCACTCCACACGGCGTCCATGTGCAAGAGCAATTTGGGATAATAAACGCCCTGCTCCCAGATGGTGTTTCTGCCGGAAATTTCCGAGTGCGGATTGGTCTCCACAGCCGTCTCCGGGTTGGCGGTGCGGATGACCTCTTCCATAATGGCGTAGTAGCGATTCAACTGATGGCAACGGAAGCCTGTCCACTCCTGAAACAGCGGATCGTCAATGGTGGTCAGGGTGAAGTCAACCTTGGGTGGAGTCATAAAACGTACGTCTGAAAATCCAAAACGGTCTTTGCGTTCCTGCGGCGTGTACCTGGTATTTAGATATTCCCGGAAATCCTTGATCGCCAGCGGATGCTGGAAAATATACGGCTCGGCCTGGAGGCTGGTGTTGTCAAAATGAATCATGTCCACTTTGGCGTCCACCACCGCTGAACGCACCACGCCCTTCATATATTCCACATAACCGGGGTGCATAAAATAGACACGCCTGCGGAAAGTCTGATTGAAGTAGATAACCGGCTTGCCCAGATAATCGGGAACCAGCCACTCCGCGGCGTCAGGGCGCTCCACCAGGAATGTCTCGTATGCGATGGTGCTGCCGATATAAACACCCACCTTGATGCCGTACTTGTGGAGTATCGGCACAAAGTTTTGGGTGATTTCCATGTATTCCTTTTCGGCCTCGACCCCAAAACCTTTGTAATAGTAAGTAATCCACAACGTGATCCCAGCATCCTTGATCTTGCGGGCGAACTCCTCGGTGTGCGATTTCCTGAAGTCCTCTTCCTGCCAGACTGTCCCGCCTCCCCGGCGGCGCATGAAGACCGGAATACTGTCATGATTGCCGGCGATTACCAGAGGCGTTTCAGCAAGCCACGCCGGGCCGCGCTTCAGATGTTTCGATTCTGTTACGGGATTCTGCAATAGGCTCATCTCATCACTCCATTTCAATGATTGCCAGCATGTAAGTCTCCAGGCGCGGCACCGTAAAACGAGCGCGCCCACCCGCCAACTGGCTCGGTACCGTTTTCTTGCCTTCCCCATCCGGCGTCAGCAGCGTTACCTGCCTCACGCCTTTGCGTTCCGGCAGTTCAATCTCCACCTTCACGTTGCTCACCGTCTTTCCCTGCGGCGCGGCATAGTTCACCAGGTGCACTATCCTGCGATTCTGCTCTGCCTGTTCCTGCTGTTCGGCCGTCACCGCCAGCGTCTCCGGCGCCTCCACTTCCAGCGTGAACTTCCCTCCCGCTGTCCAGCGTACCTGCTCCACCATCACTTGCCAGTTTTGCGGCAGCTTCCAGTACTGGCTTGTCATCCGCGCTCCCGCCGGCTTCTCGATGGCCGCTTTCACCGCCGCCAGGTAACTCACGCGCCCGCGGCCGGCCCTTCTCTGTCGTGGGGGAACTTTCAGATCTTCCTCCGAGGCGCGCCGTCCTTCATAAGCGGGGGCTTCCACTCCAAACAAATCCTTCAACCCAAAGTCCCGGCGCCGCAAGCGCCACGGTGTATAGAGCGACGTCTGCTCCGTCGCCACCAACCCGCCTCCCTGTTCTACGTATTTCCCGATCAGATCCATTTGCTCCTCGCTCAGGCATTCCTGGTCCGCCAGCACCAATACTTTGTATTTCGACAAATCCTTCAGGTGCTCGTCGAAGATGATGTCAAAGGGCACCCTGGCCTGGATCAACGCCTGCGTGAACAGCATGAAGCTCACTGCCGGGGCGTCATTGTTGAACCCCATCGATGCATAGGAATACAACACCGCCACGTCATTGATTGCTCTTACATCCTTGTAGTAATCAAACTGGTCACGGAAGAAGGAGACGTAATGCCGCTGGTCCGGGGGAATTTCCGGAGCGCTGAGGACGCTTCCCACCATGCCAAGGGTTTGCCGGTTGAAAGCCATCGACTCCGCCATGGCAAGCTTGCCGCCGCCTTCGCTGCCGGCTGTGTAAGTCAGGACCCGCTTCCCCAGCAGGGCCGCCATTTTGTAAGTGCGGATCTTGGAAACCAGAATGCCATCCTCCGACATGCGGGCGTAATCGCCTTCTTCCGTCCAATTGATATCCATGCTCGGCAGCAGGGTTGGATAATAAACTCCCTGCTCCCAGATAGTGTTGCGGCCTGAGATGCCCGAATGAGGGTTGGTTGCAATAGCAGTGTTTGGATTCAGACCTTTGATCAACGTGTACATTTCGGCGTAGTAACGGTTCAATTGACTGCATCGGAAGCCTGCCCATTCCTGGAACAAAGGGTCGTCAATGGCGGACAATGGGAAGTCAACTTTCGGTGGTGTGACGTACTGCATGTTGGAAAACCCGAACCGCTTTGTGAGCTCTTCAGGCGTGTAGCTGTCGGTCAGGTACTCACGAAAGTCTTTGATGGCAAGAGGATGCTGAAAAATAGCGGGTTCGGCTTGCAGGCTGGTGTTGTCAAAATCGATTTCATCGGCCTTCAGCTCTTCCACACCCATCCGTACGACGCGCTTCATATATTCGATGTATCCCGGATGCATGAAGTAAACCCGCTTGCGAAAAGTCTGATTGAAATAGATGACCGGTTTGCCCAGATAGTCCGGAACAAACCATTCTTCCGCCTCGGGTTTTTCAAGCAGGAAGGTTTCAAAGGCAATCGTGCTTCCCACATACAAACCCACCTTGATCCCGTACTTGTGAAGCAGCCCCGCCAATTTCTTCGCGACTGCGATATGATCCTTTTCCGCCTCCAGCCCGAATCCTTTGTAAAAGTGGATCACCGCAAGGTTCACACCAAGCTCTTTGAGCTTTTTTACGGTTGATTCACTCGATTCTTCGTGATAGGAAGCTTCCTGCAGAAGCGCCTCTCCGCCACGCCGCCGTTGAAAAATGGGCATACTGTCCCAGGCGCCGACGATGATCAGGGGCTCGTTGGGAAGCCACGCCGGAGGCGTCCGGGGGTCTCTTCCCAGTTCCTCCGCCGAAAGCAGGCCGGGCACACTCACGGCAGTCGCCCCGATCATGACCGTACTCATGAAATCCCTGCGATTCACTGATGGCTCCTCGAAGAGAACATTCTCAACAACGTACTTTGCGGTCGCAGACCGCCGCACTGACGTTCGCTGCGACTCTATCTTGCAACCCTCGTCGGACGGCAGGTCAAAGGGGAAAGTCCTTGACCCAAGTCCCGGACCCGTTCGTTAATGCCCGCGCCGTCTGTTTATTGCGAGCCCGGAGTCTTTACAGCCAGGAGCTGATAAATCAAAAGGGTTGTCCCACCAAAGCTGAGTGCGCCACATCAGAAAAGCAAACTTTCCTTTTGTGTGCGGGTGAGGGTCTGTGTAGAGAGGGCCTGGGCTGGCAGCTTCAACAAACGCTGCCACCGTTTCATCATTCCGCTTCAGCAGCTCTGCCCCTCACTCCCAAGGATAGAAAAGATAGAGCTTGGAGATTCGCTCGTTTTCGCCGATGTAGATCGTCCCGCGATGGCCGACCGCCACCGCGCCGACCACGTAAGGCTGCCAGGTGTAATAGGGCCGGCGATTCACGTCGATGAAGCCCAGCTCCTCATAAGCTCCGGTCGCCGGGCGGTATGAAAAAAGACGGGCCATCCCCTGCGCCGTTCCACCCACGCCATAGATCTTTCCGCCCGGCCCCGGCGCCAGTCCCGCAATGGCATACTGAATCAGCGGCTTCCCCAGGTTGACAACTCTCTGGCTCGCCGGGTCGAACTGGAACAGGTAGCCGTCCGACGTTCCCCCATAGATCAGCCCCGACGCCGCATCCGCCATAAAGGCATCGACGCGCGTCCAGGGCTCGCGGCCCGGGATAGCCGGCGCCTGCACCTTCAACTTCCCAAGCTTTTGTTCGCCTTTATCAAACTTGAACAGATACCCGTCCTCGCCAGAAGCGTACACATTCCCCTTCGCGTCCAGCGCAAGCATCCGGGACATGATCTTGTCTTTCTCGAATTTCTCGCCTTCGGGAACTTTGGGACACACCGCGCCCCAGTCACTGAACTTTCCCGTCGAAATTGAATACGAAAAGAAGTGCGTGTCAGGTGAGGTGAGACCGTAGATGACACCTGCGTCCCGGTCAATCTCCAAAGTGAAGATCCCCTGCCCCTCAACCGATTGCCCAAGGTCCTTCACGGGAACCGCTTTGTTATCGTGCGCGCCAATCTCCTGGTGGTAGGGATTCGAAGGCGCGTACTTCAGCAGGTGGCCGCTGGTTCCGCTCCCGATGTAAACGTCTCCGTCTGCGGAGATTACCACGGCATGCGTGACGCTCTCCGTATCCGGCAGATAGCCGAGCGGCTGCACGAAACCGTGAATCGGGCTCAAAACAAAAAGGTGGGAGCGCGCGCCACTGGTCGCCCCGTATAGGTCGCCGTCAGGCGCGACTGCCAGCGATGTAATCCCCGACTCGCCATCGGGAATTACGTCCAGCGGTGGATAGCCAAGAGCCCGGGCATCAATCCGATTCTGCGGCACAACCACGTGGTCGTAGTCCAGGCTCCGCTGCGCCAGGGCCGCCGCGGCGCTGCTCAGGATCAGGAAGGCAGTCAGTAAGGAACTTCGTGCGAACATGCGCTATTTCGCCTCCGGGTGATAAATAAACAATGCCAGCCGATAGGGGATGGAACCAATTTTGCCGCCGTACACAAACGGTTTGCCCGGCTCAGGCTTTGCTTCCATCGCCCCCACAAAGTAAAGTGTCCCATCCGGAGCCGTTGCCGCCGACTCGGCTCCCATCAAGCCTCGCCCGTCCGGCACGCGCATTTCCCCAAGGTCTTGCATCTGATCGGTCTTCAGATTAAAAACCAGCAGGTGGGATGCAGCAACGCCCTTGCTGCCGGAAAAATCAAACTCCTGCGCCAGGGCCGCGTAATAGAGCTTGTCATCGTTGCCAAGCGTCAAAGCCAGGCTGGCGTAGGGAACGCCTCGCGCATCAGCCATGCCGGGAATCGCCAGTTGCCCCAGCTTCTTCACCTCACCGTACTTGCCGGCGTACGGATCGAAGGAGAACAGGTAGCTGGCACTCTCGTCGATCCCGTAAAAGACTTTTTTCTGCTTGTCCCAGACCACTTCCCGCCAGGCCGTTTCCGACTTGTTGTAGTCGCGCCCCAGGGAAATCCCCTTCTCCCGGACCGGAATGAAAAGCGGTAGGTTCGTCAGCTTATCGGTGCGCGGGTCGTATTTGTAGATTTGCCCTTTGCCGAAAGTCCCGTAAACGTTCCCCTGGTCGTCAATGCCAATCGTCCGGCACAGGGAGTCCGAATTGTTCACCCGGCCCATGTCGTGGGTTTGGCCGGTTGCGATGTCGTAGTAGATGAAGTGGCCGCGCGGGTAACTGAGCCCGTACATGCGATTGTAAACGGGATCATAGGCAGCGGTGATGATCCCTTCATACCGCGGCCCGATCCCCAGGTCCTCGGTTTCTCCAGAACGCGGATCGTAAACCAGCCAGTGCCCGCCCGGATATCCCTCGATTGTTGCAAAACGGGCAAAGTTCCACCACAACCCGGCATGGGTACCGAAATAAATCTTGCCATCCTTTGCTTCGCCGAATTTGGCGTGCACCTTCGACTGCGGACCAATGCGCATGCCCGCCTGTCCGCAAAGCTTATTCAGATTCCCCAGTCAACCATGCGATCCTTGCTGGGATCGTAGTAAACCACGTGGCCGCCCGCCCCGTGATGCGCCAGCCCAATGTAGGCCTTGCCATCGCGCGCCACCGTCAAGGCATTCCAGTGCCCATCCATATTCCCCAATCCCGGGAATAACCTATACTCGATCCTCACGGTTCTGGCGGTTGCACCGGCAGCCCATGCAGAGCAGGTCATCACCGCTATAAAAATAACGGGGAAATGAATCGCAGCAGTTTCATCATGTCTCCAGATGGAGCAGGGCCCAAGGTGGGACCCCTTCACGTCCCTCCATGGCTTATTGACCGCGAAATGGCACGCGAAGCGTGAGGAACAGCAAGTCACGCTAACTTCAGGATCTCATTGCTGCTTGAAACTTCCGCCATCTGATGGCGCCTAATAGAAAAAAGATTGAAAATTATCTTTTCTCCTTCGAAAAAGGCTAACTTAATACCACCCCCCTTGGCAGGTGTCAAGGTTCAATTTAGTGTGGCCGTTGCAGTTTGTTTCTTGGGTGAAGAGTCCCTGAAGGAGGTCGTCTTGAGAGGCAGCTAATAAGTCCTTTGTTGGAAAGAGCCCGTCTTGCGGGTGTTATATGGAACTCGATCCCTGGACACTCGCTGAGATCTGTAAGTTATTGAAAAGATGGAGCGGGGGACGGGGATCGAACCCGCGACGTCCAGCTTGGGAAGCTGGCATTCTACCGCTGAATTACCCCCGCTTCGGTGAAAACCTCGTAATCTAATGAATCTGAAGTACTGACTGCCCAAAACAAAGGTGCAAAAACAAGATCCAGGTGCTTCAATTACGGGAACAATTCTCTCACAAAAGTGAAGTATAACACGAAGCGTCAGGCCCTCGATGCTGATTTGCCCGGGCCTGATTTCGCGTGCGATAGACTCCTGGTTCCTGGATTTCAGACGAACAAACAGCCACCTGCTGAAAGGTACACGTCTTACCCGGAAGTGCCTTGAGCCGATGAAGCAAGGACATGGCTCAAGACCTTTTCGAATGCACGTATGATTTCGTCTTCGTCCTGATGAGTCAGACAGGAGGGGATGGCGATGATGATACTTCGTTCAAACAGATTGTCAGCCACCGGGCAGGTCCCGCGTTCGTAGCTGGGCTGCGACTCCGAGTTTTCAGCCAGGTTCCACGGAAACCCGTGAGCATCTACGCTGGCGCGTTTCAGCAGGCTGGTATTGTTGGTGTAAAGGTGCAGGCCCCAGTCCGGCATCACGATATTGGACATGCCCTGAGGATAGGTCACAATTCCTTCGGCACGCAAGGCCCGGCAGACTTCCCGCGCAGCCGCAGCGTCCGCGTAGGTTGTGATCAGGAAACAGCCAGTGTCTCCCGCCGGGTCCACAATTCTGCGCAACTGGACTTGAGGAAACCTCTCCAGCGCCTTCCGGATGCGGTACTTGCTCCGGTGCATCGACTCAATGACGCGCGGAAGCTTTCGCAACTGGACGCGCAAAACTGCCGCCCGCATTTCGTCCATCCGGTAGCCGCGTCCCCACAGGCGAAGGTTGGGATCGTCCTCAATCAGGCGGCCCTTGCCGTCACGCGCGTAGCCCAGGTCCTGCGCCGCGACGGCCCGCTGGTAGAGCTTTTCATCGCGCGTCACGACGCAACCGCCTTCCCCGCTGGTCATGTTCTTGTTGAGCTGGAAGCTATAGATTCCCATGTCGCCAAACGTTCCCACCGGCTGGCCGCCAATGCGTCCTCCGCAGCACTGGGCGCAATCCTCCAGCAGGAAGATGTTGTGCGCCCGGGCCACCTTACGGATTTCCTGCACGTCAACCGGAGCTCCGCTCATGTGGACCACAATGATTCCGGCCGTGCGCGGAGTGATCTGCTTTTCCACGGCAGCGGGATTGAGTCCGAAGGTTTCATCAATATCCGCCAGCACAGGAATCGCGCCATGGTTCACCACGGCTGCAATCACTGAAACCCACATGTAGGCGGGGATGATAACCTCCTGCCCCGGCCCCACGCCCAGCGCCGACAACGCAACGTGCAGCGCGCCGGTACCGCTGCTGACCGCAACGGCATAAGGAACACCGAGAAACGCGGCGAATTCTTTCTCAAAAGTTTCCGCCTCGCGCTGATGGTCCAACCCGTAGTAGCGGTACGGCGAGCGGCTCTTCAACACGCGGACGACCGCGTCCACTTCCTCCTGGTCGTAATAATGCGCGCCTGGAAACTCCAGCGGCAGGGGTTCGGTTCGCACGGGCTTCCCGCCCTCAAGTGCAGTCTTTTCATCCTTCGGTTCTGACATCATTTCCCCCTTTAACAACATCCTGAGCCCTGGAAAACCCTGGGCGCCGGTTTCATTTCCAGTCCGCCCTGGGCGCGTCTTTCAGCAACCCAAGCATCTTGTAGAGCGTGACCACGGCGTGGTCCACCATGCGCTCCCCGGCCCCAACCTGCACCCAGGTGGTCGCGCTGGTGGCGCCGTAACCTCCTTCTGTGGCTGCCTGAATGGTGGGGAAATACCCGGCGTACCCGTTGGTATACCCAAGGAAAAAGCAGTCGTGCAACCTGCACCGCTGCCGCCAATTCATCTGGAATTCCACAAACGGCTCGCCGGGCAGGCCCATCATCGCAATCTTCCGGTTAATCAGCACCGTGGTAACCGGCAGGTGCATCGTTTTCTGGATGGGTGGCGCGTAAACCCGGAAGGCTTCCGGGCTGACTTCATGCAGCATCTCCTCCCGGAATTTTTCCATGTCCCACCGCAAATGGATTGGCAGAGGATCTTCCGCAAAGTCGATGCTGGCGTCCGCGTCCGCCGCGGTCCGGACCTTCTTCGCCACGTCCGCCGCAGCCTTGCCAAGCGTTTCCCCCGCCCAGTCCCGCCTTCCGATCACGTCCCCGGTCACGGGCGTTCCGGCGTCGTAAACGTTGATGTCTCCCGGAGCGCCCTGCATGAAAAAGGCCAGAGGCTTATCGCCAAAAGCCTTTTCCACCACTTTGCACATCACACCAGGGAAATCGGCTGAAAATCGCATATTGTCCGAGCCGAAGGTGACCGGGTGGCAGGCATAGTTCACCAGGATAGCCAGCGGCTCCCCATCCATCCGGTCAATGCGCAGGACTGAGACGGTCGGGTCCACCGGCCATGTGGCTACCCGTGCCGAGTTGTTCCACACCATCGTCACGGTGCCGTCGGGATTCAGCCGGCGGCGGTTGTAGCCGATGTAAGCTTTTCCGTAACCTGTTCCCAGCCGAACCGGCACGGCATGGTCATGCGCCTGCCCGATGGCCTGCTCAATCTTTTCCAGCGCTGCGGTCTCCCAGGCGGGTGTTCCCGACGGGTAAACATCCATCACCACCGGTCCGGCATGAGTGTGAGTGGCCTGGACGATCAGGCAGTTGATGCCGCTCGTTTGCTTTGCAGTCTGCCGCAGGCGCTCAATCGATGCGGGGCCAAATGCGCGGCCGAGGTCGAGATCGACGTACGCCAGGCGCTGGTCGCCGGCTTCCAGCACCAGGACCCGGGCGTCAAGCGGATCGATGGTGCCCTCGGCGCCCTTCAATCGATTAAAGTAACCCCACATCTGCACGCCCGCAGGCGGAGTGATGTCCACTTTGGCCACGCCAGCCTTCATGACGGCAGCATTTCCGGGCAGGCAGAACAGCAGCAACACGAGAGCCAAAAAAACAACCTGCTCGCGAACAACGAAGGATGGCTGCTCACCCATTGTTACCTTGCTCCTTTCACGTTCTTGCTCCAGCGACCACCCTTTCCGTGGTTCCCGCCGCCTATTCATACCCCGCCACCAGGCCGGAACTCTTCACTTCCAGCGCTCCTTTCAGGGCGATATCTGCTGAAGATTTGCCGATCATGATGTCGAACGTTCCCGGCGCCACCACCCAGTGATTGTCGCGGTCGAGCAGTTGCAGGTCCTCCGGGCCCAGCGTGAAGGTCACGGTCTTCTTCTGTCCCGGTTCCAGCGCCACCCGCTCAAACCCGCGAAGCTGCTTCACGGGCGTCGCCACCGGAGCGTACCGTTCATGCAGATAAAGTTGCGCCGTTTCCACTCCCGCGCGCTTCCCGGTATTCTCCACATCAACTTTCACGTGCGTCTCGCCATGGTTGAAGATCTGCGGCGGGTCAATGCGAAGGTTGCTGAATTGGAAGTCCGTATAGCTCAACCCAAATCCAAAGGGATAAAGCGGAGTCGCAGGCATATCGACATAGCCACCTCGATGGCGGGCCCAGCCTCTCTTAATCCAATATTCCTTAGACGGCTTGTAGTTGTAATACACCGGCAACTGACCGACGCCTCGCGGAATGGTGATGGCCAGGCGACCGCTGGGGTTATAGTCACCCAACAGCACATCGGCCACCGCCTCGCCTCCCGCTTCACCCGGGTTCCAGGCTTCCACAATGGCGGGAAGGTGCTCCGCCTCCCATCGCACGGAAAGCGGCCGGCCGTTGATCATCACCAGCACCGTCGGCGTGCCTGTCGCAGCGACCGCTTGAATGAGGTCCTCCTGCACGCCGGTCAGGTCCAGGCTGGCGACGTCGTAACCTTCGCCGTCGGTTGGCGCCGGCCCATTGTGTTCACCTCCTCTGCGGGCCTGCTCGCCCACCACCACAATCGCCACGCCGGCCTTTTTGGCCGCCTCAACGGCCGCCGCAATGCCGCTCTTGTCCTGGTCGTTGACGGCGCATCCTTTAGCGTAAAGCACCTGCGTAGCCGGCGAGACCTTCGCTTTGATCGCAGCCAGGATCGAAGACATAGGCTGGAGGATCACCTCGGGCGCATAGTCACCAACCAGGTTGGAGCCATCGTCCGCGTTGGGCCCGATCACGGCAATGGTCTTCAGATCTTTCTTCAGCGGCAGCAGGTTGTTTTGGTTTTTCAGCAGCACGATGCCCTCGCGGGCGGCCCGCAGCGCCAGTTGCTGATGTTCTTTTGAGTGCATGACGCGCTCAGCCCGCGCCAGGTCTGCGTAGGGGTGTTCAAAAAGCCCCAGGCGGAACTTCACCTCCAGCACACGCCGCACCGCCCGGTCGATCAGCCACATGGGGACTTTCCCTTCTTTCACGTTTTCAATCAGCGGACCCATGTAGGCAGGTTCATAAGTAATATTCACGTCCACCCCGGCCCTCAGGGCCAGCGCGCCCGCTTCCTTCTGGGTGGGAACGATGTGCTCATAGATCAGCGTTCCGAAGCCGCCGCCTTCGCTCACCTCGATTCCCTTGAACCCCAGTTCGTGCCGGAGAATGGTGTCGTTCCACTTCACGGAAGAGTGTTCCGGCTCGTCTTCGATCTCGGGATATCCCGCCATCACGCCCAGGGCCCCCGCCCGGAACGCGGCAATCCAGGGCGGCAGATAGTTCTCGCGCAGCGCCCGCTCAGAAAGTTCGATGGCCCCGCGTTCCAGGCCGCTCGCCGGCTCGCTCTGGGTGGGGAAATCGGTCATCAGTGCAATGGTCTTGTCAGGCGCATCGATATTCGAACCTTGCGCGCCGCGCACAGTGTTTTCGGCAATGCGCGAATAGAGATAGGGATCTTCGGTGTACGCTTCCTCGTTGCGTCCCATCCTCGGATCGCGGTCAAGTTCCAGCACCAGCGTGGACAGAATGTGGATTCCCACCGCCCTCGACTCCTGCGCGGCGGCGGCGTAGATGGACTGCACCAGCGGCATATCAAACGTGCTGCCAATCGCAAGCCCTTCCGGAAAAACCGTTGCCCCGGAAAACATCCCGCCATGAGTCCCTTCTTCGTCTTCGAGCAGCGGGATTTTCAGGCGAGTCTGGGTCAGCGCAATCTTCTGGAGATCGTTGAAGTATTCCACCTGTTCTTTGACGCCCTTGATGCAGGATGGTATCAGCCAGCGTAAAAAATCCGCAGCCGGGTCCGATCTCGTTGGTATAAGTCCCGGCCGCGAATCTCTTGCACGCAATCATTTTTTCGGGAATCGTCTTGCCGAGTTCATTGACATAGACGCAAGGCAGGTTGAGCTGGCCGACCTTTTCCTTCAGCGTCATGCGGCTCATCAGATCGTCCACCCGCCGCTCGATGGGCTGCTTGGGATCCAGATAAATCGGGACCCCGGCGGACGACTGGGCATCGATCTGCGTTCCGGCAGGCAGAGCAAACCCGAGGAGGACCACAAGCAGACCCAGCAATTTTGGAAGCCGTCCCAGCCGCCTCGGGTGACGTTTGCAGTCGCGGCTCCCCACAGAACTTTGAACAGATGCCTCTCGCATGAAATCTCTCCTTATGGGCAATCAGCCCAAACTCATTACGTCATCAATGTTGGTTCATCATATCCACGAGGCCGTTGACAATGCCGCCTTCCGCACAGCCGGGCTTCAGGTGCGTCGTCGTAATTTCGTAGCTGGGTTGATTGTATGCCGCGTCATTCGGAATATACCCGCTCAACCCATTCGCGTGCGTCACCATCACCGTGTGGCGGAAGGGCGACTCGTTTTCCAGGCGCCGGTAAATGGGAGTCAGGACCTCGCCCGACACTCCGGTTAAAGCAATGTTGTTGAGCATCAGCAGGCTGAGGCGAATGTTAACGGGGGGTGCGTCTTCAAAATTAAACACCCCGCGAGGATGAGGTCCGGACACAAGCTTGCGTCCGGGACAATCGATGACCTGCTGGGAGCCCCGGATGTCTGCCTGGGACGAAAGGTTCTGAATGCCGTTCGCCACTCGCACGCTCTCTTCGCCCAGAATCCTTCCCAGGGCATTGACCATGGTGAAATCTTCGCCGCTGTCCATCACGATGGGGTTTTGATCGCCCGCCGCGCCGCTGGTCCACAGCGCCACAACGCCGTCGGTCTTTTCCTGGGGATTAAGCTGCAGGTCCCATCCGCCGTCGGAACGCGTGGGAATGTCGCCCTGGTAATATTGCTCAACAAATCTGGAGGCGGCGCCGGGAAGGTCGCCGCTGACTTCAAGATTGTTGGGACCCATCACGACGCCGTGCACAGCGTAGTTAATCAGGAGCGCAATGGGCTTGCCCGAGAGGGATTCAAACTTGAGCACAACCAGGGTCTTGTCGGATGGGCCGTCAGAATTGTAGCCCAGGTTCCATTCACCGTCCGGGGAACGCTCCCGGCGGTTGATATTCACATAGGCCCTCCCTGTTCCGAACCCGAAGCGCGCAGGCTGAAGGTTCGCCTTGGCCTGTTTCACCGCTTCAAAAGCGGCATCCTCCAGTTTTTTTGTATAGGCAATCGTTTCGGGGGTGCCTTTCGTGTAAGCTCCGGCCACCGTGGGAGCGCTGTGGACGTGCTCGGCGGCCAGGATCAGATGATCGGCCGGAATGCCCAGCTCTTTGCTGATCCGTTGTGACAGCTCCTGCCACACGCCTTCAGGCATCCCGATCAACTCCCAGGACAGGACAGCCGCTTCATGCGTTCCATCGCTCAGCACAATGGCGCGCGCGTAGATAGGGTCGTGAATTTTCTCAAAGCCCTTTTTGCGGCTGTCATACCCGCTCATGGGCAGCGCAGCGTCGGCAGGCGGGGTGATGTCCACTCGCGCGGCGCCCACGGCGAGCTCCCCCTGCTGTGCTCCGTAAGACGCCGGGGCGCATACCCCAAGAAAAATGAAAACGCAACACCAGGTGCAAGCGGAATAAAGATACCGCATCCTCACCTCCTTATCCAAATCCTCTGTGGGCAGGTTTCAGCAGAGGTTATAGTCCTCCCGCGTCGGGGTGTCAACCGCCATCTTCCTCTCAAGCCAATGAATGGCACTGCCAAGACTTGCCCTTTACTTTCCTTTCGGCCGCCCTTATCCTCACTAATCGAGCGCTTCCAGGGCGGCCCTGCCAGCGCGGCGGGCGCAGCCATTTGTGTTCGTCATTTCCGAGAAAGTTATGCCGAAGAGCGCAACGCCAACAAACGCCGGCCAGCTGCGGTTGCGAAGAGTCCTGACTCTTTGGGACCTGGTGTTTTACGGCCTCGTTCTGATCCAGCCCACCGCTCCCATTCCACTGTTCGGAGTAGCCCAGAAACTCTCCAACGGCCACACCGTCACTACGATTTTAATCGCCATGTTTGCCATGATGATCACGGCGTTCAGCTACGGGCGCATGGCGGCCGTCTATCCGTCGGCGGGATCGGCCTACACCTATGTCGGCAAGGCCCTGAACCCGCACCTCGGCTTCCTCATCGGATGGGCCATGCTGCTCGACTACATCCTACAGCCCCTGCTGAATACCATCTGGATTGCCGTGGCCATCCACAGCCGCTATCTTCCACAGGTGCCCTACGCCGTGGCCGCTCTGCTGGTGGTGGCTTTTATGACGGCGCTGAACCTGCGCGGCATCCGCTCCTCTGCCCGCGCCAACAAAATCCTTTTGATCTCCATGTGCGCCGTGATTGCCGTTTTTCTCTTTCTTGCCGTCCAATATCTTTATCACGGCGGGGGCTGGAGCGGCCTTTTTTCAACCAAGCCGTTTTATGACCCCCAGACGTTCAACGGCCATAAAATCTGGATGGCAACGTCTTTTGCCGCGCTCACTTACATCGGCTTTGACGGCATCACCACGCTTTCTGAGGACGTTGAAAATCCCAAGCGCAACGTTCTTCTGGCCACGGTGCTGGTCTGCTTTTTGACGGGACTTTTCGCCAGCGTGGAAGTCTATCTCGGGCAGATGGTGTGGCCCAACTGGCACACGTTCGGCAACCTGGAAACCGCTTTTATGGACGTTTGCCAGCGCGTCGGCGGCATGCCGCTGTTCCAGGCCATGGGCGCGATTCTGGTCCTGGCTGCTCTCGGCAGCGGCCTGACGGGCGGTCTGGGAGCGGCCCGGCTGCTGTTCGGCATGGGGCGCGACGGGGTGCTGCCCCGAAAGTTTTTCGGCCATCTTCACCCCAACACCAGCACGCCCACTTACAACATTCTTCTGATCGGCTTCATCGCGTTTGCCGGGGCCGTCACGCTGAACTACGTCGGCAACGCCTACGAACACGCGGCCGAACTGCTCAATTTCGGCGCCTTCCTGGCTTTTATGGGCGTCAACCTCTCAACCTTCTGGCACTTTTGCATTGTGCTGCGGAGCAAAGGCTGGAAAAACATTCTGGGTAACGCCGTTCTGCCGCTGGCAGGATTCGCCTTCTGCGCCCTCATCTGGTGGAACCTGAACCCTCTCGCCAAAATGGTGGGCGGCCTCTGGTTTGCCGTCGGCATCGTTTACATCGCCGTGACCACCCGGGGCTTCCGCCTCACGCCAAAGATGATCGACTTCAGCGAATCGTGAAATCCTGCAGGCCCTCGGGCTCGAATCAATTTTCGATAGTGTAAAGAACAGACAGGCAGGGCTGCAGGCCCTCGGTCCAGGCCTTTCCTGAGGTTCGATTTGCAGGCAGTCACTGACGGCGGGCGTCGTCCGAACGGGCTTGCCCATGTTCGCCGCGAAATCAGGGATCAGGGTCTGAAGCGGGGGTGCGTCAAAGCGCGTTACTTTCCCTGGCCGTTGCCGGCATCCAGAACGCTACGAACCTTGCACGCGATGGCTTGTGGCGTGAAAGGTTTCCCAATGAAAGCTTCTGCCACTCCCAGGGTGCCGCGGCGCAGGATGGAGTCGTCCGTATATCCCGACATATAGAGCAGCTTCATGTCGGGGTATAAGAACTTCAGGCAGTCGGCCAATTCCCGCCCGCTCATTCCCGGCATCACCAGATCGGTCAACAGCAAGGGAATCGGGGCCGTGTGTTGCTTGCAGAGGGCAAGGGCTTCGTCGCCGCACGTCGCCACCAGAATCTTGTACCCCAATCCTTCCAGAATATTTTTCACCAGCAACCGGACGGCTTCTTCATCTTCCACCAGCAGGATGGTTTCAGAGCCCCGGGGCGATGCTCCGGCGCCTTTTTCCGGCGGGAACGGCACGTCGGACTGCTCCTTGACCCGGGGCAGATAGATCCTGAAGCCTGCACCCTGCCCCGGCTCACTGGAGACGAAAATGTAGCCTTCACTTTGCCGGACGATCCCGTAGACGGTTGAAAGTCCCAGGCCCGTTCCCTTCCCCTTTTCCTTGGTGGTGAAAAACGGCTCAAAAATGCGGGCCTGGGCCTCCCGGCTGATTCCGCACCCGTTGTCGCTGACGGTCAGGGTTACGTATGAGCCCGGCATCACCTCAGGGTGGATCAAAGCATGCTCCCCGGCAAGCTCCACATTCGAAGTCTCAATGGTGAGCCTGCCTCCCCCCGGCATGGCATCGCGCGCATTCAAGGCCAGGTTCAGAATAACCTGTTCAATCTGTCCCCGGTCCGTCCTCGCGCGCCCCAGCGATTCCCCTTGAACAATCACGAGTTCAATATCTTCACTGATCAGGCGATGCAACATCTGCTCCATGCTGCTGAGCACATCATTCAAATCGAGAACCTCGAACAACAGCATCTGCCGGCGTCCGAAGGCCAGGAGTTGCCGGGTCAGGACAACGGCCCGGTTGGCCGCTTTATTGATTTCAGCCATCTTCAGCCTGCGGGGATCGTCCAGGCCCAAATCCTCCAGCAGCAACTGGCCGTAACCCGAGATGATGGTCAGAAGGTTATTGAAGTCGTGCGCGATTCCGCCGGCCAGTTGCCCAACGGCCTCCATCTTCTGCGCCTGCCGAAGCTGCTCTTCCAGGTGTTTCTCACGCGTCACATCGCGTTCCACCGCAACGTAGTTGATGACCTGCCCCGTTTCATCCCGCACGGGAGAGATGACGGCTTCAGCCTCGTAATGGCTTCCGTCCTTCCTTCTGTTGGTCAGCGCGCCTGTCCAGGCGTGCCCCCGCTCGAGAGTGGCCCACATCGCCTGGTAAACCTCCGGACCCTGTCTGCCGCTCTTCAACAGCCGTGGATTCTGTCCCATCACTTCCTCGCGGCGATAGCCCGTAATCTCTTCGAAAGCGGGATTCACGTAAGTAATCGTCCCGTCTAGTTTCCGTGATCACCACACCCTCGGCGGTATGTTCCACGGCCAGGGCCAGCCGGGCGCGCGCTCTCTCGGCCTGCTTGAGTTCGCTGATGTCCCGCGCGATGACTGAAAGGCCGATGACCTGGGTGGAGGAATCCAGGATGGGCGATACCTTGATGGACACATCCATCAACGTCCCATCTTTCCTCTTGCGAAAGGTTTCAAAGGGAGGAACCGGCTCTCCCTTTTCCACCCGGATGTGAATGTCCGCCTCTTCATCGGTCCGGTCCTCCGGCACGATCAGGGAAATGTCGCGCCCTTTTGCCTCCTCCTCCGTATAGCCATACATCGTTTCTGCGCCCTTATTCCAACTGAGGATCGTGCCGTCCAGCTCCTGTCCGATGATGGCGTCACCGGAGGATTCCACGATGGCCACCAGCAAACCCCGCGCCTCCTCGGCGCGCTTGCGGCGGGTGATGTCGCGGATGTTGCATTGAATCACCCGATTCCCGTTCACCGGGTAAGCATTGCTGACGAACTCGACGTCGATGAGACGCCCGTCGCGGGTTTCAAGCGGCAAGTCTTCATAGCGGATGTATTCTTTCTTCTGCAACTCCTCGAAAGCCTCCCGCGAGGCCTCAACGTCCTTGAAAGGACCAAGTTCCCAAAGCCGCTTCCCCAGACAGTCCTCAAGGGAATAGCCCAGCATCTCCAGAAGATAGGGATTCACGTCCGTGATGGCGCCGCTTGCGGCATCGAGAATCAGGATGCCGTCCTGGGCGGTCTCAAAAAGGCGGCGGTAGCGAGCCTCTGAAATCCGCAGTTTATCCTCGGCGCGCTTGCGGCTGGTGATGTCGCGGATGTTGCATTGAATAACCCGATTCCCGTTCACCGGGTAAGCATTGCTGACGAACTCGACGTCGATGAGACGCCCGTCGCGGGTTTCAAGCGGCAAGTCTTCATAGCGGATGTATTCTTTCTTCTGCAACTCCTCGAAAGCCTCCTGGGAGGCCTCAACGTCCTTGAAAGGACCAGTTCCCAGAGCCGCTTCCCCACACAGTCCTCAAGGGAATAGCCCAGCATCTCCAGAAGATAGGGATTCACGTCCGTGATGGCGCCGCTTGCGGCATCGAGAATCAGGATGCCGTCCTGGGCGGTCTCAAAAAGGCGGCGGTAGCGAGCCTCTGAAACCCGCAGCGCTTCCTGCCCGTCGTCCCGTCTCAATTCCTATTTTCTTGCTGTCGCCGTTGTCACGTCCCACGGGCATAACCTCCTTCCGCAGGCACTGGTTTCCTTGGGTTTGGGCCGAAACGGTGTCGAGCCGGAGTCCATCATTGAAGCGCTCGGACGTTCGGCAGGTCTCACTTACGGTCAACTTCCCTGTGGCGCTCTTAAACACAGCGATTGAACGTTTGAAGCGCAATCCACAAGGACTTCAGGCATCCATTCCGCAACTTTACGTTTTCGGTACATGGCATCGAGGAAAACAACGCGCCCGCCCCCGGGGACCACACAGCTACTGCCCTGGCCGTCCCGGACTTGGGCGCCGGGCGCCAATCCAATCGATGCTATTTTTTTTAATCGGCGATTTGGGGAGGCGAGTTTAGACCTTGGACGCCCTCTCGAACAATATTTTTCACCTGTCCGGCGAGGGACGGGGCCGCCAGGATAACTTCATCGCCGTGACCACCCGGGAGTTCCGCCTGACGCCAAAGATGATCGACTTCAGCGAATCGTAACGGGCAGCTCCCCCGGGTCCTCAAGGCCGGCAGAACGTGGCAGGCAGGCGTTCCTGCGTTGCTACACCTCCTCGCGCACCACAAAGGGTTCGCGATAGTGTCCGCGCAGTATGCGGTTCGCCTCTTCGTCACCGATAACTTCCTGCTTCACGGGGTCAAAGTTCAAAGTACGGCCCAGGCGGTAGGAAGCATTCGCCAGATGGACCAGCGTGCAGGAAATGTGTCCCTCTTCAATCGGTGCATTCAGGTCTTCCTTCTTGCGGCTGCGCACGCAATCGATGAAATTGGCCCAGTTGTTCCCGCCGCGAATGGCGCCGGGGCCACGCTCGTGCGCCGGACCCAGCCACGACCTGAAAGACGCAGAACCTTCATTGTCCGAGGCCGTGTAACCCTTGGAGCCGTAAAAAATGTTGCCCACGGTACCGAAGGGGCCACTCCGCCGGCGTGGCGTTTTTCTTGGAGGGCCAATAAAGCCGGGGATTGAAACGCCAAACCCGGGTGTGCCGATGGAGGCTTCATGGTTGGTCATCCAGTGGCGCACTTCAAATTCCAGCATTTTGCGCTTCCCGTCCGGCATCTCGAATTCAAAAACCGAATTCAGGGTGTTGGGGGTCTGCTGGTCGTCATGGAACATGAAATGCCCGCCGATGGCCGACACTTTGTTTGGAAATCCCACCCCCAGGCCCCAGCGGGCAACGTCCATCTGGTGGATACCCTGGTTGCCGATGTCGCCGTTACCGTAATTCCAGAACCAGTGCCAGTTGTAATGGAAGTGGTTGCGCGTAAAATCATGCAGCGGCGCCGGGCCCGTCCACAGGTCATAGTGGACACCGGCAGGAACCGGCTCGACGGGCGTGTGGCCGATGGTGTCGCGATGGTTGAAACACAGGCCCCGCGCCAGATAAACTTCGCCGATCAGTCCGTCGTGAATTTTCTGGACTTCTTCGATGATGGCCTCGTCCGAGCGCGAGTTGGTCCCATGCTGGACAATCCGGTTGTACTTCTGCGCGGCCTTGACCAGTTGGTGGCCGTCCCACCAGTTGTGCGAGCACGGCTTTTCCACATAAACATCCTTGCCGGCCTGGCAGCCCCAGATCGCCAGCAGGGAGTGCCAGTGGTTGGGCGCGGCGATGGAGATGGCGTCGATGGATTTGTCTTCCATCAGCTTTCGCGCATCGATAAAGGTCTTGGGCTGCGGCAGCGCCATTTCATCCATGTCTCGCAGGCGGCCGGCCATAATGTTTTCATCCACGTCGCAGACCGCGGCGACTTCGGCATGCTCCATGCCCGAGTACTCCTTGACGTGCTCGAAACCCTGGCCCCGGATGCCGCACACGCCAACCCGCACACGGTCATTGGCACCGAAAACTCTATCCGGACGTGTTATAAAAGTAATACCCGCAGGAATGGCAAACCCTGCGCCTGCTTGAGCCGCTGTCTTAAACGAACTCCTGCTTTCCTCTTTTTCATTTCCGCTCATCACTCCTCCTGAAATCCGTCTTTGTTCCTGGAGTCAGGTCCCGCCATGGTGGGCGCAGATCATTCCGGGAATTTATCTTGTGCAAAGAACCATCCTGTCATTTCCTGCCGTTTTCACACTCCGCTGCCTGAACCTGTGTTGGCGCATTGTATCAGATTATTTTCTGAGAAAACGCAAGGCGCTGCCTTTCCCTGAAAAGGCATTCGGCCAGTCAGGCTGGCAAGCGCAAAGAAATGACAGATGCCTCCGCAACATTTCCATGGCTCAAAACAAATTCACCTCGGATGGCAATCGGGAGGCAGGTGGGGGCTGACATGCCGGGCGCCAACAATGAATCCCTTTGCGCACAACAAAAAAGCCTTCCGTCCCGCGGATGGGTCGGATTGACTTCACAGGCTGCGGTGGGATACTCTCAAAATGATCAAGGTTTCCGCTTATTTTGCGGTTTCTTGCGAGGCTGGGCGTGCGAAGAGTTTATCTGGACAACAACGCGACCACTCCTGTGGCGCCTGAAGTGTTTGAGGCGATGAAGCCGTATCTTCTCGATGACTACGGCAACGCATCGTCCATCCACTGGTACGGGCAGCGCGCCAGGGCCGCCATTGAGGCCAGTCGGGAACAGCTTGCCCGCCTGCTGAACTCGCGCTCCAGCGAAATTGTGTTTACCAGCGGAGGCACCGAGTCTGACAATCAGTCACTGTTTGGCATCGTGGGAGCCTCCAGGGCTGAAACGAAACACGTCATCACCACCACCATCGAGCACTCTGCGGTGCTGCACACTGCGAAGGAACTGGAAAAGCGCGGCGTGCGCGTCACTTTCGTCCCCGTAGGGACCAGCGGCGTGGTCGATCCCGCAGACATTGAAAAGGCCATCGGCCCTGACACCGTGCTGATTTCCGTGATGCACGCCAACAACGAGCTGGGAACCCTCCAGCCGCTTGAAGAAATCGGCCGCATCGCGCGCGAGCACGACATCTATTTCCACACGGATGCGGTGCAGTCGGTCGGAAAGATTCCCGTGGACGTGGCCAGCCTGGGCGTTGATCTGCTTTCGCTTTCCGCTCACAAATTGCACGGCCCCAAGGGCGTGGGTGCGCTCTACATTCGCAAGGGCACCATCCTGCGGCCGCTGATGTACGGCGGACACCATGAGCGCGACCGCCGGCCCGGCACCGAAAACGTTCCCGGCATTGTGGGCCTGGGGAAAGCCGCCGAGCTTGCCGGCGAACACCTGGCGGAAGAGATGGAGCGCGTGGGCGCGTTGCGCGACCGCCTGGAAGAAGGAGTTCTTTCGAGCGTCCCGCTGGCCGTGGTTTCCGGCGACAGGTCGCGGCGCCTCCCCACCACCACCAACATCAGCTTCGACTACCTCGAGGGCGAGGGATTTGTAATCGCCATGGACCTGAAAGGCGTGGCGTGTTCCACCGGAGCGGCGTGCTCTTCGGGTTCCATCGAGCCTTCACACGTGCTCACCGCCATCGGCCGAAAGTATGAGCAGGCGCGCTCGGCCATTCGATTCAGCCTGGGGCATTTCACCACTCCTGAAGACGTCGATTACACTCTTGAGGTGTTGCCGCGCGTGGTGGACCAACTTCGCTCGCTCTCTCCGCATTACAAGAAGGAAGCCGTCAGCGCCCAGGCCCCAGGGGCATAAACAGAGGCGTTGGCTGAACGCTGAGCTTTGATTCCCATGACCATTGCAATCGCCATGAGCGGCGGCGTGGACAGTTCCGTGGCCGCGGCGCTGCTGGCTGAAAACAATTCGAACCCCGATCCCAACGGCCCTCCGGCCGTGGTCGGCATGACCATGCAGCTCTGGAACCAGCGGCGCCTGCCCGCGCTTTTGGGCGCCGAGGAAGGTGAGTCCGGACGCGCCAGCGGGCGCTGCTGCTCGCTCGACGACGTGTATGACGCTCGCCGCGTGGCCGGCTTTCTGGGACTTCCCTACTACGTGGTCAACCTGGAAGACCGCTTTGAGCAGGGCGTGGTGCGCCCCTTTGTGGAAAGCTACCTGGCGGGCGAAACGCCCATCCCCTGCAGCCTGTGCAACACCGAAATCAAGTTTGCGGAGTTTATTGACACCGCGCGCAAGGTGGGCGCTGACACCATCGCCACCGGGCATTACGCGCGCGTCCAGAAGGACCCGGACTCCGGCCGCTACCGCCTGTTCGCCGGACGCGATCCTTCCAAAGGACCAGTCGTATTTTCTCTTTGGACTCAAGCAGGAGCAGCTTGCGCGCACCCTGTTTCCTCTGGGCGAATTCAACAAGCAGGAAGTGCGGTCCATGGCCCGCGACAGAAATCTTCCCGTGGCTGCGAAGCCCGACAGCCAGGAAATCTGCTTTGTTCCCACCGGCAACTACCGCCGCTTTATCGACGCCTATCTCAGCGAGCAGGGCAAAAAGGTTGAGGACGCCGCCGGCGACATGGTGACCACCGACGGCCGCGTTCTGGGCCGGCACGAGGGCCTGGGAAGCTACACCGTGGGCCAGCGGAAGGGACTGGGCATCGCCACCGGATCGCCGCTTTACGTCATCGGGCTTGACACGATCCGCAACCGCGTGGTGGTGGGAGCCGACGAGGAACTGCTGAAGAACCGCCTGCTGGTGCGAGAAATCAACTGGATCCGCCCGGCGCGCCAGGGCGATTCCTTTGAAGCTCGCGTCAAGATCCGCAACAAGCACTTCCCTGCCGCCGCCCGCGTTGAAGCTCGCGCCGATGGCGAGGCCCTTGTCGAATTCGCCAGCCCGCAGCGCGCCATCACCCCCGGCCAGGCCGCCGTCTTTTACGATGGCGACGAAATGGTCGGCGGCGGCTGGATCAGCAGCGTACTCGACTGAAAGCCGCCAGTACCGTCGTAGCGCCGCCGTCCCGGCGGCCCTTCCTCAAAATCCCAGCAAGCCGGCCAGGCCACATCAACCTGAAAAACTACGTCTGCCACGAGGCTGCCTTTGCCGCAGGCCCTGGAGTGCGGCAGCGAAGCTGCCGCCTTTTCGATTCCACGGCGGTAGCTGGCGCGACCGCAATCCATATGACCCAGCGTCCATCTCCCATCCATAGGCGGGACGCCCATGCCACGTCAACCTGTTGCAGTACGTCCAACCGGTGGTCCCTTCTGCCGCAGGCCTTGGAGTGCGGCAGCGGAGCTGCCGCCTTGTCGGCTTCCACGGCGGTAGCTTCGCGACCGCACTCCAAAAGGGTCAATATTCGAAGGCGTGCCACCCGAAGTCTGGTATTCCACATCGGGCGGGTATCGGGGCTGCGCATCATGGGCGAGACGCCCATGCCACTTCAACCGGTCTTTGAGAGAAATCGCCAGGTGTGCGGTGCGAGGCGGCGGGCGGCGGGATTTTTGGTCAGGGACTTTTTCAACGCAGCCAGGTCTTGCGGGATGTCAACGTCCGGACAGGGTTCGAGCACCGAGCAGGAGAAGCCGTGCGAGAGCAGGCTGCCGAGCGTATCATCAAAAGCGAATTCGGTTCCCATGCGAACGCCGCTGAAAAGGCCGGGGCAGATCCGGCGGAGTCCGACAAGATAATAGCCGCCGTCGGGACACGGGCCGAGCACAGCGTCCGTGGTGCGCAATTCTTCAAGCGCCAGCCGCAGCATTTGAGGGGCCAGGGCCGGCGAGTCGGTCCCCATCACAACCACCCGCGGGTGCTGCCTGAGCAGTTGCGTGAATGCGCGCTGCAACCGCTGCGCGAGATCACGGCCCACTTGCCGCCGGCACTCGAATGCGGGCGGGACCATTTCCCGGGGGAGAGATCCGCCTGCTGTAAAAACGTAGCGGGCGGAATTTCCTTTGAGCTTTGCCACCTTTCGCAGGGTATCGGAAACCAGCGCCCGGTGAAACTCTGCTGCTCCGTCCGGGCCCAGCGCGGGGATCAGCCGCGTTTTGGTTTTTCCCTTGACGACCGCGCGGGCAAAAACCGCCACGGCCGCAGAGGAGCGAGAGGTGCCAGACCTCAGATTCGATCGACTCCGACCCAAAGCCCGCGACCCGGCAAATGGTTTCTCGGTTCCGGCCGCAACCGCGGCGGAACTTCTGTCTTGCCCTGGCCGACGGGGCGGGATTTTCAGCTTTGCAGGAAATTCTTTGCGAGTGGAATGGGATGAATGTTTGGGCAATGAAGCTTCGTCTGGATTTCCGCTGTTTCGTCCACCACCAGCCTGATTTTCACACGTTGTGAAGAAACCGGAAATCAAGCTTGGGAATGAGAACTAAATGAACATCTGTTCGTCTTGCGGCACGTCACTCGTGCGCGACGTGCGACGCCTGGAAAGGAAGAAATCGAGTCCCGCCTGGAGGCCTTTCAGCACGGCGGACGCTTCCGAAACGGGACCAAGGATGTTGCGCTGGACCGTGGCCGTGGTCTTATCCACTTTTTCCAGCACATCGGTGATGGTCTGGTCAACGCGAATCACCTGCAGCCGGAAACGGTCCAGCAGGTCATCCAGCACATCATCGACGCTGCCGGTGCGTTCACGCAGCACGCGGGCCACTTCCGCCAGGTCGGCGGTGATGGAACGGAGAGGTTCGCGGGAATTTCCCACGATCTCCGTGAGAGACTCCGCCAGCGGATCGATACGCCGGCTCATGTCGGCCCGAATGCCCGCCACCTCTCCCTTGATTTCACGGATGGCCATGTAAAGGCCAAACATAAAGAAAGCCTGCAGAACAATGGCTGCCGCGGCAATAATGATAAAGAACGTCAACACAGTCTCGTGGGCCATAAGCTATTCTTCGACCGTGTGAGCCACTGGCTAAAAATGGCTCACTGAGCCCCTTTGCCCTTTTCCTCCCGATAGGCTTGTTTGCCGGCTTCAAGTGCGGCGGACAACTGTTCCTTCTGTTTGGTGACCGTGCCCCGGGCCTTGTCCACGTAACCCTCGGCCCGATCCCGGTACTCCCGGCTCTTTTCGGTTACCCGGTCGCGGCCTTCGTTAGCCCTCTGCGCGATGTAGTCGCGCGTATCCTGCCCTGTTTTCGGAGCAAAAAGGAGGGCCAGAATCGCACCAATCCCCGCCCCAGCGAGAAAAAACGCTACCTTCGACCCTCCAGTGTTTTCACTCATAGAAATCCTCCTGATTCTTCTTAGGCGACCAGCTTGGTTGCCATATGTTTGCCTCGCTCAAAAGCGTCTCCGGCCTGCCGGCGAATGTCACGACTGCGCTCGGCCACAAAATCTGCGCCGTCCTCGGCGGCCCGGGAAATCATCTTTCGCGTCTGGCGTCCACTCTGAGGAGCATAAAGCATTCCCATCGCAGTCCCAATACCAACGCCTGCGCTTAGGATGCCTAAACCGTAAAGCATGTTCTTGATCTTCATGGTTCACCTCCGATTCTTTTAAAAAGATATCAAAGTCCGATGAGATTTTCAACAATAAACTTTGTTATTATTAAAGCAATTAATAATAGACCGGCTGGACTAGTCTAAGTAAGTTTTACATTATCCTTCGCCAGATATTCCATTATTCGTATCGCCTGTTTTTGGGTCACAATTTGGGACAGTTCGGCCTCACTTACCGATTTCAGCTTGCTCAGGCTCCCAAAGTGCTCCAGGAGCTTTCGGGCCGTCCGCTCGCCGACTCCGGGGACTTCGAGCAGCTCTGAGGCCAGCCCCCGGCGCGTTCGGCGCTTCCGGTGGAAGGTCACGGCAAACCGGTGCGCCTCATCCCGGATGCGCTGGATCAGGTGCAACGCCGGCGAGTGGTGGTCCAGGGCAATCGGCTCGTCCTCCCGGCCGTGGACGTACAGGATCTCTTCCCGCTTGGCAATGCTGGCCAGCGGCTGGTTGATGATTTCAAGCCCGGCCAGCGCGTCGGCGGCCGCATGGAGCTGCCCCACCCCGCCGTCAATCAGCACCAGGTCCGGCAGCCGCTTGTTCTCCTGCTGCAGGCGGCTGTACCTCCGGCCCACCACCTCCCGCATGCTGGCAAAATCGTCATTTTGCGCGACCGTCTTGATGATGAATTTGCGGTAGTCGGACTTCTTCATCTGCCCGTCTTCGCACACCACCATGGAAGCCACGATGTCGGTGCCCTGGATATGCGAAATGTCGAACGCCTCAATCCGCCGGGGCGGCTTGTCCAGGTCGAGGGCGTCCATCAATTCCCCTAACATCTCTTCCGTTTTCGGCTGGAGCACCCGGAACCTGCGATCGAAAGAATGGCGGGCGTTCCTGGCCACAAGTTCCAGCAGCCCGCGGCGCCTGCCGGCTTCAGGAGTCGAGATGTGCACCGCCCGGCCGCGCTTTTCCGACAGCACCTCTTCAAGAATGCTCTGGTCTTCAAAACCCACCGGCACAAAGATTTCGCCCGGCACATACTGCTGGTCCAGATAGACCTGCTTCACCAGGGCCGAGAAAACGTCGCCGAGGTCAGGTTCTTCCAGGTCTTCCCAGAAGAACTCGCGGCGGTCCACGGTGCGGCCGTTGCGGAAGTGGAACAAGTCGACCGCCATCTGCGTTCCTTCGCGGTGGAACCCGAAGATGTCAAAGTCCTCGCCCGATGAGGCCGCCATCTTCTGCCGCTCGCGCAACTGTTCAACGGTGAGCAACTGGTCGCGATAGCGGCCGGCCTCTTCGTAACGCTGCTCTTCTGAAGCGCGCTCCATGCGCTTGTGAAGTTCCCTCACCAGCTCGCTTTCGCGGCCTTCGAGAAACATGCGGACGTCGCGCACGGCTTCGGCATATCGATCCGGAGTGGTCAGTCCCTCCACGCAGGGCCCCAGGCAGCGCTTGATGTGGTACTGCAGGCAGGGACGCGGATGATAGCGCGTGAGGTCCACTTTGCACGACGGCACAAAAAAGCGGCGGTGGATCAGGTCGACAATGCGGTAGGCGAGTCCGCCGGGGAAATAGGGACCGTAGTAGCGCGATCCGTCTTTCCGCAGGCGGCGGGTGACGTAGACGCGCGGATAACGCTCCTGCAACGTGAGCTTGATGTAGGGATAGGTCTTGTCATCGCGAAGCAGGATGTTGTAGCGCGGCTTGAACTGCTTGATCAGGTTGTTCTCAAGAGCCAGCGCTTCCTTCTCATTGTCCACCAGAATGGTTTCGAGGTCCGCGGCCAGGTCGAGCAGCCGGTCGCGCTTTTCGTCGCTGGGGCGCGATTCCTGAAAGTAAGACCGCACGCGGTGGCGCAGGGACTTGGCCTTGCCCACGTAAATCGGCTGCCCGGCCGCATCCTTGAAAAGGTAAACGCCCGGCCGCGCCGGCAGGTCTTCCGCCCGTTGTTTGAGAAGCTCGTTCATGCGCATTTCCTGCTTTGCAGCTATTATCGCCGATCTCAACGAATTGCGGAAAGGCGCAGCTCCTCTGTAGCGCCGGCATCTTGCCGGCCCTGAAAAGTGCCGCCGGGACGGCGGCGCTACTAAGCTTCCAGTTTGGCAATAAACGTTCAGGTAGAGGGGCGTATCGCAACGCCTTGTTTCGCAACGAGTTGCAGAGCACGTTCTGAAGCAGGCCGAAATCGCGCTTACATAGCGGCAAAAATGGTGGTAAAAATCAAGAAATCTTCGGCCCACCACGTCGAAAGGAGGATCGGATGTTAAGACGTGACTTTCTGGTTCTTTCTGCTTCGGTTGGATTTTTCGGATTGCCAGGGATGTGGAAAGAGGCAACCCTCGGGGCCGCGGGCTTAACGAGCAGCACCTTCGTTGATCCCGAAGAAAGGATCTCCCAGCGCCTTTGCCCGGAATGCTGGGGCCATATCTGGGGCAAGGTTACCTGCCCCGCATGCGATGGTACCGGATTGTGGACCGAGGCCAGCGAGTGCGCAGGTTTCTATCATCGTGATGCCGCCCGCCCCGCCGGCCTCTGCGCGAGGTGCTTTGGCGAAGGAGAGATAGAATGCACTCGTTGTTTCGGCACAGGATTTCTTACGACCTTTGTGAAAACCGCGTAACCGCAATAATGGTTTGTCCGTTCATTGCACCGCGGCTGGCGCAGACGCTTGCTTTTTAGTGTCTGCGGTCTCGCGCGGGTGGCGCATACGTCGCGCCCTTTGCGATGTATGCGGCCCTTCTTTCGCAACATGAACGAATGTCGCAACGTCACTGATGTAGAATGGTGCCATGCCCCGGCATAAGCATTATTACGGCGAGAACCGCCTTCACTTCCTGACCCGGCACCGGCGCATACATTCCAAACTGCGGAACGTATGCGCCACCCGCGCAGCGTTGTTCTTTAAGGCTGTAGCTCTTCCCCTGCCAATCAAAACCCGCGGCTGGCGCAGATGCTCGCCTTGCAGTATCTGCGTTCTCGCGAAGCGAGAGGCGCGAGTGGCGTGTTACAGAAAAGCTCCGGCCCCGTCCCGCAACACGGGAGACCACCGCGCACTCATGCGAGGCCTCTAACAGGTTGCTGAAAAAAACAACCGTCATGCTGAGCCCGCAGAGCGGGAGAAGCATCCCCGTATTTGCATGAAAATAAATGCAGAGATCCTTCGCTGCGCTCAGGATGACAGGAGGAAAAACCTTTTTTCAGCATCCTGCTAAGCGTGGACGGGTTCGCGCCTTTTCAGCGTGGGCGGCGCTTGGATGGACTTCCCGGCTCTTTGTTCTGCGATTCGCAGGTCGTAAAGGCTCTGCAGATTGAGCCAGAACTGCGCGCTGGTCCCGAAAAAGTGGCCGAGGCGCAGCGCGGTATCACCCGTGACGGAGCGCGTCCCATTCAAGATTTGCGTGATGCGATTGGTCGGCACGCCCATGTTTCGCGCCAATTCCGCCGCGCTCATATCGAGCGCTTGCAGTTCCTCTGACAAGTGTTCACCTGGATGGATAGCAGCAATTCGCATAGCAACCCTCCTAATGGTAATCGACGATCTCCACACGTCAAGCATAATGCGATGCCCTGCCCGGCCCCTGCGTTGACATGTCGGGCCTTGCCTCCTATGATTGGGACACAACAGGGTGGGAGCCTCTCGGGTGCCTGACAACATCATTTCGCATTATCGCGTGCTTGAAAAGCTTGGCGGCGGAGGGATGGGTGTCGTTTACAAGGCCGAAGACACCACGCTCGGGCGGTTCGTTGCGCTGAAATTCCTGCCGGATGAATTCGCGGGTGATCCGCAGAAGCTCGAACGCTTTCAGCGCGAGGCGCGCGCCGCTGCGGCGCTGAACCATCCCAACATCTGCACCATCTACGAAATTGGCGAGCACGAAGGGCAGCCTTTCATCGCCATGGAGCTGATGGAGGGCGCGACGCTGAAAGGGTGGCTGGCTGTTCGCTCACCGGTGGCCCGTAGCGGCGAGTTTACCTCGCCATGTGGCGGCGTAAAGCCGCCGCTACAAATCGGCCAGATGCTCGACCTCGCCATCGAGATGGCCGACGCGCTGGACGCGGCGCACCAGAAAGGCATCGTCCACCGCGACATCAAGCCGGCGAATATTTTTGTTACTGCACGCGGCCAGGCGAAGATTCTCGATTTCGGTTTGGCGAAATTAACAATTTCCTCTCAACCCTCGCCCTCCGGGAGAGGGTGGGCTCGCGAGGGACCGGGTGAGGGACTGGCCGACGCTCCCACGGCAACCTTCGACCGCGAAAATCTCACCAGCCCCGGAGCGACGGTGGGCACGGTGGCTTACATGAGCCCGGAGCAGGCGCGCGGCGAGCCGCTCGACGCCCGCACGGATCTGTTCAGCTTCGGCGCAGTGCTTTATGAAATGGCCACTGGCCGCCAGGCATTTGCGGGCGAAACCACGGCGGTGATCTTTCACAAAATTCTTGCCGAAGATCCGGCGCCGGTCACGCGTATCAATCCAGACCTGCCCACTGAACTTGATCGAATCATCACCAAGTGTCTTGAAAAAGACCGCGACCTTCGTTGCCAGTCGGCGGCAGAAATTCGCGCCGACCTCAAGCGCCTGAAGCGTGACGCCGGCTCCGGACGTGGCACGGCCGTCTCGGCCGTGATCTCCAACGAACACGGGCAGGATGCCCGTGCCACGACTGCCGCGCCCGTAGAGGCGGGTTTATCCCGCCACGATGAATATGGCGGCGTAAAGCCGCCGCTACAGAGCGCAACATCCGACACTGCCCACGCCAGTTCCGATTCGCAGGTAGTGGCAGCTCTGGTCAGGCGGCACAAGAAGACTTTCATTGGCGGGCTGGCAGCGGTTATTGCGATTGCGGCAATTCTGGTTTATTGGCTGTTGCCGCCACCGCCGGCGCCCAGCGTGTCGGGGTATGTTCAACTTACCCATGACGGTGTGCCCAAATTCCTGGCAGGCACAGATGGCTCGCGGCTCTATATGACCCTAAATGTTCAAGGATTCACCACTCCCGTCGCTCAAGTATCCGTGGCCGGTGGAGAGATTGTCCAAATTCCTCGTCCTTCACCTGACATGAGGCTTTGCAGCGTCTCCCCAGACGGATCGGAACTGCTCCTTGCGGACCTTCCTGGCCACTCCCAGGAAGGGCCTCTCTGGGCCTTGCCCATCCTGGGAGGCCCCCCGCGGCGACTGGCTGATCTCGTGGGCCATGACGGGGCGTGGTCTCCAGAAGGGAAGAAACTCGTTTACGCGAAGGGCAACGCTCTTTATCTTGCTGGTGCTGATGGAACGAACTCCCGCAAGCTCGTTTCCTTGCAGGGCCAAGCCTTCTCGCCTGCATGGTCGCCTGACGGAAGAGAGATTCGATTTAGCGTCGTTGACGAAAAGACGCAGGCCGATTCTATCTGGCAGGTTTCGGCTGATGGCACAAAGCTTCATCCACTCCTTCCCGGCTGGCACACGAGCTCCGGCGAGTGTTGTGGTCAATGGACGCCGGATGGCAAATATTTCGTTTTTGATGGCTTGCCTGAATCGGGGAACCAGGTTGAGCAGATCTGGGCTATGCGTGAGGCGGGAAACCTTCTACGAAAGGTCAGCCATGCGCCGGTGCAACTGACCTCCGGAGCGATCGCATACTTCTCTCCTGTGCCGGGCAAATACGGCAAAAAGCTGTACGCTGTGGCAGGCTTCCGCCGGGGAGAACTGGAGCGATACGACAGCAGGACAAAGACGTTCACGCCTTATCTCGGCGGCATCTCGGCGGGGCATGTGGCCTTCTCGAAGGACGGGCAATGGGTGGCGTATGTTTCCTATCCTGACGGGAACTTGTGGCGGGCGAAAGCGGACGGGAGCCAGCCGCTTCAGCTTACGACTCCCCCAATGTCCGCCTCTTTGCCCCGGTGGTCGCCGGACGGCAAGAGTATAGCGTTTATGGGGGCACTGCCAGACAAGCCCTGGCAAATCTATATCGTTTCCACGGCAACCGGCAGGCCCAAAGAAGCGATGGGAAGCGGGCATGACCAAATCGACGCAACATGGTCGCCTGACGGGGAATCGCTTATTTTCAGCGGTGCGCCGTGGCTGGGAGGTTCAGACGCCAGCGCTGTTTACGAATTGAACCTGAAAACGCAGAAGGCGACGAAGCTGCCGGGTTCCGACGGACTCTTTTCCCCGCGCTGGTCGCCCGACGGCCGGTACGTCGTGGCCGTGACGAGCGATGACAAGAAAATGATGCTCTTCGATTTCAGGAGCCAGAAGTGGGCCGAACTGACATCGCTCGCTCAGCAGGGGTGGGAAGAGTGGTCACGCGATAGCCGGTTCATCTCCTTCTGGGGCGAAGCAGCCAACGGAGAGCCGGGAATCTATCGCGTGCGCATCAGCAATCATAAAGTGGAGCAAGTCGTCAGCCTCAAGGACTACCACGAAGCGCCCGGCCTTCTTGGCGGTTGGATCGGTCTCGGCCCGGACGATTCGCCGCTGCTGGTGAAGGACACCGGCACCCAGGATATTGTCTCCATGGATTTGCACGCGCCGTAGTCGCGCGCCTGGCCATGGCGCCCCGCTGCGACGGGGTAGCTGGCGCAAGCCCCGCGGCCGCAATCGAGCGACGTGGCGCAGATCAGGAAATTCCAATGAGGGAGGGCAGGGTTGGGCGCCCCCCCGGGGGCGGGGCCTGGCCCCGCAAGCCTGTTATAGCGTATCATAGTAGGCTATTTTCAGGGCCAAAACCCCCAAAATGGGACGTATGGGATTTTCGCCCGCCAAAATCACAAAAAATGAAGTGATTGATAATAAGCAACTTATAAAATTTATTCGTGCTCGAAAATACCGATGAAATAAAAAGTGTCTCATTATGAAACAGTAGGTAAAAATTACAAACGCCCTGTAATCGCTCGCTTCCATCGCCCCGGCCACAGCGAAAAAGCCCGCCACTGTTACCGGGATATTCGGTTGACTCCATTCCAGCCACGATAGACAATCTGGATATGCGCACTTTTTTTGCCGCACTTCTGCTAGGCGTCATCGCTCTCATGAGCCTGCCGATTCCGTTGCCTGCTCAGCATATGGCGCAGGATGACGGCGAACTGGAGAGATCATTCCATTACGTTCCGCCATCGGCCCGGCAGTCGGTTGAGGTCGGCAACTTCTATTTTCGCAGGAAGGATTACCGCGGAGCGCTCAGCCGGTTCGAGGAAGCGGCGCAGGATGATCCCTACTATGCTCCCGCTTATCTTGGGCTGGGCAAGGTTTATGAGAAGACCGGCAGGAAGCGCGAAGCCCTTGCCGCCTACCGCAAGTACCTTGACGCTCTGCCCTCACAGAAGCAGGCTGATGAAGCGAAGGATGTGCACAAGGCCATCCGCCAGATGGAGCTCCAACTCGCCCGCAAGCAGAAGCGCCAGACGGTCGCAGAGCAACCATCGCCCTCTGCAAAAAAGTGAATTACTCGGCCAGGATGGGGCCTTTCTTGTCCAGGTAGCTATGAAGAATCTCAGTGGCGCGGTCAGCGTCCTCTTCCAGGACCATGAGAGAAACTTCCAGGACCGGCAGCATCTCCGCCGAAGTCTCGCCGCCGAGGACAGAATGAATTCCGCGCGCCCGCAAAAGGTTTCGCGCAAAGTTCGCGTCCAGTGACGCTGTGCCTCCGGAAAAGACCCGGATTCTGAAGATTTTGACGTGCGGATCTTCATCCTCCGATCCGGCACCCATCAGCGCCTGCAGCCACCCGCCAATCCCTTTGCTGTCAGCGGAGGAGTCGGCTTCATTATTAATTTCAGGGGGAGAGCCGGGAGCCAGACCAACTTTGCAATCTTCGCACTCGGAAGTGCCTTCCACATACTCCGTCAGACACTTGGGACAGTAGGGCATGGCGGCACACCACCTTTCCGGCCGATTTGAATGGCCTGCAGTCGCGGTCATCCTTAGTATAACCCTCCAGTCCAGAGGGGAGCACCTCGAAGCGTTTAGCCTCCTGCAACGGCCGGGGCCGGGTCGCAAGCCGATTCGCCTTCAAGCTAGTTCCTGTTCTTACAAAGTGTAGTTCCTGTGGGCGCTAACGAAGGAGCCCGTAGGGCGACTGAGGTTAGCGCCCACGACGCGCCCCAGGGGGTGCTTCCTCCTGCTTTTCCACTCCCTGTTCCTGCCTCATAATTTTCCATAGCGGGGGACTCTGACGCAGATGGAAGTCTTTCATCCAAGGGCTGCCCGGTGTTCCCCGCCGAGGCGTCGAGATCGAGCGGGCTGAGGCGGACCGGGTCGGTTGGGGAACCGGCTCACACCGGCTCACCTTCAGGTAGCGATCCCGGAAGCGCACCCACACCGTCTGGTCTCGCCGCTCCTCCACCCGCACCGTCCCCCCTCGTAACCCCGGACGGATATCCGCCCGAGCGATCTGGTAGATCCGGGTGTTATACCGAATCGTGTAATCGTTGGCCACCACGCGCTCCTCGACGTGGCTCAAGATCGCCGCCAGGTCGTGCTCCGCCCGCAGCCCTCGATGCGCGTCGGTGGCTTTCTCCGCTTCCACCGTGAAGCGACGATTCCATAGCGGCAGGTACTCCTGCTCCAAATAAGCGTTGGCTTCCTCCAAGGTGTGCACGCCCGCCTTGCGCAGACCCTTCACCAGCCGGTCCTGGGCCGTGCCGAAAAAGCGCTCGATGCGCCCCTTCGCCTGCGGTGAGTGAGCCGCAATCCATCCTACCCCCAACTCCTTCAGCGCCCGCCCGATCTGCGTCCAAGCCTCTGGCCAAGCCTCGTCGTCCGCCTCTCGCACCGGACGATTCACCGTAAACATGCTGTCCTTGTCGGTGTAAAATTCTCCCGGCCGCCCCCACCGCCTCAGATAACTCTCCAGCAAGCGAAAGTTCTCTTCCGTGGTGTCGTGCTCGGCAAAGCGCGCCCGGGCGCGACTGGTCGCGTCGTCGATCATCGCCAGCAGAAAGAGCTTCGGCCCTCGTCCCTCCAGCCAGTCGTGTTCCGACGAATCCCACTGCACCATCTCGCCGCAACAGGGCCGGCGCGCCCGCCACACGTGCACCTCTTCCACCCGCCGCCGCTTCCGCTTCCACACTCCCGCCTCCATCAGGATTTGCCGTACGCTCTCTTTGCTCACCACCACCCCGTGCTTCTCCCCCAGATACTCGGCCGCCAGCGTCGGCCCAAAATCGGAGTACTCCCGCTTCACCAGTCGCACCACTTTCGCCCGCACCGTCGCGCTCAGCTTCCGCTTCGAGGCCCGCCCCCGCAGCCGGTGCAGGATCCCGCCATCGCCCTCCTTCCTCAGCCGCCCCACCAGCTTTCGCACCCAGCGCTCGCTCACCTTCAACTGCACCCCCGCCTGCTTCTGCGTCAGGTGTCCCTTTTCTGCTTCGTGCAACACCTTCAACCGATCCCGATCCCTTGCGCTCATCCACAGCTCCTGTTGTCTTTTCATCCCGACAGTCTGCCGGTTTCCTACAGGAACTTCTTACTTTGCCGCAATAGGATCTTTTCACTTTGCTGCGACAGCAAGCCGATTCGCCTTACCCGCCGCATGGCTCTGAGCTATAATGCCATCCCACGGCCCCGGTCACGGGCCGGCATATTACACCCGAAGATGTCCGGAGGTTCAACCTCATGCGCTGCAAAAGACTCTCCGATCAACTGCGCCTGGCCCTCGCGGCCGCTGCAATCGCCTGCGGTTTTACGCTCTCCTGCAACCCGCAACAAACCACCACGCAGAATGCCCCGGCGCAGTACGACCTGCTCATCAAAGGCGGGCGGATCATCGACGGCAGCGGCAGCCCCTGGTATCAAGGCGATGTGGCCGTGAAAAACGGAAAGATTGCCGCCATCGGACGCCTGGTGAACCCGACCGCCCGGTGCGTGATTGACGCCACGGGACTGGTGGTGGCGCCGGGCTTTATCGATCTTCACACTCACAGCGATTACACGCTGCTGGTGGACGGCGACGCGCAAAGCAAGATCCGCCAGGGAGTCACTACGGAGATCATCGGCGAGGACGCTTCCGCCGGGCCTTTCACCAGCCCCAGCCAGCCTGACGTGAGCAAAAGCTCCCGCCCGCCGGGGTTCAAGAGAAACTGGGAAACGCTGGCCCAGTATTTTGACGTGGTCCGCGCAGAGCGGCATCTCGCTGAACGTGGCTTCCTACGTGGGCGCGGGACAGGTGTGGATGGGCGTGATTGGAAACGTGAACCGCCGGCCGACGCCGGAGGAAATGAAAAAGATGGAGGACCTTGTAGCACAGGCCATGCAGCAGGGCGCCATCGGCCTCTCCTCGGGACTCATCTACCCGCCCAACTCGTACATGACCACGGACGATCTGATCCACCTGGCCAGCGTGGCGGCGCGCTACGGCGGCATCTACACCAGCCACATCCGGGGCGAGGCTGCAAACGAACCCCAGGCTTTGGCGGAAGCCATCGAGATCGGCAAGAAGGCCCGCCTGCCCGTCCACATTCTCCACTTCAAGATGGACGGCAAACCGAACTGGGGCCACGCCATCGACCCGAGTCAGGATCATCCAGGCGGCGCGCGACCGCGGCATCGAAGTCACCGCCGACCAGTATCCCTACATCGCCTCCATGACCCACCTGGAACAATGCCTGCCGCCCAGGTTCCTGGAAGGATCGCTCGAGCACCGGGCGGAGCTGCTGAAAAACCCCAAGGTTCGCGAAGAGATCCGCCGTGACATCGCCCACGGACTTCCGGGATGGGTCAATAACGAAGTCCAGAGCACTGGCGGCTGGCACGGCGTGATGGTGGCCGCCGTGGATAAGGCGGAAGACAAGCAATATGAAGGCAAGCGCATGGACGAGGTGGCAACGATGATGCACGCCGACCCCGTAAATGCTCTCTGCAACCTGCTGGTGAACGAAGGCGGAACGGCCTACGCCATCTACTTCGGCATGAGCGAGCCGGACGTGGAGTTGATCATGAAGCAACCCTGGGTGGGCGTTGGCTCGGACGGCGCCGCCGTGAGCCCCAACATGGCCTTTGTCGGCAAACCTCACCCCCGATTCTACGGAACATTCCCGCGCGTGCTGGGCGTTTACGTTCGCGAGCGGCACGTTCTGACGCTGGCCGACGCCGTCCGCAAAATGACTTCCCTGCCCGCGCACCTTACCGGACTGAAAGACCGCGGGCTGCTGGCGCCCGGCATGGCGGCGGACATCACCATCTTCAATCCCCAAACCGTCAGCGACAAAGCCACTTTCGAGGACCCGCTGCAGTACCCCGTGGGCATTCCCTTTGTGATTGTCAACGGCGTTGTGGTGATCAATGACGGACAGCACACCGGCGCAAAACCAGGAGAGGTGCTCTATGGGCGGGGGAAAACATAGGCCCGGGAGCTAACGGTCTATTCCGATGCTACTGTCCGGCGGTCCTCCCTCCCTCAGTATGAATTCCGGTCGCCGCTCTTCTGCGTGGCCCCCGCTACTTCCTCAGAAACGGCAGGACGTTATCAGGGCTGCTGCCGGAGCCAACTATTCCTGGGTGCTTCACTGAGGGGCAATTTGGAGCCAGGTAGACCCAGATGTCGCGCGGCTGCTGGCCTCCTGTAATGGGAGTAGCTGAAAACAAGGTGTAGTCCTGGCCTTCCATCGTGAAGCGCGCCCTGCCGAATTCCGCGACTCCCTGAATCG
Source organism: uncultured Acidobacteriota bacterium (assembly GCA_963783155.1). GTDB lineage: Bacteria > Acidobacteriota > Terriglobia > UBA7540 > UBA7540 > SCRD01. The sequence continues at coordinate 61,175 of CAWANC010000023.1, read as the reverse complement.
CGCCAGGAAAAGGCTTCAAGGCAAAAACAAAAGCACCCACCGGTGGCACGCAGGCCCCAATCGAAGAATTCCCACCTGCGGCGCTCGCACTCCCCGCGATATCGCCCAGAAATTCCTGGCCTCGCACCATTGCGGGATTGGTGAGGACGATCTCGTTGGGTTGGGGATTCACAGGATACCCAGGCCCCCAGAAACTCGGACGAAGGCGGTACACCTTGCCCGTCAAAACAAGAGTGCCGCCTCCATCGACGGGGATTTGGAGTTTTTGGCCAGGCTTGTAATCGAACCGTTGAGGCGTCGCGCTGGCAAGAATTCGATCAATGTCGCGCCGGGATGTGACGGTCGCCCGATGGCCGTCAGGCTCAACGACGAATTTGCCCGCTTGCCCGTCAGACTCGGTGATGAATCTGCTCGCGCGGACTTCAACCTGCGCAGAGTCGTTCCGGACATCGAGGACTTTGACCTCGTATAAAGTTATCCTGGGATCGGCTGATGAAGATGACTCTCCGGTGCCGAACTCGCCTGCTTGAAGCACGTAACCGCCTGATCCCTGCCTCTGTAGATCGGTGACTTCGTACTGAAACCAGGGACCAGAGCCCTGAGCACGCACCAAGCCCAGCCCCACTGATAAACCCACGATGGAGATAAACGCCAGTGCGATAGCAAAGCGAGGAACCAGAACGCGAGCAGTTAAACCAGTGGTCCATCCTCGGCGTTTTGGAGGAAGATTGCCAAGCGGCGCCGGATTTGTATCCCCGTCGGCCGCTGCAAGCAGCCGCAACTCCGCACCCATCTGGGCATACTTGCGCAGGAGATTGCGGCAGGCAGTGCAACCGGTTATGTGCCTGGTTACTCCCTCAGGCACAGCTTCACCGTCGTACAGCGCTGAAACAAAGGGTTGTGCATCCTGGCAGTTCATAGGTCCTCCGAGTTTCCTTCCGGCTCCCAGACACGGCGCAATTGCTCTCTGGCCGCGAAGAGCCGTGATCTTACGGTTCCCACCGGAATAGCAAGCATCTCCGCAAGCTCCTGGTAGGAGTAGCCTTCAACTTCACGCAGCCAGAGCAGGGTTCGCTTCTCGGGATCCACCCTTTCGAGCGCGTCTGCAAGGAGCAGGAACGAACTGTCTTGGACGTCTGCGCGAGCCCGTTGGCGCCCCACTTCATGAGTTCGCCTCCGCCACCAGTCTGCAGCACGCTTGGCGGCAACCCCAAACAGGTAAGATCGAGGCGAACCGCGCTCCGGGTCATACCCATTGGGGTGCTTCCAAAGCTGGAGGAAAGCCTCCTGGGTGATGTCTTCCGCGGCTTTCGGATCGCCCACCAGGCGCCGAACAAACTTCTCCAGCGCCGCCGCCTGATCCTGGTAGAAGCAGTCGAACGCTTCGCGATTACCGGCGCGTAACCAATTCCACGATGTCGGGTTTTCCCGTGTCTGGCTCATGGCTCATCTATTATGCTATTCGTTTTGGACGGGCAAAAAGTTCGGATGGAGGGTTGAAAGTTCGGCAAGACACGCCAAGGCAGGAACCCGTCAGGCACCGCCCGTTGCAGCCTGTTAGATAGGGAGGTTACGGGTCTTTAAGCGGAAGAGAGTTAGAACCAAATTGAGGCGTGCACGACGCCCGCGCCGACAGAAAGGCCCTACTCGGGAATAGGATCGTCAGCCACCAGGGCCTCCGCAGCCAGCGTTAGGCGCTTTTGGATTTCGTTAAGGTTGCTGATCATCGACTTGCGTTGTTCTTCGATTCCAGCCTGCGAAATCTCCGAGAGCTGCTGCCGGAAGGTTTCAAGGGTATCGTTCACGGAGGATTGGAAGCTGGAGCTTGCCTCCTCCTGCTCTTTTCTCAAAAGCGAGGCTGCGATATCCACCTTTTCGGAAAGTTCCTGCATGACAGTGCCTGAGGAGCCTCGGACCTCTTCCGCAACCCGGGCGCCCGCTTCACCTGCGTCCTTCTGGATGCGCTCCAGAAGACTGCGATAGTGCCCGTCCGAAACCTCTCGAAGCCGCGATTCAAACTGCGAAATGGTCTCGTCCTGCGACTTGACCCTCTCCGCGTTGACCGCTTCGATCTTCTCTTCGGCCAGTTGCAGGATGCGCGGCTCGATCGATCCCACAGCTTCATCAACCATCGAGGAGATGTGTTCTTTTGAATCCGCCAGGAGTCTTTCTCGAAATCCCCCGAGGTCCTGGCCGTTGCCGCCAAGCATCTCGCCCACCCGCTTGAAGCCCTCCTCGACGGAGTCGTTGACGAACCGCCCGGTTTCCTGAACCCGCTGGACGGCGCCCTCTGTCGCCTGCCGCAGTGTCTGCAGAGAGGATTCCGCGGCGCCAGCAATGGACCGTTCCATCCGGGACACAATTTCCTGACCTTTCGTAGCCTCCACCTCCGCCGTCAGAGCCTCTATCCTGTGGATGAAGTCCCGTGCCCTCTCGTCCTGCGCCTGCTGCAATCTCTCCAGCCATGCAGCCGTTGTCTCGTCCAGACGGGCTTGAATCCCGCCACGAGAACCTTCCATCTGCTCAAGGATTCTGCCCTCAAAGCGTTTCGAAGCCTCGTCGGCAGCGGCATTCAGCCTCTCTATCGACAATTTCGTCACCGAATCGGCGTTCTTTTCACAAATCTGTTGCGCTGCCTGCTCAAGCGAAACGATCTGGTTTTGGAGGGAATCAGCCGTTCCCTGAAAGTGCTCCTCCACCAGCTTCTCCTGGTCAGCAAGCAAGTCTTGAATTTTCTGGTGGACGCTTCCAGTAACCAGGGCGGTTGCTTCCTCCACATAGGGTTCCAGCAACTTCTCGATCTGCAATGGAATGGGAGTTCCGGTCCCTTTGCAGGTCAGCCAGACCCACCGGGCAAATTCATCCGTTTGGGCACGAACCAGCTCCGCGACGCGTTCCTGGCTCTGCTTTTCCACATTGATCTCAAGTTCTTGAGGCTCAACCTTTTCCCGCAATTTCAGCCGGTATTCACCAACCACTTGCTCGATTTGGTCGGTCATTTTACTTTGAATGGCGGCCAGCGCAGCCCGAACCTGTTCCTCGCCCTGTTTTGACATCTCGGAGACAGTTGTAACGGAAAAGGCTTCCAGATCGGTGCGGATTCGTTCCTTCAAAGTGGTGCAATCCAGGCGTGATACGAAACCGACTTCGCCTGGCGATAGGGCCGCCCCCTCCGGAAGGTCGACTCCAGAAAACTGCGAGATAACCCGCAACGCTTCCTGAAGCGTTCGCTCTACTCGTTCAATGTCCGATTTCCAAGGGCGCTCGGTATTTGCAAGCCGATCGGTACGCCTGGACAGAACCTTGCCATTGGCGGCACCACGGATGGCACGAAGTTCGTCAGCTAGAGAGAGTGGTCCCTTCATCATCTTATTTCGCCACTGGCCAGGTGCGCTTGTTCCGGCTGCCGATTATTGAGGGATTTGGGACATCGCGCCATGGTGACCGAGCGGCTCCTCCTTCTCGGGAATTTGGCCTTCATGCATCAGACTGACCAGAACCTCCCATTCCACTCTGGCGCTTGGTGGAAAAGAACCGTCCTGGGCCGCTCTTAAATTTTAAGAACAATCGGGATCGCCTTTTCACAGCCGAGAAAATGGCTGGGATTTATTGGAACCCTGCGAAACCCCGATGGCCTTCGCGCCGCCGCAGATTCGACTCTTCAATTCGAGCTACGAATCAAATCATAGCCGACGCACAAAAGATGCTATACAAGTCACAGCTCCCACTTAGAAGGGAAAAAAGGCAGTTAACTAACCAAGCATCAGCGTTAGAATTACCCAATCACACATCCACGGTCAATCAGGTAAACGCCTGATTAACTGATGGTGATATTAGCATATGAATCAACAGATGTGAGTGTACTCTCAAAAGCGCACGAACGCAAATGATGAGGGTCGCGCCTCAAAGCTTAAATCATCCTTTCGCGACAAAGCCGACCTCAAAAAATTCAAATTAGCCTCCAAAAATACTCCCAGCTGTGGTGTATGATTGTCGGGCTATCAGGCATCTGAGGATGGGCCAGCCGCTCATCGAATCAAAAGGAGCACTGGGAAGCAGTGCTGAACGGAGGACGAAATTGAGACGGATCAGGATGATTGCAGTCAGTTTCCTAGTAGTAGCCGGCGTAACGGCCGGAATGATTTTGTCGAATCATCTGCTCGCGTCGCCAGCGGCACAAGAGGTCGATCTTCAGGAAGCGTCGGACCTGGCGGCACTGGCCAGGGTCGGGCCGATTGATACGCACGCCCACGTCTTTGTGGATTCTCCGGCTTACTACCAGATGATGAAGGACCTTAATCTCCACATCGTCGACATCTGCGTATATGCGCGCAAAAACCAACCGCCTGATCAGTCTCAGGCCGCAATGTTCCGCGAGGCGATGATGGTCCATCGCGGGTCCCACGGGCGCGCCGCAGTGTGCACGACTTTTAATCCGTACACGTTCGAAGACAAGAACTTTGACCAGAACACCATCAAGATTCTCAACTCCAACTTCCGTGCAGGCGCCATCGCCGTCAAAATCTGGAAGAACATGGGCATGGACGTGAGGTCCCCTTCGGGCCAATACATCATGCCTGACAACCCGGTATTTGAACCTATCTACAAAGACATCGCTGCGCAGAACAAGACCATGATCGCGCACCTGGCCGAACCTGATACCTGCTGGGAATCCTTTGCCCAGATGGGGCCGATGAACCCGGACTACAACTATTACAAGAAGAATCCCTACTGGCACTTTTACGGCAGGAAGGACGTACCCTCGAAGGCTGAAATCCTAAGGGCGCGGGACCACCTGCTGGAAATGAATCCCAACCTTCGCGTGGTGGGCGCCCATTTGGGCAGCATGGAAACCAACGTCGATGACATCGCCAAACGGTTTGACCGCTATCCCAATTTCAACGTTGATACCGCCGCGCGCATCCACTATCTGATGATGCAGCCCCGTGCAAAAGTGCGGGCTTTTCTGATCAAGTACCAGGACCGGATCTGTTACGGAACGGACGGCGGCATCCGCCGGGACAACGGTATCAGCCAGATCATCAAACACTGGAAATATCAGTACGCCATGAGTTGGAAATATTTTGCCACGGACGGGAAGTTTGAGTACCGGGGAATCAAGACGCAGGGGCTGAACCTGCCCATGAGTGTCGTCCGCAAGATCTACCACGGGAACGCCGCGCGGTTGTTTCCCGGCCTGATCCAATAGGCATTCTGCCGGAAGTACCACCCGGCAAAGAAACTGCTATTGCTTTGGGGGCGGGCGCAGCACAGCGAATACGGGAATCGCGGCAAGATTGACTGCGTGCGGGGGAAGAGGATGAACAGCCCGCACGCAATCTGAGTGAACGACTGAGGCTGTAAAACTACTTCGAAAGCGCCTTGCGGTTCTGGCCTGCCCATGCGCTATTGGCAGGGACTTCCTTCATCGTATCCGTCCCACAGGGACACTTGCCTTCCTTTTTTGACATGGCCATGCAGGGGCACGATTTCGTTCCCGCGCAGGCACAGACATAGACGCTCTTTTTTCCATTGGAAGCCTGGGCCGCGCCTGGAAGAGCGCTTCCCACCTGTGTCAGTCCGAGGCACAGCGCCAAGGCCATGCCGAGTAAAACTGCTTTGCCGGTAAGGCTGATTCTACCCCACATCAGTCCTGCCCTCCTTGAGTAAAAGATTTTACCCCGATGTGCCCATGCTACGCCCCGCGGGGAGGCAAGTCAAGCGGCTATGCGCAGCGGGTACCGCGGCCACCCGGAAGGCGTGGCTTCCGGAGTACAAAAAGAGGGCTTTCGCTCCTTGATAGTTTGAGAAATAAGACACCGGGTGTTCAAAACCCGCACCTGAGGTGTTATGCTGTTCGCTCGAAAGGCAGGTCCGCAGGGCATTCAAAACGCCAGGTGGCCTGAATCACCTTCGGAGGTCTAATCGATTATCCATGAAGAACAATATGAAGGCGAGCCACACCCAGGGACTTCCCGGACTGATTGGTTTGCTGGTAATGCTTCTGGCCGTGACCGGCGCCTGCACTCCCGAAAAACAGCCGGCGCCTGAGACGCAAAGTCACGAAACTGGAATCAAAAGGAGCGTGTTCGGAAAAATGCCCGACGGACAGGAAGTTCATCTCTATACGCTGACCAACGCAAATGGCATGCAGGTGGCCATCACTAATTACGGAGGAAGGATCGTCTCGATCCTTGCGCCGGACCGGAATGGCAAGATGGCCGATGTTTTGCTCGGTTTCGACACCCTCACTGATTACATGAAATACAACACCTATTTCGGGGCTTTGGTCGGCCGCTACGCAAACCGCATCGGCGGCGCCCAATTCACCCTGGACGGCAAAGTCTATCATCTGCCGGTCAACAACGGCCCCAACAGCCTGCACGGCGGCATCAAGGGTTTTGACAAGAGAGTCTGGACGGCAGAAGAGATTCCGGGGGATGAGCCCGAACTGCAATTGACCTACCTCAGCAAGGACGGCGAGGAAGGGTACCCGGGCAATCTGAAAGCAACGGTCGTCTATACGCTGACCAAAGACAACTCCATCAAGATTGACTACAGCGCCACCACCGACAAGGACACCGTCATCAACCTGACCAACCATTCCTACTTCAACCTGGCAGGCGAAGGAAACGGTGACATCCTGAAGCAGGTGCTGATGATCAATTCCAATGAGATGACGCCCGTCGATGCCACCCAGATTCCCACGGGAAAAATCATGAAGGTCGCCGACACGCCGTTTGACTTCCGCAAGCCCACGCCCATCGGGGCTCGCATCAACGAAGACAACCAGCAACTGAAGAACGGCAAAGGGTATGACATCAACTACATCCTGGACCGCAAAGGTCCCGGGTTGGAGCTGGCGGCGCGCGCCTATGATCCTGAATCGGGGCGCGAACTGGAAGTCTATACCACTGAGCCGGGCATCCAGCTTTACAGCGGCAACTTCCTGGACGGGTCGGTCCATGGCAAAGGGGGAGTCGCCTACGGCATGCGGTCGGCGTTCTGCCTGGAAACGCAGCACTATCCTGATTCGCCGAACCGACCTGGTTTTCCAACAACCGAGCTGAAGCCCGGACAAACATTCCACCAGGTGACGGTCTTCAAGTTCGCCACCACCAGCAAGTAGCCGGCGAAAGTCCGTTCCGGCGCTCGCGATGATGGAACATGCACAAAACGCCCGGCCCGGTCCCGTCAAGGATCAGGCCGGGCGCTTCATCCGCCCACCCTTCAAGCCTCACCGTCTGCTGATGCACTTCCGGAAATTACACTGCCCCACGTGTTCATCCTGGCGGATCACATTGTTGGATTCCGAATTTGACTAAGCAACAGCAGCGCGTGAGTGACGCTCGCGGCGCGCGCGGACGAGGGTCATAGCCTGAGCGAGGAGCTTCGAAATAGCTTCGGAGTCAAACGGCGGAGAAATAAAGTCAAGAGCTCCGTAATTCAGTGCTGCCTCAAATGTTTTCGCATTCTTCGAAGAACCAACGACGATTGCGCAAACAGTGCCCGGCGTATCTTCCACAAGGTTGACGACATCGATCCATGTGCCGTCGGGAAGTTTTGTGTCCGTAAAGATCAGGTGGGGATGAGTCTGCTCAAGCAGGTGTGCAGCCTCATCACAACTGCTGACGCTGAAGGTATCCACGCCCAGGGATCTGAGAACCGGCTTTAACGATTCGCATGGCTCGGGACGCTCGTGTACAATGAGAGCAAAGACATTGCGTTTCAAGGAATCCCCCTCCCTTACCCCTCAAGGCAAGCATTCCCTATAACCAACGGGTTACTCCGAATACCGATGCTCAAGACAGAAACCGGCACTCACTCGGCCCAGGATTTCCTCCTGCACCCGGCGCAATGCCTGGCGTACCTACCTCTCGCTAAACCCGGTTATTTAATGTTTACTACAGAAGGGAATCAAAGTCTATCGGGTGAAGACCGGAATTTTGGAAGCCGCCGGCCGTACACGCCATAAGGCATTCTCCCCTCGCGCGGCAAGACAAACTGGCCCCGTGCCCGTCATCACAATACTCGGTGGCGGGCATCACGGCCTGAGGGGTTGACCTGCCGCTAGACTCATACAAGGGAAAAAGTGGAGTCTTTCCTACGGAGGAGAGTGTCATGAACAAGACCATCCTTTCACTTGTGGTAGCAATGGCATTTTGTGCCACATTCCTGCCCGCACAAGGCCGCGGCGGCGGCGGACAACGTGGCGGCTCGCAAGGACCAGGTCCCTCCATGGGCCAGGGACAACGTCAGGGCGGGCAGATGGGATCGCCCTCAGCAACGACAACACGGCAGCAGGACCGCGATCGAATCCGGGCCACAGACCAGCAGCGAGACCGACTTCGCACCTGCAATCAGACAGCAGACCAGATCCGCACACAAGCCCGCGAGATGGCGCGCGATGCTCGTGGATCACAATTCAACTCAGACCAGGCGCGGCAACAACGCGACCAAATTCGCGAGCGGCTCCAGACCATGCAGCAGGAGCACGAACAACTGATGTCCGGACTTTCCAACCAACAACAAGAAGCAATGCAGAGCCGCATTCAGAACATGCAGCAAATCCGGGAAAGGGTGAATAATCACCTTCAACAGGTAAACACGGCGTTGAACCAGGACAACCCGGACGCCAAGCTTGTTCGCCAGCAGGCACGTGACATGGAGCAGGCCATGAAAGAGTGGCAGAAGGAGTACCGCAAGATGCAGAGCGAGATGGGAGCGGAGATCTGAAGCCATAAAGCACAGGAGGAAGAGAAATGAAAGGTCTCAACCGTTTAAACTTAACAGCAGGCTTGGCGCTGATTGCTTTGCTGGTCCTCCCCTTTGCCTACGCCCATCAGGGGCCAGGGCCGGGCCAGCGAGCCAGAATGTACAATTCTGCAAATGAGATGACGGTGAAAGGCACCGTCGAGGAGGTCGAAAACGTTACCGGGCGCCGCGGATGGAACGGCACCCACCTGACACTGAAAACAGAAGATAAAACATTCGATGTTCATCTGGGCCCTGCGCCCTTCCTGAAGGAAAAAGGATTCAGCTTTGCGAAGGGTGATGAGATCGAGGTAACGGGTGCTACCGCCGAGGTTGAAGGTCCCGAGGCCCTGATTGCGCGTGAGGTTAAGAAAGGCGGCAAAACCCTTACCCTGCGTGACGCCCAGGGCATTCCCAAATGGTCACGAGGCCGGCGTCGCTGATCTACAGGAGTTCAAAAACGATACGGGAGGGGTTGAACGATAGCCCTCCCATGTTTTTGAAGATGCAGCCCACGTCATTTGACCGGGGAAAAAATCACCGCCGCGCCACCCCCTGAGGCGAGATGGAGCGGGAGCGTATCCCCTGCCTTCACCTGCTTCGTCTGGATGCTGAGGTCTTTTGCATTCTGATTGGCGTTGGGACCGTCAGCAAAGATCTGTGCATTCCACTTGCCCGGCCCCAGAAAGCTGAGCGGGACTGACAAATCGCGCGACGTCCAGTTGGTCATGCTGCCCAGAAACCATTCCTCACCGTGTCGCCGCGCAAGGGTGACGTATTCTGAAGGCTCACCGTTTAACGCCAGCGTTTCATCCCAAACCGTCGGAGCTTTTTTAATGAACTCAAAGCCCGGCTTTCCGAGAAAATCTTCCGGATAATCGGAGACCATTTCCAGCGGGCTCAAATACACAACGTACATGGCCAGCTGGTTGGCCCGGGTCCCCTGGCACATCGGCTGAACTTGCCGGGGCTGGAACTGATCGCGGGTAGCGTTGTTAAAGCATCCGGGAGTGTAATCCATGGGTCCGGCAAGCATCCGGGTGAAAGGGATGGTGGCCAGATGTTCAGGTGTTTCGCGGCTGCTCCATTTGCTGTATTCCATTCCCATCACGCCCTCGCGCGTGAGCAGATTGGGATAGGTGCGCCGCAGGCCCGCCGGTGGGTAAGCTCCGTGGAAATCCACCGCCAGGTGATGGGCGGCGGCGGCCTTCACGGTGCGGTGGTAAAAATTCACCATCTGCTGGTCATTCCGGTCCATGAAGTCAATCTTCACCCCCGCTACTCCCCATTTTTCATATAGTGGAAACGCCTGGTCCATCTGCTTATCAACCGCCGTCCAGTGCATCCAGAGCAGAATGCGCACGTTGCGTAGTTTGGCGTAGGCAAGGATGGCAGGCATGTCAATGGCAGGCACGGTGCGGGTGATGTCGTCTTGTGGCGACCAGCCGGCATCGATCAACATATAACGGAGATGAGCCTTGGAGGCGAAGTCAATATAGTGCTCCATGGTAGCCGTGTTCATGCCGGGCTTAAAGTTGACACCGCTGGCATAACTGCCCGACCACCAGTCCCAGGCGGCCTTGCCTGGTTTAATCCACGAGGTATCGGGGAGAGCGGAAGCCGGATTCAGATTCAAAATCAGGCTGTCTGATGCGATCAGTCCTCCGGGGCTCGAATTGACCATCACTACGTGCCAGGGACTCGCCTTGGGCGTGGAAGCAACAACCGCTTCGTCGGAATGGCCCGGAAGCGGCGACAGCTTGCTCATCAGCGCACCGGGAATGCCCCGCACACCGCCGAGATACATGCCGGCGTAATCGTCCAGGTCCGCCTCAAGAATGGCCGCCCAGGGGCCGTCTGTCAGGTGAACCAGCAGGGGTATGCCGATAATCGAAGTCGGCTTGATCTCGTCCAGCCTGACGGGTTGGAACTCGCTTTCATAGCTTGTGGTGTAGCTGCCCAGATCGAGCGCGAACGCGGAGGGATTGCCGGGAAAGTAAAAGCCGGTGTCTTCTGATGACAACGTGAACTTGTCCAGCCCATCCTGGCGCGGAAGCGAATAGCGAAACGCGATCCCGGAGTCGTAGGCGCGAAAGATCAGATCGAGGCGGCGGCCGGGGGTCTGGCGCTCCCGCAGGGACACGGTGAGCTGGTTGTAATGGTCCCGGACATTGCGAACCGCTCCAAAGGCATTTGTCCACGTGCTGTCGTGCGACGCCCGCTGGGAGCCGGTGACCTCAAAGCCCTGGTCCAATGCGGGCTGGCCTTTGAAGTCAATCCCCAGGGGCGAGTCCTCCAGGACAGTCTTGCCACGGAATGAAACGTAATAGTAAGCCCGCTGGCCCGGAAGATAGGGCTGGGGGTTCGACTTCAGTTCGAAAGTCAGCGCGAGGTTGCCGTCGGGAGAAGTTACGCTGAGCGGAGTTGCTGCAAGTCCGTTCAACGCCACCAGCAACAGCAAGACACTCCCAAAACAAAGCAGATTGATGACAGCACGAATTCCCTTCTCCATCGGACATTCTCCTTGTTCAACTTTGTCGGGCCACTTTGCAATAAATAGCAGGCTCCGGCAGCCACAACGGTCTGCCGCAAGAAGCCGGCCTACGACGAGAAAATCTTTTTCAGCCGTTCACGAACGCGCCGGTAATTCGGAAATTTTCTTTCCGCTTCATGAAACGCCCGCGAATGGATCACCCGGCGTGAGCCGCGCCGTTCCAGAGGAATGCGGATATGCAGCATTTCATGAAAAACCAGATATTCCACAATATCAAGCGGAATCGATTCCGAGTCCAGGCTCTTGCTGATCATGATGGCGTGATGGGCAGGGTCATAACGGCCAAGAACGCTGCGCGAGTGCCGCGTGCTCCAGCCGATCCGGCAAGGGGAAAGTTCATCGTTGAAAAAACGGCGGTTCAATCGCGTGAAGATTTCTGCAAGGTCATAATGCGTGCCACGGGCGGGAAGCAGCCGCACCCGGCTGCGCGTGCGGCGAGCCTCATCCAGGCGGCGGCGCACAGCAGGATCAAAAATGTACGCCATGTAGCATTCGCGCGCTTCCTCAGAGGGCCGGCGGCGAAAAAGCTGGGTGAGGAGGATTTCCGCCAGCGCCTCAAGCACGATGGGCGGAGCTTCCGCAAGTATATCTGAAATACGAACGCGAGCACGGTCTCCTTGCAGGGCAATGTTACTGCGCAGGCTTGAAAACGGACAGTATTCAATATGGAAATCCGGGACCGAGCGCCTGATGCCCAGCCGGCGAAACACGCGCGCGAATACAAACTCCGGGGAACCGGGTGCGGGCATGGGGAGCAGAAGCTGCCGCGATTCAGAGGGACGGGAACGGGTTCCGAAATGGGGCATCAGTTTTCGCCAGAATCGTCCGGATTGTCGTTCTTGTGATGCCGGTTTCTCATCTTTTTCTCTTTCCTGTTGAGCTTTTTCTGCTCCTTCCGTTCTTTCTTCAAAGCGCGCCCTTCAGCCTTTGCGCTCTCCGCCATTTCCGGAAACTTCTTCTGCTGTGCCGCCAGGGCCTGGGTGGCTCCATCAAGAGTATCGTTCATATCAGCAATGGCATCGCGAAGCGACATCGAAAAATCACTCGATCCAGGACCCGGCGAACTCTGAATGTGCCGCAAAACTTCAAGCTGCCCGGGCCCCTCGTCCAGGAGCGCCCGGAGACCCTTTCGCATGTCCCCCTCGTGATCAAACTGATACTGGATCCAATCCTTTAATTCGCTATCGATGGAAATATACTGGTTGAGCAAATCGTCCATCTTGTCCCGGTCGTCGCCGTTGGATTCGCGCACCACTTCCATTCGGCCCAGGCGTTCCTGTTGAAAGGAGAGATAAACCTTGATGCGTTCCGAGGGATCCTGGGCGTCGCGCAGTTTGTCCACTTCGTCGGAACTCAGGCCGTCCTGACTCTGAGCCCGGGCGCACAACGGGGCCAGTGCCAGAAGAATAGCCAAACCGAATTCAAAACGCACCCCAAAACGCTTCATGACTGACCAGCACCCGGGTTAGCCGGCACCGCACTCCTGGGCGGCATCGGACGCTTCTTTTTCCCCCTCGGCGGAACACCATCCGGGAAAATCGCCTCCAGCACCTGATTGTGAACCTCACTGCTTTCCTTTGCGATCTCCTTGATGGTCTCACTTTCAGGATAAGGCACGCGGTGACCCAAGTCCTCAAGGAATCGATCATCTTCACGTAATGAAATCTCCAGATCCTTGAAAGCGCTCAGGTGCTTCCTGGCGCCGTTGTCAGCAGCTTGCAGGGTGGTCCATGAGTCCTTGACATAACCCAGGTATTGCCGGAGGAGAGCCTTGCCTTCGGCAAAATCCCCGGCGTCATAAGCCCTGCCAGCTTCCCTCAGATTAAGTTTGGCCAGGCGAAGCTGCAACCGCGCTTTCTTTCCCGGGTTGCTTTCCTGCTCGATTTTGGCAATGAGTTTCTCTTCTTTGTCCTTGTTTCGGCCGGGCGAAGCGCGAACAGAAGGTTGTCCCAGAATGGCAAGGAAGGATGCGGCAACAACCATGCGGAAGATCAGGCTCATCACCGTTATTATAACGGTTCACGCAACAGGTGCAGAGTCCCTTGCAGCAGGAGATTGATGACGGGCAGATTTACGGCTGCCAGGCCGCTAACGCCGTAGAGTGTTCCCCGGGGCAACTAGGCATGCGTCCTGCCCGCAGAGAAATAATTGGCAAGGAATTTCCCGGTGTAGGATTGCGGGCTGGCGGCAATCTCCTCAGGCGGCCCTGCCGCCACCACATAGCCACCGGCATCGCCACCTTCCGGCCCAAGGTCAACAATCCAATCGGCCGATTTCAGCACGTCCAGGTTGTGCTCGATAATCAGCACCGTTGCGCCAAGCTCAATCAGCCGGCGGAAAGCCGCCAGGAGCTTTGCGATGTCATCAAAGTGGAGACCCGTGGTGGGCTCATCGAAAATGAAGAGGGGCTGGGAGGTGGCGGAGTGGGACATGTGCGCGGCCAGCCGCACACGCTGCGCCTCGCCCCCCGACAAGGTGGTGGCGGACTGGCCCAGCCGCAGATAGCCCAGGCCAACTTCATCCAGAACGTGGATTTTGTGGGCCACGGACGGAATGCCCACAAAGAAAGCCAGAGCCTCCTTCACCGTCATCTGGAGAACTTCATGGATATTTTTCCCCTTGTACCGCACGTCCAGGATGGCCGGTTTGAAACGTTTCCCGTGGCATTCTTCGCAGACCAGTTCAATATCGGCAAGGAACTGCATTTCCACGGTGACGGTGCCATCGCCCTGGCACGTCTCGCACCGGCCTCCGGGAATGTTGAAAGAAAAGTGGCCGGGCGCAAAATTGTGCTTCCTGGCCTCCGGGGTGGACGCAAAAGCTTCACGGATGCCGTCAAATGCCTTGATGTACGTCACTGGATTTGAGCGCGGCGTGCGGCCGAGCGGCGACTGGTCAACCAGGATAACCTCTGAAAACCTCTCGTCTCCTTCAATGGAATCCAGTTCGGCTTTGGGCGCGGCGCTGCCCCTCCGCGACATCATGGCGTTGTACATGACATCATGCACCAGCGTTGATTTGCCGGAACCCGACACTCCGCTGACACAGACCATGAGGCCGAGGGGAATATCCACATCAATGGATTTCAGATTGTGTTGCCTTGCCCCCCGGACGCGCAGCCACGCCTTGCCAGGCTTCCGCCGCTCAAGCGCCAGGGGCACGGTCATCTCGCCCGTCAGATAACAGGCTGTCAGGGAGTGGGAATCCTTCACCAGACCTTCGTAGTCCCCGGCGTAAACAATGCGGCCGCCGTGTTCGCCTGCGCCGGGGCCCAGGTCCAGAATCCTGTCGGCTTGACGGATCATTTCCGGGTCGTGCTCAACCACCAGGATAGTGTTTCCGATGTCCCGCAGGTTCTTCAGAATACCGATCAACCGGTCGGTGTCCCTGGAATGGAGACCAATGGATGGCTCATCCAGAACGTAGAGTGTCCCCACCAGGTTGGAACCCAGCGCCGTCGCAAGCTGGATGCGCTGAGATTCGCCCCCGGAAAGCGTGGAGGCCAGCCGGTTGAGCGTCAGATATTCCAGGCCCACCTTGTAGAGAAAGTCCAGCCGCGAGCGGATTTCTTCCAGCACTCTCTCAGCCACCTTGCTCTGCGCTTGGCTGAGGTTCAGGTGGCTGAAGAAACGACGGGCTTCCTGGATGGACAGTCGGCACACTTCAACGATGTTTTTCCCTTCGATGGAAACGTTGAGAGCCTCACGGCGCAGACGCCCGCCGTGGCATTCCGAACACACGGCGTAGCCCCGGTAGCGGCTGAGGAAAACCCGGATGTGGAGTTTGTACTTCTTGCGCTCGAGATATTTGAAGAAGCCGCGGACGCCCCCGAACTCTTCATCGCCATCCATGATCCACTGCTGATGCTGGGTGTCCAGTTTATAGAAAGGCACGTCCAGCGGAACGCCGCGGGCGCGCGCCGCCGATTTCATCTCCTGCTGGAGAGTCCGGTAGCGTGGCTTGGTCCAGGGCTCAATGGCGCCCTCGCTGAGCGTTTTTTTCTTGTCCGGAACAACCAGGTCCGGGTCAAAGTCAATCGTGTTCCCGAACCCCTGGCACCGGGGGCACGCACCGGCAGGGTTGTTGAAAGAGAAAAACGACGGTTGCAGCTCCGGAAATACAATTCGGCAACGCTTGCACTCGAAGCGCTCATTGAAGCTCAGCCACTCTGCCTTCCCGCCAGGTGTTTGTGGCAGCAGGTTGATGATGGCCTCACCCCCCTCGCGATAGCAGATTTCAACGGAATCAATGAACCGCTGGCGCACGTCGGGGCTCACCGCCAGCCGGTCAACCAGGGCATAAACAGGTTGGCGGAAGTCAATGTCAAGCAGCGACTCCGGAGTGGAGAATTCAAAGATCCGGTCATTCTGAAAGAGGCGATTAAAACCCCGCTGGCGCAGCAGAAAAAGATGATGTTTGAGGGAATCACTGACAGCCGCAGAAGCCGGTCCGGCTGCTTTTTTTGAAGTCGATGAGGTCTTGGGTTTGCGCGCGCGCCCGCCTGAACGCGACTTCCTGCCCCGGGCGGGCTTTTCCTCGGCCGCAGGCGCCGCAGCCGGTTCCGGGTTCAGGCGGAAAAAAACGTAAAAACGGCGTCCCTCTTCGAGGGCCAGAATCTGGTCGGCAATACCGTCCACATGGTCTTTTTGAACCACCTGGCCGCACTGCGGGCATGTTGTCGTCCCGATTCTGGCAAAGAGGAGACGAAGATAGTCGTAAATTTCGGTTGAAGTCGCAACGGTCGAGCGCGGGTTGCGGGTCAGGTTTTTCTGCCGGATGGCAACAGCCGGGGCGATGCCATCGATGTCGTCAACGTCCGGCTTTTCCATCCGTTCCAGGAACTGTCGCGCATATGCGGAAAGCGATTCCACGTAGCGGCGCTGTCCTTCCGCGTAAAGCGTGTCAAACGCCAGACTGGATTTGCCGGAACCCGAAAGGCCGGTCACGACCGTCAGGCGGTTGTGCGGGATTTCACAATCCACACCCTTCAGATTGTGCACGCGGGCTCCCCGCACAACAATCGCACCGTCCTCAGCCGCGCCCTCGGCCGGCGGCGAAACCAGCACGCTCACCGGCAAACCATCCGGAGCCCGACCTGCTCCGAGAGAAGAAGCGCCCGGCGAGGGCAGCGCAACGCCATTCTCCTTCGGCGTCTGCTTTTTTGTCTTTTTCCTGGGAATCTTGGGTCACTCCCTCCGGCCCCATTACAAGACCCGGACTGATACAGATTGCAGCCACGCTGCAGGTCCAAACTTTTAATTATAGGTTGGCGAAGCCTTGGAGGCAAAGCAAAGAAGGATTGGGGAGGAAAGAGAGGCTTCTCATCAGACTGGAAGACCTGGCCTTACCGGAACAACTCGAAGCACGGTGACAGAACAGCGGGAATTCGTGATGCCCTGCTATTTGGAGCGGGCTTCCCACTTCTCGCGCAGTGCGTCATGGAGCCGTGAACGCACGGTGGTCGGAAGCGGAAAGAGTTTTCCGTCGCAATAAAGTTCGACCGTCTTCTTCGTTGTGTCAAACACAACCTGGCAGTGGTGACAGCACTTGAGATGGACTTCCAACATGTGTTTCAGTTCGTTGTCCATGTTGCCGTCCAGATAACCCGTAATCTGTTGGACCGCATCTTTGCAATTCACGAATTCTTAACCTCGTTTAAGAATCTTGCTTAACTCTTCACGAAGGCGAAGGCGTGCCCGGAAGAGGCGCGCTTTTACCGCACCTTCAGATAAGTTAAGCATTTCCGCTGTCTCCTCGGTGGAAAGGCCTTCCACATCCCGGAGAAAGAAAACTGTTCGAAAAGTCATGGGCAGAGCGCGGGCGGCGTTTTGCAGGATGTTTTCGAGTTCCGTCCGTTCCATTTCCTGCTCCGGATTGGGCCGCCAATCTGCAAACTCTCTCGGGATCACCTCGCCGTCATCGTTCGTGGCGTCCTCCATCTGCACTTCTTTGCTGCTGCGCCGTTTCCGGAGCTTCATCAGTCCCTGATTGATGGCGATGCGCACAATCCAGGTATAGAAGCGGGAATCTTCACGGAAATTCGGCAGATGCTCAAAAGCCTTCAGGAAGGTTTCCTGAAGCATATCTTCAGCATCCTCGGGATTCCCCGTCAGATTCAGGCCAAGGCGATAGATCTTCTTTTCATACCGGTTGACTAATTCCTCAAAGGCCTCATAACTGCCGGCCTTCGCCTCCGTCACCAGGACAGATTCATCCTTGACCAGACCGGTATCGGGAGAGTTTGCCATTATAAATCCAGGATTCCTTTCGGAGGTGTTCCGCAAATAAAGACTTTCATGGCTCATCGTTCATTGAGATGCCTTCGAAATCAAAAGGATACCAACAGCGTCGCGGAATGGCAAATAACCGCGGCTCGGGAGCGCACTTTCCAGCCCGTGGTTGCGAATTCCGGCAGCCTCAGCCAGAATAGCAGAGCGTTGCCAGCCGGCCACCCCAGAAAGCGGTTTGTGCGCAGCGCCACGGAGAATAACCATGCAGCAAGAACCAGATTCATCGCCTGTGCTGGTACAGCCCCTGCAACCCTTTGATTTTCATCGTACCCTGAAGTTTATTCTGAGTCCCCCTGCAGGCCTGAACGGCCGGGGCTTTGAACCCCTCATGGACCACTTCCAGGACGGTGAGTACCGGCGCGCCGTCAGAATTGATGGGCAGCCGGTCTTGTATGGCGTGTCGGAGGAACGGATTTCACATACTCCTGCGCTGAGTGTCAGAGTGTTGAAGGGGCCAGGTGGCAGGAGAGTCCGCCATCGTGTCCGCCAGGTGGTGGCACGGCAATTTTCAACGGCCCTTGACCTGGCCCCCTTTCACCGGATGGCCAGGAGCGACAAGGTGCTCTCAAAACTGGTAAAACACTTTCGCGGCATGCGCATTCCGCAAGCCCCCTCCGTGTATGAATGCGTGGTGTGCGCCATCCTGGAACAACAAGTGAATCTGAGTTTTGCCCACCAGGTGAAGAAAGCGCTGGTTGAAGCCTACGGCAACACGATTGAGTTCGAGGGCCGGAACTATCACGCCTTTCCGGAGCCGCACACGCTGGCCTCGGCAACACCTGCTGAATTTCGAAGCCTCCAGATTTCCGGACCCAAGGCCCGGTACATCATTGGCATTTCACGCGCCCTGGCCGACGGCGGGGTTCATCTGGAAGGATTGCGATTTGTGGCGTCGGATGAGGCTCGCGCCCTGTTAGTGGAACACAAGGGAATCGGTCCGTGGACGGCGGAGTACGTCTGCCTGCGGGCTCTTGGAAAACTCGATCACCTGCCTGCGGCCGACGTCGGACTGCAAAAGGCCATCCAGATTTTCTACCGCCTGCGCAAAGCGCCCACCCCCGCCAGAATCGAGCAGATCGGCAAGAAATGGGCGGGGTGGCGAAGTTATGCCACTTTTTATCTCTGGCTGACCTACTGGGAACAGGCGAATTGGAAAGATCGTCTGATGACGGAAATCTATTCAGGGAACAGGACCCGAATCCAATGAAAAAACAATCTGATAAATTCACCGGCTCCGTCCTTCAGGAAGCGCGCCACCTTCTGGTGGAAACTTACACTCCCCGCATCGCCCGCTGCCTGAAGCTGCTTTCGGAAGAAGAAATCTGGTGGCGACCCAACGGCGCGTCCAACAGCGTGGGGAACCTGGTTTTACATCTGCAAGGAAATGTGCGGCAGTGGATCATCAGCGGACTGGGCGAGCAGCCGGACCGGCGCGACCGTGACCGGGAGTTTGAGAAAACCGGCACGATCGCACGCCGCGCCCTTCTGGCCGGATTGCGCAAGACCGTCAAGGAAGCTGACGAGGTGCTGGCAAACCTCGGCCAACCTGACCTCCTGCGCAAGTTTTCCATCCAGGGCTACCGCGTCACCGGGTTCCAGGCCCTGTGGCGGGTTGCCGAGCATTTTGCCTTTCATGCCGGACAGATTATCTTTGTCACCAAGCTCAAATGCGGGAAGGATTTAAGGTTCACGCGGTTACCCGCGCAACAGAAGGCGGTAACGGGAAACTGACTGTTGATGGGAACTTCCAGGCGCTGTCTTCCGCGGCTGCGAAACACAGGAAAAAACGGACCCCACGCAACCCAGGCTAGAATTGGCGAACCTTGTTAGCCAGAAGCACCCGGGTTCCCGCCGGAATCTGAACCCCGTTGAGGGTACTCCCGTTGAGATCGAGATACATCTGTCCACGGGCCAGCATTGGTGTGGTGGGTGAAAGCGTACTCAAACCGCTGGTATTCTCAAAAACCGTCGTAGCATCCGTCACCACCATGAAGGGATTGCTGCTGAGAAGGCTTCCGCACGGAGCCATCTGGAACCCGCCCGTCTTGTTGTCAGACCCAGGGACCCCTGCCAGCGAAGAAAACACTCCCTGGACACTCTGAAATCGCGGATAAACCGAGTTCGCGGTGACGGTGGTTACTCCACCGGACGCTTTGGAAAAAACACCATGGACCACTACTTCCTGCCCGGGCACCAGCGTGTTGGCAGCAAAGGTGAGATTGCCGCCGGAGGCCAGGCTGTTCAGTCCGGGGGAAATCAGCAGGGGATTAAACGTGGTGGGCTGAGAAACGTAAACCGTAACCGATGTGCTGTTGGGAACGTTCGTGGCGTCAGGAGGTTCCGTCTCGCGCACCAGCATGTCGAATTGAGTGACGTTCCCTTCGCCATCTCTTGTCACATCAAGAACGGGACCCACATAGGCCAGAAGTTTCTTACTGACGTCCTCCCGGTCTTCCACCTGGAGCCTTTTGGCCACAACGTTGCCCTTCTGGTTCACGTAGACGTCAGCCTCCACATAGCTGCCGGTCGTCAATTGGTCAATCTCTGACAAAGGAACGCCACACGCGCCGTCCATGCACAGGTCCGTGTTGTCGTCCAGATCGATGGTGAGCGCCGGCCCGTTTCCAACTGCGGAAGCGGTATGAGTCTGCAGGAGCAGGCTGCTGTTAAATCCCGCGCCCGGGCTCGAGCTGTTCACCGTGCGGACAAACCCGTACTCGCTGTCCATCTCACCAAAACCGGCGGCCCCGGACGCCACCATCGGATACCCTGAAAAGACCCAGTTAATACTCCCCGTCAACTGCCCTTGTGAATCCACGTTCAGCGACTGCTGGAGGTTAAGGTCAATCTTGATTGCGCTGATCTTGCCAGAGGTAATGGTGAGGGCGGGTTGAAAATTAATGGTGACGGAATCCGTCGCAAGTGTCGGAGAAAAAAACTTGACTGGAGGGCTCTGCGTCGGATCATACATGGAAGATGTGTTCACAACCACTTTCATAACCGCCTGATCGTAAGATCCCGGTGGAATGGATGTCAGGTTGGCAACAGTCATGATATCGCGCAGAGTGCTCATTTCAATCACGGGCGAAGTCGACGCACCTGCAAGAAATGTTGGCCAGACGGTCACCAGGGACGTGGAGGGTTTGCCGGCCTTATGCAGCTTCATTTCCGTAAGGAACACAGCAAAGGAGAGGACGTCGCAGGAAGGGGTGTCACCGATAAATGAGTACAGCGCTCCGTTCGAATTCGGGTTCTGTTGCAGAGTGCTGCTTGATGAGCCGCCGCAGGCTATCGTCATGAATGCCGAGACGGATACCAGCAGCAAGCCGGCTGCCACTCTTCCCCATCGAATCTTCGTGTTGCGGCTTGCCGCACCGTCCCGGGCAAACCTGAATTTTAAATCCATCAATCTAAATCCTATTGTCTTTACAATCGAATGATCAGATGACAAAAACCACCCTCCGGGTTATCCGTGGCAATCCTGCAAACTTGTTTGCCGGACGCCCCTAATATCCCCAACATCAATGTCCCTGTATGAAAACCGCAACGAGAGAACACACCGCAGGCATCCTCATCTCGCGCCGGGCCACAGTCAGGCCAGGACCCCTCAACCAGCACAATCTCGATCTGCCTGGACCGGCACCCGCTTTTCAAGCGGAACGACAACCATGCGCCTTGGATGAACACGGCTTGGGGATTAGAAACCCTGCGATATTTTCGAAGGCGAACCTGTCAGCAGGCACTCATTCACGCTACCCAAACGGTAGCATCCTGGGAAGCACCGACCCCTTCTGCAACCCCATGCTGATTTACCCGGCCGAACACCGGTGACCCAGCAGCATTCACGATCATAGCACAGTCATTTCCCTGCCGGCATAGAACTAAGCAAGGCCCACCCTGGGGCCTGCAGGCGTCTCCGGGCTCTTCAGGAACGCCTGAAGCTGGAAACCTGAAGTCTGGGGTGCCTATAGGAACCTGTTTTCCTGCCCAGGGAGGGTTCCAAGGTCGTAAAATCCAACCTCATACGGAAAGTCCCGGGGCCTCAGCGATCCCGAATTCTGCAGGTGCAACGTCGTGCTTTCCAGGCCACGGAAAGCTGGGGAAATCGTCAGGATGAGTTCCTCTTCACAAGTGGATGCATAAACCCCGGTGGCAACTCCGAACGCCGAGCTCACGACGGGCAGATAGCGCCCAAAGGAGGCTGGAAGATAGATGTGGTGAGGATAGGCATATTCAGCTTTGTATCCCAACTCGCACTCGACGACCTTCCCCCAGAGGCTCACGGCACCGATAGCGACCTCAACTGACATGCCCAGCAGCCTGTCACGCACCCTCATCATATAGACGTACGCCTCAAGCGGGTCGTTAAAAGCGTAGATGCCGCACGAGCAGTCAAGCTCCAAAAGACCGCGGCACTTAACACCCAGATCAAAGCTGTGTTCGGCCGAAAACCTTCTTCGGGGAGCCCAGGGCGTATCTAGAACAACGCTGCTGAGGCCCGGGCAGGCGTGAGATCCGGAAAAGGGGGCTCGAACCTTCCACGCGCGCCATCCCAGCAGAGGCTCAACAAAGTCCGGAATCCCTTCAAAGCCCGGCTCAGGATGTCCTTCCGGGTGGCATATCGACGGGCGATTCTTCCGGTTTTTGAACCGGCTGAGAAGGTCTTTCAGGCTCATGCGGCACCTCCCTTGGAACAGGGTCTTTCAAGGGTTCTACGATGACAGTTCTTTTGGGTTCGCCCACGTGTGTCATTCACGCCCTCCGAACCGGCAACGGCCCTGCCAGATGCTCATTCCCTGGCCATCCGGGCCCCCAGTTTTCTATATTTTGTACCCATAAGCCATCAGAACGAAAGGAGAGACTCGCTTTTTTCTGTTCCCCCCAGGG
The DNA here is from genome assembly GCA_963783155.1 of uncultured Acidobacteriota bacterium. GTDB lineage: Bacteria > Acidobacteriota > Terriglobia > UBA7540 > UBA7540 > SCRD01. The sequence continues at coordinate 38,690 of CAWANC010000023.1, read as the reverse complement.
GTTCCCGCCAAGAAAAGGGTCTTTTTTCGGTAGATGACAGAAAAAATTGTAAAACCAGTGAATAGCCCGAAACCCGACCATCGGCACAATCGTCTACATTTAAGTAACACACGGAGCCCCGAAAAAATGAGCTATTGGAAATTTTTCATTAAATGGGTTATCCCCTGTCTATTCCTGGTCCAGACGCTGGGAGTGGCCCGGCCGTCGCAGCAAGGTGTCGCGGGCGGCCAGAAGGTCCGGCCGATTGGCATTGTGACAGAAGTTCAGTCCGGGCAGCTGACCCTCCACAGCGATAGTGGCCCAAGCCTCACCGTCAGCCTGCCGGAAGGAATTTCAGTTCTGCAAGTCCCGCCCGGTGCAAAGAGCCTGAAACAAGCCACCAAAATCGCCGAAAGCGACATCCACGTTGGCGACCGTGTCCTGATCATCGGGCCAGTATCTGAGGATCAGAAATCTGTCGCAGCGAGGACCGTCGTCGTCATGAGCAAGTCGGCCCTGGAGACAGCCCGAGAGGCCGAGCGGATTGAATGGGAAAAACGAGGTATAGCTGGTGTCGTCAAGGCCGTTGACCCAGCGGCAAAGGAAATTACCCTGGGGGTGCCCAACACGCCTCCCCGGCCGGGCAATCTAACACATTCCGTGGTCGTCACCCTGGCACCCAATGCCTCGTTGCTGCGTTATGCGCCCGACTCGGTCAAGTTCGGTGACGCCAACCCCGCCCCCTTTGAACAAATTCATATCGGCGACCAGATGCGCGCCCTCGGAGAGAAGGGTGCCGACGGGACTCACTACACTGCCGAAAAGGTGGTTTCCGGAACCTTCCGGAATATTGGGGCTACAGTGATTTCCGTTGATGCGCCCCAGCACAGTATTACCGTCAAGGACCTGGCCACAGGAAAGCCGGTGCTGGTCCAGACGAACGCCGATTCCAGGTTGCATCAGTTGACACCGGCGGTGGCGAACACGATCGCCAGGTTCAATTCCAACTCCCCAGAAAAGGGAGCCGGTGGCCAGCAGAACGCGGGCAAGTCTGGCGAAGGATCCCCTCGGCAGGCTGGTTTCCGAGGGCCAGGAGGGCCGGAAGGCTCTATGGCAAAGGACGGCATGGCAGCAGAACACCCAGGAAACCTCCAACAAATGTTGCAGCAAATGCCGGCCCTCTCGCTCGATAATCTGAAACCGGGCGAGCCGCTCATCATTGTAAGCACAGAGGGAGTCAAACCCGATCAGGTAACCGCCATTGCCGTCCTGAGTGGCGTGGAGCCCATCCTCAGAGCACAGCCGAAAGGCAGCAAAGAAGTCGGGCTCGGCCCGTGGAATATGAGTGTGGGTGGCGGCGGCGGTGGCGCTGAAGGGGGCGGTGGTGAAACCAGTGGAGGACCCTGATTGGGGTTGGCAAAACGGGCGTTTACAAGACAAACGGAACAGTTTCATCGGGAAGAAGAGTTTCGGAGGATTTTGAGATGATCGAATTGATTGAGAAATTTAAACGAACCCTTTGGGTATTGCTGGCGTCGATCTGCTTTTCCACTGCGGTTTTCGCGCAAGCAGGTAACGGCACTGTGCAAGGCCAGGTTACAGACCCGTCCGGAGCCGCGATTCCTGCGGCGACCGTCACCCTGACCGGCCCGAACCAATCAACCCAGGTGGCGCAAACCGATGAGCAGGGGCACTATACCTTCCACAATCTTGCGCCCGGTACGTACACGGTGGAAATCAGCGTCCAGGGATTTTCCACTTTCGCGAAGTCCGGGTTTCAGGTTGCCGCAGGCCATCCGCAGGTTGTGAACGCCCAGCTCGCTGTGACCATGGAAAAGCAGCAGGTTACCGTGGAGAGCGAGGGTGACCAGCTCAGCGTCAGTCCCGAAAACAATGTTGGCAGTGTTGTTTTGAAAGGCGAGGCACTGAAGTCCCTTTCAGACGACCCCGATGAATTGCAAGCTGAACTCCAGCAACTGGCCGGCCCTTCGGCCGGGCCCAATGGCGGCGAGATCTATATCGACGGCTTTTCGGGAGGTGACCTTCCGCCCAAGGAAGCCATTCTGGAAGTTCGCGTCAACCAGAATCCGTTCTCAGCACAGTATGAACGGCTGGGTTACGGCCGAATTGATATTACGACCAAACCGGGCTACCAGAAATTTCACGGCGATTTCTTTACGTTCGGCAACGATTCGGCGTTTAACTCACGAAATCCCTTCGTGACCAGCACGCCGGGGTATCACTCACAGATGTTTGCGGGAAGTGTCGGGGGCCCGATCAGCAAGAGAGCCTCGTTCTTCTTCCACATGTTCCGGCGCAGCACCGACGACACGTCAATCGTCAACGCCGTCATATTCAACCCTGCTTACACTATTGGAGGCACGGCACCTGCCGGTGTCAGTTATAGCGAAGCGGTCTCCAGCCCCTCATCCCGGTTGAACATCAGCCCGCGCCTCGACTTTCAGCTGTCGAACAACAACGTGATTTCCGTGCGCTACCAGCGATGGTCCGGCGGCAGCACCAATGATGGCATCGGGCTGTTTTCGCTTCCCTCCCAGGCCTACGATTCCAACCGGGTATCGCACATGGTCCAGGTGAGTGACACGCAGGTGATCAGCGCCCGGACGGTTACCCAGTTGCGCTTTCAATATCGGCACAACAACTCAGACCAGACCCCGTTCAGCATTGACCCGACCGTTCGAGTCCTCGACAGCTTTACGGGCGGCGGCAGCAGCGGAGGACCGTCACTGACCACTCAGGACAGGTCCGAACTGCAAAGCCTGACTTCCATGAATCTGGGCAAACACGCTCTGACCTTTGGCGGTCGCGTTCGGGAGACCAAGCAATCCGTTAACAGCACCAGCGGTTATAACGGGACATTCACGTTCCCTGATATGACGACTTACGCCATTACCGAAGCAGGGCTTGCTGAGAGTCTGACACCTGCTCAAATTCTTGCGGCGGGAGGCGGCGCCAACCAGTTCTCCATCACGGCTGGGAGCCCAGCCGCCAAAGCGGACCGGTTTGACTATGCCCTCTACTCTGAAGACACCTGGCGGCTGCGCTCCAACGTCTCGTTGACGATGGGCCTGCGCCTCGAAGGGCAGAACCACATCAGCGACCACTTTGACATTGCGCCCCGCATGGGACTCGCGTGGGGAATTGGCGGAGGCGGAAAGGCGCCTAAGACGGTTCTGCGCGCGGGAGCGGGCATCTTTTACGACCGCTTTGACGACGACAACATTTTGCAGGCATTCCGGCTGAATGGCATCACCCAGCAGCGGTATGTGGTGAACTCCCCGGACTTCTTCCCCGGCTCCATTCCACCGGTCAATACACTGACGGGGGCTGCAACTTTTCCCACCATCTACCAAATTGCCCCGAACTTTCAGTCGCCCTACGTCATTCAAGGGGCTATCGGGCTGGAACGGCAAATTAACCGCAACATCAAGGCTTCCGTCACTTATATCACCTCGCACGGAATCCATCAGCTTCTCACCCGGAATATCAATGCGCCGCTTCCCGGAACCTTTGATCCGGCCGTTTCGTCAAGCGGCATTCGCCCCTTCGGCGACATTGGCAACATCTACCAGTATGAGCCGGCCGGCCTTTTCAACGAGAACCAGTTGATCGCGAATTTCAACATTCGCATGGGCGCGTCACTATCGCTGTTCGGCTATTACACACTGAGCAATGCCAATGCCAACGCTGTTCAGGGAGAAAGGGGCGGCAGTTCCTTCCCTATGAACCAATATAATCTGGCTGAGAGCTATGGTCCGGCTGCATGGGTAACACGAAACCGGTTCTTTGTAGGAGGGTCCGTCGGGCTGCCGATGGGCATCAGTTTCAGCCCCTTCATGGTGGTCAGCTCCGGCCGGCCTTTTGACGTCACGGTCGGGCAGGACCTGAACGGCGACTCGATTTTCAATGACCGTGCTGCTTTCGGAACACAGGGATGTGCTACCTGCGTCGGTACGCCCCTGTATGGCTATTTCAGGCCGCCGATCCCCGGCGATACGCTCGTGCCACCCAACTACCTCACAGGCCCGGGACAGTTTTCAATGAATGCGCGCCTTTCCAAGACGTTCGGTTTCGGCAAAGAGGTGGAAGGCGGTGGAGGAGGAGGCGGCGGCGTCATCGCGGTCATGACCGTGGCGGACTTGGCGGCCGCGGGCTCGGCAGCGGCGGAGGCGGTCCCCGCGGGGGAGGTTCCACCAACCGTCGCTACACACTTGAACTCGGCGTCATGTCGCATAACATCTTCAACAAAGTCAACTATGGAACTCCGGTGGGCAACATTAGCGCCGGTAATAATTTCGGCCGCTCCCTTTCACTTGCCGGGGGGTTCTTTAATAACCAGTCCGCGAATCGCATGATTAACTTGTTCCTGCGGTTCAACTTCTAGCTCTATCAGAAGACCCCGAACCGTCTGTCTATTTTTTGCGCAACCCGTTTCAATCGCCGGCCGGACGCTGAGAAACCAATCCTCGGCTTCCGGCCGGACCCAATAAAAAGTGACCCAGGCCCCCCGATTTACCATCGTTTCCGGCACACGCCCAGGTCATCAGTCCTGACCGGGCTACAACATCATCCTGCAACAAGCTTCCACCGGTGAACCCGTGCGGAGGGTTGTCACAACAGCGCACCGAGGTATATAATTTCCATTTGTGAGAGCCCGAAATGAAGATTCTCGTCCTTGCCCTTCTGGGGCTCATCATAGGCGTTCCTACAGCGTATTCCTCATCCGGCACTCAAAAGAATCCTGAACCGCCCGATGGCCAAATCTCGCCACTCACTCGCGCGACACAAGAGTTCAAGGTTCTGACGGGCAAATGGGGTATTCGGCCAAACAGTCCACCGTCGACGCAGAGGCACTTTGGCCCCAAAATGCGTTGGCACGGGCGTGTTTATGAGTATTTTAGGAACGACTCGCTCGATGCTATTCCTCACGAAGTCAATCAGAACGGTGGAACAAAGTCCCCGCTCCATCGCAATCAGTTTGGATTCAATATTTCCGGGCCGGTGATTATCCCCCACCTGGTCAATAATCCCCAGAACACCTTTTTTACGCTGTCGTATGAGGGGGTGCGGGAAACCATCTCGCGCGCCTCGTTGCACACCATCCCAACAGCGGCCCAGCGCAACGGGGACTTTTCAAAAACAGTGGACCAGGCAGGCAACCCGCTTATCATCTATGATCGGGCGACAACAACCCCGAATCCGGCTTTTGACCCGTCTCTTCCGGTCACGACGAGCAACCTTCAGTACCTGCGCTCAGCGTTCCCGGGCAACATCATCCCGTCCGGCCGGCTGGTGCCAAAAGTCCAAGAGGCTTTGTCTTACTACCCCTTGCCCAATGCGCATGTCGGCCCTTTCTTTGAAAATAATTATTTTGTCAACGCCCCGCAGTATGACACGGCGGACGGTATTATCGCGCGAGTTGACCAATCCTTTGGCGCCCGGCACCGGCTGAGTTTTCAGACAGCCATCTCCAACGGGTTCGTCAGCGCTCCAAAATACTTTCCCAACGATGCCAGCCCCACGGCGCCGGCCCAGCACTATTCGCGGTGGCGTGCCGAAATAGGCTACGTGTTTACGGCCACTTCAAAGACGGTCAATGCTGTCCATTTAACCGCCGAATCAAGTGTTACACAGACCGGGAACACCGAAAAGAGTCCCTTCCCCGTCTATCAATTGGTTGATACTTATCTTTCAATGGGCACAGACTTTCCCAATTCACACAATGCCCACAACACGGTGGAGGTTCAGGATTCGATCTCTACGCAGCAAGGAAAGCATTCACTCCAGTTGACATTCAGGGCCAACCAGGATCAGGTGAACTCCTACACCCCACAATACCCTGCTGGATACTTCCAGTTCTCCACAGGGTTGACAAGTCTGCCCGGCATTGTCAACACGGGTGATTCCTTTGCCAGCTTTCTCCTTGGACTTCCGCAGTACGCAGAAAACACGGTCATCACATCGCCGTCGTATTTTCGCAATTCCTTTCAGTCCATTTCCGGCGGCGACAAGTATCAGTTCTCAAAAACCCTTACGGTGAGCCTTGATCTTAACTTTAAGCGGCACACACCGCGGGTGGAAAAATACAATCGGCAGAGCACCGTCGATCCTCTGGTGCTGGATCCCGCGACCCTTCATTATGGAGCACTTGCCTTCGCAGGCCGTGGTCCCATCCCGCGAGGGCTCCGACCCGCCAGCGACGATCTCGACTATACGCTGGGCCTGGCATGGAACCCAAGCGGTGATTCCAAAACCGGGGTTCGCGCATCCTTCCGCCACTGGCACGGGCACATGCCGATCTATAACGGGCAGTGGGGTACCCAGGGATTCAATGCCCGGCAGACTTTTACCTCCGCCAACAGCCAATTGTCCCCGGCAATCAACCTGGCGGACGGCATTCCTCCGCTGGCCACGCCCCTGCCGGATCTCAGTCCCTCAGCCGCCGATAATACTGTTGCCGATTATGTTGATATGACGGGCAGGGTGCCCGTTTACAGGTCTGCGTCACTTTCAGTCGAGCGCCAGATGCCCTTTTCAATGGTCGTCACAGTGGGAACAGACTACAGCGCCGGGAGAGACATCCTGGTCGGCGGCAGCACCACCACCCCCAACGCCATCAACCCGCGCTATCTGAGCTATCGGGATGAGCTTTACAACGAAGCGTTTCGACTCTCGTTGCAGCCCTATCCCCAATTCAAAGGGTTCGAACTTTACGGTCTTTATCCCGCCGGCCGCTACCAGCGCAAAGCCGGGTACGTCCAGGTCCAGAAGCGCGAGTCCTTCGGCCTGTCGTTCTCCGCCACTTACGAATACTCCAGCCAGTACGACAATTACTCAGGGCCCTACGGCAATCAGGACTTAATCAACCTGAGTAATGACTGGTCGGCAACAGCCTATAACACACCGCAGTACCTACAATTCAGCTACATCTATGACCTGCCCTTCGGTCCTGGAAAACCCCTGCTCGATTTTGTCGGCTGGGGAGGCCCGATCGTCAGTGGCTGGTCCGTCAGCGGCATGGCGTACTGGAATGATGGGAGGCCCCTGGCGCTGCAGCCCCAGTTCAACAACACCGGCAACCTGATTTCCAACCTCTATGTTGACGTCGTACCCGGCGTGGATCCGCAAGTTCAGAACCCCGGACCGTCGCAATGGTTCAATCCTGCAGCCTTTGCTCAGCCGGCAGATTTCACTCTGGGAAACGGTCCGAGGACGATGTCAAAACTGCTGGGCCCGGGCCGAAACAGTCTGGATGTCAGTTTGGACAAGCGTATGCCGGTGGGGGGCACTTCTCTGGACTTTAACTTTACCGCCTTTAACTTCATCAACCATGCAAACTGGAATTATCCCGATACGGTCATCGGTTCGGCAAGCGCCCCGAACATTGATGCTGGAAGGATTATTGGCTCCCAAGGTGGGCGTGTTATCCAGCTTGGTCTGATCTTGAGTTTCTGATGCGAACTCCCCTCTACACGCTCATTTTCTTTCTCTTCAGCGCTTTTGGGGCTACCCTTGCGCAGGCACAGAAGCCGCGCACATTCTCCATTCCCGCGTGGATTGATCATGGCGAATGCACAAAGAGTCCCACCTTCGACCCGACACTCAATGGCAAACCGGTGAAAGTCAGTGAAAAGCTGGCCCCAAACAGTGACCAGATCATCCTGGTCGTGTTTGACCTTACCGGTGATATTTCACGTATTGATAACGCTGAACAAGCCGTGATCAGCAACATTGCCAAGCTCCCCCCGAATGTATGGGTTGGCGTATTGAAGGCCCAGGACGGGTTGCATGTTCTGGTTGATCCCACTCCAGACCGGCAGAAGGTGGAGGATGTTATAACCTCCCTTCCCAGCAGTGGCACTCCAGGCCTGCTCGAAACGGTTCGCCCGTCGCTCACGCTGGCTGACGCCATGATTCGCAAGTCACCAGTGCGCGTCTCGGTGCTTTATATTACGGACGGAAGCATCTATAGCTACCGGGAAGACTACACGGACCCTGTCATTAATCCCAGCGACAAGCACGACCTCAGCCGTCGTTTTCGAGGTGTGCTGATTAATGAGAAGATTTCCAAGCTGGAACGACACTTCCGGTCGTTGGAAGCACCGTTGTTCGTGGTTCACCTCCAATACCGCCACAACGGACTCGATATAGCCTATCAAAATGGGTTGGATACCCTGGCAAAAAATACGGGGGGCATGACGGTGATTTGCCGCTCCATCCCTGAGATACCACAGGCCATCTCCGAGACCTTCGCCAGGATCACCAGTGTTTGGACCCTCATTCTGTCCGTTCCGCCCAGAGAACGCCACGACCTGCAAGTCGGCCTGAAAGCTTCGTGTGGAAGCGGAGGGCTGCAACTTTCCTGGCGCCCCCATTTTCGCCCGAAAGTGGAGTAAGATGTTACGCATGCGACGCCTGAACATTACGGTGGTGTCGGGCCTGGGGGTCGCTCTTGTGGCCACGGGTGTGGTCATTCTCAAGCAGTCCCAAAAGCTTGCAGAAGTGCGCCAGCAGCGGGCCGCAGCCTTGCAGTCGTTGCAGGAAACCCAGGAAGCCCTACGGCAAAGCCAACTTCGCATTGCCGAGTCCCTTCACCAGCCTCCGAAGCCTGCAACCGACCTTAAAGACGAAATAGAAAAGCGTGATGCGACGATCCAACAACTTACGGAGCAGTTGAAAGCAGCGCAGGACAGCGTTACCCAACTCCAGCAGGACCTTTCCGCTTCCAAGGAAGAAAACCAGAAAGCGGCCGAAACTTCCAACCAGAGCTTTCAGCAAATGCAAACCAGGCTCCAGGGCCGCCTCGATCAGGTGCAGAAAGAACTCAATTCCGCGCAGGCCGACCTTGAAAGTTCGCACCAGCGCATTGCCTCGCTGCAAAAGACAAATGACCGGCTGCACGCTGAAAACAGCGAAGGATCCACACGCGCCGCGGAACAAAAACACATCCTGGATCGTCTTCAGGATTTGGACCGGCGCCGGGAGTCTTATCTCACATCCATTGGCAATCGGTACCGTAACCTCACCAGCCAATTCCGGACTATGAGCGGCATGATGGACTCAAACCGCGGGCAGAATTCCGGAGCGTTCAGCGGCCAGGCGTTGGACCAGATCCAGAATGCCCTCTCCCTTACTGATAATGATCTCCAGCACCTGAGTGAACTCAACGCAAAGGCCTTCCAACTGGAAAAGCGCCTTGCGAAGATGTAATAAACCCCCGTTCCCTCGTCAGCGTCCAGCCACAGTTGCATGCTCATGCTGTATATCTGGATTTGTGTTTCCCTGAACGAAACGCGGCTCACACGTCATGCCGCAGGGCTGAGGATTCAGGCATGAGGCAACTACCGCTGACCCTTCATTATCGCGGTATTTATTGCCCCCTATTCTTTTTGGTCCATCCATCGGCGCCTGCCTGTCTTGACGACGTAAGGAGCCGGCATTTAAGATGGTAGATTGGCCTTAACTCGCGCAACGCATCCGAGGGGCAGTGTCACCATGTTAAAGGAAATCAAAGTCCGGGGAGCGCGCCAGCACAATCTTCGGAACATCGATGTTTCCATCCCCCGTAACAGGTTCACGGTGGTGACTGGGCTGAGCGGATCAGGAAAATCAAGCCTGGCGTTCGACATCATTTATGCCGAAGGCCAGCGCCGCTATGCACAGACTCTTTCCGCTTATGCCCGCCAGTTCCTGGACCAGTTGCAGCGCCCCGACGTTGATGCTGTCGAAGGACTGAGCCCCGCCATCTCCATTGAGCAAAAAACCACAAGCCGCAGTCCGCGGTCGACGGTCGGTACCATCACAGAAATTTACGATTATCTCCGCCTGCTTTACTCCACCATCGGCATCCCCCATTGCTATCAGTGCGGGCGGCGCATTTCCCGGCAGACCACTGAACAGATCGTGGCATCCATCATGTCGCTCCAGGACGAAGAACCAGGAGAGGACGGGAATCCGCGCATCATGATTCTTGCTCCCGTCGTGCGCGGCCGGAAAGGCGAGTTCCGCAGCCTCTTCGAGCAACTGGGCCGGGAGGGCTTCGTCCGGGTGCGCGTGGATGGCCAGCTGCTACAACTTGACGAGGAAATTCGCCTGGACCGGCGGCGGAACCACACGATTGAGGTCCTGATCGACAGGCTGCTGGTCAAGCCCGGAATTGAAAGCCGGCTTTCAGCCTCCATTGAAACGGCCATGAAACTGGCCAAGGGAATCGTTCAGGTTACGGTGGTGAACGGCGGGGAACATCTGTATTCGCAGGAGTGGGCTTGTGCACACTGCGGCAGCAGCATTCCCGCCCTCGAACCCCGCTCTTTCTCCTTCAACAGTCCTTATGGAGCGTGCGGAGCCTGCCGGGGACTGGGCAGCCGGTTTACATTCGATCCTGCAAAGGTTGTGGTGGACTGGACCCGGCCGCTTTTAGCCGGCGGACTGGGCCCGGGTTCGGGGTCACGAATTCTTCAACGGGGCCTGGCCCGCCTGGCCGAACAGGATGGGTTTGACCTCCGAACGCCCTTTGAGAAATTCCCGGCCAGGATCCAGAACCTGATTCTCTACGGCAAGCGCCAGCGCGGCTCGCGGCGCGGTACGGGTTTTGCGGGGGTCATCCCTCTTCTCGAACGCTGGTACAAAGAGACGGATTCCGAGAGTTACCACGAATGGTTCGCCCGTTACACTTCCGCAATGCCCTGTCCGCAGTGCAACGGCAGACGGCTGAAGCCGGAAAGCCTGGCCGTCCACATCGCAGGACTTTCCATTGCAGATTTCACTGCGCTGCCCGTCGGCGAAGCTCAAAAAACCGTGGCGCGCATCAAGCTCGACGCGCGGGAAGAATTGCTGGCGCGGCGCATTCTGAACGAGATTGCCGCCCGGCTGGATTTCCTGACCACCGTGGGGCTTGGCTACCTGAGCCTGGACCGTTCCGCCACAACGCTTTCAAACGGAGAGAGCCAGCGCGTTCGTCTTGCCACGCAGATCGGGTCCAAACTACGTGACGTCCTTTACGTGCTGGACGAGCCGAGCATCGGGTTGCATCCGCGCGATAACCAGCGGCTGCTGGGGACCATCGAGCGGCTGCGGGACATGGGCAACACGGTCCTTGTAGTTGAGCACGACGAGGAGACCATCCGACGCTCCGATTACGTGATTGATCTGGGCCCCGGCGCCGGCAAGCATGGCGGCGCGCTGGTGGCCTGCGGCACGCCGGAAGCGGTGGCCGCCTGCGAGAGTTCCCTGACCGGCCAGTACCTTTCCGGTCGGCGGCATATCCCTGTCCCGGAAGCAAGGCGTTCGCCGAATGGAAAGTCGCTCTCCGTGCTGGGAGCCCGCGCCCACAATCTGAAGAACATCGACGTCAAGTTTCCCCTGGGCCTTCTGGTGGTAGTGACGGGAGTTTCCGGGTCCGGCAAGTCAACCCTGGTGAACGACATCCTTTACAGGGTGCTGGCCAAAAAGCTTTACAGGGCCATCGACGAACCCGGGCAGCATCGCAAGGTAACGGGTATTGAGCGGATTGACAAGGTGATCGTGATTGACCAGTCTCCCATTGGACGCACTCCCCGCTCAAACCCCGCAACCTACACAGGCGTTTTCACTCCGATGCGAGAGCTTTTCACCATGCTGCCGGAGTCGCGCGAGCGCGGATATCGCGCCGGCCGCTTCAGCTTCAACGTAAAGGGCGGGCGCTGTGAGGCCTGCCACGGTGACGGCATGCGACGCATTGTGATGAACTTCCTTCCCGACGTCTATGTGACGTGCGAAGTCTGCAATGGGCGTCGATACAACGCGGAAACACTGGCCGTCAAGTACAAGGGCTTCTCGATTGCGGACCTGCTGGATACAACGGTCAGCGACGCCCTGCCCGTCCTCGAAAACATTCCCCAGATTCGACAGAAGCTGCAGACGCTGGAGGATGTCGGGCTGGGCTATATTCATCTGGGCCAGGCGGCCACCACGCTTTCAGGTGGCGAGGCGCAGCGCATCAAGCTGGCCCGTGAACTCAGCCGCCGCCAGACCGGCCGGACTCTTTATCTTCTGGATGAGCCCACAACAGGGTTGCATTTTGACGACGTTAAGCAACTTCTTGAAGTCCTGAATCGCTTGACAGATTTGGGCAACACCGTCATCATCATCGAGCACCACCTCGACGTCATCAAACAGGCTGACTGGATTATTGACCTCGGCCCCGAAGGGGGTGAGGCAGGCGGGCGCATCGTAGCCCAGGGAACGCCGGAAGAGGTTGCGTGCGTGGAAAATTCATTCACGGGCCAGGCCTTGGCTGCGGTCCTGAATCAGTAACCTCGGGCCTCTTCCAGTTCGGGTGCACCGGCGCTGGAAATCTAAAACGGTTCCTGGTGAGATCATCGCTTGCGGGAACAATGTGCCTTCCTGATGCACATGCGGCCCAGCGCAGGGAAATCCTATGACCTTTCAATCTGACACAGAACAGAACAACGCGGTGAGCGACCTGGCAGGGCAGCCGCCGATCGAATTGGACGTCAAGCCGCTGCCGGAAAAGTGGCGGATTCGCGACCTGTTGATTTTCATTTTGTATGGATTTTTCTCCCTGGTGGCCGCGAACATCCTGGTGTTTGTTGGATACGCTTTTCTGAAACCTCTGCTCCACTGGACAGTTCCCATCCAGAAGTTGCAAACCAACGTCCCCTTCATCCTGACGCTTCAACTGTTCTGGTACCTGCTTCTACTTGCTTATATCTACATTTTTATCAGGTTCTACTATAAGACTTCTTTCTTGAGCGCCCTGAATTGGAAGAAGTTGTCGGCCCACAACACGGTGCGCTACCTGCTGGGCGGCGCTGCTCTCTCGCTGGTAGTGATGATGATTCCTCCCCTGCTGCCGGAGAAAAAGGGGTTTCCTCTCGAAAAGATGTTCGACTCCCCAGCCTCGGCTTATGCCATTGCGGTCTTCGCGGTTCTGGCGGCTCCCTTCATGGAGGAACTCCTGTTTCGCGGACTGCTGTTTGCCTTTTTTGAGAAGCACGGCGGGCTCACTTTTGCGATTATATCCACGGCCGTCCTGTTCGCAGGTTTGCATATTCCGGAATACTGGGGCGCCTGGAACAACGTGGTTATGATTCTGGTTGTCGGACTGACGTTCTCAATTGTACGGGGCCTGACGGGGTCCCTGACTCCCAGTTTTGTTCTTCACCTGGCCTATAACGGCACCTTGATGTTCCTGCTCTACCTCCAAACGCAGCACTTTCATAAAATGCCCGCGGGTTTCCTGATTTTCCGGTGAACACTGAAGGGTTAAAGTTGAAGGCGCCGCACGGGTCGGAACTTCCTTCGGCTTGCAGACTGCACACCTGAAGTTCCGGAATTGCATCAGCCTTTGCGGTGCTGTTTCACGTCGATTCTGAGGCGTTTGATTTTCTGGTTCAGCGTGGATAGAGGAATTTTGAAGCGGTCAGCTGCTTCAGTCTGGCTCCAGTTGGTTCGGGCAAGCATGTCCAGGATGACTCTTCTTTCGAAGTCTTCAACAACTTCCACCAGCGAATGTCCGTCAACCTGCTCCACGGGGAAAGCCGGAACGCCCTCCCGGCGGTCTTCATGCACCTGTTCGGGCAACGTTTCCGGCCCGATCATCTGTCCGGCGGCAAGCACCACAGCGCGCTCGACGGCGTTTTCCAGTTCGCGCACGTTGCCAGGCCAATCATGGTCCATCAGCAGCTTCATGGCTTCGGGAGAAAATTTCAGGCCTTCGCGCCCGTTTTCGGCTGCAATACTTCGCCAGAAAATGGTCCGCCAGCAGCGGAATATCCTCTTTTCGGTCGCGGAGCGGAGGCAGGTTCACGGTGATCACGTTCAGCCGATAATAAAGGTCTTCACGGAACTTGTTGGCCTGAACCATCTGCTTCAAGTCTGAGTTGGTGGCTGCCAGGATCCGGACGTCCACTTTGATGTTTTCCGTTCCGCCCAGCCGCATGAATTCGCGTTCCTGAATCACCCGCAGCAGCTTGGCCTGCGTTTCCACGCCGATGGTCCCGATTTCGTCAAAGAAGATGGTGCCCTGATCGGCGACCTCAAACAGGCCTCTCTTTGTAGCGATCGCCGAAGTAAAAGCCCCTTTCACATGCCCGAACAAGGTGCTCTCAAGCAGGTCCACGGGCATCGAACCCGTATTGACCGGAACAAAGGGCTTGTCTGCGCGGGGGCTTGTGGCGTGGATCGTCTTGGCCACCAGCTCCTTGCCGGTCCCGCTTTCGCCGGTGATCAGCAAGGTCGCCCGGCTGGCCGCCACCTGTGTGATCAGGTCATAGACTTTCTGCATGCGCTCGCTCTTGCCAATGATGTTGGGCAGTCCGAAGCGCTTGAGCGCTCGACGCAGCAGGACATTCTCCACCCGCAGCCGCGACCGGTCCAGCAGGTTGCTGATTTCAATCAGCAGCTTGTCATTATCCCAGGGCTTGGTGGTGTAACTTTCGGCGCCCTCACGGGAAGCCTGGAAGGCAACCTGGCTGGAATCATAAGCGGTAATCATCATCACCGGAAGTTCCGGCGAGTCACGCTTGATCGTCCGCAGCACGTCGATTCCGTTGGAGTCGGGAAGGCTGATGTCGAGCAGGACGAGGTCGAAGGGCTCTTTGTCCAGCTTCTCCAGCCCGGCCGCAGCGGTGGAGGCCGTCGCCGTCCGGTAACCTTCAGTCCGCATCAGGTCATCGAGGCTCGCCAGAACGTCAGCTTCGTCATCAATGATGAGGATGGAACCCGTTTTAGAGGACATGGACCGGTTTCCTGGAGGCGGGGAATTCAAGGCGGAACGATGCTCCGCTGCCGACCGAACTGTCGACGTAGATCTTCCCGGAGTGTTCACGGATGATTCCGTAACTCACCGCCAAACCAAGTCCCGTACCGCGGTTGGTCGCTTTCGTGGTAAAGAAGGGGTCAAAGATCCTGCGGAGATTTTCTGGTGAAATGCCCACGCCGCTGTCAGCGATTTCAACGCAGACCGTGGAATCGACAGCCCTGGTGGTCACGGTCAGGTCTCCGCCATAAGGCATCGCATCCCGGGCGTTCATAATCAGGTTCATAAAAACCTGCTGCAGCTTCCCGCCATTTCCATGGATGGCCGGAAGGTCAGAGTCGAGATCGGTCTCGATGTTGATCTTGGCGGACCGCAGCACCGGAGCCACCAGCAAGAGGGTCTCCTGGATCACCTTGTTCAGTTCAAGTTCGACTCGTTCGCTTCCGCTGACGCGCGAGAATTTTAGAAGATTGTTGATGATCTCCGACGCCCGGAACCCCTGCTTGACAACCCTATCCAGCACGGTCGAGTGCGGATCGTCCGAGGGCAGTTGCCGCATCAGCATCTGAAGCTGGGAAGTGATCACTGCCAGCGGGGTGTTGACCTCGTGCGCCACTCCCGCCGCCAGCACCCCGATGGATGAAAGCTTTTCAGCCTGGACCAACTGGTCTTCCAGTTCAACACGGTCGGTGAGGTCGTTCATAATCAGCAGGCGGCCGATCACCTGATCGTCCTTGCCCAGCAGCGGCACCGTGGAAAGGTTGACAATCAACGAACGTCCCACGGCGTTTTTGAGGCGGAACTTGTAAAGGTTCAATGACCGGTAGGGCTCGGAATGCCGCGGCAACTGTGAAATCAGCTCTGGCGGGAAGACGTCTCCCAGCCGCTTACCTTCAGCTTCGTCGCTCGAAGTCCCGTACAGCCTCTCCATGGAAGAGTTCCACGATTCGATAGACTGCTCCGGGTTCCACGCCACGATCCCGGCATCGATGGATTCAATGATATTTTCGCTGAAGTCCTTGAGCGCCTGGTGTTCCAGGGCCTTGCGCTCAAGCGATTCGTAAAGCCGGGCGCTCTCGATGGCCATAGCAATGTAGCCGGAAACCGTTTGCAGCAGGTCAACGTCTTCGCTGGAGAGGAAATCGTCGTCATTCGTCTTCCCCAGAGTGAGGTAGCCGAGAGTGCTTCCCTTCACCCTCAACGGCAGGTAGTAGTGCATGCCCAGCTTTTCAATCGTTAACCGGGTCGAGGGTGGACCATCAGCAGAATGCTTTACACTTTCGAAAAACAGGTAGCCTTTCCCCGCCGCGATCTGCCGGGAATCAAGGAAACTCAGATCGAGATCGCCGGCAAAGGTGAGACCGCGGGACTTGGCCAGGTGCAAATCTCCCGACTCAGACGCCAGGAATACCGCCACGCGGTCCACTTCCAGCGTCTCGGCCAGGCGCTCAACCGTCTGGTCCAACAGCGAATCCACATGGACCTCCGAACCGAGGTCGCGGGCAAATTCCAGCAGCGTTCTCCGGTAGTCATAACGCTCGTGGTTGAAGAAACGGTCCAGCCGCGCCTGAATGCGGGTGACCATAGGCTGGAACAACAGGGCCGTCACAACAATGGCCAGCAGCCATCCCCCCTGGCTGGTGATCAACTCACTGTTGCGGAAGAAGTCGGCAAACAGAAAGACCAGACCAAAGTAAAACCCGATGATCGCCGCGGTCGCCAGCGCATAAGCGATCCCGCGCCGGAAGATCATGTCCACGTCCATCAGGCGGAAACGAACAATCGCGTAACCGAACGTCAGCGGCAGCAGCACCAGGGAAAAGACGGAGAGCTTCATCCACTCGGCCGGAACAAACCCCATCCCCAGCAGGTAAGGGATCGCATAAAGAGCAGCGAAGGGGACCACCGACAGCGCGGCTCCACGGGTAACCCATTTCAACTGTTGCCGGGCCAAGGGAGAGTCCGCCTGCCGGTAGGAGCGAAAGAGGAAAACAACTCCAGCCGTAGAATAGATTCCCAGGAGCCCCATCTCCAGGCTGTCGAGAAGCCAGCGGAGGGAAAGAGCGGGCAACGGCAAGGCGACGAATCCTGCCATCACCATCGCGTGAAACGCCAGCAGGAGCGCAGGCAGCGCATACAGGGCCGGCAACAGCCAGGGCCGCCGTTCGACATATCCGGGTTTCTCCGGAAACGTGATACAGAAATGCAGAAAAATCGCAGGCTGCAACAACAGCGCCGTCACGTTAAGCCAGTAGACCGAGGAATCAAAAAGATTCAGCTTGCCCGTGTAGGAAAAACAATACAGAACAAAGGACACCAGGCAAAACAGATAAAAGTGCAGGGACTTTGCCGCCGACCAGCGGCGCAGAAAAACGAACGCTCCAATGATCAGGTAGAGGAACCCCACAATTTCCAGATAACCGCGCAGACCGCGGGAACTGTTCGCAGGCGCGAGAACCACGCTGGTCTCGATCGATTCCCCTTGCCGAACCAGGTCATAAATAGCCCGCGACCATACCCCGCTCTCAAAAATATCGCGGCTTGCTTCAGCCGTCGTCTTAACAGCGTGGCCGTCAATCAACTTCAGGATGTCTCCAGCAACGATCCCCGCCTGCTTTCCGGGCGAGTTTTCCGCCACACTCCACGCCCGCAGCCCCTGCGGGGTTGTCACCCATGAAACACCGTCTGTCGGCAGCTGGTAGGTTCTTCTCTGTTGGAAGTTCAGGAAGGCAAAAATAACGAGAGTCACGCTCGCGATTGCGAGCAGGAGGGTTAAAAAGCGATATGGGGCCCTTACGCTCATCGAATCAGTTCTATCCCGGGACAAACCTGTTACTTAAAGTAATTTCCCAGCAAATTGAGTTCCTTACCATAATCCCGGTCTTTTCCTTTGCTTTTCAGCAAATCTTGCGCTTTCTAGCGGTTATTTTCGCCTTGTATAGAGATCAATAACTATGAAATTTGGAATATCCAGTATGAAAACTGGTATATTCCCGTCCTCCGCATCACTCTAACGGTCAATCTACAAAGCCCACTATCATCAAATTAGAGATCTCAACTCGGTCTAAAGGAAGGCGCCAAGCTCCCGACAGTACCTCAAAACTGCACTGCAAACCCACCCCGGATGGTACGATACGCGGGGGTGAGCACGACAGACCTTCCGTTAGCCTGCCGGATGGACACGCCGCCCTGGCCCAGCAAGTTCCTGAAATCGGCAATGGCAACAATTCGCAAGGGCAGCATGTCAATCTTGGGAAGTGGTTGGCGCACCTGCATTCCCAGGAATGGCTGGAATTCCATTCTGCTTTGCCCAAAGGAATCGACAAGGGTAATGCGCCCGGCAGGAAGCCAGCTATAACTACTGACAATCTGGGTATTCAGACCCGGAATATAGGTTGAAAACCTGCCCGAGACGGACTGAGTAAATTCCGAGCGAAGGAAATTGGACAGGTTTGCTGCGTCCACAGGAACCCGGCCGCCGAACTGGGCTGATGGGTCCATCGCCAACGCGTTGCCGAAAGCGTACATGACGCGTACTTCCCCGCGCCGCCCCATCATCTGCTCGTAGGCGACTTCTGCACCAGAGGATCCGTACCGTCCCGCGTTCAGGACAGCCCGGTTTCCCGAAGGTGTCATCAAGAGACTGCCAGCCGGCGATGAATTCTTCAGATCCTGAACTCCACCCACGCCCCAGACCGCCACGTCCTGAAATTCGTCATGGTACGTTGCAAACTCCACCCGCGACTCGTTACGAAGCTTTCGTTGCAACCGGACTTCGGCGTGCCGCGCTGTCGCAAGCCGCGGGCGAAAATTGTGCAGAGTGATC
Source organism: uncultured Acidobacteriota bacterium (assembly GCA_963783155.1). Classification (GTDB taxonomy): domain Bacteria; phylum Acidobacteriota; class Terriglobia; order UBA7540; family UBA7540; genus SCRD01. The sequence continues at coordinate 20,103 of CAWANC010000023.1, read as the reverse complement.
TGAGGAAAGGCGTTCAGATCGCCAATCCGCTGGAGCATGGTGTCCGGCTGGTCCAGGGAGTCCGCGCCGTAACTCACGCTCAACACCGTCGAGGGGTCAAGGGCGTAGGAAAGGTCGATCTCAGGCTGGGTGGTGCTGGCGTCGCTGGCGGAATTCAGATACTTCATCTCAAATCCCGCCGTCAGGGTAAGCGCTTCGGAAAGCTTGCGGGTCTGCACGTAGCGTAAAACCATTCCACGGGACAGGGCCATTCCCTGACCATCCATCGCAGAAACCTTACGGCCAAGCCCGCCCATATTCAACTGATGCACCGCCAGGCTGATCTCCTCGTGGTTCTTGCTGAGGAAGCCCCTGCGATAATCAGTAATCACCGACGAGCCATCCACGGTGCTTGGGTTGACCGAGCCCGCCACGAGGACGTCGGAATTCGCGTCCAGGGGATGCAGGTAAGCCACTACGGTACCCGTTCCGGGATCCTGGGAAAGGCCATTATCCCCGGCATTTCCAGGAATCATGGCCACTATGCGCTTGGCGGGGAGCGGGGTATGTTCAGCAGCCTCCTGACGCTCGCGGCTTGCCTTCCGGTAGCGGAGAACGGGGCGGGTTGAATCCGAGGTCCGCAGGATCCATTTCCATTCCTGTCCCCATGCGCGAAGGTCATTGACGGGATGCTGCCAGTGAATTCCGGAAAGGACGTCGCCGAGAGCAAACGCTTCCCGGGTTGTCGACCCGGCCCTGACCTGGACCTTGTCTCGAAACCCCGGCAGTTTGGCCGGCGAGATAACCTGCAGAGAATACCACCCGGGAGCAATGCGGCTGAGGGTAAAGTTGCCTTGAGCGTCCGTAAAAACCCGGTCGAGTGATCCTTCCAGCAAGCCGCTTGAAGCATCAACTCCGGGGCCACTCAACAGGACCGTCGCCCCCATAATCGGGCTTCCGGTGCTGTCCGTCACCCTGCCCGAAACCTTGCCATACTGCGCCCCAAGTGCCTGGGAGGCGGCCAACAAAGCACAGAGAAGTGCCACGGTGGACAATAAATCCGCGCCTCGCCTTCTATGATTCGTGAATTGCATGATGCCTCAACCTGACCCTTTTTAAGGTTGTTTGTCCCGGCTATCAACTCGACACCGGCGCCCGGACTTCATCACTCCACCTGGAAATTCGTCGTCTGGGTATCCGTCTGGCCCTTCACTTTGTCCGTGATCTTGATCTGCAGGGTATATTTACCAGGCTTGAGCAGCTTGGCCGGCATCGTTTTCTCCAATGTCACCTGTTCTGATGCGTCCTTGATGCTGGCCGTGGACTCCGACTGATTCAAAATCGCCTTGCCGTCTTTGGAAATCTGGTACTCGAAATTCGCAGACGGCTGGTGCGTTTTAGGATCAAGACCCAGATTATAGACCTGCATGTAAATACCAAGATTCTGGCTTTGTTGAAAGACCTGATTCACGCTGGGCCGGACCTTGGTCCCACCAATGACGAACGGTCCTGAACCGACTTCGCTCGTCGGCAGCGGCTGAATCTGGTCCGCCATGATCAGCGAGCTGCTGGTCAACTTTCCGTCGCTATACTGCGGCACGATGATGCCCATGTTCTGCGAACCCATGTGCCCGCTATGATCATCCTTGATCACCAGGCTCAGCTTGTAGCGTCCGGGGGGCAGATACACCGCTTTCTGGTAGACCGACTTCTGGTTCACGTAAGCCTGAAAATCATGCTCTGGAACAGACACGTCCACACTTTGCTCAAAAGTGTTGGCAATTCTTCCACCGATCGTCGTCAGCTCGCCATAAATGTCAAGAACGGCACTCATCACACCGTCCTTGTTTTCAAATTGCATCTCGCGATTCGGGATCTGGATCGTGATCGGCGTCAGAACCATGTCTTCCGTAATCTTGAGAAAGTCGGTCCGGACACTGAAGGGCAACATTTGCGCCGTCACGGTCGAAGTCACCATGCTTTTCAGGTCCTTGAACTTGATGGACGGCGCCTGGAAGATTTTCGAGTAAAGGTCCAGTCGGTTAAACTCATTGTATTTCTCGCCCATGATGTTGGAGGTCACCATGGAGCCGGATCCGTTCCGGTTGGATCCTCCATTCATCTGGTTGGGGCTCATCACCAGATTGGGGTTCCAGATGGAACCGATGGCAACACCACCCTGGCATCCGGTCGTGTCGCCCGGAACGTTCGCCATGGCATCCTTCTCGCAGGGATTCATGGTCAGGTGATATTCGCCCGTCATCGTCGGATCCACAAACTCGAGCTCCACGTTTTCCCCGATTCCCGGGATGTAGCGGTAGGTCCAGTCCTCAAACGGGTAGGTTGTCATGGTGTTGGCGGCGCCAGGTCCGGAGTAGGGCAACTCATTTGGATTCGCCACGTAGGTGCCGCCGCTGGGATGAGACGTCGTCTCGTCCGGCGGGCCATACATGATGTAAATGTGCCCGCGGTCGGTGCGCCAGCCCGGGATGCCCGAAGAGTAATGCTCATTCGTATAGGCGATGCGGCGGTAAAACTCTTCTTTAAATGAATTCTCGGGTGAGCCTGGGGTGGGATTGCGACGCCTCCAGAATTCTTCAATAAATTGATCGCGCTCTTCGTCGGTGGCCAGCTTCTTAAAAGCGGCCCGTTCCGCGGGCGTAATGACGTAGCCGATCGGCCCGCTGATCCACTTCTTATACGGGCTCTCCATTTCCTTCTGGATAGCCTTCTGGCGCCGACGCTCCTGCTTGGTCAGCTTTTGCTCCTTATCCTTATCCTTATCCTTGCCAGCAAAAGCCGGAAATGCAGCCATCCCCAGTGCGGTCGCCGCAACCAGAAATACCGCTACCCATTGAACTCGACCCTTGAATTTCCGAGAGCTACAAACTCCTATACCCAACTGCACGCCTCCACCCTCCGTCCCGGAGTATCAATCACAGTCATTGTATTTTTCGAAAATGAGAAAGTCAACCCATTCCCCGCCTCTAAAATCAATGATAGCAGGTTTTGAGTGGTTCAATGATTTGGATGAAATTCCGGGCTGGAGGGTGGTCTGGAGAGGGTGACCCATTGAACAGTTTCAGCGGGCCTGATTCAAAGCATCCCCGGCCCTGCGCGGCCATTTTCTCCCTGTGTCTTGACGATGGGCATTTGTTACAATCAAGAGGCGACTGAGGCTGTGCCATGCATCGAAGGTAAAGCCCAACCGGAAGGAATCCGGAAAGACGGCTTTCCAAGGGGAGCGAGAGGCTTGAAATCCGACTGGAACCTTTTCCGGTCCTCGGACGTATAATAGTGACAAGGATGAATCTTTTCGCCCTATGCACCGGCTTTTGCAGGCGGACAGAGGCATTTGGCCTGGCAGCCGTACTTGAGCCAGATTCCTGCTATAAATGGAGCGATTGAGAAGGTTACCATGGTCCAAACCACTGAAATCAAGTCAGGCCATATCGACCATTCCCCAGGAGGAGAAACCGGCGTGCCGCGTGGCCCCCAGGGCGGGCGCGCCAAACGGGGCCTCTCCAAAAAAAAGAAGGTATTGCTTCTGGTGCTGGGCCTGGTGTTTCTGGTCAGCCTTGTGGTCGGAGGAATCTACTGGAGTCACCGTGGCCTGATTACCGTCCAGACCGGCAAAGTGATGCGACAGGACCTCTCCGCAATTGTAACCGCCTCGGGTGAAATCAAGCCGCCGCCGGACAAGTTTGCCACCGTCAACGCCAACTCCATGGGCAAAGTGACGGAAGTCCTGGTGAAAGAAGGCGACCACGTCAAGAAAGGACAGCTCCTGCTCCGCACGGAAGACGTCCAACAGCAAGCCAGCGTGCATGCCCAGGAAGCGGGGCTGAGGTCTGCCCGCGCCGACTCCCAGGTGCAGCAGGCGGCCGTGCAATCCTCCACAGCAAACCTCCGGACCGCCGAGGCCAACCTTGACCAGGCGCAGGCGAAACTGCAGCAGGCCAATGACGACTTTTCGCGCTCGCAGCAGATGTTCAAGCAACAATTGATTTCCCGCCAGACTTTCGACCAGGCCCTCAGCAATTACCATGTGGCCCAGGCGGCGCTCCAATCTTCAATTGCGCAGGTGGCGCAAGCCAAAGCGCAACTCAACCAGGCCACTTACAACCGGGATATGTCGCATGCGCGCGTCCTGCAGACCCAGGCGCAGCTTGTCGGCATTGAAAATGCCCGTGATCAAACCATCTACAAAGCACCCTTTGACGGCGTGATTACCTATCTCCCCGTCCATGAGGGAGAAAACGTCGTTCCGGGCATTCAGAACGCCGCCGGCAGCGCGCTGTTCCAGGTTTCCAACCTGGCGGTGATCAACGCCGTGGTGAACGTGGACGAAACCGATATCCTGAGCATCAGGAACGGCCAGCCCTCCGAAGTCACCATTGACGCGATTCCCGACAAGAAATTCAAAGGGCACGTCACCGAAATCGGAATGAGCGCCCTGAGCTCCACTTCCGGCCAGACCACTACCAGCAGCGCCCAAAGCACTGCGTCAAGCACCGGTGAAGCCAAGGACTTTACAGTTTACGTCACCCTGGACGATCCGCCTCCCGGACTGCGCCCGGGCCTTTCGGCCACGGCCAAAATCACCACCGCCACTCGAAAGGACGTCATCGCCATCCCCATTCAGGCGCTGGCCGTGCGGACCCAGGGCGAGCTTGAACATGAGAAGAAAGCCAACGCCAAAGGCAAGGCATTGGCGGCGGAACGCGGTCCGGGCGCCAAGGATGCCGCCAATAAGAAGGAAATCCAGGGCGTGTTCATGGTTCGCAACGGGAAGGCCGCTTTCGTGCCCGTCGAGACCGGAATCATGGGCACGATGAACGTTGAAGTGCTCAGCGGCGTGAAACCCGGAGACGAAATTGTCACCGGAAGCTACCAGGTGCTCCGCACCCTGAAGAACGACGCGAAGGTCAAGATTGACAACAGTGTCAAGACCGTAGGCGAGCCGCCGTCGTCGTAATCCCGGAATGCGCATTGTCTGGCCGGACAAAATATCTGGAGATTTGAGATGAAAGCCATGGAACCTTTTTCGACGACCGAATCGCAACCCGGCGCCTCCCGGCAGTGGGTGGAGGCGCCCTCGCCGGACAACATCATCATCCTGGCGCAGGATTTGTGGAAGACCTACAACATGGGAGCGATCCAGGTCAACGCCCTGTGCGGTGTCACCTTCTCCATCGTCCGCGGGGAATACGTCGCCATCATGGGGCCTTCCGGGTCCGGCAAGTCCACCCTGATGAACCTGATCGGCTGCCTCGACACACCCACCCAGGGGCAGTACTGGCTGAACAACCGGCTGGTCAGTGAGTTGACCGACGACGAGCTCGCTTTTATCCGCAACAAGGAAATCGGTTTCGTCTTTCAGACCTTCAATCTGCTGGCGCGCGCCACGGCCCTTCATAATGTCGAGTTGCCGCTCATCTACAACGGGACGCCTCCCGAAGAAAGGTTGCAGCGCGCCGAGGAAGCGCTGCGCATGGTGGAACTGGGCGACCGCATGGACCATCGGCCCAACGAACTTTCCGGCGGCCAGCGCCAGCGCGTGGCCGTTGCGCGGGCCCTGATTAACAATCCTTCCATCATTCTGGCCGACGAGCCGACCGGCAACCTGGATACCGCCACCGGCGACGAAATCATGAACCTGCTTGACCGCCTCCACCAGTCCGGGAACACCATTGTTCTGGTGACCCACGAGCATGACATCGCCGCCCGCGCCCATCGCATCATTCACCTTCGCGACGGCAAGATCGACCGGGACGAAAAAGTCGGCTAGGCCAGGCGGCAAGGCCCGGGACACAGGGCATCGGACAGGGGACTTCGTGGAGACTTCAATCAATCGGGAAGTGCCGGCCCAGAGCCCGCGCCGCAGGCGGGGTGAACTGTTCAACGCCTGGGTCACGGGCCGCGAAGCATTCTGGATTGCCCTCGAGGCCCTGAACGCCCACAAACTCCGTTCATTTCTCACCCTGCTGGGCGTGGTGATCGCCACCACCACCCTGATTGTGGTGATGTCGGTCATCAACGGCATGAACCTCTACATCGCCGACCACGTTGCCAACCTGGGCGTCAACACCTTCATCGTGAGCCAGTACAAGTGGGCGCAGGGCTACGAATCCTGGCTGAAGGCGCGCCGGCGCAACCGGCCCATTCGGATTGAAGATTACCGCTTTATGAAGGAAAACCTGGAAGGCTATAAGACCATCGGCGCCACGGCCGGGTTCGGCGGCCGCACCGCACATTATGAGAACCAGACCGTCTACGAGGTGAACCTGACAGGAGTCACGCCCAACATGATCGATATCGGCCAGCAGAAGGTTGACTATGGGCGGTACATCTCTGAGACCGACTTCTCTCACGCCGCACCCGTCTGCTTCATCGGCCAGGACCTGGTGGACAAATTCTTTCCCAACGTTGACCCCATCGGCAAAGAGATCCGCGTGGGAGGCCGGTCATTCCGCGTCATCGGCGTCGCGGAAAAAATCGGAACAACCTTCGGAGAAAGCCAGGACAATTTTGCCCTGATCCCGCTCACCACCTTCCAGAGGCTCTTTTACTCCCGTCCGGAACTCAACGTCAGTATCCAAGCCTGGTCGTCCGCCCAGATGATTCCACTCGAGGATGAGGCCCGCATGCTGATGCGTGTCCGGCGCCATCTGCAATATAGCGAGGATGACACATTCGGCATCAATGCCTCGGACACCATCATGAGCCTGTGGCAGAGGCTCACCGGCACCATCTTTGCCGTCACCATTGGGGTGGTTGCGGTCTTCATGGTGGTGGGCGGCATCGTCATCATGAACATCATGCTGGCCAGCGTCACGGACCGCACCCATGAAATCGGCATCCGCAAATCACTGGGCGCGCGCCGCCGCGATATCCTCACACAGTTCATCATCGAATCCGCCGTGATGGCCGGCACGGGCGGGGTGGCTGGCATATTGTTTGCGCTGCTGATTAACCTGCTTGTTCAGAAGTTCATCACTTCATCGGTTCCGCTGAGCGCCATTTTCGTTGGAGTGGGATTATCCGTTATGGTGGGGCTTTTCTTTGGTATTTATCCGGCCAGCAAGGCCGCCAAGCTCGATCCCATTGAAGCTCTTCGGGCGGAAGTTTAGGCATGGCAAACCAACTCCGAAACATCCGGGAAAACCTGCTGCTGGCGCTCGACACGCTCCGCACGCACAAGTTCCGGTCGTTTCTCACTATTTTGGGGGTGTTGATCGGGACGACTACCGTGATCGGCGTGGCTTGCATCATTACGGGACTCAACAACCAGCTCGTCCAGACGATGGAGCAATATGGTTCGCGTTCGATCTTCATCTTCAAGTTCCAACCCGGCTTCAATTTCCGCCTTACGCGGGAAGAACGGATGCGGAAGCCTTTGAGGTACGAGGATGCCATGGCCATTCGGGACTATTGCCCGGATGTTGAGCAGGTGGCCGCGGAGGTCTTCCATTGGGGTCCTGCCCCGGGGGCCAAATATAAAGGGCAGAACATGCTGGACGCCGGCCTTCAGGGCGTTACCGCCGATGACTTTGCCATCAATAACGCCAAGGTGGTCAACGGCCGGGCTTTCACCGACTTCGAGGACGTTCACCGCCGCAACGTTGCCATCATCGGCGCGGACGTCACCGCGAGGTTCTTCCAGGGAGAGGACCCGATCGGAAAAGACATCAACGTGGGGGGCAACACCTTTCAAATCATCGGCACGCTCGAAAAGAGGTTGTCATTCCTGGGCGACAACGGCGCTGACCGAACCGTTTTTATCCCCTATTGGACATTCAGAAAGATCTACCCCGATGACAAGGAAAACTTCATTCTGGCCCTGGCCTACCCCAGCCGCATGGCTGAGGCCATGGACGAGATCACCGTTGTCCTGCGAAGAATGCGAAAGGTCAAGCCCGATCAGGAAAACAACTTCGGCATGGCCAACGCGGCTTCCATCATCAAGCAGTTCAAGGAGATCACCGGAACGGTAGCCCTGGTGATGGTAGTGATTTCTTCTATTGGCCTGCTGGTGGGCGGGATCGGGGTGATGAACATTATGCTGGTCTCGGTCACCGAGCGCACCCGCGAAATCGGCGTGCGCAAAGCCATCGGAGCGCGCCGGCAGGATATCATCTGGCAGTTTCTGCTGGAAGCGATGACGCTGACAGGCGCGGGGGGAGTCATGGGCATCATTACAGGCTACTTGCTTAACTTCGCGATCCGCTTGCTCATTCCCAGCCTGCCCTCCAGTGTGCCGCTGTGGTCAGTCCTCGTCGGCTTCCTGGTTTCCATCAGCATCGGGCTGTTTTTCGGAATCTGGCCGGCCCTGAAGGCTTCGCGCCTGGATCCCATCGTCGCCCTCCACCACGAATAAGACCTTATTCCCGTTTGAATCCGTAGCGGCGGGTTGATCCCGCCAGGGGCCGCGAGGCATAGATCGAGAATCGGCACACGCCGCTATCGTGAGGCCTGCTGCGCGCCCTGCTCTTCAAAAAGCGCTTTCAGGCTTTCGGTGTAAGGGTCGCGGGCGATGCCGCGCTCCGTAATGATGGCCGTCACGTAACGGTGCGGCGTCACGTCAAACGCCGGATGGAGGGCTCTGACGTTTTCCGGCGCGGTCTGAATTCCCCGCCAGTGCGTCACCTCATCCGGCGAGCGTTCCTCGATGGGAATTTCGTCCCCCGTGGCGAGGCTCAGGTCAATGGTCGAAAGCGGCGCGGCCACGTAGAACGGAATCTCGTTCTCATGCGCCAGCACCGCCACCGAGTAGGTACCGATCTTGTTGGCCACATCGCCGTTGGCGGCAATGCGGTCGGCGCCCACAATCACCGCCTGGATTTTCGACTGCTTCATAAAGTGCCCGGCCATGTTGTCGGTAATCACCGTCACCGGAATGCCGTCCTTGGCCAGCTCCCAGGCCGTGAGACGCGCGCCCTGAAGAAACGGCCGGGTCTCGTCCGCAAAAACGTCGATCTTCTTCCCTGCCTCGACGGCGGCCCGGATCACTCCCAGCGCCGTCCCGTAGCCGCCGGTCGCCAGCGCTCCGGCGTTGCAATGCGTGAGGACGGTTGAAGAATCTTTCAGCAGCGTGGCGCCGTGCTTTCCCATCGCCTCATTGATGGCGATATCTTCCACCAGCACCCGCTGGCCTTCCTCCACCAGCAGCTTTTGCGCCCGCGCAACCTTCTCGGCGTCGGAACCGGCTCCCGCCAGCGATTTCTCAAACAGCTCCCGCATGCGCTTCACCGCCCAGAACAGGTTGACGGCGGTCGGCCGCGTTCTGGAAATCGTGTCCGCAATGGTTTCAAACTCGCTGCGCAGTTCCGCAACGGTTTGGGCGCTCGAATTCTTCACTCCCAGCGCCACCCCCATGGCTGCCGCCACGCCGATGGCCGGCGCGCCGCGAATCACCATGGAGCGGATCGCTTCCGCCACTTCCGAATACGTCCGGTAGGTGTTGTAAACTTCTTCGCCGGGCAGCACCGTCTGGTCAATCATCCGCACGCCTTCGCTGGTCCATTCAATCGTTTTGAACATCACGTCTCACTCGGTTGGATTTTTCTCTTCCACCAAATTTCAGAATTATAACAGTTCCTCTGCCTGTGAGCATGGCATCGCGGGAACCGGGTGCACGGTGCTATACTGACGCCATGGACATCGAAAAAACCATGCAATTCATGCTGGACATGCAGGCCAAGCACGAGGCGTGGCTCCAGAAGCACGAAGAGGCCTTCACCCGAATCGATGCCGCTCTCGAAGCCGGCGCTGCGCGTGCGGCCAAGCTAGAATCGTCCATTGCCACCCTCACCGATCTCGTGGGACGGGTGGCCCAGGCCGAGATCCGCCTAGGGGAGCAGATATTGGACCTTAAACAGGTTCAGGCCGCAAGCGAATACAAGCTGAACGCGCTGATCGAGACCGTTGACAAGCTGGCCCGCAGGAACGGGCACGACAAATCCACAAACTGAACAGCAAGGCCCATTAGGGGGCTAACTAACATTGCCTGCGGTGGTTATTTATGGCATCACATGACTTGACCCGAAAGGTGACCAAACGCGACGAAGAGTGGCGCAAGGAGCTGACGCCGCAGCAATATTACGTGACGCGCCAGAAAGGCACCGAACCGCCGCACACCGGCGAGTACACCGATCTCGACGACCCGGGAACCTACCGCTGCGTCTGCTGCGGGGCGGAACTGTTCAGTTCCGACAGCAAGTTTGATTCTCACTGCGGCTGGCCCAGCTACACCGCCCCTTTGAATGAGCAGAACGTCCGGGAAGAATCCGACTCAAGCCTTGGCATGCGGCGCGTGGAAGTGGTTTGCAGCCAGTGCGACGCTCACCTGGGCCACGTCTTCCCCGACGGCCCCGAGCCCACCGGCCAGCGCTATTGCATCAATTCCGTTGCCCTCAAATTTGAAAAGAAGCCGTAGTTGAGATTCTGGGAAAGCGCTTCGCACCCCGTCATTCCGAGCGGAGCGAGGAATCTGCTGTATCTTAATCAAAATGAACAAAGCAGATCCTTCGCTTTGCTCAGGATGACGTAGCAAAGGGGGTCTTTTCAGCAACCTCCTTAGAGCGAAAACTCGCGCTTTACTTTTTCTGATTTCTCCAGCACCTTTTCGGCCAGTTCCTTTTTGTAAGCCGCAAGCTTTTCGGCCAGCCCTGCGTCCGAGGTCCCCATGATCTGCACCGCCAGGATGGCCGCGTTGGTGGCGCCGGACCTGCCGATGGCAACCGTGGCCACCGGGATGCCGGCGGGCATCTGCACGGTTGCCAGCAGTGAATCGATTCCCTGCAGCGCGGTCGTGGGCATGGGCACTCCGATCACCGGCAGAGTGGTTTCCGCCGCCACCACGCCGGCCAGGTGCGCCGCGCCTCCCGCTCCCACAATGATGGCCTTCAGCCCGCGATCTCTTGCCGTGCGCGCGTATTCCGACGTCCGTGCCGGCGAGCGGTGCGCCGAGGTGACATCAATCTCAAAAGGCACGCCGAACTTGTTGAGCGTTGCCGCGGCCTCTTTCATCACCGGAAGATCGGTGTCGCTCCCCATGATGATGCCGACCAGTGCTTTTCCCTTTTCAGCCATTCCATTCTCCTTGAGAAGTGATTTAGCAAAACGGATGGGTTGCGGGGTTTGACCCTGCCACTACAATGCCGGGGACGGATTGCCCGCCTGGTTGTCCGGATGCTGCGTTTCGTTTGTGGTCTTGAGCCGCCGCAAACCCTTCGCCCCAATATCGCGCCGGTAATGCATTCCGTCAAAGTGGACCTTGCTCACGGCCGAGTAGGCCTGCTCGATGGTTTTGGGCAGGTCTTCGCCGGTCGCCGTCACGCCCAGAACGCGCCCTCCTGAGGTGAGCAGTTGCTTGTCACGGAACACCGTGCCTGCGTGGAAAATCTTCACGCCGCCCAGCGACTCCGAGGCGTCGATTCCCGTAATCACTTTGCCGGTTTCGCTCTTCCCGGGATAGCCCTTTGAGGCCAGCACCACGCACACCGAAGGGTTGGGGCTCCAGCGGGCCCCCACCGCCGTCAACTGTCCGTCCAGCGACGCCAGCAGCATTTCGCACAGGTCTGACCGCAGCCGCATCACGATGGGCTGCGCCTCCGGGTCGCCCATGCGCACGTTGTATTCCAGCACCTTGGGGCCCTCTTCGGTCAGCATCAGCCCGACATAGAGGAATCCCTGGTAGGGCATGCCCTCAGCCGCCATGCCGGCCAGCGTGGGCTCAATCACCCGGCCTACAATCTCCTGTCGCAATCCCTCAGGAAGAATGGAATCGTCGCTGTAAGCGCCCATGCCTCCGGTGTTGGGGCCCAGGTCGTTGTCGAACACCGCCTTGTGGTCCTGGCTGGGAACCAGCGGCAGCCAGCCCCGGTAGCCTGCCAGAACGATGAATGACAGTTCTTCTCCCGCCAGGCATTCCTCAATCACCACCTGGCCGCCGGCATCGCCCAGCGATTTCCGCACCAGGAAGTCGTTCAGCGCCTTTTCAGCCTCTTCCCGCGTCCGGGCCACCACCACGCCCTTGCCCGCCGCCAGCCCGTCGGCCTTGATCACCACCGGCAGGCCAAACTCCGGCAGGAATTTCACTCCGGTCTCATAGTCGTCAACCACCGCAAATCGCGCTGTAGGGATGGCGTTGCGATGCATGAACTCCTTGGCGAAAATCTTGCTACCTTCAAGCTGCGCCGCCGCCTTCGTGGGGCCCACAATGCGCCGGCCCACTCTCTGGAATTCATCCACCACGCCCGCAACCAGCGGAGCTTCAGGACCCACCACCGTCAGGTCAGCCTTCAGTTCCTCGGCCAGTTGCAGCATGGCCGCGGGGTTGCAGAGGTCCACGGGAAAACACTCCGCCACCTGCGCAATGCCGGGGTTTCCCGGAGCACAAAAAATGTCGTCCGTCAGCTGGCTTTCGCGCAGCTTCCAGACCAGGGCGTGTTCGCGCCCGCCCGAACCCAGAACCAGAACATTCATAAGAGCAAGTAACACTAACGGCAGTCGATGGTCTTTGTCAATGGCAAGACGCCTGAGCGGTTTTTTCTTCCCCTAGACCTGCAAAAATACCGCGCCCACCGGCAATGAAAACTCCTGCATTCTCTCCCCTTGACAATCTAGGGGAACGGCGCTATCGTGTTGTTGTCGGATGTCTAGGGAAGAGTTAAGCCGGGCCTTCTAATGCGCTGACCCGGATTGTTCATGAACCGGCAGATGTTGCAGTGAAAGGGGAGAAAGGGCACGACTTCAGTCGTGCCGAACAGGCAGTTCGAAGGAGTCGGCTTTAGCCGCTGAAAGTTCCGGCGCCATGAGCGTCCCGTTCAGGGGCTGAAGCCCCGATAGAAGCTTTTCAGGCGCTCCCAACGGCACGACTGAAGTCGTGCCCTTTCACGGGGACCTGCTGCTTCATGAATAATCCGGGCAAATCCTTCGCCGGCTTTGGAAAGATCAACATGGATATTCCCCGCAAGCTCGACCTTCGCAAGCGCCGCCTGCGCCGCATCGGCCTGGGGCTGGCCGGCGTTGTGGTGGTGCTGGCCACCACCCTGGGACTCGCGCGCCTGAAGCCCGCGGCGCCGGAAGTAGACCGATCAACCGTCTGGCCAGACACTGTCAAGCGCGGTTCGATGGATATCCAGGTGCGGGGCCTGGGCAAGCTGGTGCCGGAACAGATCCTGTGGATTCCCGCCCAGGTGGACGGCCGGGTGGCGCAAAAGCTGGTGCTGCCGGGAATGGCCGTCCAGCCGGACACCGTGCTGCTGAAACTCACCAGCCCCGCCATTGAGCAGGCGGCGCTCGACGCCCGGTGGCAACTGAAAGCCGCTGATGCCGACTACAACAGCCTGAAGGCGCAACTCGCCAGCCAGCTTCTCGACCAGCGCTCCTCAGCCGCCACGGCAAAATCGGAATATTTCCAGTCCAAACTCCAGGCCCAGCGCGACCAGCAACTCGCCGACTCAGGTCTGGGCCCCAACCTCACCGCTCAGCTCTCTCAAGCCAAAGCGCAGGCGGCGGAAACGCGCAACCAGATTGCCGGCCAGCAGGTCGGCGAACTTTCCAATTCCATCCAGGCGCAACTGGCCGCGCAGAAGGCCAAAATTGAGCAGCTCCGCGCGCTTTACAAGCTGAAGCAGAGCCAGCTGGAATCGCTGACCGTGCGCGCCGGCGCCAGCGGCGTGCTGCAGGAGTTGCCCGTTGAAGCGGGACAGCAGGTGACGGCGGGTACCACCCTGGCCAAGGTGGCCCAGCCCAATCACCTGAAAGCGCAGTTGCAGATCGCTGAAACTCAGGCCAAAGACATCCAGCTCAACCAGCAGGCGGAAGTCGACACCCACAACGGGGTCATCCCCGGACATGTGATTCGCATCGATCCTTCCGTGCAGAACGGCACCCGCACCGTGGACGTGAAGCTGGACGGCCCGCTCCCTCCGGGCGCCGTCCCGGACCTCAGCGTGGATGGCACCGTTGAAATCGAGCACCTGAACAACGTGCTCTATGTGGGACGTCCGGCTTTTGGCCAGTCGGAAAGCACCGTGGGCCTGTTCAAACTGACCGACGGCGGAAAGGAGGCTGTCCGCCTGAAAGTGAAACTCGGCCTGGCGTCGGTGAACACGGTGCAGATTCTCAGCGGGCTCAATGTCGGCGACCAGGTCATCCTGTCCGATATGTCGCGCTGGGACGGCTTTGACCGCATCCGGTTGGAATGAGGAAAGGCATTGAATCATTGACTGATTTATCGATTGAGTGATTGAAGAACTTCGAGATTGATTGATCCAGGCATTGACCCGTTTTGGGGAATGCCCCTCATTCAATCTTTCAATGAACCAATGGGCCAATGATTCAATCCATCAACGAGCCCATGATTCAATGAAACAATCTTTCGATATATCAATATTTTGGGGAGGCAACAATGGAAAGCCGATCGCAAGCCCAGGTTGCGCCGGAGCACACACCCGGTGTTGGCGCATCTTTGATCCAGCTTGAAAAGGTGACAAAAGTTTTTGCCACCGAGGAAGTGGAGACGCACGCGCTCGAGGGAATAAGCCTGGCCATACATCCGGGCGAATATCTTTCGGTTTCGGGGCCGTCGGGCTGCGGCAAGTCCACGCTGCTCTCACTGATCGGCCTGCTCGACTCGCCCACCGAGGGCCATTACTGGCTGAAGTCGCGGCCCGTCGAAACGCTCAATTTCAACGAGCGGGCGCGCATCCGCAACCGCGAAGTGGGCTTCATCTTTCAGAGCTTCAACCTGATCGGCGACCTCACCATCCAGGAGAATGTCGAGCTGCCGCTCACCTATCGAGGCATGATGGCGAGCGAACGCAAGCGGCGCGTGAGTGAAGCGCTGGAAAAGGTGGGCATGGGGCACCGCGTCAAACACTATCCCTCGCAGCTTTCGGGCGGCGAGCAGCAGCGCGTGGCCGTGGCGCGGGCGCTGGCAGGGGATCCGGCCATCCTGCTGGCCGATGAGCCCACCGGCAACCTCGATTCGAAAAACGGCGAAGGGGTGATGCAGTTGCTCGATGATCTGCACCGCCAGGGAGCCACCATCTGCATTGTGACGCACGATGCGCGCTTTGCCGCACACGCCGGGCGCGTGGTCAATATGCTGGACGGCCGCATCGTGGATGACAACGGCCGCGCCGCCGGAATGGAACCGCAGGAAAAAGGAGAAGAACACCATGGGCAAATCGATTGATCTGTTGCAGGGCACGCTGGACCTGCTGATTCTGAAAACCCTGGCGCTGGAACCCATGCACGGCTGGGGCATCGCGCAGCGCATCCAGCAAATCTCAAAGGATGTGCTGCAGGTGCAGCAGGGCTCGCTCTATCCGGCGCTCTATCGCCTCCAACAGCAGGGATGGATCGCCGCGGAGTGGGGCTCCTCGGAAAACAACCGCCGGGCCAAGTACTATCGCCTGACCGCGGGCGGCCGAAAACAGCTTGAACGCGAGACCACCAACTGGACG
This sequence comes from uncultured Acidobacteriota bacterium, assembly GCA_963783155.1. Lineage (GTDB taxonomy): Bacteria > Acidobacteriota > Terriglobia > UBA7540 > UBA7540 > SCRD01. The sequence goes on along the minus strand of CAWANC010000023.1, from coordinate 4,645 downwards.
CGCCTCTCCGCCGCCGTCGCCCTGGTGCTTGAAACGGCGTAGCGGCGGCTTTACGCCGCCATTGGCGATTGGTGATTGAAAGGGTCGGAGTTACAAATTACGAATTACCCAATGACTTCATCGTTGAGAGTTATGGGTTCTGAGTGATGGGTGATGAGCTCTGCAATCTCAAATTTCAGATTTGAAATAGCCTCCGGTGCGTCGGCTGGCGCACACGTCGCGGCTTTTGCGATGGGCGCGACGGGCAGCGCGGCCGCCTTCTGAGAAAAGGCACGAACCTATTTGCAGGATGGGGGTTTTGCGAAAGGGCACACGGCCACTCAGGGGAGGGGTTGCGAAAGGGCACGACTTCAGTCGCAGCGACAGCGCTTTTGCGAAAGGGCACGACTTCAGTCGTGCCGCAGAAGCGCCCCCTTGGGGTGGGGGCTTCAGCCCCTGAGTCAAGTCGGCCGTTCCAACAAAGAAGACTCAGCGCCTAAAGCCGGTATTTGTCGGTGATGCTTTACGGCACGAGTAAACTCGTGCCCTTTCACAGGAAGAAGAACCGCTCCTGTTCTTGCAGGGGAGCGCTCCGCCCTCCCGCAGGTTTTGTAGCGGCGGGTTTACCCCGCCAACGTCTTTTCGTAGCGGCGAGTTTACCTCGCCAATGGCGGCATAAAGCCGCCTCTACAATGCGGAGAAACTCATGTTCAATCTTCGCGCACTCTTTCACAAAAACCAGGCCGAGCAGGAAATGGACGAGGAACTGCGTTTCCATCTGGAAAATCAGATCGAGCAGAATATTGCGCAAGGCATGAGCGCGGATGAAGCCCGCCTCGCCGCCCTGCGCCAGTTCGGCAACGTTGGAGCCATCAAGGAAGAATGCCGCGACAGTTGGGGCGTGCGCTTCATCCATGACCTTATTTCCGACACTCGCTACGGCCTGCGCCAGCTTCGCCGCAACCCTGGCTTTACGGCCGTCGCCGTGCTCACCCTCGCCCTCGGCATTGGAGCGAACACGGCGATATTTTCGGTTGTCAACTCAGTCCTGCTCAGACCGCTTCCATTCCCGAATGCCGACCGCCTGGTGATGCTCTGGGAGCGCAGCCCAGCCAAAGGCATCGGGCAGGTGAAGGTTTCGGGGCCCGATTTTGAAGACTGGCGTCAGCAAAATGACGTTTTCGCGAGCATGGCCTTCTGGCCTGGCTGGGCCGGGGCTGTCGAATTCAATCTTGCCGGCGCGCAGGGAACGGAGAAAGTCGGGGGTATTTACGCCTCCTCGGCTCTTTTCTCAGTTCTTGGCGTCAAACCAATTCTGGGCCGCACCTTTCTTCCCGAAGAAGACAACTGGCAAGGCAATCGGGTGGCGCTCATCAGCCATGAGCTTTGGCAAAGCCGTTTCGGCGGAGATCCTCATGTGCTGGGCCGAACTCTCACCGTCGATAGTTACGACCGGCGGGATTACACGATCGTGGGCGTGATGCCGCAGGGCTTCCATTTCCCGAACCCATGCGACCTGTGGCTGCCGGCAGGCTGGATGGGCGTGCATATCGGCGAGCGGCGCTCGGGGCACTGGCATTCCGTGATCGCGCGCCTCAAGCCCGGCGTGGCGATCGACCAGGCGCAATCGGAAATGAGCGCGATTCAGTCGCGCATCGCGCAGGACCATCCGAATGACGTCATCGGCACCGAAGTGGCGGTCGTACCTTTGCTTGACCAGACCATCGGCCAGTCGCTGCGCGCGAGCCTGCTGATTTTGTGGGGCGTGGTGGCTTGTGTCCTGCTCATAGCCTGCGCGAATCTGGCGAATCTGCTTCTGGCGCGCGGAGCAGGACGGCAGAAAGAAATAGCTGTCCGCCTGGCGGTTGGCGCAAGCCGCTGGCGCGTGGTTCGCCAACTGCTCACCGAGAGCCTGCTTCTCGCCCTGGGCGGCGGAATCGTAGGCGCGATAGGCGCGACGTGGGCTCTTCGTCTCTTCATCGCCATCGCAGCCAACCACATCCCCCGATTGCAGGAAGTCAGGATGGATGCCACATCCCTCGCTTTTACTTTGGGCGTCTGTTTGATAACAGGTCTGTTTTTTGGTCTCGTCCCGGCCTGGCAAACCTCCAAACTCGATTTGAACAGTACCCTCAAGGAAGCCAACCGAAGCGGAAATGCGCTGCTCCAGGAGAGCCGGGTGCGTCCCTTGCTGGTGACTTTTGAAGTCGCCCTTTCATTAGTCCTCCTGATTGGCGCCGGGCTGATGACTCGAAGCTTTGTGAACCGCTTGCAGATCAACCGCGGCTTTCAACCCGGTCATCTGTTGACGGCCCAATTGGATTTTTCCGCGTCGGGATTCGGCGGTTGGGTCCACCCGACCGCCACCAGCCCTCAGGTGGCCTTGAAGCAGATCATGGAACGAATCAGGCATGATCCGGGAGTCGTGTCGGTGGCGGTGGCGTACAAACTCCCGCGTGACGTGGACAAGGGGCTGCTTTTCCCCGTCGTCATCGAAAACCGCCCTTCAGCCACTTCTGCCGAATATCCGATGGCCGACTTTGAAGGCATTTCGCCCGATTACTTCCGCACCATGGGCATCCCCCTCCTCGAAGGAAGGGCCTTTACCGAGGATGACGTTTACGAAGCGCCGTGGGTCGCCATCATCAATCAAACCATGGCGCGGCGCTATTTCCCCAATCAGAATTCCATCGGCAAGCGGCTGGCATTAGGAGGCCGGAAAAATCCCGGGCAACCGGATTACAATGATCCCGACGGGCGGCCGCCGTGGAAAGAGATCGTCGGTGTCGTTGCCGATACGAAAACCCTGGGCCCCCACGCGGAAACGGTGCCGGAAGTGTACGTTCCCTATTGGCAGTGGCCCATGCAGGGCCCGGCCCTCCTCGTCCGCACGACGAGCAATGCAGCGCTTTCCGTAGCCGCAATCAGCAGCGAAGTGAGAGCCGTCAATAAGAACCTGCCTCCTCCAATCATTCGGACTATGGATGACATCCTCGCTGATTCAGTCACCCAACCCCGCTACCAGACCATGCTCCTGGGCTTGTTTGGGATCGCCGCACTGATCCTGGCAGCAGTGGGTACTTATGGCGTGACGTCCTATTCCGTCGCACATCGCACGCATGAAATCGGCATTCGCATGGCGCTGGGCGCTGAGAAGAGGGATGTGCTGTGGATGGTGATTGGCGAGGGGCTCAAGTTGGCCCTGGTTGGGGTGGTCATCGGCATTGCCGGGGCGCTGGCACTCACGCGATTTCTCGCGAGCCTGCTCTATCGGCGTCGGCGCGACCGATCCGCTCACGTTCGTCGCTGTTTCGCTCATCCTGATTGCCGTGGCGCTGATGGCCTGCTACATCCCTGCCCGCCGCGCCGCCAAAGTCGATCCCATGGTTGCGCTGCGCTATGAGTAGAGGCGGCTTTACGCCGCCATTTGTGATTGAATCATTGCTGATTGAACAATTGAAAAGGCAACGGACCAATTACGAATTACGAATGACTTCATGATTTTGAGTTCAGGGTTCTGAGTTATGGCTTCCTGGTTCCGGTGGCTGTAATCTGAAATTTCAGATTTGAAATCGCCCCGGCGCGTCAACCGCGCCATTGGTGATTGGTGATTGAGCGATTGAAGCAAATTATGAATTTTGAATTATGAAGGATGAGCACGCGGGTGTTGAGCGTCCGCAATTACAAATTACGAATTACGAATGAGTTCGTGGTTCTGAGTTATGGGTTATGGGTTATGGGATGTGAAATCTCAAATTTCAGATTTGAAATAGCCTCCGGTGCGTCGGCTGGCGTATCCATCGCAGATCCTTTGTGAAAGGGCGCGACAGGTAGCGCGGTGCCTTTTGCGAAAGGGCACGACTTCAGTCGTGGCGCGGGGCCTTTTGCGAAAGGGCACGAATTTAATCGCAGGACAGTGCTTTTGCAAAAGGGCACGACTTTAGTCGCAGCACAGCGCTTTTGCGAAAGGGCACGACTTTAGTCGTGCCACAGAAGCGCCCCTTTGCTTGAGGGCTTCAGCCCCTGAAGTCGGTCCGGCCGTTCCAACAAAGAAGGCTCAGCGGCTAAAGCCGGCATTTTGGCTGTGGTTTTACGGCACGAGTAAACTCGTGCCCTTTCACGGGAAGAAGAACCGCTCCTGTTTTTGCAGGGGAGCGCTCCGCCCTCCCACAGGTTTTGTAGCGGCGGGTTTACTCGCCAATGGCTTTTCGTAGCGGCGAGTTTACACCGCCAACGGCTTTTCGTAGCGGCGAGTTTACCTCGCCAATGGCGGCGTAAAGCCGCCTCTACAACGTGGAGAAACTCATGTTCAATCTTGGTGCGCTCTTTCACAAAAAACGAGCCGAGCAGGAAATGGACGAAGAACTGCGCTTCCATCTGGAAAAGCAGATCGAGCAGAACATCGCACAGGGCATGAGCGCAGAAGAAGCCCGCAACGCCGCCCTGCAAAACCTTCGGCAACGTTGGAGCGGTGAAGGAAGAATGCCGCGACAGTTGGGGCGTACGCATGCTCAGCGAAATCGGGCAGGACGTCCGCTATGCCCTGCGCCAGCTCCGCCGCAACCCCGGTTTTACGATGGTCGCCGTTCTCACCCTCACCCTCGGCATAGGAGCAAGCACAGCAGTTTTCAGTGTGGTGAACGCCGTGCTGCTTCGCCCCTTGCCC
>CAWANC010000022.1:0-12289 GCA_963783155.1 uncultured Acidobacteriota bacterium | reverse complement strand
TTTGAGGTGTTTTGAACCCGCACGCTAGCCTAGCTTAGGGGCCTATTGCGAAGCGCGGGAGAGCGGGCCGGAAAGGCAGGCTGCCAGTTACAAACGACGAATTACGGGTTCAGAGTGATGAGTTCCGGGCGAGTGGTGGCGCGATCGATCGGGGCGCCGGCCCGTCGAAAGGGCATCCTGCCCGTGATATTTCATGACCAAAACTCGAAGGCCCATGGCCGGGACGGCCATGCCGCGTGATGAACTTCAACAAGAGCCTCTCGCTGCGGGGGATCGCCCCGATCGATCGGGACGCGACGCGCCCACACGACAAAGCGAGTCTCTGCGCCACCCGCCAATTCATGACCCTCCTGACGCCGGCCCTGCGCGCACTCACTTCTCCCTGGATAACTTGTGCGGACTAAACAGGCTGAAGACATACATCGTGTCACCGCTGCGATAGTCTCTCATCCAGGGAGCGCCGGCCCCCGTGAACCCTCCCACGGCGCCTCCCATACCGGAAAGGACCGCGATGTATTGCTTTCCATCCAGGCGATAAGAAATTGGACCGCCCCGGATGCCTGAGCCGGTTTGATATGACCAGAGGATTTGCCCTCGGACTGCGTCGTAGGCTGTAAAACGGCCCTCCGGGTCGCCTGTAAAAACGAGGTTCCCGCCGGTCGCCAGAACTCCCCCGGCCATGGGGCTTCGTGTTTTGACATCCCAGGCCACATCGCCTGTATCCGCCTTAATGGCCATGAATTTTCCGTAGGCTTGATTGGGCAGATATTTGAATCCACTCTCACCGGGGGGGAGATTCAACTTTCTGGCCTCCACGCCATTGTTGACGAATACCGCGCAATTCTCGATTGCCGGAATGTATGCCAGGCGGGTCAGCGGACTATAGGCCATGGCATTCCATTCCTTGCCTCCCGCCGCGCCGGGACAAACCGTAACACCTTTAAGGGTGGGAATTGCTTTGGGATTGACCCTGGGCTTCCCGGCGGAGTCGAACCCCTTCGTCCAGGTGACGCGGACAAACGGTTTGGCAAACAGAAACCGCCCGGTGCTTCTCTCAATCGCATAAAAATGCCCGTTGCGGTCAGCATGTACGAGCGCTTTGATTTTCCGGCCCTCAAGCTGAAGGTCAACCAATACCATTTCATTGACACCGTCATAATCCCATACGTCGTGGGGGGTGAACTGATAGTGCCAAACCAATTTTCCCGACCCGGGGTCCAGCGCAACAACGGAGTCTGTGTACAGATTGTCTCCTTCGCGTGCATCAGTGTCATAATCCGGATTCGGATTGCCCACTCCCCAATACACAAGATTCAGATCAGGATCGTAAGACCCATTCATCCACGTGCCCCCGCCGCCCGATTTCCCGGAGCCGGCGCTCCACGTTTCGGCTTTCTTTTCCCCTTCGCCAGGAATCGTGTAGAACCGCCAAAGGCGCCGGCCTGTTTTGGCATCATAAGCGCCGATGAAGCAACGGCTGGGGTAGTCGCCGCCCGCCACACCTACCATTACCCTGTTCCCGACGATGAGCGGCGGAGAAGTTGCACTCAGATTGTCGTCAACTTTTCCCACTTCCACATCCCACCGCACACGCCCGGTTTGAGCGTCCAGCGCCACCAGGTGAGCATCCAGCGTCATCAGGTATAGCGTTCCATCGAGAATCGCCACCCCGCGATTCACCGGACCGCAACAGAACTTCAGTTTTTCCGGAAGGCGCCGTTTGTAGTGCCACAACTCCGCGCCCGTCCTGGCATCGACGGCGAAGACGTGGTTCCACGAGGTGGTCAGGTAGATCACGCCATCCACAAACAGTGGCGTTGCCTCCAGGCCATCCGGCAGACCCGTTTGAAAACTCCACACCGGGACCAGGTCTTGGACGTTGTTCTGGTTAATTTCCTTGAGAGGGCTGAAGCGCAGGTTGGCGTAGTCGCGCCCATACATCAGCCAGTTGTCCGCATCCCGACCGGAAGCGGCCAGCCTTTCAGCACTGACCTCGACCCTGGGAGCTTTTGCCTCGGTTGTGGGTTGCAAGGCCTGCGCGGACAATGAGCGCACGTACCGGATGACCTCTTTTCTGTCTTGCTCGTTCAGCTTTGCCGCAAAGCTCGGCATCGCCGTTCCACCGATGCCCTGTCGGATCACCCGGTCGAGTTCCGCGTCCGTGATACCGGACTGCCAGGCAGGATTCGTGAGATCCGGCCCCGCCCCTCCCTGGGCAAAAGCGCCGTGGCAGACGGCACAGTTCCTGGAGAATAGTTCCCTGCCCCGATCGGCCTGTTCCTCGGCTCTCGAAACTCGTGTGGCCGCAACAGCCAGGGACACGACCAGAAGAAGATGGATACAAATCAGCGTTTGCGATTTTCCCATGGAACCCTCCCCCGATATGAGGTTGGTCAATATTCGGTTGACATATGAGAGTAGTCCCGCTTTAGGTGAATGGTCAAAATCGCCGGTGGCCCAGATTTTGATTTTTAAAGTCTGCGTTCAGCGAAGCGAGCGGGGCAAACAGAATTATGAAGGATGAAGAAAAGGAAGTAGGAAGTCGGAAGTAGGAAGTAGGGAAAAGCTGAAGGCGGGTGGCGCCCCGATGGATCGCGGCTGGCGCAGAGGCGGTTTTTGTCTCTGCGATTTCCATGGGCTGGCGCACGCGTTCCGCGCCACCCGCTCAGGCCCGGAGGGCCGAAAGATTTTAGCCCACCGCGTAAGCCGTGGGATTCGATTGGCGTTAAAATCTTCCCCAGCCCCAGCAGGGGCGAAAGACATGGGCACCATGCGTGGCGCGTGGATTGTTGAGAAAGGGCACGAGTTTACTCGTGCCGCAAAAGGCCGCTCATCGCGGGTGGCGCATACGTCGCGCTCTTTGCGATGTATGCGGCTCTTCCTTCGCAGCGGGAACGGATGTCGCAACGTCACTGAGGTAGAATGGCGCCATGCCCCGGCAGAAGCATTATTAGGGCGAGAACCACCTTCACTTTCTGACACGGTACCGGCGCATACACCACGCCACGGCAGAAAGAAAATGCCGCAGCTAATGGCAATCGATCTATTCGGCTGCTCCGTCAATGCGTAGGCCGGAAGCGCCAGATGCGGGCTCTCATAGGGACTGCAGTCGTAAGGATGCGACCGTCGTCTGCCCAACCTGGCATCACGACATCCCCGGTGTAATTCAACGGAACTTGAGTGAGTCTTCCTGTGGCGAGGTCCAGGATTGCCAAGCCAAGAAACCATGAATCTGTCGGTACAACGGTGACCAGTAGCCTGCCGTCATTATTGATTGTCTTGGACCCCAACTGCACGGCGCCAATAGGGAGATCGCTCCGGACCACAATCGGCTGAGCCGGGCCGCCTGAAAGTGGAACACGCTCCAGTTGCACACGCTCCTGCTCACTCAAATTGATGATTAAGTCGCCTCCATTCGGATCCACGGCTACGCCGTCCCCAGCGCATACCTTGCGAGGATTCCCGCCTCGGCTGGGGATAGACCAGATACTCCCAGAGGACACGTAGTAGAGAGTTTTGCCATCCGGGGCCGCAGCCACTTCCGTGACTGGTTCCCCTTCCGTTGCCTTAAACCGCCGGAGGATACGCCCGTTTCTGATCGAGGCGACGGCAATCGCTTGCGCCGGAGGGCTTCCGACCATTAGCGCCACCTGGTCGTCGCCCAGTTGAACCATCGGAGGTGCGGTCTCCTCATTGGTTTCTAATAGGGCGACAAAACTCCCTCCCGGCTTGCCCAGCAGCACTCGCGACCGATTTGAGATAACCGCAGGAAGAAGGAACCTCCCGCCCGAGAGCTCAACCTCCGAATTTATGTACGGCGGGAGTGGATATCGTTCAAGACTTGCCAAAACCTCGGGTGTTCCCCCGGACTGAGAAAGCCTCAGCAGGTCAAGAGGGCTATCAACCTGATCGATGTAGAGGTCTCCCTCGGATGTCTCGTCCAGAGACCAGGGTGCGGATGTGAGGGTCATCCAGGTCCGAACGGCTCCTGAGCCCGAGCGCGGAATTGCCACGATTCGATGCAGATTTCCGGACGGAAGGTCGATCAGGACCGACCGCCCGTCTGGAGTTATCGCGAGGGGGAATGTGGATGAAGAGGGAGAAATCTTCAATTCTGGGGCTAGCCGCTGCGCACGGCCCGTGGTGATGTCCAGCGAATATAGATGCGAGACCTTTTCTTCTTCACCTTTGATTGTCCCGAAGAAGACCGCCTCCTTGCCTCCCGGGAAAACACGTATGGTAGGAAAAAGAGGATTCTCCCCCTTCCACACTCCGAGGGCCTGAAGGCGTCCCGTTTCGGGCCAGAAGTGATAAATCTGAATCTTTCGGTCTGGATCAACTCGGATAATCAGCAGGCTGCCATCCGGCAGAGCTTCGGGACTGGCCGCGTTTGCCAGCAGCAAACGCGCTTCACCACCAAGACTCGGGACCGAATACACACCGCGAGGGACAGAGATATAACGGTCGAAATAAATCCTGGAGCCGTCATGCGACCAGCAAAGGCTGGCAACGGAGCCATGGGTTCGATCATGAGTCAGCACCGTCCAGTTGCCCGACCCGGGATACATCACGGCAACCTGTGTCAGATTGTCAACCATGGCCTGGAAGGCAATCAGATGTTCGTCCGGAGAGACCCGCGGCCAGAAGGCAGTGGTTGGCACGGGCAGAATTTCCCCGGACCAGGCGGGCATGTGAGCCGCATTCCGCGATGCGCGCCACCAACCTGCGAGAGCTACGACGGCCACCACCACTAGCACCCCGGCCGCTACAGTCATGATTCGTAGTCGAGCTGGAGCCGCCCATTTGCCTCTAACTGCGGATTCTTCACCGCCACCAGCGAAGGAACTGGGCTCAAGGTGTTCCACCGGCCCGATGAACCGATAACCCCGGCGTGTCAGGGTCTCCACAAAACGGGGATTGTTGGCGTCGTCGCCCAGTGCCTCCCGCAGCTTGTTGATTGCCTTGTTCAGCCCGTGTTCGAAATCCACAAACGTGTCGGCGGGCCACAGCCTGCTGCGCAGATCCTCCCGGGTCACCACTTCCCCCGGCCTTTCCAGCAGCAACAGCAGCACTTGGAAGGGCAGCTCCTGGATTTTCACCTTCAGGCCCTCGCGGCGCAGTTCACCCGAGCTAAGGTCAGCTTCGAAAGTTCCGAAACCGAACCCGGGTTCCTGGGGCCGGATCTGTTTTCATGGAATTCCCTTGAGTGCCCCGATTATACGGCGGCGGGGGTCAACGATCAAGACGGCCGGGGAATCCCGCCGAGGAGGCCGTTGATTCTGCGCCACTTCTCGAGGAAGAAGCACTTCCCCCAGAAGTCAGGCGCTGTCCATTGATCTCCCAAATCCTCCAGCACAGTCTGGGCCAGCAAGAAGGCTGTTTGTGGCGGCAGCCAATGGGCGCAATGAATGCAACGGACTGCTATTCGCTTCAAAACCGGCTTGGGTTCGCTGCCATTGCAGAGAGCGAGCCGGGCCCTTCGACGACGCTGCCCACTCCGCACGAAAAGAGGAGGGAGAGTGTTATGAATCCGATTATTCCGAAACTTGTGATGTATTACGCACGGATTGTCCCGGTTCTTCTGGTTGTCTGGGCTTCGATCGTCCCGGTGGGAAGCCTCTGGGCAAGGTCGCACAAAGCAGAGAACCAGGCAGTCATCAGGGTAGGAGTTTACAATGACGCGCACATCGACGGCGTGGAGCTTTACGACGCGGAACACCAGGCCGCTACCCTTTTTGCCGAGGCAGGGGTGAAGATCACCTGGTTGGATAACTCGCATAAACAGCGCTCAGTTCGGTGTCAACCCGGAAATTCAAGCGCGGAATTTTTCCTTCGAATTGTCTTTGCTAACGGGACGATGCCACAGGGTTCAGTAGCCGACGCGCTGGGGCGATCGATGATTCCGCCGGCGGGCTATGGGTACGTCCCATGCGGGACGGCGAGTGTGTTCTACGACCGGGTGATAGCCTTCGCCTCGGTGTGGGCCTCGCATTCGCCGGAAATCCTGGGTGATGCCATGGCACACGAACTGGGCCATCTGCTGCTCGGCAACCGGCATTCGCGCCAGGGCATCATGAAAGCGCTTTGGACATTCAGGGATCTGGATCTGGCCAGGCGAGGCCAACTCCAATTCTCGAACGAACAACTGGTGGCGCTTCAACGTATAGTGCAATCATTGCCACGAAATTCCCCGACGATGGCCGTTGCCAAGCATTGATTCCGGCCAGTCGAGAAATCACATCCCCGCTCGGCCCGAGCGCTCGGGTCCAGTTCGCAGGTGGCGCATACGGGGCTGGCGCAGACGCCAATCGTTCCGTCGTCCCGTCATTCCGAGGAGCTGAAAGGCGACGAGGAATCTGCTTTGTTCGGTTTCTGAGCGGCTGGCACGGAAAAGCAGATCCTTCGCGGGTGGCGCAGACATCGATTTTTGATGTCTGCGGTCAGCGAAGCTGAGGGGGGTTAAAAAAGGCGGCATGTGAGCAGGGCAATCCTGGCCAGGTTTTTCACGGGCAAGATGCCCGTGCCACGTGTGGGTAGCGCTGCCGCGCTATGCTATACTCGGCTTCCATGCCTCGATCGGAACCAGGACTGCTCCATCCCACCGGCCGGCCCTACCGCTTTGTGGTCCTGACTTTTGCTTCTCTGATGGCTTTTGGCAGCTACTTTGCCTACGACAGCGTGGGGGCCATTGAGACCACCCTGATCCAGGTTTTCCACACCAACCGCGCCGCCATCGGCACCATGTATACGATGTACAGCGTGGCCGCCGTTTTCGCGGTGCTGGCCGGCGGTTACCTGATTGACCGCGCGGGCGTGCGACTGGCCAGCCTGATCTTCTCCTGCTTTATCGTGGCCGGCGCCGCCCTGGTGGCCTGGGCGCCCGACCTGCCCCTGCTGTATGCCGGGCGGGTGCTTTTCGGCATCGGCTCGGAATCCATGATCGTGGCGCAAAGCGCCATCATTGCGCGCTGGTTCAAGGGCAAGGAACTGGCCCTGGCCTTCGGCATCGCCCTCACCATCTGCCGCCTGGGCACGCTGTTTTCCTTCAATACCGAACAACTGCTGGCCAACCGGTTTGGATGGCGCAACGCGCTGTGGATTGCCGCCGGGTTGTGCGTGGCCAGCCTGGTGTGCAACTGGATTTACACCTTGATGGACCGGCACGCGGAACCCATTCTGCAACTGCCCAGGGCGGGCGGCGGCGACAAGATCACCTGGGCCGACGTGGGAAAGTTCCGGCCCTCGTACTGGTACGCGGTGGGCATCTGCGTGGCGTTCTATTCCGCCATCTTTCCCTTTACGGCGCTGGCCACCGACTTCTTCCACGACAAGTGGGGCATGCCATTGGCGTCGGCGGAAGGGCACGGCTTTCTCTCCGGCGTGTTCTACAACTTCACCCACATGTTCAGCACCGCGCAGGGCACCACGTCGATTATCATTGCGGCCTCGATGGTGCTGGCGCCCTTTGCCGGCAACCTGGTGGATCGGATCGGCCGCCGCGCCACCCTGATGGTGCTGGGCTCGCTGCTCATCGTTCCCGCCCATCTGCTGATGGGACTCACTTCCATCTGGCCGGTCTTCCCCATGATCGTGCTGGGAGCGGCTTTCGTGCTGGTGCCCGCCTGCGTCTGGCCCTCCGTGCCGCTGATTGTGGACGAGCGCCGCGCGGGAACGGCCTTCGGCATGATGACCGCCTTGCAGAACGTGGGCCTGGCAGCCTTCCCGCTGGCCAGCGGCTCGCTGCGCGACGCCACGCACGGCTACACCGCCAGCCAGATCATGTTTGGGGCGCTCGGTTTCTGCGGCCTCATCTTCGCCTTGCTGCTGCTGCGCGCCGACCGCCGCGAAGGCGGCCGGTTGGAACGGGCGTAGAAGAAACAAAAAACCACAAAGCAAGGTAGCGCAGAGTTGTCCCGCCGTGCGGAATTACTCTGCGGTTTGTTTTATCGAAATGAAAAGCCGCAGAGTTACAGAACAACTCTGCGCTACGAACGGATTTTGCGAAAGACATCTGAGTTGATTGGGTCAAGGATTTTTTAGGCATAATTCAACTCCGAGCCTGCTGGGTTGGGCTTATGGCAGCGGCGAGCCACAGGGGCGAGCGTCGCCGGCGCAGAGCTTCCAGGTAAAGGTTTTCGTCGTAAGGGGTACGGGTTTGCCAGCAGCGATAGAGGACGCGAATCCATTTATAAGCCAGGGAGCGGACCGCGGCGTGGTGCGAAGCGCCACGCTGCCGTTGGCGTTCGTAGTAAGCCCGAGCCCACAACGATTTGCGCACGGAAGCGGCAGCGAATTCATGAAAGGTTTGGCGCAGAAACCTGGGACAGGCCATCCGCCAGTGCACCCAGTGCATCTTGCCGCTGGCTTCGGTAACCGGAGCGACGCCGGAGAACCGCTGCAGTTCCTCGGCGCTCTGGAAGCGGTGGCGGTCGGAGCCGAAGGCGGCAGCCAGACGCGGAGCCAGCGCCTCGCCCGCACCCGGCAGGCTGCTGAACAGGTCCCGGTCGGGATGCTGGCCGAACAGTTCCTCGAGCGCCTGATCGAGCTTCTCGATGGCGGCGATCACGGCTTCCAGTTGCGCGGCCAGCGTCTGGGCCATCAGCGCCGAGGCCTCCACCAGCGCCCGATCCCTGCTGAGCGGCTGGGCACGGTCCATCTCGCGGAACAGCTGCTTCAGGCCTTCGGCCGACAACCGCCGATGGTCGTGATAGAACCGGCGCAGTTGGGAACGGCGCGCCTGCTGCACCGCCTCCAGGGTGGGCCAGGTCTGCAGAAACTCGCAGGCTGCTGCACCGCGCAAGTCTCCGGCCCACTCCAGCGCTTGCGGGAAGTAGGTCTTCAGCAATGCGGTCAGGCGGTTGGTCAGGCGTGTGCGGTCGGCCACGGTGCGCCGCCGGTGTTCGACCAGCAGTCGCAGTTGCCGGGTCAGGGCATCGTCGGGTTGCCAGGCTCGCAGGCGGTCCCGATGCGTGCGCACCAGTTCCAGCAGCAGGCCGGCATCGGTCGGGTCGCTCTTGGCGCCGCTGGTGGCAAAGGCCTCGCGGTAGCGCGCCAGGCCCTTGGGCGGCACCGGATAAAGCAGCAGGAAATCGTAATTCATCAGCGCGTAGATCACCGCTCCCCGCGATTGTTCCAGCGCCAGGGCGATCCGGCCCTGCGGAAAGCGGGCTCGAAGTCCGGCGATCCAGGCGTGCAGGACTTCCGGTTTCTGTTCCACCGTGAACGATTCCGCAACCTCGGAACCGACGGCTTGCAGACGAATTTCATGGCTCTGGTCGGCCCAGTCCAGGCCCACCCAGGCCACAATTTCCAGGTTCGAAGCAGGTGCTTCCATCTCGATCCTCCTTGGCGAAGATGTCAGAGGACGCCCGTTCGGACCCCGCGCAGCCCTTATAGCAGAGTCATCGATATGACCACATCTGAGTGTGCGTTTCCGGTCCGAACGTCCCGCTCCGCTCGAAACTCTTTCGCCAGTCGTCGAGCGTCCGGGCACGATGTTCGTAGCGGAGCGAGGCGTTTCCTCCTTCGGCTGTTTTATCGCTTTGGAGTTCTTCTGTCGAGACTTAAACACGGGGCTGACTTCATTGCTGAGGTTCCGGTTGCCTTCGGCCCCCGGCTTAGAACTATAAGGGCACGACTTCAGTCGTGCCGTTGGAGTGCCTCAAAATCTCCCAACGGGGCTTCAGCCCCTGAACGGAACGCTCATCCCACCGGTATTTTCAGCGGCTAAAGCCGCCTCCTTCGAACTGCCTCTTCGGCACGACTAAAGTCGTGCCCTTTCACAGAGAAGGTAGCGCAGAAAGGTAGCGCAGAGTTGTTCCGCCGTGCGGAATGACTCTGCGGTTTGTCTTATCGAAATGAAAAGCCGCAGAGTTACAGAACAACTCTGCGCTACGAACTTGAGCCCATTCGCCTGCAATCCTGAGCAGAGCGAAGGATCACAGCAGTTTATTTTCAGGCAAATGCAGGGATTCTTCGCTGCGCTCAGAATGACGTGTTGGGAGACCAGGATGACGGGTAGCCACGCCTGCCACGCCTCAACGGCCGCGGTTGGTACGCGGCCAGTCAATCCTCCAGCGCCCGCCGGGGTATTGGGCCCAGAACAATGGTTTTGCCGGCGTGCCGCGCGCGTGGTGGTAGAGCACTGCGGCGCGTTTGTAAAAACCGCGGGTGTGCCAGGAGTCGCGGTAGTGGAACAGCTTGTAGTCGAGGTGGTGGCAGAATTCGTGGGTCAGGGTGCTGAGAAAGGTTCCATAAGAGGTGACGCGCTTCTGCACGGCGGTGCGCATCCAGACGCGGATGAGCATGGTGTCGGGATGATAGTCGCCGAAGAGCTCGTACCCGCTACCCTCGCGGCTGCGGACCGGGCGAGCCGCGAGAACGCGGATAGGCACCCTCTCCACCTTGTAGAAATCAGCCGCGACGTTCAAAAACTTTTCGCACAACCGGCGGACCGGCGGGAGTTCTCCCGCCTTGAGCGCCTCCTCAAGGGATGAAGAGAACCTTTGCAGGCGGTCGTCCGGCGGAACGGCCAGCGCCCGGTCCTCGTCGCTCTTGATGAAATCGGCCAGCAGGATCTTCTTTCGCGGCTTGCTGTCAGTGAGCATAGCAACACCATTCTTGACCGTGAAGGCAGGGCCGCGCAAGCCCGGTGATGGCGCGGGTAGACCCTCACATCTCCCATGGGATGGTCTTTTTGCGCTTGCCCAACTATCATGCTGAATGATGGCCAATGCCTTTGAGGGTAGACGGTGCGGGTGACGGCGATTATGGCGGCAGTCGTTCTGGCGCTTTTCGGCACTCTTCAGCCGAAACTGGGGGCGTCTGGCAACTCGTGCAGCGCGGTGTCGTTCACTGCCAGGCTTGATGCCGGTAACAGCTTCGCACAAAAAGTGGGCGGCCTGGAGTTCAAAATGCGCGCAGCTCATGGAAAGGATCTGTGCGGCGGCTGGACTTTCACCCTGGAAGACGCGGGCGGCCACGATTTCATTTACCCTGTCAATTTTCCTCTGCGATTTAACCCGTCACAGTTACTGGGTTGTTCTTACGGCCTGACCGTTCGGCAAGGCCTTGAAATGAAGCGCACCATGCGTTTCATTTTGAACGAGCAGGATTACCTTCGACTCGACCCGCTGATGAAAGATGCCCTGTGGCCTGCCGATTCACCCGACCCTGAACGTGCCGGCGAAAGATACCTGAAGGCCATCCGCACCATTCAAACCGGGCTCCTCCGGCTCGACACCCGGCGCTCCAATGTTTCGCCTGATGGCCTCATCCAATCCGCAACCTTCCGGATCAACCTGATTGCGCCCGCCAGCTTTCACTTCGAGCCAGGTCTGAAACCTTACTCGACAACTTGCCCGCCGGCTTCGGCACAATAGAAGCACGCACGGCAATCGAGTGAGGCGGGGGCGATGGAAACTCACACCGCAGGGCTGCTGCTTTGAGATAAGCTACTGAGGGTTGCAAAATAGGGTGACAAAGCTCGTTTGTAACGCCGCTGTCCCGGCGGCACCTTTATCAGGGCCGGTAAGATGCCGGCGCTGCGCAAGCCCGTCACTCTATGATGCCATCCTCTTTAGACGGCTGTTGAAAAGGCAGTAGTGACGGCTTGATGCCGCCCGCCCCGGTTGAAGGCATTGACCCGATGGCGGGATGAACCCGCCGCTACGCCGGCAGCGGGAGACTAACAAAAAGGAGCGGATGTGGCTGCAAAAATTCTGGCTGTGGTTGAGGATATTTTCTTCCTGGCAAAAATTCAGCAGACCGCCCGGCAACTGGGCATCACGGTGGAGTCCGTGGAGCCTGATGCGCTGAAGGGCAGCCTGGCACAAAACGGCGCCAGCGCCATTCTGCTGGACTTGAACCATCGCTCCGGAAAAGCGATTGCCGTGCTGGAGGGCTTGAAAGACGGTCCCGCCACGCGCTCGATTCCCGTGGTCGCCTTTCTTTCCCACGTGCAAACCGATCTGGCCCAGGCGGCGCGCGCCGCAGGTTGCGACCGCGTGATGGCACGGTCAGCCTTCAGCCAGCAGCTGCCTGCGCTGCTGCAAGAACTGTCAAAAGAAAAAACTGCCTGAGAAAGATACATCAAAAGCAGTTAACACAGAGGGCACAGAGACCTTCCGTGTCCTCTGTGCTGGAGTTTTTCCCCACAGAGAACACAGAGAAAAGCATGGTTCAAGATGCCCGCCAAGACATCCAAAGCTGCTCATCCCGCCTGGCAGGACCACGATGCGATCAGAACGTGAGGCCGAGGCCGTGGATTGCTTTGGCAGTTGTCAGCGTC
>CAWANC010000021.1:0-32009 GCA_963783155.1 uncultured Acidobacteriota bacterium | reverse complement strand
CGTGCCGCCCGTCTCCAAACTGCTGCGATTCGCAGGGAAGAAAGTTGAAAGGATATTCCCCAGCCGCGCCGTCAAACTGCGGCTCCGCAACTTTCACCGCGGCAGACGACTTCTTCGCCGCTCGCGTTGCGCGTGTTGGCCCGGCGCCCCACCAGCCGCCTTTCTCCTGCACTTCGCTCCAGAAATCGTCAGCCGATTTTCCAGAAATCGAGCCCGCATGATTGCGCAGCGGGGCAAAGGCCGCCTGCAGCATCTCCTGGTAAGAGTGCCACGGCAGCGCCCTGGCCACGCCGCCGCCCAGTTGGTGCGCCACCTCCAGCAGAACGTCCGGCATGGCCCGCGTATGGTGCAGCGGATTCATCGCCGGCGGAGCCAGGCTGGCCACGGCCTGGGTCGTTCCCGATTCGGGAATGCTGTCCACCCAGGATTCCAGATAAGAGTGGTCCGGCAAAATCAGGTCCGCCAGAATGCTGGTCTCGTCCACAAAGCTCCCAAAGCTGGCGATAAACGAAACCTTTTCGAGCGCCTCCCGCACCTGCCACGCCGGCGGGCTCGCAAACACCGGATTGGCGTTATAGACCAGCAGTGCTTTTACGGGCGAGGACCCCTTCAAAATGCTTTCGCAGAGCGCCGCAACGGATGCCCCTTCTTTTTGCGCGGTGAGGTCCGGCATGGGCGGCTGCGGCGTAAACGAAACTCCACCAGGATTCCCCACGCTTCCCAGCAGCGCGTTCAGGGCGTTGGCGGCCAGCGCGTTGGCCAGGCCATTCGTCTGGGCCAGCGGCGCCCCGCCGATCAGAACCACGGCGGGCGGATGCGCGGCCATTTCCCGCGCCAGCCGCTCAATCTTCCGAGCCTCAACGCCGGTCAGTTTCGCAACCGCTTCGGGCGAGTGGTCCGGAAGCCCTTTCGACCATCCCTCGATCTGTGCGCCAGCCTCGCCGGCCGCACCCGCCGGCCGCAGCTTTTCGGTGATCATCACGTGCGCCAGGCCCAGAGCTAACAAGCCTTCCGTTCCCGGCTTTGCATAAACCCACTCGTCGGCATTCGCGCCCGTCTGCGACATTCGCGCTTCCACCTGCACAAACTTTCCGCGCCGCCCGGCCCGTCCCTGCCGCATAGTGCCGTAACCCACGTTCTGTGCCACGGGCGAGTTCCACCTTCCCAGGAAGTCCGCCCCCAGCGAGACCACGTAGTCCGAGTTGGCCAGGTCAAAAGTGGGCAACTGGTGCCGGCCAAAGCTCATCTCGTTGGCCCGCCGCAGCACCGTCTGCTCAAAGAACTCAAACTTCACCGCCGGCGGAGCGCCCATCGCCGCCAGGAATCGCTCGATCAGCACTCCGCGATGGTCCCGAAGCGGCTCGGTCAGAAACGCCACCGGCGAAGGCTGGCCCGGCGACTTCGGCGGCTGCAGGTGCGAGGCCAGTTCCTTGACGGCCTCTTCCCAGCTGATCTCCTGGTATTCGCCCGAGCCGCGCGCTCCATTGCGGCGCAGCGGAAATCGAATGCGGTCGGGATTGTAGGTCACCTGCAAACCCGCCTGTCCCCAGGCGCACAGTTTGCCCCGGTTGACGGGATGGCCGGGATGACCTTCCAGCTTTTTGGCCAGGCCCATGCTCAGCAGGCCCAACTGCCCGTGGCGGATCACTTCCGCCTCGCCTTCCATCACTTTCACCTGGAGCCCGCACCCGGCCCCGCACTGCGTGCAAACGCCCGGCTTCCACTGGGCGACGCCCGGCACCAGTTCCTCTTCCGGAATAAACCGGATGAGCTGATGCTCCGGCTTGCCGCAAGCATCCAGCGCCGCGGTCGCGCTGCCCACCGCCGAAATTTTCAGAAAGTTGCGACGATCCATAAGCCTCTTCGCTGCCGCGCCGGTTTCCGTCCTATTCCGGAACAGCCGCGCCTAAAAATGACAAGTCGTGCAATCCGTGGACGCCTTTTTTTCGCGATGGCAGTCCACGCAGAATCCCATGGTCAGCCCCGCCTTACGCACCGCCACCGTCTCCTGCTTCATGTCCCCATGGCAACTCGCGCAATCCACACCGGCGCGAATGTGCGGCCCGTGCCGAAACTTCACGTGGTCCGACGGGTAGAACCAGTAAACCCGGCGCCAGGGAATCTGCTCGCCCTTCTTCTGGTAGGCAGCCACCTTCTTAATTTCCGGTTTATCCGTGGCAATCACCTGATGGCAGGTCATGCAAAATTGAACATTGGGGATGGCAGCGTCGGGCCCATCCGCCACACCTTTGTGGCAGTCTGTACACTGCATTCCATTTTTCAGATGAACTTTGTGGGTGAAGGCGATCGGCTGCCTGACCTGCGCCGGATAATCATCAAAAAAATCCTTTGCAGCAGACGGCAGGTTGGGGTGCGCGGTGGTGACCTCTCCCGAAGTTACGTAGGAGGGATGTTTGACCTGCGGTTGATTCCCGCCCGAGCACGAAACAAAAGCAGCCATCACTCCGGCCATGGCCAGAATGAACGAAACCCTGTCCCAGCCCCTGAAAATTACCTTGACGAGCAATCGATCCATCCTTTACGTAACGCCCAACCCGAGACTTCCCGTTTCCCCGAGGGCTGCCCTCCGTTGCCGGCCTCCGGCCGGAAGCCGGTCACTCGTGGATGCAGGCAGAACATCGATCTTCAGCCTGCCCCACACAAGGCCCGGCCGCTCATCCACCTGAACGTTGCAGGCCTTACCCAGAGCCCGGCGGACTCATGCCTGCCCGCGAATGTGCACACCAAAACAGAGGCGAGTTTAGACTTATATCTCACCGGTTCGGGAATGTAAAGTCAAGGGTTGTAGGCAACGGGCAGCAACGCCGCCGCCTGGAGCGAAGCAGAGCGGGTCCGGAAACTATTGTGGCGACTCAATGAGACCTTGAATGCCGGCCGTAACCTTAGCTAACGTTCGAACGGGATACGGAGAGGGCGGTTGAAACATCTTTGGCGCTTGGCGGGTCTGCAGAAAAATAAAAGAGGGCATGCACTTCAGCAACCGTGCGGTTCACGGACCCTCCCTCGCACCAACCGGGTGACGGACGACTTTGGATTTTAAGAACATTGTTTTCCGAACCAGCATTTGCTACTATGGCCCCGCTTCCAACCCCAAAGAGCGAGGGCTTCAATGATGTCGCGAACACGTGTCGCTTTCCTGCTTGTCTTTGCAACCAGTCTGCTTCTGATTTCCTGTGGACCGGGAACGGGTTCCCATGGCCTCAAGGCCTGGTACGTGGATTCACTGGTCAAGGTCTTTCCGGGCGACGCCGTGGGCGCCGGCCAGTTGGCCCCGGCTGAATTTGAGGCAGCCCGCAACCAGCACGTCAACATCCAGGTTGCGCTTCGTTCGACGAATGCGTTCAGTGCAATCACTGCGCGACTTGAGCCGCCGAAAGACGGCAGCGGCCACGCCATCGCGCCCTCGAATGCCAGCATTCGCCAGGTGGGTTACGTGGTGGTCGGCTCCCACACGCCGAAGTCGCCCGCCGATGAAGTGATCGGCACAACGCCGGGCTGGTACCCTGACGCGCTGCTGGCGCTTCCGCTCGATCTCGAAGCCAACCGCACACACTCCATCTGGGTTGAGATCCACGTGCCGGCCGACACCGCCGCCGGGCGATTACCAGGGCGCCGTCGACATCAATGCCGGCCCGCAGGCCCTGGCGCACCTGCCCTTCCATCTGGAAGTTGTGGCAGCGACCGTTCCGGAAAAGGAGACCCTCAGCGTCACCAACTGGTTCACACTTGACGACCAGCGATCGCAGCAGTTCTTTGGCGTGCCGGCCTTCTCTGACGGCTGGTGGATGCTGGTGGACAATGTGGCGCATGTGTTTGCAGCGCATCGCCAGAACGTCATCATCACTCCTTTGATGACATTGGTGCAGCCGAAGGTAGCGGGCGGAGGGCTGCAATACGATTTCAGCAATTTTGACCGCTGGGTGGAAACCTTCAAGTCCGCCGGCGCTCTGAAATACATTGAAGGCAGCCATCTGCTGACGCGGCCTTACTACACGGCGTCGCTGGGCGTGCCCATATTTGAACGCCAGGGGAGCAAGGTGGTTGCCAAGACGCTGCCGCCGGATTCGCCCGAGGTCCACCGCTTCCTGGCCGATTTTCTCACCTCGCTCAATAAACATCTTGAGAGCAAGGGCTGGAAAGGGATGTACCTGCAACACGTGCTGGACGAAGCGCACGGGGACGAGATTCCTTACTATGGCAAGATCGCGGCGTTCGTGCGGCGCTACCTGCCCGGAGTGCAGACCGTCGATGCCATCAACGCCCAGAGCATTCCGGAGATCGAACGGAAGGATTGCGACATCTGGGTTCCCGTGCTTGGCAGGTTTGACAACGCCGTCGACGTGCTGGAGCAGAGGATCCAGAGCGGACATCCCGTGTGGTATTACATTTGCGTGTTTCCTCAGGGCCGGTACTTAAACCGCTTTATTGATTTTCCGCTGATCAAGTCGCGGCTGCAGCCCTGGCTTGACTTTCGCTACAACCTCACGGGGTTCCTGCACTGGGGAGGAAATTATTGGACCCCCAGGCCGATGCTCGATACCCAGGCTGTCATCAACGACAACCGCGACCTTCTGCCTTCCGGCGACGCGTTTATCTATTATCCCAACCGCAAGGACATGACGTTTGACAGCTCCATTCGCATGGAAACCTTCCTGGCCGGAATTGAAGATTACGAGCTGCTACATCAACTGCAGGCGTCAAACCCTGCTGAAGCCAAAAGCCTGGGAGTCAAGCGCCATCTCATCGTTCACGGATTACGTTCGCGACGCGGCGGCGTTTCGGAAGATTGAATCCAAACTATTGGCCGCCGCCTCAAGGCCCTAGCGGGCAATGAAATAGAAGGCCGCCCGCCGGCGTCCTGTTCACCTGCGCCGTGTCGCCCGGCTGGCGATGTTCCCTCCGGTTGCAGACCTGGCACGGGGAATGAAGCGGGATCGTCTGCCACGCTTCCGCAACGGGGTCCCTGACTTGAGCGGAACAGGATGGTTTGAATGAGGAAGGCTCGGGACGAGAAACCGGGTGGGCGCCGTTCAGGGCTTCAACGAGCCCTGGGAACAGGTTCTCCTTCATGGCCAATCCAGGAGAAACTCCCGGCTGCCGGTCATCAGGCGCCCAGGTCACAAGGCGGCATCAAATGCTCCAATACTATTGCACACGCCCGGCCTGGATACGGTACCGTGTTGTATTCAACCTGGACAGCCGATCTTCAATGAAGCGTTGATAAAGACTCAGCTTCGCCTTCGAGCGAAAGAAAGCGAAGGTGGCTCCGGCGCTAAAACCTGCCATGAAGGCCGCTGCCAGACTGCTCAAGAGGTTCAAGGACTTCTACCTCCCTTCGTTTTCGATCAGCTTGCAGGGCAAGGGTCCAGGCTCGAAATGAACACCTTGATTTCAAGACCGGCGGTTCTCGCTCCGACCCTCCCGGGATCCGCCCGGGCCAGGCACAGGAACGCTGCACTCCAGACCCGTCAGCTGCCCTTCAATCTGATCGTCAAATTCATCGAGTCTACAAAGGTCCATCACGCCCGGATCAATATCCGCCGAAAACGCGCTGGATTTCAGCAACGAGGTCCTGGTACAGACGGTCTTTCACCACGAATCCGTCTGCACCAATCTTTCTGCACTCCTTCCGGACCTCGTCACCATGAATAAAAGTGATCACGATGATTCGCACATCCTCCATGAAGCCACGAATCAGCCGGATGGCGCTCATCCCGTCGAGTCTCGGCATCTGCAAATCCATCAGGATCAGGTCCGGTTGCAGATCCTCGGCTCGAGCCACCCCCTCTTCGCCATTTTCGGCATAGCCCACGATTTCAAGACTCAGCCGGTTTTTCAGCAACAACCGAATGGCGCCGGTGGCAATCGGCGAGTCGTCCACCACCAGAGTGCGGATACTGCTGCTGCTGTTGTGCACCCTGGCAGACTTCTTTGTGAGTGAGTGTCTCAAATCGCTCTCCATCCTTCACATCCTCTTCACAGCGGAGACTTCCGAAGGGCGTTTGCAAGCTCCCGTCCCCCGGAGGCTTTTGCCGTAAGCGGCGCGCAGGGCCGGGGAACGGGCCATGATTCCCTTCCCCGGCAAACCACAAGGCGCCATGAGCCGGAC
The DNA here is from genome assembly GCA_963783155.1 of uncultured Acidobacteriota bacterium. Taxonomy (GTDB): domain Bacteria; phylum Acidobacteriota; class Terriglobia; order UBA7540; family UBA7540; genus SCRD01. The sequence goes on along the minus strand of CAWANC010000021.1, from coordinate 25,879 downwards.
CCTGTCTTCTTTCAGCGCGCTATTGCGAAATAACCATCTGCGATGAATCTTTCAAAGTCATCTGGTAACTGACCATCACAGGGGTCATAAACTTGAAATTGTCGCTCACCTGGACGCGGACGGTGCTGCCCGGACTGTCATTGGGAGACCAGGTGGTGGACACGATAAGATTGTCGGGATCAATGCCCTGGGGCGCCCTCGACTTCACGTAGCTTTCAATGTCGGCAGACGTCACCGGCTGAGTACTGCTCGATCCCCGCACGATGGCATAACGGGTGGCTTCACAGGCTGCGTTGCTCACAAAGTGGTAAGTGTAAAGAGCCCGTCCAAAGTCCATCACACCAAACACGAACATGAAAAACATTACGACAACCAGGCCGAATTCCAGAACTGCACTACCGATTTCATTCAGCCTTGCTTCACGACCGTTACTGATTCCATTCGTTTTCATAATCGTCCCCTCCTGTTATATCGTATCGTCAATATTTCAGTCTCTTTGCGACGGCCCGTCCCCACGGACCGCCCGCAAATCTTTCATGATGTTACTGACTCACCCGCATGGTCTTCTCTCCCTTTACCGTGAACGATTTCGGGAAACCGGGATAGGAAAACATGCTGGGCATTTCAACCTGCGTATTCACCTTCACGTACTCAATGATGCGGCTGCCCGAACAGTCTGAGCCCTGGCAGTTTGAGCTGCCGCCGTTCGCACAGGTGCAATAGTGGCTGGGCGTCACGGTCAGGCTCGTAAGGCTGGGCGCATCATTCTTGGCGGCCTGTATGATCTGAGTTTCACTCGAAGCCGTCACTCTGTTCTGGGCGGCGTACTGCACGCCCGCGCGGGCGGCGTGGCTCACCATAATGGATTCATTCGCATACCGTCCGATTTCCGCGATGCCAATCAGAAGTCCTATTGCCACCGGAAGAATGACGGCCATTTCGATGATGGCCTGGCCGGATTCGGATTTGAGTCCCAACCGGCGGCCGAAAGTGAAGTTCCGAAATCGAGATTTCATTTTGAACCTGTTCGTCATTGTCAGTCTCCCCTCCGTTTTTTGATTACTCTGAAAGTATGGCGCTGTGAATGGGTGATGCCCCATTCGGCAACACCTGGTAAGTGTCCTGAATTACGGTTGTGTTGGTGATTTTCACCGTGTCAGCAATCAGAATGGTGTAAAGCGAGTCCACGCTGCTCCCGGCATAAGTGAGGTTCGTTGTCGGGAAGTAGAGCGTCCCTTCAATGGCCGTTCCGCTGCCTCCGGCGATATTGCTGTCAGCGCCGGATGAGCCCACCGGTATCGATCTGTCCTGGAAAAACAGGATGGACGCATACTGGCCCGATGAGGGAGCGATCAGTTGGCTGTTCGACCCGCCCGTGATCGAAACTCCCTTGAAAGAACTTACGCTGGGAGCCGTGATGTAGAAAGTGACTCCGTTGGCATGGACATTGGCCCCGCCGCTGATGCTCAGGCCGCCGCCGTTGATGATATAAGTCCCGGGGCTGAAGATGATGTCGGTGGAGCCGCCGCTGATATTGATGCCGCCACAATAGACCCCCGGATAAAGCGTTTGCGAACCGCCGGAGATGGATGTGCTCGTCTGGTCGCAAGCTCCTACCGTGGGCGGGGCCAGATAAGCCAAGGGGTCCGAGAACGCAGCAATTCCGTTGACCGGCGTGGGGGCCGGCGGGCAGGAGGAGTTCGACTTGAACGCTCCGACCACTCCGATATATTTTGCCGAGAGGCACCCACCGCCGTTGGTCACCAGTGCTGCTTTCGAATCATTCGAGTTGTCCAGAATGCCGCACTGAGCAGTCAGGTTGGAGTTCCCGTTCACCACAAATGCGCTGGACTGGCTGGGATTCAGCGCGTAGATGCAGGCCCCGGAAATCCCGGAATAAGCCACCGAGCGTGTGCTGACCATCTCCGATTTAACGCCCAGCAGCTTCATGAAAAACGTCGGCTGCGGCTGTGCAAGGGATACTTCCACATAGACTGAGTTCCCCTGGTTCGGGCCGCTGGTCGGCGGATTGTTGACCGTGATGGTGGTCCCGTTCACTCCGTCCGTAAATCCGTTGGTCGCTGCGTCGGCCTGGGCCGCGGATGTCACATCCCCATAGCCCACTTCAGCCGCGCCGGCCAGCGCAGCGCTGTCGGCGGCCGCCTGCATTTGCCTTTTCATGTAACGGAGGTATCCCATGTCGATGCCCAGTCCGGCAAAGCCACACAGGACAATCATTGAAAGTGCCATAAGTAGGAGAGCCTGGCCCGCTTCGTTCTTGTATCGTCTCATTTTCCCCTCCCAGGGTGTTTTTTCTAATTCGGCCCCGGGTGTCGAGCATCTGTCTTCGCAGGTGTCTCTCCACTTCGGGACAGTCTCAATTTAGAGCAGAGGGGATAAGAAGGAAATCGGCAGGATTCTGTAGATCGCAGGGAAATGTTGTGTAGTTAGGGTAGGGACAGTAATCAACAGGTTAACCAGCCTGTTGGCTTGTCATCCTCTGCGAGGAGCGGTCAGGGCTCAATCATCTTGTTGCGGATGGCGTAGCGGACAATGTCTGCCAGTGAGTGCAGGTTGAGCTTGCGCATCAGGTTGGCGCGGTGAGTGTCCGCCGTTTTCACGCTGATGTCCAGCGCCGTGGCGACCTCCTTGCTGGTTTTACCCTCGGCCAGCAGCTGGACAATCTGCCGCTCGCGCGCAGTCAGCCGGTCCCCCAAGGCAATTTCAGTTTTGGCCGGCGCCTGCCCCTGCCCGTGCCGGTATCCTTCCAGCACCATCTCGGCCACCTTGGAGGTAAAGAACGGCCTGCCCTCGCTGAGGAAGCGGACGGCATTCACCAGGTCGCGCCGGGCGTCCGTCTTCAGGACATAACCTCTCGCTCCGGTCGCAAGCACTTCGCGCACCAGTTCGTCGCTTTCGTGCATGGTCAAAATCAGGATCTGGGTTCCCGGAAGCTGTTTCAGAATCTGTTTCGCCGCCTCCAGGCCATTCAACTCCGGCATGGTGATGTCCAGCAGGGCAATGTCCGGTTGGGTTTCCAGCGCCTGGCTCACGGCGTCCGCCCCGTTGCAGGCTTCCGCCACGATGCTCCATTCGGCCTGGGACTCGATGATGGTCCGCACGCCCTGGCGGACCACTTCATGATCGTCGGCGATCAGGATCTTCAAGGGTTTCGTCATCGGCCTATTCTACAGGGACGCTGGCCGTCACTGCGGTTCCGCTGCCGCCTGAGGCGATTTCCAGCCGTCCTCCAAGCTGTTGGAGCCGCTGGTTCATTCCGGCGATCCCGACGCCCAGAACGGCTCCTTCCCGTCTTACTTTTTCCAGAGTCTGCGCATCCATTCCATGCCCGTCGTCAGAAACAACCAGGGTCACGTCTTTTTCCGTCCACCGCATGCGGATGGTTGCCCGGCGGCCTCCCGAGTGGCGGTGAATGTTGGTGAGCGATTCCTGGACAATGCGAAACAGGGTGAGTTCAGTCTCATTTCCGAATCGTTCCCGCCCCTCCGGCAAATCCAGTTCCACCTGCACTCCGGATCGCTTGCTGTAGCCTTCAACATACCACCGCAAGGCCGACTGCAACCCGTTCACGTCCAGCAGCGGCGGGTGGAGCAGATAGGAAAACGTCCGGATTTCACGGACCGATTCTTCGGTAATCTTCAAAGTCTCTTCCAGGGTCCTGGCGGCCTCCGGGTCAAGCTGCACAGAATCCCTCATCAGGGACAGGTTGATGACGGCCGCAGCCAGCCCTTGTATCACGCTGTCATGCAGTTCACGGGCCATGTTACGCCGTTCCTCGTCCTGCACATTCAGCAGACGGGCCGACAGTTTTTTCAGTTCCGTTTCCACCTGCTTGCGGTCCTCGATGTCGTGGGCAATGGCGGAAACGCCGGTGATGTGGCCCGTCGGGTCCTTGACGGCCGAAACCGTCACCGAAACGTCCACCAGGCTTCCGTCTTTGCGCCGCCGCACAGTTTCAAAGGGCCGGACCACTTCTCCCCGCTTCAGCTTCTCCAGAACTTCCGCCGGTTCGTTCCGCCTGTCTTCCGGCGCAATGATGGAGATGTGTTGGCCCGCAACCTCCGCCGCTGGATATCCAAACAACTGCTCTGCTCCGCGGTTCCAACTGGTGATGTACCCGCTGATGGTTGATCCGTAGATCGCGTCCTGTGAAGACTCAACAATGGCTGCAAGCTTGGCGACCGACGCCATGGCCCTCTTGTTCTCCGTAACGTCCAGGGCGACTCCAATCACACCAGCGATTTCATCAAAAGCGTTGCGGAGCGGGTGGACGTTCACAGAAAAAATGTTTCCCGCCAAATTATATTCGTAGGAGCGATGCTTACCTTTCAGCGCAGCCAGGTGGGCAATCAGGGGAGCCGACAGTTCTTCCGGGTTGTCAAAAAACTCCTGCAACGTCTTGCCGATGATTTGTTCAGTGCGAAGTTGCCCGGGACGCAGCACCGCGCCGGAGGCAGACAGGATGCGGAGATCCTTGTCGGTCGTCCAGACGGCCGCCGGGATCTGATCGAAAATCAGCTGAAATTGCTTCTCGCTGGCGAGCAGTTTCTCCTCCGCCAGCTTGCGGTCGGTGATGTCCGTGGCAATAATGCAAAGCCTCTGCGCGCCGTCTGTCTTCATCGGCCGGACGGAGAGTTGCACCGGAACCGCCGTGCCGTCCGCGCATCTCACCTCGCATTCACGCCGGTATCCGGTGGCGCCCTTTTCTTCCTGAAGCTCTTCCAGGTCAAGACAGTCCTCCCGCGAAACAAACCGCTGAAACGACGACCCGATCACGCTTTCCAGCGGCATCCCCACCATGTCTGCAAAACGGCGGTTGCTGTAGACAATGGTTCCGTCCGCCGCAACCATCGCGGCGCCTTCATTCATGGTTTCCACAAACACGCGGTAAGGCTCCTGGCCGCCGTGCAGCGTGTAGATCGCTCCTCCGTCCTTTTCCGGAAGCACAATCGCATCCACGTTTCCGTGCTGGATGGCGTCAAGGGTTTGCTGAAGAGTCTGGACCTGCGACTTCAGGCGGGCAATTTCCCGGACAAGTTCCCTGGGCCTTTCGGATGGATCTTTGGCCTTGCCAGTGTTCACGCACTTCCCCTTTGAAGGTCCATTGGGGTGCGAACAGGCGGTTCACACCAAATGGTCGATGGTCTTGCCGAGGGGAAGAGCACGCACGCGCACAAGGGCAGGCCCTAACGTTTACTTGAGCGCGACAAGCCGATCAATATTAAGACTGGACTTCAAGAAATGCCCAAACAGGCATTCCGCCGGCCGTTCTCCCAGCGCGCATCTGCTTCCAGTCATCGCCCCCTCCGCGACCTGGACCCCGTCCGTTATTTCGCGATCGCCGGACCTGTTCAAAAAAACGGGCCTGCACAACACCTTCATCCCACAGTTTTCAGATGGCCTGCAAAACCTCCGCGGGGTCCGGCCGCCCCGGGTAAAACCACTGGTGCCAAACCTTGCCGGCTGGCACAAGCACAATTCGGGGTTACCAGCCGGTTAATATTCTCAGTCTTAAACACGCTAGTCAAGCACCTAATTTGAAAATGTTCAGAAGATTTCCACGGCCACCTGCATTTTTTCGGTTTCATATGCATTAAAAAATTCGCGTTAGAAAACAAAAATGCCCCCCGGCGCAGCCATGCTGGCACATCGGAGGGCAGATGAGCAGTTGTTCTTCCAGCCGGCTTTCAACTCTGCCGACTGGCCTGATGGAAAGTGGAGATGCTTATTTCGATCAAAAAGGCAGGACGCCGCTCACGGTCCGGGCGCCACCGGCGAGACTTGCGGGCTGGAACGGGTTAAGGCAATGGAAGCGAGGATTGCGCCGGCCACGCCGGAAGCGATCCCAAGATCAACAAGGGTGCTGTGACTAAGGACGCGTTTAAGGTGAGAATGGCCGGACGGAGCAGGCGCCGGGGAACGGTCGGTGGTGGTGGCAACCGTTATCGTGTGGCCCCTTTCAACTTCTCTTATGGCCCCATCTTTTTCCACCTTCAGCCGCCCATAACTGGCAGTCACCACCAGCAGCCCGCCCACCAGGGAAAGTTCACCCAGCGTCCCCGCGCCCCCGGCCGACGCCACAATCACATCGCCTGCCTTCACCCGCAATCGGCTGCCGTCCCGCGGGTGGTAAAGCGACAGATGGCCACGGGCCATTCCGACCGTCAGGGTGTCTGTTTCACGCAGGAAAACGGCTTCCGAATCGCGACCCAGGATCACCCGGTTGCCGCGGTCCAGCGTCACCATCGCAAGGCCGCTATTCACGGCAATCTTATCGCCGCTCAGAAGCACCGTGTGGGGCAGCGGCGCCTGGCCGTCCAGGGTGGCGTTCCGGCTCCCCACCAGCGAACCCACAGCATCGGGACCGCCGGCTGCCGCGGTTGTTGCCAGCGCCATCAGCCACATCAGCGCCCAGGCTCCCCTAAACCATTTCTTACCGGACATTCACAGCCTCCTTCTCTATGGCGTAATCGAGCCTCAGGAAACGATGGCGGGACCGCCGCCTGCCTGCGGCAATTGCCTGCTCTCGCCATCCCATAAGTGTCGTGGAGAATCCTGACGATGCCTTCAGCCGCCCGCCCGTTCCGCAGGCGGTGGGTACAAACCTGCCTTGCCATTCCGGAAAGCGCCTGCTGAACCTCCAGGCGGTTTCAATTCAGGCGCCGCTTTGCAACTGCCGGATGGTCTCGCGCACCATCGGGAACACGTTGCCGTACCGGCCCCGCGGCGCTTTCTGGAGAAACGTCTGGAAGCAATGCAGGGCCTGTTGTTTCTGTCCCGACTTCTTGTAGAGGAAGCCAAGGTTCAACAGCGGATCCATTTCCGACGGATCGGCCTCAACGGCCTTCCGGAAATTGCTCAGCGCTGCGTCCGGATCTCCCTGCGACATCGCCACAATTCCCAGCCCGTTGAAGGCCGGAGCGTAACGGTCGCTCTGGGCGGTGATGGCTTCAAACGCCTTGCGGGCGTCCTGCAGGCGCCCGAGTTGCAGATTGGCCGCTCCCAGGTTGTTCAGGTTGTCAAGATCCGCGGGATTGAGTTCGCTGGCGCGCCGCATCGCCTGCACCGCCTTCTTAAGCTGGTGGGTGCGCAGGTAGTCTTTCCCCAGCCGGGAAAAGATCTGGTCTGTCTCCACATGCATGGCAATGGCTTTCTCGTAAATCCGGATCGCCCGGGGAAAATCCCCCAGGTTTTCAAACGAGGATGCCAGATAGGTCAGGCCAAGCGGATTCGCGGGGTCCTGCTTCAGTCCCTCTTCCATCAATTGGGCCGCGCGCGCAAATTCCTTGCGCTGCATCAGGCGATCGACCTCGCCAAGGATCTTCAGCACGCGGACCTCATCCTTGGGATCTGGCGCTTTGCTTCCCAGCTGGATCACCCGGGGCGTGCCGCCGTTTACATAGCCCAGTGAAGCCAGGTCCTCGCGGGTCTGCTCGGTCACGGGGCTGGAGACCAGTTTTTCGTTGCGCTTGTCCTGGCCGATCATGGACCAGAGCCGCGCCTCCATTCGGGACACGATAACCGGCTCACGCGACTCCACATTGGACGCCTCGGAGGGATCGTCCTTCAGGTTGTAGAGCTCGGGCCGCGGCGCCAGGATAAACTTCCACTGGTTGGTGCGCACAGCCCGAAGCTCAGACCACCCCAGATCGGTGCGCGGATAAAGGGTTTCCAGATAGGCGGTGTCAGTCGGCAGGAGCTGCCCTTTCCGGATCAGCGGCAGCAGGTCCACGCCCTGCGCCTCCTTGCCCGGCGCAAGATTGAGGAAGGCCAGAATGGTGGGCATGATGTCGATGGAGCGGACCTGCTGCGCAATCGCTTTGCCCGCCGGAATCCCCGGACCGGCAATAATCAAAGGCACGTGCACGGTGGAGTCATAAAGGAAAACCCCATGGGTGTCCTCGCCATGCTCGCCCAGGCTTTCTCCATGGTCAGCCGTCACCACGATCAGTGTCCGGTCCACAAGGCCCTGTGCCTTGAGGGCATCCAACAGCCGCCCCAGCTGACTGTCCGTATAGGCGATCTCTCCTGAGTAAGGGTCCTGGGCATAAAGATGGCGGTAAGGCTCCGGGGGCTCATAGGGCGCATGGGGATCGTAATAGTGGCACCAGAGAAAGAAATTTTTGCTGCCATGGGCTTTCAGCCAGTCAATGGCGCGGTCTGTCACCACGCTGGCGCGGCGCTCCAGCAGCATCCCTGGCTGGTTCTCTTCCACGAGGCTCTTGCCCATGTCGTCGTCGTAGGTTTCGAACCCGGTCGAAAAGCCGAAGCGGCGGTTCAGCACGCTGGAGCCGACAAAGGCCGCGGTGGCGTAGCCGCCCGCGTGGGTGAGGGATGCAAGGGTGGGGTGGGTAGCGGAAAGCGCAAACCCGGACATGTCGCGCACGCCGTTAACTTCCGGGTACGAGCCTGTCATGATGCAGGCGTGCGAGGGAATGGTTAGCGGGACCTGGGCGATGGCATGTTCAAATCGCACGCCGCGGGCCGCCAGCCCGTCAAGATTCGGGGTTTTGGCAAAGCCGGGCCTGTAGCAGCTCAGATGATCGGCCCGGGTGGTATCGAGCGTAACCAGAAGAACGTTGGCGTTTCGGGGCGCGGGATGAGAGGGTTCGGCGTTCCTGCCACGGCATGAAAAGAATTCCAGAAACAGGATCGCGGCAAGCGACAAAACCCCCGGACGCAACCACCACTTTGCTCCGCTCACCGTTCCTCCTCCCAAGCGTGACCTGCGGATACTCCTCAGGCTATATCAGGACGGTGGTTCGTAGCAATCCATGAAAAACCGGAGGCCCGCAAGGCGCGGGCCCCCAAAAGGCCGGTCACAAGTTGTAAGAACCCGAAGCTAAAAGTTGAGCAGGCAAATCACCAGGGAGAACATCCGCAACAGATGTCCCGCAAGGAGCCTCCAGAGCTTCCGCGAGGCGACATCACTCACGGCAGGCCTCTTGAACCGGAAGCGGGGCTTTCGCGCCCGGGAGGCGAGGTCCTCAACGAATTCAGCGTAATCAGCCATCAGGCTGTCGCGCGAAAAGAGCTCGCGGGCCGAACGCTTCCCCCTCCGGCCCATCTCACGGCACCAGGCTGGAGCTTCACTGAGCTTTTCGACCGCACTGGCCAGCGCCGCCCCGTCAGAAGGCTCCACAGAAAGTCCGCAGCGGGCCGAAGCCACCAGCCCGGCGGCTTCGCCTCCCACCGAGCAGAGGATGGGTTTCCCGGCCGCCATGTATTCGTAGAGTTTCGAGGGTATGGTGATTTCAAAAAGGGGGTCGCGGCGCAGGATCAGAAGAAGCGCGTCGCACGACGCCAGGATGGGAGCCACTCGCTCACGCGGCACGCCCTCAAGGAACTCCACATCCCCAAGCCCCCGGATGCGGGCCAGCTTCCGCAGCCGGGCCTTGTCCGTCCCCTCGCCGACCAGAAGGAATTTCACAGCGCTCGAGCGCAGCTCGTCGGCGGCATCGAGCAGCGTCGCAAATCCCTGCGCCAGTCCGATGTTGCCCGCATATCCCACCACAAATTTCCTGTCCGGACCGCGTGGCTTCCTGAATTTCCGGCCGGCGGTCACGGCCCCGAACGTCTCCCAGTCAACGCCGTTGGGAATCACGGCCAACCGCGCCGGTTCCATTCCCAGATGGATGAGATAGCGCCTGAAGCCTTCCGTGATGCCCACGATCAGGGCGCACCGCCGGTAGAGAAAACGTTCCAGCCGGCGAAACAGGCGGAGCGCCAGGCGGGACCGCATCACGCCCACGGCCAGGGCGGAATCCGGCCAGATGTCCTGCAGGTCAAAGACCAGCGGAGCGCGGCGCATCCAGTGCGCCGGCAGGGCGGCCAGCCCTGTCGGCAAGGGAGAAACCGCCAGGATCACGTCGGGCGGCGGCTGCCGCAGCCCGGCCCAGGCCGCGGAGAGCGCGAAGGTCGCGTAGGTGAGCAGCCGATGGAGCGCCCGGGTATCCTCCGAGCGGAAGACGGGAACACGCACCACGCTGTACCCGGCGGCGGCAACTTCCCTGCGGGGCGCCCGCCGGCAAAACGGCCGGCCCAGGCTGGACGGGTGGTTGGGAACGCCCGTGAGGACGGTCACCTGGTGTCCGCGTCCCGCCAGGCTTTCCGCCAGGTCCAACGCCCGCCTGCCCGTGGCGGCGGTTTCCGGCCTGAAGTGCTGCGTGAAGATCAGGATTCTCATGTCCAGGGGTGGATCCTCCGTTTTCTCTATGCCACCAGCACAGGACACTTCTTCTTCAGGGGCCTTTTCACGCCGTAGTATTCCTTCATCCATTCCAGGGTGAGCGGCAGCCCTTCCGCCAGCGTCACCTTCGGCTGATGGGCCAGATCCCGGACGGCTTTGCTCATGTCGAGCTTCTTGTTCCGGGTGGTGAAGGCTTCCGAGTCCTCGTAAGTCACCTGGCAGTCGTCTTTGCCGAGGGCTCCCAGGATGATGTCGGAAACGGCCTTGATGTCGTGGTACTCGTCGGACCCGATGTTGTAAGCCTGGCCGGGAATAAAGTTACCCACGATGTTGGCCAGAGTGCAGGCCGCGTCGGTGATGTAGGTTGAACTGCGGTGGTGGTTGAGATAAACGGTGTAGGGAAGGTCGTGCAGCGCGCGGTAACAGAACAGGCAGTTCACGCTGCGATAGTCGCTGTACTTTTCGCCCGGCCCGTAAAGGTTGAACAGCCGCACCCGAACGCTTTCCGTTCCGAACATCCTGGCGGAGTTCAGCACCTGCATCTCGCCCACCCACTTGGTGATGGCGTAGTCGTTCAACTGCCGGACCTCAAACCGGTCCATCACGTCTTCGCTCATCACGCCATCCCAATCGCCGTACACTTCGGAGCTTGAAAAATAGACGAGCCGGAAGCCATACTTCTCCTGCATCCGCAGGATGTTCTTGGTTCCCACGGCGTTGCTGCTCCAGAGGTTTTCATAAAAATCTTCACCGTTCCAGCGGCCGAATTCTCCCGCCAGGTGATAGACATAATCGAAAGGGTGGCCGGCAAAAACACGTTCCAACTGCCGGTACTGAGAAACATCGCAGCGGATGGATTGCCGGTTGTGATGGTGATTGAGGTCGCAAACCCAGACTTCGTGCCCGCGCCCACGCAGTTCTTCCACCAGAAAACTTCCTACGGTCCCCAGACCGCCGGTTGCAAGAATTTTCATAGTCCCCTCCTTAATCATTAAGGCATAGCAGCCCATAACAGCAAGATTTGGCGTGCGAAACCGTGGCGCTAACTTTCGGTCCCGCATTCCATGGCCCAACCGGACCAAAGCCCGGCACTACAAAATCGTGTGGCGCAGGCCGCTCGTGGGGGCGGGACCTGGCGCCGAAACCCGCCAGTCGTCTTGTTCCTGCGCTGCACCGCTCGCGGCGGCAAGCGGCATGGCTTCCCGCAGCCGAGGTCGATGTTCCCCGGCCTGGCATCCAACGCGCCGGCCCTCCAGAATCCTGGCGCTGACCAGAAAGGGATACCAGAAGCTCCAGAGGACGTGGTAAACGAGCCCGGCACGCCCATCCAGAAAACCGAGCTTGAGAAAATAATTCCTGAAAAAGAAAAGGAAAGGCCGCAGCAGAAGCGGCAGCCGGTTCCAGATCTTCAGTTTGATCCAGCGCTTCCTTTCCGCCTGGCTTCCCCGGAGCCGGATGCGGATGGACGAACGGTATCCGCCGGCAACCGTCTCCTGAAGAAACTCCTCCGCTTCCAGGCCCGCGTAACGGTTGTGCCGGGCCACCCAGTCGGCAAGCGGTTTCCGGTCCTCGTGGTCAAACGGCTGCTGCAGATAACCCGCCGCCCCATCGAGAATCGCGTGCTCGTTGAGGGGGCGCTCTTCAATCCGTACCCGCTGGCGGCGGAAGAGCCGCAGGACCCAGGCGGGATAAAGTCCTCCGTGCTTCAGCCAGCGGTTGAGGAAAATGTGGCGAAACTTCAGATAGAATCCCGCCTGGCCATTCGGCAGGTCACTGACTACCCTGGCGATCTCGGCGGCCAGCGCCGCGGGAACGCGCTCGTCGGCATCGAGCATCAGAACCCAGTCATTCGAAAACGGCAGGTGTTCGAGCGCCCAGTTGCGCTGCGCGGCGTAACCCTGGAAGCGATGGGTGCGCACTTTCGCTCCCAGGCGTTCGGCAATCACCACGGTGCTGTCGGTGCTGAATGAATCCACCACAAACACTTCGCCCGCCCAGCCCACGCTTTTGAGGCAGGCGGCGATGTTGGCCTCCTCGTTGCGGGTCAGAACCAGCACGCTGACCGGCGCCTTCGCCGCATTCACGCCCGCCGCTGAAGGAGCTGCCCCTCGGAAACCTCGCAAGTGGTTCGTCCGGGGGCGGCCCGCCGCTTCCATCATTCGCCGGGCGTGGGCGCTCCAGCGAAACCGGGCGGCCGATTCCCCGCGCCCCATGGCCCCGAGGTGCCGGCGGAGATCACTGTCGGCAGCCAGGCCCCGCAGCCGGCCCGCCAGCTCTTCGGCGCTCAGCGGGTTGGAATAGATAGCGGCCCGGCCGCACACTTCGCGGTTCACCGGCGTATCCGCAGCCACAATCGGCAGTCCGTGGTGCATCGCTTCGGCCATGGGAAATCCGAACGATTCCGCCAGCGACGGAAACACAAAGATGTCCGCGGACGTGTAAAGCTCCGCGACATCTTCGGCGCTTAAAGGGCCGGCAAATTCTATCCACTCCGCGATGCCGGGCCGGCGGGCCAGGCGGATATCTTCCCGGTGGGTCACAGTCCACGCGGCACCAGGCCAGGCGGGATCGGCGGTGGTGATCAATTTAAATTTGCGGCCGGCACCGGCGTTCAGAATCTCCAGCGCCTTCAGCAGCGTGCTGAGGTTTTTGTGTTCGCTGTAGAGCGAAACGTAGAGCAGCCGGACAGCCCGGTTCCCCACCCCCTGGCTGCGCCGCGCGGCCTCATCCCGCGTTTTTCGGTGCAACTTCGGCGCCGCAACGCCATACGGATTCACCACGGCCGCCTTCAACTCCACCGAGCCCCGCAGCTCGTTCAGCATCGACCTCGTAGGTGTCATCACCACGTCCGCGGCCCTGGCGCTCCGGACGATCAGCCATCGCCGCAACGCAAACGCCAGCCGGTATCCCAGCCGATGCTTCGGCAGAAACATTTCCCGGCAGACTTTGGGAAAAATAGAGCGCATTCCGCACCAGCAGAATCTGCCGCACGGGACAGAAAAACATGGCAAAGTTCGCGGTGGAGTAAAGCGCATCCGCCTTCCGGATTTTCAGGAAGCGGCGCAGCGTCACCTGCTCCCACCACAATCGTCTCAGCAATCCGGCGCTGCCGATTGGCGTGGGCAGCAGATGGATGTTGGGGCCGGGGCGTTCCAGCTTTGCCGCGGTTTCCGGCGGCAGGAAGACCAGAAACTCAGCCCCCTCACCCTCGCCGGACAACTGCCGCAGCAGATTGGCGATGTAGCTCACCGCGCCACCCATCTTTGCCGAAGCTGCGTTAATGACGATTTTCATTTCAGTGGGCGGCGACTCCCAATTGGATTTGCTCCGCCGGAGGGCGCGGAACCCCCTCGGCGCGATGGCGGAGCGGCTTCCGCAGCACCGCTACGGCCGTGATGTGAAAACCCAGCAAAGGAGATAACTTTTCAAGAAGCAAATGGAACGCGATAAACAGCAGGTGGAGCAGCGGCAGGAAGGTTGTGTAACACGGTTCACCCACGAACCGTTCCACCGCCCTCACCTCAAAGCCTGACTGGCGGGCCAGGCGGCGGATGGTTCGAGGCGTGCTAAAGCGATAAAAGGTGCGGAAACCCTCAGAGGCTTTTTCGGTTCCGCCACGGTTAAGGTGACGGATCGTGTCGTGGAAATCCAACGCAGTTACACGAGCAGCCAAAGCGATGTAGGACCTCCCGTTGGGTCCGCTCACCACCAGATTCCCTCCTGGCTTCAGCACCCTGAAGCATTCCGCCAGAACGAGCTCGGGCGCGGCAAAGTGTTCAAAGACGTGCTCGGAACAGATGGCGTCGAACCGCTCTTCGCTGAAGGGCAACATTCCGGCATCCGCGCACACCTTCCGAGCTCCCGGGTTCTTTTGCAGGTCCTGCAGCCCGAGATCGAGGTTGATCAGGGTCTCTCTTTTCCCTCGCCTTTCAAGATCGGCGCCGAGGTCAACGGGGCCCGAACCCAGGTGCAGAACCAGAGCGCCGCCCCCGGAAACTTTGCAGGCCAGGTCGCGAAAACGATGCACATACCGGACACGCTCTCTCGGGAAAGCCCAGTCATTCAATCGGCGGTTGGCCCGGGTGATCTTTTCCAGCAACGCCATTAACTTCGGCCTCCGGTGCAGCGGTCCAGCATCTTTTCGAGAGCGCGGCGAACCACCGGCACGGTGAAGGTGTGCGAGGCCCATCGCCGTCCTTCCCGGCCCATGCGCCCGGCCAGTTCCGGGTCGCCGAGAAGCCTGATCAGGCTGCCTGCCACCTCCGCAACCGATTCCGGATCCGCCAGCAGGCCGGTCTTTTCATGCAGCACGGCCTCAGCGGCGCCACCGCCGGTGCTGCCCACCACCGGTTTTCCGGCCAGCGCGGCCTCCACATAGACCCTGCCAAAACCTTCTCCCTGCCAGCCCTTCCCGTTCGGCGGCTCGGTCCGGCTGGGCAGCGCAAAAACCTCGCAGGAGCGATACAAGGCTGCAAGTTCCGCGTCCGGAATGCCGCCTGTAAATTCCACCCGCTCCTCGACGCCCGCATCGCGCGCCAGCCGCTTCAACCCTTCGATATCGTCGCCTTCGCCCGCCACCACGTAGCGCGCGTTCGGAAAAGTTCGCAGCACTTCCGGCAGCGCCCTGATCACCGTGTCGAAACCCTTGTAGGCGCTTTCCCGCGAAACCGTCCCCACTGAAAGGATGCGTTTCTCTTTTCGCCCTGAAACCGCGGCGGCGCCGTTCGCACCGTCCGGAGCCATCAGCCGGCCGGCAAAATCGTCCGGAATGGCGTTATAGAGCACGCGCATTTTGCTCCTGGGGAATGCCGTTCACCTTGGCCACCCTTTCCGCCGTAAAGCGGCTGACGGGAAGCAGCAGTTCGGCCCGCCGGACGGCCCAGCGCACGTCAGCCGGAAAGCGCCCCCACGCCTCTCTCCCATGGCAGACCACCCAGAAGGGTGTACCGTAAAGCGCGCGCATCATGCCGGCAACCACAGAAATTCCGAGATGCGTTGCCACCACCAGGTCGTAACGGCGGCGTCCCAGCCCCAGCGCCTTCCAGGCAAACCGGAATTTGGCCGCAGCGCTCAGGCGTCCGGCGACAGGATTAAAAACCCGGCAGGGCGGCAATTTTTCTCCGGCGCCGGCAACGCCCAGCAGCGGCAGCACGTGGACGTTTCCGCCGCCCGCCAACTCCGCCAGCGCCAAGGCGAGCGTGGCCGTATAGCGGGCAATGCCGCCCCGGGTATCAATGTCCGGCGTCAGAATCAGGACTCGCATGGCTGTCTCATCTTTATCGCGGCAGGAGCTTCAGTTGCGCGGCGCGGCAGGCCGTAGATCACCAGGGCGGCCACGCTGAGCAGGACAAAGATTTTCATCAGGCTGGTGAGATAGCTGAAGGCGTCCGTTTCCAGGTGGCTGACACCCATGAACATGGCGGCATAGACAAACAGGCGGCGCTTGTCGAGCCTGCGCGTTATGGTGTTGGTCAGCGCCTGGCACACCACTCCCAGCAGAAACATCCCCAGCACAATTCCCGGCAGCCCGAAGAGCGCATAGAGGTCTCCGGGATAGGTGATGGCCATCGACGATGTGGCAACCGATCCGGCCGCCAGGCTGAACCTCAGCCCCTTGTCCAGCACCGGCTTGGAAGGCCAGATGAAGCGGGGAATAAAAGGATAGTAAGGGAGCATCCACCAGCGTTCTTTTCCCTGCAGCTGCCGGGCCCTCGGCCCCAGCCACAGCACCAGCCCCACGCTGGTCAGCATGTCGAGGCGCTTCACCGACATGCGCCCTCCGCTCCGGGCCCAGCCGGAGGCGCTGCTTCGAGAGGCCTGGGTCTGGGAAAGAGCCTGGAGGCCCGTGGAGGCCACGGCGGCCGGGCTGGCCAGTCCGCCTTCCTGCCGAACCAGCCGGCGGTAGTTGTTTGAGAAAGGATAGAGGGCCACAAGGCCCAGCAGCGCCACGGCCACCCATCGCTTCCTGAATCTCCGTTGGATGAGCGACGAGATGATGGCCACAATGATCAACGGCTGGATGGCGCGGGCCTTCATGCCGGACGCCAGTCCCCACGCAACCTCCGACACCAGAACCACCCAGAAGAGCAGCCAGCAGGGCATATCGGAAGGGTGAAAGTATCTTTCGATCGTCACAAAAGCCAGGACCCCGGCGCCTCCCAGGCTGGCGACGGTTCCCAGCACCTGCAACAGGCTGAGGTTGGCGTAATAGTCCTTCCAGGTGCCCACGTAGTCGTAAAGGTGCGCGTGAAGCAGGTACAGCCTGATGGCAAAAACGCCCGCGTAAACCAGCAGCGCCACGGTCAGGGTGGCGTATCCGGCCCGGTCCGGTTTCGCGGTTTGCTCCGCGGATTCCAACCCCTCCGGGCCGCGTTTCCTGGCGGCCAGGGCGCACCCCGCCCAGAAGGCCAGCATGCCGATGATGATGTACTCCAGCGCCTGCAGCAGATACCCGTACTGGCCGCCAAAGTCGGGGCTCAGGTTCCGTGGGTCCAGAAAGCAGGCCAGCGGCGCCAGGCCAAAGCGGAAAAAGAGCAGGAGCGTTAGAAACACCGGGAAATAGAAGATCCCCATAGCGTTTTCTCTCACCCGGGAAAAGATGAAGAGGGCGGACGCCAGCCCAAAGAAACCCAGCAGCAGCAGGTACTGCTCAAACTGCACTCCCCGCGCCCCCAGAACGAAGAAGGCTCCCCACAGCGCGGCCGCGAGGGAAACAAACGACAGCAGAAGAAGGTGCGCCGCCGTCACCGGACGGCTCTCCGCCTGGGAGACGGGAATGTGCAGTGAAGAATTGGACATGGGTTGTCTTGTTTCCTGGCGAAAGGGCAGGACTCTTGCGAACGGGCACGACTTTAGTCGTGCCGTTAGGATGCCAGGACGATTGGGTTCAGGGGCTTCAGCCCTTTTTCTTTTTGGCCCTTGTTTGTCGGACCTGAAGGTCCGACCTCCTGAATTTGCTAATGCAATTTGGTCCCTTTCACTTAGGGGGTCGGAGCTTTAGCTCCGACATTACCGGCTCCGCACCTGAAGGGCTTCAGCCCCTGAGGCCCTCTCAGACGTTCCGGCATTGGGTCCAATTGAAACCTCCCGTTAGCTGATCCAAAGGGCCAATCTTCCGGACTCTCAATCAGACCTGCTTTTACCGGATTCATCCGGATGTATTCCCGCTTGGCAAGATAGTCAATTTCATCCCGGACGGTCACGTCATGAAATCCTGCCTGCCAGATTTCCATCTTATGACCACGCACCCTGTGAATCTCGTGTGAGCTTCCACCTTTAATCATCATGATGGCCCTTTCGAGGGATGTCGTGCTTCCGGGTGTCAAGAGCAAGTGCAAATGGTCGGGCATAATGACAAATTCGTGCAACCGAAAAGTGTCTCGATCCCGGCATTCGAACAGCCGGTCTGTCATGATTTCAGCAACTTTATCAACCTTGAACAGGGCGCGGTTCTGCCAGGTTTTTGTCGTAACAAAATAGGTGCAATCGGGTGCCGTCCGGTGGATTAGCTTTCCCATGTTTGCGTTCCTTCAGGGGCTGAAGCCCTTTTTCCTCTTGGCCTTTTTTGTCGGTCCTGAAGGTCCGACCTCCTAATTTCACATCTGGTCCCAGAGCTTTTCCCCAGGGGGTCGGAGCTTTAGCTCCGACGTATCAATGGGCCATATTTTCAGGGGCTTCAGCCCCTGAGCCGTTACGGCACCTGCAAACTCATGCTCTTTCCCGGCCAGTCCCATCACCTCAAACATCCTTGCCAGCCGCTTTTCGTAGGTGTGGTCGCGATGGGCGCGGGCGCAGGCGCGGGCGGCAATCTCCCGGCGCTCCTGGGGCCTTGCCAGGTAGTAATCCACTTTCTCTTTGAGCTCCCGGCGCGTCCGGAAGGTCACGATTTCTCGCTCGGGCTCAAACAGCTCCGGCAGCGACGGCTTCCAGTCGGCAATCTGGAAAGCCCCGCATCCGGCAGCCTCAAACAGCGTGCAGTTAACCCCCTCGATTTCCG
This sequence comes from uncultured Acidobacteriota bacterium, assembly GCA_963783155.1. GTDB lineage: Bacteria > Acidobacteriota > Terriglobia > UBA7540 > UBA7540 > SCRD01. Next base: position 7,673 of record CAWANC010000021.1, on the reverse strand, counting down.
CGCATTGCAGGGTATTGATCACAATCTTTGCCGAACCGAACGCCCTGGCCTTTACTTCCTCGGCGATAAACAGGTTGGGATAGCGTTTCTTCACCGGCGAGTCCAGCCAGGCGGGGCAGTTGCGGCCCCAGACTTTCAGCTCGTAATCCGCAAAAGCTTCCAGCATCCGCGCCCGGTAATAGTGCAGGCTGCCCTGCGCCGCCAGATCGCAGCCATACTTTTTGCGGTCATCGCCGTTCAGATCGATGGGCCGGTGCCACGCCGGGTTGCAGCACTCCGGCAGATAGAAGGCATTGAGGCCCAGCTTGTCGCGGGCCACGCGAACCAGAAAAGGTTCCTTCAGAAAAACGAAATCGAAGTCTGAGGCCAGCAGGTAGTGACGATAGAGATTGGTCACGGGGTCCGTGTACCAGCAAACGACTTTCGCGCCCGATACCCGCTTCAATTCGCTTACCACTTGCGGAGGCACGCCGCCGCAGGTCACCAGCACCAGGCCGGGCCGGACGGCTGCGGCCGTCCGCACCACCTCGCGAAAAAACCTCTTTTCCAGCGCCGGAAAAACTTTGGGCAGATAGTTCCAGAAGCCGTTCGCAAGCCTGTTGCCGTGATGCCGCGTCCGCACGCCCTCAACGCCTGCCACCTGGTGGCCCATCCGCTCAAGAGTCGCCACGATGTTCCGCGCAAAAGAATCCGGAAATTGTGGACCAACCACAAGGATTTTCATCTTGTTCTTACCGCAGGCATGATCTGAAGCCGGTGGAATCTCTTTTCGCAAAGGAGAAAGGGTACGAGTTGACTCGTGCCGTAAAGCCAGCCCATCGAATGCGGCTTTAGCCGCTGATGTGGTTCCAGGCCATAACCGGGTCATCCCGGGCGGGAATTACAAAGGCTTTTCAAGCGCCACCATCAACAGTCTTGCCCAGTCCCTCGGGAAAAGGCTGCCCAGGGTGTCATCAAAAAGCTGAACGCTGCCGGTGTAGGCGCGGTTGGCCATCCGGTTCTCTGCAATCGAGCTGCCCAGTTTCGTGAGCAGGCGCAGCACCCGGTAATCCTGCCCGTAGGGCGCAAACCATCCCCAGACGGGAAGGTGCTGCAGGGGCGTCCGGTTCATGGCGTGATGCCGCCGGATCAGAAATCCATGGCTTGAAAAACGCTTGAGGGCGGCGCTTGCGGTCTCCAGCCCGAAGTGGCCGTCGTGCTCAATAAATCCCTCGCGGTAAAGTTCCGGATGCCGCCGCGCCCATTGGAAGAGCGGGTTTTGGCTTTCAACGTCGAACAGGAGAACCACCCTGCCACCCGGGCGCAGCCAGACCTGAAACTTGCTGAGGAGAAGGTCCTTTTCATCCGGCTTCATGTGTTCCCACACAAAGCTTGAGACAATGGCGTCGAACGAGCCGGGCGGGAAATCGATGGCGCCTGACGTCGCCGCGAATGGCGCGGGGATACCGGCGGGCGGCGGTTTCCGCGGCTCGGAGCGAAACGTCGAGGCCCGTTACCCGGCCCCGCTGGGCCAGCAGTTCCGCCCCGCCCGCACAACCGATGTCGAGAATGCGAGCGCCCTGCGGCACGAAGTGCAGGATGGTTTCGTAATAGCCATAGACCAGGAAGTGCAGCAGGATTCGCCCGCCGGGGCGCGCCAGCCGGGCGGCGTCAAAGTGGATTTCGGCGTTGTATCTTCCCTCATAGAAACCATCTTCACCTGCCGAACAGTCCAGGACGCGGCCCTTCCAGTTGAAACGCTTTCCGCACCGGCACCGGCCATTCCGGGGGCTCAGCCCCACAGACCTGCCGCAGGACGGACAGCACATTGCCGGGACTTCAATACCGCCAGCCGGCTGCGTGTTTAAAACAGCGGTCTCGAGAATTAATGCTCCTGTCTCTTCAATAAGTTCATTTGCAGGGACTGGCCGGAAAAAGCCTCGCCTGCACCGCGTCGCGGTCCGTTCTCAGCCATGAACACTTTGACTTCCTGAAGGGCCGTGCGGAGGGTCTGGAAATTTCCAAGCACCTCTCGTGGGCTGCTCCTCAGAATCTCGCGGTTCAGCAGGTAGCCGCGCGCCAGTTGCAGCCAGCCGCCGGCGCCCAGACGCCCGTGGTGCTTGATGCGGATATAGGCCATGCTTTTCATGTGGTATTTGAGGGCCAGGCCGGGGTCGGTCTGCCGCGAGCCGCACCCGCCCGCCAGGTGGTCGCGGTGCAAGACCCGGACGGAAGGGTCCATGAAGAGCCTGACACCGGACCTGCCGGCCCGCTGCCAGAAATCGTTGTCCTCCCCGTAGGCCGGAGGACTCAGCCTTCCCAGGTTTTCATCAAAGCCACCCAGCGCCCGGCAAAGTTGTGTGGGCAGGCAGAAAGGAGAAGGGATGTAGGAAGGGTGCTCGATCAGGCCGGACGCCGCATCTCGAATCCGCTCTCCATAGAGGCGCGCATAATCCGCCAACGAACTCTCCGGCGCCCGGTCGGAAACGGGAAGCCCTGCCACCGCGCAGCGCGAACGGGGCAGGACGTGGCTCGCCAGACGGGCCACCGCGCCCGCGGGCAGCACCATGTCGTCATCGACAAAAATCAGAAGCTCATTCCGCGCCGCTGCCCAGCCAGCGTTTCTCGCCCTGGGAAGGTTGGGCTCCTGCTGCTCCATTCGGATGATCCTCCGGCGGTGCAGGAAGAAGAAAAAGTTCAGCACTTCGTGGGGGCGCCACCGGCCCTGCTCCACCACAATGATTTCCATTCGCCCCGCGTAGTCCTGCGCCATCAGCGAGTCGAGGCAATCCATCAAAGAGTCCTCGCGATGGTAAGTCGCGACAATCACCGAGATGGAAGGATGGATGCGCATTCAGGTGTCCTTTGAGGAGAAAGGCGTCCCCAGGCTATTCATGCCCTCTCCCGAGGGGAGAGGGCTTTTTTACCTGGTCAAAGCCGGCGCTCCCCGGCCCGCCGCGATAAATTCCGCCGCCGCTCCATCATGCCGCCCGCAGCGCCCCGGCCAGGATTCCGCGCTCTTCGGGGGTGGCGGAAGCCAGCCAGCAGGTCGCTGCAAAAACCAGCAGCGTGAGCCCCGTGGAAGCCGCCCACCCCAGCCAGGTTGTTGAAAAATCGCGAAGGAAAAACGCCGCCGACAACGACGCCACGGCCGGAAAAGCCAGCGACCGGAGGTTCGCTTTCCAGAGTTCGGAGAAGGCGAAGCCGTTCATCCGGGCGCCCGCCACCAGCAGGTAGACGCCGGAAACGAGCGCCTGAGGAACCAGCGTCCCCAGCGCCACCCCCAGCACGCCCCAGCGGCGGACCCACCACAACGACAACACCAGGTTCGCCGCGCCTTCCAGCAGGCTGAGCCAGGAAAATGTCCGGTGGCGCGTGGTGGCGATGATGAAAGCATAGGCGGGCTGCTGAAGGACATTGACCACCAGGATTGCAACCAGCGCCGCAAAGGTGGCCGCGTCCACCACCACCGCCCGGCCCGCCCACAGCCGGATGAAATCGCGGCCGAAGAACCCAAGCTCCACGGCGAACAGGACGGCCGCGGAAAACGCCAGCCGCGTGGAGAGAAAAAACAGCCGGCGAAGCGGCGCTACACTGCCCTCCGCGCTGAGCGCCGTGATGGTGGGACCGCTGGTCGAAAACGGCAGGGCGATCAGCCCGCGCAGCAGCGAGGTGAGGCGCGACGCAATGGCAAAGGCCGTGACGAACCCAACCCCCAGAACGCCGGCGATCACCAGGTTGTCGATTCCCCACATCAGAACCCCGGAAACCGACACCACGAAAAAATGGAAGCCCGGGGCCAGCATCCGGCGCGCCAGCCTGAGCGAGAAGTTCCGCATGGAGAAGCGCAGGCGCTTGAACTTCCGCATGAGCGCGGCAAAGAATACAACCCCTGCGGCCACTTGCAGAAACGCGTAAACCGCCGCCACGCCGGCGATTCCCTCTCCGGCCCAAAGCACCAGCGCCGTGAGCAGGAGATTGGCGGCGCTGAGCGCGGCAAGCCCGTACTGCTCAAGGTCTACCCGCTCGAACGCCCGGAACCCCAGGCGAAACACCTGCAAAGGCTGGCCCAGGGCAAAACCGGCCAGAGCCAAAACCAGCGCCGGCACAACCGAGGCCGCGGGGCCGGACCCGGTCTTCAGCAGCCCCTGCACCACGCCCAGCCGCAGCCCCATCGCCATCAGCAGGCAGGCCAGAACGGCCGCAACGCAGAGGAAGATAAAGCTGGTGCTCAGGACGCGGTTTACCGTCTGCCAGTCATCGCGCGCCCGCGCTTCAGCCAGCATGTTCTGGCTGACCGTGGGGAAACCGATGCTCATCAGGGAAAGAGGCATCAGCACGCTCAGAAGGGTGAGCCAGAGCCCGTACTGCTCCCTGCCGAGAAAGTGGAGATAGATGGGCACGGCCGCCAGCGAGCAGGCCGACGTCACGGCAAAACGCACGTAGGAGGCGCGAATGCTCGAGAGAAGCCGCCGGAGGCGCGTCACGCCAGGCCGCCTTTCAGGGCCGGAAGGCGGCGAAAAAAGGCTAGCATTTTAAAATCGCCATCCAATCGGAAAATTTTACACGATGTATCATAATCGAACACATTTTTTAAAACTCAAAATTTTAACGGTGAATAAATAAAATAACTGTATTATTTTCAATAAGTTCAAATTTTCAGAAAATCTCTGATCAAAATCCCATACGTCCCATTCGGCGCCGAAATCGCCTTAAACTAGCCTAGATAGCTAAGATACCTCCGCCGCCCGCGGCGGGTGGCGGCCAGCCCCACGCACACGGCAAACCAGGCGGCGTTGGCCGGAATGTGCAGGTTGAAGTCCACCAGGCTGTGGACCAGCAGGCCGCAGCACCCCACGGCCGCTCCAAGCTGCATCCAGCCGCCTGCATCCCGCCGTCCGGCGGCAAGGTTCCTGAACGCCAGGGTGAAGAACAGCGCCAGCGAGAAGACGATCAGCGCGCCGCCCGCCGCGCCCGTCTCCGCCAGCGCCTCGGCGTAATCGTTGTGCGCGTGCGCCCATCCCAGGTCGGTGGGAAAAGTCCGGTACTGCGGAAAGACCGTGTTGAAACTGCCCAGGCCGATTCCAAGCCACGGATGGTCGCGGAAAATCCGGAGGGTGTCACGGGCTGCAAGTTCGCGCTGCCCGAAGGTGATCTCGGTGGTGCGGGTCACGTTCGCCAGCGCTGCAAGGCGCCTGACCAGATGGTTCGGCGCCATCCAGAAAAAGAGCAGGGCGGCTGCCGCGAATCCGATGGGCAGCATCGATCGCAGCCGGTGGCCACTTTGGCCGGAGCGCCGCCAGAGAATCCACCCGAGCAGCAAGGCCTCAACCAGCAGGGAAACAAAGCCTCCGCGCGAACCGGAAAGCAGCACCGAGGCCACAGGGACCGAAAGCGCGAAGGCCAGCAGCAGCCGCCGGGGGTCCGTGCGCGGGCGCGAAAGAACATACCCCGCGGTAATGGGGATGAGCATCTCCATCAGCCCTGCGTAGTCGTTGTGGTTGACGTAAGGCCCAAAGGTCCAGCCGTGGCTTCTGACGCTCCAATAGATAAGGTTATGGCTGGAAAAAAACTGCAGGATGGCAAACAGTCCCAGCGCAAAGGCATAGAGCGTGATGACCAAGCCCAGTTCACTCCATGCATCGTCTGAAGCCCGCGCAAACACCTGCCCGGCGATAAAGAAGATGACGAGCGCCATGACCAGCTTGAAGATGGATTCCCGCGTGGCATAGGCGTCCAGCGTGATGCCGCCGTAGAGTTGCGCGATGCAGAGCACAAGAAACAGCACTGCGGGCAGGTAGAGTGGCGAGACGCGGATCTTCAGCTCTCCCTGCCGCACGCTCCCGATGGTCCAGAGCGTCAGCAGGACAAAGGAAGCGATCAGCAAGGCGGCCCAGGCCCAGGGCTCGACGGCGCCGAAAGCCAGCGGAGCAGCCAGCAGGATGGCCACCAGCCCCCGGCGCGTCAGGGAAAAGACGAGAGAGGAATTCCGGCTGCGGGCGTCCTGCCATTCAGCGGAGATCGGCAAGCTTGTTGTCGTCACGGCGGGCGTAGCCATGGTCATTTTGCTGAAGCTGTCTCCTTCGGCGTGGAATCCAACGGAGTGATGGACACGTCGTCCAGCCAGAAGCTGCCGCTGATCTCCATGGGAAAGGTGCGGCAGCGGGCTCGCCACACTGAAAGCCGGACGACCCGCGCCTGCGCAGCGGCGGTAAAATCCAGAACCACCGGGTGCCAGGCGGTTGTTCCCACGGTGGTCTGCGGTTGCAGCGTTCAGGCAGGCGGCGCAATCCGGGTCCGTCACGCGCAGTCGCGGGCCGCTCGCGGAAGTGATGTTTTCGCTGCGCACCTCGGCCCGCAAGCGGTAGGCGCGGCCTGCAACGACGGGTACAAATTCGCAGACAGGTTCCGATTCCAGGTTTCTACCCGCAGCGTAATCCACCCGCAAGCAGCGCGAACCGCGGAAAGCCGAGGGATCGTGGAAGTCCGTTTCCACATAGGGAAGGTTGCGCATCTGCCAGTCAAAAACGGCGTCCAGAGGAGTGTGAGCAAATCGCCCGTTGTAAACCAGGTTGGCGGCACGGTCTTCAGCGGACCCGGGAATCACGCCGGCCCGTTCAAGCTGGCGCCACACGGCAGCCGCCTGCCTCAGATGGCCTGAAGCCAATAGATTTTCCACGTAGGGCCTCACATCTTCAAATCTGCAGGCGACCCCGTCGGATGAAATCTTTGCCCAGAGACTGTTGGCAAAATCGATGTCTCCCTGAGCGCTCACAAAATCCAGATAAGCCAGCTGCAACCGGTGATGACTGCCTGCGGGAATCACCGCATCCAGGATGGTTTGCGGGCTGCGCGTCACGCGAAGGCAAATCTGAAACACCGGCTGCGCGTAGCTGTCGTCGAGCGCGAGCAAGCGGCGGAAATGTCGGAGCGCGTCGTCAACGCGGCCCTCCCGCAGAAAATGGTTCGCCGCTTTCCACTCAAAGCGCGGGGTGGCCGGACTCAACTTCAGCGCCCGCTCCGCAGCCGGGTTGGAGCAGGCCGCATCGCCCGTGCTGTCACAGACTTCGGCCAGATCAGACCAGTACTGTGCCTTGCGCGGGTTCAACTCCGTCGCTTTTCGAAGATGCTTGACCGCATCAGGAAAGCTGGCCGGGCCGAACGAATAAGCGTCGATGAGCCCCAGTTGATGTTCGTAACCGGCATTGCCCGGATCCAGAGCGATGGCCCGCCGGAGACCGGCAACATCAAGGCGGCTGCCCAATCTCGCCGCCAGGGCCATGCGCGCCGCCTGAAAGCCCAGCACCGCGCCCGGAATGGCCGCCAGCAGAATCAGGGCTATCCGGGAAGCCCTGGATTGCAAGGGCAGGCTGATATCCGCGCCTCGCATCAGGCGCGACAGCACGCGAGCTCCTTTCGTGAGAGTTCTCAGGTTCGCTTTGGAATTCAGCAAGGGATTCAGACGAGGGATTAGCCCCGGAACGGGCCGAAGGCGGGAGCCAGCTCCCGCACTCCAAGATCGCTTCGCGATCCGTAATGGAAATTGCGAAAGGGCACGATTTCAGTCGTGCCGTCGGATTGGGGAGCGCAGAGTTGTCTTGTGACTCTGCGGCTGTTTTTTCCGATAAAAGAACCGGAGAGTAATCCCGCACGGCGGGACAACTCTGCGCTACCTTGCTTTTACGAACTCTTTT
>CAWANC010000020.1:0-405733 GCA_963783155.1 uncultured Acidobacteriota bacterium | reverse complement strand
AAACCCGCGGACCTCAACACCGGAAGACCGCGCCTCTCGCTCGCGCCGTGGGCTAAAGTCTTCCGCCCCCCTTCGGGGGCTGTTCCACGTTCGCCGTTTTGCGGGGCAGGAACCTGTCGCTTCGCGAGATCGCAGATACTAAAAGGCAAGCATCTGCGCCAGCCCCGATTATGGTAGACGTTGCCATTACAATCCAATCGCGCCATGCCGCGCATATTCATGGAACACAAACAGCTTTGCAAGCCGAAAATCCGCGGCCTGTGACTCCTGGCCTCGCCCGGTCAGGTACCCATGGACCTCAACACCGGAGGACCAAGCTACTCACTCACACCTGTGGCTCGGCCCAATCCCGTCTGCTCGGAAAGCCACCTATCGTATTCTTGGAGCTCGTTCGACTCTTCTATCGAAAGAGTCACTGCTGATGAGGCATGCGAAACGATATTTTCTCTTTTTGTTAACGAAGTTGAACCATGAAAGACGCTTTTCCTTGTTCCCCTTGTTCCCGTATGCGAAGCAGTGGCTCGAAAAGCGACCAGTTCTGTAATGCAATATGCTTATAGTCGATGAGATCAAAGTAATTCTCCTTGCCGCCTCGCCTTCGTCGTTGTCTTCGAGTCTTTCAGTGACCTTTTTTCGAACAGTTCTTTGGGACACCGATCATCCACCATTGGGAATCCTCGGCCACACTTGCCGCAACTCATCCATACGCCTTCTGGAGCGTTCGCTCGATCCGATCAATTACTTCCTTCGCCTTGATGTTAGTGTGTGCTTTCTCGAGTTCCAAGAAATCAGCCAGCCCAGCGGGTTAAAGGAGGGGAAGGCCGCTTGGATGGCCTTTTGGCATCTCCCGTGTTTGCCAGTTTGTCCCTTGAACACCCGCAGGTCACGGAATCTCTTCCGATCCTGCTCCGAAAATGACGCGAAGTATTTACCGAGAGCTTCTCCATATCCTCCAACCATTCGCACAAGTCTTCGTCATCGAGATGAATTAATCTTGTCCCTGACTGTCTATATGTTGATAAACACTTCGAAGAACGTTCAAGCAGGTTGTTACGCCGTCGTTTATTGCCAAACGACCACCGTCGCCAGAGCCTCTGTCCCACCAATCCGAGGCTGAGTTGCGGACTATGTTCAGCCAGCTCTTCAAGGAGCAAACGGTTCGCCGGAGGTAGTGTCATTATCGCCAGCCCAGAGCGGGCCGTACTCTAGTACTCGTCCCTTCTTCTCCTTCACAATATGAAACCCGGGCTTCATCATCGCACTATAAACGCTTGTCAGAAACTGATACAGCGGATGTCATCCTTCGCGTCGTCGGCTTCTTGTACCCTTTGGTAAAGCGGGGATTCCGGGTCAGCCTCAAGTATCTGAACAGCCTTTGAAACGATAGCCGCACCCTGTCGGAAGGATCGACTGCATCCCAGTGAAGTTCAGCGTCAAGTTCCTGAAGCAATGACTGTTTGACACGCCGTTGTTTCGCGTTGATGTCGATGAAAAGCCGAGCTTGCTCGCTAGGAGGCAGGCCCTCAAACGCTAGAACCGAAATGCGGCTTTTCGCAGCCCGTTCGCTGCCCCAGTACGCGTAAAGGCGGTCTGTCCGTCAATAGTCCAGGCACATTTCAGCTTGGTCTTATGGTTAGCTCCATCCAAGAACACCATTTTCTTGGTCACGCCTTATCTTGGTGAATTCGATCAAACTGAAGTTGCTTTTTGTCTCCGATATTTGCCACGATGTTTGTCGGAAAGATGCCGTCGTCTCTAATGTACTCTCGGATAGCGTTCAGGCGGGGATTTCTTAGCATCCGCTGATACGTGTCAACGTCGGATGCCTTACCCTTGGACGATGGGAAACGTACCGAAATCTTGAGAAGATACTCCGGCGATATGGAGAATGTATAGCAGTGTGTACCCCCCATTTTTTATCCTTGCAGACAGCCCTTATCGCGAGGTCCAGGAACGGTCTTGCCCGGTAACATATCCGCGAGCAATTGGTGATTTCGCTGCTGGTCCCAGGTGCGCAGCCAGCGCTTCATAGTAAGTCGGATTTCGTCCTGATCGAAGAGCACGACATTTTCGTTCTTAGCCCGCGCGACATCGTTACCTGAGAGGGAGGCATCGGAGAGGAATATATCCCAACACGACCTGACGGTTAGTCGCAGAGGGGAATTGCGAACTTATGGCCCGGGATAGCGCTTTGCGGATGATAGTGCTTTGCTAGTTCCTCTTGAAACTGCGGTCTCTTGCTCGGTTTCTCAGCGGACTTGCATTCAATTGCAATGACGACCTCAGATCCATAGCCAGAACGTCTATCTGATTTTTCGGGCTATCCTGCTCCTTCGGATTCAAGGCTAACGTAGCACCCCCTTCAGCGGAAAGGCTTGCGAAATCCATTCGGTAAAGCATGAGACCAACCCGGTCCTCAGAAGTGCTCCGTGGGGCTTCGCTTTTCGTAGCCGAACCGATTGTTTGTTTTCGCGGTCAATTGCCCAGCCCTTATTCAAGGAAGTCATCCACCAGCTTGTGGTTTACAGTTTTCGTTACGTAAAGCTCTCGACTTTTTTGACGGGCCAGCGATCTTAGGTTTTCACGGGCTTTGACGTTTTGGACACTAGGGTAACCCTCGTGGTAGAAGATGCACTCAGTGATATGCCGACGGAATTGCTTAGACGCAGCCATACGGACGGGCGACTGATCCGTAGTACCTTAAAGCGCTCATAGAGTTTCATGATGGACGGATGGTCAGCATTGCTGACAATGACGAACAGCCTCTCCTTGCGAGGTTCCTCGCCACCTTCGACAGACGAGTCTGATCCTGCCAAGAAAATATCTTTGCGTTGTACTTCAGGAAGCCGTTGTTTTTCCGTGTGCGACTGTATATGGTGGGTCCATGTATACCAGATCACCCTCGCGGCATCCGCCGACCGGCTTTCTCGAAGTCCACGCAGCGGAGTTCAGTGCTGGACAGAATCGCACTCGCACGCCGAATTCGTTCAGGATCGCCTGGGTTCAAATGGGTTTTATGGCCGTATGGCACGTTAAACTCGCCCTTTTGGTTCAAACGATGGATTCCGTTGAATGACAGGGTTGTAAATATATGAAACGAGCTGCCTGAGCTGCGTGCCCCCTTGGCACATGTGCTCTAATCTTGTAGTACTCCGCCTCGTTGTTTTGGAAGTTTTTGAGGTGCGCGATTACCCGCTGGCTGTTATCCGCACTTGGGAGTTAACAGTTCATGAGGTGAGTGCTGTTGTCTGAGAGGATGGCCTCTTCCGGGCGCAGCGAAAAAAACAGAGCACCTCCTCCTAGGAACGGTTCGTAGTGCGCGAAACCCCGTGGGAACCAGGGGCAGAATATGTTTGAGTAGACTCCGCTTCCCGCCAGGCCATTTTAGAGGGGATCACCCGACGCGCGGGGGAACATCTGGATTTGCCTCCGAGTCTCTGCGGAATCACTCATCGGAATTGGACCCACATGCTGCCATAACTATTCACCTCGTTGACTGTGGAGGGCAATTGTGTTTAATCCCAATCCTATGCCCCCCTCGCACATGGGACATACGCCGCCCTTTGTGCAATGTCTGCGGACGCCGAAATTCCCCGGAAGAGCAAAAGCCGCGGGTCGTGAAAGCCCGCGCTGCAATTTTGGTCTTTCTGTGGGTCTTACAACTTTCGCTAATGGTATACCACCTGATAACGCGAAGCGCAATGGGAATTTTCGGGTGAGGGCGGGGAGGAGGGAATAGGAAATAGCAAGTAGGATGTAGGAAGCCGGGAAAAGCGGGTAGCGCAGAGTTGTTTTTCAACTCTGCGGGTTTTGATTTTATAGAAAGAACCGCAGAGTAATCCCGCACGGCGGGACAACTCTGCGCTACCTGATCTCGCCTGGCGAGATCGGACCGTTGGGTTGTGCCACCTGCCACCTGCAGTCCGCCGCCTTGCGTGCGGCCCGTTGGTTGGCGTCCCGATTTTTGGCCCCCTTCCGCGGCAAATTTGCGGAGCGAAGGCGGGAGCAAGCTCCCGCACTCCAAGGACGGCGTCGCGCCGTCATGGGAATTACCATATGCTGCCCTAAACAAGGCCGCGCGCGCGTTTGTCATTCTGAGTGCAGCGAAGAATCCCTGTATTGACCGCAAGAAAGCAAATGCAGAGGTCCCTTCGGCAAGCTCAGGGCAGGCTCTTCGCGTTGCTCAGGATGACGGGCATGACAGGGCCAGCCCAGTGTGTCAGGCCATCCACCATCTGCCACCTGCCATATACAACCTGCCACCTGCCATCTACCACATGCCACCACCCACATACCACATGCCACCTGCCGTCACCCATCCCTAACCCCGCAGCAAAATTCGTGGGTTTCGCTTGGCAATTTCAAGCAGACGAAGTGCTGAACTTTGCGGCCGGCGGAGGCCCTGTTCCCAGCTTTGCACCGCCTTGGGACTGACGCACAGGAAGCGGGCGAACACCGCCTGGCTGGCGTGCAGACGGGTCCGAATCCGGCGGATCTCATCCGGCTTCATGGGCTTTGGCGCTGAAGGGACCCGGCTGACGCGCAAGTCCACTCTCTCACCGCGCTCCCAGGCCGCCGCATCGGTGAGCGCCTGGCGCACGTCCTCAAAGATTTTGACCTTAACTTTCTTTGCCATACTTCTCTCCTGCCCATTACTTTAATGCCTCAACCAGGCCGCGAAGAATCTTCCGCTGTTCGGCGCTTAGGTCTTCCTGTTCATCCTTGTCCAGCAGAAACAGCAGGTGAATGTGGTCGCGGCGCTGGATGTAGAGATAAAGATATCGAAAGCCGCCGCGTTTCCCTTTTCCGCGGCCGGGGTTTGAAGCTCTGGCTTTGCGTATTCCGCCCATCCCCCTGACCTTCGCGCCACGTTCAGGATTTTCAAGCAGGTCTTCCTGAATCTGAGACAGCACCGCATCAGCCGAACCACCGGCCCGCTCCGCCAATCGCCGGGTGAATGCTCGCGACTCAATGAATACCACAATGTAGGATATGCTACAAAGTAGGAGTCCGTCAAGAGGTTTGCGTGGCGGGATCGTTGTTGGAAACCCGGCGGTGACAAAGCGCCGCTGCAGAAAATACCCCTCACCCGGCCGCTCCAACCCCGCGCAGCTTCGCTGCCCGCAGAACACCAGCTAATGCTTCTAACGGATGGTTACAGTTCTGCGGGCCTTGGAGTGCGGCGGCTTGCCGCCGCCTTGCGTGCGTGCCGTTCGTTGGCGTCCGATTTGGGGGCCACTTCCCGCGGCAAATTCGCGGGCCGAAGGCGGGAGCATGCTCCCGCACTCCAGGGACGGCTTCGCGCCGCGTATGCGCCGCCGCGACATCCTCACCCGGCCGCTCCACCCGCTCACTTCGCTGGCCAGCTGCCTCACGGATGGTCGTTCAGGGCCATGGCACCCGCACCTACCGACCTCGCGCCTAGGGAATTACCACCTGCCACGATGCCACGTGCCACCTACCACATACCACCTACCACCTGCCACCTGCTGTCCTCAAAAATCCAACAAAAGTTAGAACATTTGGGGCGGCTGGCGCGTAATGGTTTTAGTGGGGCTTGATGAATGCGGAGGAGAGCATGAAAACGAAGACGGCAGGCTTGCTGATGGTGGCCCTGGTGGCGCTGAGCGCGGTGGCGTGCGCCGATTCGCGGATGGAGAAGACGCTGCCGCTCGCGCCGGGCGGTGAATTTGTGCTGCAGGCGGACGGGGGAAGCGTGACGGTGACGGGTTCCGGCGACACAGGCGCCCGGATCGTTATCACCTCCAACCGCAACGACCTGGAATCTTTGTACAACTTTAATTTCGAATCGAGCAACGGCCAGGCGCGGGTGACGGCGCGAAGGAAAGGCTTCAGCTGGTTCTCGAACGCCAACCTGCACTTTGAGGTGACGGTGCCGAACAAAACCCGGGTGAGCGTCAAGACCGGCGGCGGGTCGGTGAAGGCTTTATCGCTGGAGGGCGAGCAGAACCTGGGCACCAGCGGCGGCTCGATTGAGGCTTCCAACATTCACGGAAATGTGGAGGCGCGGACGTCCGGAGGCGGCATCAGCGTGAATTCTTTGACCGGGTCGCTGGACGCCCGGACCAGCGGCGGCAGCATCCACATTGACGGCCTGACGGGCCGCGTGATGGCGCACACTTCGGGCGGCTCCATCCGGGCAACGCTCTCGCCAGGTAACGGCCAGGGCGGCGAGCTCACAACCTCCGGCGGCTCCATCCGGGTGAGCCTCGATCCCGCCGTCAATCTCAACCTTGATGCTTCAACTTCCGGCGGCTCCGTTTCAACCGACCTGCCCGTGAAGGTTGTGGGTACCACTTCGCGCTCCAGCGTGCACGGCAGTATCGGCCAGGGCGGACCGGCGCTTCGCCTGCACACCAGCGGCGGATCCATTCACATCAGTTCGCACTAGGCCGGAAATAGCCGGAGACTATGTGCGGCGGGGCCGGCCGGCCTGTCAGGCTCTCGAACCCGCCTGGGCGGGATCGGGCCCCGGCGCGGAATCGCTTCCCCCACCGGCTTGCTCTGCTGACCTAAACACTTCGTTCCCGCATCGATGGCAAACATACAAGCGCAGGCGCCGCGTCGAGGTCTGCGGCTTTTCTTTTTGCCTCGTGCCGTGATGCGCCGGGTTAGAATAAATCCCGCGAATGGAAATTCCAGATGAACGGCAGACCCTGGGAAGGGAGCCTTGCGCCACTCGCTCTGTGCCTGGGAAGTGTTGACGCCGACGGCACAGAGTCTTCCTTCAGGCTCTGTGTTGACGCGTTGCGGGATGCGCATAGGTTCTCTCTGCCATCGCTGCTTTACAAAGCTCTTCCCGATGCGCGAGCTTCCTCTGTGCGCTCTGTGCATCAGGAAAAGTTTGCCGACGTCCATGCAGATTTTCTCTGTGCTCTCTGTGGTATTGCTTTTCCCGGTGTGCAGGGCTTCGCTGCCGTCTCTGTGTTGATGCTTTTCGGGCCGTATTGCCGGGCGGCGCACGCGGCTTTCCGATCCGGGCCAGGCGGCAGGCGCGTTTCGCAAGCAATCCTGAAGGCTCCCTGGGGGCAAAACAGAACATGTCGCAGCGGACGGGCAAACCGGGCCCTGGAGCTTATGTTAATAGCCTACACACCCTTAATCTCGCCCCAAATGGGACGTTTGGGACGTTTGGGACGATTTTTTGTAAAATCTTAAAGTATTGATAATAATGATGTTATTAAACTACTGCATCCTTAATTGGTGCGAGTTTTCAAATTCCTGTTCAATTCTGGAACACCGTGTAAGTTTTACCTGTTGCGCCGGTTTTCCGCGGTAGTGCCGATGGATTCCCGGATTCGGAGCGATGACTTTCCTGCCGAGGTTTAGAATAGAAGGCGGAGGATGACGCGGGATAGTGAACGACAGCATTCAACGACACATCCGGGGAAAGCGCTGGGTTAAGATCCTGGCCGGCGCCGGGCTGCTGGCCACCGCGGCGATTGTCCTGGCCACCTACTGGCTGGGCAGTGCCGCCCGGCAGACGTCCCTGCCCAAACCTCCCCAGCTTCCAAAGGAAGTCAACCAACAGCTTTCAGGCGTCACGTTTACCCGTTCGGAAAACGGGCGGCGGGTGTTTGTCATCCACGCGGCGCGGACGCTGGCCTACAAGCAGGGCGGCTCGACGGTGCTGAAGGACGTCTACGTGGAGTACTTCGGGCAGTCGGAAAACCGCTACGACATCCTTCGAACTCCGGAGGGCGTGTACAACCCGGTTACCGGAAATCTCTCCACGCCGGGCGACGTTGAATTGGTGCTGAATGCCTCGCCCAGCCAGATGCAGGACCTGGCCGCCAGGCCCGGACAATCCATCCATCAGTCGCCCACCGACGCGAATGCCGCGCGCCCCCCGGTGTATATCAGGACTTCAAAAGTGGTTTCCAGCGATCACGGCAGCCAGCTTGAGAGCGACACTCCGGTGCAGTTTCAACTGGGCGACGTTTCGGGATCAGCGCGCGGGGTGATCTACGGCAGCGAAAAGGGAGAAATTGTCCTGAAGCAGGATGTACAGGCAACGTTCCACGCTGCAAACGGTGCGCAGCCGGGCGCGCCCATCGAGATGTCGGCCAGCCGCCTTCGCTACGCCGGACCAGCCGAAGGCGTACAGCTGTGGGGACCGGTAAAAGTCCATCAGGGCGCCCGGATGGTGACCGCCAGCCAGGGCTTGATCTCGCTGAACGCTCAGAACCGCATTACGGAAGTTCTGTTGAAAGGCCACGCACACGCTCTGGATAGGACGCGGGACGGCCAGGTGCAGTTGCAGTCCGATGTGCTGCGAGGCCATCTCGATCCTGCGACCAGCCGGCTCAGCAAGCTGCAGGCAGCGGGGCATGTGCTCGGCGAGTCCACGCAGGGAGGAGCGTTGAGCAAGGTGAGCGCGCGCGAAGTCGTCTTGAATTTTGATCCCGCCACGCACGTTCCGGCCAACGGCGTGGCCACAGGCCAGGTCCATCTGACGATTGCCCAGTCACAGGGTGGGCAAGCTGCTCCTTCGCCGTCGCGGACCCCGGGGGGGAAGCTCGCGAAGGAAGACCTGGCAACCGAAAAGCTCCTGTTTTCTTTTCGCCCCCAAGGGAAGAATCTCAGAGAGGCTGAAACTGCGGGCCCCGGAACGCTGGTTCTCTATCCTGAGAGCACCAAGGCCGGAAACCGCACAGTCACCGCGGCCAGGTTCTTCATGGACTTTGATTCCGCAAGCCACCTCGAACGGTTTCGCGGAACGGGTGGAACCAAAGTCGTCTTTGCGCCGCCTCCGGATTCACCGAAGCAGACTCCGGCGGTTTCAACCGCACAAGAGATGGTCGCGACATTCGATCCGGCGACGGAAATAGTCCAATCGGTGGAGCAGCACGGGAACTTCCATTTCCAGAACGGAACCATCGAAGCAAAAGCCGAGCGGGCCCGGGACCTTGCGCGCGAGCAGAAACTGATTCTCACCGGGCGCCCGGAGGTCTGGGATGCAAGCACGCGGGCGCACGCCGAGCAGATTGTGATTCTGCTGGCTTCTGACACGGCGGAAGGAATCGGCGGCGTCCACGCCATTCACACCGATCCTCGAGACCCCTCGGCGCCTCCAACCAACGTGGTTGCTCACCGCATGGTCGCGGACCGCCGCAGCCAGGTGGTCCACTACGAAGGCCACGTTCGCGCCTGGCGCGGGACCGATGTGGTGGAGTCGTCCTCGCTGGATGTTTACCGGAATGAGCGCCGCGTCAGCGCAAATTCCCGGGTGGTCACATCTCACCTGCAGCCGGCGCCGGCCGGGACCGATGAACATAAGGGAAGCCCGTCCGGCCCGAGACCTCTCACCATCCGGGCAGACCGGCTGGATTATCTGGATGCGGGCCAGAAGGCGCGCTATGCCGGAAATGTTGAACTGCGCACGGAAGACACAAGAATTGACGCGGACCGGCTGGACGTTTATTTCTCATCCGGCAGGAAGCAGGCGAACTCTGAAGTGGAACGCGCCGTAGCGGAAGGACATGTGAAGATTGTGCAGCCCATGCGGTATGCTAAAGGTGAGAACGCCGTCTATGACGCGCAGACGGGAAAAGTTGTGATGACCGGAGGACCACCGACAGTCTACGACACGGAAAAAGGATCGATGACGGGGCAACGCTTGACATTCTATATTCACAATGACAGGTTGCTGGTCGAAGGAAAAGCTAATTCCCCTGTCATTTCCAGACACCCTGTCGCACAATGAGCGACGATGCATATTCTCTCCACGGCTGACCTGACAAAGGCATACAAAGGCCGCAAGGTTGTTGACAACATCAGCCTGACCATTGCCCAGGGCGAAGTCGTCGGCCTGCTGGGTCCAAACGGGGCGGGCAAGACAACCACCTTTTATATGGTGGTCGGCCTGGTCAGCCCGGATTCGGGACAAGTGGTCCTCGACGAGACGGACATCACGGGATATCCGATGTATTTGAGAGCGAGGAGCGGAATCAGCTACCTGCCCCAGGAGCCTTCCATCTTCCGCAAGCTGACGGTGGAAGAAAACATTCTTGCCGTTCTGGAAACGCTCCCGCTGAGTGCGCATCAACGGCGCGAGCGCCTCGAGGAATTGCTTGAAGACCTTGGCTTGCAGCAAGTTAGACGAAGCCACGGGTATCTGCTTTCGGGCGGCGAAAGGCGGCGGGTGGAAATTGCACGTTCCCTCGTGATCTCGCCATCGTTTATACTTCTGGATGAGCCGTTTTCCGGGATCGATCCTTTGACGGTGCTGGACATCCAGGAAATCATCGTCCGGCTGAAGGAAAGCGGCATCGGGGTGCTGGTCACAGATCATAACGTGCGCGAAACACTGCGAGTGACGGACCGCGCCTACATCATTAACAACGGCAGGATTTTCCGGACCGGCTCTCCGGAAGAGCTTGGAAACGATTCGGAAGTGAAGAGAATCTATCTTGGCGATAACTTTAAGTTGGTAGTCTGATGGGCGGAACTCAACCCAGACTCGGTCTGAACCTCAAGGTGGCGCAGAAGCAGGTGCTGACGCCCGGCCTGGTTCAAATGGTCAGCGTACTGGCCCTGAACAGGCTGGAACTGCGCGAGATGATCAACGAGGAGATGATCGCCAACCCTGTCCTGGAAGAAGTTCCGGAAGATGCGCCCTCGATGGACGAGGTTGCTCAGAAGGCTGAGTCCAACGGCGCCGCGGAGTTGAAGCCCGGCGAGAGCCCCACCGAAAACGAAAACCGCGATCCGTTTGAAGAGATTGATTTCGGGTCCTTTTTCCGGGACTATCTGGACCCGGGATTCAAAGCTCCCGCCGGCGAAGTTTATGAGAAAGCGTCCTTCGAAAACTTCCTTTCCCAGCCCTCCTCGTTAGCGGACCATCTGGACTGGCAGTTGAGCGTTTCCAAGTGCACCGAGGCGGAGCGGAGCGCGGCGGACTCCATTATTGGAAACCTCAACGAAGACGGATACCTGACCACCACGGTGGAAGAGATTGTCCGGACCGGAGGCCACGAACAGTGCGATGTTGAGGCTGCGCTGGCGCTGGTGCAGGAGTTTGATCCCCTGGGGGTTGCCGCAAGGGATGTGCGCGAATGCCTGCTGATTCAACTCCGAACCCTGGCCCCTGAAAGCACGCTCCCCGCCCAGATTGTTTCCGACCACCTGAAACTGGTCCAGAACAAGCATTACCGCGAAATTGCACGGGCGCTTGACCGGCCCGTACCGGCCGTTGAGCGAGCCGTCGAACTCATCCGCACGCTGGATCCCCGGCCGGGCCAGCGCTACAACAAGTCGCAGCCCCAGCTGATTGAGCCGGACGTCTATATTGTGAAGACCAGCAGCGGTTACGAAATCCGCCTGAATGAGGACGGGCTGCCCCAGTTGCGTCTGAGCCGGCACTACCGGCGGCTGCTCTCGGACGGGGCCGCCACGCGCGAAGTGCGGAGCTACGTGAAGGAGCGCTGCAATTCCGCGCTGCAGCTCATCAAGAACATCGAACAACGCAAGCATACGATTGTGCGCGTGTGTGAATCCATTATTCAACGCCAGGTGGAATTCCTTGAGAAGGGCATCGACTTTCTGCGGCCGATGATGATCAAAGAGGTGGCGGAAGAAGTCGGCGTCCACCCCTCCACGGTCAGCCGCGCGGTCGCCAACAAATACACCCACACGCCGCAAGGTGTCTACGAGCTTCGCTATTTCTTTTCTGAATCCGTTCAGGGGCCGCAGGGGGGAAACACCTCGCTGATCCGCCTGAAACGGATTGTGAAGAAGATGATTGATGAAGAATCTCCCGCCCATCCCCTGACCGACGAAAAAATCATGCGCCGCCTGCGTGAACAGGGTTTCAATGTGACCCGCCGGACGGTGGCCAAATACCGCGAAGACATGAAGATTCCCAGCACACACCAGCGCCGGGTTAAGGGATGAACAATCCTGCTGCATCACCCATTCGAAAGACGGCTAAAGGAGGTGCTGATATGGATGTTGATTTTACAGGTCGCCACGTGAATGTGACAGAAGAACTGCGCCAATATGCTCACCAGCGCCTTAGAAAACTGGGCAAACTGCTTCCAGGCAATCCCAAGCTGCATGTCATACTGACGGCAGAAAAACGCGGCCGCACCGCCGAAATCACCGCAACCTTTCCTGACCAGACGCTGGTGAGCGTTATGGAGGCGGGCGACAATCGAAGCGCCATCAAGGGAGCGCTCGAAAAACTGGAGCGCCAGGCGGTACGGCGCCTTGCCAGGAAGCGCACCAGGAAGCGGCGCCCCAAACCGATTTCAAATATTACCCTGAACGTTTTCCAGAGCAGCCGGACAGACCCTGAAGAACGCGTCGCGATCGAATCGGAACGGCTTCCGGTGAAGCCCATGACGCTTCAAGAAGCGGTCGAGTCCCTGCAAATCGTGAAGAGCGGGCTGGTGGTCTTTCGCAACTCCGAAAGCGATCGCGTGAATGTTGTCTATCGCCGGCCCGACGGAAAACTGGGTCTGATAGAACCGGAACCTTAAGACCCGGAAACAGCAGGCAAACTGAAAGGCGCATCCATCGTGGTTTTTGTGATGCGCGCGAACAATGCGGCGCAGAGTCTGTGCCTTGAACACTCTGCGCCTCCTGATTCCGGATAACCGGCGACAGCCGCGGAGTTTCGAGAAGCCGGAACTCTGTGCTGCCCGGACGCGTGGTGCGCATGAGGAAGGCCCATTCCAGTAAAACAGGAACCCGCCGGCTTGTGGTCATCACAGGTCTCAGCGGCTCAGGCAAAGCCTCAGCGCTGAAGGCTTTTGAGGACCTGGGCTACTATTGCGTTGACAACCTTCCGGTCGGACTGATGCCCAATTTTGCCGACATGTGCGCAGCGCCCGGAAGCCACATCCCGCGTTCGGCCGTGGTGGTGGATATCCGCGAAGGCGAATCCCTCAGCCAGCTTCCTGTCGCCTATCAGCGGCTGGACCGCAACGGCCTGAAAGTGGCGCTGGTTTTTCTCGAGGCGTCCGACGAGGCGCTGATCCAGAGATTTGAAGAGACCCGCCGGCCCCATCCCCTGGGGCATGACCTGCCGGTTCCGGAAGGCATCCGCCTTGAGCGATCTCTGCTCAAGCCGATGCGGAAGCTTGCCGACACTGTAATCGATACCAGCCGGATGAATGTGCACGAACTTCGCCAGCTGATTCAGGACAGGTTTGGCGGCCGCAAGCGCAAGACCATGCTGATTTCCGTCCTGTCATTCGGCTTTAAGCACGGGGTGCCGCAGGATGCTGACCTGGTTTTCGACGTCCGGTTTCTGCCCAACCCCAACTACGTGACCGGCCTGCGTGAAAAGTCGGGGCAGGACCCTGAAGTGAAGGAATACGTGGAGTCACAAGCCACGACTGGCGAATTTATCAGCCGGCTTTCCGACCTCCTCCTGTTCCTGCTGCCGCACTACGTCCGCGAGGGCAAAAGTTACCTGACGATTGCCATCGGCTGTACCGGAGGGCGGCATCGATCTGTGGCCCTTGCCGAGCATATCGGCGGTCTCCTGGAAGAAGAGGGTTACAAGGTCAAGCTGTCACATCGCGACCTCCGCAAGAACCACGCGGTTTGAAGGCGGAGATGGATGATGCCGGCTGATCGGAAGGGTTGAGGGATCCCCCCCAAATGAGCAACGTGCTGGCGGTTGACATCGGCGGAACGCACTTCCGCGTGGCACTGTTTGACGCCCAGGGCCGCCGCCTTTTTCTCTCGGAGGGCCGGACGGAATCCTCCGGGGGCCGCGACTGGATGCTGAACGAGATTCGCGAGAGGGCGCAGGACCTGGTCACCCGGTCGGACCAGCCGGTACGGTCCTGCGGCATCAGCTTCGGTGGGCCGGTCGATTACAGGCAGCAGAAGGTCAGTTCAATGCACATCTCCGGCTGGCGTGGTTTCAGGCTGGCGCAATGGGCAGAGGACAATCTCAGCCTGAAATCCTGCGTGGACAACGATGCCAATGCCGGGGCCCTCGGCGAGTTCCGGTACGGAGCCGGGCGCGGCACGGAATCGCTGCTATATCTCACCCTCAGCACGGGCATCGGCGGAGGTGTGGTATACGCCGGAGGGGTCCTTCGAGGCAAGGATTCCATGGCCGGGGAGGTGGGCCACATCCCGGTTTCGGACGCGGGCGCATTGTGCTCCTGCGGCGGACGCGGATGCCTTGAAACCATCTGTTCCGGAACAGCCATCAGCCTGCGGGGACGGGGGCTGGCGCGAAGAAAGCCCGAGGTGATGGCGAGAACCATCGAGCTTGCTTCCGGCGATCCTGAAGGGATTACGGCTGAAGCTGTCTTTCGCGCCGCCGGCGAAGGCGAGAAAAGCGCACAGATTATTGTGCGCGAGGCGGCCCGCGCGCTCGCCAAAGCCCTCCTGATCTCCATCCGTATTCTCAATCCCGAGGTGATCATTCTGGGGGGAGGCGTGGCCCTTGCCGGCAGGTTGTTGCTGGACCCCGTGCACGAGTTCCTGGAAGAGTTCCCGACGCCGATGCTCGAACATTCCACGCGCATTGTCCGGGCAGAACTGGGGAAGCATTCGCCTCTGTACGGCGCCGCGGCGATGGCTCTGGAACTGGCCTGAATAAGCAGACGCCTGAAGGCGCCAAGCCCCTTCGATAAGACTCCTGTTTTCAATAAATTGCTAATATGATAGAGTATAAGCCTCTGAGCACGCGCGTCGCCCGGCAGCTTGACTTCGATTTCGGCGACGATTAGGATTCTATTTTTCCACGCCCGGCGGGCTCTCCAGCCTGTGGGTAGGACGCCGGATGAGCCAAGTTCAACGCCTGCTAGGATTTCTCCGACCTTTCAGACTGCGCCTTGCCATCGCTGTTCTCCTGATGGCTGTGGTGGGCGCGTGTGAGGCGATTACCGCCCTTCTCATTAAACCCATCGGGGACAACGTGCTCAAGCCCGGCGCCGACACCGGCGGCGTCCGTCTCTTCGATTTTCCCGGGACCCATCATACGATTTACCTGCATGACTTTTTCCCGGGGCACATCCACAACGTCTGGACCCTCGTGGTCCTTTCCCTCATTACTGTGACGGTTGTGAAAGGAATCTCGCGGTATCTGGCGACGGTGGAAATCAGCTTCATCGGGCAGTCCGCCGTGCAGAATCTGCGCAACCAGCTCTACACCAAGATCGTTCGGCAGTCGATGGCCTTCTTCAAGCGAAATCCTACCGGCCGGCTGATTTCAGCCATCAGTAGCGATACGGACCAGATCCAGTACGCGGTTTCACAGGTGGCCGCTGACTTCTTCAGAAACCTCTTCACTTTGATTGCATTGCTTGCCGTTGTCTTTTATTACGACTGGAAACTGGCGCTGATCTCTCTTGTGCTGGTGCCCCTTGTGATCTTGCCGTCGGCCAATATCGGCAGGCTGGTCCGGCGGTCCAGCCGCTCCAGCCAGGACCGGATGGCTGACATCAACAACCTGGTCCAGGAAACCTTCACCGGCATTGGCATCGTGAAGGCCTTTGTGATGGAGCACTTTGAGGTGGCCCGGTTCAAGGCCGCGACTCACAAGCTGCTCCACACCAACATGCGCTGGGTGAAGGCGCAGGCGGCAACGCCTCCGCTGATGGACCTTCTCACCATGGTCACCGTTTCCGGACTGCTGCTTTACGAACGCAATGCGATCCTGCACCATACGCAAACCCTGGGCGATTTTCTGGGCTTTGTCTACGCGCTGTTCAAAATGGGTGAGCCCATCAAACGGCTGACGGGGGTCAACAACGCCGTCCAGCAGGCAGTCGGGGCATCGGAGCAGGTGTTCCAGTTCCTGCAGGCCAACACGGAAGTGAGCGAGAAGCCCGGCGCCGTCGACCTGCCACCCTTCCGGAATGAAATTGTTTTTGATCACCTGGACTTTGAATATGAGCCGGGCGTGCCTTTGCTGAAGGACGTGAATCTGCGAATCAATAAGGGTGAGGTGGTGGCCCTGGTGGGATCGAGCGGGGCCGGCAAAACAACCCTGGCCAGCCTGCTTCCCAGGTTCTACGACGTGACGCGCGGCCGCCTGCTGGTGGACGGCCACGACGTGCGGGACCTGACACTCGGTTCGCTGCGTTCGCGGATTGGAATGGTCACGCAGGGAACCATTCTTTTTAACGACACCATTTTTAACAACATCTGCTATGGTAACGGGTCGAGAATCCCGGCCGAAGTGGAGGATGCCGCCCGCGCCGCCCTGGCACACGACTTCATCACCGAGAGGCCCGACGGATACCAGAGCATCATCGGCGAGCGGGGCCAGCAACTCTCCGGAGGAGAGAGGCAGCGGCTGGCCATCGCCCGCGCGCTGCTGAAGAATTCACCGATCCTGATTCTGGACGAAGCAACCTCTGAGCTCGATACGGAGTCTGAGGCGCTGGTGCAAAAGGCCCTGGGGAATCTGATGACAGGCCGCACGGTGCTGGTGATCGCGCACCGCCTCAGCACGGTCCGGCGCGCGGACCGCATTGTGGTTCTGGACCGGGGCACCATCTCTGAAGTGGGCACGCACGAGGACCTGGTGACGCGCGGTGGAATCTACCAGCGGCTGCACGAGCTCCAGTTTGTGGACGCGGAAGCATAAATATCAAGGGGAGGAAAGAGCAGCACGCCGGCCGGAAGGACAGGAAATACCGGCCAGAGCGGCAGCCTGAGCGACCATGGTTCGAAGCATGACGGGTTACAGCAAACTGCGGCGGGAAGAGGATGGTTTCTCGCTGAATGTCGCCGTCAAGTCGGTGAATCACCGCTTTCTTGATCTGCAGTTCCGCACGCCGTCGGTGCTCTCGCCGATGGAACCTGCCTTGCGCCGGATTATCAAACAGCACGTCATCCGTGGCCACGTTGAGGTTAGTGTTAATCTGGAAAGAGCGGGCACGGAAGAATTGAAGGTGGACCGCAAGCTGCTGAAAGCGTACATAGGGGTGTGCCGCGAAGTGCGGGACGAACTGGGCTCCGCCGCCGAGCCGGATGTCGTGCAACTCTTGAGGATTCCGGGAGTGCTTTCGGCAGAGGCTGAACTGACGGAGAAGGAATTGGCCGGGATTCGAAAGATACTGGAACCGGCGCTGGCCAGCGCGCTTGAAACGCTCAACACCATGCGCGAACGCGAAGGCGCGGCCCTGGAAAAAGACATCCGGGAACGGCTGGACCGTCTGGAGTCGCTGCGTAAATCCATCGCCAAGCAAGCCCGCCGGATTCCGCAATATGCGCAGCAACGGCTGGAAAAACGGTTGCGGGAACTGCTGGGAGCCGTGCACGTTGACGCCGCGCGGCTTGCCCAGGAGGTCGCTTACCTGGCCTCGCGGTCGGATATCTCGGAGGAACTTACCCGCTTTCAGAGCCATCTGGTCCAGGCGCGCCAGCTTCTTTCCGAAAGTTCTGAAGTGGGAAAAAAACTGGACTTCCTGCTTCAGGAGTTGAATCGGGAAGCCAATACGCTGCTGTCCAAAACTTCGGATGTTCCCGAGATCGGCGCAGAGGTCGGCCAGCAGGCGATTGAAATGAAGTCTGAGATCGAGAAATTACGCGAGCAGGTGCAAAACATCGAGTGATCACACCCGGACCCAATGAGCTGCCTGCCAGGCTGGGCAGCGTCTTCGTGATTTCTGCTCCGTCTGGCGCGGGCAAGACCACGCTGATCAAGAAACTGAGGGCTTCCGTGCGCGGGCTGGCCTTCTCTGTTTCTTACACGACGCGCCCGCCGCGCGCGGGGGAGAAAACCGGCCGGGAATACTTTTTCGTTTCGCCCCAGGAGTTCAGGCGGCGGAAGGCAGAAGGCGAGTTTGTGGAGTGGGCCCGGGTGCACAGCCACTACTACGGCACCTCCTGGCATAAGCTGCGGGAGGCTCAGGAAGCCGGGCAGGATGTTCTGCTGGATATTGACGTACAGGGGCACAAGAAGTTGCGGCGGAAAGTTCCAGACACCGTGAGCGTTTTTGTGCTGCCTCCGTCCTTTCCCGACCTGGAGGAGCGGCTTCGGCGCCGCCACAAAGACTCTCCCGAGGTCATTGCCGAACGCCTTGCAATGTCACGGCGAGAAGTGGCACATTGGAAGGAGTATGATTACGTGATTGTGAACGACCGGCTTTCCGCCGCTGCCCAGGCTCTCCGCAACATTGTCCTGGCATCACGTCTGCGCCGCCAGTGTCAGGACCGGCGCGTCAAAGAAATTATTGGAAAGTTAATTGGAGGATAGATGGAGTTACCCAACAACATTGACAGCAAGTTTCGTTACATTCTCATTTGTGCCAAGAGAGCCCGGCAGCTTCAGTCGGGTGTCAGGCCGCTGGTGCAGACGCAGACCAAGAGGGCCACAAAGATTGCCCAGCAGGAAGTGTCTGCCGGCCTGATTCCGTTTGAAATTGTTGAGCTGAAGGCCGACGGCGGGAACGAATAGCTCTGGTGGACCTGTGCGCGCGGTTTGGGCGCACGGCTGGTGGGCGTGAGAATCTTTGATACTGGACGGATTCTGATGACTTCCGGTTATCAATTCGAGATGCGGCAGCGAGTTTTCCGCTCCACGTTGCGGCCGGGGATTGCGTAATGCGTGTGGCGCTTGGAGTTACGGGAGGCATTGCCGCCTACAAGGCAGCGGAATTGCTCCGTTTGCTGCAGGACCGCGGCCTGGACGTCCAGGTGGTGATGACCGCAGGGGCGCGCAACTTCGTCACTCCGCTGACGTTCGCTTCGCTCTCCGGTCACAAGGTCATCACAGACCTGTTCGGCGAAGGGGGCGACGAGCCCAACCTCGAAAGCGCCATTGAGCACATCGCCGTGGCGCAGGGGATCGACGCCCTGGTGATTGCGCCCGCCACGGCCAACGTGATGGCCAAAATCGCCCAGGGCATTGCCGACGATTTTCTCACCACGCTTTGCCTGGCTACCAAAGCCCCCATCATCGTTGCCCCGGCCATGAACGTCAACATGTGGGAAAACGCCGCCACGCAGCAGAACCTCGAAACCCTGCGAACGCGCGGAATCAGGGTTCTCGAACCCGATGAAGGTTATCTGGCCTGCGGGATGATCGGCTCAGGGCGGCTGGCGTCGGTTGAGTCGATTGCCAGTGCCGTCTTTGAAGCTCTGCACTTGCGGGACGACCTCAGGAACGAAACGGTCCTCGTGAGCGCGGGACCTACTGAAGAGCCGCTGGATCCCGTTCGCTACATCACCAACCGTTCTTCCGGCAAGATGGGTTACGCGCTGGCAGAGGCCAGCCGGCGACGAGGGGCAAAGGTAACTCTTGTCAGCGGCCCAACGCGGCTTCCGGCGCCTGCCGGAGTCACGGTGGAAAACGTCCGGACCACGCAGGAAATGAGCGAAGCGATGCTCCGCTGTCTTGACCGGGCGACGGTGGTCCTGATGGCCGCTGCGGTGGTGGATTTTGCGCCGGCCAGGATCGAAACGGAAAAAATCAAGAAGCACCAGGGCGCTCTCACCCTGGAACTCAAGCCCACGCTGGACATTCTTGCGGAGATTTCGCGGCGGAGGAAGCCAGACCAACTGATTGTGGGGTTTGCTGCAGAAACAAGCAACCTGCTGGAGAACGCCGCCTCAAAGTTGCAGGAAAAAGGCCTGGACCTGATTGTCGCCAATGACGTGACGCAGGAGGGAGCCGGGTTCGACACCGACACCAACATTGTCACCCTTATTTTTCCCGGCGGCCAGACGAAACCGCTCGAAAAAATGAGCAAGCTGGACGTGGCCCATGCGATTCTGGACGAAGCCATCGGGCTGAGGACAAAACGCGCGGCGGCAGGCAAGCGGTAAGCGGCTTTAAGACGGGACATCCATCAACCCATGGACGAAAGGCAACGTAGAAAAGTAGCGGCCATGCTCGAGTTCTATGAGGACCTGGGCATCGAGGAATTTTATCTCGGCCGGACCGAGGCTGAGACGGCGGCGCCAGCTCCCAAGCCGGCCCCGGCAGTGGAAGCGCCAGCGAAGAGCAGCCTCCACGCACAAAGAGTAGCCGATGCTCGCCCGCAGCCGCCCAAGGTTGTGTTTGGAAAGCCTCCGGCCGGACTGTACAACGATGCTGCGGCTCCTCAAACAGTCGCCGTACCGGGCCCTGTGGCCCAGTCCATGAGCCTGTTCGATTCGCCTTCACCGGGCACAACTCAGCGAGAAAACGAAACGCTCGAGCAGATCCGCGAAGACCTGGGCGACTGCCATCGCTGCCGTCTGGCCGCCGGACGCCATTCGATTGTCTTTGGCCAGGGCAATCCTCACGCCGAACTGGTTTTTGTGGGAGAAGGGCCGGGCGCCGACGAAGACGCGCAGGGCCTTCCTTTTGTGGGCCGCGCCGGACGACTGCTGAACAAGATGATCGAACTGGCCGGAATGAAGCGCGAGGAAGTTTACATCTGTAATATTGTGAAGTGCCGTCCACCCAACAATCGCACGCCGCTGCCGGATGAAATCGAAACCTGCTCCCCATTTCTGTTCCGCCAGATCAGGACCATCAAACCCAGGCTGGTCTGCTGCCTGGGAGCCCCGGCCGTCAAGACCCTTCTGGGAGTCAAAGAAGGCATTACTAAAATCCGTGGACGGTTTTATGATTTCCAGGGGACCAAGGCCCTGCCGACATTTCACCCGGCCTACATTCTTCGCAACCCACGGGAAGAAAAGATTCTTCGCGAAGATTTCCAGAAGATCGTCGAATTCCTCAATTCGCCCCGTTGATTCTGCCTCCGCCGCCCGAAGGCGGGTGATCGACCTGGTGTAGCGGCGGCTTCATGCCGCCACATGGCGAGGTAAACTCGCCGCTACGCCTTTTAACCGAGCACAGGCCCACCCTCCTCGTGCTCATCCTCCGGCAGACGATGCTATGATGTTTCTATTGCGTTGTTTGTAGGGGCCGGGCAGTCAGAACAGAAATGCTGCAGCCAGTAGGGATTGATTTCTGATGGACCTCAAGACTAAAATCCAGAATCCGCACATTCCGGTCAGCTTTTTTGAGATGGTGCCGCCTGCGGCGGGAAAGCCGGAAGCGCTCAAGTCCGCAATGGCCGAGGTCGCCAGGATTAAAGACCTTGCCGACGCCATCAACCTTCCCGAAATTCATGATGAAGCACGCGGGGGCGACAGGACGTTCAAATTTGTCGAGCGAATCGAACCACGGATTCTGGGTGCGAAAATCCGGAAAGAGTGCAACCTGGATGTCGTCGTCAACCGCTGCGTGGTTTATCAGGCTGATCAGGCGCGTTGGATTCAGGAAACGCAGGAGAAGTTTGGCATCAGCAACTTTATTCTGGTGGGCGGAGAGTCGAGCACGGTCCAGTATCCCGGGCCCAGCGTCACCGAAACCGCGCACGAGGTGCAGGCAGCAGGATTGCAGGCGGCCCTGGGAGGGATCAGCATTCCCAGCCGCACCCATGAGGTGGACCGCATCCGGCGCAAGGTGGCAGAGGGCCTCAGCTTTTTCACCACGCAGGTTTTGTTTGATTCCAACGACATCGTCTGGCTGATCCAGCGGCTCAACGGAATTGAAGCAAGAATCTTTCTGAGTTTCGCCCCGGTCACCCATCATCGTGACATTGAATTTCTGCGCTGGCTGGGGGCCGACGTTCCGGCGGATCTTGACCGATTTCTGATCCGGAAAGAGACCGGGGAGACCTCTTCGCAGCATGCCGAGGAAGTTTTTGAGCGTTGCCTGGATCTGGCGCAGCGAATCCTGATGGACGTTTTTGATAATCTGCCTCCAGACCCGCCGCCCCTGGGAATCAACATCGAGCACATCAATCGCCGCAATCTCAACTTTGCCGTGCGAATGCTGGAGAAGCTGGGAACCTTTTACTCCAACCTTGTGGCAGCGCGGAGGCGCGCCAGCCTTGTTTGAAGGCAACCGGAACAGCCGTTGCGCGCAGACGCCGTATCACCAGAGAACGATGCCTTATTCAGGCTGTTTGGAAATGGCCTGGCACAACTGAGTCAGCGTCAGGAGGAACTGGGAGCGGGTTGTTCCTGCCCGGCAGGTTCATTTGCGTCGAGGTAACGCTTGCGGCTTTCCAGAATGGCCTGGCGGGCTTCCCGCGGACCTTGCCAGCCTTCCATGCGGGTCTTTTTGCCCTCAAGCTCTTTGTAAATGGTGAAGAAGTGCTCGATCTCCGTCAAAATGTGGGGAAAGATCTGGTCAATGGTGTGAATTTGGTCATAGCGGGGATTGCGGTCGGGCACTGAGAGGATCTTTGTGTCCGGCCCCTGATCATCCACCATGGCCAGCAGCCCAACCGGGCGCACCTCCAGCAGGCAGCCCGTAAAGGTCTCCACGTCTGCTGAAACCAGGACGTCAAGCGGGTCTTTATCCTCCGCCAGGGTCCCGGGAATAAACCCGTAATCGCCCGGATAGTGCATGGGAGAATAAAGAGTGCGGTCCAGTCGAAACACCCCCAGCGTCTTGTCGTATTCGTACTTGTTGGATGAATTCTTGGGAATCTCCACAATCATCCGGACGATTTCCGGCGACTGTGGACCTGGATCAAGAGTGTGTATCAGGTTTGACATTCACTCAGCCTATCCAAATCCCGGTTTTATTGCAACTCGCGCAAAAGAGACTGGTTTTCGGCAATGTTGCCGGCGGGAACACGCTGATTGCTCACCCGAAGAGGCTCCGAATACCTCTATGAGGCTCGCCAGACTTTGTTCGCGAACCAGACACCATGGTTCCACGCTAGCCAGTGTGGTCGGGGTAGCATAGAATCCTGCCATGGATGAAAGCAAATCCAGCTCGAAAGCCGGCCGAAGCAGCCGTGCCAGGCCCACCCTGGTGAGTGTGGCCGTGCTGGCAGCCCTGCGGCGCTCGCTCACCTATTCCGTACCGGACTCCATGGACGTTCGGATTGGGCAGCGCGTGCTGGTTCCGCTTGGCACGCGACGCGCGACTGGTGTCGTGCTCTCAGCGGCACCGCCCTTGCCTCCAGGCGTTGACGCGAGGCCGCTGATCGAGGTGATGGATTCCGAGCCCGTGCTTTCGCCCGAACTCCTCACGCTGGGCATGTGGATTGCCGAATATTACCTGTCGCCGCTGGGCGAGGTGTTCCGCGCCATGCTGCCCCTGCGGCCGCACTCCCGCAAGGTCCGCGTGGTTGGGTTGACAGAGGCGGGGCGCAAACATCTGCGTGAGATGGCGGATAGCCTGCTGCAAGAAACGCGGCAAAGCGCAGAGCTGAATCTGCTGAAACACGTCGCAGACCACCCCGGAGCGACGCTGGGAGCGCTGCGCCGGAGGTTTGATAAAACTTCACCCGGACTCGTCCGCCAGGCCATTGAAAAACGCCTGCTGGTGGTTTCCAGCGCCGAGCGTGAACGCGGAACAAGAAAGGTGATGGCTGTGCGTTTGTCCGGGCCTCTGGGTGGCGATCCTCCGAAGCTGTCGCCCGTAGCCCGGCGCATTATCGAGGCGCTCGAACGCGACGGCGAGGTGAACGACCACCGCACGCTTTTGAAATCCGCGCGCGGTTCCCTGACCCACCTGAAAAAACTGCAGAAACAGCGACTGATCGAATTTGCCGATCCCGCGCCCGCCGATTCCGAAGCAGGTGGTCTTTCCGAATTTCGCCACACCCTGACCGCATCGCAGAAACCGGCGCTTGAAGAACTGACACACAGACTCGATCGGCGCGAGTTCAGCACCGTTTTGCTGCATGGAATCACGGCCAGCGGCAAGACTGAAATCTACATACGCCTGGTTGAACACTGCCTCGAAGCCGGCCGGACCGCGCTGGTTCTTGTCCCTGAAATCGCTTTGACCCCGGCCATCCACGAGCAGTTTCGGCTGCGATTTGGAAATGGGATGGCGGTGCTGCACAGCGGGCTTGCCGAAGGCGAGCGCCATGAGGCCTGGTGGCGGGTTCGGCATGGCGAAGCCCGAGTCGTGCTGGGGACACGGTCCGCTGTGTTTGCGCCGCTGGAAAACCTGGGCGTCATCATCGTGGATGAAGAACACGAATCCAGTTACAAGCAGGACGAAACACCCCGCTACCACGGACGGGATACGGCCGTGGTGCGAGCCCGCCTGGGCAAGGCGCTTGTGGTCCTTGGGTCCGCCACGCCTTCGCTCGAAAGTTACGCCAACGCTGAAAAGGGCAAGTACCATCTGCTGACGCTGAGCGAGCGCGTGGGGCGGCGTCCGCTGGCCAGCGTGGAAATTGTCGATATGCGGGAGGAGTTCCGGGAGACGCGCACGCAGGTTCCCATCTCACGCCGCTTGCGCGAGGAGGTGGAAGCGCAACTCGAATCCGGAAAGCAAACCATGTTCCTCCTGAACCGGCGCGGCTATTCCTGGTTTCTGCTTTGCCGCAGCTGCGGGCAGACGGAGCGGTGCGTGAACTGCTCCATATCGCTGACGTATCACCGGCGCGAGAACCGGCTGATCTGCCACTACTGCGGCTACCAGGCGTCTGTCCCGGCGCGCTGCCGGTCGTGCGACAGCGAATATCTCTACTACGTTGGGGAAGGAACCGAAAAGCTGGAACAGAAGCTCGCCGAGATGTTTCCTGCGGCGCGGGTGGCAAGGCTCGATCGCGACGCAGCCCGGCGGCCGGGCCAGTACCTGAAGATCCTGTCGGATTTTCGAGATGGGAAAATCGATATTCTGGTGGGCACCCAGATGATCGCCAAGGGGCACGATTTTCCCGGGGTGACGCTGGTGGGCGTTGTTTCGGCTGACACTTCCCTTTCCCTGCCGGATTTCCGCGCTGCTGAAAGGACGTTCCAGCTTCTGACGCAGGCGGCGGGGCGAGCCGGACGCGGCGAATCGCCAGGCCGGGTGCTGGTGCAAACATTCTACCCGCAGCATTACGCCATCCGCTTTGCCGCCGAACAGGACTACAACAAGTTCTTCAGCAAGGAGTTGCATTTTCGGAAGGTGATGCACTATCCGCCGGTCACCGCCCTGGCCGACGTGGTGGTGGGGGACAAGAAGCTTGAACACGCCGCCCGAATGGCCGCAGAAGTTGGAAAGTTCTTCGAGAGCCTGGGTGACCTGAGGAGGGGAGTTCGCATCCTGGGTCCAAGTCCCGCTCCCCTGGCCAGGATTGAAGGTTACTACCGCATCCAGTTTCTGCTGAAAGCATCGTCCCGCGCAAGACTCAACGCGATTCTTCGACGCCTGGCCGAGGAGTGTGAAGAGCTGGGGCGTGCCTTCACACGCACTGACGATCGACATGGACCCGGCGAGCCTGATGTAGCCCTGCAGCCTGGCGCCTGGACGCCAGGCAGGCGTGGCCACCAGGTTTAGAGTTGCACCTGAACCCCCTGTGCACTATGGGGGCCTGAAATCCCGGCTTCCCGCGCCAACGGTCTTCGGGTTCTATGAACCGCAAGGCGTCCGAATTGAACCCACTCGGCTGCTGCGCGTGCCGAAAAGAGGAATCCGGCTGTTCAGGGAAGCGATTGAAGTTCTTTCCCGGGCTTAAAGCGGACGGCCTTGCCGGGCAGAATGTTGACCTCGGCGCCCGTTCGCGGGTTTCTTCCAATTCCTGTCTTGCGAGGCTTGACGTTAAAGACGCCGAATCCGCGCAATTCAATCCGGTCTCCCCTGGCCAAGGCCTTCTTCATCGAACCAAACACCGTTTCCACGGCAATCTCAGCTTTGGTCTTCGTAATTCCAGTACGGTTGACGACATCGTTGACAAGATCGAGCTTTATCAAAAGGAACCTCCTGAAAACACAGGATTTCATCGTAAAAAGCCGCTACGGCATTGTCAAGTTGTTTTCTCCTGTATTATGATGCGGTGCTCTGTGACCTTTTGAAAGATCGTCCGCCCAGGGGCAAAACGCTGTGTTGCTCAAGGCCAATTTTTAATCAAGGGAGCGTCGATGTCTGTCAAGAATGACCGCTGGATCCGCCGCATGGTGCAGGAACAAAAAATGATTGAGCCGTTTGCCGAAAATCAGAAACGCGACGGCGTGATTTCTTATGGGGTTTCATCCTACGGCTACGACCTGCGGGTGGCGGATGAGTTCAAGATATTCACCAACGTCAATAGTTCCATCGTGGATCCCAAACATTTTGACGAGGCCTCCTTTGTGGAATTTAAGGGGCCGGTCTGCATTGTTCCGCCTAATTCCTTTGCCCTGGCGCGGTCGGTGGAATACTTCAGGATTCCTCGCAGCATCCTAACCATATGCGTGGGAAAATCGACTTACGCCCGCTGCGGCATCATCGTGAACGTTACGCCGCTGGAGCCGGAATGGGAAGGATATGTGACGTTGGAAATCTCCAATACCACACCGCTTCCGGCGCGCGTATATTCCAACGAAGGACTGTGCCAGCTCGTGTTTTTTGAATCCGACGAGGTTTGCGAAACATCCTACAAGGACAAGAAGGGCAAGTACCAGGCGCAGCAGGGAATTGTGCTGCCCCGAATCTGATGAAAATCTGCTTCAGGCTGGCCGTCTTCCTGCTCCTGGCCCTGGCTTGTTTTCAAGGCGTTGCCTGGAGCGCCGCCCCGCCGCACACAGGGCAGAGTGTTTCCCCGCAAGCAGGGTCTTCACCGGCTCAGCGCAAGGCTGAGGTTCCTTCGGTTCCGCAGAGGTACGAACTCTCACCCCGGAAAAGAGCTGAGGCGCAGGCGTATTCGCACACCCAGTATGCGCTCTATTTTTCGGGCGTCGCCCTTGTTCTCCTCATCTATTTCCTTCTATGGCGCGCAAAAATCGCCGTGGCTTTTCGCGACTGGGCACGCCGCGCCACCTCCCGACATTTTGTGCAGTGCCTCGTTTTTGTTCCGCTGTTCTTTCTTGCCGTCAGGCTGCTGCTGTTTCCCTTTGTCTACTACGCGGACTTCGTGATCGAGCACAGATTCGGACTCATGACGCAGGGATTCGGCTCGTGGATGGCAGATTGGGGAAAGAGCCTCGCTCTCTTCATTCTCGTCGGCACGTTGATGGTTTGGATCTTTTATTGGGTTGTCAGACGCAGTCCACGGCGATGGTGGTTCTACTTCTGGGCTGTAACGATCCCGATCACCCTTTTCATGATGTTCGTCGAGCCCTTTGTGGTCGAGCCGCTTTTTTACAAGTTCACGCCGCTGGACGCCACCCGGCCGGCACTGGTCACGCGGATTGAAGAGATGCTCCACCATGCCGGCCTCCAGATTCCGCGACGGCGCATTCTGGAAATGGATGCCAGCTCAAAAACCAACACGCTTAACGCGTATGTTTCCGGCCTGGGGGCCAGCAAGCGCGTGGTGGTGTGGGACACCACTCTCAAAAAAATGACGGACGAGCAGACGTTGCTGGTGCTGGGACATGAGACCGGGCACTACGTCTTGCACCACATCCTCAAAGAATTTGTTCTGATTGAACTGGTTGTGCTGGCATTTATCGCGCTGGGATTTATCGCCGTCAAGAAGCTGATCAAACGATACGGCGGCCGGACGGGCGTGGAGGGCGAAGGGGACCTGGCATCGCTGCCCGTCATGCTGCTGGTGCTCACCCTCCTGACGTTCTTCTCGTCCCCCCTGGTGAACGTCATCTCGCGGCACTATGAGCACCAGGCCGATCAGTTTGCCCTGGAAGTTACTTACGGCGTGGTTCCGAACCCCAATGCGGCTGAAGCGCGGGCCTTTCAAATACTCGGCGAGCAGGACCTTTCCGACCCCGACCCGAATCCATTCATCGTGTTCTGGCTTTACAGTCACCCGCCGCTGGATCGGCGCATCCAGTTTGCCTTGAGCTACAAACCCTGGGCGGAGGGCAAACCCTTGCAATTCATCCACGCAGGGAAATCCCATTAATGTGTATAAATTTGGGACACTTTTTATAGAGGGAAGCACGGCGATGAAGACACCGCCCTTGCAGTCCTGGACCTTATTTCTATCCGCAAACGATAGTAACCAAAGCTCATCCTGGTTTCTAGGGATGTTCCGATCTCGCCTTTTTGGTCGATCCGACGGCCTGCCGGGCGGAAGCGACATCGGCCTCGACCATCATCCTGACCAGTTGGGGAAAGTCTACCTTTGGATGCCAGTCAAGTTCCTGGCGGGCCAAGGTGGCGTCAGCCCGCAGATCATGAATCTCACCCGTCCGGAGCAGGTGGGAGTCAATCTCCACCCAGTCTTCGACTGAGGGCACATCGGCGCCACCGGTAATCCGATGGAGTTCCACCAGGACCTGCCGGAGGAAATCCTCCACGCTGTGTGACGCTCCTGTGCCGATCACGTAATCTTTGGCGGAGCCGTTCTGCAACATGGCGTGCATCGCCTTCACGAAATCACCCGCAAATCCCCAGTCACGCCGGGAATGCAGGTTCCCCAGTTTGAGCTTCGTCCGGTCGCCCATCGCCCAGCAGGCTGCCGCACGGGTGATTTTTCGCGTCACCATTTCCGGCCCCCGGCGCGGAGACTCGTGGTTGAACAGAATGCCTCCGGCGACAAAGATCCCGCGGTTCCGGTAGACTTCCGCCAGGCGGTGCGCCGCCATTTTGGAGACCCCATAGGGAGACATGGGCTGCAATGGAGTCTGCTCATTCCGCGCGCCATCGGTGTTTCCAAACATCTCAGAGGTTGAAGCCTGATAAACACGCGTATCGGGTTTCTGGCGTTCGACGATCTGCAGCAGGCGGGCGAGCCCTCCTGCGTTGATGTCCATCGTTTCAGCCGGGCACTCCCAACTGGTGGGAACAAAGACCTGGCCGGCCAGGTTGTAGACTTCATCGGGCCAGGCCTTCTGGAACGCCACCGCAAGCGACTCGGCGTCGCGCATGTCGCCATAGACAAATTCGATGCGGTGAACGACGGGTTCCAGCCAGCGCAGGGTCGCAGGCTCGCGACGAATCAGTCCCCAGACCTCATAACCCAGTCCCAGCAGATATTCGGCGAGGTAGCTTCCGTCCTGTCCCGAGACGCCTGTGATCAGAGCTTTCTTCATTAAATATCCTTTAAGCCTGTTGCATTAGAGACCTTGGGCAAGCGCCGCTGGCCTGCCGCCAGCATCACGACCCGTCGCCGCACCGCCCATATTCTACCAGCGCTACAGGGCCAAAACTTCATTATAGACTTGCAGATTGGCTTCCGCAGTGCGACGCCATGTGAAGGTCTTTGCGCGCGCAAGTCCACGCTCAATCATGACGCGCCGCTGGCCGTCATCCTCCACGGCGCACATGACCTTCTCGGCGATATCTTTTGGATCGTGCGGATCGACGTAAAAAGCTGCATCGCCTCCGACCTCCGGCAATGAGGATGTTTCCGAGGCCACCACCGGCAGCCCGTGTGCCATGGCTTCCAGCACCGGAAGACCAAACCCCTCCTCGAATGACGGGAAAAGAAATACACTCGCGGCGTCGTACAGCACGGGAAGCTGCTCCGCCGGCGCATAGCCCAACAACACCACGCGTGAGCCAAGCCCTTCGGTCCGGATGAAGTTGTGGATGGCTTCGCTGCCGTGCCCGTCTCCGCCGGCGATCACCAGGCGGTAACGCTCCGGCAAATGGCGCAGCGCTTTCAGGGCGTTCATCGTATTCTTTCTGGTCTGGATGACCCCCACGGTAAAAATCATCTCGTTGCCTTTGCCCACCAGTTGCTCGCGTTCTGCGGCGCGGCGTTCCGGGCTTAGCGAAGTTGCGGGCAGGTCAACTCCGAGCGGAACCAGGCGGATCTTTTCTTTGGGCACGCTCGTGTGCCTCAGCAACTGGTCCGTGGTGTACTGTGAGGGCGTAATGATGCGAACGGCCCGCTCCACTGCCTCCAACAGCAGTGCGGAAAACTTCTGCTGGAAATCCGGAGTCGAATAGTCCTTACCGGTCACCGGGAACAGGTCGATCACCGTGACGATCTCTTTTCTGAATCGAAACGCCGGCGGCCGCTGTACCAGGCTGTGGAACACATCCGCCTGCCAGGGCAACCAGAACGTCCAGGGGTTCTGGTAGTAGCGCACGGAGAACCGAGGGCCGCGGGAACCCGGTGTGGAATTGGGCCGAAGGAATTCCCGGCGCGATTTAAACCGCGAGAGCCGGTAACAGAGCAGGTAGTGGTGCTCGCATTCGATTTCGGCAAGACATTCAATCAGCCTCCGGCAATAAATCGCTACGCCGGAAGGCTGGGGGCCCACAGTATAGGTAGCATCAAGAGCGATCGTAGCCATCAGATGGATTTTCGATTTTGCAGCTTGATTTGTCGAATGTTTTTTCCGGGGCGGACGACACGTGGACGCTCAAGCGTGCTGGGAACCCGAGATATCTTCCAGGTCGTACTCTTTGATTTTGCGATAGACAGTGGTCTTGCCGATCCCGAGCAGCTTGGCGGCGCGAAGGCGGTCGCCGCCCGTCATTTCCAGGGCCTGCCGGATGGCATCCCGCTCAATCTCACGCAGAGTTGAAAAACGCCGCTTCCCGCTTTCGTTTTGCATCGCGTAAAGGAGGCTCGAAGGAAGATCCCTCACCTGGATTTCGGGCCCCGACCCGAGCGCCAGCGCGCGTTGAACGCAGTTCTCCAGTTCACGGACGTTGCCGGGCCAATCATAGCTCATCAGCCGGCTCATGGCGTCGTAGGAGACGTCTTTGGTGCCCCCAGAAGTCCCGGCGAAACGGTCCATGAAGTGATGCACCAGCAGAGGAATATCATTTTTGCGGTCGCGGAGCGGAGGCAGCTTGATGGAAACAACATTGAGCCGGAAAAACAGGTCCTTACGGAAAGTTCCCCGCGTGATGGCGCCTTCCAGATGCTGGTTGGTCCCGGCAATGATGCGGGCCTCGAGCGGCAACCGCTGGTTGCTGCCGACCGGGCGCACCTCCCGTTCCTGAATGGCCCGCAGCAGTTTCGACTGGAGTTCCACCGGCAATTCCGCAATTTCATCCAGAAAGACCGTCCCTTTTCCTCCGTCCACCAGCAGGCCCCGGCGGTTCTGACTGGCCCCCGTGAAGGCGCCGCGGACGTGGCCAAAAAGCTCACTTTCGATCAGGTTAGAGGACAAGGCACCGCAATCCACCGGAACGAATGGAAGGTCACGCCAGGGACCGAATGTATGAATTGCGCGCGCAACAAGTTCCTTCCCCGTCCCGCTTTCTCCCAGCACCAGCACAGGATGGCGTTTGGTGGCGACCTTCAGGATTGTCTCGTAGACTTTTTGCATTCTGGCGGACGCGCCGATCAGAGTTCCCAGGCCCTGCCGGGCTTCAAGCTGTTCGCGAAGAAGACGATTTTCCGCGGATATCCGCTTCTTCTGGATCAACCGCTCCAGAAGGCGTTTGAGGT
The DNA here is from genome assembly GCA_963783155.1 of uncultured Acidobacteriota bacterium. GTDB lineage: Bacteria > Acidobacteriota > Terriglobia > UBA7540 > UBA7540 > SCRD01. The sequence continues at coordinate 374,537 of CAWANC010000020.1, read as the reverse complement.
CAATTATTTCAAAGGGCCCGATCAGATAGTCATTCGCGCCTTGCCTGACGGCGTGGTGCGCAAGGCCGGCGGTCGCGTCGTCTGCAAGGACGATAACATCTGAATCGGGCGAGGTTCCTCGCGCGGTCTTGATCAGCTCCAATGCATTAAGGCCCGCCATCCGCGCGTCAGCCAGAATGACGTCAAATCCACCGTTTCCGAGGGCATCAAGGGCGCCGGGCGCCGTTTCAGCAGAGCTCGCCGCAAGGCCCATCTGTTTTGCGACAACAAGACACATGTCCCGAAGGGACTTATCTTGTGAAGTGATCAGGAGATGGACATCCATGGTTGACACACGCTGGCCAGAAACTCACCAGGCCGGAAAGAGTGCCCAGTATATGAAGGATACTTCAGCAAAGTCAAAACAAATCCCGATTTGGAACTCGTCCTCACGCGCCCATTCCCTAAACAGGAACACTCCCGGCAGCGTCTTCCTGATCACCACTGACCGATTGATTTTCAGGAGGGAAGCGCGCTTTCGAGACGGTTTCTCGCCCGGATGGCACCAATTTCAAAGGTCATATTCTGTAATGTGTACTATATTGATTGGAAGGAGAGTCAGTTGACAAGACAAGAAAAGATTCTTGTGGTTGACGATGATGCCAGCGAGAGGGAAGGCTTGGCTGAATTGTTGAGGATGTGGGGGTACGACGCTGACATCGCCGCCAATGGCCAACAAGCCCTTGACCAGGCCGACGCGTTCAGTCCCAGCGTTATCATTTCAGACCTCCGCATGCCTGGGATGAGCGGTATGGACGTCCTGCGGAAGATGCGTGAATCGCGTACCGATGTGACATTCATCATGCTGACCGCCCAGGGCACCATTGAGGAGGCCGTGGAGGCCACCAAGCTGGGGGCTTTTAACTTCCTGGAAAAGCCCGTGGACCCGAAGCGCCTGCAGGTTGAACTCCGCAATTGCCTGGAACGCCGCGAAAATGAGCTGCAACTTGAAATCGCACACCGGCGCCTGCGCGCGGCCGGCATCCTGGGGCAACTGGTAGGACACTCGAAGAAGATGCAGGAAGTTATGTCCATCATCGCCACCGTGGCACCCTCGCGGGCAAGCGTTCTGATTACGGGTGAAAGCGGAACCGGCAAAGAGTTGGCGGCACGGACCCTCCATGAGCTCAGCCCCAGAAAGGGCAAGCCGTTTGTGGCGGTTAATTGCGCTGCGATCCCGGAAACACTAATGGAAAGCGAAATCTTTGGCCATGAGAAGGGCGCCTTTACGGGCGCCGTAGAGCGACGGATGGGCTGTTTTGAGCTCGCCGACGGCGGCACCCTGCTGCTGGACGAAATTGGCGAGATGCCCGCACAGACACAGGCCAAGCTATTGCGGGTGCTTGAAGACTCCAAACTCCGCCGTCTGGGCAGCAAGAACGAGATATCCGTTGACGTCCGGGTGCTTGCCGCAACCAACAAGGTTCCCGCTGAAGCCGTTTCCAAGGGAGAGCTTCGAAACGATCTTTACTTCCGGCTTAACGTTGTGCAAATTATTATGCCCCCGTTGCGCGAACACCTGGGCGACCTGGAACCCTTGGCCCAGGCGCTGATCGAAGACCTGAATCGCAAACACGGTAGCGCGGTCAAAGCTCTGGATAGCAGCGTGTTGGAAGCGTTCCGCCGCCATTCGTGGCCTGGCAACATTCGGGAGCTTCGAAATACGCTGGAGCGCATGATGGTTTTGAGCCAGGGAGAAGTGCTGCGAAGCAGCGACCTCCCGAGTGATTTTGGAAAGGCTTCTACGGCTGCGATGGGTGATGAACTTCACCTCCGAGCGGGAATGACCGTTGCAGAAGCGGAACGCCGGCTGATTTTTGAGACACTGGCTTTTACCAGCAATAATAAGACCCGCGCTGCTGAGATGCTGGGTATCAGCCTGAAGACTCTTCATAATAAGTTGAAAGAATATGAGGCTGAGCCTCAAAGCTAAGCTGACGGCACTGATCGGCCTGCTGGTGCTGGTGGTGGTGCTGGCCATCTCCGCCCTTTACCTCTTTATCCTGACGCACGAGGCCCTCACTGACGTGGGGCGAAGGGGATCATTTGTAGGCCGTGAAATTTATCATCAGGCCCAGACGGTCCTGGCCCAGAGCCACCTGCCTGCCGGTGTCGAGCCCGCAGACACTCAAGCAGTTCACCAGTTCATTCAATCGCGACTGGCGCAAGATCCCAACCTGAACTCGACCATTGAGTCTGCCGTGGGCTACTCGCCCACGACGTATTACGCCACCATCACCGATACGAATAATGTTGTTCTGGTTCACAATGATCCCACACAGGTCGGCACCACTTTCAATCCGGCTCCACCCTTTGACCAGCTTCTGAACTCGGGCATCTTCGACCAGCTCCGCGTGATCTACGGGCCGCAAACCGTTTACGAAGTGGATTTGCCGATCAAGATGGGCGATCGTCCGCTTGGGAATGTTCGAGTGGGCGTTTCAACCGTTTTCTTGGCCCACCAGTTGACGCCTGAATTGCGCCGGGCCTTGTTGCTGGCCCTTCTGGCACTGGTCCTGGCAACGCTTTCCGCAAGCCTGCTTTCCTACGGCGTACTGCGTCCCCTCAAGACCATCTCCCGCACTGTCGAAAAGATGGCGCGAGGAGAAAGTCACGAACCGCTGAAGGTGAATCGCAAAGACGAATGGGGCATTCTATCTTCCAAGTTGAATCTGCTGGGTGAGCAAATTCGGGGTGAGAAGACGGCGTTTACCAGGCTCAAAGAGAACCTCGACCAGCTTTTCTCCAACCTGGCGGACGGCCTGCTGCTTTTTGACGGGCAGGACCAGCTGGTGCTTGCCACTCCTGCGGTGGAGCGGTTCCTGGGGGCTGATCCTGCGTCACTGCTGCACCGCACGGCGGGGGAAATTTTCTGGAGCGATCATCCGATGGATCGCGTCCTCCGCGAGGCGTTCGAGGATCGACAGCCGGTTGTGTGGGAGTCAGAAGAAGATGACGATGACGACGGGGACGGATATCCCCGCATCTCGGCCAGCGTGCAGTTTGCACAGAAGGAAGGCGAACCGGTGGGCGCTCTGGTAACGGTCCGGGACGCCGGCACACGGGCTCAACTGGAAGACCAGATCGCCGTAGCAACAAGGTTGGCGGCCCTGGGCCGGATAACATCCGGAGTGGCGCATGAAGTCAAGAACCCCCTGAACGCCATGGTCCTGCAACTTGAAATCCTGAAAACCAAGCTGGCCGAGCACGGCACGGCGGTCAAGCCCCAGCTTGAAACGCTTTCCTCAGAGATCCGTCGGCTCGACCGTGTGGTGAAGACGTTCCTCGATTTTACGCGTCCCGTGGAATTACGCCTGAGCGAAACGGACCTGGAGCAGATGCTTGAGGAAGTCTTCACTCTCGCTGAACCCCAGGCCCGCCAAAACCAGGTGCGGCTGACGATTGAAAAGAACGGCCCGGTCCCCAAACTGAAGGTCGACCGTGACCTCTTCAAACAGGCCCTCCTGAACCTGGTGCTGAACGGGTGTCAGGCCATGCCTTCCGGAGGCGAACTGATAGTCAGACCCAGAAAATCGGAACGCCGTGTGGAACTTGAAATTGAAGACCAGGGTGTAGGAATTCCTGCCGATGTACAACCCAGGATATTTTCCCTCTTCTTTACGACCAAGCCCGGAGGGTCAGGCGTGGGCCTGGCCATGGCCTATCGGATCATTCAGCTTCACAACGGCTCCATCGGCTTTTCAAGCGAACCGAATCGCGGGACAACCTTTCGAATCGCCTTGCCTGCTTAGGCGGAGGGCCTGGCCCCGGTTCCGGCCTTCCAGCCAGATTGGACTTAACAGAAGGTTGTTGCTACCCCTAAGAGAATATCGGGAGTAAAATAGGCTCAGAATGATTGGAGGTCAACGAGAGAAGACACCCTTTCGTTGCGATGGAGCGCACGGAGTGCGACGTCCTGCGCCTACCAAACCTGGGTTCGAGAGGAGGAGCCATGTCCCTGAAGAAGCTCCAGAAGTTTTTCGCCGGGCCCGCGCCACACCTGCCGCGGGAAGACGCCATGAAGGTGTTTACTCGTGATCAATTTCAGTGCCAATATTGCGGACTGGATGGATTGCACCAGTTCACAAACTGGATGGTCCTCACGGTTGACCACGTTCACCCGCATTCCCATGGCGGGGCGCGGAAAATGGACAACCTCGTCACCTGCTGCCAGCCGTGCAATGTGATCAAGGGAAAGCGCCTCTTCAAAACGTTCGAAGACGCCAAGGCCTTTGTGCTGAAGAAGCGCAAAGAATGGGAACATCAATACGAGCAGCAGGCAAAGGTGGCTGAGAAAAAGATTTCGAGCCACCATACCGCTTGAGATCGCAGACGCGTGGTTCTGACCAAATTCTGTCGCGAGTTACCAAGAGCTGGTAGCTCATATTGCGAAGTGTATCCGATTGCCAGCCAGGTACTCGTGCTGTTTTTTCGCGAAGCCGAAGGGCCGGGCTGCCCCAGCCCACGGTCTTTGCTGAAGTGATAGAATTAAAACACCTTGAGTTGGAAAGCAGCAGTTTTCAGTATTGCCGTTATTTTTGGCGGCTGCCCAAAGAGGCAGACGGGACCGCAGGTGGTATACGTTCCCACGCCGCCGCCGGCTGCGAAGCCTTCGCAGTCTGACCAGAGCATTGTGGTGCAGGCTCCGTCTCCGCCGCCCCCCGTCGAAGCCAAGCAGGTGACTCCCCCGCCGCCCCCGCCGGAACAGGCGCCCAGCAGTCCTCCCCGTCCCCGGCGGCAGGAAGTAAAAGCCCAACCGGAGAAACCCTCTGCTGAAGTTCCTACGTTGCAATCCGCCATCAGTCCGGGCCAGGCGAGTGCATTGCAGGGTCAGGTGGTTAAATTGCAGCAGGAGATCGAGAAGCGGATTCTTCACCTCAGCCACGAATGGTTGTCGTCGTCCCAGCGTGGCACGCTGGAAGGAGCGCGCGGATTTCTCCAGAATTCCCGGAAGGCGCTCCAGGAATCAGATTTGCAGCGAGCCTATCTTCTTGCCCAAAAAGCGGATCAACTCGTTGCTTCGCTTGAGCAGACTCATTAGCCCGATCAGGACGCACCGTCCTCCGTCCTAATCCTTCAATAAACTTTTGAGTAAATCGCCGAATCAAAACCTCACATCCACTGGTGACGGTTTGAATAGAAGGTGACCTGCCGAAGGGGAAACTTTTCCTTGAAAGCCCGGTACCGCCTGAGGATCTTCTCGTAACGTTGATTTGAGGTCCTCAGCTTGCGGTGAGGCAGATCGATCAACGCCTGCTCGACGCTCCACACGTTGTTCAGCGAAAAACGCCAGTCTGTCCGGACCAGTGTCCGAAGGTCCGCCAGCGCGTAGCCGATAATCCGCGCCTCCTCAGTGACAAAAGGGTCCACGTAACTCATCACCAGGTGGCGCAAGGTTCGGTAAAGCGGCTTACGGCCCTGGAGGCTGAAGTCTCGGGACTGCCCCACGGCTCCCCACCGGCCGTGCTGGCGGAAAGCAAACACAACGTGATCCAGGTTGTCTTTGGATTCAAGGTCCAGCAAAAGCGGCGGGTACCCATGTTGTTCCAGGATGGTGGCCGCTACGAAAGCCGCCTCCAGGCAATGGGAAGTTGTACGCCGAACCGTGCCGCGGAAGCTTTTTAAAGTTTCGCCGTTCCTTTCCCGATTGTAAGTGAACGTCCGGATAAATTTCTGCACCTGGCGGGGTGTCCGGTAAGATTGAATGAGCTTCCATTCTTTGGGGGTGAAGGATTCAGGCGGCGGCAGCTCGTAGGGCGATTTCGGTTTGAATTTGCGGGCGCGCAAGCGTTCTAGTCTCCCGTTCCCCAGCGATCATACCAGAGTTGAAAGCAGAGAAGTGTCCAAAGGGCCTTGCGGTGGTCGGCTTTACCCGCGGAATGTTCGCCAATCAACTGCTGGACATACGCGCTGTTGAACAGTCCCTGACGCTTCAGCTTTCCTTCTTCCAGCGTTTCAGCCACAAGCGGCCGGAGTTCATTGCGAAGCCAGCTCGCGATCGGCACAGTGAATCCGCGCTTCTGCCGGTAAACGATCTTGTGCGGCAACCACTTCTCGACAGCCTTCTTCAAAATGTATTTGCCCTTGAAACCTCGAACCTTGAGGCTGATGGGCAGGCCTGCTGCAAACTCAATCAGGCGGTGGTCCAGAAAAGGGGTCCTCATTTCCAGCGAGCACGCCATGCTGGCACGGTCCACCTTGACCAGCAGGTTGTCTTCAAGATACATCCGGAAATCCAGATAAAGCATTTCCGCCAGGACTTCATCAAAGCGGGCGCCGTCCAGAACCCGCGACAGGGGATTGAAGATACCGCTGACTGGCGGATGCGACCGGGCCCATTGCGGTGTAAAGAGCTGTTCGAGTTCCTCTGCTGAAAACATGCCAAACCACGAATGATGGCGCACCGCTGGATCCTTTTCGGCATGGGTCAGGAAGCGCCGGAGAAACAGCCCTTTGGGCACGGCATCTGACGTGACCGGCAAGAGCTCGCGCACGCGATCAAAGACCTGTCGCCGCAGAAATTCGGGAAGCTTCAGGTAGTATTCCGCCGCGCGCGCTCCGAGGTAGGTGGGATAACCTCCAAACAGTTCATCGCTGCCCTCTCCGCTGAGGGCAACCTTGATGTGCTGCCGCGCAAAGCAGGACAGGAGATAAGTGGGAATAACGGCCGGGTCGGCCATCGGCTCGTCGAGATGATCGATCAGGGTCAGCAATGCGCCGCGCATGGTTTGGTCGTCGGCCGTCAGGACGTGATGCCTGGTGTTGAAATGCCTGGCCACGTAGGCTGCATATTCACCCTCATCAAAGGTGCGCTGGGGAAACGAAACCGAGAAGCTGTTGACGTTTCCGGGCGAAAGCTCGCTCATGGTTGCGACCAAGGTGGATGAATCGATGCCTCCACTCAGGAAAACTCCCAGGGGCACGTCGCTCACCAGGCGCGACACCGCCGCTTCTCTCAGCTTCTCGCGAAGTTCTTCACAGGCTTGTTGTTCCTGCTTCCAGCTCATCCTTCCCAGTTCCGGTGCGCGCAGATAATCCTGCATTCGCCAGTAGCACTGGATGTGCATTTCTTGGTTTTCAACCACCATCAGGTGCGCGGCGGGCAGTTTCTTGATGTCGGCATAGACCGATCGTGGCGTGGGAAAGTAGCCGTAAAAGAAATACTGCGAGAGGGCTTCTGGATCGAGTCGCCGGCTGACGTCGGGATGTTGCAGAATCGTTTTGATTTCCGACCCGAACAGCAACGTGCCATCCTGCAGCCAGTAGTAGAGCGGCTTTTCGCCAGCCCGGTCGCGGGCCAGCACCAGCCGCTTGGCGTTCTCGTCCCACAGCGCGATGGCGAACATGCCATTCAGGTCGCGCACAAAATCAGTGCCCTTCTCCTCATAGAGATGAGCGATCACCTCACCGTCTGATTGCGTCTTGAACCGGTGTCCGCGTTCGAGCAGTCCTTTGCGAAGCTCGCGGTAGTTATAAATCTCCCCGTTAAAAACCAGGTTGATCTCGCCGGTTTCGTTCGACAGCGGCTGGTCACCGGTCTTGAGGTCGATAATGCTCAGCCGCCGAATGGCGAGCGCCAGGTGGGGCCGCGCGAATTTGCCCTCACTGTCCGGTCCTCGATGCCGGATCTGGGCAGACATTCGGTCAATGAGGCCAGGGAAATTAAGCGGTTCCAGGTCCAGGTTATAAATGCCGCAAATGCCACACATAGAACTCTATCTTAGCGAGCCCCGCATTGAAGAATGGAGATCACGCCCGCGTTCAGTTTCCCTTCTCCGGAGGACTGGTTTGACCCGGGTTGGCGGGTATTTCCCAGACAGAATACTGCCATCCTGTCCACATAGGTTCCATGGTGCGAACAGCGTTGGCTAATTCCTTCACTTGATCATTTCTAACCAGCAAGAGCACGGGCGTCGAACGCCGTTTCGCCAGCCACTCGTCCTCATCCATCACCAGGGGCATCCCATCCATCGCCGCGGGAGCAAGCCTCTGTGGCAATTGCCCTGCCCTGGCCTCCTGCTGGATTCCGGGCCACTGAGTCACAATGTAGTTGCTGGTCAACTCGTCAGCAGTTGAAGAAATCAGGCCCACCGGCCGGCGCAGATAGAACGGTAGCCCCGTCCTGAAGTAATAATAACCGTAAATAGGAAGATTCTTCTGCGGACTGTCGAGAATGGTTTGCGCAAGGGCGCGGCTCGACTTCGCAGAAGCAAAAAGCTCCAAGGGATGAAACCAGCGAACCAGCATCAGTGGAAAACAACAGGCGACCACCGCGAACATAATGGCCGTGGCATTTTTTTTCTTCGCCCGCGCGCAGAGATTTCGACCGATGGTTCCCAGTGCGGCCAGAATGACTCCGGTATAGAGCATTGTGGGGCCCAGCAAGGCGAAGACATCATGCGGCATTTTCTTCTGGAGCCGGCCGTGTGGGAAAAGAAAGTTCTGAAAGTGCGGGACTGCCGCGATGATGATTCCCAGCGCGATCAGGGTGGCAAAGCCCCCCGTCAGCCAGTCAGGAGCCCGGCCTTCTTGTGCGGATTCCGCCCCTGTCCACACTTTTGCCATCAGGATGCTGAGCGGAACCATGGCGGGAAGAAAGTAACCAGGAAGCTTGGATTGCGAAATGGAGAAAAAGACAAAAATCAAACCTGCCCAGCTTAGAAGAAACAACACGGGAGCCTGTTGTTCCCGCCGAAGTTCCCGCCACCCGCTGACGCGGTGAATGCCCGCATAGAGCAGGAAAAAGCCCCACGGCAGGAAGCCGGCAAGATAGATGATGAGGTAGTAGTAGACAGGTCCGGCGCGATGAGAATGGCCTGTGGCAAACCTCTCCAGGCTTTCCTGCCAGAAGGCGTATCCCGGAAAGTCCGGGTGCCGCATGGAAACTGCAATAAACCAGGGCAGCGTTACCGCAAAAAACGTCGCAAGCCCCAGGCCCCAGTTCAGGTCCTTCAGCCGGACGAATTTTCCACGCAGGGCCTGGTAGACTGCAATGGAAAGCAAAGGGAGCAGGAATCCCACCGGGCCTTTCGTCAAGGTGGCCAGGCCCATGGCTGCGAAAAACAGGACGTCGAGAAGTTTTCGATGTTGAAGGCCGGTTTCCCGAAGCCAATAACAGACCATGGCTCCGGTGACAAAAAGGGTCAGCGTCATGTCAAAGATGACGTCGCGCGCGAACACCACCACCAGGGGCGCTGTGGCCAGGACAATTCCCGCATAAAGTCCCGTGGAATTTTCAAACATCCGGCGCGCCAGGAGCCAGGCCAGGAAAACGGTCAAGAGCGCCGCCAGCGCCGAGGGAAAGCGCGCGCTCGCTTCCGACAATCCCCCCACCTTGAATGACGAAGCGACTGCCCAGAAAAAGACCGGGGGCTTGTCCAGGTAGGAAAAGTTGTTAAAGTGGGGAGTGATCCAATCCCCCTTGGCCAGCATCTCCCGTGCTACTTCTGCATTTCTGCCCTCGTCGGGTTCAATCAGCGAGAGGCGTCCAATGCCCACAAAAAACGTGCAGGCAGCCACCAGCAGCAGCAGAAAGAAATGGACGGTCCGAAAGGCGCGACGGCTCTCATCCGCAGAAACTGTTGTACCTATGCTTGAGGAACTTTCACCGCTCAACGATTTCACTACCCTTCAAAAGTGCCAGACCGGCCCTACAACCCCATTGCTGCATTACCTTTTGGCCGCTTCATTGATGCGGGCCTTCTGCTGCCCGGCGGAATCCCGCTCGATGAGCTGCAGATTAGATTCGAAGCCGATATAGTTCCTTTTCATCCAGCGCACGGCCAGGACGTCTTCAAACCCTTTCACCAGCCGGCCCCAGGTTCCGTACTTGGTCTTTCCCGCCAGGCGAGGATGATGCGACACCGGAACCTGCGTCACGCGGTAGCCGTGCATCTTGATCAGCGTAGGGAGGAACCGGTGCATTCCCCTGAAGAGTTCCAGCCCGTCCAGGCACTCGCGCCGGTAGGCCTTCAGCGTGCATCCGGTGTCAATAATGTTGTCGCCCGTAACCCAGTTTCGGAAGCCGTTTCCGATGCGCGATGAAATGCGCTTCCACAGGGTGTCTTTGCGCCGGGTGCGGACTCCGCACACGACGTCCCAATCGTTCAGCATTGCGGCCAGAAGTGGAATTTCCATGGGGTCGTTCTGCAAGTCGGCGTCGATAGTCACAATCGCTTCACCGCGCGCCAGCCGGAACCCTGCCGCCATGGCGGCGGTCTGGCCCATGTTCCTGCGGAAATGCGCAATGCGGACCCGCGCGTCTCCGGCCTGGGCGTCCTTCAGAAGTTCCAGGGTCCGGTCGCTGCTGCCATCATCAACAAACAGGATTTCGACCGAGCCTTCCCAGCCGGACATGGACTCCGTGATGCGTGCCATGAGAGAGCCGATGTTGTCCTCCTCGTTGTAAACCGGGATGACAATTGAAAGACTTTGCATGGCGCTCCTGGTTGAGCAGTCGGGGCAGCCGGAGTTGGGCTGATAACGCCCAAAAAACTGATTTGTCGCGACTTCCGAGTCTCTACTTCAAACAGGAATTCTAGCATGCCCGGGTGTGCCGCCCTAAGAAATTACCGCCACGCAACCCCGCAATATCGTTGGACTTTGGCTCTCTCGTGAGGTTAAACTTCTTGGTGGGTGGGGGGAAACCAAACCAGCTGTTACCCAGTTTGGGTTCAAGCTGTGCAAGCCGCTGATTCTTTGGCGGCGGAGAGGTGTATATGATCCATCCTAAGACCCGCATGGCAGCCTTGGTGATGACCATCGCCCTTGCCCTCAGCGGCTGCAGCCTTTTCAAGAGTTCCAGTGCTCCGAACGACGGGGCGATTGTTGCCGCGATCCAGTCCAAGCTTTATCAGGACCCTGCTCTGAAAAACGCCGATGTCCGTGTGGTTTCTCAGCAGGGGGTTGTTGTCCTTTCAGGCAACGTGGACAGCGACCAGGAAAAGTCTACGATCGAGCAGCTTGCTCAGAGCGCGGACGGCGTCAAACAGGTAATTGACCAACTGACCGTCAGTGGCGCTGAGCAGGCCGCAGAGCAAGCCCCGGCACAGCCCGAACGCCAGTCCACCCGTCGCCGTTCCCGTGCGATGGCGGGGAATGCACCTCCGGCTGAGCCCCGCACTCCAGCCCCTGTTGTACAATCGCCCCCAAGCTCCACCCAGGCTTCGGACGCTCCGCCGCCGCCCCAACCGTATCCTGTGACGATTCCAGAAGGGACCGTTATCACCGTCCGGACCGTTGATTCTATTAATACCTCCATCAACAAGACTGGGGATGAATTCGCGGCAACCGTCGACTCGCCGATCAGTGCGGATGGCCAGATCATCATCCCGCGTTATTCAAAGGCGCGTCTGCGCCTTGTCGGTGAGCGAAGCGCCGGTCGCATTAAGGGACAGTCCGAGGTTCAGTTGGAACTGGTCAGCCTGACTGTCCATGGGAAGACATACCCGGTCAGCACCGGCGTCTTTCAGGAAAAAACTGCGTCTTCCCGTGGCAGCCAGACCGCCAAGAGAGTCGGCATCGGCGCTGCCGTCGGAGGCATTATCGGCGCCATCGCCGGCGGCGGCAAGGGAGCAGCCATCGGCGCGGGTGTTGGTGCGGGCGCAGGAACCGGAGTCCAGATGGCGACGAAAGGTAAAGCCTTAAAAATTCCTCCTGAGACAAAATTAGATTTCAACCTGAGCAAACCTCTCAACGTCACGGTGAATCCTTAGGATTTCCGGGGAGGGGGACGCCTCGGTTCACCATCACTCTCACTCGTAGCATTTTTCTTGCGGGCGGGTTGAAACGATAGCGTCCCCATCCCCATTGTGTTTCGCTTCTGGCCCGGGGCGTCACTTTAAATCAAACGTTTCGATGCACTTCCATTGGCGCACGGGGCCGTTGACCCGGTAAAGCGCCATCTTGCGCAAGTAGCAAGCCCGGCCCGGCAGCAGACTGAGACCTGTCGCAATTTCCGCCCTCCTATCCGCCGGAAGCTTTCCGTATACAAGACTCACATGCGGCATATAGGGCGCCCGCTGGAGGGCAAAAACCCGGCACGCCGCCCGGTGGGCCCTGAGGATCGATTCAACTGGGCGCACAGTGACAAAAAGGCAGCGGAAGAATTCATCGAGGCCGTCGATATCAGCCAGTTCAATCCGGAACGGCCGGAGGCAGCCGGCCAGCCCCGCTGACTTTCCCAGCACCTTCCCTTCAGGCAGCGTGATTCGGCTCAGCAAGGTAATGTGAGGTTCAAAACGTGGCGTGGAGAGTTGCTGGCTGAGGCGTACGATTTCACGCGCAAGATGACTGGACATCGGCTCCTCGGGCATCAGCCAAAGGGCGTAACCTTTTCCGATGGGATTTGTGTCTGCAGGCATTCGAAGACCCTGGAAATTTCAGGGTTTGTTCTTCTCGGCGGCCTCACTTTTTGCAGCCTTCTTGTCGGCACGCCCTCCCTTAAAGTGCGGCAGAACATTTCGCATGTACCTGGGCGAGCCGTTAGCCTTGTAATTCTTATATCCCAGCTCGCTCTGGCAGCCGGCCAGGTTCGTTTCCATCGTAACGAATATCTGATCGTGGTTCCGCAGCAGGAAAGAAAGATAGGGCTTGAGCGACTGGCGCATGGTCAGCATATCGTTCCACGCCTGGTTAAATTCTCCTTCCAGGCTCGGATTATTGTGCCGAGAAACCAATACGGCAAGTCTTTCCAGCGGCGGCAGGACCTCGCTGATGCCGGCATAGGTTTCAAACCCCAGATATTCGCTGTCCACCCTCGTGCCAAAATTCTGGCGGCTCTGATCCAGCGACGCAAGGCTGCGGCGCAGCGTGTCCAGATAGCTGTTGAATCCGGCGAGTTCGGCGGCAGGCATATTCAGTTTTTCCGGATGAACCTGGGCCGCCAGATCCTTGACGCGCGCTTCCGCCTGCCACAATTTTGCGAGCAACTGGTGAGTCTGCGCGGGTTCCATGTACCCTGGCTGGTTGGCCATGGAGCGCGGCGGCGCTTGCATCCCTTCAGGGACTTTGATTGTTTCCGTTTGAAGCTGATCCTGGTCCGATGGCACAGTTCCGGCTGTGGGCTCCTTGGCCTTCGGCACGGACGTCTGAGCCGCCAGCGTGCAGGGCATCAGCAGCCCCAAAGCAATCCATAGAACAAAAAATCGCATGGCAACTCCCGATTGTGAACTTTTGATTCCCAAAAAACAGCATGGCAGGGGCGGGCGGCGTTCGTCCAGATGTTTTTGCGCAGGGGTCTTGACCCTGCCCTGGGACAGCGACATAATCCTCAATCATGAAACCATTCCTGGTTTTTGCGGGAATTGCCGTTGCCATCTTTCTGGCTGCCACCTCGGTCTTTTTGAAAGGAACGCCAAAGGAAGGTGCAGCTGTGACCCGTCCTCCCATCCTGGGGATTGCCCACATTGCGCTCAGGGTCAGGGACGCAGCGGAGGCCCGCAATTTCTTTGCTCACGTTCTGGGTTTTGACGAACTGCCTCTGGAAGAAACGGCAAAGGGGAAGATGCGCTACACCTATTTCAAGGTGAGCGACGAGCAGTATATTGCGGTCTCGCCCACTCTTTCATCCCCGACTGAGGACCGCCTGATTCATATCGCCTACCGCACCCCGGATGCGCGCGGTTTGCGCCGTTACCTGGCAGGCCATGGGGTGGCTGTTCCCGGAAGGCTCCGGAAGGACCCCGAAGGCGACCTGAGCTTCAGCCTGAAGGACCCTGCCGGACACACGGTCGAGTTTATCCAGTACCTGCCGGGCTCGGTTGAAAGCCGCAACTTTGGAAAGTTCGTCTCTTCGAACCGCACCTCTGAGCAGATAATCCATGCGGGTGAGACCGTGGAAAGCCGGGCGGCCGCAAACCATTTCTACGGCGGCATCCTGGGTTATCGCCTGATGTGGGAGGGCGGCATGACGGACACCCGTACCGACTGGGTGGACATGGTGGTGCCGAACGGAAGCAATTGGCTGGAGTTTATGCTGAACGTCCATCACCCTTCGCCGCGCACATTGGGCGTGATGAACCACTTCGCACTGGGCGTCAAGAACATCCAGCGGGCCTTTGAAACCGTCACAGCCCACGGCTACAAAGCCAGTAAACCCCAAATAGGGCGCGACGGGAAATGGCAGCTCAACCTTTATGATCCGGACCTGACGCGCGTCGAGTTCATGGAATTTAAGCCCGTGCAGAAGCCCTGCTGCTCGCCGATGCGAACCTTCAACTGAGGCAGACTACAGCCAGGCCGCCCTTCCCATCTTCACGCTGAAGCGATGCAAGAAGACCCATCACTGCGGCGGTGGCAGTGCGGTAGGCCACTGCCGCACAAAGACCTGTCCGCCTGCTGATCGCTCCATCACGGGGGCGTAGAGACCCAGGAACGTGCGATTCCACCACCGGCCGGTCTCGTGCTTTGTGGTGAAATCGGTGAACCAGTACTGCCAGACCACGGCTCGAACCTGCAACGGAGGCTTGCCGGGAAAGGGATTGGAACGGAAAAGCGAAAGCACGCTCGCATCGTTCTTCATCAGCAAAGTCTCCGTCTGCATCACCCAGGGGTTGTGTTCAAAGTCGCTGAGCGAGGCGAACCACAGGTTCCATTCGAAGCGCGGCTGGTACGGAGCGTAAATTCCCGGCGCCTCCATGGGATCCTGCGGCTTGTAGCGAAAAGGGTAGGCAATCCAGTGCTTACCGTCGCGAGATCCCTGAAACTCGATCTCATACCGCTCCCTGGTCATGATGGCAAAAAGACCGTATCGATTGGCAATGCGAAATGGCTGGAGAATTTCCACGGGTTGCACCGGCAGGGGAAGCGACGGATTGAACATCAGGAGCAGGAGCACCGTTGTGGCATAAAAAATCCAGGTAAGAAAAACACCTGAGACCAGCATTCCCGCTGCTGGCGCACGATGCGGCGGCGCATCTGCCGGCGGGGTCTTCCATTCCAGAAACTTCAGCCGGGCAAAGCTGCCCGGCCGCAAAGACTTCAGCCAACGAAACCAGCCCTCGAAATAATGGTCATCGAGCAGCAGGAAGCCCAGCGAAAGAACAAGGTAATTCAGAAACGCGTAGTTTGCCGTCAGGAGGATTGCAATCTGGAACGGCGTCAGGATCAGGAAGCAGACCAGGCGGCTCCGGCGTGAAAAGATAAACAGCCAGCAGATGGCGAATTCAGCAATCAGTGTGAACAGCGCAAGGAACACCTGAAAAGGATGGGGCAGTTGCTGCGCGTACCAGCCGACCCACGTGGGCAGCGGGCCGTTCTGATAATACTGATTCATGGCCGTCAGGTGTTGCCACTGGGGGTCGTGGCTGGCCAGCTTGGCAACCCCTGATTCAAAATAGATTCGAAACCATTCCCACTGCAGCAGGAACAGGCTGGCGGGCGAGGGCGGGCTGGATTCCCCCAGCCCGGGACGAAATCCCGCCGGGGCAAAGAACAGCGACAGAAAGCCGGCCGCCAGTAGCATGCCGTCTGATTGATAATCCGCAAAATTGCGCGCGGCAGCGACGAACGAAAGGTACGCCAGCAGGGCAATAGAAATGGTTCCACGCGGCCAGAAGTTGAAAAAGAGCGCCACGGAAGCCAACAGCCCGGCCCACACCAGAAGGTGCAGGGCGAACGTACCGCTTCCCAGCCAGAGGAGCGTGGGTGCGAACCAGAAGCGCAGGATTCCAGCGTGGCTCCTGAGAACCGTGAGATAGTTCTGGGCGGGCAGGATTCCGTTCGGTCCCACCAGGCCCTCAATCTGGAACGCCAGTGAGTAGAAGGCGGAAAAGAAGATCAGGCCGAGCGCCCGGAGGAACAGCCAGCGCGGCCACAGATGGCCCGGTCTGCCTGGCTGTTCGGGGCCAAATATCTTGCCAAACCCCGCTTTGAAGTCCAGATTCATTTGACCGCCTATTTTACAGTCAATGGGACCCTTCAGCGCCGTCTTTCTCCGGGAGGCTGCCCGGTTGTCATGCAGGAGTGCCCCCGGTTGTAATCTGCGCATTGCGTTCTCCCTGTGTGTACGCATAAACTCATTGGTTGAACGAAGGGATGCGGCCCCTTGAGTTACTGCACGTGATCTGACGGGCCAGGCGCGAAGCCTGGCGGAGAGGACAAACCTTGCTTCGAGTGAAAACCTGCGCGGTGCTGCTTCTGCTGCTCATCTTTCCTGTTTTGGCAGTTGCCTCCGGCGCTCCGGAGACCGCAAGCAAGCCGGCGTCGACCATCTCGCTGAACGGCGAATGGAACTTCATCACCGACCCCTCCGGCAACCTCAAAGTCCAGGAGCTTGCCTCCGCAAAAGATGCGAGAGTCATCCAGGTCCCAGGCTCGTGGCAGTCAGAGTTTTCAGACTTGCGCGATTACGCCGGCGTGGGCTGGTACTGGCGCTCGGTCAAGGTTGAAAAACTACAGCCTGCACAGGTTGCGCTTCTGAAGTTTGGCGCGGTTGATTATCGCGCGGTGGTTTATGTTAACCAGGAGCGCGTGGGTTCGCACGACGGCGGTTATCTTCCTTTTGAGTTCGACATCACTTCCTATCTCCATGCGGGCGAAAATCAGATTTCCGTCCGCGTGTCGGACCCTGGAGCGAAACCCGACGAGGTGGAAGGAATCCAGTACGCTGAAATTCCCCACGGCAAGCAGAACTGGTACGTCCAGACCAGCGGGCTGTGGCAAAGCGTTGAGTATCAAAATCCGCCCAAAGATCCACCTGGGAGTGGTCCACGTTTCGGCCGGCGCAGGTGGCAATTTCACTTTTAGCGTCCATCTTGTGAACGCGCCTTCAGACCCTTCCACTGCGCCCAAGGTAGGGGCGCAAATTCTGGGTCCGGATGGGAAAGTTGCCTGGAAGGGACCGGAGAACGTGGTCCCGAAGCAGGGGGTCTATATGTTTTCGGGCAATCTTCCCAACCCGGACCTCTGGAGCCCATCTCATCCGGCCCTGTACGAGCTGCGCATTCACACCAGTTCCGGCGATCAGCGCTCGTACCATTTCGGGTTTCGAACCTTCGAAACCCGCGATGGGAAGTTCTACCTGAATGGCAAAGTGATTTACCTGCGCGGCGCCCTGGACCAGGCTTTTTATCCCGACACGATTTACACGCCGCCCTCGCTGGATTTCCTGAAGAAGGAGATGCGGGAGGCCAAAGCGATGGGCCTGAATCTGCTGCGCTGCCATATCAAGGTGCCGGACCCTCGCTACCTGGAAGCAGCGGATGAAACGGGCATGCTGGTCTGGTATGAAATCCCGAATTGGGACAAACTCACCCCCGACTCTGGAGCCCGCGCGCTCGATACTCTGCATGGCATGGTCCAGCGCGACTGGAACCATCCGTCGATCATTATTGTCAGTATCGGCAATGAGAGCTGGGGCCTGAAGCTTGACCAGGCCGCCGATCGCGCATGGCTGAAAAGTGCTTATCATGAGGCCAGGCAGATTGTTCCCGGATGGCTGGTGGAGGATAACAGTCCCTGCTGCCACAATTTTCACGTGTCGACTGACCTGGCGGATTTTCACCAGTACGATTCCATCCCTGACGATGCGGCCGACTTTGACCGGTTTGTCGGCGACCTTGCGGGCCGGCCGGGCTGGCTGTTCAGTCCGCATGGCGATGCCGAGCCCAAGGGCAATGAGCCTCTGATGCTCTCGGAGTTCGGCAATTGGGGCCTGCCCTTTGTCCCGAAGCAAAAGCCCTGGTGGTTTTCCCGGAGCCGTGACGAAGGGGAGATCACCCTGCCGGCGGGACTCGATAAGCGATTTGAGGATTATCGCTACAACACGCTTTTCCCCGACCTTCATGCTCTGCAGGCGGCGACCCAGGAGCACGAATTTGAGTCCTTGAAATTCGAGATTGCGAGCTTGCGCAGCCGGCCGTCCATCCAGGGTTACGTCATCACGGAACTGACCGACGTGATGTGGGAATCGAACGGGCTGATGGACATCTGGCGGCGTCCCAAGAACTTTTCAGCCCGCCTCGGCGACATCCAGCAGGACGACGTGGTTTTCGCACGGCCCGCGAAACACAACTTTTTTGACGGCTCCAAGGCCGAAGCCGACGTTTACTTTTCCCATTACAGCCAGCAGGATCTGGGAAAAGCAACGGTTGACTGGAATGTGGAAGGGACGTCGTTGAAAGGAAGTTTTCCGGCTCCGGATGTGATGGTTGGTTCCGCCGGCAAAGTGGGGAGCATCGCCTTTACGGTTCCGTCCTCCACTGCGCCTTCCCGCAACGTCCTGCACGTCCAGATTGTTGCCGATGGCAAGGTCGTTGCGAAAAATACCGTTGGCCTCTATTTTTATCCGCAAGAAACACCCACGCTGCCGCCGCCCGTCAGTTTTCACGATCCCCAGGGCAAGTTGCGCCGCCTTGCGAGCGATATGCAGGGGCGCGACTACTTTGAGACGGACAATCCGCAGGCCCATCCGATCATGATTGCATCCGTGTTTGATGATGCTGTAAAGAAAGCGCTTGAATCCGGCCGCATCGTCATTCTGCTCGCCGGAGGATCGGAAACCATTACTCCGGATGTCAAGATTGTTCCGCGCTCGCAAGGTTCGTTCAGTGGGAACTGGATCTCCAATTTTGCCTGGGTCCGCAAGGACGCAGCGCCTTTCAGCAAGATTGGATTTGGCACCCTGTCCGGGTTCGAAACCGAGGCTGCCACTCCGGAAGCGGTGGTGGTGGGAATTCCACCCGGAGAATTTCAGGACGTCCTCGCGGGGGAATTCTACGGATGGATCCACTCCAACGCGGGGACGCTGGTCCAGGCTCGTTATGGCAAGGGCAAGCTTTTGATCTGCACCTTTTCGCTGAATACCCCTTATGCCGCCGACCCGTACGCCACGTATCTGATGGATGGACTTGTGAGCTACGCTGCCTCAGGCTTTTCTCCCAAGCTCGACATCACGCCGCAGAATTCTCAAAAAGAACCTCCGCCTGACACAGCGGCGACGCCAGCCACCACCCCTTAAGCAAGGAGCGCTCCATATTAATGCACCGCAAGCTATCCGAAGCGCCTCAGCCGGACGTCATTGCAAGCTTCTGAGTTTCTCCAGGCGGCGTGCGGCTTCATCGAGTGTGGCTTCCTTCTTGCAGAAGGTGAAGCGGACCTGCTGGCTGCCCAGTGAACGATCACGGTAAAAGCTGCTTCCGGGCACTGGAGCGACACCAACCTTTTCAATCAGGTGCCGTGTGAAGGCGATATCGTCAGCAAACCCAAAGCCGCTGATGTCGGTCATGATGTAGTAGGCGCCGTACGGTTTGAAGCACCTGAAACCGGCATCTTCCAGGGCTCCCAGCAGCCGGTTGCGGCGCTTCAGATATTCGTCGCGCAGTTTGTGGTAATAGTCCTCGCCGAGACGCAAGGCCGTGATTCCGGCCTGCTGCAGGGGCGCAGCGGCCCCGACGGTGAGAAAGTCGTGCATCTTTCGAATGGCATCGGTGATTTGAGGCGGCGCAATGGCGTAACCCACGCGCCATCCGGTGACGCTGTAGGTTTTTGACATGGAGTTGATGGTGATGGTCCGCTCGCGCATGCCAGGAAGCGAGGCCAGGGAGATGTGCCTGCGGTCCTCATAGACGAGGTACTGATAAATTTCGTCGGTCAGCACATAGGCGTTTGAACTGCTGTACGATTCCGGCGATCGTCTCAAGCTCTTCCTGTGAGAACACCTTGCCGGTGGGATTGTTGGGCGTATTCAGGATCAGGGCGCGTGTGCGTTCGTTGAATGCTGAAGCCAGTTCTTCCGGGTCAAACGTCCAGTCCGGAGGGCGCAGGGGCACAAAGCGGGGCACCGCGCCGCTGATGATGGCGTCCGGGCCGTAGTTCTCATAAAAAGGTTCAAAGACAACCACCTCTTCACCCGGATTTACAACCGCCAGCAATGAGGCGATCATCGCCTCCGTTGCGCCGCAGCAGACGGTGATTTCCTGCTCGGGATCGATGGCCAGCCCGGAATCCTTCTCAAACCGCTCGGCAATGGCCCGGCGAAACTCACGCGCTCCCCAGGTGATGGCGTACTGGTTGATGTCCGCCTGAACGGCCCGCACGGCGGCTTCCTTCACTTCGGCCGGCGCCGGGAAATCGGGGAAACCCTGCGCCAGATTCACCGCGCCGTGCCGGAGGGCGAGGCGGGTCATTTCGCGAATGACGGATTCCGTAAACTGCTGTGCCTTTCGTGACACCGCGAACTGTTCTGCCATAGAACTTTCCTCATTGAACGCACGGCTGCGCCGCGAACAGCCCTGTCTCATGCTGAATGGGCGGAGGTGGTGCTTCCAGCCCTCACCTCAAACCCTCAAGAACGATCCGCAGGCAAGCACGTGGCCCGACGAACTTACATTCCAGCCTTGTGAATGTCAATGGAGTATAGCGGAAACGCGGCCGCTGAAGACAGGCCGTTGCCCTTGCCGTCCTGCTCTTAAGGCAATCCTTGTTCACCGGAAGCCGACAGTAACGTTCGGCTTTGCGGCCGCAAATTCCTGCCAAGCCGGGCCGTCGATTTCTTGCGCGCTTTCGTGGGACCGCCGGAGCATTCGGCAAACTGTGCGGAACCATTTACCAGTTTCCGATAGACGCCGCTGTCGGCAAAAACAGCTTTGAGATAGATGCGTGTTTCCGGGAAGGGAATGGATTCCACGAACTCTTGCTGATTGCGGTACGTGCGGCGGCTGAGCCATTGATCCACGTTGGTCGGGCCGGCGTTATAAGCTGCGAGAGCTTCCGCGACATTGCCGTTATAGCGCTTGAGAAGCGCTCGCAGGTATGCGCACCCATAGCGCACATTATAGGCCGGCTCGTACAGTCTGTTTCCCACGGAGTTGAGGTAGCGCCGGGAATGAGTCACCGTGGACGCCAGAACCTGCATCAATCCGCGCGCGTCGGCGGGGGAGGTGGCGCGGGCATTGAATCCCGATTCCTGCCGGATGAGCCCCATCACCAGATAAGGATTCAGGTGATTGATCGCAGCATATCGCCTGATGACACTGACGTGCGCCCTTGGAAAAAGCAATTGCCAGATCTCGCGCGGCAGTTCGGAGAATTGCTGTGAGTAATAGTCCGGGACCATCCTTTTCGCGATGTGCAGGGCGTGGTCCGTCCGTCCTTGCTCCGCTTCAAACCGGCTGAGCGCGATCACCAAAGCAGGAGAATTGGGATGGAGATCCAGACGCGACCGGAGGTCCTGCCGGGCAAGGTCATCGAGATGCAGCGCATCGAGCACATTGAAGGCAACCAGGTCCTTGCCGCTGGTGGCAGGCAGGCAGGCTCCGAGATCGGGCGGATCAGCCGCCGGAATCTTGCTCTCCAGTTCATGGATAGAGAAGTTCGGGCCTGCCTTGGAACTTTTGTGTACAGAGGAACTTTTCTTCAGCAAGCGCAGCCTGTTGGAAGCCTCCAGCGGGTAGTACCCATGCCGGTAGTGGCGGATCAGAAACCCGTACAACCCGCGGGCTTCGGCCGGCCGCCCGTCTTCTTCCAGCCGTCCCAGAAAGTAAAGCGCCGCAGGAACATGCGGAGAGTCGGGATAACTCCTGATGTGGCTCAGCAGGGCTTTGCGGGCTTCGTCCGGTTTGCCGGTGAGATAGGTGACCCAGGCGAATCGCCAGCTTGCCTCTGACGCCTGCGGGGTTTGGGGGAACGCGTCTCGAAGCGTGCGGTAATACAAAGGCGCGATCTCCAACTCGTCTTTGTACATAAAGTAATTCGCCGCCCTCAGAAGGGCCACGGCGTGCCAGTGCGATTTAAAGTATTCAGATTGAAGCTTGTTCAAAGTCCTGGCAACTGCGGTGTCATCTTCGACTCTGGCGTAAGCGTCAACCATAGTCGCCAGGCGTTCGGCATCCATCTGCGGCGTCGGCGCAACACTTTTCACCAGGGTTTCAGCAGCAGCGTTTGCCTGGCCAAGGCGGATCAGGCACCTGGCACGACCCAGATTCCATCTCCAGGCCCAGGTGCTGTGCCGCCGTTCTTTCAGCAACTGTTCGTACCCTTTCAGTGCTTCAGAGTAATGGCCGGCCGAGTAAAGCCTCTCGGCTCGCGCCGTGGCAATTTCATCCGTAACCGGCGGGTAGTTGACGCCGAGCTGGCTTTTCAATCTGTCCAGCGCATCGCCTGCAGTTGCGGCTTGCGGCGCGGTGGGGAAGGCGTAGTAAATGTCCTGGAAAGTCTGCGCTGCCAGCTGCAGTTGCCCGCTGTCGGTGTAGGCCCGGGCCAGCACCAGAGCCAGGGCCGGCCGCTCACGCACCCGATGCTCACCTCGAAGAAGCTGCAGGGCTTTCTGTGGCTCGCCAGTCTGGAGGTATCCCCAGACCAGCAACTCGATGGCGTCGTAATGCTTCGTGCTGGATGGATAGCGCTTGTTGAAAGCACCCAGGATGCCCTCGACCGCTTCAGGATGCCCTCCCTTGTAGACGGCCGACGCACGGTAATAATCTGCAAGGTCGGCCAGTGGGGAGACCGGCGATGCAGCCTTTGCCAGATCGTCTGCCGCGTCATCGTATTGATTGGCATCGAGTTCCCGGTAACCCAGCACAAAGTAGGCAAGAGCACGGTCTCTTGCTGACTTGAGGGACGCAGCGTACCTTCTCAGTTCGGGCCAGGCGCTTGAAGAATCAGCTTTTGAAGACAGGCGAACCAGGACAGGCGGGACCTGCGACTGGACGGCACACCGCGCTGGCGCGACCCATGCAGACAGGAGGAGAAAAACGCCAATGAGGAAAGTGAGGAGAAATTTCACACTGAGGGTCCCGGATAGCCGGAGCCGAGAAGCGTGGAATCATTTTCGGCCAGCGTCTTCACCAGTTCATCGTAAAAGTAGTCAAATTGTTTCGCCACCGTATGGGCAAATCGCTTCTCGTAGGTTTCCCGGCTTCGATCGATATCTTTCTTGAGACGCTGATAGAGGTCCCTGTTCCTGCGCCCCTCTTCAACGCCGTTCTTATTATAAAGCTCAATTTCAGAAACCAGCAGCTTTGAAAACCGCCGGGCGTCACGATGAATCTTCTCTTCCTCTTCCGTGGAATGAGCGGCCTCCGCGGCTTCAGCAGGAGGCGGAGGTTCCGCATCTGTCTCCGTCATTTCCGATGAGGCTGTTGAAGTCTGTTCCATTTCCAGAGGTGGCGCGGAGAATTCTGCGGGGTTAGGCTCAGGCGTCGCAACCTCCGGAATTTCAGGGCTGGTAGCGGCTTGCGACTCTGCGGCCTGTGCTTCGTCTCCGTCTGCTTGTTCAGAACCCCTCCCGGCTTCTTCGTTTGCCGGGGCCGACTCAACCACGGAAAGGCCACCGTTGGCCACCATCATACGATCAATCTGCCCCCCGGCGAACTCTGCCAGAACTTTCAGAGAGTCGATCAGGGTCAAATCCCTTTTCTCACCGATTTCGGCATAAAGTACAGCCACGACGGAGTCCGCTGACCGGATAGGGACCAGCAGGATGCGGGCGGCCAAAGAGGGGCTGAGCTTCGCCAGCACGTGGCCCTCTTTCTCCAGATCTGCCGGCCTTGCTTCCACGGCCTCCGCAGATTCAAAAACCTGGCGGAACGGCCCCTCCTGATTTAAAGGAACCACCAAAGCCCGCAGGCTGTTCGCGTCCAGTTCCGGATCGAAGCCGCTGGCCGAAGCCCCCCAGGCGGCGCGGCCCCGGACGTCAAACACGGCAGCTCGAACGCTCACCTGCGCGGACTCCTCGGCGAGCACCTCAAAAATCTGCCCGACATGGGTGGTGGCGGCAAGCCTGCGCACGCATGCCAGCATGCTGGAAGGCGACCGCGCATTCTTCGCCTCGTCGCTTGCGAGGGATCTCTCAAGAGGCGCAAGCAGGTGAGACGCAGCCTCTTCCAACTGTCGTTGTCTAATCTGCAACGACTTGATGCTTTGAAGGAGCTTCTCAATCTGGTCAGCCTGACAACTTAAAACCTCGCTGAACTGCTCATAAGCCTGATGGATTGCATCGGATGTCTGATTTGATTGTGTATTGTCCAACCGCAAAAACCCTCGACCTTGCTCCCCCTTGCGTACCTTTTATCCTAACGCCAAAACCGGGCATGTCAACAGGCAACTCCAGACCGGGCAAAATATAAGAAGGCCCTTATTTTGCAAGGGATTGCTCGGATGGTCCGCTGCTCCTTCCCCTATTGACACGCCGTCCCGGCAGGGACATACTTAAATTGAGGGGGCGTTCCGGATTCGACGGAAGCTCTCGCGTTCGAAAGGCACGTCGGGGGTCCACACCACCCGTAATCGGAGTGGAACAATACAACTGCCAACACGCAGTTTGCATACGCTGCCTAAAAAGGGCTAGCGCGTCTCCTCCGCCACTGCCCGCGGGGCGGAACGAGGCGTCATCCAGCGGGCTGGCTTGGAACCTGCTGCCTGAGGGTTCCTGGCGAGACCGGGCAACCGGATCAGGGCTAGCTGGCGGTTCGTTCTTGCTCGTTCCTTAGGGCCGTTGGCGAAAGCAGAAAGTGAACGTGATAAGCGTGTAGTCTTTCGAGCGTAAGGCTTTTCGGACGGGGGTTCGACTCCCCCCGCCTCCACCAAGCGGTGTATATTCAATAGTTTATAAAGATTTCCCCTATGACCGCAGGGCACAAGTGAGCAGTTTGGAGCGTCACGCCAAGTTGCTCACTCCGCATCACCATAACCCACCGGCAGAAGATCCTGCGATTGTTTACACAATGGTTGCGCCAGTTTGACACAAGCCGTGTGCGATCCAGCTACGCTGCATCATGTGAGAGCCACACGGAGGGAATCGCGGAGGCACGAAAACCAAAACTCCTCTCATTGTCAGGCTTCAACTTCCGTGGCCTGACCATTTTGCTGCTGCTGACACTCTTCATGGCACCGACTTGAAGCGAATAGGAGCAACCATCGATACGGCCGGCATCCCCGGGCTCTGAGGAAACACCGCAATGAAATTTGTGATTAGTGGCATGAAAGGTCTGGCCCCCCAATCTCTATTGCCGGTCGTAGTTCTGGTAATTTCTCTTGGAGCGTGCACGGCCAACAAAGAACCCTCAAAAGTGGAAACAACGCTGGCCAACATGGCCAAAGATGTTGTGATTCCTATCGAGGCCGAAAAAAAGATAAATCCTCTTCCCGTAAACGGGGATTCTCTACGCGAAGGGAGAGGTCTTTATCTGCAATCCTGCGCCATTTGCCACGGAGACGACGGGCACGGGCACACAGACCTTGGCCGTGGCATGTATCCGCCTGCCATGGACCTTACGTCTCCCCATGTCCAGCACTGGACCGACGCAGAGCTTTTCTGGATAATCCAGAATGGCGTTCGGCTGACCGGAATGCCTTCCTGGAAATCGACTATCACCGAAGAAGACACCTGGAAGCTTGTGAATTTCATCCACAACTTGCCGGAAGTTGGTGTGGAGGTTGCCGCCTTGTCCGAAACTCCAGCCGGAACAGAGAATGAAAGATCACGAGAAGCATTGGCTGAGTACGGCAAGACCCTCTACCGGCAGGAGGGATGCTTTATCTGTCACCGTCTGAACGGGGAAGGCGGAAAGGTGGGACCGGACCTGACCATGGAAGGGACTCGTGGGAGAACCGACGAATGGCTGATCGACCACTTCAAAGACCCTCCTGCTTACACTCCAGGCTCTATCATGCCGGCCTTCAAGAATTTGACAGAAGAGCAACTGAAAGCGCTCACTGTCTTTCTACAGGCTCAGAAAGGGAACAATTAGCCATCAGGGCTGAGAGTAAATCGGACTTGAAAACACCTGGGGGTCATATTTTCTCCCGTACTTGTTGGGATGAACCAGCACGAGTTTCCGTGACCGTTGCAAACGGATAGTTCCGAGAGAGGAAGCACCTATCCCAACCGTCACCTTGCGAGAGGCTTCTTTCAGATTCGCTGCTGAGCAGTGCTCTTCCCACAGACTCACTTTGTACTGGCCGGCGGGAACATCCGGAATTACGATGTCACCCTGCCTGTTCGAGACCGCAAAGAACGGTGTATCAACGACCACCACAATCGCACTCATTTGAGGATGGATGTTGCAGAAGATATAGCAAATGCCGGCGCGGTCAAAGTGGACGCTGCGGGTCGATCCCGCCTCGTAGAGCCCCAGGTCGAATCGTTTGCCGTTGAACAGGGAAAACACATTGTGGAAAAAGGGGTCATGATTCGGAAAAGCCACCACGGAGCCCACTTCCACAGCCATCACGTGGGGCACAAATTGTTTATTTTTCTGCACTAGCTGTAGTGGCGGACCCGATTTCCGCGAGCGAGGAGGTGAACCCGTCCAGCCTTTCGAGGGCGTAAGCCATAAGACTGCATTGGAATCCTGGGACAAACGCTGCGAGATTTGCTTCTGGCCTTCTATGACGACCTGAGCATGGACGGTCACACCCTGTGCGAACGACATCCCAACTCCACCCAACATTACCGCTGAAAAAAACAGGCACCATTGTTTCGCATTTGACATTCGGCTAACCCCGATTGCTCTAAAACAAGACCCCAATACCCAAATTCAGATGACCAGCAGTATACTTGTCACCATCTGTTTCCAGCGTGTTGATGTGGCGATATTCCAGCGAGAAAATCAAGTCCGTTCGAGGGCGGTAAATCACGTTGAACAGCTCACTCTGGTTCCTCGAAATGCGCGAATAAGCATAGCCGTATGATCTGTAAAAGCGTCGCAGGTCGTTGCTGAAAGGATTATCCTGTCCGTAAGCTGCATTGAACTCCACCGACTCCGAGGCTTTGAACTTCAACTGGGTCCATCCGCCGATGGTGTTCAAACCCGCCAGCGATGAATTCGGATCCGTCAGAGGCCCGTTGAATAGAACGCTCCTTCCTGTTCCGCCACCCAATCCGCCGAGAGCCCTTCCGCGGTAAAACTCTCCCGTCAGACCCAGCCGGTTGCTCAGCGGCACACTCCAGTCCGCCGTTCCCGCCCAGGCATCCACGGTCCGTCCAATTCCGTAATTCTGGCGGCTATAGTAGCCGCCCACCCCGAGAGTTAACGGACGATCGTCAGGTCCGTGAGTCCACGCGATGCGCGATGCATATGCCGGCTGGCGCGATCTTTCTCCCGCTTGCGGCACTCGATAGGTTTCCGACGTCGGTGGTTCGCCCGAAAGGGGATCAAGGAGGCCTCCTTGAAGGGTAATACTGTTTGTGCCCCATAGATTCGCCCGATGCTCAAGCCGCACCTGCGGAATCCATGTCCAGAGATTCCCCGCGTAAGAGAACGCAGGATAGCCCAAAGAGGCAATCGAAGTTGGGGATAAGGGAGAAAAGAAGGGAGCGTCCTGGCCCACGACGATAGATGTGCGATCCCAGTCCATACGTACCGTCGCGGTTCGCAGGCGCATCAACCCTTCCGTTACTCCGTTTGTTGTATTCGGAAATCCCCCGAAGAGGTCCATGTGCAAGTCGGCGCTGGTTCTGGCGCCGGCAAAGGTTGGGCCGTAGACTTCAAACCCCAATTCTGATTGGCGGGCCGTTGCACCAAAACTGCCTCCCGTATCAAACGTCCCCCGACCCAGCGCGAGGTTTGGAACGTCCTGGTTATCGACCCGCCCACCGTTTTCAAAAACATTCAGCAGGGCAATCCCGGAAAGCCTCATGCGATACTTGGATGCACTCTCTATTTTGGTTTGATATTGATCATCAACCTTCGATTTTAGAAGCTCCTGATTCTCTTCCAACTTCGACAAGCGTTCGTTCAACTCCGGTTGCTTGACGGTCGGAACTGAAGCCGGTGGCTGTACCGGTCCCTGCGCATTCAGGGTCGTTACCGGGAACGGTTCGCCTTTCGGGGCTGATCCGTTTGCCAAGGCTAACTTATCGAGAGCCCCCTCAAGCTCATGGCGGAGTTCCCGCGTTTCCTGGTGGGAGCGAGAAACCTCGGTTTGCAACTTTGAGACTGTGACGTTAAGTTGCTGCACCTGTTGGATCAGATCCCGAACAGACTGCTCAAGAGTCGTGGATCGTTCTTCCCTTCCGGCGGGAGCTGCCACCTGTGCAGCAGCAGGCCCTCGCGTCAGCATTAAGGCAAGGATAGCCACTCCAGCAATCCCGCAAGTCCGTATTATGCGCGAAATCATAAGGTCCCCCTCCGTACGCTTCTGTCTGCCGTTCTCTACTGAGGACGGCAGAGCCTTAATTGAGAGGATGTTAGATGTGACCGGTTTCTCTCCTTTCGTCGATTTTAACCTGCGATCCAGTTGAATATTCGAATAAATTGTTAGGCCCCTACTCTTTCCTCGGCAGGTAAAGAGAGCAGACACATTTTTGACAAATGGGGTTATTGGCCACATCAAGTTGACGCCGAAAGCCCAAGCCCGCTTGGCTATTCAGAACCTTATCTAAGGGTCCGTCGCGGATGTTGCCTACCGGGCGGTGAAAGAAGCATGGCCGGACCGTGCCATCAGCTTCGACCACAGCGGAAACCCAGGGTGCGTTGCAGCGAGGGGCTGCGGGCCGCGTGTACCCGAGAGAGGCTCGAAAGTGCAGCACAATCCGGCGCAATTTTTCAGGCGATTCAGCGATGAAGCCTGATTCGATCTCTCGACGGCACTCGCGGATCAGCGCGCCGATCTCAAGATCAAGTCCCTCCACTTCCGAATCGTCCAGGGCGACGCCGGCCTGGCGTGCCACCGGCCAGCCGAGCGGACGGTTGAAAGCTTGAGAGTCGATGTCGGCAGCCAGGAACGAGATGGAGTTCAATTTAAGCGCGTGGGCCACGCGTACAGTGTCGCGAAGGTTTCGAAAATTACGCTTCTGAACCGTGCAGCGGCCAAGAACCGGCATTTCAGGCCGCAGCCGCCGCGCCTCACGAATTCCCGATGAGAGCCGGGAGAACGCTCCAGGCACGGACCGGATGGCGTCATGAACTCCCGGCGGACCATCGATGGAGACGATGACGTCATCCATCCATCGTGTGACGTTTTGTGCATGCCTTTCAAGCAACAGACCTGCCGTGAGAAGCGTCAGCCGGATCCCTTCCTCGTGGCACAGCCGGGCGAGTGACGTCAGGTCCGAATGCATCAAAGGTTCGCCGCCGGAAAAGACGATCCAGCGCACCTTGAGCGCTCGAAGACTCTCCAGGTGCGGTTCAAGATCCTCAGCGGTGATTTCACGCACCTGCCGGATCTTCCAGATGTCGCACATCAGGCAGCGACAGTTACAGCGGTTGTGAGGGAGCAGGATCAGAACAGGCAGTTCCTGGATGTGATGGTCCCGCAGCACGTCTGCCCTCGCGCCACCGGCGGCCAGGACCTCGGCATGCCCGCTCATACGCTCACCCGCCTCCCTGCCAGACACACCTTCGGCCCGAGGCGCAAACAAGCCTCCTGCAGCAGCCGCCTGACCGGGGCGCGGACAAAACAGGAGGTCCCCCCCACTTCGATATCTTCAAATCCCTCCAGAAGCCCAGGAGGACAACAGAGGGCCGTTTTGGCCGAAACCAGGTGCGGCTCGCCGGAAACCATCACCATTTCGATGGCGTCGAGGCGCGTCCTCATCAGCATCCCGGCAGGGGTTTCGTCCTTCCGTTTCACAACCAGCAAGTCGGCAATCGAGCCTGGCTCCAGCTTCCCCTCCCCGTTGCGAAGGCGCAGGACACTGGCTGCAGATCCGGTAACCAATGAATAAATCCGCCGGGGGTCCATGCCTTCGCGATGTGCGGCCCTGATTTCATCGAGCAAATCACCCTCGGCTGTCAGGGCCGAGTCACTACCCAATGAGGCACGATCGCTTCTGCTGATGCAGGCTGGATCAAGCGTGGCGCCAAGAATGAAGCGATTGGAAGTGGGACACCACACCAACGCGGCACCGCGCCGGCGCAGCAGTTCGCGTCCGCGCGCCGTCAAGCCGACTCCATGGACAATGACGGTCCGGGCGTCAAGCACGCCGAGCCGGTCAAGTTGAAAGATTTCGTCTCCGCTCTGCCTGTCCGAGCCTTCGGCGAGATGGATGATGAAGGGCGCCCCGGGCGGCGTGGAGAGGAAAGCTTCTCTGATGTGCTTACCGAATCGCAACGAGTGGGTCCAGCCGTACCGCCTGACGACGCGAACCGGAAAACCGTTTGTGACGAAGTTCCTTTCATACGCATTGTGGTGGCAAACGGTGGTGACTCCGGAAAGCAGATTCTTCAACCCGCCCCACCACAGCCTCACCGGCTTGGGAATTGAGAGATGTTCGCGGACAGGAGAACTATCAGGATGAAAAATGTCGTCCGCCCATTTTTCGAAATTGGGATAGGGGCCATGGCCGAGCCTCGGGAACAGATTAAATTCCAGATGATCGTGCGAATTGACCAACCCGGGAAGAATCAAACACCCTTCCACGGAAATTTCCGCACACCGGTTTTCCGGACCTGGACTTTGCCGGCGGATTTCGTTCCAGTCTCGATCCATCAGCCGCACAATGCGCCCGTTGACGATCTCCAGATCCGCCGGCACACTGGTCGAAGCACCCAGTGCCACCCAGCCTCCGGACAGCCGTAGCGAAGGTGGATTGCGCGGCCCGGGCCGCGGGCGATGAACCGAACTGCTGGCGGTGGCAATCATTTGCAAGCCGTGGGGCGCGAGCTGTCCAGTCTGAAAGAACCAATGAAGATCGCAGGCCCCGCCTGTGCTCGCTCAAAGAGATGTTCCTTACCGCATTTTCTGAAAATCGGCCTTTCGGCTTCACCGAAGCGCGGGGAGATGATTCGTTCGAGTCTGAATCCGCGCTCCCGGAATGTCCTGGCCAGTTGGTCTATCGAGAAGTAAAAGTTGAGGATTTCAACGGTATATCCGGCGTGTCGAAAAGTGCGGCGCCAACCCCTCTCTGTGCCAGAAGGATGAAAATCCGTAAGAATCAGGCGCCCGCCTTTCCGCATGACGCGCGCCAGCTCAGAAGCAACTGGGCCGAGGTCTGCCAGATAACCCACGGCGAACGAACAAATGGCCACGTCAGCAGTGCTGGCAGCGATCGGAATGGCCGTGCAGTCGGCACGGACGAGACTTTCACGGAGCGGCAGCTTTCGCCTGGCTTGCGCAAGCATCCGGCGGGACAGATCGATCCCAATTCCCTGCCGTGCTCCCCGCCCGAGCAGGATCTCGAGCCATCGGCCGGTTCCGCACGCGAGGTCCACGACAAAAGAACCGTGCAGCGCCGGCAGCAACGGGATTAAAGTCCTTTCTTCCAATGCAAGGAGCGGGTTGGGATCGCGGTCGTAAGTTTCAGCCCAAAGAGAATAGGCTTCCACCGGCGTGAGGCGCTGTTGATGATGCACTGAAGCCTGCTTGCTCTGCACCGTCTGCGTCCGTTCCTGTAAGGCTTGCTTCAAAGACTTTCCGCCTCCGGTTTTCGCAGGTTGATCAAACGTTGAGTCATGCGCAATTCATAAGGGAAAGAATAGAAGCCCAGCCGGTACCGCCAGCCGCTCAGGAACCGCAACAGGCGCCGCGCCCAGGCCGGGAGGCGGATATCCTGAACAGTGGGCCAGCGGGAACTGACCACCAGGCGAAAATTGTCAATTCGGCGTTTCGTGGCCGGCTTCAGCCATGGCGTAGCGGGGTCTTTGCGAATGGTGAAGTTATACCAGCGCTCGTTGGCCCATTCGTCCGGCGTGGTGGGGAAAGCCACCTGGCCCTCCACATCGCCGTACATCCGCTCGCGCTGGGGGACCGGTGTGTAGTGATAAAGGATAATTTCAGATGCGGGGTTCAACTGCTTTACCTTGCGGATGAACCGCAGGCATTCACGGGTGTCCCGCTCCGGGTCTTTGGGATTGCCCACCACAAAGGAGAATTCCGGAATGATTCCGAATTGGCGGATGCGCTGTGCAAGCTCAAGCGTTTGCTCCGCCTTCAGTTTCTTATTCATCTCTTTGAGAACCCAATCCGACCCCGACTCAGCTCCAAAGAAGATCATCCTGCAGCCTGATCTCCGAATCGCTTCAAACGTTGCGTCCGAGTAACGAAGCATGATGTCGATTCGAGCTTCGCACCACCAGCCAAGATGGAGTGGCACCAGGCGGTCCGCCAGCTCGCGGGCATGATCTTCCCGCAGAAAGAAATTCATGTCATAGAACTGCACGGAGTCGACGCCGTAATTCCGTGCGAGGTGACGGAGGATCGCTTCAGTCCGGGTGGGGGACTCCATCCTCTCGACGCTTCCGTATGCGGGAACAACGCCGCAGAAGCTGCAGTTGAACGGACACCCGATGCTGGCGTGGTGCGCTGCCGTGCGGCGGCCGAAAAACGAAGGCCGGATGTACTCCCCGGCCGGAAGCCGGTGATAGGGATACCACGGAAAGGCGTCCGGACCTTTCATGCGCCGCTCAGGGTTGTGGCGATGGTTGCCGACGACGTCTTTGAATGAAAGGCCTCGAATGTCTTCCAGCGGCCGCCGCCCACGCAGGGCTTCCAGCAATTCAAGCAGCGTGTCCTCACCCTGTCCGCGAACTGCGAAATCAACGTAGTCCGCATTCAATGCCGCATCGGTGTAAATGGAAGGGAAATAGCCGCCCCAGACAATCGGCACAGCCGGAAAGGCACGGCGCGCCTGGCGGCTCGCCTGGATGGCGGGAGCCAGCTGAGGGCCCGGCATCACCGTGACCGCCAGCATCTCAACACGCTTTCGGCGCAGAAGGT
This sequence comes from uncultured Acidobacteriota bacterium, assembly GCA_963783155.1. Lineage (GTDB taxonomy): Bacteria > Acidobacteriota > Terriglobia > UBA7540 > UBA7540 > SCRD01. The sequence goes on along the minus strand of CAWANC010000020.1, from coordinate 341,900 downwards.
CCATCAACGTTTCGAGAGGATGGGGGTCGAGGTTGCCATCCACAATGGCGTACTCTTCACGGCCTTCAAGTACGGCGGCCAGCGCCAGGATGGAGAGCGGAAATCGCCGGTTCTTGGGCTTTGTAGCCCGTGGATTGTAAAAGATAATCATGAATCACCCAATATGGCCCAAAGGACATAGAACTTTGCAGGTTCGCGCCTGCGCGACAGACGGGCTTTGAGCGGGCGCAGGGCCCATCCCGCGCCGTACCAGGGTTCAAACTTCTTCCACCGGATTCCAAGTCTGCGCTCCTGCTCGTCGAGCATTTCCGGCGTCAGATACTCTCGGCTACGGATGCTATCGGACGGGAAGCCAAACTCGCCCTGGAACTTCAGGTGCTTTTCTTCCAGCATCTTCTGTCCGCTTTCCTCGTTGCGGTAAAAAGGGGAATCGATAATCAGCACATGTCCGGGCCGGCGCAGGCAACGCAAAGTCTCCTGCAAGGTTTGGAGATAGTCCTCCGAATAGTGGAAAGAGGCATTGAACACGACAACGTCAAATTGCGCGCCCTCGAAAGGTAATCGGTCCATCTCCGCCTGAAACAATTGAAAGGGCCGGGGAAGAAAATCAAGGTAGTGGTGAGCCGCGCCCAGGCCATCCAGGCTGCTCGTGAGCAGATCCACCGCAACCGGCCGGTGTCCTCGAAGCGCAAGCCGGTAGCTCAACCAGCAGTTCCCTGCTCCCACATCCAGCACGTCCAGGCCCACGCGGTGGCGGGCCTCGAGCCACGGCAGGATACGCTGACAAAAGAAGCGAAAACTTCGCGACCGAATTTTCCATTGCCAGGCGTTGCGACCGGTTACGTCCCTGTCGGGAAGCTCCAGGTAGAAGTGGGCGCCTGCCGCCCCTCGTCCCTCACGCAGCCGGATGGTTTCATACTCAATCATGAACTGCTGGAAGCGTTCCTCCCGTACCGGGGTCAGCGCCTTCCAGATTCTGCTTTCCTGGACAAATGTGAATCCGCAGTATGAACACGATGGTTTCCGCAAAACCTGTTGTGCGATCACCATCGATTGATCCGAATGCCCGCAGACGGGACAACGAAGGCGGATAGTACGTTCTGTCTCAGTCCCAACCTTGGCAGGTTCATCCGCCGCTTCGGGTGGTTGCAGAATTTTTGCGTTCATCTCTCGGTCCTCTCAAAAGTCAAAACCATGTGGTCCGCCATTGCCCGCAGACCCGGGCAGGCGCCAAGCCAGGGATCGATTTCAGCCGCGAAACGGAACAAGCGCGAGTATTTTGTCACGAGAAATTCCAGATACGATGGCGGGACCGCGACGCCCACACCTTTCCAACCCGTCAGCCGGAAGTATGGGGAAAATACTCTTTTCAAACGCCGTAACGAGTGGTACCAGATCATGGTTTCGGACCGGGCCGACAGAACGGCCGGGCGGCCACTGTGCCTGAACCGCCGTACCGCCTTCCGGAGGTTCCTTCGCGAAAGATACCAGAACGTTTCCCAGAGGCAGAGGCGCCCGAATAAGCAAAGGACCATCTTGCTCCGTTCTTTTACCAAGTGAGCCAAGTCATAGGCCAGAAAGGAGAGATCAGCCATGCAGTTGAGCCCCGAGAAATTTGAGAATATTCCCTCAAAAGGCCCTTCGTTCCGTATTGCTCCGATCCGCTCATTGGCCAGCACTCTAAAATCAACTGTGGCTGAAATTTCGGCGAGAGCCGCCCGTTGCCGTGCCACATCAATCATTCGTGGGGCCGAATCGCACGCAGTTACATGCACTCCTCGTCTTGCCAAGTGCAGCGCATCCACTCCGGTTCCGCAATTGATCTCAAGGATGTGCTGCCCCTCCGCGAAAGTCCGGTCGATTTCCTTCCATACCGACTCGCGCTGCGCCAAACCAACGCCGGAATCCGTGAAGCTGGAGTCATAAGCCCCGGCGATTTCGTTGAAGGCTTCTGATGCAGTCATCGTTCTTTCGGAAGGGAAAATCATTTGTGGTTACGCCTCGACTTCAGCAAAAGATATCTTCATCTCCGCGCGCGCCCTCTCGATTTGCTCTTGAAGGGCAGGCAAACCGGACCGAGCGTTTGAGGTCCCTGAACACGACAACTTGTGGGCTTCTACTTCAGAGCGCAAAAGCTGATCCACGGTTCGGTAAAAACGGCGGGAGTGTCTTCCACGGATTCTGAAGTCGCGGTCAGAGCCTTCAGCCCACGCCCTGAGTGGTGTCACACGGGCCGCCACTTTTTCGAAATACGGGGTTCCGCGGATCGGGTAGGCGACGGTGGTGAGAAAAACATCGGGATCGCTCCGTTTGACATGATCAATGGTACCCTCGATATCGGCCAACTCCTCACCTTCATAGCCCCACATCAGGAACATGCCCGTCTGGATTCCACTGGCTTTGCACAACTGCATGGCAGACTGGACCTGCTCCACGGAAACGCCACGGTGCATCGCGTCCAGGATCCTTTGCGAACCGCTTTCCGAACCAATCCAGATGCGGTAGCAACCCAATTCTGCCAAAAGCGCAACAATGTGGGGATTCAGCCGGTCAGCACGCGAGATGCATTCGAAGGAAATCTTGAGACCGCGGCGCTTCATCTCCTCCGCATATTGAAAAAGCCAGCCATGATGGATGGTAAATACGTCATCGGCCATCCAGATCATGTCCGGGCTGTATCGGTCGAGAATCCATTCGAGTTCATCAACAACAGAAGAGGGTTTTCGCCGCCGGTGCGTGCGGCCATACACGGCATGGCTGCACCACTGGCAATCATAAGGGCACCCACGGGCTGTAATCAGGGATACCGAGCCGGCACCATGATGTTCACGCCAAGTCTTGAGATATCGCTCGATGGCAACCGACTCACGGCTGGGCCAGGGTTGGCGCGTCGATATTCGGGAATCTGCGGCCGGGGCGGGGTGCGGTGGACCCTGCCATCGTCTCCTCGAAAAGCAATGCCGTTTACCCGACCCAGAAGATGGAATGAACCCCTCCTCAGAATCGGCAACAGCTCTTCAAGAGTGATCTCTCCTTCGCCGATGACAACCACGTCCGCACCGACCGAGAGGTACTCATCAATGTAGGAAGCTGGTTCGGGCCCTCCGACAATAGTTTTCCAGCCGGCTTCTTTGGCCGCTTGCAGAATTCGGACCACGCTTCCACGGGTCATAAGATTTGCGTAAACGCCCAGGATGCCGGGTTCGCCACTCCGCAGAACCTTCAACAAATCGCTCACGGGAGGCGAAAGTCGTGTCGAAGACTTCCACGTCGAAGTTCCTTGAGCGCAGGTGCGAAGCAAGGTAAAGAATCCCCAGCGGAACGTAGGGCTTCATGATCGCCTGCTCTTTGGCGTCCTCCTCCAGGAAGTAGCCGTGGGTTAAAAGCAAATCCATAAGACCCATCCGTCAAACAGCGCTGAGCTTTGCCCCTCAAGTAACCAGCAAAAACCGGCCCGCAACCATGGCACGTATTGCCGGTTAGTCGCATGCCATGGCGGAGCAGGCCAGAACAGGCAGCAGTGTCGCGTCGGAATTCCTGCATGCCGGTTCCAGTTGCTCAACTCTGTTCCAGAGTTCCGCGACTTGATCAGCGCCCAGGCAAGCCGTGGGCGCCGAACGATCCCGAAGGCTGAATTGCCATTCACCAGGCGAACTCCACGACTCCACCTCCGCATGAAGGGCGTCTCGAACCGCACGGTAGAATTCAGTGGTGTAAGCCCCCTTGAACATCATGGCCAGATCGTCGCTATCCACCCAATTGCTTTTGGCGCCCAGCTCCTCACGGACCCGCTGGTAGAATTTTGTTCCGGGCAAAGGGTAGGAAACTGAAACGCCAATGTCATCCGGGCGGCTCCGGCGAACCATTTGAATGGTCTTCTGAATATCGGTCCAGTTCTCGCCGGGATAGCCGAATTGAAGGAAAAAGCAGGCCCGGATTCCGTGGCGTTTCAAGTTCTCTCGGGCAGCCAGGACCTGCGCAACCCTGATGCCCTTTTCCATGGCATTGAGAACCTTCTGCGATCCGGATTCCACTCCCATCCACACTTCCACGCAGCCGGCCGTTGCAAGAGCCGTTACGGCTTCTTCATTGCTCATCAGGTCTGCTCTTGACTGTACCTTGAAGGGAATGGCGCAATCGCGCTGCGCCACTTGCAGGGCAAATTCCTGAACCCACCGATTGTTGATCCCGAAAAGGTCATCCGCGAACCAGAGATGATCGACTCCACTGTTCTCCCGAAGCTGCCGCATCTCTTCCGCCACGCTTTCGGGAGCGCGAGCGTGGAAGGAGTCGCCGTAAATCGGCTTTGCGCACCAGTTGCATCGGAACGGGCAGCCACGGCTTGCCACCAGATTGAGAGAAAAGAAGCCGTGCGCTTTTCGCCACGCCCCACGGTAACGTTCCAGGTCAATCAGGTCTCTCGCCGGAAGCGGAAGTTTTTCCAGATCGCGCATCAGCGGCCGGCGGGGCGACCGCGTCACACGCCCCCCGCACTTCTGTATGAAAGCAAGTCCCGGAATACCCGCAGGATCTCCAGGGGATTTGCTGATGAGGTTTTCAACAAGTTCGAGCAACGTCCACTCGGCTTCGCCCACGAGGACGTAGTCCGCCCCTCGCGCCAGGTATTCAGCCGGGTGATCTGAAGAGTCTGATCCGTGGACGACGACATTGGCACCGGCCAACGTGGCAGCATCGATCATCTCGAAGGCAACTTCGCGCATGCGGCTCAGGCACATTTTGGAAAGGAAATTGAAATTGTCCTCATAGATCGCAACGACCTTCGGATGATGCTTCCGGACTGCCTCTGGAAAGCCTTCCGAAGGGTCATTGAGCATGCTGTCAAACAATGCGACTGAGAATCCCGCCTGCCTGAGCAAAGCAGCCGCATAGAGTGTACCCAGGGGAGGATACGGCTGCATTTTGCGCGCCTGCTTGGGGTCGTAATAGATGTGATAAGAGTGGGCCAGCAGTACGTCAACCATGGCATTCTCCTTCCTGCTGAGCATGTCCATTTGCTGCCATGTCGGATTACCCGCATTCAGCAAACCTCCTGCATGCCATGCCCAAGCGATTGGCCCGTTAATAGCGACCGGCGAGTGACAAGCCGTTCGGTGGTCCGGGCAACCCAGAGTTCCCAGGGAAAGCCATAGTGATTCTTCTGCAACCGCCATCGCAGGGGGGCACCGAGCGCCCTGCGAACACCACCTCGCACCCACGGGATCTTCGCCGCCGTCCGGCGGATCTGGTTGTTAAGAAGAAAGTATTCAAGCATCCGTTTCAGGCGGCGAAGTTCCTCCCCCCGTAGCCACGGCAAGTGATTGCTTCCGAGGTCCACGTTGGCCCATTCTTCGAGAGATTGAGGCTCGTGGACTCCTTTGAGCCTGAGCTCTGGCCAGATCGGAATCCCGGGATAGGGCGTAAAGATGTTGGGTGAAAAGCTGACGTTTGAATGTTTCCGGGCAATATCGTTCATAATGCGGAAGGTTTCCAGACGGTCAACCTCCGTTTCTCCCGGATACCCCATGATCAGGTTGAAAGTCACTCGAATTCCGGCCAGTTCTGACTTGCGGGCAGTCTCGTACATCTCGTCGACCCGCTGATGCTTTTTGTTCATCAGTGCGAGTACTGCCTGTGAGGCCGACTCCGTTCCGAAGCCCATATGCGTTACGCCTGACTCACCCAACAGCCGAACATCATCGTCGCTCATGCGGGAAAGAAGGTCCGTTGAAGCCTGAAACGTCCACCGAAATCTCACTTTCGATTCGAGAAAGCCTCGTGCGATTTCCACCGCTCGCTTAACATTGACCGGGAAATTGGAATCGAGAAATGCGACTTCACTTATGCGGTAGCGGCCGGCCAGTTCAGTGACTTCTGTAACTACTCGGTCCGCGGTGTAGGCGTTGAAGCGACGTTTGTAGAAAACCTGATCCGTGCAATAGTTACACGCATACGGACATCCGACACTTGACGCATAGGGCAGTTTCCGAATCCCCGTTATTCTTTCGTAGGCGTCAAAGTCTCCCAGGTTGAATGCGGGGGTAGGAAGATCGTTTACATTCGAGGCCGGACGCTCGGGATTATGGTGAATTCGGCCGTTCAGCTTCAGTGAGGTTCCTCGCACAGATTCGAGCGTTTTCCCTTCACATAAGAGACGGGCAATTTCAACCAGCGTCGTTTCTCCTTGTGCCCGTACAACAATGTCAACGAAGGTTTCGTCAAGCGTTTGCGCCGGGAGGAGACTTGGATGCCAACCACCAAAGACGATCGGAAGACCAGGACGGAGCTGGCGAACCAGTCGCGCGACCTCGACAGCCGAACGGATCACCTGGCCAGTCAGCAGGGAAATTCCGAGGCAGAGTGCATCTTTGATCTCTTGCGCCACGATGCTTTTGAAATCTGGGTCAATTGATCCATCCACGATCGATACTCGAAATCCCTCCTGAAGCAATGGCGAAGCCAAGCTTAGGAGGCTCAAAGGAGGCCCGAGTGGCTGGCCTGCATAGGGCGGATAAAAGAGGACTACTTTGTTGTTCATGGACAATTCGCCCCCACGACCGGCTCCAGTTGCTTCGCGTCTACTTTGGGTTTGGCAACTGCCACAAACCGTTTGATCTTGCGATTGAGCCAAAGTTCGAAAGGAAGAGCGTAGAAGTCGTGGTCCAAACGCCAACGTGCGGGGATGGCCAGGCCGTGTTGAAATATCCGCACGGCGGCCCCGGCGTCCAACTTCGCAATAGGAATGCGATCAAACGCGACGCGCAGGTAATCCCTCATTACCTGCACGCGCCGGTGCGATCTACCGTTCAGCCACGGGAGTACGGTGTAGCGTGGAAAGTAGTCAGCCCATCCTTCAAAATAATCCGGTACGACAATGCCAAGTTCCTTAACATGCTGCATGATGGGTGAGCCCGGGTAGGGTGTAAAAATGTTGGTCCAGAACTCGGCACCGGGGAATTGCCGACAGACATCCATAATGAAATGGATTGTTTGCCTCCGTTCCTGCGCGCCTTCGCCGGGGTAGCCAAATATGATATTGAAGCTGGGCCGAATTCCAGCATCCAGGCAGCGCTCGGCAGACTGGTAGATCGAATCGAAATCCTGAAAAGTCTTGTTCATCAGCTTCAGGATTTTGGGCGATGCGGAATCGACGCCCTGGCAAATCTGGTGAAGGCCGGCACGCCGCAGCAGGCGCAGCTCATCCTTACTCAGGCGAGCAGTCAGGTTGGTGGTCGCCTGGATGCTCCACCGGAACCTGGAACCGACTCGAACGAGCCCCTCGGCGATCTTGAGTGCGCGGTCCAGGTCAACAAGGAAGTTGTCATCAACAATCCAAAGCATCTCCAGGCGGTAGCGAACGGATAGATTGAAAGTCTCTTCAACCACTTGTTCCGCGGGCAGACCGTTCCACTGCCGGCCATAGACCCCGGCATTGGTGCAATAAGAGCAGTTGAACGGGCATGCCAGGCTGGAAGTGTACATGGCCCAACGCCTGCCGCAGAGCCGCTCATAGGCGTCGAAGTCGGCAAGCTCATAAGCCTTGGGCGGCATGTCGGCGAGTTTCTGGAGGGGCCTTGGCGGATTCAGGATCAACCTTCCATCCTGCTTGAAACCCGCCCCATCGACGCCCTCAAGCGAGTCTCCATTTTCCAGTCGCTGGACCACCTCTAGCATCGTGGCTTCACCCTGACCGCGAACCACAATGTCCACAAATTCCGCCTCAAGAGTCTGTTGAGCCAGCAAGGAAGGATGCCACCCACCCAGAATGATGGGGAAGTCCTTGTCCCATGCTTTCACTGCCCGCCCGATCTCTGCTGTCTCGCGAATCATCGGGCCAGTAACGAGAGATATGCCAAGGCAGAGCGCATCCTTGACTTCCTCAAGGACACGCTGCTTCAAGTTGGGAGTAATGGTGGAGTCAATCAAGACAACTTTGTATCCGGCCCTGAGTAGAGGAGTTGAAACCGCGAGGATGCCGAGCGGAGCGGTGGCTTCGCTGCTGGCAAATGCGGGAAAGAAAAATACGATTTTCTTAGAACCCCTCACTCTTGCTCCTCCCATTCATTTGGCGCTGCCCGTTGCGGTCTGAATATGTCCTGAGATTAACAGCGACCCCTCCCGACTCGTGTCATGGCCCAATCCCCTTTGTGCAAAAAAATTGTCAAAATGACTCACTGCTGCGTGACCCTCCCATCACAGAGTTCGTACGTAAAACCGTCTTTGAGGGCTCAGGCAGCAACGGTGACAAAACAGCAAAGAAGAGCAGAATCAAGCCCAACGAATGGCCGTAGGTGTATTCAAAAAGTCCGGCGACGAGAAAGCCCACGAGGGCAAGAACCCCGGTTCGCGCGGCGAACTGTTCTCCTTTACTTCGCGCTGTTCTGGAGGCCGTCAAGAGATCACGGAACAGCACCACAATGAACAGGAGAGCAGCAAGAGCCACGGGGATTCCAAATTCGGCAGCCAGTTCGACCGCGTTGTTATGCAAGTGGCCGTGATATGCCGGTACCGGGTCCTGGGGTGAAAGATAGGACGTATAGAGCTTGTCGACACGTCCAGGACCGACTCCCGCGAGCGGATGACCTTTGATCATGTGCCATCCGACTCGCAACATCTGAACCCGTTCCAGGTTGGAATAGTAAGATGGCTTGATCGACTGGGTTACGCGCTCACGAATTGGCTGGGGGGCCACGAAGTACAGGACCACTGGCAGGAGAGGGAGCGCCCAAGTCCACTTCGACCGCCGCCACACCAATTCGACGCCAAGCATAACCAGGGACGTGATCCATGCCATGCGCGTCAGACTCAGCAGAATGGCCACGCCGTTAATAGCTGCGACCGGCCACCAGCGCCGTCTTTCCTCGGGGTAGAGCGACCAGAAGCTGAGCAGGCCGGCCACGACCAGGATTTCCACTGTTCCGTAAACCATCCAGTGGTTGAGCAAGCCGCTGGAACGCAGATAGAGACCGACGTCGCCCCCCACCGCGAGTTCCCGACGATAGTAAAAAACGCGTGAAACAAAATCACCGATCAGGAAGAGAGAACTCAGAGTCGCGGCCAGGAATATTCCCTGCCAGACAACGAGACGATCATCGGCCCGGTGAAGGGACGGCAGGACCACGAAGAGCCCGCCAATCAGGAGCAAGTGGCGAATTTCACCCCAGCCCAGTGAAGGTTCAGGGGAGAGAAGGCAGACAAGGATTTCGAGTCCCGCCCACACCGCCCAGAAGTGAAAAACGCGTGGAAAAACAAGTCGAGCCTGCCCCCGCACCAATCGCACTATTCGAACCAGCAATGCGATGGTGAGAAAGAACTCTGAGACGGCGATAGAAATGGGAACCGCCCAGAGCCCCAGAATCAGCATCGAACAGTCAAGACGAGCAGAGGCCACCACCGTCCAGAATCGCGTGTGCTCGCCAAGCGGGGATGCCCGCTGCAAGGGAACCGGGTCAGCCAGTAAAGTCGAGCATTTCAAAGGCACCTCAGTAGATCTGCCGCATCAGATCGAACCCGATGAAGAGTCCGCTCGGTGTGTCGGCGGATGGGTTGCCCAGAAACGTTGCACGGGTTCCCGCCCGCTGCGAGACGACGGTGCCGGGACTGTTCGAAAAGCCGAGCGTAAAGGCATGCCGCCATAAACGCTTTTGAATGCCAAAGGCATACGCCGGCCGGTGAATCCCAAGCGCGCGGCCATTTACAAGTGTGGGGATAACCTCGGCAATCACGGCCACGGTTGGCCGAATTTCAAAAGCTCCGCCCAAACCTAACGAGAAGCTGTTGATGCCCGGAAGGTCCGGCGGTGCGTTTTCAAGCGTGGGGGAAACCATCAGCCGGCGATTCTGCAGAGACACAGTGGGGACAATGTACATTTGTGTACGCTTGAACAGGCTGCGGGAAAAGATCCCTTCGAAATTGGTGGTGAAATTCTTGGAGAAATTGTCCTGCCCGTCCACGGAAAAACGGAAGGTTGCATTCAAAGGAAAACCATCTTGCTCGTCCAAAAAGTGGTAGGCAGCCATCAATTCGATGGGCCGACCGATAACGCTCGGCGAGCGGTAGGCGCTGACCGACAACTTGTCCGTGATCCCATACCGAATGCCAAATGATGCAACCGAAAAACCGTCAAGGCCCAGCAAGGTGGCGCCGCGGGCCCTGCCACTGAAGGTCGGGTCGAATACAAAACGGTGCGTAAAGTTGACATAAAAGCCGTGCCGGTCCAGCCGCCGCCCGGTGGGCAGGCTGTAAAGATAGTCATCGGCGGGCGTGTAAATTTTCGCGTTTTCCTTAGCTTCAGACGCAGCTGCAAGTTGCGGAGCTGAATCGCCTGTCCCCAGAGACCTGACAAAGGAACTGACCGCAGCGACTTCATGGTCAGACAGCTTGCCGTCCCAGGCCGGCATCAGAGTTCCTTTTTTGCCGTGCCTGATAGTGTTTCTCACGGTCTCGTCGGTCAGGCTGGCCTGGACTTTGGAGCTTGTGAAATCAGGAGTTCCGACGGCGGCCATTCCCTTTCCGTCCTTGCCATGGCAGACAGAACACTTCTGTATGAAGATCTTCGCACCCAGTTGCATGTTGCCGGGCATGCTTGCAGTTGAGGCAACCTTTTGGAAATTTGGCGGCGAGGGATTCGATTTTTCAACTTCCCGGATTGTGTGATTTGCTACGTCCACCACGTACTTCCTTCCATTGCGATGGATGATGAGGGAGGAGGACGACCCGCGGATGAATTGGACTCCGAGGGCGTCGGCTGAAACAGCGCCGGAAGCCGCCCCGGCCCTGACAGCGGTGTCTGGTACCACCGAACCCGAGGACGAATGGCCATTCGCGGCCTGAGCCAGTGTGACAATCAGGAACACCAAACCCGGAGCCATAAACCAGACCAAGAATCGTTTACTCAGGGCCGGCATCAATCTCTCAGATCGTCCGGTCCCTTTTGCGATGGGAAGCTCGCTTCGCATGTACACTCTCCTGAACTCAGTACTCATCTACAGGTATCATTTTTGAAAAACCCCGTGGTCAGGCAGGTGTAGTGAGTTTGTAAAGGTTGTGTTAGTCTCTCTGGAGAGGCAAAGGGTGATTCGGGCAACCCATCACATGAGTGAGGCCGGGCGTCTGTGAAGTGGTCAGAAGAAGTCCTTATCTGGAGATGTCGGCAGCGTTCTTATGGAAAAAATCCTGATTATTGAGGATGACCGATCACTGTATAAAGCGCTGAAACTTGCCTTTGAGGCTGAAGGCTATACGATCGAATTTGCCGCAGATGGCGAGGCGGGCCTTGAGGCATTTCGGAATTCACCTCCGGCACTGGTGGTTCTGGATTTGAAGCTTCCCAAGGTCCACGGGCGTGAAGTCTGCCGCACGATCCGCGCGGAGGCGCCCAACCTGCCGGTGATTGTGCTGAGCGCTTCAGCCGATGAAGTGGACAAGGTGCTGCTGCTTGAGATGGGAGCTGACGATTATGTTACAAAGCCCTTCAGCCCCAAGGAACTTTTGGCACGTGTGCATTCCGTTTCACGCCGGGTACGGGGACCTAAACCAATCGATCAGTATGCCTTTGACGATGTGGCCGTCGACTTCGCCAAAATGGAATTGACCCGGGCAGGCAACACAATTCCCCTTACGCCACAGGAATTCAAGATCCTCAAATACTTTGTCCGAAACCCCGAACGCGTCATCTCCCGGGATGAGCTGCTGAACCAGGTGTGGGGCTATGACTGCTATCCCTCGACACGGACTGTGGACAATCACATCATGAAGCTCCGGCAGAAGCTGGAGAAAGAACCTATGGATCCAACCCATTTCAAAACGGTTCACGGGGCCGGATACAAATTTGTCCCTTGAGGAATCAGGGTATCGCTCGTCTTTGTGAGCATTGATGGTGCAAGAGGGGTGAATCAGGTAGAGTGGAACGATGGTCAAGATTCGTTTGCGAACCAAGTTCCTGGTTTCGCTGATCTTCACGACCACTGCCCTCACCTTCGCAGTGCTCTACATCGTGAGGTCCTACCTGCGAAATCATGCAAGACAGGAAATCCACCAGGCGCTTTCTAATTCGGTCATAACTTTTCAACACTTCGAACAACAGCGCCAGACAACTCTGGCCCAATCCGCAGGAGTGATAGCCGATCTACCCAGCCTGCGGGCGTTAATGACTACGCATCACCAACCGACCATCCAGGATGCTTCAACAGGTTTCTGTAAGCTCGCCGGGTGTGACCTCTTTCTGCTGGCCGACCGCTCAGGCAAAGTGATGGCGCTTCATACCTCAACCACCGGGTTCAACCAAAATGCCGCGCAGGAGTCACTCTCTCACACCCTGCATGGCGAGGAGACTCGGGACTGGTGGTTTGGAGGCGGCCACCTCTACGAAGTATTTCTACAGCCCATCTATTTCGGCTCGGCTGTCGACAACAATCTGCTTGGAGTGCTGGCCATGGGTTTTGAGGTGGACGAACATCTGGCTGAAGTTGTGGCCCAAATCGCGTCGAGCCAGGTGGCTTTCCGTTATGGGAAGAACATTGTCGTCAGTACGCTTTCGACCGACCAGAAGGCGGAGCTTGCTTCGCATGCGACGCGATTTACCACGCCGGCATCTCTCGAGTCTGAGGAAATACAACTGGGCAGGGAGCACTTTCTCGACACGACCTTGGAACTTGCTCCAAAAGGAAGTCAACCAGTCAGCCTCACTGTGCTGAAATCTTTCGATGCGGCAACCCTCTTCCTGCAGGATCTGAACCGATTGCTGCTCGCTGTCGGTTTCGTGGCGGTGCTGGCGGGCACTGCGCTGATCTTTTTGATCTCCCATACTTTCACACGCCCTCTTGCAAACCTTGTCGCCGGTGTCCATGCGCTGGGAAAAGGAGATTTCGACTATCCTCTGAACGTCCGCAGCAACGATGAACTGGCGGAAGTGACGCATGCTTTCGACGGAATGAGGAAGTCCCTGCAGAAAACCCAGCGGGATCTGCTCCATTCAGAGCGCCTGGCCACCATTGGCCGGACGGCAAGCTCAATCTCGCACGACCTGCGCCATCCCTTAACCGCTGTACTCGCTTACGCCGAACTCCTCTCGGAAAGCAAGGGAGATGATCGGCAGCGAAAAGACCTTTACCAGGAGATTCGTTCGGCCGTCAACAAAATGACGGAACTGATTTCTTCCTTGCTGGAGTTCTCAAAAGCCCAGGAGTCCCTTCAGCTTTCCCACGGTGACCTCTTTGATGCACTTCGTCGGACCGTCGAGACCGTCCGGATCCGGCCGGAATTCAGCACTATCGAGGTCCAGCTTACACACGACGGGCCGACTGAAGGCTGGTTCGATTTCAGGAAACTCGACCGGGCTTTCTACAATCTCTTGCAGAATGCCTGCGAAGCGGTGCCGGCCGGCACAGGGAAAATCGACGTGCGAGCGGCGCGTGTGAATGATCATGTGGAGATTGCTGTGACTGATAACGGCCCAGGCATACCGGACTCCGTCCGCGATGAGGTCTTCCAGCCCTTTGTGACTCATGGGAAAGATGGCGGTACGGGACTTGGGCTTGCGGTCGCTCAAAAGATTGCGCGCGACCACGGCGGCGATGCAAAGATTGAATCCACCGGCCCTTCCGGAACCACCATCAAGCTCTCACTTCCAGTAACACGCCCTTCACAGTCATCGACCTCCTGACACTCTTTTAGAAGCGCTGGAATATTCGCCGGCCGGATTACCCTTCCATTCCAAATTTTTACAAATTCACCACAGTCGCCTGACACACCCGCGGATAGCACGATGGTAGGTTTGGTGTCGGAAGCCACAAGCGGTTTCCCTGACTTGAGACCGAAAGGGGCCGACCCGAAGAAAAGCTGGGTGAGTTGAGGGAACTGGCGGAATGACGACAATATCCGCGGGCGATTTCCTGAAGATAAAAGCCAAAACTCCTCTCAAAGGCCAGTATTGGGCGGCGGGGGTGCGATTGCGGATCGAAACCAATTTTGAACCGATTCTCGTCGCGGCTCAGAAATTCTTCGAAGCGAGGACCCCGCCGGGCCGCGATGGAAAGGAAGAGATCCGGCTGCGGTTTTGGGTTGAAGACAAGCCGTGCTCGGAGGCGCCCAAGTCCAAACCCTATTTTCGTGGGTTGGACCATCTGGTTTTTGGCGGATTCGGTGGCCGCAACTCTTTCCTGCTCAACTTGCGAGACAGGTGTGGCATAGGCCGCTTCACACCTGAGATGGCTTCCGATGCGCTCTTGTGGGAAACCGTCGTGTTCCCGGCCCTCCTCACTATTCTCGGACCGTCTGTCGGCCTGACTCCTTTGCATTGTGCGTGCGTCGCCTGGAAAGGAAGCGGGTTGTTACTGGCTGGAGAGTCCGGCGCCGGGAAGTCCACACTTTCACTGGCCCTCGCACAGGCAGGATTCGACTTTCTCTCTGACGATCGGACATTGATTGGCGAGCATCACGGCCGCCTTCTGTCATGGGGTCTGTCAAGGGAGATAAAGCTGCGGACTGAAAGTATCGCCCAGTTTCCATTTCTGAGACAGACCAGGCCGAATGACATGGATACCCGCCAGGATGTGCTTCGATTCGATGCCAGTAAGGTTCGCGGTCTACGCCGCGTCCGGTGCTGCGAACCGCGATGGTTCGTTTTCCTTGAGCGGCAGTCGCAGCCTGCCTTTTCTCTAAATCGGATGGCTCCAGGCGAACCCATTGAACGATTGGAGAGCCACCTTCATCGCGAAACGCGTGTGGTTGAGGAGAGACAACGTCGCACGATCAAGGACCTTACCACCGGAAAGTGTTATCGGCTTCGGTACGGTGGCGATCCCCAAACGGTGGCAGGAGCACTGCATTCTCTGGTTGTCAATGGATGGAAAGCCGAGAAACTGATGCCACGAACTACAGTGCGGAAATCAGTACAATCCGCCGCCAGAACCAGTGACCCTCTCCGTCGCTTTCGTGCGACACCGCTAAGGTGCGAAGCACGTCTGATGGAGCGGTGCATCCGGCTCGAAACCAACAATCCCATCATCCTGAAGCATGCCGAAAGATTCATGAATTCGATGGAATGCCCTCAAGATTCACCTTCAGAATTCCGTTGGAAGATCGTCACCGAACCGGAACCGGGCGACAAACCCAGGATGATCTGGCCTCCATTGACTGCCTTTTCGGACAACCGCCTGCGTTACATCAATCTGGGTCAGCGCGGTTTTATCGCAGTAGACCACGGTGCTCAGCAGGCAATCGGGATGATTCCGGAGCATCTTGCAAACGATGAAGCAGGTTTTTCGAGTGTCTACCTTGCCAGCATGTTCTACCTTACTGCACCCGCTCTTGGTCTGGTGGCCATTTCCGCGGCTTGCGTAGCGATGGGAGGCCGCGGACTTCTTCTTTTTGGCGTTCCGGGCAGCGGCAAAACCACCGCAAGCTATCGCAGTTCCAGGCTTGGTCTGGAATTCCATGCAGACCAAGCTGTATTCCTCGAAAACAAAGGCCGCACCTTGCGCGCCTGGGGAGATTTCTGGCCGGCGGCTTTTCGTGAAGATGGAGCAAAGTTTGTTCCCGAACTTGCTCACCAGTCGCGCCCTCTTGCCTATTGTGACGAAACGTTCCTCTGCCTTGACAAGAGCGGTTCAGCCTCCGCCGAGGCTCACAGCGTAACCCCCGTCGGCTGCATTTTTCTGGAAAGGCAAGGGGAATCATCCCCCAAGCTGGTTCCTCTTCGCCGTGACGAAGTGCGCGGACAGATGGGAGCCTTCGTTCCTTTTCTGGAGAATCTTGGTGCCAGTCCCGAGCGCGACCTTGTGTTTGAGTCCGTCGGTCGGCTACCTGCCTACAAGCTGGCTTATGGAAATGACCCCTCGGAAGCTGCGGCCTTTCTTCGCAGCATGCTGAGGACTCACCATCCAATGGAGGATCTATCTTGATTCATCTGCTGCGCCAGGCCGTTGTTGTGGAGCTGGCAACAGCCGAGAGGCCTTCGTTCGGCTCCAGCTTCTGGCATTCTTTCGATGCGTCCGATTGGAATCGAGCAATGGACTGGCTGGACACGAGCGGACTGGCCCTCTACTTCTGGCACAAGATGAAAACGGTATACGCGGCGGCAGCCCTGCCCGTCTGTGCGCAGACGCGACTGGCTATGAGCTATGAGGAAAACCGCCTGCGTGTCGAGTCCATCAGGAAAGAGTCTGCAACATTGAACAGATTGTTCGAAGAGGCAGGCGTGCCATACGCTGTTCTCAAGGGACTCGCCCTGGTGCCGGACTACTTTCCCGATCCAACCCTCCGCACACAATATGACCATGACTATCTCATCCACCCGAACGCTCTCGCGCGAGCAGAGACAGTGCTGCAAACGGCGGGCTACAAACCAAAGGTTTCCAGGTGTGACTATGACATTGCTTACGTCCGGCCAGAATCTGAAGACGTTCCTTCCGAAAAACCTGTGGGGCTCTATTCGGCCCGCCTGGAGAGGCCGGTCGAGTTGCACGTCCACCTGTGGGACCCCGCGGAAGAAAAAATCGCCATCCAGCTTCCCGAAGATTTCCTGGACCGTGCGTGCCCACACTCGTGGGAAGGTTTCGAATTTCCCGCGTTAAGTGACGAAGACAGGCTCATTTTTCAGGTTCTGCATGCCTTCCGGCACGTTCTGCACAACTGGTGCCGGTTGTCGATTTTTCTTGAGATCTCTCACTTCCTGCAAAAAAGGGCTTTGGATTCAGACTTCTGGGCGCGATTCCGGGATCGAGCCATGGGTATACGCTTGATGCCGGAAACCTCCACCGTGGTATTCAGACTTTCGCAAAAGCTCTTCGGAGTTTCCGCCCCGGCTGAGTTCGTGATCCAGGTGAGCCCGAAGTTCTCCGCAATTGTTGACCTTTGGATTGATCGGTATGGGCTGTCTGGAGCGCTCGGGAATTTCCAGAACAATAAATGCAGCCTGTTCATCCACCGGGAGTTTGTGGATGACCGGTCCGCGTGGGCGGACGTTTGGAGACGCCGGCTATTTCCTCTCCGCCGGCCCCATCGTCTCCCCAAAGTCTTGTCTAATCACCGGCCGAACGGCTTGAAGAGGAAGTGTGCCCACTATCTCCATAGCCTTCAAAGACTCAAGTTCCACACTTGTTCGGCTGCCGATTATGCCTGGGAATATCCGCGGTGGCGGCTTCTCCGTGCTGTGTGCACTCATGACCGACCGGGAGCGGCGGGCCAGGGCGGTGAGGCGAAAACTAACCAAAGGACCCGTGATTCACATTTGTCAGCAGAACCGGTGGTAACACAACTCAGCAAAACACCGGCGTTCAGGAATTAACTATGTTCCGTGTCCGAGCATATCTGGTCCAGGCTTACCTCATTTGTTTCGATCTGGCAGTCATCAGCGCCTGCTACGCGGCCGTATGGCGGGTGTTCTCACGTGCTGAAACGAGTATTTCTTCTGACGCCCTGTTAAGCGCAAGACATGTCGAAACACTCGCCGGCGTCCTGGCGCTCTGGCTCGTTTTCTCGTTCTATTTTGGAATGTACCGTTCCAGACGTTTGGACCAGCCCTTCTCCGATCTCATCATCATTGCCAAGGTCTCAATTGCGAGTCTGATTGGCCTTGAGTGTCTGGCCCAACTGGCGCCGGCGATGGGCCTGCCTCGTATGTTCGTGGTCCGTTTTCTGGCGATCAGTTTCATTGCCATGACTCTGGCCAGGCTGATCATGCGGCTCACCACACGAGAATTGCGCCGGCACGGCCACAACATCAAAACCCTGGTTCTCATCACTTCTCCAGAAATTGGGCGCCGGGTGGCGGCGAAGATCGACCGTCACGCTCACTACGGATACTGCGTTCTCTGCCACTTCCTCTACTTCGCCCACGAGCAGGACGAGGACGCTTCCCTTGTCAATGCCGTTCGTGGCTACCTTCGTGACACTCCCGTTGATGACGTAATCATAGCCCTGCCATCGCAGGCCAATGGTCTTGCGACACGGCTGATCCTGGAATGTGAAAATCAGGGAGTCAACGTCAGGGTCGTCCCTGACCTTTTTCCCCTGGTCCAGACGGACACCCAGGTCCACAATCTGGACGGCATTCCTCTGGTCAATGTCCGCCGCTATCCGGCCGAGAACTTCGAGTACGCGGTATTGAAACGCCTCTTTGACGTCTCCGTTTCACTAGCGGCATTGGTGCTTCTCTCACCGGTGATTTTACTGATCGTCATTTTGATCAAATTGACGTCAACCGGCCCGGTATTTTTCGCGCAGGAACGTGTTGGACTGAATGGCAGGCCCTTCAGGATGCTGAAATTCCGCACCATGCGGCAAGATCCCGCACTTGACTCCGGCAGTCACTGGACGTCCCACGATGACCCGTACGTGACTCCGCTTGGCCGCTGGCTGCGGCGCAGCAACCTGGACGAACTTCCTCAGTTCCTGAACGTGCTGAAGGGCGATATGAGTGTCGTTGGCCCCCGGCCCGAGCGGCGTTTCTTTCTGGAACGGTTCCGGCAGGAAGTGCCCGAGTATATGTCACGCCACTACGTCAAGAGCGGCATCACAGGATGGGCACAGGTGAATGGTTGGCGGGGCGACACTTCAATCGCCCAGCGTGTTGCGTACGATCTTTACTACATCAGGAACTGGGCCGTGGGACTGGACATCAAGATTCTGCTGCTCACGCTGACACGAACTTTCTTTCACCGAAACGCCTACTGAGAGGAGGCTGGAAAGGCTGAAGCCATGATGGATTATGAAGCCGACCGGCGTTTAGCCACAAGGATCGGAAAACTGAAGCGCCACTGGCGCTCCATTCTCGGGGGCGCATGTGTTTGCGCCGTGGCCGCGCTGGTCGTGAGCCTGTTCCTGCCCAAAATCTACCGGGCCACAACCTACATTCTGGTTTCGGAGTCCAAGATTGGCCGAGGTTCCGGCGACACGCCCTGGCAACAAATGGCCACATTGCCGACTTTCATCCCATTTGTGGATAACGACGAGCTCATCCAGGAATCATTGAGCAAATTCCGTTTGGAGCATCCTCCTTACAATCTGACGGTTGATCGCTTCCGTCGGAAAAACTTCCTGGACGTCCGAATTCCAAAATCCACCCGGCTTCTTGAACTCGATGTGGAATTTCCAGATGCGAAGATGGCCGCCAAGCTTGCCAATGACCTTGCAAGACGGGCGGTCCAGTTCAATAACCGGATGAACGCGGACGACACTAACTCGACACGAAACTTCCTGAAGAAACAGCTTGAAGATGCCAACGAACGGCTGGCCCACGCCGCTGCTCACCGTCTGAAGGTCCGGCAGGAAGCGCGCATGGAAGATCAGGAAAAGGAGTTGAGCATTCTGCTGGCAGAGAAAGAAAGGCTGTCAACGCACCTTGAACAGTTGCGGCTGGCGTTGGCTCAAGACCAAAGTAGAACCCGAGCGTTGAAGCAGGCTCTGGCGGCCCAGCCGCGAACGTACAAGTTAAAGAAAAGTGTAACAGCAGATCGATTTCTTGAACGGGCTACGGGAAAAATTGATCCATCGGGCGCACCACTTTCCATGACGGAGGAATCTCTTAACACGACGCGCGAAAGCATCCAGCAGGACCTTGTCAAGGCAACCGTGGACGTCGCCGCTGAAAACGCCGGGGTCGAGGCGGCAGAAGAAAGACTCGATAATGTGGGAAAACAGATCTCAAGTCTTCTTGCCCGCCTCACCGCGTTGCGGAACGACGTCGAAAATGCCGACCACGACTATAGCCTGGCATACGAAGCAGTCAAGACGGCCAGTCATGAGTACCAGAACGCCTCGGTTACCGTCAGTTCGAAATCGCAGGACCTGAAGCAGGTGGCTCCAGCCATTGTTCCCGAACGCCCCGTCCGGCCCAGAGTCCTGCTGAATACACTTCTGGGGTTCTTCCTGGGGGCCATGCTGCTGGCCTCAGTGGCGCTCCTCATCGAAAACCTGCGCGAACTTCACCGCTCCCCCGACTTTCCTGTTGAGCAAATGGAGCCGGTGGTTGTGCAAAAGGATTGATGGAAAAGCTTTCATGTCCGTACTGGCACAAGCATTCCCAAGACGGTTGTTTCTGAATAGCGCGGCGATATTTGGCGGCGAGGCTGTGGCTCGTTGTGCAACGCTCCTGCTGGCCGTGATCATCGCCCGAAGGTTCGGGGCCACTGCGCTGGGAGAATATGGCTATGCGCTGGCGTTTGCCAGCATCCTGCTGCTGGTTCCTGACTTCGGGATGCACCTCTTCGCCATACGCGAACTTTCAACCGACCCCGAACAGTTGGCGGCGATCTTCTGGAATGTCCACTGGCTGAAGCTTTTCCTTACAGTTATTGTCGCTTTGTTCGTTGCCGTGGCCGGAACATGGATGATTCCTGAACCGGGACGGCGCTTGATGTTTTATGTGCTGGCGGGGCGCGTGCTACTGCAGACCTACTCGCAGGCATCCATGGCGGTTTTTAAGGCATTCGAACGGATGCATTTTGTTGCCTTGCAGCAGAGCGTCAACTCGCTTGTCATCGTGGTGTGGGCCGGAGCAGCTTTGGCATTCCATGCCAGCCTGTGGATGGTGGTTGCCGCACTTATCGCCGGCCAGGCGGCAGAGACCTGCCTCGGCTGGCATTTCATGAGGACAAGCTTTTCTCCAGGGCGTCTTGCCAGGTGGGACCGCCCGCTGCTCTCAGCAATTATCGTCTCGAGTTTTCCTATCGGGATTACAGCCATGCTGCAGGCGTTTAATCTCCGGATTGACGTCCTGGTACTAGGCCGCTACGTCTCGAATCGGGTGCTGGGTCAATTTCAGGCTGTGGCCTGGTTCCCGGTGGGGATCTTTCTGATCACTTCACTTCTGATGGCCGTTCTGTTTCCCAAGCTCTCTCGTCTCCTGCGCGGTGGTTCGGTTTACAGCAGCGCTTATGTGATGAGCCTCCTGAAAAATGGTCTGCTGGTCATCACCATGGGCTCACTTGTCGTATGGCTTTACGCTCCTGCGCTGTTGGTCTGGATTTTTGGAGACGCCCTGGCGCCTGCCGCGCCAACATTGCGGCTTCTGGCCCCCGTGCTTCCGCTGGTCTTTATGAACACCGTACTGTTCTACGTGTTTATCGCGGCACAGCGTCGGCTAGTCTACCTCGGCGCACTGGCACTGGGAGCTGCGCTGGGCCTTGGCATGAGTTTCTTCCTGACGGTTCAGTTTGGAGTCACAGGCTGCGCACTGGCAGACATCATTCGTGAGTTCACCATGTGCTCCTTCTACCTCTACTTCCTGGTCCAAGGGAACCACGCGCGTGTGGCCGGCATGGGCGTGTTGAAAGCTCTCCTGCCGGCAAGCCTGCTGGTCGCAGCGGGGGCCTTTGTTGCTGCCTCACCAGCATACGGCGGCCAATGGTCCGGAGCATGGATACTGCTACTCCTCATGGGAACCCTGTTCATGTTGGGCTTGCCTCGGCGTAATGAGTGGCGGCTTCTTACGGACGATAGCTTATGACTGGACGAGTCAGCTCCATCTCGGCGCATCCGAGCAGCAGCATTATCCATTATCTGCTGGCAGCCGTGGTTGTTGCATGCTCATTGGTGCTCCCGGGCTCTACGTCCTTCTGGTCACTGTTGCCTCTGGGAGCCATTGCGTATTTGCTGTTCACAGCAGCCTCTGTTAAAGAACCACTGATTTTTGCTGTCACGTTTCTGTTGGTGCTGGAGACCTTTCCACCATTCTTGTTTGCACAGACCGGCCAGACCCCTGTCTTTCTCTCTTTCTTCCTCCTCCCCATTGGAGCCGCGATAGCCGTTTGTCGGCTTCGAGACCTCCGCTTCCGTAGGGACTCCATTGGAAGTGATCTGGCAATCTTTCTTGTGGGTATTGCATTTTCACTTCCTTTTGCCTGGTGGTTCTCGGGGGCCGAGGCCGGAGCAGACAGCCTCTCGCGCTGGCTGCTGCTTTCCCAAATGGCATTCATTTACTTCTTGATTCGAGGCGGTGCACGGGCGGGAGAGACCGGCTGCGAGCGCTGGGCCTTCCGGCTGCTTCTGGCAGGAGCTGTGCTGTCGGCCGCCTATGGCATTGTCGATTTTGTCTGGCCTGTCCCTTTTGCGCACCCTGCTGCAAACCAGTTCATCTGGCTGGGAACCGTGGTCTTGCGCCGAGCACAGGGCGTGTTTTACGAATCCTCAAACTTTGCCAACTTCTGCGGCTTTTTCCTGATCATAACTTCCGCGGCACTGCTGGCACATAAAGAACGGGTCCTGCACATCCATCGACCAGTGGTGATCGCTTCGGTCGCAATTCTCAGCCTGGCGGTTCTGGTCTCTTTTTCACGAAGTACGTGGGCAAGCGTTTTTGTCGCACTGGTTGTCTTCGCTTCCATCACAGACAACGTGAAGATTCGACGCAGCGCAGTATTCCTGCTGGTCCTTGCCGTTCCCCTCTTCCTGCTTTGGAAACTTTCACCCGAGCTTTGGAACTATCTCCTGAATGCAAGGGTCGGGAGGCTGGCCGAGATTTTCGCCAGCCCGAACGTTGCCACCAGTGGAAGGTTTGACACCTGGACCCGCGTGCTTTCCATCGCGGCTGATAACCCGCAATATCTGGCTTTCGGAATTGGATACAAGACACTCACCTTCACCCGGCTGTTTCACGGAGAGATCATCGTTGACAACGGCTATCTCAGTCTCTTGCTCGAAACGGGCCTTGCGGGACTCATAGGTTTTTGCATCTTTTCCCGGGCAATTCTGAAATCTTTCTTCAGACTCACGCACTCCAGAGACCAGGTGGTGGCGTTCTGGTCGGCTGCGCTGTTTTCTCTCTGGTGCGGGCAGCTTGTTCAAATGCTTGCCGTGGACGCCTACACATTCTGGCGCAATATGGTGGTCTTTGCCGCGTTGGCAGCTTTCACATTAAACCGCGCTGAAAGATTAACCTCAGTGCTAGGCGGGGTTGAAAACGCAGCCCAACACGCGCGCTTTTCTCCAAGGAGCTCGAAATGAAAAAAAAGATCCTGTTCCTCGAGCAGCAGAGCTGGCTGAGCGGTGCACAGCGCGTGCTGGAATCCGTTCTGGAAGCGACCGCTGAAAGATACGATCCGATTGTGGCGTTTCCGGGTGACGGACCATTCCGCACGAAGCTTGCAGACCACAATATCCAAACCCTCACCTATCCTCTGGGCTTCTATCAAACCGGGCAGAAATCCCGCTCGGAAATGCTGGGCTTTGCCGGAAGGAGCTTACTTTGCGCACTGAAGCTCGTGACGGTCATTCGAAAACAGGGTGTCGAGCTTGTCTATATCAACGGTCCGCGTTGCCTTCCCGCAGGAGTTCTGGCCGCTCGCCTCACGGGACGCCCCGCGCTTTTTCACCTCCATTTAACCCTGGTACGCAGGCCAGAAATCCTGCTGGTCACAAACCTGGCGCGCTATGTTTCAGCCATCGTGTCGTGCTCGCAGGCCGCGGCAGCAGGTATCGTCCTCGCCAATCGTCGCCTGGCCCGTAAAACTCACATTCTCTACAATCCGGCTGTCGAGTCGTTCAATGCTACGCCTGACGCAGCAAGACTGCAAAGGTCGCAGAGCAAATCTTCAGTTCTGACGCTCGGCGTGGTGGGGCGCATCACCAAGCCCAAAGGGCAAAGAGTTTTGCTGAACGCCCTCGGTAGGCTGGGCCCACAGCTCAAGGCCAGAATTCGAGTTGTCTTTGTCGGCGCCCCTTCACCTGATAACAATGCGGATCTGACTTACGACCAACGGCTCAAAGAGTGCGTGGCTCAATTCGATCTCCAGACAAAAGTCGAATGGGCGGGGTATCAGACGGCAGTGGGTCAGTTCTATCGCGGAATGGATGTGCTGATTCATCCGTCGCTGTCAGATTCAGGAGAATCGATGCCTCTGGTGGTGCTGGAAGCCTTGCAGCATGGCGTCCCGGTGATTGCCTCCTGGGCGGGCGGCATCCCGGAGATTGTTCGCCACGGATCGAACGGCCTGCTGGTTCCTCCCGGAGATGAAGTTGCGCTCGCCGGAACTCTGGGACGCTTCCTTCGTGACGCCTCGTTGCGCAGGCGCCTCTGCGCCGGAGCCCGGTCAGGCTTTGACGACCGCTTTTCGCTTGAGAGTTTTAAGACAAGAATTCGGGGGCTGATATGGAAACTTTGCAGCACACAACCATTGGAGAATCCCGAAACCATTCGCGAGCAATCTGCCGCCTGAGACCTCGTGGAGTCCCTGGCATGCGAATCGCCCTGGTCCACCATTGGCTGGTCGCTATGCGAGGCGGCGAGCGTGTTCTGGAAACGTTGGCGGAGTTGTTTCCTTCGGCCGACCTCTTTACGCTCGTATGTGATCGGTCGATACTCCCTTCATCCCTCAGCCAATTGCAAATTCGAACTTCGCTTTTGCAGTGCCTTCCTCGTTCAACACGCTGGTATCGCTACTACCTTCCACTCTTCACTATCGCAACTCGGAAGCTTGATCTGAGCGGCTACGACCTTATCATCAGCTCTGACGCGGCAATCATAAAAGGCGTTCGCATCGACAGCAAAGCCACGCATATCTGTTATTGCCATACGCCGATGCGATGCCTCTGGAGCGGATATGAAACTTATCGCCGTGCTGCTGGCCCAGTTACACGTTTTGCCCTTTCAGCCGTTCGAAATCATCTGTGCAAATGGGATTACGGAGCCGCACAGCGTGTGGATTATTTCGTCGCGAATTCTGAAAACGTTAAGTCACACATTCGAATGTCTTATGGCAGGGAGAGCGTGGTGATCTATCCGCCGGTTGATACCCGGCGTTTTATCATCAGCCCGCAAAGCTCGCAGCGCGACGATTACTTCCTCACCGTTTCCCAAATGGTTCCTTACAAAAGAATTGACTTGATCGTTGAGGCTTTCAACAGGTCCGGGCGGCCGCTGGTGATTGTCGGTGATGGGCCCGAACGTTCAAGGCTCGCCTCCAAGGCGCGGGGAAACATTCGCTTTGAAGGGTGGCTGCCGCAGAGAAGAGTGGTCGAGGCCATGCAACGGTGTAAAGCCTTTGTTTTTGCCGGGGAGGAAGATTTTGGCATCGTGATGGCCGAAGCCCAGGCCTGCGGCACACCCGTCGTCGCGCTGGGAAAAGGCGGTGCACTGGAAATTGTCGAGGATGGCTTGACCGGGGTGTTATTCAACGAAGAGTCCGTGAATTCCCTTCTGGAAGCGCTGGACCGTCTTGACCATACCTCGTTTGACGCAGAGGTTGTTCGTACCTCTGCTTTGAGATTCACGCACCAGCATTTTGAGGACAAGTTTTCCGACTTGATTCGGCAAGTCGCGTCGATTGAGAAACCAGGCTTTGCACTCGGGCAATCATTACCCGAGTGCATCTCGCCAGCATGATCATTAGGCATGTAAGCCAAGGGCTATATCTACCGCGCCGGAGACCTCAAAAAAGCGGTTTATGTGAATGGTTTCTTGTATCTAATGCCTTTCCAGCCTCATTGAGAAGCTCCGCTCCGTCCAGGAGCTTCCTTTATCACTCACCGTGGGAAGTTGTATTCTCGTAGATTGGCCGCCACTCAATTGCAGGAATGAGATCTTTGGCAGGGCGAAGAAAAGGCGATGCGTGTATAGTGTGTGGCAAAACCGCGTATTCCGAGATTGCTGCGGATTGTGAGCCTCGTGTTTTGAATAACTTATTTGTTTTCAACACGGACTCACAATTCGACTCCCCCCGCCTCCACTCAAGCTATTTAGATACAATAACTTACGTAAGAATTCTAGCCACTAGTCCCCCATGCAAACATCGGTCCGGCTTTTCTTAAATTGCCAGAGGTGGGAGAGAAACCATCATTCGGCATGCCGGTTTAGGTTCATTTTGGAGTCGGCGACCGCACAGTAGTTCGGGCATCTTGGTCAACATCCGGTCGTAGTGTAAGGTCGACCTTGGTTAGACGTCATATTCATTGGAGCCAACCTTAAGTAGGCCGAATCCAGAACATTGATCGCGCCACCAATGCAACAGCAAGTTGCAACGGATGGATACAGGTCAACGATCTCGTTTGGAAAAAGCAACGGTTCCCGCAGCGTGCCGATAGGCCTAATCCAACAACCCAGCGGTGGTAGCCTCATGACTGGGCATCCAGGCACAATACCAATGACCCGCTTTCCCCGCGCGCCGGAGCCGCTGGTTGCGGTCGGCGGTCAGCCCTATAGTGGTCCAAACGAATATTGGGGCACACGCTGGTTTGCGTGCGGAGAATGCGATACTGGGGCAAGTTACTTATGAGTGCGGGAATACGATGCAAAACGCGTCGGGTGCCGGACGAAATAGTTATCTCACGCCCGAAATAGTAAGATACGGGGGACGTGAGTACCGGATTCCAGACATGAATATCAAGAGCACGGTTCGTCTAGCTGCTGTTCTGGGAACGATTGGCGCCATCACGTTTCTGTGTTTTCGCCTGGTTCCCGTAAATGCGACGACAGCAGGCTTTACGTACCTGATCGCTATCCTCCTGATTGCGACCGCGTGGGGGCTGCTCGAAGCCATGGTAGCGTCCGTCACGGCAGTTCTTTGTTTCAACTACTTCTTCTTCCCTCCGATCGGCACTTTTACCATCGCTGAACCAAGGAACTGGGTAGCTCTATTCGCCTTTCTGGTAACTTCCATCGTTGCCAGCCAGCTCTCTGCGCGGGCAAAGCGACAGGCGCAGGAAGCAATGGAGCAACGGGAAGAAACCGAGCGGCTCTACGCATTGAGCCGAGCAATTCTGCTGACGGAGGCGGGAAGGAGGGCTCCCAAAGAGTACGCCAAGGAAATTGCGCAGATCTTCGATTTATTATCCGTTGCGCTTTATGAACGCGATAGTGCTGCAACTTATCGGGCAGGACCCAGTGACCTGCCCGGTGTAGAAGAAAAGCTGCAGGAGGCCGCCACGATTGGAACCCTTTTCCGTGATGATCTTACGGGATTCACCGTGACCCCGATTCATCTAGGCGGCCAGCCCATCGCAAGTCTGGCCATCGGCGGCCGCTTTCTGTCCGATAGTGCCCTACAAGCCATCTCGAACCTAATCGCGATTGGCCTGGAGAAAGTGAGGGGGCAGGAGGCGGCAAGCCAAGCTGAGGCTGCGCGCCGTAGTGAAGAGCTGAAATCAACGCTGCTGGATGCAATCGCGCATGAGTTCAAGACCCCTCTGACCTCGATTAAGGCAGCGGCCAGCGCCTTGCTGCTCAACGCGGAAAACAGCACGGAACAGCAGCGTGAACTAGCTACCATCGTCAATGAGGAAGCCGATCGAATGACGTTGCTCGTCACTGAAGCCATCCAGATGGCACGTATTGAGGCGGGCGAAATTCAATTGAACAGAACATCAAGCTCTTTGCCCGAACTCCTCTCGAGGGCGCTTGGACGCTTACGGTTGCTGACAGAAGAGAGGACTCTCGATTTCCACACTGATCCCCATGTACCAATGGTCGAGGCGGATACAGAACTCCTGGAGCTGGCGATCCGGCAGGTCATTGACAACGCTTTAAAATATTCTCCGCCGACGTCCGCGATCCACGTCCGGCTGTCTGCCGGCGAAAATGGCATCGTCATTTCAATTCGAGATGAGGGACCGGGAATCCCTGAAGTGGACCAGGCGCACGTGTTTGACAAATTCTATCGCGGCACTAACACCCGCTCCAAACTTGCCGGGACCGGAATGGGGCTTGCAGTGGCCAGGCAAGTCCTGCGCGCCCACGGAGGAGATATCCAGTTGGCAACCACCTCAGAAAAGGGATCGGAGTTCGTCATCTCACTTCCGGTCACAAGTGAGGGGAAGAGAAGATGAGTGCCATCTCAATACTTGTCGTGGATGATGATCCACAGATCCGACGGGTGATGCGTGTCGCTCTTGTTGCGAGCGGCTATATCGTAAACGACGCCAAGAGCGGTGAAGGGGCGCTCGAAGCACTTCGCAACAACAAGTTTGATCTGGTTCTTCTGGACATCAACATGCCCGGGATTGGCGGCCTGGAAACCTGCCAGATCGTTCGCTCGACCAGCGAAATCCCCATCATCATGCTTACCGTCCGCAGCTCCGAAAATGACAAGGTCGAAGCGTTGGACGCCGGTGCCGATGACTACGTTACAAAACCGTTCGGCACACCGGAACTGCTGGCAAGGATCCGGGCGGCTCTGCGGCGATCGCCGCTTTCAGCAGACGGCCTTCCGGAGTCGCTGGCTCTGGGCGAAATCGAAGTGTTTTTCAATATTCGTCGAGTGCGGAAAGGGACGCTCGAAATTCCACTGACGCCTAAGGAAACGGATTTGCTTCGCTATCTTGCTGCCAACTGTAACGCCCCCGTTCCACATGCCCGGCTTCTTCAGACCATCTGGGGTCCTGACTATGGGGACGAGGTTGAGTATTTGCGCGTCTTTGTAAACCACCTTCGAAAGAAAATCGAGCCCGACCCTTCGAATCCGCAATACCTGCTGACGGTTCCGCGGGTTGGGTATCAACTGCAAGTCCCACCGAAGAGATAAACAAATCTTTACGGTTTTTTTATGCGTTCTTTACGGGCACCTCGCTAGAGTTGTCTTGAAGGTAGTCCATGAGGAATGCAATCAGACACCAAGTAACGGTCCCACTGCAGGTTGGTGGTCTTCGGTTCACGCCTGATAGTCAACGCCGCCCAGGCGAAGCCAAGGCGCTTGCAGTGGAAGTCATTTACACGACAGATGAGGGAACCAAACACGCCCTTCGAAAGGCCTGGGCGCTTGCCCAAGACCTTGGCGCGCACGTCCGCCTCGTGTTCGTGTACGCAGTACCATACACGCTTCCTTTAGGAAAGCCTGCGATCTCGCTTCCGTTCCTACAGAACAAGCTCGTGGAGCTGGCGGCCGACTTTCCGGGTCAAGCTTCAGTCCATATCTTCCTGTGCAGAGAGGCTCTTCGAGCTCTTCAGGATGCCCTGCCCCAAACTTCGCTGGTTGTCCTGGGCGGCCGGAGGCGCAGGTGGTGGCCGACGAAGGGGCAGCGGATGGAAAGTCGGCTTAAGAAGCTCGGGTACCAGGTGATATTCGCAGAGTCGGGGTGAAATTGCGATGCTCGATTTCTTCTATGTTTTAGTCTGCGTGCTGTTTTTCGTTCTTTTCTGGGCTTGCACCAAGGCCTTCGATCGGCTTTGAAGGGGGATAACTTGGCTTACATCATTGCCGGGATTGTTGCGGTGTTCCTGTTTGGTTATCTAATTTACGCGCTTTTGCGACCTGAGCGGTTTTGAGGAGATTCGCATGACCCCGAACGGCGTTCTTTACATCCTGGTGTTCTTTTTCATTCTGCTGGCGATCACCAAGCCTCTTGGGCTTTACATGGCTCATATCTTTGAGGGCAAGCGGACATTCCTGCATCCTGTCCTGCGGCCCTTAGAGTGGCTCATCTATCGCATCTGCGGCATTCGTGAAGAGACAGAACAACGCTGGACGCAATACGCCGCATCCCTGCTTGCATTCAGCCTGGTCAGTTTCCTCTTTGTATATGTGATTCAACGCCTGCAGGGTTTCCTGCCTTTTAATCCCATGGGAATGAGCACCGGCCATTCGCCGGCGAACACGACAGCGATGACACCGGACCTCGCCTTTAACACCGCCGTGAGTTTCATGACCAACACCAACTGGCAGGCCTACGGTGGCGAGGCAACGCTCAGCTACCTCGTCCAAATGGCAGCGCTCACGGTGCAGAATTTTGTCTCTGCAGCAGCGGGGATTGCCGTTGCGATCGCGCTCATTCGGGGCTTCGCTCGGAAACAAGCAAGCACTATCGGCAACTTCTGGGTGGACTTGACCCGTTGCACCGTTTACGTGCTTCTACCGTTGTCCTTCGTGTTTGCGCTCTTCCTCTGCTCCCGCGGCGTCCCTCAGACTCTTAAGGCTTATCAGAAAGCGACCACGGTGGAGGGAGCCGCTCAAACCATCGCGGTTGGCCCCGTAGCCGATCAGGAAGCCATCAAGATGCTGGGCACCAACGGCGGAGGCTTTTTCAACAGTAACTCGTCACATCCTTTTGAAAACCCCACCCCGCTCACCAACTTTATTGAGCTTGTTTCGATCCTCGCGATTTCGTCCGGACTGACCTATACGTTCGGAAAGATGGTCGGCGACACGCGACAGGGCTGGGCGTTGTTTGCGGCTATGGCTGTCCTGTTTTTCGCCGGTGTGTTTGCTTGTTATTCGGCCGAGCAACGAGGAAACCCGATTCTTGCACATTCAGGCGTCGAGACGCGGGTTACTCGAACCCAGCCGGGCGGCAACATGGAGGGTAAAGAGGTTCGCTTTGGGATCGCGAGTTCCGCCCTTTGGGCTACTGCGACTACCGATGCCAGCAATGGCAGCGTGAACAGCATGCACGACAGCTACACGCCGCTAGGCGGCCTCATTCCGATGTTCGACATTCAAGCCGACGAGGTGATTTTTGGTGGCGTCGGTTCAGGGCTGTACGGCATCCTGTTGTACGCCATCCTGGGAGTTTTTATTGCGGGGCTTATGGTAGGCAGGACCCCAGAGTATCTCGGCAAAAAGATTGAGCAGAAGGAAGTGAAGATGGCAATGGTGGCGATCATCGTCACGGCCTTCTCGATACTTGCTTTCGCTGCACTCAGCTCAATGGCTCGATTCCCAGCTCACGGGTACTGGAACCCTCCCGGACCTGCCACCGCTAATTTCAACAATGCCGGGCCGCATGGTTTTAGCGAGCTTCTCTACGCCTTTTCAAGCGCCTCGGAAAACAATGGCAGCGCCTTTGTCGGGATCAATGTCAACACCCCCTGGTACAACCTTTTTCTTGGCCTGGCGATGTTGATCGGCAGGTTCGGATTCATTCTACCGGCTCTGGCGGTGGCGGGGAGCCTGGCCACTAAAAAGAAAGTTCCGGTCACCAGCGGAACCCTTCCGACACATGGTGCGCTCTGGGTCGGCCTGCTGGTGGCGACAATTGTAATCGTCGGGGCGCTGACTTTCTTCCCGGCGTTGTCGCTGGGCCCTATTGTTGAACACTTCCTGATGGACAGAGGACAACTGTTCCCTGCCATGATTTTCCGGATCTGGAGTTGAACGAATGCCAACCTCGGTGTTAGAACCCCGTTCCGCTGAAGCAACTCCGCTTCTGCCTAAAAGGCTGGCACGGTCCCGGCCGCTGTGGGATCCAATGATCCTTAAACGGGCCCTGAGGGAATCGTTCATCAAGTTGAGTCCATTAACACTGGCCAAGAACCCCGTCATGTTTGTCGTGGAGGTTGGGGCAGCAATGACCACTTGTTTGCTCATTCACGATGCCATAACAGGCGCGCCCGATCTTGCTTTCACCCTGCAGATAACAATCTGGCTCTGGTTTACAGTGCTGTTCGCGAATTTTGCAGAGGCCATGGCCGAGGCACGGGGCAAAGCCCAGGCCGACACCCTGCGCAAGACGAAAACAGAATCGGCTGCAAAGCGCATAACTTCTTCCGGGAAAATCGAGGAGGTTCCATCATCGATGTTGCGGGCAGACGATCTCGTCATTTGCGCGGCTGGAGGTATTATTCCCGGGGACGGGGAGGTCATTGAAGGAATAGCGACGGTTGACGAGTCTGTGATCACCGGTGAAAGTGCGCCCGTGATCCGCGAATCCGGCGGCGACCGCAGTGCCGTGACGGGAGGAACAAAAGTTCTCTCCGATGAGATCAAGATCAGGATTACTTCCAACCCCGGAGAGACTTTCCTGGACCGGATGATAGCACTGGTTGAAGGGGCAGCGCGACAGAAGACACCCAATGAGATCGCGTTGAATATCCTGATCGCAGGGCTGGCCCTGATCTTTCTCATGGCGGTTGTTACCCTGCAACCCTTTGCGGCGTATACCGTGCAGTCTGCCGGCAAGGGAACCATCCCCTCTGTGGCGGTTCTTATTTCATTACTCGTATGTTTGATACCGACCACGATCGGGGGGCTCCTCTCTGCTATTGGGATTGCCGGCATGGATCGCGTGATGCAACATAACGTGCTGGCCATGAGCGGAAAGGCAGTGGAAGCCGCCGGCGATATCAATACCCTGCTGCTCGACAAGACCGGAACCATCACCCTCGGCAATCGCCAGGCGGTTGAGTTCCTGCCTTGCCGGGGAGTTGAAGCGTCCGAACTCGCCGACGCCGCGCAACTGGCCAGTCTCGCCGACGAGACCCCCGAAGGACGCTCGATTGTCGTCCTGGCGAAGGAGCAGTTCCGGCTCCGCGGTCGCGAAGTATCCCATCACCAGGCGCAATTCATTCCATTTTCCGCTTACACGCGGATGAGCGGCGTGGACATCGATGGCCGCTGTCTGCGAAAGGGTGCGACAGAAGCCATCCTCAACTTTGTGAAAGAGCAGCATGGTGACGACTCATCCGAACTCGTTGAAATTTCTGACCGCATTTCCCGCACTGGAGGGACACCCCTTGCTGTCGCTGATGGCGGAAGGGTTCTGGGAATTGTGCATTTGAAGGATATCGTCAAGGGTGGGATGAAAGAAAGGATCGGCCATCTTCGCGCCATGGGGATCCGGTCCGTCATGATCACCGGCGACAATCCTTTGACGGCCGCGGCCATCGCCTCTGAGGCTGGCGTGGATGACTTTCTGGCTCAGGCAACGCCCAAAGATAAACTTGAATATATCCGCAAGGAGCAAGCCGGCGGCCGGTTAATCGCCATGACCGGTGACGGCACAAACGATGCGCCGGCGCTTGCCCAGGCCGATGTTGGACTGGCCATGAATACGGGGACGTCTGCCGCAAAAGAGGCCGGCAATATGGTGGACCTGGACAGCAACCCAACCAAGCTGATTGAAGTGGTCGCCATCGGCAAACAACTCTTGATCACACGCGGGGCGCTCACGACTTTTTCAATTGCCAATGACGTTGCAAAGTATTTCGCGATCATTCCCGCTATGTTTGCCGGGACCTATCCGGTCCTCGAGCATCTGAACATTATGCATTTGCATTCTCCGCAGAGCGCAGTTCTTGCCGCCGTCATTTTCAACGCTTTGATCATCATTGCGCTTGTTCCACTGGCGCTTCGAGGAGTTAAATACCGGCCCGAGGGAGCAGCCAGCCTGCTAAAGCGGAATCTCCTGATCTACGGTTTGGGCGGTATTCTCGCGCCATTTCCGGGTATCTGGCTGATTGACCGCCTGCTGGTTTGGCTGCATTTAGTTTGAGGAAAAAGACATTATGTGGAAACAATTGGGAACCGCATTCCGGCTTGTCATAGTGATGACCGTCCTTACGGGCTTCTTTTATCCGGGCGTGGTAACCGGACTTTGCCAGTGGGTCTTTCCCGCTACGGCAAATGGCAGCCTCATTCGGTTGAACGGGCAGGTTGTGGGTTCTTCACTGATTGGCCAGAGCTTCACGAAACCTGAGTATTTCCATCCCCGCCCCTCCGCGGCTGGCAATGGTTATGATGCCTCGAATTCAGGGGGTTCTAATTATGGCCCGACCAATCAGAAACTGATTCATCGCGTCAAGGATTCGATTGCCGAATTCCGAAAAGCCAACCCCAATTATCAAGGGCCTATCCCGGCCGATCTCGTTACTTCCTCAGCGAGTGGCCTTGACCCCGACATCAGTCTGGCCTCGGCGGAAGCCCAGGCTGCTCGTGTGGCTGCAGCACGAGATGTTCCTCTGCAGGATGTGCTTCGTTTCATTAACCGGCATACAAAAATGCGGAAATTGGGGTTTCTGGGAGACCCTCGCGTGAATGTACTGAAGATCAACCTTGCACTTGATCAGCAATTCCCCCGTCACTGAGCGCAATCCGCAGGACAGCCGGACTCGCGTATCTTCAATTCCCGCTATCGCAGATACCTCTGTCTATTTCTTCGTTTGAAAGAGATAATGATGAATAATAGAAGGTGGACGAATTAAAGCGTCGTCACGCGTTGCTTTGTAACTAATATGACCCACCACAGTCCTGATCCAGAAGAGATCCTTCGTCAAGTGGAGGCTGGCGAAAGACACCAGGCTCGAGGCTCGTTCAAGGTGTTCCTCGGCTACACTTCCGGTGTCGGTAAGTCGGCCCGCATGCTCGACGAGGCGCGGCGTCGGAATGAAAGAGGAGAGGATGTTGTTGTGGGCGCAATCCAGTCTGCGGTCTCCCCTGAGGTGGAAGACCTGCTGTGCAAGCTGGAGGTCATTCCTCTGGAAATAGTGGGTGAAGTTCGAGTGATGGATGTTAAGTCGATACTTAACAGGCGACCGCAGGTCTGCGTGGTCGACGGGCTCGCTCACCACAACCACCCCTTGAGCTACCACATCGAGCGATGGCAGGACGTGAAGGAATTATTGGACGCTGGGATCTCAATCCTGGCTTCGGTAAACCTCCAATACATCGACGAGTACAAGGAAAAGGTGGAGAAGATCACCGGCAAACACGTCATTGACGTTGTGCCACTCGAGTTCTTGAAGTCTGCCGAGGAAATCGAAATCGTGGATGCGCCTCTGGAAATGACCTTTCAGCACGCAGGTGGAATCCCGGAGGAGGCCGCAGCACAACAGCGAAAGCTTGCGGAACTGCGGGAAATGGCACTGTTGCTTACTGCTGACATTGTTGACCACCAACTCGAAATATACATGCAACGTCATGGCGTGGAGCAGCTTTGGGGGACACAAGAACGCATCCTTGTGTGTGTCAAAGCGGGCGTTGATGCGCGGCAAATGATTGAGAGCGGCCACCGCAATAAGGAGCGGTTTCGCGGCGAGCTTTATGTGGTCAACGTCCGGCAGGGGCAGCCCTCCTCGAAAGTTGAATCCGTGCTGGAAGAAACCCTGCGCCACGCGCGAACACTCGGAGCACAAGTTAAGGTGCTCGAAGAGGAAGAATGGACCGCTGCGATCTTGAGGTTTGCACACGAGCACCGAATTACGCAGATTTTTCTTCATCACAGCAGAAACGAAAGGTGGTCCGAACGGCTTTTCGGCAGCGGTATTGACCGCCTGATTCAGGCCGCCGAAGGAATCGACGTCCGAGTTTTCCCGCAATAGAGGATCGAATATGCCAGAAGACGGCAGAAGAGGCCACTTGAAGCTTTTGCTCGGCTACGCCGCCGGCGTGGGAAAAACCTATCGCATGCTTGAAGAGGCTCAGAAGCTGAAGCAGCAAGGCGTGGATGTCGTCCTCGGATATTTCGAACCAC
This sequence comes from uncultured Acidobacteriota bacterium, assembly GCA_963783155.1. Taxonomy (GTDB): domain Bacteria; phylum Acidobacteriota; class Terriglobia; order UBA7540; family UBA7540; genus SCRD01. Next base: position 306,791 of record CAWANC010000020.1, on the reverse strand, counting down.
ACTCCCGTCAGGCGACGATTGATATGACTCAAGGGCTTGAAATCATCCCGCGGCGCAAGCTCCTCTATCGCGGAAGCCCGTTCGAGGAAATGGACACGGGCGCTATTTTGCGCCGTCACCCACAAGTTTGCGTGGTGGACGAGTTTGCCCATACCAACGTTCCAGGATCAGAAAGGGCCAAGCGATGGGAGGACGTCCGCGTTATTCTGGAAAACGGGATCGATGTTCTGACCAATATGAACGTACAGCATCTGGAAAGTCTCAACGATACTGTCTGGCAAGTTTCGGGCGTCCGCGTTCGGGAGACGGTTTCTGATTGGGTCGTCAAAGAAGCCGATGAAGTCGTGATGGTGGACTTGCCGCCTCAGGCCCTGCTAAATCGCCTGAGGCGTGGTGTGGTTTACCCACAAGAAAAGGCCCAACAGGCACTGGATAATTTTTTCAAGGAGCCCACTCTGGTCACGTTGCGGGAGTTGGCATTGCGTCAAACTGCGCATGAGGTCGATATTCGCCACGAATCCCCGGAGGAATCCAGGCTTGCCCGCTCGCCGCTACAGCGCAACCAGCCAGGATTGCCTGCTCGCAAAGGAGAATCGGCGGACCGATTGCTGATTCACATTACGACCGATCCCTCGACTGCCGCCTTGATCCGGCGTGGCAGGCGCGTGGCTGATTTCCTGGACGCGGAGTGCTTCGCGGTCTTTGTCAACACGGAGTCAGGCCTACACTCACTGCCAGCTGCTGAACGCCAAACAGTGGAGAAACAACTGAATTTTGCACGAAACCTGCAGATTGAAACACGGATATTGGAGGGTGAAGAAGTTGCTGAAACACTCGTCAGCTTCGCCCGAAGGCAGGGCATTACCCAAATCTTCTTGTTACGTACCAGGAAAAGAAGCTTGCCGGCAGTGTTCGGCCGGAACCTCGTCCAGCAAATTGTCTGGCTGGCTCGCGCCATGCAGGTGACTGTCGTTGCTGAACATCGCCGCCGCTGACGTATTATACAAGCCGAACCCAAACCGCATTATGTCAGCTCCGCTGGGAGGCCGGCATGTGAAGCTGCAGACGCCCCTATCCAAGTTCGAGAATCTTCTCGGCCTATTTCCTCAAGCGCCGGTCAAAGGCTTTCCCTTCTGATTCCGCCTGTCGTTCCCAGCCTGTTATCACCCGGCGTTTAGCATTAACGGTACCTACTACCGATCGCAACTCAGCTTCGATCCAAACACCCGCCTTGTGGAACCTTCCCGATTTTTCTCGATCTTCAGTGCTACGCTCTCTCCGATACTCCGTCGTCACCCGTTGAGTGAATCCGGAGTGCAGTCCCTGCGAATCCTCCCATCAGGCGAAGAAAAAGCGATGTGTGTATAGTGTGCGTCAAAACCGCGTAAGGTGAGTCCTCTGCGTTTTGAGCGTTTCGCGTTTTCAATAAGTTATTTGTTTTCAATGCGCCTGCACAATTCGACTCCCCCCGCCTCCACGAACTCTAATTAGTATCAACAGGTTACGTAGATTTTCGCCACGGTTTAGGGTTCTATTAATCAGCAGCCCTCGTTTAAATTCCAGAATTGTAACAGAACGAGACCAACTGGCTAGCGGGTGTGATTTGCCTCCGGGCTGGCGGCGCTGCGTCAGAGCCGGGTTGGGAATGAAGTCCATTTCAACTTGCAGGCCGCATTGGGGCCAAGCCGATGATCTCCGAGTGGCCCATTGTCGGACGACACTTCACTGGGGCTACAAGCGATGTTCCCTGGCGCCCCTCGACAGGTCAGTGTTAGCTTTCCTTGGAAAAGATGTGGTAGGTAACGGCATCCCAGGCGTTGTGAATGCCGATGAAGAGTAGCAGCAGCGCCGCAGATCCTGGGCCAAACATTGCACCAGGCACACTGGCACGAGTTGCGAAGGCTGATCCGGCCAGCGCCGTATATGCAGCCAACGGCAGCAGAACATGAAACAGCCAGTCTTCAAACTGAGGCTTGTAAACGCTTTGCCTCCGCATGCGCCGAATAACGATGACCTCGTACACCATCCCGGTGAAGCCCAGTAGACCTAAAAGAATTGCGATGCCGGTGACTCCGTGCCACGGAGCACTTACGATGGTTGAGAGCAGGAGAACGGCTCCGAAATGAACGATGGTCGGAGTAGCGAACGCGCTGCCGGCCAGATCCTGACCCGTCACGATTGGCCGTTCAGCGATGAGGGTTATGACGACAAACTGCAAACCGATCAACGCTCCGGCGGCACCACCGACAATTAAATAGAAATTTCCCCATCCGGCAACTTCGGCCATGCGGGCACCCCCCTCGCGTCGCGTTTGTGCAAGGCAAGGATATCGGATCGGAACTGTCTTGGGTAGCCCCTTCAACCCTGGAATTGCTTGACCTTCTCCATCCAATCGACGGTCTTGCCATCGAGTTTTTCCTGAATGGCAATATGTGCCATCGACGGCGTTGCCGTCGCACCATGCCAGTGCTTCTCACCCGGTGCAAACCGAATCACGTTAACCGACCGTATTTCTTCAACTGGTCCACCCCATCGCTGCGCCCAGACTATCGACAATGTAAGCCTCATCGGGCCGGCCGAAAGCTGCTTTGTCGACGGAATGAATTCCTGATGGCTGTTAAAATATTGAAATCATGTCGAGACATATCCATCGTTTGTGTTGCGCGGTTTCGCGCTGCATCCTGTCCATCGTGATTGTGGCGGGTCCAGCCGCGGCTGCAACCACCTGGAAAGGTGTAGTTCGTAACAATTCAGGAGCGCCTGTGAGCGGAGCGGTTGTCAAGCTCCACGCCCCCACAGGGAAACTTGATTACACGGCCCGAACTTCCCCGGAGGGCATGTTTTCAATTGTTGACATCATTGCTGGCGACTACGTACTCTCCGTAAGTGATGAAGGAAAGACGTGGACGGCGGCGCGGCTTGTTGAGATCAAGGAGGGCACGAAGCTTTCCGCCAGTTTGCAGATTCTTCCCAATCTGAACGAGCTTCGCGTGATCAGCGCAAGCGGGAACGCGCTTCCGTGGGCAAGCGGCGGCGAAAGTCTGTCAAGTAAACAGGTTTCCAGCCTGCCGCTGAATGAGCGCGATTTCGGCAAGTTGCTCCTGCTGGCCGCCGGAACCATGACGGATACCAACGGAAGCGCCGACTTCACCCAACAGTTTGCCGTGAACGGGCAGCGAGCTGTGGCCTCGGTGTTTGCCATCGACGGGATCGACACGACCGATCCGGAGATGGGAGGAGCGACCTTTGCCAATTTCAATGTTGACGCTATCCAGGAAGTGCAGTCGAGTTCCGGGGTGATGCCGGCCGCCATTGGGCACGGCGCGGCCAGCTTCACCAACGTGATCAGCAAGTCGGGCACGAATCAACCGCATGGCAGCGTCTTCGAGTTTGTTCGCAACTCAGCCTTTGACGCACGAAACTTTTTTGACCGCAAGAGCGTCGCGGGAGAGAGGCGGATCCCGCCTTTTATCCGCAACGAATTCGGTTTCACCGTGGGCGGCCCGGTGGTCATTCCGGGAGTTTATAACGGCCGGAACCGAACCTTCTTTTTTGGCGAGTACCAGGGTTTCCGTCAGGTGCTGGGAACGACACAGGTGCTGGCTGTGCCCACCGCGGCAGAGCGTAATGGGATCGATACGACAGCGTATCCGGGCGACACCTTGACGGTGCCGGTGAACCCCAACATCGAACCGGTTCTTAAAGGCTACCCGATGCCAAACGATCCGCAGGGGCCCTACGGCGCCCGCACCTACGCGACCTCGTCCAAGGTGTTTACTGGATCGGACCAGTTTTCGGTGCGCCTTGACCATCGCATTTCAGACAAGTCCACTCTCTTTACGCGCTTCAGTTTGAATCAGATTACCGGGCCGCTCACCAATCCTGACCAGACGGCCATTGACCCGACTTTTGCCGTCAACTTTTCCGATAACCAGCACAGCGCCGGTTTGAAATACACGCACGTCTGGTCGCCTCACCTTACTTCTGAAACCACTCTTGGCTATATTCGCGCCACGCCGTTCTTTCCGTCGGTCAACCACACCCAGCCGGCCATGATGTTTGGTGACGGACTTTTCGAGCCCTACAACTCGGCAGACGGTTCCGTGACGGGATGGATTGGAAACCTTTACCAGCTCAAGCAGGACATGGTGTATAACCATGGCCCGCACACTTTCCAATGGGGCGCCGAAATACGCTACAACCGCGACGCCAGCGTCTGGGGGACGAATCCCAACGGCGCCTACAGTTTTGGCGGAGGGACGGCGTATTCGCCGGTGGCGATAACCTCCGCGAGCGGCCAGCACAACATTCAGGCGGGCGATCCGCTGCCGGATACGCTTGCCGGCCTGCTGACGGCAACACCTTATTCCTACACGACCAATGCGATTTCAAGCATCACTCCCGTGGGAGACCGGTATAACCTGGCGGGCATCTTCCGGCAAGCCTATGAGTTTTACTTTCAGGACAGCTGGAAAGCCACTTCGCGATTGTCTGTCAACTACGGCCTCCGGTATAGCGTGTCGACTCCCATCCAGGAGCCCCAGAAGCGGACGTCCGCGCCGGTAATTGCTGGGCCCAATGGAGGAAACGTCCCGTTCTGGGCGCAGGGCGCAAAGATGGTCTACCTGGAAAACCCGCAGCCCCCCTATGCCACGGACTGGAATGGATGGGCGCCCCGCCTGGCGGTTGATTTTCGTCTCACCGATCGGACGGTGCTGCATGCCGGCGGCGCCATCATGACCGTTCTGCCCAACCTGTATCAGGACAATTTCTTAACCGGAAGCATCCCTTTTATGTTTTCGCCTTTTGTCACTGCCGCACCCGGTGGCCCAGTCCCTTTCAGCAATTCCGTAACCCCGGTGACGCTGCCTCCCGTCTATACGCCTGCCGGGGCGGCGTTGTTCCCGGACGCGAACCCTGCAAATGTCGCTCCCAACACGCCGATTGACATTCAGCGTTTTCAGAACGACTTGGCGGCGCTGACGCCCGGCAACCAGCTTCAACTGCTCACCACAGGCGGCATGGCCCAGGACTTCCGCAACGGCTACATGGGGACCTACACGGCGGGGGTCGATCATGATTTTGGCCAGATCAAGCTCAGCGCGAATTATGTCGCCACCTTGGGGGTGCATCTCACCAGCGTCCTCCCTGCCAACGGTTACAGCGGGGCCTCGCCCAACTACGCCCGGTTTACCCAATTTGATGCTTCCGGCCAGCCGGTGGGAGGGTATGGACCGTTAAGCCTGATCACGAGCGGATCGCATTCCACGTATCAGTCTTTGCAGACGAGCGTCAGCAAGAACTCCTCTCGATTCGGGCTGGGCTTCCAGGCCAGTTATACGTTTTCCAAGTCGCTGGACGACAGCAGTTCAGCCCTGGGCAGTGTTAACGGCAGTCCGGGTGTTATTCTGCAGACGCTGCCGCAAAATCCATGGAACCCGGGAGCGGATAGAGGGCCTTCCAATTTTGACGTGACCCACGTTTTCGCTCTCAGCCTGATCGAAGCGCTTCCTGTAGATAAAGTGAGTTTTCTGCGGCCCCTGGGGAAACACTTTACGGAAGGTTGGCAGTTCCTGAACATCACGACGCTGATGACCGGATTGCCCTTCACCGTGTATTCGGGCATCCAGCAGACCGGCGCAGGGGCGGGAGGCTCAGACCGCCCAAACCAGATCGGCCGGCCTTCTTTTTCCACCAGCCGCACCGTGCGGGAGGATTATTTCGGAAGCGGCGCAAACAATGCCGCATTCTTTTCCATCCCCATCAATGTGGCCGGAGGCACGGGACCAAACCACGGTGTGTTTGGCGCCCTTGGCCGCAACACCTTCCGCGGCCCCGGTTACCACAATTTTGATGTGGCGCTGATTAAGGATACGCCTTTCAGTCGCGGTTCCAACCAGGAGCTTGGGGTTCTCCAGTTCCGTGCAGAGTTTTTCAATGTCATTAACCTGGTGAACTTCGGTCTTCCATCGAACATTCTGCGTGGGAGCGGGTTTGGAATCATCAACCGCACGGCTGGAACGTCACGCCAAATCCAGTTTTCGCTCCGGCTGATCTTCTGAATTCACTGTCAGGACGAATCCGAAGGTACTGGCCGCTCCAAGGCTAAGATGAAGTCTCCACATCTGCAAGGGCGATGGCTGGGAGTTCACCGTATATTCAGATCATCTGAGAATGAGATTTCAGCACCAATGCGATTCAAGGAATGAGTAGGTTTGCTGGGGTAGAAAGGGTTTAGCAATTCAGACCGGGCCAGTCGGAAGTTGTATCCATCTCTGCTCCTCTGCGTCGCATGGCCCAGAGTGGAGAAGGATTGCTGGCGAGAACAGCCCTTCCCATAACGAATCGGAGCTCTGACCAAACCACGCTCTTAGAAAGCGTCCAAATTCACCTGGGCGGGTAACGCCCAATCTCTAAGAATTCCCACCCGGACTGCTTTCTCACCCGTTCATTCTTCGAGACCGGCGCGGCATTCCTATTCCGGTCGTGGAGCGCGGAAATGGAGAGGATCTCTGAGATTTTGCAGTTCCCGGTAATAGTAGAGAGCTTTTGGCCGTTTCCCGCTGAATCGAAGTCTCTTCAGGAATTCTACTTCTTCCTCGGTCGCGTCGCCGCTGAGGGAAGAATCCCGGAGGAATTCCTTAAGGCCCGGCTCTTCATCAAACGCCGATTCTGGTTCCTTCTCCATAAACTCGAACCGTTTAGTGTGGTCCCGGGCCACTCTCCGGTTTAAAACGATTTCCACGCCAAAAGTAGCGAGGTCAATGTCCCAGGATTCGATCAGCGGGTCCAAAAATGAGACGCAGTTTTCTATCGATACGTCTAAAACGCCTGTGTCCAGGAACTCGAGGATGGAAACCCGCATGTCTTCGTAGCTCCGGTTGCTCAATCTGGCCACCAGGCGGAGCCAGTTTTCACTTTCCAGTTCTTCGCTCGCAAGGCGCTTAGCCACGTCCAGGAGCTTCTGGGTAATGAGGCGTTCGACTTCGCCGAAGGGCTGACGCTCAAAAATTGCCTGCACTTGCTTCTGGTTTCCGGGCTTGCATTTACGCAGCACCAACGCGCGGACCCCTTTAAACAACGGCGGAGGCGGGTCCGCCAATATTCTCTTGAGCTCTTCCTGGCGTTGCAACTCTGCTATCTTTGCTAATTCACCCTCTGGAAGCTTCAAGAACTTTGACATCTTGTCATAAATATCCGTCCGAGCAGGCGCCGGGGGCGCCTTCTTTCGAGTCAGCAATTGCGAAATGTAGGACTCCGTAACCTGTGCGGCGCTTGCCAGATCTCGTTGATCGAGGCCCAGTTCTTCCAGGCGCTGCTTAATCACTAAGGAAATATCCATCGGACTCCTCGCCGGTTAACTCGTAATAGTTAAACATTAATAGATTATCCCCAGTTTTACTTGACACGTAAAGTGAATTAACTCATAATAGTTAATGAGACAGACCATATCATTCATTCTCCAGACAACCTGAACTAAGTCGGGTTACCTGCAATCGCACCTCTTAGACGACAACCAAGGAGGTTGCCATGTTTGCAAGAAGCGTATCGATGAATCTGAAGGCCAATAGTGCGGCGGAGTTTACCCGAACGATCAACGACGAAGTGATTCCGTTGCTAAGAAAGCAAAAAGGGTTTCTGAACGAAATCGTCCTCGCCGTTCCCGGCAAGACGGAAGCGTTAGGGATCAGTCTCTGGGACCGGAAAGAGAGCGCGGAAGCTTATCACCGCGACACATATCCCAAGGTACAGAAGGCCCTGGCAAAGGTCGTTGAAGGGACCCCGGTCGTGAAGACCTACGAGGTCGCCGCCTCGACCTTTAACAAGACCGCTGCTCATGCAGTCGCCTAGGCTTCAGGCCCTGGTGTTCATTGAGGGCGGCAAGTCCGCCCTCTTTCTTCTCCGCCAAAGGGCGATCCGTCGATCGCCGGAAGATACGAGGTGTGTGATGTACACGAACCCGATGTTTATAAAAATGATGAAGTGGGGCTTTATTCCGATGCTGGTCCTGATGCCGTGGGCGTTGTTATGGCCCTTGTCGGTCGGCTATCTCATACTTCTGTCATCTGTGGTTTGTGCCGGGGCCATGTTGGGCTTCCAGGCAGGCCGCGCACGAAAGCCCTTTGGGGAGACCGGGCGCGCGATGATTTTGTGCAAGGTGAGATATGAAAACTAGGATTCAGTAAGCCCGTTGTGAGGGATTTTCGATCCCCATAGGCCTCTGATCATATGCCTGGACGGATCCCGTCTGCACCGCGAGGTTCACAGTTCATCGCCGCGACTCTCTGGCGAGGAAGATCCAACGCGAAATGACAGAAGTCCTCTCGATTTGCGACGGGCTCAACCCGCAGGCCAACCTTAACGAAGCGCGAAAGGAGACACCAAATGAATTTCAGACCACTGCATGATCGAATCCTGGTCAGGCGAGTAGAAGAGAAGGAAGCCGTGAAGGGCGGGATCATCATTCCCGACACGGCCAAGGAGAAACCGCAAGAGGGCCAAGTGATCGCCGTGGGGCAGGGCAAGAAAACCGAAGAAGGAAAGGTGATCGCCCTGGATGTGAAAGCGGGCGACCGGATCCTTTTCGGGAAGTATTCCGGCGCTGAAATCAAGATGGAAGGCCAGGAGTATCTGATCCTGCGCGAGGAAGAAGTACTGGGAATCCTTGAAGTCAAAGCCGCCGCCGCAAGTGGGAAGAAGTAAGTGTGTGGGCAGCAGCCGATGGATGTGGCGGGGTGATAACCTGCAGCTGACGGCTGCCGCACCGGACCACCGGCAACGGAAAGCATTGATCGAAAATCGTGGAGGAATTGAAAATGGGAAACGCAAAGCAAATTGTATATGGTGAGCAAAACCGTCATGCGATTCTGCGGGGAGTGAATCAACTGGCGGACGTTGTGAAAGCTACGCTGGGTCCCAGAGGGCGCAACGTGGTGCTGGACAAGAAATTCGGGGCCCCCACGATCACCAAGGACGGGGTCACGGTGGCCAAGGAAATCGAGCTGCCGGATGCGCTCGAAAACATGGGCGCGCAGATGGTGCGCGAGGTGGCTTCCAAGACCAGCGACGTGGCGGGCGACGGCACCACCACGGCGACCGTGCTGGCCCAGGCCATCTTCCGCGAGGGCGCCAAGACGGTGGCGGCCGGCGCCAACCCCATGGGCGTGAAGCGCGGCATTGAGAGCGCGGTTCGCGTGATTTGTGGTTACGACGAAACCGGCAAGGACGGCAGCAAGAAGCACATCAAGGGCGAGATCGACAAGATCTCGAAGCCGGTCGAGGGTGGGATGATCGCCCAGGTGGGCGCAATTTCGGCCAACAACGATCCCACCATCGGCAAGATCATCGCCGAGGCCATGCAAAAGGTCGGCAAGGACGGCGTCATCACCGTGGAAGAGTCGAAGACCATGGAGACTGAACTGGAAGTGGTTGAGGGCATGCAATTCGACCGCGGCTATCTCTCTCCTTACTTCGTCACCGACCCGGAGCGGATGGAGTGCGTGCTGGAAAACGCGCTGGTCCTGATCCATGAGAAGAAGATCAGCTCGATGAAGGACCTCCTGCCTCTGCTGGAACAGATTGCCAAGTCCGGCAAGCCGCTGCTGATTATCGCCGAGGAGGTTGAGGGCGAGGCCCTGGCCACCCTGGTGGTGAACAAGCTGCGCGGGAACGCTGCAGTGCTGCGCGGTGAAGGCGCCGGGGTTCGGCGATCGCCGCAAGGCCCTGCTGGAAGACATCGCCATTCTGACGAACGGCAAGGCCATTTCGGAGGACCTGGGCATCAAGCTTGAGAACGTGAAGCTGGAGGATCTGGGCAAGGCCAAAAAGGTCACCATCGACAAGGACAACACTACCCTGATCGAGGGCGCCGGCAAGAGCTCTGACATCGAGGGCCGGGTGAAGCAACTGCGGGCGCAGGTCGAGGAGACCACGTCCGATTACGACCGGGAGAAGCTGCAGGAGCGCCTGGCCAAGCTGGTGGGCGGCGTTGCGCAGATCAAGGTGGGCGCGGCGACCGAGACCGAGATGAAGGAAAAGAAAGCCCGGGTCGAGGATGCCATGCACGCCACCAAGGCGGCGGTCGAGGAGGGCATCGTGCCCGGCGGCGGAGTGGCTCTGGTGCGCTGCATCCCGGCGCTTGCGAAGCTCAAGGCCGAAGGCGACGAGCAGATCGGCATCAACATCGTCCGGCGGGCGCTCGAAGAGCCGCTGCGGATGATTGTCGCCAACGCCGGTTATGAAGGCGCGGTGGTGGTGGAGAAAGTCAAGTCGAACAGCAGCCCGAACTATGGCTTCAACGCGGAGACCGAGAGCTACGGCGACCTCGTTGCGGAGGGGGTCATCGATCCTACCAAGGTGACGCGGGCGGCGCTCCAGAACGCTGCGTCCATTGCTTCGCTGCTCCTGACCACCGAGGCGTCGGTCAGCGAGTGCGCGGACGAAGATGAGAAGGCTTCGGCGGGATCTGCGGCAGGCGGCATGGGCGGCGGAATGTACTAAGGAGCTGAACCTGGACTTCATCATGAAGAACCAGAGCCAGTTCACGCGTCCTCTCGACGCTTGCCGCGATGCACTGGTTCTGGTCTATCCGCCCACTGAGGATTGACCTATAGAAGCCACCGGCTGGAGGGGAGAGGTCCAGCGCCGCCCCACGAACTTCGGAGGCGCTGCTGATGAACGCGTGCCGCTCTCCTGGATGTCGTTAAACGATGGCTGACTGGGAAGCCAGTCAGCGCGCAAAGACGTAAAGCGGGTGGCGGACCTGAGCGCCAGTGCGAATGAGTGCCCGGCCAGCCACTTCCGCAACTCGCGGTTGCTGAAATCGATCCCTAACAAACAACCGCCTCTTTCAGTGATTCTGCGGTTTCATTCTCGCCCCTGTATTTATGGAGTTCGATCTCCAGTTGCTCCTCGACGCGCCTCGGCGTAAGGTATGAAATGGTGTCCTGACAGCAGCATCGCAAACCCCAGGCTGAGCTTGCGTGGAACGAACAGCCAGCGCCCGAGGAGCCGAAACAAAAATTTCCAGTACGCACTCCGGTAGTTGGAGAGGAGGCCCTGGCGAACGATGGAGCGGGCGAAGACCCCAAGAATTGGCCGCAGCGGAATTGCGGGCGCCTTCTGCGGCTCGTGGGCCTTCCACTGCACAAGCGACCGATAGCAGCGATTGTAGAATGCCGAGGGCGCATACAAGGAAGACAGGACCTCTTTAAATCCCTTCAGCAGAACCGGCAGCGGCAAAACAGTTTTGAAGTTGGGCGGATCGAAGTTGCTGGTGGCCGTGGTATCCATCAGCAACCGGCCTTCCTTCAGCATCCGATCGTAAAGCGGAGTGGTGGGAGGCGCGATCAGAAATCCGGCCATGGCCCATGGAATGGCTGCCCGCTCAATAAAGTCCCTCTGCTGTTCGAAGATTTCTTCGGTGTCGGAATCGAATCCGATGATGAAACCTGCCGTCACCCAAAGGCCCTGGCTCTGGATGAAGTGAATGCACTCCAGGGGATCGCGCCGCAGGTTTTGGAATTTCTTGGCTTCCTTCAGGGAATTGGGTGAAGGGCTCTCGATTCCGATGAAAACGAAAAAGAAGTTCGCCTTCACCATGGCCTCAATCAATTCCGGCTTCTGAGCAAGATCAATCGAAGCCTCGGTGTAAAAAAACATCGGAAAGCCGCGGCGTTTCTGCCATTCCTGAAGTTCGAGCAAGAGTTCGAGGGCCAGTTTGTGGTTGCCGATAAAATTGTCGTCAACGATAAAGACCTGTTCGCGCCATCCCAGCTCGTACAAGGCGTCCAGTTCGGCCAGCAACTGGGCGGGGCGCTTGGTTCGGGGCTTTCTGCCGTAGATGGTGATGATGTCGCAGAATTCGCACTGGAACGGGCAGCCGCGGGAGAACTGGATGGCCATCGAGCCGTACTTTTCGATCTTGAGCAGATCGAAACGGGGCAGCGGCGTCTTGCTGACGTCGGGCTTTTCCGTAACCTCGTAGAGGCGCCGCGCGGGGCCGCGCTCGAGATCGGAAGCAATTTCCAGGAAAACTTCGTCGGGCTCGCCCACCACCACATGATCCGCCAGCCGAAGGAGAAGTTCCGGCTCGCTGCTCGCAAAGGGTCCGCCGATTATCGTTCGCCTGCCCAGGGCCCGGGCCCGCAGCAGGATTTCGCTAATGTCGTCTTTCTGGACCCGCATGCCACTGACCATCACCAGATCGGCCCAAAGGATGTCCGCATCGAGCAGTTCCTCAAAGCTTCGGTCGATCAACCTCAGCGTCCAGGTCTTCGGACAGAGTGCGGCGACAGTCAGCAGGCCGAGCGGCGGCTGCTCGGTCTCCATGGGGACCATGTCCCGAATACCGTCGAAGCTCCAGAATGATGACGGAAACCGCGGCCAAACTAAGAGAACTTTCAGGGCCGGGCCAAGGGGAGGAAAGTCGGGCAGCCCGCCTGGGTCATCCGCCGTCCCACGCCCGGGAGGCTCGTGAAACTCAGTCGACTTCAGCATCTCTTCTCCTTCCGTGGATCTAAGCAGGCAACCGCCTCAATCGCGTCTCCCGCCAAGCCATACCAGTGGAAAACCGGGATTCCCAGTAGAGTCATGCCCGCGGTTTCAGCAGGCTTTGGCAAAAGTGGCTTTGAGCCGGCACGCGCACCGTTGGCGATGCAACACTTTAGAGAATTTGCCCCGCCGCTATTCTAGCATAGCCGTGATAAGAAGCTATTCTGTTTAGAGCCGTTGAGGGAAATGCAGGAATGGAGCAGGCGAACGACGGTGGCTTTCTCAAACCGAAGCATGGTCGAATGCCCCATGAAGGTCGCGCTCGCCATTCACAGAGGGTGTCCCGCCACTAGGCTACGTTCGTCGAAGAACTGGCCAGGCTCAACCATCCCCAATAACGGCTTCCTTGCCACGCCTGGATACGACCGTCATATTGACTTTACTCTTCCGCAGGTAAAAACCGGGTCAGCCGCATCCTCTTGCGAAAAAATCTCTTGTTTGTTGAGGAATTCGTGAACGGTTTGTCCCTTCTGGAGCTTTCCAGGAAAAGTTTGGGGCAGACCGGATGCAATGGGTTTGCGTGGCATAGAGTGTTTCCAGTCCGGATGCCTTCTGGCGTTTGCTCCGAAAGCTGATGCCTGGCATGAATTCGGAACAGGCTTGTGTCCAGCCAAATCATTCATATTGTCGCGCTGTTCGGCCGGACTTTTCGAAAGGCGGATGAACAAAATCCGCTGAGCCGACTCCAGCAACTGAACCTGCAGGCGGGCAGTTCAGAGAGTCCGAATTGCTTCCGCGCACGCTCCACCGCACAACGGCCGCCGCTCGTGCTCCAGCCAGGGCTGCGGAATCCAGGTCCAGAAGCAACCCGCGTCAGAAAAGGCAGGGCAAACCGGAAAAGCAATTGAGGTTTATCGCTTGTCGGCGGGCAAGAAATGAGGTATCCGAGAGAATGTCAATTCCTCCGTGCCGGCAAGGTCGGGGACCATTTGCAGGGCACGCACCGCCCTGCTGTCCTGCCTTTTACGATCCAGACCTGCCGGACGAACCGCAAATAGAAATCGAGAACCCCTAAGTTTTCGAAACTCCCGCAGCTCAGGCTGAGAGAGATGCGTCCTCCAGGGTGACGGCGCGCGGGAAGAGGAGTTGTTCTCCAGATGGATGTGCTGATGCAGGTCCGCCTCAAACGCCTCCAGGCCCTGGTAAAGCGCCTTGAAACTGGTGCAGGCATCTTCAGGCGCGGTGAAGTTGCCGGCTCAGGTGCGAATTTCTTTGAGCAGATGTCCGGCGTCGTCGTGTTCCTGGACCATCATGCGCACCGGATTTTGAACTGTTCCAAAGGGCGCCCGCGGCGGAGCAGATTTGTGCTTTGCCGATTCCTCGAGTGCGATGATGTAAGGGAACAACATCTGCTCTTCCTTCATCATGTGCATGCTCAGTTCATTGCGCAGCGCGCTGAACAGCTCCTGAACCTGAGTGAGTTCCGGATGATGCTCACCGTGTTTTGAAACGACTTTCGCCAGCAGCGGCTGCAGGCGCAGGCTTTCTTCACGGCAATAGGCGTGATGTTTTTCCACGATATGGCCAATCAGTCTGGCAAGAGATTCTTCCCTCCAGTTCGCAACACCGGGCTGGTCCTTGCCGGCTCCTTCCAGCAGGCCCTCGACGTGGTTCAGGTCAACGCCCGCTTCCTCGCAGGCTGCTGCCAGGGGCTTGCGCCCGCCGCAGCAGTAATCGATTCCCAGTTTTTCGAAGACGGCTGCTGCCTGCGGCCTCTCGAGCGCGATTTCCGCGACGGTTCTTTGGCTATCCATGCCCATCTGTCCTCCTTTTGCAACTCATCCATACGACCGATTCCGGTGGCTGCCACGCCCCGCGCGGCAACCGTTCACCAGATCCATTACACAATAGGGAACAGAGACGTGCCTATGACCAAAGTCACAGAAACCCCATCCGGTGCGCGAAATCCAGTTGATTCTTGCGCTCGGCCCTCGAATGCTGCCTTCGTTTCTCAACGGCCGCGAACTCTTCAGCACGCGATGGATGGCTGTAAGCCTCTGGTTGTTGAGTGGAGGATGCCTTTTGCGGGTGTCGAGTGAAGCAGTCGCCTATTCATTGGGCGGAAGCGCCTGGAACCTGCTGCCGGTCTCGGCCTATCTTGAATTCGCGGGAGTCCTCGCCTTCGTCATCAACATGGCTGCGACCATGTTGCAGCCGCTCCCCGCCTGGTTCGCGGCACAGGGCATCAGCGACAAGCTGCCTCTGTACTGGTATGTCACGAGTTTTCCAAAAACGAAGCCAGTGCTCATTCGGGCCGGCCTGAAAACACTTTCAATAGCGAAAAAAGCGCCATATTCTCTGAGTCTGGCGGAAGCGGCAGCGGCGGACCATGCGGATCTGAATCATCTTGTCACTGAGCTGAATGCTTTTTTCCAAAAGCGTCAGCCGCGACGCGTGGGAAGGTGAGCATTGCGGCCACATCAGCTAGGCGCTGGGACGGTGGGGCTGGTAGGCGCACCAGGGGTCGGTGGCCAGATAGTCGCCGGTCAGCGCGTAGGCCCGCGACCGGGAACCGCCGCAGATGGAGCGATATTCGCACTGGCGGCAGCGGCCGTGCAGAGCTTCGGGGTCGCGCAGCTCGCGCATCAGAGAGGAGTTGCGGTAAATCTCAGTTAACGTCTGCGCCCGGACGTTGCCGGCTGATTTCGGCAGGAAACCGCTGGGATAAACTTCGCCCAGGTGGGAAACAAAAACAAAGCCTTTGCCTGCATTCACTCCGTGGGGCGCAAACCCGATGGTGTGTCCAGGACCTTCAGACCGCCGCAGCATTTCGGGCATCGACACCGCGCCGCGGGGAGCGGGATGCCCCTGCGAAGGCTGCGCAGACTGGCGTTCGGCTTCACGCTGCGCCACATAGCGGCGATAATGCGGCGCCTCGGTCACTTTCAGGATAAAGTTGGATTTCTTCTGAACTTCGTACAGAATCGCGAACAGTTCTTCGCAGCGGCGTGCTTCAATTCCGTCCAGGCCTTCGCCGCGGCCAACCGGGACCAGGAAAAACACCTCCCAGAAGACCGCCTGGAGACGGTCCACCAGCTCGGCCATCTCGGAGAGATAGGGCACCGAACCCGCCCAGAGCGTGGTGTTGATCTGCAGAGGGAGTTTATTGCGGTGCGCCCATTCCGACGCTTCCATGGTTTTGGCAAAGGCGCCTTTGACACTGCGGAAACCGTCGTGCAGGTCAGCCTGCGGATAATCAAGGCTGAGCGCCATCTGGTCGAGTCCCGCCTGTTTCAGATTGCGCACCAGGTCTTCGGTAAGAGTGGGGGTCGCGGCCGGCACGGTTCCCATGCGCAGCCCCAGGCGCTTGCCTTCACGCACCAGGTCCAGCAGGTCGGGGCGCTTGGCAGGATCGCCGCCACTGAGTATGAAAACCGGCGTGCCCATCTGTTTGGCCTCAGCCAGCAGCTTGAATCCCTCCTCGGTGGAAAGCTCTTCGGGATGGCGCAAGGGCTGGGCCGACGCGCGGCAGTGCACGCAGGCAAGATCACAAGCCTGGGTGGTCTCCCAGATCACCAGAAAGGGTGCAGAGGCAAAATCGATGGATGGCATCATAGCCATTTCATCTTACCAGAGTGAAGGGCCACACCGCATTCCCCACCCGCCGGTCCACCCGCAAAAACCAGTGCCTCGTGGCTGTGGTGGGAGGAATTCATGCGGGAAGGCTCCTGGCGCAGGACCACGGAAGATTAATGGATGGTTTCCGTTTGCAGCGGCGGTTCCCTGTCCTGCGCGATGACGCGAAAATTGAAGCGCCCGATGGCCTGGCCGCCTGGTGTTTCCACGTCCACGCGCCACAGTCCGGGGGTGATGGCTGAAACCACGGAAAATGTCCGATAGCCGCCGTCGCGTCCGCCCGCCACATGCAGAGGAACGCGGTGGCGTGTAACCCATTCGCCATGAGCGCGATCGTAGTACTCCCATTCGTGAACAATCTCTGTACTCAATTGGGTCGGACAGAAGACCGCCGTAAAGAATGTGAGGGAGTCACCGGGTTTGATGTGTACGGTCTGGCGAAGGGAGAGAAATCGTCTGATGAAATCAATGGAGGCGATTCCGTCGGTGGTTTGACCCTCACTGGTCACCGTGTAGTTGCCGGGGCCATCGGCCACAAGCGAGTGATAAACCGCTGCGTCCTTCAGGGACAGGGGAAGCGGCGGGATGAGGTTCAGGAAATAAAGCCCGTTCACAATGACAAGAATGCCGGCGATGAACGCCAGTGTTGCCCATCCCTTCCGCCCCGCCAAGCGGTGGCGTGATAAAACCGCGAGAACGAGAAGGACAATGCCGATTGCAGCCACGCTGACGCCGCCGCTGATCAGAAATACCCTTGAACTGATCCGGTGCAGAAGCATGGGCATCACGTAGATGGCGAATGAGTAGAGCGCAAGAAACAGGAGAGCCATCTGAAAGGAGAGGCGGGCATAGTGGCGCTTCAGGGATTCATTCACAATAAACGCCAGGGCGAGCATCATTAGAAACGGCCAGCTTGTCCAGATGGTCCCGCTGCGGAAATAGAAGACAAGATAGACGGAAAGCAGGCCCCCAAAGAAAAACTGCACCACGTTGACAAGCCAGAAGTGAATTTTCTGCGGATTCGCTTCCGGCCGTGCTCCGTTCTCGTCTGCGGCATCATCCAGCAGGTTGATCCAGATGACACAGACAGTCACGATTGCAAGATGGCCGGCCACCCAGAAGGTGTCCCAGAAAACGTCCACGCGCCGCAGCGTGAGCGCGTCAAACACAAACCCGCCGACGAGCGAAAGAGAAGATATGGGCCGCTCAAGACGCGCATATCCCCTGCGTGCAAATTCCAGAACTGATTTCTTCCCTATGGACATATGGACCCGAGACCTGGAAATGTCATTTTAAGAGATAAACCGCGAAATGTTAAATCTCAGGGCTGCGCCGCAGCGCTTTCACGGGCCCCTGACTGCCACGACAACCAGCCGGAGCAGCAGGATTCCGGCGTCTTTTCACGCCCCACCGCCTGGGCCTTTCGCCGGCCGAACTTTGAATTGTATTACCCCCATTTCGGTGCTACGTTGAAGCCCAGCAGGGAGGCGTTTATGAGACTTGACCGGCGTGAGTGTTTGAAGGCCATGGGGGTTGGGCTGGCGGCAGCCACCAGTGCAAAATCCATGGCTCTGGCCGCGCATGCGGTTTCGAAAACTGATCCCGGCAAGCTCCGAATGCCGGGCCTTTATCCGGGCCGTGTTGTCTCCGTGGAAAGTCCCGGCGCCCTGGTGTCAGGCCGGTATCAGGCGGGGCCTGTGCAGCAGATGATGCGCCGCGGCATGACGGAATTGACGGGTGCAGACTCCTGGGCCGACGCCTGGCGCCTTTTCTTCGAGCCCGGAGATGTTGTGGGAATCAAGCTCAACCCGGTGGGACAGCCGCTGGTGAAATCGGACGCAACCGTGGTTCGTGAAATCATCGCCGGCCTCAAAGCCGCCGGGGTTCGGAACAAGGACATTGTTGCTTACGACCGTTACCGGGACCAGTTCTTCAACGCAGGGTACGACAAGTGGCTGCCCGAGGGTGTTCGCACTTCCTACGCGGCCGACCACTTTGAGCAGGTTCAGCTGGGGATGGACGGCTATGACCCGGACCATTACCTGGACATGGCGCTGACTCTGCCGGGCTACGGCATCGACGACGCCAGGGCCCGGAGATCTTTCGCGGCCCGATTCATCACCCGCCAGGTGAATAAGCTGATCAACGTTCCCGTGCTCAAAGACCACCAGTCGGCGGGAGTTACGCTTGCCCTGAAGAACCTCTCCCACGGCCTGGTGAACAACGTCAGCCGCAGCCACTCCTCTTCCTCGCTGAACGCCTGCAACGCCTTTATCCCTGCGGTTGTGTCCCTGCCGGTCATCCGCAACAAAGCCGTCCTTCACATCCTCGACGGTGTCAAAGGCGTCTACAACGGCGGGCCCGGCGCAAGGCAGCAGTTCGTTTGGGAAAACCGCACGCTCTATTTCGCCACGGACCCGGTGGCGCTCGACCACGTGGGCTGGGAGGTCATCGACGCCAAAAGGGTCTCGGTGGGGATGAAGAAGCTCTTCGAATCAACGCCCGATAAATTCAGCACGTTCGTGCACCGCCAGCCCGAGCACGTGGAGATCGCAGGCGCGCTGGGCCTGGGCGTCTGGGACCGCGCGAAGATCGATTTGCGGCAGTTGAAAGTGTGACCCTGCCCTTGATGGGGTTCCGGCGGCGAAGTGCGCGATCTTGCGGAAAGGATTCTTCAGCCGCTGTGCGCTGCTGCTTCTCTGAAATTTGTGGTGTCACTCCAGACTGGAACGTGTGGAATCGCATACGAATGCTCTTGCGCGTTGCGGGAGGCTGTAGTAGTTTGCTGCTTACCTTGTGCGGCAACTGCGAAGATATCTCACGGCGGCACGGCTGCTTCAGGTAGTTTCCAAGCTCTTTTTCCTGGGAGTGTTCAATGATGACTCGGCGCGAAATGTTGGCGGCGATGCTGGCCTCCGCTGCTGGACCAACGGCATGGGCCAAAGCGGCCTCCGCCAGAGGACAAAGCGGCAGACGGCCCAGGATCGCAGCAGTGACCACGATTTTCTTCAAGTATTCTCACACCCAGCATATCGTGGACCGGTTCCTGTTCGGCTACGGCTGGAACAGCAAGTGGCACCACCCGCCCATCGACCTGGTGGGGCTTTACGTCGACGAGGTGGAGAAAGACGATCTCAGCCGCGAGCGCGCCAAACTCTTCCCGACCATGAAGATCTATCCCACCATTGCCGAAACCCTCACCCTGGGCGGCAGCAAGCTGGCGGTGGATGGCGTGCTGCTGATCGGTGAGCACGGCAACTATCCGCGGAATAAAATCGGGCAGAAGCTCTTCCCCCGCTATCAGTTCTTCGAGCAGATTGTTAAGGTCTTTAAATCCAGCGGCCGCGTTGTGCCCGTCTACAACGACAAGCACCTTTCCTGGAACTGGGATTGGGCGCGCAAGATGTACGATACCTCGCGGCAGATGGGCTTCCCGTTCATGGCCGGCTCGAGCCTGCCGGTCACCTGGCGCACACCCTCGTTTGAGATGCCGTCGCAGGGCCGTGTACGCGAGGCGGTTTGCGTGGCTTACGGCGGGGTGGATAGCTACGACTTCCACGCCCTTGAAACGCTGCAATGCATGGTGGAACGGCGCAAGGGCGGCGAAGTTGGGGTGAAGTGGCTGCAGGCCTACCGGGGAGAGGATTTCTGGAAAGCGTATCAGGAAGGCGTGTGGTCAAAAGACCTGATGAAATCGGCTTTGTGCCGAAGCCATACGCTGACGCCCGCCCGGCCCACTTTCAACGACATCTATCCCACCGACGACGAGATGCGGCGGCTGGTGAAAGATCCGGTGGCCTATCACTACGAGCACCTGGACGGCGTGCGTTGCACCATGCTGCTGATGAACGGGCTGGTGCAGGACTTCAACTTCGCCGCCCGCATTGACGGCCGCCCGGGCATCTTCTCCACGCAGATGTATCTGCCCATGCCGCCGGGCCGCACCACGCTGGCGAACTTCTTCAGCCCCCTGGTGAACCACATGGAGAAGATGATTCTGACCGGCCGGACCTCCTACCCCGTGGAGCGGACGCTGCTGACTACGGGCCTGACGGCGGCCGGGATGGAAAGCCTCTACCGCAAAGCGCGTTATGAAACGCCGCACCTGAACATCCGTTATCAGTCGACAAAAGAATCCACTTTCTGGAGAACCTGAATCTTATGCCTCGCCGTATCGCAGTCATAGCAACCGTCTACCACTATCTGTCCCATGCCCAGCACATTGGCGACCGCTTTCTGGTGGGTTATCCCATCGCGGGCGAGTGGCACCATCCGGACATGAAGGTGGTGTCGCTTTATGTTGACCAGAAACCCGAAAACGACCTGAGCGCCCAGCGCGCCAAAGAGTTCGGCTTCACCGTCTACCCCACCATTGCTGAAGCGCTGCGCTGCGGCGGCGACAAGCTGGCCGTCGATGCGGTGCTGACGGTCGGCGAGCACGGCGACTACCCGCGCAACGAGAAGGGGCAGATACTCTACCCGCGGTACG
This sequence comes from uncultured Acidobacteriota bacterium, assembly GCA_963783155.1. Classification (GTDB taxonomy): domain Bacteria; phylum Acidobacteriota; class Terriglobia; order UBA7540; family UBA7540; genus SCRD01. Next base: position 286,174 of record CAWANC010000020.1, on the reverse strand, counting down.
AGTTTTTCAAACAGGTCGTGGATGTCTTCGAAAAAGACGGCCGGGTGGTTCCCGTCTACAATGACAAGAACCTTTCCTACGACTTCAAGAAGGCCCAATGGATGGTTGCCGACCCATCATCGGATGAAGTTCCCCATGCTGGCCGGGTCGAGCCTGCCGGTCACCTGGCGATTGCCGGACATCGAATTGCCGCTGGGCTGCGAGATTGAAGAGGCGCTGATGGTGGGCGAGGGCGGATCGGACGCCATGGACTACCACGCGCTCGAGGCCATGCAGTGCATGATTGAGCGCCGCAAAGGCGGGGAGACGGGCGTGAAGTCCGTGCAACTGATCACCGGCGACGCGGTGTGGAAAGCCGGCCGGGAAGGACGATGGTCGAGAGACCTGCTGGAGGCCGCGCTCTCCCGCAGCGACACGCCGCAGGGCCTGACCGTGAAGGACGGCCGCACCCAGGACCTGCTGGCCGACGATACTTTGCAAGGGTTGGTGAAAGACCCTTGGGCGTATTTCATTGAGCACAACGACGGCCTGCGCACCACGCTGCTGATGTTGAACGGCGCCATCGCGGATTTCAACTTCGCCGCCCGCGTGAAGGGCATGCGGCAGATTCAGTCCACCCAGTTCCTTCTCACTCCCAATCCCAACGTGACCTATTCCGCCTGCCTGGTGAGCAAGATTGAGGAGATGTTTATGACCGGCAAGGCTCCTTATCCTGTGGAGCGGACCCTGATGGTGAGCGGAATTCTCGACAGTTGCCTGACTTCAAAGTACGAAGGGCAGAAGCGGCTGGAAACGCCCTATCTGAACGTGCGTTATCAGGCGCCCAGAATATCGCAGCGCGCCCACGAGTAGCCCGGCTTCCCAGCCACGCGAACTCCAAACAATCAAAGCCCTCCCCGAGGGGAGAGGGTGGACGCATAGCGGCCGGGTGAGGGGTCTGTTACGGAACCGGCGATCGAGCAATTTCCGATTGGGCGATTAGAACAGCCGTTTTGGCAGGGGAGGGCTCCTCCTCCCAAATCTTACAAACCCAGCGAGAGCCCGCAGAGTTCCTCTACAAAATCATTTCCGCCGCGGCTGGTGCAAATGCGAATCTCAACCTCTGCGTTTTCCTCTCTGCTATTGCGGCCCAACATGGCTGAGATCGATGGGCTTGAAACCAATCTTAAAAGCCGGCGATCCTGGCTTGAGAGAAAAATCGCCGTGTGAAGGATCAGCGAACAGCGGATCGGCGATCAGCGAATGCACGTCCTGCCCGCGAGCTTTCCATTCGGCGAAAGACAGCTTCCCGAATCGCACCGGCTGGCCGTCAGTCCGGCAGTAAAGATTGTGATCGAAATAGAATTCGTTGTTGGCCCAGCTTCCGTCCAGCAGCTTGCCCGAATCCCAATAAACGATGTTGTGCTCAAAAGTAAAACTCAGGTGATTTTCTTCGCGCGTACGCCTGATCTGCGCCTCTTTGCCGTAGGCAAAAATATTGTTCCTCACAATGTTCCTGGCGCCGTAGTGCTGGTGGAACCCGCCGTCCTGGGTGCGGTAGACAACGTTGTTCTCGATGACGATATCGCTGCTGCCTTCATCCGTGTAGAGTCCCCAGCCGCCGTAGCGGAAGCGGCTGACGTCGTGGCACAGGTTGTTGCGCTCCACCGTTCCCGGCTGCACACCAAGCGTGTAAATGCAGCCCATGTCGCTCAGCAGGCCCCGGCCGATGTTGTACATCTTGTTGAACTCCATCACGTTGCCCCGGGCGGCCGTCGGTCCGTAGCCCCAGGTCCAGCCCACTGAAATGGCGGTGTAATAGGTGTCGTTGATTTCGTTGTGCGAAATCACGTTGTCGCTGCTCTGACCAATCCAGATTCCCACGGCAGCCGGATAGACCAGGCCAATGTCATGAATGTGATTACTTGAAATCACATTCCCATCCGTCGCCTGCTCATCACCGTTGGGGAGCTTGGGATCGCCGATCTTGACGCCGCCGGCCCCAAGGTCATGCATATCGTTGCCCACAACGCGGTCGTGCTTCGATCCCAGTCGAACTCCCTTCGACCCGGTCAGGCGTCCGCCAAACTCCAGGGCGTATCCACCCAGGTGTTCGAACACGCACTTCTCAATATCAATCGAGCGCGTGCCCATTCCCTCAACCGCCGCCGGAATGTCCTGGGCCGCCTGCATGTCCACGTAGCCGTCAGCGCCCATTCGCCAGTCGGTGTCGCTCAACGTCAGCCCGCGCAATCGAATGTCGTGGACTGAGTTGGCGCCGTCCCGGCTCTCAAAACGCACCAGTTGCTTCAGCATGGGCGCGACCGCCTGAACACTCTCAATCTTTTCTCCGGGCTCGGGCCGATAGTAGAGAGTTCCGCTCTTGCGGTCCAGGTACCATTCACCCGGCGCGTCCAGCGCGTCCATGGTGTTCTCCACCCAGTAGCGCGCCTTGTCCGCCCGGTTTGACGGCGCGGGCTTGGTTGAAAGTGTCATCGTTCTTGTTGCTTCGTCCACGCTGCGGACATACATCCTGAATTCGGCCCACGATTGCAGAGCCACGACTTCCACATCGCCCCGCGCCGCCCACTCCGGCCGAATATCACCCGGATGGAATTTGAACCGGGCCTGCTCCCCGTGATCGATCTTGCCATCCACTCGGTAAAATCCTGTGTTCGGACTGCGCGCCCGCTGCCTTCGATGCCCGTTGACGAACAGCTCGTGGAAATACCATTTGCCTTCCTTCACGCCCGGCACGCTGGCCATCCAGAGCTCGCCGCCAGCCTGCGCCAGAAGCTTGCTGTCCGTCACCCGCTTCCAGCCGCGAATTTCCCTTCCTCCGCTCAGCACCGGTGTTTCGCCAGGAGACGCCGCGTAGGTGATGGGGTCCTGCGGCGTGCCGGAATCCTCCGGCGTAAAGACCAGAGGCTTTGCCAGGGCGTATCGGCCGCCGCGGATGTATACCGTCACCGTCGTCTCGAGCGGCCCGCGCGCTTTCAAATCGCGAATGGCTTGCTGCGCCCGTTGCACGGTGTGGAACGGACCGTCCGTCCGCCCCACGTTAGGCCTGTCCAGCTTGCCCGACCAGGAATCATTGCCATCGGTCGCCACATAGAAAACCGTCTGCGCCATATTGCGAGGAGCGGGAAAACTGCCCGTAATGGTGCGCCCCACGGTTTGGGCCCACGGAACCACTGGCGCTCCGACGACCAGGAGAATGGCCAGAATTCCCGGCACACTCAGCCCGGCAAGCGATCCGGCCATGAATTGTCTTCTGTCCATATTGGAACGTCTCCTCTGCTGGTCCTGCCCGCCTCGCATTTTGGCGAAGAAGAATATTCGCAGAATCCCGATCGGTTTACCACCTTCCAAAGACTTTTCACAGCGGCTCGACTGAGGTTGCGCACGCGGCGCACATCTGCGGGCGGCAGCATCCGGCGTTTGCGTGTAAAATCGGTCGCATGGCAAAAAACTATCGCATTGCGCTTCTTCCCGGTGACGGCATTGGCAAGGAGGTTGTGCCCCAGGCTGTTCGGGTTCTGCAGGCCGCAGCCGAGGGCTTCACGCTCGCCTTCGAATCGTTCGAGTGGGGCTGCGAATATTATCTGCGCACCGGCCGCATGATGCCTGCCGACGGGCTCGAACTGTTGCGCCCCTTTGACGCCATCCTGCTGGGCGCCATCGGACATCCCAGCGTGCCGGACCACATTTCGCTGCGCGAACTGCTGCTCCGCATCCGCTTCGAGTTCGACCTTTATGTGAACCTGCGCCCGGTTGAAATCCTGCCGGGGCTCGATTCGCCGTTGCGCGGCAAGACGGCGGACGACATCAACATGCTCTTTGTACGCGAAAATTCCGAGGGCGAATATTGCGGCATGGGCGGCCGCTTCAAGCAGGGCACGCCCGACGAAGTGGCCGTGCAGCAGTCCGTCTTCACGCGCAAGGGAGTGGAGCGGGTGATGCGCTACGCTTTTGAGCAGGCCCGGCGCCGCCCGCGCAAGCGCCTGGCCAGCGCCACCAAGTCAAACGCCATGCAATACACCATGGTGATGTGGGATGAAGTTCTGCGCGCCGTGGCCCGCGATTATCCTGACGTCGCCGTGTCCAATTACCACGTGGACGCGCTGGCGGCCCGCATGGTGACGCATCCCGGAGAGCCTGGACGTGGTGGTGGGCTCCAATCTTTTTGCCGACATCCTCACCGACCTGGGCGGCGCGCTGCAGGGCAGCCTGGGACTGGCGGCGAGCGCCAATCTCAACCCCGTCGAGCGCCTGGGCCCCTCCATGTTTGAGCCTGTGCACGGCAGCGCTCCCGACATTGAAGGCCGCGGCATCGCCAATCCCATCGCCACCCTCTGGGCCGCCGCGTTGATGATGGACCATCTGGGCGAGCCCGAAACCGGCCGGCGCATCATGCAGGCGCTCAAAGCGGTGACGGGAGAAAAGAAGGTCCGCACGCCGGACCTGGGCGGGAAGAACACGACCGAAGAATTTACCTCAGCGGTGATCCAGAAACTCTAGCGGGCGGACTCGAATCCGGTTTTTCAGCGCGATATGGTAACCCGCAACGACCCACTTGCCGTTGCTTTGCAACTCTATGGATACAACTTCCATCGCCTGGGCTTCGCGAACGCGGAAAGGTTGAGGCAGACCAAAGTGCAGATCGTGAGGATGGTCGTCTTCATGAGGGTCCCCTCCCGATGCCGTGCCCCCATTATAACGCCTGCCCACAGAGCGAAAAGCCCTCGGGCCCCGCTCATGCCCCGGCCGGGTTTCCGCTCCCAGACGGCGGAAAACCGGCTATGTTGAAGGTGGAAACGGCGGGCCCCCGTGGAACTGTGGACGCTGCGGCCGTATTCCGCCGGCGCCTGCGAGGGGGAAAGGCCCGCTTACTGCGACAACCATTGTTAGAGGAACTCTCGGTGGAGATGCAGGTTCAACCGGAAAAATTGCCCGCGCAAGCGTGCTCGCCGTCGGACAGCGAGCTGGTGGCCGCCGTGCTGCGCAAAGACCGCAAAGCGACGGCGGAGTTTGTAGGCCGTTTTGGCGATGCGGTTTATCGCTATCTCCGCGCGCGCCTCTTTCCCAGTCCCGACCGCCTGGACGACCTGTTTCAGGAAACCTTTCTGGCGGCCTGGAAGCATCTGCCGAACTTCCGCGGCGAATCCACTCTGCAAACCTGGCTGCTGGGCATTGCACGCCACAAGGTGGAGGATCATTACCGGTCACGGCTGCGCCAGGCCGGGCCCTTTGACGAACAGACGGAAAACTCCCCTGTGCGCGCGGACGAAGAAGGCTTTTTGAACACCGGACTCGACGACGCCAGGCGAAACCAGCGCATCACCGAAGTCCTCGCCCAGCTCCCCGAATCCTACGCCCTGGTCCTGATGTGGCGCTACTGGGAAAAGCGTTCAGCAAGGGAGATGGCCGAACTGAGCGGAAAGACTGAGAAAGCGGTGGAACGCCTGCTGGCGCGCGCGCGGGCGCTCTTCCGCGAGAGGTGGCAAAGTGAGTGAGATGAGCAACGAGCTGGAATTTTTTGAGAAGGCGTTTGCGGAGGCCGATCCTGCCGGCCGGCCCGATCTTCGCGCGCCCGCCCGGCTGAAGTCACAGACTTTCTCTCGCCTGGCGCTCGAACAGGCGGAGTCCGGCCCTCTGCTCAGCGTCACTGAAACCAAAGCTGCCGGGCGCGGCCTGTGCGTTTTTGAGGAACTCGTGCACATCGCACCCTCCAGCAAAAACTTCAAGCGGCGCAATTTCTGCCGGGCCTGCCACGCGCGCAAGCTGGCGGAAGTGATGGAGAACGCCCCCATTTACTGGGGCCACTGCCCCTACGTGGAATTCCAGAAGTAAGCCGCCGGCGCTCAGAACTGCCAGCTGAACCCGAACAGGTTCTGGAAATTGGCCAGGTCGTGCGGCCCGGGCGGGCTGAGCCGCTGGCTGATGGCATTGGAGCGGATGGTTTCCGCAAAGCTGTACCGAAAGGCCCAGTTCTTTCTGGCAAAGATGTCGATGCCCACCGCCACGCGCAGGGCCGGCGCGCTGGAAGAAAAATCCTGCGGCAGCAGAGCGGGCGACCCGGTCACGGACACCACCCGCACCCGCGAGCTTTCGAGCCGCGTCCAGCCTGTCCCCACCGAAAGGTAGGGCCGCGCAAAGCTGCTGCGCTTCTGGAAGTAGAGCATGAAGTCGGCCATCACGCTCTGCTGGCGGGTGTCGCGCACTTCCGAATAACTCGATTGTGCGGAGCCGTTAAAGGCGACCCGGTCCGGCTTGATGGTATTGCGGTTCCAGCCGTAGGTGACCTGCCCGCTGATGTGGTCTGTGAAGTGACGGCCAAAAAAAATCATAAACGCGGGACCATTCTCGGTGCCGTAAGCGGTCAGGGCGCTGGAGCTTCCGGAAATGTCGGCGCCATGGTCGGCGGAAAGGGTTGCAATCCCTCCCAGCCCTCCGGCAAAGTCATTGCCCCGGCCAAGGCAGGGGCCGGCCGTTGCAGCCATCAGAATCCCGAAAGTCAGCAAGAACAATCCCGCCTTCCGGCACTGGGCGGCGGGGGGAATCAGCCTGCGCATGTTGCAACTCCCTTATTCGGTATTTGGATCGCCCGGCGTTCGCGAGGGGGATTTTGCCGCGTTCACCGACAAAACTTCCGAGAAGCAAAATTGGGGATAGGCTGGGGCGTCGGATGGCGGTCCGACTGCCTCAGCCCCAAAGTTTAGCACACACAAGAAAAACATTGAGGGAGGTTTAGCAACATTCTCACCAGGAAAATGGTTCGCTCACCCGGTGTCGCGCTCTTGATGGCGGCGCCGGCGGTTCTGCTTGCGGGAGGGGGGCCGAATACACACCAAAAACTACCCATTGACGATCACCAATCTGACGGGAGGCATCGTCCTGGACGCAGGGGCCCCGGCGGGCCAGGTCATTTCACCGCCTGTCGTGGCAACCCATAACAACCATCTTGCGCCTTTGTTTACTCTGGGCCAGCCGGCCAGTTCCGATCTCTGGAACGTCGCTGAAGACGCCGTCAACGGCCCTCTCGCCACCACCTGGGGAAACAGCCCCAGCGTGATGGACGTTGAACAGGGTTCGGGCAATATCCTGCCGGGACAATCCGCGACCATCACCGTGCAGGCCGCCAACGGCTTTCAACCGCATTTCGCTGGCAGGCATGCTGGTTACCACCAATGAGGGCTTCTATGCCCTGAATGTGTTGCTCCTGCCCGGGCGCATTTTTTACCCGCCCTCGTTCCCGGGAGTCAGGGGCTGGATGTTCTTCAATCGGGAGTGGAGTCCAGGCCGCATCAGGCGTAAAATTCTCACAAGGAAAGAAATTTGAACGAAGCGGGTGTTCCAGCATCCTGAAAGGGATCAGGAGGCCGACGGTGGAAACCTTGCTCATCCTGCTCTGCGTTGTTGTCTTCCTGCTGGCGATCGTGATGTTCAGTCCGGTCGTGATCGCGGTGGATTCGCGCCAACGGCGGCTGCGCGTCCGCTGGCTGCTTGCCCTGGAATTCCAGATGCCGCTGCCCGGCGCAGCGGGCCGGAAGTCTTTCACCGTCTTCCAAAAGCCGTTCCCCGTCCCCCCACAGCAACCCGCCGAAGATGCCGCCGGAGCGAAGAAGGAAAAACCTGCGAAGACCGCGGCCGAAGTTCAAAAGGCCCGCAGCAGGCGCCGTGCCATAGGACGATTCTTCGTACGCTGCCTGGGCGATTCCGGCATCCGGCGCGCGCTGGCGCGGCAACTTTCCATGCTGCTCAGACGTATTTTCCGTTCCGCCAACCTCGCCCGCTCCGACGCTCGACATCTCAATGCCCGATCCCGCGCTCAATGGCATGCTGGCGGGCGCGCTGGCGGCTTCGAACCCTGGACCACTGCAAGGGCTCCGGGTCAACTTCAGGGGTGAAAACAGCCTGTTTCTCGAACTGCATGTTCATCCGCATCGCGTCTTCAAAGCGATTCTGTTCTTCCTGCCCGGGCTGCCCTACCGGGCCATATTCAAGCAGTGGCGGGCATTTTCTGCCGCCCGGCCGCATTAATTTCCACTTTGCTGCGGCGATCCAACTGACGGAGCAAGACACTTGACCGAAAACAAGGAGGCAACCGTGAATCCGGCACAAGAAATTCTCAAAGGTCTGATCGGAGAACTGAAGGACCTGGCAAAAACCGAGACCATCGTCGGCGCGCCCATCGCCATGGGCGAATTCGTCATCGTGCCCATCTCCCGCGTTTCGGTGGGAGTGGCAGCGGGCGGCGGGGTCGGCGAGTCTGACGGCAAAAACGTCAAGAGGACCGGCAGCGGTGAAGGCGGAGGGGGAGGCGGAGGCATCCGATTGAACCCGGTGGCGCTGGTGGCTGTGCGTGGAGGCGAGTTGACCATCCATCGCCTGGGAGCCGGCGGCGCGCTCGGCCGCACCGTCGAACGCATGCCCGACCTGCTGGAAGCGACCCTGGAAAAGGCATTCGACATGTGGCAGGATCGCAAAGGCAAAGAGGAAAAACAGGGCACCTGAAATCATTGTATGATTGAGTCATTGATTGTGTGATTGAAGACACAAAATGCGAGCCTTGAATGCCGAATGATGAAGTTCGGGTGCCTGCAGAGGCGCCGGGGAGGTGAATTACATCCTTCATCTTTCAGAATTCATCATTCCCCTCGACGTTGAGGAACTTGAGGCATGCATCCGCTGCCAGGAGGCGCTCCATCCGCACCTCGTTTGCCTTCACAACCCGGTTGATCGCCCTGCTGGCCTTTGTGTGCGCGTTTGCGCAGGAACCGGCCCAGACCGTCCACGGAACCTGGATCGCCACCGCCGGCCGGGGGCAAGCCCTGCGCGGAACCTGGACGGGCAGCGCCTTGCCCGGGCACCCGGACGAGGCCGAAGGCACGTGGACGCTCGCGAGCGGCGGGCAGATTGTTATTCAGGGCACCTGGCGGGCGCAAAAGAGCAGGCAACGGTGGGAGGGCGACTGGACCGCACAGACGGCCCGCGGCGAATCGCTGGCCGGCTCCTGGGGCGCCGACGTCGAACACTGGCAGGGCAAAACCTTCCAGGAACTGCTGGAGTTGACGCTCCAGGAGGAAGTTTCCGGATGGTGGCAGGTCGGCCAGCGGCAAGGCAACTGGTGGCTGAAAGGCTCGCAGCACAGCGGTGGTTGACTCGCCGTTTCCTCTCGATGCTGCACGGTTCTCAGGCCTGCTCTCCTGGCGGCGGAAGGGTCCCCGTTATTGGATTCGAGGGTGACATGAAACCCTTCTCCTCCGCGCCCCTGCCGGCTTCCGCCCGCGGTTGCAACCTTTTCCTTGAATTGACCATCGCAGCAAAACCCGGTCCTTCCTGGCATACTCACATGACTGGACCGGCCAATCCCGTGTAAAATTTCTAATCCGGCACGGACGGCAGGGAATGCGGAACATTGGAGGATGTCTGTTTGCCCGGCATCACCAGCAGAGACAGGACCATGTTGATCGGAGGCTCACCATTGAAGATTCGCAGATTGCTTCAGGGACTGATGGCGGTCGTACTTCTGAGCGCCAGCGCGGCGGCGTTGCATGCCCAGGACTTCCGGGTATTCATCGAGGGCGGAGTATCCTCGCTTCATGACAAGCAATATTACCAGGTCTACGGCGCGTCATTCGCCTCCACTTACCGGACCGGCAACAACTTCACCGTGGGAGCCGAATATCCTGTCCTCAAGAGCCTCAGCGCGGAAGGATCCTACAGCAGGTTTCGCAACAATCTGGCGGTTACGGATTACTTTAACTCCACCACTCCCAGCGACGTCAGCGGATACAGCATCCAGGGCCAGAGGATCAGCCTGGACGCCAACGCCCACTCCGGCAAACCCATCAAGGGAGTGCGGCCTTATCTCGTTGTGGGGCTTGACCTCAACCGCTTTGCCCCTACCAGCGACGGCGCGGCGCTCGCCCAATCGCGGGGATTCAACGGAGTCCCCGGCACGGTGCTGAAATCAGACGACCGGCTGGGATACAATTTCGGCGGTGGCCTGGACATCAACCTCACCCGCATGCTGGCCGTCAGGCTCGACGCCCGCGACCACATTTCCCGCACGCCCAGATACGGGCTTCCCGATGCGGCCGGGTCCGGCGCCGGCGCCTACTATCCCGTCACCGGCAAAATGCACGACATGGTCTTTTCCGCCGGGTTTGTCATCCACTTCGGTTTATAGGTTCTTGCAGGGCGGACGCCCGGCTGGCTACAAACAGCCGTTGGGGCACGTTTTCTGAGTGGAAGGTGCGGGCGGCCTTTTCCAGTTCCGAATCCATTTCAGCCGCCACCAGCAGGATGAAGTTGGTGATGTAAACCCAGGTCATGAGCACGAAGAAAGTGCCCACCGCGCCATAGGCGCCCGCCGTGGTGAAGTGGCGGACAAAGGCGTTGAAGCCGATCGTCGATGGAAACCAGACCACCACCACAAACAGGCTGCCCGGCGTCATCCATCGCCAGGGCCGTTTGGTGTTGGGCAGCACGTAATTGGCAACGCACACGGCAAAATTCAGCAGCGTCAGTGGAATCACCCATCGCAGCACGTGCCACAGCACCACGAAGGCCAGGCCCACTCCGGATTGTGTTCCCATCCAGTGTCCCACCCGGCCCCCAAAGGCCAGCACCCCGAACGCCGTCAGGAAGGTGAGCGCGAACACCAGCATCACGCCACAGGCCAGCAGCCGCCTTTTCCAGAAGCCGCGCGTTTCGCTCGCGTTGTAGGCGGTGTTCAGGCCGTCCATCAGGCTGATCACGGCGCGGGTGGCAATCCAGATGGAACTGGCCAGGCCAAAGCTGAGCAGGCCGCCCCACTCCTGCGTCAGGTTGGTGACGGTTCTAAAGACGTAGGGCTGGACGGGATCGGGAAAGTAATGCGTAATCCAGGTGAGCACGTGCGGCCACGCGCCCGTGAAGGGCAGGTAACCGACGATGGCCGCCAGCACAATAAAAAAGGGGAACAGCGCGATCAGGAAAAAGTAGGACATCTGCGCGGCCAAATCCTCGCAAACGTCGTGCAATACGGCCTTCCACACCCGGCGCACCCACACTCGCCCCGGCAGGTTACTCTCCAGCCCGAACGCCCGCGTCCACCCGGACCCCCGCGCGCTTTCAGGCTTCACCGTGCTTTCCCTGATTTCTGTGCTTTCCGCCGAGTCAGCCAGATACACCTCCTCTGGCGGCAGGATCAAAGCTTTTGCAGTACATGCAGCGGCGTTCGCTTCATGTTTTTCTGCATGAGCCTCGGAATCAGCTCTGTCATCCTACCTCTATCCCTATTATACGCTTCCGGACACAGGTCTAAAACAGTTTGGTGCCCCAGTGCGGCCGGCGCGCCGCTAACCCCAATAGGCCCTTCGAATTAAACTTCTGATTATCAACTGGTTAACATAGTCAACAGGTAAATTCCGGGCCGGATTGGGTCGATCGCCCGATTGTTGGTTTTGTAGCCTCCAGTTACCTTAAGGGCAAGGGTCCAGCTATTTAACGTTCATCATTTCGACACTGCGGAGCGCACGGCACGCAAGGCACGAACCAGTGCCTTCTTCCGCGACGAACGAACGGAGGTCGAATTGAGAAAGCTGATGATGGGATGTACGGTGGCGGCCCTTACCCTGATCGCGGCGCCATCCGGGGGCTTCAATCCTATAAAAAAACTCTCCCTTTCCACCAGCTGCCAGTTTGGCGTGGCCAGCTGGTACGGAGCGGAATTCCAGGGCTTGCCGACCGCCAGCGGCCCCCCCTTTGACATGAATGCCATGACCTGCGCCCATCGCATGCTGCCCTTGGGAACCCGCATCAGAGTGACCAATCTGCTGAATTTGAGGTCGCTCGTATTGAAGGTCAATGACCGCGGGCCCTACGTCGGCGGCCGTGTGCTTGACGTCAGCCGGGGCGCCGCAAAAGGCCTGGGGTTTCTTGGCGGCGGGCTTGCCCCGGTCCGGATTGAAGTTGTCAGCTATCCCCAACATTGCATCATCCCGCAGCCCGGCCCAACCATCGTCGCGGCCGCCAGCACACCGGCGAAACCTTAAGCCGCGGCCCCTCTCCAGATCCCACCGCCACACCAGGTCTTTCAGTCAGCGCAAGGGCAGCGGGCCATATTTTCCGGAGTGATGAAGACGCGGAATGCGGGGGCATGTATAATCGAACCCACCAGTCTCGGGGGGTATTTCCAGATGAGGATTTTAAACAAGCGGTGTGTGCTGCTGGCGGCGCTGGTGGCTGCGTGGTGTCTCGTTCCTGCCGGGCAGATGTGCCTGGCCCAGTCCAATAATCAAAGCGAAGACATCAAGACGCTGATCAAGGAAATTCAGGAAATGAAAGCCTCTCAGGAGGCCATGCAGAAGGACATCACCGCCATCAAGGAGCGGCTGATTCCCAAACCCCCGCCGCCCTTCGAGGGCGCCGACATCAGCATCCAGGGCGACCCGGTGATGGGCAGCAAGGACGCCAGGGTGACCCTGGTGGAATTCACCGATTACCAGTGCCCCTTCTGCGGCCGCGCCTTCCGCCAGACCTTTCCGCCCGTGGTGGCCGAGTATGTGAAGACGGGCAAGCTGCGCTACGTCATCCACAATTTCCCGCTCACACAGATACACGCCAACGCCTTCCGCGCCGCGGAGGCCGCCCGCTGCGCCCAGGACCAGGGCAAGTTCTGGGAAATGCACGACCGCCTGTTCGGCGACCAGAAGGCCCTCGACGAGAAGGGGCTCGAAGCTTCCGCCAAGGCGCTGGGGCTCGACACCCAGCAGTTCCAGCAATGCCTCACCAGCGGGAAATACAAGACGGAAATCCAGAGCGAAGTCGAGGCGGGAAAGAAGCTGGGCGTTACCGGCACTCCCACCTTTTTCTTCGGATCCACCGGCTCGAATCCCAACGAGGTCAATGCTACCAAGGAAATCGGCGGAGCGTTTCCTTACACGGCGTTCAAGCAGGCCATTGACGACATCCTGTCTCCACCCAAGCCGGCGCCCGATTCCAAAGCCGCCGCCAAGCCGGGTGAACAGCCGGCAAAGGAAACCGCCGGGCAGGCCAAGCCCGGAAGCTGACGCCCGCTGATTGAATCTGTCATTTTGAATTCTGAATCCGGCGGCTGGAGCATACGCCGCGCTTGTTGCGATGTGTGCGGCTCAGGAGGGCCGGGCATCAGCCCGGCATTCGGTTTCGGCAGGGGAGGATTCTGCCCTTCCGCCTTGCCCGTCACTCGTCACTTGTCACTCGCCACTGCTCTTTTCATCCTTGTTGCCCCGCCTTTCTTTCCTCACCACCCAGGTTGACATGGAGCGCTGGTTCTGCACCACTGTCGTCTTCAGCGGCTCCACGGGCACAGCGCCCAGCCGTTCGGCGATCGATTCCAGCATCGCCACGTCCACCAGAAACCGCTCCGCGCCATCCGGCGACCGGTACCGGTGTCCTTCGATATGTTCCATCTCGTTCTCCATGCCGATGGTCGAGGCGATGCGGCAGAAGAAGAGTCCGCCGGGCTTCAGCACGCGCCAGCTCCCCTGCAGCATCCGCTCAAACTGGGCGTCGTCGCGGGCCAGGTGGAGGACGGTGTTGCTGATCACCACATCCGCGCACTCATCGTCAAATGACATCCGTTCCACGGCTTCCACTCGAAAATTCGATTCGGGAAGCGCGGGCGCCAGGTTGCGGGCAAGCGAGCGGACGTTTTCCACGGCCTTGGGGTCCTCGTCCGCGGCGTAAACTTCGTACCCTTCCCGCAGCAGGTAGACGAGGTTCCGGCCGTAACCGCATCCGGCATCCAGAATTCGCGTTCCGGGCCGGATGTTGCCTTTCAGAAGCTGGTCGAAAAGGTAGATGTCAATCTGGTCAAATTGTTTCTGCAGTGTGAGTGTTGGCATTCAGTGAGCGTAGCCTCCCCGCCGCAGCGGTGTCAAATCCCGCCGCTCGGCGCTTTTTGAATGCGGAATTTTGAACCTGGAATCGCTTTTCCCCGCTTCACTGGTCACTGTTCTTCTGTCTCTTCCTCGTCACTCATCACTGGTCACTCATCACTGTTCTTCTTTCCCGGCCCGAACTCCCATTGCTTCCTGCCTTGCCAGATGGTATAAAACCGTTGACCTTGCAGTTTTCACAGAAACACCAGAATTGCAGCGCGCATCATCACGCCGGGCGGCCCCTGGTTTTTGCAGCAGTGCATTTGGGTTCCGGCATCCGGGCACTGCGTTTGAAGAGGAAAGAGCATCGGGCGCCAGGCAGGGGTTCGGCGCTCAGGGTTAACCCGGCATCACAGATTTCAAAAATCTCTTCAGGCTTTCCCGTTGTACTGCGTTGATCTGATCGGTAAGGAGGCTTCACATGGCTCTATTTTCCTGGAAACTGTCCCGGCGGAACTTTCTGGCGGGCGGCTCGCTGCGTTTCCGGCCTCGCGGGCGCGGCGGCAGGACGCATTCCGGCGTTTGCCGGAATGGGCAACAAGTCCGCAATGGCGCAAAATCCCGGCGTTTCGGCCGGCGGCGCCGGCCCCACAACGGGCGCCGGCTTCAACGTATGGGCCATCAATGACACGGTGCGTGTCGATCCCATCCGCAACCAGCCCTTTGAAGAGATTCCGAGCCTTTTCCCGGACGGAGTCCGCCCCGGTTACAAGCAGTCCAACCTGGTTTGGGACGCGGCTGCGCGGCGCGTCACATTGAAAGCCGCGCGTAACGAGACGGTGGCCTTCCAGATGGTGATTGAGCGCAGCGGAGAAAAGCTGACCAACGTGAACGTGGCGCTGGCTGACCTGGCGGGGCCGGCGGGGGCCGGAATTCCGCTGTCGAATTTCGAGATGTTCCGCGAATGGTACGTGCATGTCACAAAATCCCTCGAAGCAGAGCTACACGCTGGGCACGGGCTGGTATCCTGACGGGCTGCTGCCCTGCCTTCGCTGGAGCGGCAACCTCTATCCGCACACCTACGTGATGCCCTTCGACCTGCCCGATCCGTTGAACAACGTCGGCAAGGAGCAGCAGAGCCAGGCCCTGTGGGTGGATATTTACATTCCCAAATCGCGCCAGGCCGCACCGCCGGGCAGATACACCGCGCCCATCACCATTTCCAGCGACCAGGGAAAAGCGGAGCTGACGCTGGAGCTTCATCTGTGGGATTTCGAGCTCCCCGAGGAGAGCCATCTCAAGCCCAGCATCCACACCAACACGGAAATCAACACCTTCTCGGAGGAGCTGGAGCTCAAGTATTACCAGCTGGCGCGCAAGCACCGCATTTCCATTTCCTGCCTGGGATACGCGCCGGCCCTGAAGGTGTCCGGCACCAAGGTCGAGATCGACTGGAGCCAGTACGACGCGCGGCTCTCCAAATATTTCGACGGCAGCGCCTTCACGGAACAACATGGATACAGCGGCCCCGGCTACGGAGTGCCCACCGAATACATCGTTCTGCCGTTCGACGCCTATCCCTGGAACGTCTACAAAATACCTCGGGGGATTCAGATGAGCGGAAAGGAGTGGAAGTTTTACGCGCCCTGGCCGGCTCGCATGCCCAGGCAAGGCCCCACGCCCGAATTCCGCGCCATCTGGAAAAACGCCTTTCAGGCTGTTCAGGCGCATTTTGACCAGCATCCCGCCTGGAACAAAACGGAGATGGTGGTCTTTTTCAACAGCCTCGATGAATCCTATGACAAGCTGTCGCGCGATCGCATGTTCTACTTCGGGCGTTTGCTCAAGGAATCCAACACGCCGCGCCTGAAGTATCGCGTGGACGGTTCCTATCCCAGGGAGACCACCCAGCGCCTGGAAAAGATCCTCGACATCGCCAACCTGGGCCTCGACGACTGCACGCCCGAAA
The DNA here is from genome assembly GCA_963783155.1 of uncultured Acidobacteriota bacterium. Taxonomy (GTDB): domain Bacteria; phylum Acidobacteriota; class Terriglobia; order UBA7540; family UBA7540; genus SCRD01. Next base: position 270,373 of record CAWANC010000020.1, on the reverse strand, counting down.
ACGCCGAGGAATTCAAAAAGCACGGAATCCAGTTGTGGTACTACGAAAACGACGCCGCCATCACCGATGGCGATGGACTCAAGTGCCGCGGCCTCAGCTGGTTTTCCTGGAAGCAGCGCACCGACTCCTGGGACATCTGGGAGATGGATTTCAATTCGCTGCGCGCCTGGCAGTATCCTGAGACGTACACAGCGTCGAGAGGGGCTGTGCGGAACGGCGCCGGGATGCTGGTCTATCGCGGCGAGACCATGGGCCTGGATGAGCCGGCCGCCAGCATTCGCTTTAAGGGCATGCGGCGCGGCAGCCAGGACTACGAGTATTTCTGGCTGCTCTCACAAACCCCCGGCGGCAGAGAAGTGGCGGACGAAGCCGTGCGGCAGGTGGTGCACGGCGCTTACGATGGAAAACAGTCCTTCGGCGCGCCGGGCATGTGGATTCACGATCCCGACGAATGGGACCGCGCGCGCCTCAAAATCGGCGACGCCATCGAAAAGGCGCAGGCCTCTCGCACATAAACGGACCAGCCCTCGCCCTTGGGGAGAGAGTGCCGGATGGACAACGGCGGGTGCGGGGTCTCTTCGTTGAATGACTGAGTGATTTGCGATTGGCCGATTGGAAGAACGATTTTCGTAGGGGAGGGCTTCGCCCTCCCGTTTTGTCTGTCATTCGCCACTCGTGACTGCATCCTGGGGGCTCTGCCCTCCCGCTTTGCTCGCCACCCGTCACGCGTCACTCGTCACTGCATCTTGATGGCTCTGCCCTCCCGCTTTGCTCGCCACCCGTCACTCGTCACTGCATCTTGATGGCTCCCCTACAAAGCCATTCCCGCGGCACTTTGCTTTTGCAGCGCCGGCATCATGCCGCCCTGGGGTTGTGAACGTGGCGAGCTAAACTCGCCGCTACGGCCGCCCGCATGAACCGCCATCTGTGCGCCCCCGCGGCCCTAAAGTCTACGCACTCTCTCCCACCGCCGCACCCGTGCCACTTGCCCGGGAGCTTGCATGATGCAAACAAGAAGAAAAGCTTCCTCCCCCTTCAAAAGAGAAATTTCACTTTACAATGAATCCACCAGTTTTGAGAGTCATCCGCAGGTGGAGAGGACCAGCAGGCGGGGAGAAGGAAAGATTCGTTCGATGATACAGGCCATCGGAGCCACGCTCCCGATCATCACCGCCGTCATGATCAGTCCCATCCCGGTGGCGGGGCTGATCGTGGTTCTCACCTCGAAGAACGGGCCGGTCAAATCCCTCGCCTATGGCATGGGATTTTTCGCCGCCCTCTGGCTCCCCACGTTTCTGCTGGCCTGGAGCGGCAAGCAGACGATGGCGGTTTCCGGCGGCAGTGGAGCGTCGTCAACCTGGAGCATCGTCATTCACGCCGGGATGGGCGTCATCCTTCTGGTTGTGGCAATCGTGGCGTTTCGCAAACATCTCAGGAACAGGTCGCCGGCCACCGAACCCCGGTGGATGAAGACCCTTGACTCCGCGCCCATGCTCATGGTCTTCGCGCTGGGGGGCCTCATTACCCTGAATCCCAAGAACGTTCCGCTGCTGATTTCGGCTGCCGTCGATTATGCCCAGATGAGTCTCAGCACGGTTCAGCTCGCCCTCGTGGTCACGGCGTTTGCCGCTCTAGGATCGCTGCTGATTTTCCTGCCCATTGCGCTCGTGCATCTTGCGCGCCAGTCCTCGGCCAGGCTCTTTGGCAAGGTGCGACCGTGGCTCGTAGCCCACAACGCCATTGTCCTTGCGGTCATCTGTTTCCTCGCCGCCGTGGCCATGCTGGGCAGCGCCCTCTCCGCCTCGTTCTGACCCCGCGCAGCTTCGCAGATCGTCCCCATCCCCATCCATCGCGCCGCCGCCCGCCACTGCGCTACGCGCCTCGGTCTGCAAAAAGTCCACGGTACGTAATCCGCGCAGGAGGCGCTTCCAACCACCTTGATCTGCGAATGCTGTCATGTATAATCTCACGGTAAGGAACCTTCTGATCATGACGAAGAGAACGACAAGCCTGATATGGCGGGTGGTTTGGAGTCTGCTTCTGATCATGCTGGGTGCGTCGCTCCAGGTATTGATCTCATCTGGACGGTTCTGGTGGCAGGCCAGGTCGGAAACGACCGTGGTGAGCAACTCGGCGAATATTACCCAAGCGACCGCTACCTCAAAAGTCGATCCCCTGGCGGCCAAACTCGCAAGTCTGGATAAGCGTGCGGACGATTTGGATAAGCGTGCCGACGACGTGGAGAGGATGCTCACTCTCCTATTGGGACTGTCGACAATTTACGCGCTCGCGCTTGGATTCGGAGCTTACGCGCAACTGAAAGACTCGGCGAACGACATCGAAAAGCTCCGGGAGAGGACCGAAGCGAAAATCAACCAGGTCCCTGAAGACATCAAGGGTATTCGAAAGGACGCCAAGGAGGAAATCGAGGGTTTTTTTCTTAAAACTCAGGCGAAGATTCCGATGCTTGCTGACATGAACGACAGAATTCGTGACATCATGCAAAGGCTCATTCGGCAGCTTCCCATCATGGATCCCAGTCTCGACTGGAGACGTGATAAGTATTATGCGGCCTTAAGCCCGGAAGAGAAGGAAAATATCTTTTTTTGGGAGAAGACAGCCGCTGTGTTTACGTGCTTCGACCTGCAGGGGCGGGATAGACAAGCTATCTCGGAAATCTATCACGGCTTCGGAAATTTCTACGGCCTGCGGTTCGGACTCCGCGAAAAGGATAGCCGCAAACAGCACCAAGAGGAGCTGGATCGCTCGCGGTTTTATTTGGATCTCGCTATTCATTATAACCCGGAGAACAGCGGAGCCCTCAACGATCGAGGCTATGTGGCCCTGGAGCTTGAGGGGGATAACGTGAAGGCAAAGGAGTGCTTTGAAGAAAGTCTCAAGTTCGACCCGGAACAGCAAAGAGCGCGCTACGATCTGGCGCTAATTGAGCACCAGGACAAAGGATACGCCTCAGCGGCAGCGCTATTGTCGAAAGCAATGGAAAAGAAACACTGGCAAGGCAATCTCGGAGCCCGTTACCGACCCAGCCTGCTCTACAATCGGGCCTGCGCCTACGCTCAATTGGGGAATATGAAAAAAGATGTTGACCAAAGGAAAAAGGACTTTGACAAAGCCCTTGAGGACTTGCAGGCTGTCGATTCACTTTGGCTCGACGAGGAGCCCACGATTCTCGACTTCTTTGCTGACGACATCCAGCCTGGGGGTGATTTCGGTCCTTTGACGCTTGAGGAGCCTTGGAAACGTAAAGTTGAATCGCTGGCACTCTATTCGGCGGCCACTTCAAGGAACTCGCAAACTTGAACTGCGCCTAACGCCCTTTGATAACCATAATCTTTGCCTCCACTAAATTCAGTATGCCTTTAACTGCCACACAAGTCAAGTAGATACAGCACCCGTGGCGCTGCGTCGGCGGGTGGCGCAGAGGCTCGCATTGTGGTGTCTGAGCGTCGCGTCCCGACCTATCGGGGCAATCTCGCGGAGCGAGAAGCTATTGCTTTTCTTCATTCCACCCGGTCCATCGCTGTCATTGTGGTGGCTCGGAACTGCCTTTTTCATCCTTCATAATTCATAATTCTCTTTTCCCCCGTCATTCTAACCCCAGTCAGGTTCCCTGAACGTCCCGATCCATCGTGGCTGGCGCAGACGCTTGCCTTCCAGTGTCTGCGATCTCGCGAAGCGAGAGGCCCTTGTTAGAGTCTATTTCCGTCAGTCTGTTTTGGCCTTTGAAGGCCAAAGTGGCGGAGAAGTTCCTGCACCCCGCCATTCTAACCGCAATCAGGTTCCCTGAACGTCCCGATCCATCGGGGCGCCACCCACCGGCCCGCGGGGTTGCGGTTATTGGATCATCTCACCGGTAAACCGGTCGCGCCCGGCCCAAAATGGGCACTTCGGACAATGCTTGCCTTCAGGATAATCGATTCCTTCCTCGTGGGGGCATCCCATGATGCCATCTGCCATCACCACTGTGCGCACTCCGTGCTTCTGGATAAACGACAGGATCTCGTGGTGCACTGGATGGTCCAGCCGGATGTCGCCTTCTTCTGTAAACCATCGTTCCAGAATATCGGCCTCTCCGCCCTCTTCCTGAATGATGCCCACAGCCACCTTCGTCGCGCGACTGTTGTCCGGACCGTAATACGCAATGGTCGCCGCGGGGTATCCCCGAAAACCCTTCCGGGCCTTCCGCTCAAGCGGCGAAGCCGTCTTTCGGATACGTTTTACCATTTCAGACTCCTGAGGGGCCGGTTGGCGCAGATGCTCGCCTTGTAGTGTCTGCGCGTCGCGTCCGGACGATCTTTCTTGAATTCATGTCCGCATATCCATTGCGCCCATTCGGATGGCGTGTCGCTGGGCGGTTCTGACGCGGCTCCAGTTTAACCCCACTCAGCTTCGCTGATCGCAGATATTAAACATCAATGTCTGCGCCAGCCGCGTGGAATCCGGGTAAATAGGTGCCTCCGTCATTCTGAGCGAAGCGAAGAAACTCCGCATTTAGGTTTTTAATGCAAATACAGGGTTCCCTTCGGCAGGCTCAGGGCAGGCTCTTCGCTTCGCTCAGGATGACAGCGGTGGGGCTCAGGATGACAAACGGCAACCCTGCCGAACACGTCATTCTGAGCTTGCCGAAGAATCCCGGTATTACTCCTTCCCAAACCAGCCTTTGCTCAGGTCCTTCCACGTCGGATTGTCTGCGATGATCAAGGCCACTTTCCTGGCGCGAAGCCACCCTTTAATCTGCTTTTCCCGGCGGATCGCGTCGCGGGCGTTGCTGTAAGTCTCAATGTATACCAGCCGGTTGATGTTGTACTTGCTTGTGAATCCGGGCGCCAGCTTATGCTTGTGTTCGAAGACCCGGCGTTCCAGGTCATGGGTCATTCCCGTGTACAAAGTGCGGTACTTGCCGGCCATGATATAGACGTAAAAGGTTCGCATGGGCGTCGATTATAGACTGCACCACCCTGAACGCCAACCTGTCATTCTGAACGCAGTGAAGAATCCCCGCATTTTGGTTTTGAACACCAATACGGGGTTCCTTCGCGGAGTTTATCCTGAGCCCCTTCGACTCCGCTCAGGGCCGTTCGCAATTGAAAGGCGAACGGGCTCAGGATGACAGCGCAACGGCCACACACTCCGTCATTCTGAGCTTGCCGAAGAATCCCCGCATTTTGGTTTTGAACACCAATACGGGGTTCCTTCGCGGAGTTTATCCTGAGCCCCTTCGACTCCGCTCAGGGCCGTTCGCAATTGAAAGGCGAACGGGCTCAGGATGACAGCGGTGGGGCTCAGGATGACAAACCGGCAACCCTGCCGAACACGTCATTCTGAACGCAGTGAAGAAACCCCGCATTTTGGTTTTGAATGCAAATACCGTGATCCTTCGCTCCGCTCAGGATGACAGCGCAACGGCCACGCCCTCCGTCATTCTGAGCTTGTCGAAGAATCCCCGCATTTCGGTTTTGAACACCAATACGGGGTTCCTTCGCGGAGTTTATCCTGAGCCCCTTCGACTCCGCTCAGGGCCGTTCGCAATTGAAAGGCGAACGGGCTCAGGATGACAGCGGTGGGGCTCAGGATGCCAACGCTACGGCCTCGCCCAATCCGTCATTCTGAGCTTGCCGAAGAATCCCGGCATTTCGGTTTTGAATGCAAATACCGTGATCCTTCGCTCCGCTCAGGATGACAGTCTGGTGACCCCGCCGAACACGTCATTCTGAGCGCAGCGAAGAATCCCCGCATTTCGGCGGGTGGTGCAGATGCTCGCCTTGCAGTGTGTGCGCGCCGCGTCCCGATCCATCGGGGCGATCTCGCGCAGCGAGAGGCTCTTGTTAGAGTTTATTTCCGCCAGTCTGTTTTGGCCGTTGAGGTCGAAAGCGGCTGAGCAGTTCCAGCACCCCGCCATTCTAACCCCACTCACTTCGCTGAACGCAGACATTAAAAATCGATGTCTGCGCCACCCGCCTTAAAATACTCGGCTGGGTCGTACCCGTAGTAGGGGTGGGGTAGCACCTTTGTGGCGGCGTCAAAGGGTTCGTTACGGTAGTAGGACTGAGAGCTGGCAAGCGAGGGGGCTGTGCAGGCCAGCGCCAGAATGAGGAACGCTCCCCATGAACTCCTCCAAGCGAGACTGTGTTTGGAATGCAATCTCATGGCCGTCTGCTCCGCTTCTCAAGATTTCGTTCAGAGACTGTTAGGTCTTAGATAGCCGCGACATAACTTGCACCTCTATATACCTCAACGATTTCAAATGTAAAGAAATTTGCGAAAAAGGAGTGAAGGCAGGGGGTAGCGAGTAGGAAGTAGGAAATAGGGTTAGGGACGAGGGCGAAGGCAATTACGAATTACAAATTACGGATTACCGAAAGGCATTTGGCGGTTTCAAGTTCAGGGTTCTGAGTTATGGGTGGGAAAGGCAATTACGAATGACAGGGTGGCGGGACGGACAAAATACAGGGATTCTTCGACGGGCTCAGAATGACGGGGCGAGGGGAAGGCAATTACGAATTACAGAATGGAGGGCGCGGCGGGCGGGCGAAAGGCCGTTAAGTTGTCATCCTGAGCCCGTTCGCCCTTCAATTGCGAACGGCCCTGAGCGGAGTCGAAGGGGCTCAGGATAAACTCCGCGAAGGATCTCGGTAGTTGTATTCAAAACCAAAATACGGGGATCCTTCGCTGCGCTCAGAATGACGGGACGGAGGACGAGAGAAATTTGTGATTTGCGATTGGTGATTGGGAAGAACAGAAATTACGAATATTACGAGTGAGCAACCAGGCGGCGCAGACTCCGGGGATCGCAGATTCAAGATTTCAGATTCAAAAAGGCAGGAGGCAGAAGGCAGAAGGATGAAGTGTGAAGGATGAAGGATGAAAAAAGGGCAGTGGCGAGTGATGGGTGACGAGCGAAACTACGTAAAGCGTTTTTTCAATCGCTCAATCGCAAATCGGTCAATCATTTCAATGAAGCTCGGCTGCCCCCTCACCCGGCCGCTCGCGCGTCCACCCTCTCCCCACGGTAGAGGGCTTTAATTCTCTTAGGGCGCATTCCGGGGCGGCACGGCTGAAGCCGTGCCCTTTCGCCAAAATTCCGGCGGCGATCGATGAGGCGCCCGCGATGTGCTTCAGCGGCTGAAGCCGCGCCCATAACCAGCGCCTTGAATGAGGCAGCTGAAGCTGCGTCCCCCTGAAAGGCCGCACGCCCCTTGGGATCTCAGATTACAGATTGGAGATTTCAGAATGGGAAAACGCGCGTCATGGCGTGACGTATTGCACCTCGGCCTCGGCGAGCGCCTGCCGGCGGAAAGAGGGGCTGAGAAAGCCGGGAGTGTTGAGGTCCACTTTGCGCCCAAGGATGGCGCTCAATTCGTCTTCCATGGCGAAGAACTCAAGCCCGGGAACGTGCCCAGGCTCAAACTCCACCAGAACATCCAGGTCGCTCGAGGGTGAGAAATCCTCACGGAGAACAGAACCGAAAAACGCCAGCTTGCGAATATGACGCCGCCGGCAGAAAGCGGCGATCGCTTCCCTGGGAACGCCGATCCTGGTGTCCGTGATCATCAGCAACTCCTGGGCAATTTTAGCACAAACCGCAGCGGCGGCAGTGGATGAGGCACCCGCGACGTGCTTCAGCGGCTGAAGCCGGGGCGATGTCCGGCGCCTCGGATGACGCAGCTGAAGCTGCGTCCCCCTGAAAAACGGGCGGCAGAGCACAACGGCGCCGGTGCGCGCCGGCGGCTTCATCAAAAAATCCCGTTCTCGTTGGGGGAATCCTGGAAGGCTTCCTGCGAGGCTTCCCATTCCTCGATGATCAGATTGTCTTCAAAGCGGAAAATGTGAATCACCGACCACTGCGAGTCCGGCGAGAATACCACTCTTCCGTGGACGGCCACCAGGTCTCCGTCCTCGAGGGCGCGCAGCGGATGGTAGGTCTTGTCGGGAAATTGCCTGGCATTCTGTTCCATGCCCCTCAGCAGCGACTCCCGGTCACCTTTGATGTACGGATGGTGGTGGCGAAACTGCGAGTGAACGTGCCAGGCGAAGGCTTCGCGCACTTTTCCGGATGTGGCGAGTTTGAGAAAACTTTCCGCGATCTCCTTTTTGCTCATGCTTCGTTGCCTTCCTGGCCGGCGGCGGCGCGCTGCAATTCCGCGATGTTGAACTTTTTCATTTTAAGAAAGGCCTGGGTGACGCGCGCCACCTGTTGCGGGTCGGGGCTGGACATCAGCTCATTCAGGATGGCGGGCGCAATCTGCCAGGAGAGCCCGTAGCGGTCCTTGAGCCAGCCGCACTGTTCGGCGGCGGGATCGGCGGAAAGCGCCGCCCACAGCGCGTCGATTTCCTGCTGGGTGTCGCAGGGCACGAGAAAAGAGATGGCTTCATTGAAAGCGAACTTGTGCGGGCGGGCGGAATCCATGGCGGCGAACTCCTGGCCCTGCAGCGTGAATTGCGCGTATTGCACCGTGCCTTCCGTGTCGGGCTCCGCGCCTTTGCCGTAGCGGGCGAGGACGGCCGGCGGCGGAGCGTTGAATACCGAGGCGTAAAAATTGATGGCTTCTTCCGCCTTGCCGCACACGCCGCCCACAAACATCAGCGCGGGCATGACGCGCTGCCGGACCTCGTTGCCGCCGGTGTAAATCACCTGCCAGGAAAGGCCGAAACGGTCCTGCGTCCAGCCATAGCGCTCGCTGAAAGGATAGGAATCGAGCGGCATGAGGACCTGGCCGCCCTCGGAAAGCTTGGCCCACAGCGCGTCCACTTCATCCCGGGCGCTGCACCTGACGTGGAATGAAACCGAGGGGTTGAACTTGAAAAGCGGCCCGGCGCTGATGGCCGCGAACGGCTGTCCCGCAAGCTCAAACCAGACCAAGTCGCAATCGCCCGAAGGCGTGTCGTGCAAAGTGGTGAGGCGGGTGATCCGCGAGCCCGGAATCGCCGAGGTGTAAAACTCGGCCGCCTCCTTCGCCTGCCGGTCGAACCATAAATGCGGAGTGATCTTTTGCATGCCGACCATTCTACCACTGCCTGCAATGCGGGCCAGGTACGCCACAGGCAAGGGTTCGGCAGGGGCCGTCCGGAAACGCGCAGAAGCTGCCATGCTGAATGCAGCGGGAGAAATTGGGGCCTTGAAACTAGCCAACCGGGGGCATGATTCTGCCTGTCGGGCGGGGCAGAGCGGCGCTAAGTAGGCCTCTATTCTAGGCTACTAAAAGCCCTCAAAAGAGCCCAGATGGGACGTATGGGACGTTTGGGCGACGAAAAAGCGAAATTTGTAAACTACACATAACAAATAAATTATAATTTATGTAGCTTTTCAAAATCGCGCGTTTCAGAAAAAGTGTCCGATTTTGGCACAGTGGGTAAAAATTGCAATTTGCCGCTTCCGGCAATATTGTGCTTCAGCTTACGCCGCTCAGTTTGAAGACATAAATCTCGGCCGGCGATCCCATCAGGTCGCCACTCAGCTGCGGCACCTGGATGTGCATCCCGCCATCGGCCTCGCGCCATTTGAGCTGGGTGTTCGGTCCCAGCAGAGTGACCGTCGTGCTTGAGCCCGGCTTGGGTGCGGCAAGCGTCAGCTCGGCGCCCGGCCAGCCTTCGACGATGGCGTAGACGTTGCCGTCGCGCTCCGTGTAGCGGACGTTGCCCTCTTCGGCCTGGCGCCACGGCCGGCTGCCGTAGATGGCCTCGCCGTTCACCTTGAGCCACGCACCCATCTGCAGCAGCCGCTCCTGCATGATCACCGGAATGCGGCCGTCGGCGGTGGGGCCGATATCGAGCAGCAGGTTGCCGCCCTTTGCGACCGTGTCCGCCAGCAAGCGGACCAGCTGCTCGGCGCTCTTGTAGTCCGAGGCGGTTTCCATGCGGTTGTAGCCGAACGATTTTCCGATGCCCTGGTCTTCCTCCCACTTGTGCATGGCGGTGTACGACACCTGCTTGCCATGCGCCCGGCCGTATTCGGACGTGTAAAAGCCGCCGTCCACGCCGCGCGTCTCCTTGCCCCAGCGGTCGTTGATGACAATCTCATTCTTCACCGGAGAATCGTTGAACAGCCACGCCAGGAATTGTGTCGAGTGCCAATAGGAGCTTGGCTGCTCCCACTCACCGTCGGTCCACAGGACGGAGGGATGGTAGCGATCCACCAGGTCCTTCATCTGCGGAACCATGTGCTCGGCGACGTAGCGCTCGGAATGCTGAAGGTAGAGCGGGTTGTACCATTCGTAGAGCGAGTAGTAGAAACCCATCTTCAGCCCGTGCGCCACAACGGCCTTGGTCAGTTCGCCGGCCAGGTCCTGGTGCGGACCCACGTCCACGCTGTTCCAGTTCCAGCTGTCGGGACATGGCCACAGGCAAAAGCCCTCGTGGTGCTTCGAGGTCAGCACCACATACTTCGCGCCGGAATTGGCAAACAGCTCCGCCCACTGGTCGGGATTGAAAAGTTGGGCCTTGAACTGGCCGACAAAATCCTGGTAATGGAAGTTCGCTCCGTAGTTGCGCAGGTGAAACGCCCAGGTCGGCCCGTTCTTGTTGTGCATGTGGTTCCAGTACCACTCGGCGTAAGCCTCGCCGCCCTTGGCGTGCGGGTCCGCGAAGGCCGGCACGGAATAAACCCCCCAGTGGATGAAGATGCCGAACTTGGCCTGGTCAAACCACTGCGGAATGGGGCGCTTGTTGAGCGAGGCCCAGTCGGGCTGGTAATGAACGTCCTGCGCCCGCGCAGCAAACGGCATGGCGCACAAGAAGGCAAGAGCAAGCAGTCTGATTCTCATGGCGGGGATTCTACACCATCCGGGAATGGATTCGAATGACATTTCTGCCGCGCGCCCGATTTAGAACAGCAGGACATCAGCGCCTGGTTGAACCTGCGGAAACTTTGCGCGGTTCGTGCTGGATCAGAATTGCAGGGCCTGGTCGAGGTCGGCGATGAGGTCGGCGGCGGCTTCAACGCCCACTGACAATCGCACCAGTCCGTCGGTGATGCCGATGGCGCGGCGTTCTTCCGGCGGCACGGCGCGATGGCTGGTGGAGGCCGGATGCACAATCAGCGATCGCGTATCGCCCAGGCTGGCGGCGCGCGCAAACAGCCTGACGCCGTCCATCACCTGCTTGCCGCCTTCGTAGCCGCCTTTCGCTTCAAAACTGATCATGGCCCCGAAATCGCTCATCTGTTTCCTGGCCACTGCATGCCCCGGATGGCCCGGCAAGCCAGGGTAGTTGACGCGCTCCACTTTCGGGTGGGCGGCCAGGAATTCCGCAATTTGCCGGGCGTTCGAACAGTGGGCGGGCATGCGCAGGTGAAGGGTGCGAATCCCGCGCAGAATCAGCCAGGCGTTGAAGGGGCTGATTACGCCTCCATAATCGCGGATGACTTCATGCACCAGCAGAGAGATGTATTCGCGCGAGCCGATGATGGCGCCGCCCATGGCGTCGCCATGGCCGCAGAGGTACTTGGTGGCCGAATGGACCGCAACCGTCACGCCCAGCCGCAGAGGCTGCTGAAGCGCCGGGGAAGCGAAGGTGTTGTCCAGCATGGTGGGGATTCCACGTGCACGGCCGAGCGCGGCTATTTCGGCAATATCCACCACATCCAGCACGGGATTGCTGGGCGTTTCAAAGTAGATCAGGCGGGTGTTGGGCTGGATCGCTCGTTCAAAATCTTCCCCGCGGGTCGATTCCACAAAGGTGGCCGAGGCGCCCATGCGGGGCAGTTTCCTGTTGAGAAAGTTGTACGTGGCGCCGTAAAGCGAGCGGGCCGCCACCACGTGATCGCCTGTCTTGATATAGCCGAGAATAGCTGTTGAGACCGCCGCCATGCCGGAAGCCGCGGCCAGCGCCGCCTCGCCGCCTTCCAGCGCCGCCAGCTTGGCTTCCAGCGCGTGGATGGTGGGGTTGCCGTAGCGCGTGTACATATAGCCGGGCTTCTGTTCGCCATACACCGCGGCCATCTCGTCCGCGTCGGCGGAGACGAAGGTTGTCGACTGGTAGATCGGCGTGTCCAGAGCGCCCGTCGCCTGGCAGGGCTCCTCACCGGCGTGCACGGCCAGCGTTGCAAAATCGAATGGCTTTTCCATCTGTCACCTCTTGGGATTGGAACTCTTGCGGCCCGGAGCATCAATTCATCACAAAGATTTCGGTCACCATCCGGTTAAGCGTACCGTGTCTCGGGCAGGATGGCAAAAGACCTTTTGGCGCCCGGCGGGAAGGGGCAGCGCCCGGTTTTGGGAGGGAGCCTGGAAAATCTCTGTGCGGCTATTGACCCTCTGGACACCGCCCGAAGAAATGACTAGACTTTTTATTGTTGTTGTCATTTGACGATTGGAGGGTCGACAATGCCGGCGTGTCCAGAATGCGATGCAATGATCGACATCGGAGAAGATCAGGTGGAAGAGGGCCAGTCCATCGAGTGCCCGGAATGTGGTGCTGAACTCGAAGTGGTGAGTACGGACCCCGTCGAACTCGACATTTTAAGTCGCGGCGAGGACGACGAAGACGAGGATGCTGATATTGATGATGACAAAGAATCGTAAGGCTTCAGGAGGCAGGGCCGTGCTGCTTGAGCCGGGCGTGCCCTGCCGGCGCTGTTTACCGGCCTTCGTTATGCGCGCGTGCGCCCTCGCGCTGGCCTTTGCAGCGCTGTGGATGGTGTTTGATGCAGCCCCGGTGTCGGCAAAAAGGATAAAGCCTCCCACTTCAAAAACCCTGGTGGGGCAGGTGTTCGACGCGTCAGACAACCCCATTGTTGGCGCCTCGGTGGAAATGACCAACCTGACGACGGCCAAGACGGCTGCTATTTACACCGGACCCGAGGGGCGCTTTAAGTTTACTGACCTCAAGCTGACCCAAGATTACCAGGTAAAGGCCCATTACAAGGGTCAGTCTTCTGAGGTGCGCAAGGTCAGCTCCTGGGACACGCGTTTCGATCTGGTGCTGAACCTCCACATCCCCGCACCAAAAGACTAGAGCACCGGAATTAAGGGCTCTGCCTCAGGATTATTCCTTAGATTGGAACCGGAAATAAGAGGGTGGAATTCTGTTCACGCGCCGGCGCTGATTTTCACCAGCTTGCGGCCAACACGAAAGATGGCCACCGGGCAGTTCCGCGCGTCAAATTCCCACTTCGGATCCGTCAATCGCTGCCAATCGGGCGGGTCGGTCTCTCCCACGGCGATGTAAACAGCCCCTTCCTTGATCTTGCGCTGCGCAATCGAATTGGAATCGGCAAGCCTCAGTATGACCAGCAGGCGGAACAGTTTGACCGGGGAGTCAAAGTCGCAGGACTGCACGCGAATTTCCGAAGGCAACGCCTTCTCCTGAAACTGCGTTTCCCAGTCCTTCTGCGCCTGCTCGGCAGCCGGCGCGCCGTGGAAATCGGAGATGATCCGGCGGGCGAGGTCCTTTTTCATTTCCAGCGGGTGAGTGCCGCCATCGCTGACGGATTTCTTGAGGCCGGCGATTTCCGCGGGTGAGAGATCCGTGAGCAATTCGTAGTAGCGCCACATCAGGTCGTCGGAAACGGACATCAGCTTGCCGAACATTTCCTGGGGCGGCTCATCGATGCCGACGTAATTGCCCAGCGACTTGGACATCTTCTGCACGCCATCAAGCCCTTCCAGGATGGGCATCATCATGATGACCTGGGGTTCCTGGCCGTATTCCTGCTGGATGGTCCGGCCCGCCAGCAGGTTGAATTTCTGGTCGGTTCCGCCCAGCTCGACGTCGGCCTTGAGCGCCACCGAGTCGTATGCCATGGCCAGCGGGTAGACCAGCTCGAGCAGCGTGATGGGGCGTCCTTCCTTGAACCGTTTGCTGAAGTCATCGCGTTCCAGCAGCCGGGCCACGGTGTACTTTGAGAGCAGGGTCATCCACTCCGGACTGTTCAGCTTGCCCAGCCAGCGGTTATTGAAGTCCACCACCGTCTTTTCCGGATCGAGAATCTTGAAAACCTGTTTCTTGTAAGTTTCGGCGTTGGCGGCGATTTCTTCGGGCGTCATGGGCGGGCGCGTCACGTTGCGGCCCGACGGGTCGCCGATGAGTCCGGTGAAATCTCCGATCAGGAAAATCACCGTGTGCCCGAGGTCCTGGAAGTGCTTCAGCTTTCGGATCAGGACCGTGTGCCCCAGGTGGATGTCGGGCGCCGTGGGGTCGAAGCCCGCTTTGACGCGCAGCGGCGTGCCGGACTTCGCGGCGCGCTCGAGCTTGGTGTAGAAGGTCTTCGGCGCGAATGGTTTCCTGCGCGCCCTTGGTGAGATAAGCGACTTGTTCTTTAAGCGTCATGGGGCCTTTGATGTTTCTGGATAAGTCCCGGCACAGCCTGGCGAGAAATCAAAGCCATGCACTCAGGCAACGAGCTCAAACAGCGCCTCGATCACCTGCTGCATCTCCTCTGCGCTGATGCGCGCAACCCGCTTACCCAGGCGGAGAGTTGAAAGCACTCGAACCTGCGAGATCTTCACCCATGAGGGCTTCGGAAGACGCGGGCTCTCGAGTTTCAGCGCGAGCGGTAAGCCAACCTTCTGGGGCTGGCTGGTCAGGGCGAGAGCAATCACCGTGCCGGAGCGTTCATTGAAAACGTCGTGGCTGATGATGAGCACGGGGCGCACACCCTGCTGCTCGCTACCCCGCGCCGGGTCGAGGTCTGCCCAGTAAATTTCACCCCTCAGTATTCGGGCCAGGGTGTTTCTCCGGCAAAGAATTCCTCAGCGAGTTCCTGCTCTTTTTTCGGGTCGAGCTTGGCAAGCTCCTGAATGAGCCGCCGGTGCTTGTTCCGCGCGGTCATCTCCGCTAACGCTGTCTGAACGGCACGGCTCCGGCTGGGGAAACGGCCTTCTTGCACGAGGCGGTCGACTTCCTTCAGCGTTTTGGTTTCGAGACTTATGGCGACCTTTGTTGTGCTCATCGGTATGATAATTTATCATACTTCAGCGCAGTGGTCTATTGCGCGAACCGGTGTGCGATTGTGGGTCTTTAGAATACGCCGGAATCGAGGCCATTCGGGCTTCCGGCGTCCTATGGGAGGAGCACCGTCCGGCGTCCCTCGATGCGGACTTTATCCTCGATCATCAGGCAGACGGCCTCGGAATAAATGCGGTGTTCTTCCTTCAGGATTCGCGCCGAGAGCGTTTCCACGGTGTCATCGTCGAGCACCGGGACGACAGCCTGGAGCACGATGGGGCCGGTATCCATGCCTTCGTCCACGATGTGGACGGTGCAGCCGCGTGAATTTGACGCCGTAATCGAGCGCCTGTTTCTGCGCGTCGAGTCCGGGAAACGCGGGAAGAAGAGCCGGGTGGATGTTGAGGATGCGGCCGGGAAAGGCCCGCACAAAAACCGGGCTGAGGATGCGCATAAAGCCTGCCAGGCACACCAGGTCCACCTGCGCCCCTTTGAGGGCGGCGACGACTTCGCCGTCATAGGCCTCGCGGTCCTTGCCCTTCGATGGAATAAAAAGGGTCTTCAGTCCCATGGCGCGGGCGCGCTCCAGGCCCGGCGCCTGCTCGCGGTTGCTGATGACCAGGGCGATTTTTGCCGGGATTTTCCCCGCCGCCACGTTGCGGGCAATGGCCTCAAAATTCGATCCCCGGCCGGAAAGCAGAATGCCGATGTTCTTCATGGATGTTTAACCACAGAAGCCGGAGGCCCGGAAAAGCAGATTCCTCGCTTCGCTCGGAATGACGCGGTTCAAAGGGCAGTCTTCCGCAACCCTCTAAACACGGTCTGGAGTTCCGGCCAGATATTTTACCCCAGCCGGGCCGCGAACGATCCTGCCCACGGTATAAAACTTCTCTTTTTTCCTCTTGAGCGCGCGGGCGACGTTCTCCAGGTTCTTCCTTGGAACGATCAGGAGCATGCCCAGGCCCATGTTGAAAGTGCGCAGCATCTCCGCCTGGCGCACTTTTCCGAGACTGGCGATCATGTTGAAGACGGGTGGGACGGGCCACGATCCCAGATAAACTTCCGCCTGGCACTTGGCGGGAAGAATGCGCGGGGTGTTGTCGGTGATGCCGCCGCCGGTGACGTGGACGAGTCCGCTGAGCCAGCCTTTCTGATGCAGCGGCTGGAGCAGCGGCGCGTAGCAGCGGTGCGGCGCCAGCAGTTCTTCATCGAGCCTTCGCCCCAGTTCCGGAACGCGCTCGGAAAGTCCGATGCCCGCCTGGTCCACCAGAACCTTGCGGGCGAGAGAATAGCCGTTGGTGTGCAGGCCGAGCGAGGGCAGCCCCAGGATCACATCACCGGAGCGAATCCGGCTGCCGTCCAGAATTTCGCGTTGCCGCACCCATCCCACGATGCAGCCTGCCAGATCGTATTCGTTGGCCGCGTAAAAGCCGGGCATCTGGGCGGTCTCTCCGCCAATGAGCGCGCAGCCCACCTGTCGGCAGGCGTCCGAAAGGCCGCGCACAATATCAGTGACGACTTTCGGACGGATTTTTCCCGTGGCCAGATAGTCCAGGAAGAAGAGCGGCCGCGCGCCGTGCACCGCGATGTCGTTCGCAGAATGGAACACCAGGTCGCGGGCGACGCCTTCATGACGGTTGGCGGCGAAAGCGATTTTGAGCTTGGTGCCCACGCCGTCCATGCTGGAAACGAGCACAGCGTCTGAGGGAAGCCCCTTCAGAGAAAAAAAACCTCCAAAGGCTCCAAACCCTCCTAAGACGCGGGGATTGAAGGTCCGGCTGACCAGCTCTTTAATCTGTGATTTGGCGCGGCTCGCCGCATTGATGTCGACGCCCGCATCTCGATAACGCATCAGTTGTAAAGGACTCCTTTGGCGGAATCACAAAAGAAAATCAGAAGGACGGAATCCGTCAGAAGATCTTGCCCATTCTGGACCAGCGCGTTTTGGTGAAAAAGTTCCAGAGGATGGAGGCGTCAAATTTCAGCCGGTCTCTCAGCCCGTCGTCGAGCCATTCATGCGTGGGCGCGTTGTAGGACCAGTAGACAAAAAGCGGCTCGCCCACCACGTTCTGCACGGGCACGAATCCCCAGAAGCGGCTGTCGAGAGAATCGTCCCGATTGTCGCCCATCACAAACAGATACCCTTTGGGGACATGCAGGCCGTCCTTGCCAATAAAGTTGGGCATTTCGCGGGCCCAGTTGGGATCGAGCCCCCAGGCCGCCGGCAATTCGTTGATTTCGCTTTTCGGCGGCGGAAAGTCGTCGCGGAGCGGAAAGATGGCGGATGACTGAAAGCGCGCATAGGGCTCCTTGAGGAGCTTCCCGTTGCGGTAAACCTTCTTGTCTACGACGCGGATGACGTCACCGCCAACCCCGATCACCCTCTTGACAAACATCTGGGCGGGATTTACCGGATAATGAAATGCCACGATGTCGCCATGGTGAATGGGTGCAAGGCGTGGAAAACGCACGTCGGTGTAAGGCAGTTCGGGGCCGTAAAGCAGTTTGTTCAGAAAAACGTGGTCGCCGATGAGGATGGTGTTTTCCATCGAACCCGTCGGGATCACGGTGGCTTCCGCCACAAAGGTGCGGATGCAGAATACTCCGATCAGGACAATCAGGAGAGACCGGACCGTTTCCCACCACCCGTCGTGGCGGGCGGCGCGGCGGGAAGTCGCGGGAAGCTGCTCAGGAGGATTCTGAGGTTGTTCGCCGGCGTTCAAGGGCTCGGAAGGTTCCATAAACGTTAGTCCCGGTTTCGCAGAGCGATCAGCGGCTCCTGGATAGCCGTGGGATAGCTGGCAGTGTAGCAGGCCAGGCAGTAATCTTCTTTGTCATTTCCAACGGCGGCGCGCAGGCCGTCCAGTGAAAGATATCCCAGCGTGTCCGCCCCAACGTAATCGCGGATCTCTTCCAGGCTGTGGTTGGATGCGATCAGTTCTTTTTTCGTTGGCGTGTCCACTCCGTAGTAGCAGGGCGAAATCGTGGGCGGGCAACTGATGCGGAAATGAACCTCGCGCGCTCCAGCCTCGCGGACCAGGCGCACGATTTTGCGGCTGGTGGTGCCGCGGATGATGGAATCATCCACCAGCACGACGCGTTTGCCCTCCAGCAGGCTGCGCACGGGATTGAGCTTCATCTTGACTCCAAAATCCCGGATGGCCTGCGCGGGCTCAATGAACGTGCGGCCAATGTAATGGTTGCGGATGAGCCCAAACTTCAGCGGAATGCCCGATTCTTCCGCATACCCCAGCGCCGCGGCGACTCCGGAATCGGGGACCGGAACCACGATGTCCGCGTCTGCCGGATGTTCCTGCGCAAGGCGCCGGCCCAGCATTTCGCGGCTGCTCTGCACAGAGCGGCCGAATACGAGGCTGTCAGGCCGTGAAAAATAGACGTGCTCAAAGATGCATTTTGCCGGCTTGGCCGGCGGGGAAAAACGCAGGGACGTAATGCCGCGCTTGTCCAGAATCACCATTTCACCCGGCTCGACTTCACGCAGGTAGGTGGCGCTGATGATGTCAAACGCGCAGGTCTCTGAGGCCACGACGTAAGCGCCGTTGAGCTGCCCCAGGCAGAGCGGCCGGAATCCGCGCGGATCGCGAATGGCGTAAACGCTGTCTTTGAAAAGCATCACCAGCGAGTAGGCGCCCGAAACACGGTCCAGGGCCTCGGCAATCGATTCCGGAATGCCACTGTGCCGGGAACGGGCGAAATAGTGAAGGATCACTTCCGTGTCGCTGGTGGTCTGGAAGATGTCGCCGCGGGCTTCCAGTTCGCGCCGGATGCTGGAGGCGTTCACGAGGTTCCCGTTGTGGGCCAGGGCCACCTGGCCTTTCTGGCAACTGACGCTGAGGGGCTGCGCATTCTTCAGGTTGGTATCGCCGGCGGTCGAATATCGCGTGTGGCCAATGGCGGCATGTCCGGGGAGGTGCTGCAGAACTTTCTCGTTGAAAACCTCCGCCACGTGGCCCATGTTCTTGCGGCCGTTCAGCCGGTCGCCGTCGGTTACAACCATGCCGGCGCTTTCCTGCCCGCGATGCTGAAGCGCGTAGAGGCCCAGATAAGTGAGCTTGGCAGCTTCAGGATGACCATAGACGGCAAACACCCCACAATGGTCGTGGAACTTGTCGTCGGGAAGTGAGAGTGCTGGGAATTTTTCCGGGGTTAGTTGCAAAGCCTTTTTCCGCGGCCCCACGCCTGCCTGGATACAACTCGGATGGGATTCACTTGCCGGAGCCCGCTATGCGTTCTGCTGCCTGGGAATGCCTCAGGCTGTTCAAGTCCTTACCTTTTCATTTTGCCCCGGCTCCACCGACAGCGCAACTCTTTTCTGGCAGGGGCGCGAAGCCGGCTCTGATCGCCTGAAGGGCGCTCCCGGATTGCGGCTTGCAGTTCCAGGTTGAGTGCTGGACACCGGGCAAGCTTATCCTCCACAATAGAGTGAAGATCTGGTTCGTGAGGGTTCCTTGAGCGTTTCGCAGGCTTCTGTGAAGAAAAGCATTCTGGTGCGCGAATATGTCGAGCAGACGTTTGTGCCGCTCTCCCGGCTTGCGCATGATTGGGAATTGCACTCGGCGGTTGCGCTGAGCCCCTCCGAAGAACGGACCATGGTTCGCGAACCCGCGCGGGCCGTCCCTCAGGCGATTGCCCGCCGCGTTGGAAAGCTGAGAATTCTTCTGGTCCCTTTTGTGGCGTGCTTTCCATCGGGCGACAGGGTTGCCTTTTCCAATCCGAAGGGCGATAAGCATTCCGCGGTCTGGCTGGAAAACAGGAACGGGATGGACCTGGTCCTTGCCTGCCGCGACCTGGACCCTCATGACACCGGGTGGGAATTTCTGGCGAGCGTGGCCGAGCTTCTCCGCGTGCGCCTCACGCCCCGAGGAAGGGGTGCGCTACACGTCGATGTTGCAGGAAGAACTGAGCCAGGGGTTCGAGGGCGAAATCGATGAGGAAGCCTACCAGGCCAAGCAGCCCCTTCGACGGCGCAACCGCTGGTCGCGAACGGGCCTGCAGTTCCTGAAGTATCGCGACGTCTCCTTCACCAGCACCTGCGCGGAATATATCCACGGACTCTGGCACGATGTCCAGATCCAGCTGGGCCCCGAACACCTGCCCGCATCTGTCCTTCGCCAGCGCATGGTTCTGATGGCGGAAATGTTTCCGCCCAACCCCGGCTACGAGTTGTTTGCCGAAGGCGGGCAGACTTAGCCGGGCGCGATTCTGCAAATCCCCGCCCGACCCATTTGAGGGCGCCCGCCAGGCCCAAAGCCCCTCCACTGATTTTTGCTTTTCAACTTGCATAAAGGCCCGGCAGCGACTATTCTTTGACCCCGACCAGACTCTATCGCGCCGACTCAATGGGGGAAAAATGGCCGCCGAACTACCCAATTACGTTAAATCGTCCGTTCCCAATCCTCTGGACAAACGGGTTCCCTGGTACAAGAGCACGTTCCCTTCATACGCGGGGATTTTCCTGTGGGTCGCTTTCTACCTGGGGCTTTCAGCGCCGACCTTGAGCCAGGCCAGTCCTGCCGTCTGCATCCTTGGACTGTTTGTGGCCGGCCTGCTCTGTTTCGCGCTCTTTTATTACGCCCCGGCCATGCTGGGCATGCAGACGGGACGCCCACTTTACATTGTTGGAACCTCCACCTTCGGCGTGAAGGGCGGCTACCTGATGCCCGGCCTGCTGATGGGCTGTCTTCAGATCGGATGGTTTGCCGTGGCGACTTATTTCGCCGTGGATTACATCATGGAGGGGCTCGGCAGCCAATCGAAGACGCTGTTCGTTGCCATTGCGCTGGTGTGGGCCTATGGGCTGGCTTGGGTGGCTATCAAAGGAATTTCGTACATGGCGCGCATCGCCCAGTTTCTGAACTGGGTGCCGCTGGTGATGATCATCATCGTTTTCTGGGCCAACAAAGACGGCGTGGCCAGCTATCATCCTCCGCAGCACGACCCCTGGGGTGGCTTTCTGACCATGCTCGCCATCGTCATCGGGTTCTTTGCCACCGCCGGCGCCGCTGGCGCTGACTTCGGCCTGAACAACCGGAACCGAGGCGACGTGGTTTGGGGCGGGCTGACGGGTATCGCGCTGGCGATCCTGGTGGCAGGCGGGTTGCCGGTGCTTGCGGTGGCCGGCCATCTGGGCACGCTGGGGAACGCTTCAGACTTCACGTTTGCCGGAACCATCAAGAGCGTTGGTGCGCTGGCTCCGGTGATGTTCTTCCTGTTTGCGGCGGCTTCCATGGTGCCCACGACTTTCTGTACCTTTATCGCCGGCAACAGCTTTGGAACCATGCTGCCGAAAATCCCGCGCGCCGCCTCCACCATGGTGGGCGTGACGATTGGGGTCATTCTGGCCATCTCGGGCGTGGCGCAAAACCTGATTGGCTTCTTCTCGATTGTGGGAGCTTCTTTCGGGCCTATCTGCGGCGCCATGGCGGCCGATTATCTCCTGGCCGGGAAAAAATGGTCGGGGCCTCGCAAGGGAATCAACTGGGCTGGATACGTAGCGTGGGCAGTTGGGTTTGTGGTCGGAATCCTCGACAAGATTCCGGGTGTTCCGGCGAGTTGGGTCAGGATTGACCGGCCTGCCGTCCTTTTCTCTTTTATCGTGGGCTTTGTGATTTACCTCATTCTCGCCAAGGCAGGCACTTTGCCCGAGCTGATCCCTCAAACGGAACTAAAGTCCGGTGCGGAAGCTTAGCGGCGGGTTTGCCGGCCTACCGGGCAACGGTTGTGGCGGGTTTACCCCGCCAACTGCTCCTGCAACTCCCTGCCACGTGACGGGTAAAGTCGTTGCTACATTCCGCATTTCAGGCGTTTGGGGAGGGCGTCTGCGCGCCGGTTCGTTCTTCGTGATAAATTAGTTATCTTGCGTACAAACCTCGATTCGGGGGCGACGGGCGGTCGCGACAGGACTGTTTCGGCTGGCCGCGCATGAGCCGTTTTCCGACTGCCCGGGAGCGGAGGAGGTCGTGTTGACAAAGCACATACAAAAGTCCATCTGTACAAAACTTGCTGTCGTAGCTGGAGTCCTGCTGCTGCCCGTGCTGGCCCGGGCTCAGAGCAGCGTCGTCGCGGTCACCAATCGCACCAGTTACAATGCCGGCTCAGAAGTCCTGATGCGGCTGGCCACGGCTCCGGGAGCCTCGGTGCGCGGCAATATGGCTTTTTCGGCCACGGTGCGCTACGACGGTGACAGCAACGCGGTGTACACGACTTCACCTTCACAGGTCTGGACCATCCCCGCCGATCCGGCGGCGAGTTCCTATTCCCTGCTTTGGAAAATTCCTGCGGACGCCCGGACAGGGCGTTATGAGATCGACCTGCTGGGCTATGACCGGATCTCCGGAGTCACATTTATCAGGGCGCCTCAGGCCGGTTCATTCGCCGTTTACCGCAAGCTGGCCAGGATTGAGGGCATCAGGCTGGACAAGACTTTCTATGTGACGGGCGATCATGTAGCGAGCGACATCACGATTAAAAACCTGACGAACCAGCCACTGAATGGCCTTCGGGTTGAGTTCTCAAACCGCTACTGGCCCTGGATTGCCGGGCCCGCCCAGCAGGCCGCCGCAAGTGTGGTGACTCTGAAAAAAGACCTGACGCTGGCGGCAGGCGCGGAACAGGAAATTCGCGCGAAGGACGTGGCCGTTGCCGACAAGGTGGACCAATCGACGATTCATCAGTATGGGGTGGTGGTGTGGGATCACGACCGGAAGAACGTTCTGGACATCGCCTTCAGCCAGCTGGTCCTGATCCGGCCTCCCGGCGTCACCGCGCCCAAGCTTTATCCCCCGCAGTATATTTATCCCGAGCTGAGCAAGGTTGATACCAAGGACTACCGGCACTTCTATCCTCCGGGGCTAAACGCCGGCGCCATCCAGTTCGACACCAGCCACACGATGTTTATGCCCGGCCAGGATGCGGCCATTCTTTTCTCCATCGGGAACCCAGGGAAAACAGCCTGGGAGCAGATTACCGCCACGGCATCCTTGCTGGACCCGGATGGGAAATCCATTGAAAAGAAGGTTGTTGCCGGACGGCTTGACCTGCAGCCGGGTTCGGGAGCGAGGAAGGAATCGGTATCCTTTGCGCTTCCTTCTGGCCGGGCGGGGCTCTATCGGGCTGAGGTGGTTCTCAGCGATTCGGCTGGAAACACCGTGGCGGAGAACGACCTTGAACTGGGCGTGAATCCATTGCCCAGGTCGATTCTGATTTTCTGCGCGCACGAGGATGACGAAGGCGGCTGGGCCGGACTCACTCGGGCGGCCGTTGAGAACCACATCCCGATCCACTTTGTCTACTTTACCGGCGGCGATGCCGGGTCGTGCGACCGCTATTACCAGCACTCGTGCAGTCCCGCCGAGGCTATGAACTTCGGCATGTTGCGCATGGATGAGACGCGTGCGGTTCTGGGGCACCTGGGGGTGCCGAAAGAGGATATTTATTTCCTGGGAATGCCGGATGGTGGTTCGGGCGAAATCTGGTATCACCATCCCGACCCCGCCCATCCTTATCTGTCGGTCCTGCTGGCTTCTGATCACACGCCCTATCCGAACGTTTTCCAGCCCAACCTGCCTTATGCGCGCGAGTCGGTGGTGGCGGCAGTGAAAAGATTTTTAAAGGAATTTAATCCGGAAGTGGTTGTGACGGCCCATCCTCCGGCCGAAGGTCACATTGACCACGTTGTGAACAACTATTTCGTGGTGAAGGCCCTGCAGGAGATGGTGAGCACGAAAGAACTCTCGCCCCAGAGCATCAAACTCTACGTCGACAGGGTCTATAATCCGAAGACGATTCCTTCGACTCCCTATCATTATTCAGAACACACTCTGTTTGTGTCTGGCGAGGTGATGGCCCTGCACCAGGAAGCGGGCTGGTATTATCAGTCACAGGGGGGCAATCGCGCCCAAGGGCGCATTCGCGACTTCAACCGGCTTTCCCGCAGAATCGTTTACCGCCAGGTGTTAGACTGGAAAGATCACCAGGGATGGAATTCGACTCCATGAACAGAGGAACGGACAAACCGGGAGAGGAAAGAACTGCCAATGGCTGATTTGCCCGAGGGAACTGGCTTGCAGCCGGCAGCAACCTTCCCGAACGAACCGTTTGCCTGTCCGAACTGCGGCCAACTGCTGGCTCCGTCGGTCCGCATATGCCCTTCCTGCAAGCAAGACGTTAATCCCGATGAGATCGTTCGCCCGGACGTTACCATTGTCATTGCCGAGCAGGTTATTCGCCTGCCGACTCAAGAGTACGCCCGGTTTTCGTGGGGTATCTTTTTCACCACGCTTGGGATCTGGCTGGTGGTTGCGGCTCTCGCTGAGAGCCTGCTGGGACCTGCAATAGGCCAGTTCGCGCTGTTGGGGCTGGTGGTTTTATCCTCAGCCTGGGTATATCGCGACGCTCGCGAAAAGAATATTCCCGCGCCAATCCGTTGGAGTCTCGGATCGCTTTTATTGTGGATGGTTATTTTCCCCTGGTACCTGGCGCGGAGGAGAACACCGAAAGCGACCTGCCCTTTTATCGAAGGTGAAGGCAGCAGGGTTGTCCGCACCCTGCTGGTTATCCTTCTGGTCTTTTTTCTGCTCAGCGCCCTGATGCTGCTGCTGAAAGGCCCGAAGAAATCTTCCCCCGGCGGTAAGACGCCTGACTCTCATGGCACTTCAGCCTCCGGAGGCAAAATCGCGACCCTGCCGAATTCGATCCCCGTTCAGGCGCCAGCGGTCAGTGCGCCGTCAGAAGCCTCGCAAACGTAGACTTCCGCGTTGAGTCCCGTGGCTTCGCTGTAGCCTTCCCGGACTGCTTCCGCAAACGATTCAGCCGCGCCGGCGCGAACCAGGTTGACCGTGCAGCCTCCGAAGCCCGCGCCGGTCATCCGCGCTCCCAGAACGCCGGGCTGTTTGAGGGCCAACTCCACCAGAACGTCGAGCTCTCTGCAACTGACCTCGTAATCATCCCGCAGGCTTTCGTGCGAAGCGACCATCAGCCTGCCGAAGCTTTCAAGGTCACCCTTTTCCAAATCCTTGACGGCCTTGAGCACGCGGTCATTCTCACTCACCACGTGCCGGGCGCGCCTCAGCAGAATTTCACTCAGGCTGTGGCTTGCGACTTCCAGGTCCGTCAGGTCGATCTCACGAAGCGACCTGACCGCCAGCCCCGTGGTCCCCAGTTGCGCCACGGCCTGGCGGCACTGCTTCAGGCGGATTTCGTATTCCGATGCGGCCAGCGACCGCCGGACTCCCGAATAGCACACCACGATCTTGACGCGCCCCGACAGGGGAACGTACCGGTAAGAAAGGTCGCGGCAGTCGAGGAACAAAGCGTGATCGCGTTTGCCCAGCGCGCAGGCGAACTGGTCCATGATTCCGCAAGGGACGTTGACAAAGTCATTCTCCGCGCGCCGGGCGAGGCGAACCACCTCAAGAGGGTCCAGTTCAATGTTGAAAAGCTTCATCGAAAGCACCACCGCGCCGACCTCGACCGCCGCCGACGAACTGAGCCCCGCTTCCCGCGGCACGTTGCCGCCAAACGCCACGTCAACGCCGGTGAGGCTGTGCCCGTCCTCCTGCAGGAATTTGAGCACGCCCCGCAGGTAGTTGCTCCAGGGATGTTCGTTGTCTTTTTCAATCGCGTCCAGGCTGAACTCGACCTGGTCCTGGAAGTCGATCGAGTAGGCGCGCACAACCGAGTCTTTGCGGCGGCGAGCGCCGAATTCAATAGCGCGGTCAATCGCGGCGGGAAGCACAAAGCCGTCATTGTAGTCGGTGTGTTCACCAATCAGGTTCACGCGTCCGGGGGCGCGGGCGATAACGTCTGGCGCTGATCCATAGGTCTTTTGAAAGGCTTCGTTCAACATGGAGTGTTCCCGGGGCCTCATGCCATCAGCCAACTTCGCGGAGCGTTCTGGGCGCCACGCGGCGCAGTTCGGCGGCCTTTTCCTCGGCCAGCGAATCGTTCAGAAACGTTCCCGCACCCGTTTCGACGCTGGCCAGGTACTTCAGTTTTTCCTTGCTGCGGTGCGGGGGATAGAACTCAATGTGAAAATGGTAATACGGATGCCGCCCGCGCGTAGGCGCCTGGTGCAGCAGCATCATGTAAGGGAATGAAATCTGGAACAGGTTGTCGTATTTGCGGGTCACCCACTTCAGCATCTCCGCCAGCGCCTTTTCTTCCGACGGCCTGAACTCGTCGAGCGCCCCCAGATGGCGCCGCGGATAGACGTGCACCTCGTAGGGCCAGCGCGCATAGAAAGGTATGAAGGCCGTGAACGCCCGGTTTTCCGCCACAATTCGCCGCCCATCCTTGCGTTCCTTCCGGAGAATGTCGCAGAAAAGACACCGGCCATGGCTGCGGTGATGGGCGCGCGCGGCTGCCAGCTCTTTCTTGATGATGGGTGGGACGAGCGGGAGAGAGTAAATCTGCCCGTGCGGATGGGGCATGGTAACCCCGATCACCTCACCCTTGTTCTCAAAAATCAGCACGTAGCGGATGCCCGGCGTCGCCTTGAGTTCCTCAAAGCGTTTGCGCCAGGTTTTCACCAGGAGCGTGAGGTGCTCCACGGAAATCTGTGGGATGGAGGTGTTGTGGTCCGGGTGGTAAAGCACCACATCGCACTTGCCGTACGAGGGCCTGACGGGATAGAAATCGTCGCCTTCAATGGCCGGCGGCTGAGCGGGAATGGTGAAGGCGGCGAAATCGTTGGGATAGATATAGACGTCGTAGTGGTCGGGCACGCGCCCTGACCCGGGACAGAAAGGGCACCAGTCGCGTGGCATCTGGGGCCTGTTCTGGCGATGCGATGCGGTGGAGACCCATTCGCGCACCGTCGGATTCCATCGAAGCTCGGTCATCAGCGTAGAGCCGCAGGCAGCACCCGGCAGGCCGTTCGCGAGGCTGTCCTAATTGAGGAAGTAATTGCGATAAAGCGTGTCGCGCTTGATGGGCCGGAAGCCGGCGTCACGAATCATCCAGCGAAGCTTTTCCTCAGAAGATGTGCGCCCGCAGCCCGCGGCGGAGACCACATTCTCTTCAATCAGAATGCTGCCGACGTCATTGCCACCAAAGCGAAGTGCGATCTGGCCGACCTTGTGGCCCGGCGTCAGCCAGGACGCCTGAACGTTCTGAATGTTATCCAGGTAAAGGCGGCTGACGGCAAGCGTCTTGAGATATTCCACAGCCGTGACTTCTTCCTTGACGAAGCGCCCCAGCGAGGTGTTCTCGCGCTGAAAGAACCAGGGAATGAAAGCCGTGAAGCCGCCGGTTTCTTCCTGCAGCCGCCGAACGCGTTCCAGGTGCGCGATGCGGTGCTCGAAGGTCTCTCCGCAGCCGAACATCATGGTGGCGGTGGTCCGCATGCCCAGCTTGTGCGCCTCGCGGTGCACGGAAAGCCATTCCTCGGTGCTGCACTTCAGCCGCGCAATCCGTTTTCGAACCTCGTCGTCCAGAATTTCGGCGCCCGCTCCGGGAATGGAATCGAGGCCCGCGTCCATCAGGCGCATCAGCGTATCGCGAACGGTCAGCCCGCAAAGCTCCGCGATGTTCAGGACTTCCGGAGCAGAAAGGCAGTGCAAGTGGACCTGGGGATAACGCTGCTTGATGCTGGAAAGGAGGTTCTCGTAGTAATCCATCTTCAGGTCAGGGTGCAGGCCGCCCTGCATCAGGACCCCGGTACCGCCTAGCGAGATCGTCTCTTCAATCTTCTGACATATGGTTTCGAGCGGAAGCACGTATCCTTCCGGCGAGCCCACAGGCCGGTAAAAGGCGCAGAA
Source organism: uncultured Acidobacteriota bacterium (assembly GCA_963783155.1). Lineage (GTDB taxonomy): Bacteria > Acidobacteriota > Terriglobia > UBA7540 > UBA7540 > SCRD01. Next base: position 242,690 of record CAWANC010000020.1, on the reverse strand, counting down.
GGAACAGTACTCCGTGCAGATGTTGGTGTAATTGATGTTGCGGTCAATCTGGTAGGAGACAATGTTTCCAGGGTGGAGCCGCCGGCGCAGAGAGTCGGCCTCCATGCCGACGCCGGTCAGATCGTCGGAGCGCAACATTTCGAGAGCCTGTGCCTCGGTTAAACCCATCGTTCTCTACTCGATGATGAAATGAAAGCCTTCGCCGCACGCGTTTGCCGGAAATCAAGCCCCCATCCCAAGCTGAGCGAATTGAATTTCTCTGATCCGCGGGATCAGGCCGATTTCGTGCGCAAGGCGGTAAAAGAGCCGCAAACCCTTGCAGGTTTTCCTCATCCAAAGAATAATCGATATTCTCCTTCAGGTAAACCGTCAGCACCTCCGGCGCCAGTCCCAGCCTGGGCGCATACTCACGGGCGATGTCGTCGATGTGCGCGAGACCGTAGTCCCTTGAGGCTTCAAAGTCCGCGCAGAAACGCTCGATCCCGGCGTCTTCAGGCCCCGCCCAGACCGCAAAAACAAAAGGCAGTCCCGTAAACTTTTTCCACTCAGCGGCGAGATCATACACCATCAGGTCTCCGGCATCAAAGGTGAGCGCCGGGTCGCCGATCAACAGCGCCGCATCGGCGTGCTGCAACATCGTCTGCGGGTCAGGGTCCGCCGGAGCCGAGCTGACGGGCCGCGAATAAAACTTCTGCAACAGCACCCGAACCAGCGCCGCCGAGGTTCGCGAGGAGTTGTCGAGCGCGACGGTCTCCACCTCTTCGATAGGCACTTTGCTGAGCAGCACGACGCTCTGGACGATGCCTTTTGAAGCGATGGAGCATCCGGGCAGGACGCGCAGCCGCTCCATGCGCTGGTACTCGATGGACGGCACGATGCCAACCGCCGCCTCCCCCAGGCCCAGGTCATCCGCGCACTTTGCAGGTGTGGTGAAGTCGAGATCGTATTTTCCCTGCTGATCGCCTTTCAGCATGCCCCAGATCAACGGGGCGGTGTTCAGGTATTTGACAACCGAAACCCTGGGTCGCGTGGTCGTGTCCATATGTTTGCCGTAAATATTTCATTCTAGCGCATCCCAAGGCGAGGGGTGAATGCATCGCCGCGCCATGGCCGAGAGTATCGCGTCCTGTGGCGGCGCTGCCGATGAAAGGAAATTTTGTTACCAGGTCCGGCAGCAGTCAGCCTTGGCTTTACGCCATGCCCGGATTTCAGGTGCCCCGGCGTGCTGAGCTGCGTGCAGGAGTCGCCGCCCCGCGTGGTGGGCCAGACCCATCGGTTCAAAACCGGTAATGGCGGAGTAAACGCGCCGCTACAGAATAAGGCGCTTACTCCGCCTGCTTGTGTTTGAGGAAGGTACCGTGTTTGAGTTCGCTGAACGCCTCACGAAGTTCTTCCTGGGTGTTCATGACGATAGGTCCGTACCACGCCACAGGCTCTTCAAGCGGCTTGCCCGAAACCAGAAGAAAGCGGACGCCTTCTTCACCAGCCTCAATAGTAACCTCGTCGCCACGGTCAAAGAGGACGAGTGAGCGGTTGTCTGCCTCAGTGGGCGGAGTCGTGTCCGCACTTCCGACGGATTCAGTGGGAACTTCCAGCGGCTCCGAGGCGTTCAAGAACTTTCCCGCGCCATCAAAAATGTAGGCAAAGGCGTGGCGGGTGGTTTCCACTGGCAGTGTCCGGCGCTTGCCGGGCGGCAAAGTAACGTCGATATAGATGGGGTCGGCCGCGACGCCGTCCACGGGACCCTTCTTGCCCCAGAAATCTCCGGAGACTACACGAACCAGCGTGCCGTCATCGTCGGTGATCTCTGGAATTTCGGCCGACTTCACCTCCTGGTAACGCGGCGCCGTCATCTTGAGCGAAGAGGGCAGGTTGCCCCAGAGCTGGAATCCGTGCATGCGCCCCGAGGAATCGCCCTTGGGCATCTCCTGATGAATGATGCCGCTGCCGGCGGTCATCCACTGCACGTCACCCGCGCCGATGGTGCCGCTGTGGCCCAGGCTGTCGCCGTGCTCCACGTCGCCCGCCAGGACGTAGGTGATGGTCTCAATGCCGCGGTGCGGATGCCACGGGAAACCGGCCAGGTAGTCTTCCGGGCGCTCATTACGGAAGTCGTCGAGAAGAAGAAACGGGTCAAAATCTGAAGTGCTGCCAAACCCGAACGCGCGGCGGAGATGCACGCCCGCGCCTTCCAACGTTGGCTTGGATTTGATCAGCTGCTTAACGGGTCGAATGGACATTTCCCCCCCAGCAATACAAGTCTGCTTAGTTAGATGTGCCGGGGTGAATTTGGTTCCGGGCCGCCGGCAACATCGCTTACTTAAGAGAAAGCTTACAGGAAATGGATGCCGGGAAACTAGACGAAAATATGAATGCTTAAAATACCAAACGCAACCGTGCCCATAAACGAAGCAGGGCATCGGCCAGCGCCCTGGAATAGAGCCAGGCTAATACGCCGGAAGTGCAAAGATCTGGTCGTCTCTGCCCCGTCAACGGCCCTCACACGCCCGGAAGCGGGCGACGATCATCGATTCAGGGTCCCTGGCGGCATTGAACCTGCCGCACACTGTCTTCCCTTTCCGTCTCCGGCTAGAGCGGACGCAAGCTGCGCGCCCAGAGAATAGACCGGTTGACAACAGAGTAGGGAAAAATGGTTGGACGCGCGAAATTGACGAACAGCACCACGCGATAGGAATCAGAGTCGTTCCAGACTTCATGCTCGTGACTGTCGTCAAAAATCAGACTCTTCCCTCTTTCCAGGGCCAGATGTCATTTCCCACTCGAATCCTGCAAGTGCCTTCCGGTTGCGGGATCATCAACCCGAGGTGATAGCGGAGCACACCCTTGTAAGGTCCGCGGTGCGGAGGAATGTACTTCCCGGGCGATAGAATGGAAAACATCGCGGTGTTCATCTGGGGAATCTTTTTCAGGATTCGCACGGTTTCGGGGCAGCGCCCACAGTTCTCTTTTTCGACACGCCCAAAAGCATAAAGGAAGAAGGTCTTCCAGTTGTTGTCATTCGTAATGCTCTTCTGGGGTGGCGAGTAATCCTGGAAATTGGTGATCTGTTCCCGGTCCAGCATCAGCAAGTCCAATTCCTTGCGAATTGCCCTCCATTCCGCCTCAACGGCGGCAACCCAGGGGAACTCCTCCGCTTCGAAAAACGTCCGCTCAGCGTCACGGTAAAACATGTGGTTTTCCAGAAGACCCTTGAGGGCCCTTTTCGTTTTCTGTTTGATCATTTCTTTCCCTTCCTCCGGGCCTGTCAAGCCAACGGAGGAGCCTCCATCTGGGGACCCATCGCCCGTTTCAACGAGCGTGGATTTGCCCCGCGTCAGGAGGTTGATGGACAGGATGGACAGGAAGGAGCTTGACATGTGCACAGGTTCAACAGGAAAGCTCGCCCAAGCTGTCCCCACCCCCTGATTGTCCCGTCACTGAGCACCCGGCGCACCAAACTGCCGGGATCGCGGGCGCGAAGGCCAGCACCTGGACCGGCAGTTCGAAAAATTAAACAACTGCCATCTAATCAGAGAGTTGCAGCACTGGCTGGAATGTATGCCCCTGCCTCGTGGGCATTCCGGGCGGCGGAGCCCCCGATCCGGGTGTGTAATCTGTTTCCGGTGTGTGAAGCGCATTGAAGGGCGCGGGCAAGGCGACCTGCCGCTAACTCCTTGCAAGCACTTGACCCTGAGCATGGCAGAGGCCTGACCAATGACCGCGCAAGTTGTTTCAGGGGCGGCGCTGGGTGGCGGCCTGAAAAACCCCCCTCGTCTCCTGTCCCAGTAATTCGTGATGTAAGTTCAGAGGGCTGGGAGGCACAAGTCCGCTGCGCGAAACGAGCGAGCAGCGCAGTCTCTTGGCCACGAACGTTGTTCGACAACCCCTCGGCGCAGGCCAGCACCACACATGCGCGCCGAGCCAGGAGCGGCTGGCTGCGGGCGCGATAGGCCAAAGACTGTAGCCGCTCGCGCTCTTCGGGGGTCAAGATCAACGGTTTTCGGGGTCGTCCGGTTCGCCCCTAAGCTTCCTCCATATCAGTCTGCGTGACAACCGGGGTTGACGAGTTCGTATAATGCGGGGAGAGGAGGGCCGCCATGAAATTCCTGACCTACAATCCCCATCAAGCTTATTTGGTGCCGCCGAGCATGAAGGATGTTCTGGGCGAGAATCGCCTGTGTTTCTTTGTGCACCGGGTGGATGCTACGGCGCTACTCGCATATTCAGCTTGAGGCCAAGCTATCCGCAAAACGGGCCCTCTCAAATCGCCCGCAACAGGCCACTTCAGAAGGGGCCAATGTCACAAAACACGTCACAAAAGAGGGTGAGGCGGAAGCGGTGCCGGGGCAAGTTATTGAAAATAATGGTAGGCCCGAACGGACTCGAACCGTTGACCTCTACCGTGTCAAGGTAGCGCTCTAACCAGACTGAGCTACGGGCCTATTTAATTGATTTTAATGACCTTAACACAACCCCAGATTCATTGCAAGCTGCCCAACGAATTACCCAACTTCAATATACCACGCAAAAATTGCCTGCCTCTGAACAAGCTGGGGTATAAGCCATTTTAGTTCAGAGCCCAATTGTTGTGTTGGAAAATTGCATCCAACATCAGCTCCTGGGCTGCGACAAGCTCGTCCATGTCTGTCTGCAAATACTTGTCAAGCGTGATCGAGCTGTTTGGATGAAGAAGGCTGCGCTGAACGGATCTCACGTCCTTCTTTTTCTTTGTTGTCAGGAACGACGCCAAAGAATGACGAAGGTTATGGAAGCCAAAGTGGCGCACCTCGTTTCCATCCTTCTCCCAGTACCGCAGATTTATCGCTTCCTCGTCGTGCTTGTTCAGCCGGGCCTCACGGGTGACTGTCAAGACACCAGCTTTAACTGCCGCCGGACGGAGATCATCCGAAGCCAGCATATTGGCAACCCGTGGACTTCTGCCCCTGGTCTTGTGACTTGCAAAAATCGAGTCGGTATCGGCAGCAAATACAGTCTGTGACCTCCATGCACGCAGATAACGTGCCAGCAGCGGAGCCATGGCAACCACAGGAACTGCCACCTCACGCCTCCAGAATTGGCCGGGGGCTTCTGCTTCCACTGCTTCCATGTGTACCAGCGAAACGACCCTAAGTTTTGGCTGGGCGAAGAGTTCCCCCAAAGCCAGACCTCCCACCTGAAGAACTGCGCCCGGTACCAGGAAAACAGCAGGAAATCGGAAGAAGGCCGGGCCAGGTTCTGCGCCATGGGCGAAGGCGTGGATGCGGAGACCTGTTCCAGGCTCCTCAGCGCATGCTATTCAAAAGCCATCAACGACAACTACGAAGCTACACGAGCGCCCCTGAGGGCAGCCCGGAGCGGGCAGCCCTCGTCGAAAAGATCGCCGTCGCCAACGCGGATGAGACTGGGACCAGGCAGTAGGAGCCTTCTCCCCTTTTTTGCAGAAAGAAAGGGCGAAGCCCCACGAGGCAATGGCCAATCGAAAGGCTGATGGCGAATCACGCTCCCGAACCCTCCGCGTGTTGGAGCGGTGAATCAAGCAGTCCGTGCGTGCTTGCCGATGTTCGCGGCATTTCCGGGCACCGGCACTACCGCTTTGATGTCTACGGGGCCCATGGCGTATTCGGTAGGGCCGAGGCGCTCGTTCGAATCCATCATTTCGTCCCACTGAATCTTGTTGCCGGTGTAGGCCGATTGCCTGCCCATGATGGCGGTCAGTGTTGAGTACGCCACGTTTTCCGCTTCGTTGACGGGTTGATTGGTTCGAATGGCGTTGACAAAATCTATGTGCTCCTGAACGTAGGGATTGAATTTGGTCTTTCCCGGGGCCTGGCCTTCTTCCTGGTATTTCCACACGACCTTGCCGCTCAGGTCAAAAATCGTATCTTTGCAATTCGTGAACCCCTCGGTACCCAGCACCAGATCGGAGACATCATGGGCGCAACCGTCAATCTGCCGGCACATGGTGTCATTGACTCCCCCGTTGGGGTAGGCATACTGCACGTTGAAGTGGTCATACTGGTCGCCCGTCACGCGCTGGGCGCGCCCGCCGTCACCGACGGCGTAAGTCGGATGCATTCCCGTAAACCAGAGCACGGTATCGATGTTATGGACGCACTGTTCCACGATATGGTCGCCCGAAAGCCAGCGCCAGTTGACCCAGTCGCGAATCATGGCTTCCATATCCGACCACGCCTTCTGCCTCGGCGTATACCACAGTTGACCGACGTTGTAACGGGAGCGGGCCGCGAGGATCTGGCCGATAGCGCCGTTGGAAACGCGATTGTAAGTTTCCCGGTGGGGCCGGTCGTGTCGCCATAGAGTTCCAGCCACCACGCAGAGCTTGTAAGCTGTGGCTTTCTGGCCGGTCGCCAGGATGGAGCGCACCCCAGGAGCGTCGACGGCGCACGGCTTTTCCATAAAACAGTGTTTTTTGGCGTCGACGGCAGCTTCGAATTGCTGGGGCCGGAAATGTGGCGGCGTGGCCAGCAGCACCACATCCACGTCGGAATCCAGTACCTTTTTGTAGGCGTCAAAGCCGATAAAACAATGGTCGTCGTCAACTTGGACCTTTGCCTTCTTGGCAAGATTGGCGCGGCAGGTATCCATATGGTCCTTCAGAACGTCCGCCAGCGCCACGATTTTGATGTTGGGTCCCGCATCCAGAATGTTCAGGGTTGCCCCCGTCCCCCGGCTGCCGCAGCCGACCAGGCCAACCTTCAGGACCGGGCCATCCTGAGCCAGGTCAACGAACGTCACGGGCGGGTAGGACTTCTTGCAACTTGCCAGCACGGCTCCAGCGCCGACTGCCGCGACCGCACCGATGAAAGTTCGACGGTTAAAATCGTGTTTTCCCTCTTCCCTTTTTTCGTCAGTCATATCGCATCTCCTTTGAAACAAGAATAAAGCTTAAATCAGAAACTCGTCTCAATCCGTGCCGTGCCTCTCCCCATACGGCCCCTTCCCTCGCGGCGATTCGCCATGCCGGCGGGACATCGATTAGCGTTTTTCGCTGCCTCCCGCCTGCCGATTTCCGGCGGATTGGGCGACTTCGTCGTATTCGCGAACCACCCGGAAGCCCACATCGGTACAGTCCGAATACCACCAGATACTCTTGGGCGATTGGGGGTCGGTCAGCAGCCAGGCGTCTGTGCGCGTGTGGTCGCGTGCCGCGCAGCGCAAGTCGGCAGAGTCCGAACGGTACGAACCTCCGCGCACTACGTGCTCCTTGCCGGAGGCCGGGCCGCGCGGATCAACAGCCACAGTGTTCGCATAGGCGCTGTAAGCATCCGGCGCATACCAGTCCTGGCAGAATTCCCTCACGTTGCCTAGCATATCCACCAACCCCCAGGGATTGGGCCTGGCCGTTCCGGTGGGATGCGTTTCATCCAGGCTGTCACCCTGATACCAGGCATAATAGCTGATCGGCGTGGTCTTGACTCCCAGCAGGCGATTCAGCCATCGATGCGTGGTGAATGAAGCAGGATTGCCCGGAAAGAAATACGGGGAGGTGGTGCCCGCGCGGGCGGCATACTCCCACTCCGCCTCCGTGGGGAGCCGGTACTTCTTTCCGGTAATTTCGGAAAGCCACTTACAAAACTGGGTGGCGGCGTAAAAGGTCATCGTGATGGCTGGCCGTGACCCTCTGCCCCAGCCCTGGTCTGGAGACCCATAAGGCGGAGTGGGCCCACTGACGGCGTCAGCTTTGCCGGCGGATGACGTAGCGTCCCGATTGCGTCCTTTGTTCCCGCGCTGCAGGAGGTAAGCCTCGTACTCTCGCCATGTCACTTCCGTCCTTTCCATATAAAACGGACTGATTTTCACCTCGTGGACCGGGCCTTCATCGGGGCGCCGGTAGGGTTCCGACTTGGGGCTTCCCATCTGGAATGTGCCGCCGGGAACGGCTACCATGCGAATTTTCACGTCCAAGCCTGGAATCACTTCGGTGTAACTCTTGAACCCCTGGGGGCTTAACGGAAACGTCTTCTCGAGTTCCTGTTCCTGGGCCGCTTCCTGAGCCGCGCCCTCATCCACAGCTTCCTCAGTTCCCTTGCCGCGATAGTGCCCCGTGTGCAAGTGGCAGTTGATGCACCGCATCTTGTCCCGGGAACGCTGGTAGTGCAAGTGGGCATCCATGCCCTTTTTGGAGAGCCCTACGGAGAAAAGGTTGGCGTGGCAGCGAATGCAAGCACTGTCGTAAGTGAACGTGCGCGCCTGGGTCAAGGTCTGCTTGGATCGCCAGTTGATTTTGGTGAGGTCCTTGAAAAGTTTGCCGTAAATATCCTGGGCCCCCAAGCGGGCTTTCTCCGTGTAATACTCCATTCCGCCGCCGGGAAGGTGGCAATCGACGCAATGGGTTACGACCCCACTCTTCGTGGTGAAATGCGGCGAGCGAATCCAGGTTTGTGTGGCGTCAGGGTGGGCGTGGCAGGCCTCGCAGAACTTGTCCGATGAGGTGGCGTCCACGCCGGCCTTTATAGACAAAATGAACGCAATGCCGAGGCAAAATCCTATTCCGGCCAAAACCAGCATTTTGGCCCTCAGGGATAGGCGGGAATGAGTGCCTATTTGCTGTTTATTCCGCTTGCGGAAGAAAAAAACACGCACGTGTCCTATCGGCTCCCTTCTGGCAATCCGCGGCATGAAGTGGGAAACCCGCGTGAGCTGTAGTGCTTCCATTCTCCGCCGACGCGGCGGACCCATAAGGCCGACACGCCTGGAATAGATTGAGCAGCCCGAATTCCATCAGACACAGACATTGTGGAAAACGCCGTGGCAAGCGCGTCGGCAGTGGCCGAATCTCTGGCCATGACGGTGGTGCTGCTTTTCCCTTCCAGCGCCCAGCCGGTTAGAGGATTGATGACGTGCGAATACCGATGGCCGTTGACTTCCAAAAACTGATGCTCATCGCCGGAGGTGGAAACGGCGTGGGCGCTCAGCCACAGTGTGCAGGGCGCAGTCCCGGCATCGGAGTCGGCTGTATCGATGGCGACTTTCCAGCCGGAACTTCCTGGCGGGGGTTCGCCCGCGACGACCTCTCCCCCTGCCACGACCATGGTTTGGTGGATGCCCTGCGATTGCAGGACGGCCAGCATCTGGTCCGCGGCATAACCCTTGCCGATGGCGCCCAAATCCAGCTTCATGCCGGCGCGCTGCAGGAACACGGTGTGATGCACAGGGTCCAGTTCAATGTTGCGATAATCGACCAGAGCTCTTGCCTTCGCTATTTCCGCCGGATCAGGCAAGCGTCCGCCTTTGCGGGCGCTACGCCATACATCAACCAGGGGCCCGATGCTGACGTCAAAAGCGCCTCGAGAAAGCCTGGAGGCCCACAGGGATTTTGCCAGCACGCTGTAAAGATCGCTGCTCACCGGAAACGGCGCTGTGGCGCCGTGCCGCGCGAGGCGCATCAGTTCGCTGTCAGCGCGATAATCGCTCATGATCTGCTCGAGTTCCTCGGCGCGCGCGAATGCCGCCTCCGCCGCCTTGGAGGCCTCTGCATCCGAGGCCGCATACATCTCAATCCGGAAGATGGTTCCCATGCGCGGGAGAGAATACTCAAAGCGTTGCGGGGACGCCTGGGCAGTCGTGTGCCCCGACGCGAAGGTGACAAAGCCAAGTCCGAGCACTATGAAGAACAGACAGGCGGATGGGCGCAAATAGGTGGCCATACGATCGACCCGAGAGATGACGGAATCATTGGAAAACACTTCAGCTCGCGAAGGACGACGCAGGACAGCGGAGCACCCGCTGAAGGGACGACATGGCGTGTCCGGCATCGCGTGCCTTGCCAAACTACTCGATGGTCTGACTGGCTCTCTCCAAGCCCATGCGTTCGATAGCTTCAACAAGGTGCATTTCGTATCCGGCAGGAAAGTTCATGGGTTTGCCAACAGCGCGCGTCCTGGAACACACGATTACCGGAATTAAGAATTTAGCCTTCCGGAAAATGAAAATATACACCCACTTGGGTGGAGATAAGCACACTTTTTTCTCCAGGCGGTCATGACCTGCCTGAGATTTTGCACCCATCCAAGTGAGAGAGTCTACATCACTGAGCGGACTGCTTTCCCGCGATCCGTTATAATCATCCCCGAAACGGCTTCGGGTCTCACTGCTGTTCGATACCATCTGCAGTCAATAGGGGTGCGCTGACGAGCAGTATCCCCGCTGAACTGACTAAGTTCAGTAAGCCGTTCGAGGAGCCACCCATGAGCGGAATTAAACGGCGTGATTTCATAAAAAAGGCGGGCGCCCTGGGGGCGGGGCTTGTTGTCTGGCCAGGCGGGAACACGGCGGCGAAGCCCCCGGCGGGAACGAAGCGTCCCAATATTCTGGTGTTTCTGACCGACGACCACGGCCAGTGGGCCCAGCACGCTTATGGCAACTCAGAGCTGCTGACGCCCAACATGAATCGCCTGGCAGAGAAAGGCACTCGAATGACGCAGGCCTTTACTCCTTGCCCCGTTTGTTCTCCCGCCAGAGCATCTTTTTTCACCGGACGTATGCCGTCGCAGCACGGCATCCATGACTGGCTCAAGGAGCAGACCGACGCGGGGGAGCACCCGTGGCTGCAGGGCCAGACGCTGATTTCAGAATTGATGAAGGACGCCGGCTATCACACCGGCCTGGTGGGCAAGTGGCATTGCGGCCACACGCGCGAACCGCATCCTGGCTTTGATCGATGGTTTAGTTACTGGGTGTCGCAATACCCTCATTACGGCGTTCAGCAGTTTTCAGACCAGGGGCGCCTGGTGCTCGACCAGGGCCAGCAGTCGCCGCTGCTGACGCGCCGGGCCATTGATTTTTTGCGCGACCATAAAACAAACGAAGGCGCCCGGGGAAAACCCTTCTTTCTCTTTGTCGGTTACGTCGACACGCACTCGCCCCACAACGCCGCGCCGTCGGACCTGGTAGCGGAATACGAATCGGCAACCTTCCGCGACATTCCCAACGAGAAGTTCCAGCCCTGCCACGGCGAGGCGCTGATTCCGGTCAGCAGCAATCCCCAGATCGAGCGCATGAAGCACATGGAGTATTATGGCGCCGTTTCCAGCCTGGACCGTGAGGTCGGAAAAGTGCTGGCGGAACTCGAGGCCACGGGGCAAATGGAGAATACGCTGATTGTGTACACCGGCGACCACGGCCTCAACACCGGCCAGCACGGCATGTGGGAAAAGGGCAACGGCACGCTGCCCCAGAATTTTTTTGACGAGTCCATCCGCATCTCCTGTACTGTGAGCTGGCCGGCCGGAGGCATCCGCCAGAACGCCGTGTGCAACGATTTCGTCAACCACTGCGACCTGTGGGCCACGCTGCTGGAGGTTGCCGGAGCGTCGCCGGACGAAAGAACGGCGGCACGGATCAATTCTCCCGGGCGTTCCTACCTGACGCAGTTGCGCGGCGGCGAGGCGCGGGACTGGCGAAAGACCATCATCAGCGAGTACGGCAACGCGCGCATGGCGCGCACGGACCGTTACAAGCTGATCCGGCGTTACCCTTACGGCCGCGTGCGTTTTCGCGATGAGCTTTACGACCTTCAGGAAGACCCGCGGGAAACCGTGAACCGCTTCCAGGACGTCTCGTTCAGCAAAGTCGTCGATGAACTTACGGAGGAGTTGGACCAGTTCTTCGGGAAGTATACGGTTCCGGGCCACAGCGGATTGGCCCTGGCGCACCAGTGGGAATGCACTCCCGACAGTCCCTGGCTTGCCGCGGCACGGCTCCACAAAAAGCACCGCCTGCCGGAGGCCTGTGTTTCCCTGCTGGTCAGGAGGTGAAGGCCGGCGGGTTGTGATGCCGTTTTATTCCGCGTGAATGGGCAGGATGGCGCGCTGGGGGTTCCGGCTTCAGGCGGCCGCTCCGCAACACTTCTTGTATTTCTTGCCGCTGCCGCAAGGGCAGGGATCGTTTCTGCCCGTCTGTCCTTTGTTTGCGGCTTCCGCTTCCTGTGTTCGGATCCATTCCATCACGTTGGCGGGCGCCCTGCGCTGCTGGAGTTCCTCGGCCATAAACCTCATGTAGGGATCGATGTGGTGGAAAAATTTCTTATATCCGGCGCAAAGGTAATTGAGGCCCTGTTCACCGTCAGGCGTGCGGATAAAGCGGTGCTTGGGACACTCTCCGTTGCAGGCAAACCGCACTTCGCATTCCCGGCAATAACGTGGCAGCGTGTCGCGCTTGTCCAGTCCGAACTTTCGCTGCTGGGCGGAATTGACCAGCGAGCTGACCGGGCTCTCCATGATGTTGCCCAGCTTGTTTTCCGGATACACAAAATGGTCGCAGGAATAAAGGTCGCCGTTATGCTCCAGGGCCAGGGCTGATCCGCAGGTCTCGCGAAAAACGCAGAGGCTGGCCGGGTAGCCCATCCAGCTTTCAAGCGCTACGTCGAACATCTGGACAAAGCAGCGCCCCACATCGTTGCGGACCCACTCATCAAAAATCGCGCACAGAAATTTCCCGTATTGCAGCGGCTCAACCGACCACTCAGAAACCCTGGCGGCCTCCTCGGACTCGGGGCTGATCAGCACCAGTCCTTCCGGGTTCGGCGCCTTGGCCATTCTTTCCACGATGGGAATAAACTGCATGAAACCGCTGCCGCTCTCCCTGAGAAAGCGGTAGACGTCAAGGGGATGGCGGGAATTGTGGCGCTGGACCACCGTCAGCGTGTTGAACTCCACGCCGTGTTTTTTCAGATATCCCAGGCCGCGCATCACGCGCTTAAAGGTGGGCTGGCCGCCCTTATCCACGCGAAAGTGGTCGTGAAGTTTTTCCGGCCCGTCGACGGAAAGGCCCACCAGGAATTGATTGTTTGAAAGAAACTCACCCCAACGGTCGTCCAGCAGAACGCCGTTGGTCTGAAACGCATTTTCAATCCGTTTATCGCCGGCGTATTTCTTCTGCAGTTCCACGACCTTCTCAAAATACTCCACACCCAGCAGAGTGGGTTCGCCTCCCTGCCAGGCAAAGGAAACCTGCGGAACATTCTGGGATTGAATGTACTCCCGGATGTAGGTTTCGAGCACATCCTCGGGCATGGCCCAGCTGGACTTTCCCGGATACAGATTCTCTTTTTCGAGGTAGAAACAGTAGCGGCAGTCGAGGTTGCAGATGGGCCCGACCGGCTTGGTCATGATGTGAAAAGCCGTCAGGGATTGCTGCCCCTCTTCCGGCCGCTCAGCGACACTGCTGTGGGGTGATTGAGACATACAGGGTCAGTCTATTCCACGCGGCACACTTGCGCAACGTGCCTGCCTGTTCCTGTGCTTTGCTTTTCTTTGCGCGCCGGACTTGAGCCCGCCACGGCCCCGGAATGGACGGCTTGAAGGCCGGTAGCGCCGCCAAAATGAGTTGCCGTGGGCGGACTCCGCCGGTCCAGCCGTGATCTATATCTCGCCCGCCTCTTTGCCCAGTTCCATCATCCGCTGATGAAGTCGTGCTGCCAGGTCTTTGTACTTCGGGTTCACCGTAAAGGTTGCGAAGCTCTTTGGGATCTTCCTGCAAATCGTAGAGCTCATATTGTTTGGGTTCGTACTCCCAATACTCGATCAGCTTGTAGCGTTCGGTACGGATGCCGCGGTTTTTGGGAACCATGTTGGGTCCTGGGTACTCATAGAAGGCGTAGTACCAGTCTTTCCGCCACCCAGCCGGTTCTTCGCCTTTCAGGAAAGGCACAAAGCTTTGCCCCTGCATGGATTCGGGAACATCCAACCCTGCCAATTCCATCATGGTCGACGGGATATCCAGGTTCAGCACCATCTTGTCGTTCAAAGTGCCCGCCTTGATCATCTTCGGGTAGCGCACCAGAAGAGGAACGCGGATGGACGGCTCGTGCATCAGCCGTTTGTCCATAAAGTGCCATTCGCCCAGGAAGTACCCGTGATCGGCCGTGAACATGATGACGGTATCGTCCAGCTTGCCGGTCTGTTCCAAGGCCTTCAGGATGCGGCCGACGTTCTGGTCCAGGCCCACGGTGGAGGCATAATGATTCTTGACCATCGCTTCCAGAGTGCTGACGCCGGTTGAATCCGTCCCAATGTGGTTGTCGCAATTCGCGAAGGCGCGCGGCTTGCCCGGGTAGCCTTTCAGGTCATCATCAAAAGTTTCGGGCACGGGGATCTTGGTTCCATCGTCGTACAAGGTCGCCAGGTTTCGCGGCGGGATAAACGGCTGATGCGGAGCTTTGAGGAACAGGTACATGCAGAAGGGCTTTTCTCTCCTCCCTTCCAGCCAGCCGGCAGCCGCCTCCGTAATCACGTCGTCCGAATACCCTTCGACGACCTCGTCACCGCCGATGTGGCCGTTGATGCCTTCGGCGATGGGAGCATTGACGTATTCTTTCTGGCCGAGATAGCCGTAGTAGTAATCCCAGTAGTATTCCCTCAGGGCCCCGGCCACATGCGATTTGCCGCAGAAGGCCACTTCGTACCCGGCCTTCCGCAAATGGTCTGTAACGATGGGAATGCCGGTGCCGATGTGCCGCTGCTTATTGTCAATCACCCCGTTGCGCCGCGAGTAAAGGCCCGTCAGCACCGTCGCCCGGCTGGGAGCACAAAGGGCGTTAATCACAAAGGTATTCTGGAAGCGCAGACCCTCGCGCCCGATGCGGTCAATGTTCGGCGTTTTGCAAATAGTGTTGCCGCCGATGCTCAGCTCACTGGGTTGAATGCCGTCGCCCATAATGATCAGGAAATTAGGCCTGCGGGTTCCATTGCCGGCAGACTCCTGCGCCGCCGCAGCCGCAGGAGAAGCGGCGGCTGCAAGTGCGCCGCCCAGCGTCCCGGCGCCCATCTTCAGCACGTCCCGGCGCGAAAGTCCTGCTTCCGCCGTGTTCTTTCCAGCTTCGTTCCTGGTTGAACTCATCATCACCTCTCAGAAGATTTTTGCGGCCACCGAAGACTATGGCGATTGGAATCCATCGCTTTCAGAGGACAATGCCGCGCCTACATCGCGCAGCCTGATGCAACGGGGGTCACAAAAAATGCTTGTGCGAACCTGAATCAAATCCAAGCAGATACAGATAGCACTTCGATCCCCAAAAGGCAACTCCGCACGTGTCCGGCTTCTGACCCCGACTCCGGAGTCTGCGGTACCCGCATCCCGGAGAGGTGCAACCTGCTGTCTGATTGACGGAATCCGGACCGCGTGCTATTTTCAGGGTCGCTTTCAGGTCCGCGCGCGAAAGGACTTTGGCCCCGATATGATTTCCGTTGTAATTCCAACTTACAAAGAGGCGGACTCGATTCAGGAAGTGATTCGCCGGTCCGGTTCGGCGCTGGCCAAGTCCGGTGAAGAATATGAATTGATCGTTGTTGACGACAACAGCGGTGACGGAACGGCCGAGCTTGCCGAGGAACTGAGCAGGGAGTTCCATGTGAGCGTTCTTCGCCGTGCCGGACGCCTGGGGCTCGCCACAGCCGTGGTGGATGGCTGGAAGCTGGCCCAGGGCGACCTGCTGGGGGTGATTGACGCGGACCTTCAGCATCCACCGGAAATCCTTGTGGCGCTGGCAGCCGCCCTGCGCCAGTCCAACGCCGACCTGGCTGTGGCCAGCCGCTACATCTCAGGCGGCGGGACCTCGGATTGGGAATTCATCCGCCGCGTGATCTCGAGCGGCGCCACCCACATGGCCGCCACCGTTCTGCCGCTGAAGCTTTCCGCGGTTAGCGATCCCATGTCGGGCATGTTTGCCGTGCGGGCTGCGGTGATTTCAGACGCTGAGCTTTCGCCGCTGGGCTACAAAATCCTGCTGGAAGTTCTGGCCAGAGGGCGCATTGAACACGTTGTGGAAGTGCCCTACCAGTTTGAAGAAAGGACGCGCGGCGCTTCCAAGCTGGGCGCTCGCCAGTATGCAGAGTACCTGGCCCACCTGGTGCGGCTGGCTTTTGCCACGGGCCAGTTCCGCGCCTGGGTCCTTTACAGCTTGATCGGACTCACGGGAGCTGTGCTGGATATCGGCCTGATTTATTGGGTGGCCAGGCAGGCCGGAAGAAGTGTTCTGTGGGTTGTTCCCCTGGCCGTTGAAGCTGCCTTGCTGTGGAACTTCCTCTGGAACCAGAACGCCACCTTCGCGCGTCGGCTCCGGAGTGTCCCCGCAAAGGCAGGAAGCGGCGCCCGCCTGTGGCGCTACCAGAAAGTCTGCCTGCCCGGCGCCATTCTGAACATCGCCCTGACGCTTTTCCTCGCTTCGCAAGGCGTGCGACTGGTGCTCGCGGCAGCGGCAGGCGTGGTTCTCGACGGCGCCGTCAATCTCGCCTTCAATATTCCCTCCATCTGGAAAATCTGGGGCCCGAGGACTTCTACTTCCAGCAACCCTGTTGCAGACGGACAAAGGCAAGCCTGAGTTCTGCCTTCGTTCAGAGTCCACTGGCCTTGCGGCTGGAAGCCTCTTCGCGGTCCATCACTCACCTCTCTTCCCGAAATTGCCGATAAGAATCCTGATCGCGGTATGCACAGGCTCGGCGCAACCTCGGGTGGTTCTGTCTCTTCGCGCAACTCCCGAATGTGGATGATGGCGGCGCTGGCTGCGGTTTTCTTCCTTTCCCTGCCCAATCTTCAGTACCCCATCGGCCGCGACCAGGCCACCTATTGCGTGATTGCCGAAAGCCTGCTGAAGGGCAAGCATCTCTATCGCGACCTTTGGGACAACAAGCCGCCGGGGATTTTTTATCTTTACGTTCCCATCGTCCAGCTGCTTGGCCGCAGCAACGTGGCTGGTGGGGGCGGTGGACCTGGTTTGCGTTTTGGCGGCTGCGTTCGCCACGTTCTGCTTCTGCGCGCGGTACCTGGGGCCGCAGGCGGGCGCCGTCGCCGCGGTGCTCTATGCCTACTGGCACAACCGCAAAGGCTATATCAATGCGGCGCAGCCGGAAGTTTTTATGGTGCTGTTTGTTTTCGCCGCCTTCTTTCTGCTGGCTCGCGACGGGCCCCGCCCGAAGTGGCGAAGTTTCACGGCGGGGCTGGCGCTGGGTGCTGCATTCTGGATCAAGTACAACGCGCTCGCGTTCCTGCCTCTAGTCGTTTTTCTTCCTTACCTCGACACCAGCCGCCTGGATTTGCCTTCGCCCCGTTTGAGCTTAACCCTGCCCTGGCGTGCGTGGTTTGCCCGGACCGCCGTGCTGCTTGCCGGACTTGCCGCCACCGTTGGCGGAGTTCTTGCAGGGTTCCGTTTTTCCGGGGCGTGGCCGGCCATGAAAGAAGTCCAGTTCCAGGTGTCTGCCGCGCTATGGCGCCATGGTCGTCGAGCGAACGCCTCACTACTTTCTCTGGGCGTTGCGGCAGGCCAACTTCAACCTCGGAACCGGGCCGGAACTGGGCGTGGCGCTGGCGCTGCTGATGGCCTGGAGATGCCGTGACTTTCATCGCTCGGCCCCAATCTTCATCGCCGCCGCGTCGGGATTTCTTGTGACGGCCTCGCAGGCACGTTTCAATGCCTACAGCTTTGAGACCTTCTTCCCGTTCCTCGCCATGCTCTGGGCGTACGCGGCTGTTGAGATATTTGAAGGTTTTCGAACCCTGTCCCGGCAATTCAGACGGCGCGGCTGGATGGCCGCCCGCGTGGGCGTCTGGCTGGTCTTTATCAATTGCGCGTATTTTCCTTTGCCCACGCCCGCCGTGCACCAGGTGGAACGTTACCAGGGCCTCCGGAAATGGTGGCGCAATCCCGAAAAATCATATGGCAGTTACTGGTGGGCGCTGGGCATTGAGCACCTGGGGGGCGAGTTCCAGACCGTTCGCTATCTCAAGAAGCACTCCTCGCCGGGCGACGAAGTCTACGTGTGGGGAACCGCGCCGCTCATCTACTTCCTTTCCGGGCGCGAGTGTCCCTCGCGTTTTGTCTCGAACCTGGGTTTGGTTTCGGACTGGGCGCCGGCAGCGTGGCGCGATGAGCTTGTCGAAAACCTGAAGACAAGACAGCCGCTCTTCATCATCGTTGAACGCCGCGATGCCATCCCCGCCGTTTCCGGAACCACGCTCGATTCCCAGGAATATCTCGTGCGGTATCCAGCCCTCGCTTGCCTTCTTCGACAACGCTACCGGCGCGTCAAGGCCTTGAGGAACTTCATCGTTTTTGCGCGGCTCCATCGTGTTGCCACTGGCGGTGCATCGTGAACGCCGATCAAGCCTCTTCCCACGGCTGGTTCGCAACTTCCGGCTCCGGCCGCTGGCTGGCGCTGTCGCTTGGGCTGGTTCTGCTGATGGCCCTGCCCAATCTCAGCTATCCAATCGGGCGCGACCAGGCGACATACTGCGTGATCGGGCGCGGCCTGCTGGACGGCGCGCGGCTTTATCGCGATCTCTGGGACAACAAGCCGCCCGGCATCTTCTACCTTTACGTGGGCATTGTGAAGATATTCGGCCCGGCCATGTGGAGCATCGGACTGCTGGATATTCTCTGGCTGCTGGCCATTTCCGTCTGCATCTTCCGTTTTACGGAACGGAGCCTCGGCAAGGCCGCGGCGTTCCTCGCCGTCCTGGTGAACGCCGCGCTGCACATCCGCGCCGGCTACTGGGACGCGGGCCAGCCGGAAACCTTCCTCATGCTTTTCGTCTTCGGCAGTTACTTTCTGCTTTCCGGCCGCAGCCGGAGGATGAAGCTCAGGGAATTGCTCGCAGGTTTCCTGTTTGCCGGCGCATTTTGGGTTAAATACAACGCCGTCACTTTCCTGCCTTTATTGTTGCTGGCGCTGTACCAGGAGGCGGCGGAGGCCGGGGACGACTCGCTGAGGGCAAAGCTTTCAACAAACTCTATTCATTGGACTTACTCGATGTTCAGGTTTGCCGCCGGGTTCGGTTTAGGCAGCCTTTTGGTCGTCTCCGTCTGCTTGTTCAGTGGCGCATGGAGCGCCTTTGTTGAACAACAGTTCCAGGTGCTTCCGCGGTATGCCGCCACGGCCTCCGCCGGCATTCCGAACTACTGGGCGTGGGCGGCGGGCCGAATTGAATTCTGGCTGGGTTTCTGGACGCTGTGCGCGGCGCCGGCGGCCGTCATCGTTGCCTGGCGGCGCCGCCACCTGTCCCGACTGGCGCCGGCGCTGGTGGGAGCCGCTGCCGGGTTCGCCGCGCTGGCCATGCAGATTCGCTATCAGCCCTACTACTTTGAAACCTGCTACCCGTTTTTTGCCATCCTCTGGGCGTATCTGATGGTTCAGGCCTTCGAAGGCGCGCAGGCACTGGCCCGTTACTTTGCCGAACGCAACTGGCGTGTGGCGCGGGTTCTCACCTGGGTGGTGTTGGCGAACCTGGCTGCACTCTGCCTGCCGGGGCCGGTGATGCGAACGGTGACGAATTACCGGGCTTTCAACCAGTGGCGGCAGGGCCCGGCGCAGTTCTATTCCAGCTATTCCTGGCCGGGCGCAGCCGAAGATTTCCGCGACGTTTTGCGCGTGGTCGATTTTCTCAAGCGGCATGCCGCTCCCGCCGACGGCGTCTACGTGTGGGGAAACGAGCCGCTGATTTATTACCTCAGCGGCCACCGCCCGCCCGCGCGCTTTGTCTGGAACCTGCCTCTGATCGCCCCCTGGCGGCTGCCCGGCTGGCGGCAGGAGCTGGTCCGGCGGCTCACCGAAGTCCGCCCGCGTTACATCATTGTGGCGCGGCGCGACGAGGTCCACGGACTTTCCGGAACCTGGCAGGATTCCGCCCAGGCGCTGCGGGGTTTTCCGGCGCTGGCAGATTACCTCCGCCATTTCTACCAGCCCTGCCAGGACGACGTGACGTTTGAGATCTACTGCCGGGCGCCGGGCGCGGTAACGGCCACCTCCACCGGCCCGCCTTCCTGAACTCCCTGCGGCCTCTCGGCGCCAGCTTCTTTTTCCGGGCGGGGGTCGATCACCCGAACCTGCCAATCCAGAAGGAAGAGAAGGCCGCACAGCGCCAGCGCCCCAAGCGAAATCGCCAGACCCGCAGCAAGCCAGCGCTGCCGGTAAAAGAAGCGGACGGTATGCCGGCCCGCGCCCGCCCGAACGGCGCGAAACAGGAGGTTTGCCCGCAGGATGGGAACTTCATGCCCGTCGATGGTTGCATGCCAGTTGGGATCGAAGCGGTCGAGCAGCGCCACGTAACCGGGCCGCGAAACATTTACCTGCAGCGTGACGCTGTTGGGCGTGCGGCGAAATGATTCCACCTTTCCGGCGGGGCCCGTCGCCGGCGAAGCAGGCTCGATGCCATCCTTTGACTCCAGCAGCACGGTGTTGCGCGCATCGAAGCCGGGATCAGCCAGCCGCGCCAGCGTCTCGTCCGGATCGGGAGAATAGACAGCCCTCGCCGCCACGTAGGCCCGGGGCAGGAAGCACCCGTTCTCGTAGAGGTAGCTCGGGAAGGGCGTGCCGTTCGCGACGGGCGCAACATGGCGGGCCGTTCCATAATTCCCGCGCAGGCCGAGAATTTCGTAGCGCACGTTGCTGCGGCCCATCAGGCAGAGCGTCTGGTCGGGCCCCGGAACCCTGTGCAGGGCAAAGACCCAGAACTGGTAGAGCGGCACGGGAAAGCTCCATTCCGGATCGACGTTGGAGATGCCCTCGGCGTTTTCCAGCATGCCGCCGTGCTCCAGCAGCAGGCGTTCCTGGAAAGCAGCGGGCGCGGGCGCATTGAGGTTGCGAGCGGCCGGGACGGACGCAAAATCCAGCGGCTGCTCCAGAGCCCCGGTTGAGACCGCTGCCAGCGGGGGGCCGCCGAAGATGTCGCAGTAGCGGTAGGGCATTTGCGAGGGCTCGAAGTGGCCGAGCACCGGCGGGCGATGGGCGTAAAACGCGCCGGGGACTGTGGGGTTGGCGGAATAGTTTACCAGCAGCAGCTGCCCGGCCCCGACAGCCAGCGCCAGCGGCAGCCCCAGTCGCCCGCGCCGGTCGCCTCGCCTGAGCCCCGCAAACCACAGCGCGGCGCCCAGCGCCAGTCCGGCCACTCCGGGCGCCTGCCAGCGCAGCATGCTGAGGAAGTACCGTGCGGCGCCCTCGATGGCCTTGGGCCCGAACGCTCCCACGGAATGGATTCCCATGGCCGCGATGGTGTGGCCCAGCGCCCAGGC
Source organism: uncultured Acidobacteriota bacterium (assembly GCA_963783155.1). Taxonomy (GTDB): domain Bacteria; phylum Acidobacteriota; class Terriglobia; order UBA7540; family UBA7540; genus SCRD01. The sequence continues at coordinate 221,668 of CAWANC010000020.1, read as the reverse complement.
GGCCGCCAGTTCCACCCCTTGCGGAACCAGCCAGGCAGCCCCCCATACAAACCACGCTGCGGCCGCCGCAACCGCCAGCGAGGCGAGCACGCCCCTGGCTTTTCTCGATCCCCATTCCCCCGGCCGGCGCATCGCGTCAATTCCCCAGCCGGCCAGCAGCGCCGCCAGCAGCATCACCGGGACCAGCAGCTTGATGGGAAAGCGCACCAGCTTCAGAAGGGGCAGCGCATAAAGCGCCAGATGGTAAAGCGGCGTGAACCGCCCAAAGGCGAGCAGCAGCACGGCCAGCGCGGCCCAGCCTGCAAAGCGCCGGCGGCGGTCGCGGCCCAGGGCGCAGCCGATAAAGGCGAGAAAAAGCGGCACAAACCCCAGGAAGAGCGACGGAAAGTAGGGCTTGTTGTCGAAATTCAAAACCGGCGTCCACAGCGACGTGGCCATGAACATGGGATCGGGAAATCCCGCCACGAAGGTGCCGATCAACTGCAGCGGATGGAGCGACCAGTAGGTGTTCTGGCTGAAAGGGAAACCGATGGCGCCGCGCAGCGAGCGCCGCAGCAGGACGGTGGCCGGGAACAGTTGCACCGCCGCCAGCGCCGTCATCATCCCGCCCGTCGCAGACGAAGGCCACGAGCACCCGCAGGTTCGCTTTCGCCAGCGGCTGCCGGAAGAACCCGGCGCGGAAGAGCGCGTAGGCGAAGCACAGTCCGAAGGTGGCCAGCAACGTGAAAGGCTCGCCGGCCAGAAACTGCATCAGGAAAACCAGCGTCAGCAGCAGCCAGCGACGGATGGAACGGCCCGCGAGGGCGCGATCGGTGGCCAGCAGCGCCCAGGGAATCCAGGCCGCGCAGGCGGCTTGGTTATAAAAACTTCCGAGCGACAACACCGGCCCGCTGAAAACGAAAAACAGCGCCGCAAAAAACGCCGCCAGGTGCGACTGCCGCCACCGCCGCGCGAGACAGTATGTCCCAGCCGCGGCCAGCAGAAAGTGCAGAACAAAGTGCAACTGGAAGGCCAGGCGCACCGGCAGCAGAACAATCAGCAGCGTGGTGGGATAGAAGAAGAGCGCGTTGGGATTTTCCAGGATGGGCTGGCCGAAGTTGAGGTAAGGATTCCAGTAAGGCAGCGAGCCGCTTCGGCAAATTTCATGAATCAGGCGCGCCAGCGGGTAACTCTGGTTCAGAATGTCGCGGTAAAAAAGCATCTGGGAAGCGAAGAGAACCTTCCAGAACATCAGCACCACAGCCGCGGCCAGGATGCCCAGGGCGTAATAATCCCGGCGGTCGGGGAAAGGAGCGTTTGCGTGGGTGGTTTCTGTAGCGGCGGGTTTAGCCCGCCACGGTGGCGATCCCGCCCCGGCGGGATCGCCGCTACGCCGGGCCACAAGCCACAACCGAAAAAGCCCCAGACCGCCGGCGCGGCGGTCTGCGCTACCCGGCTGACCGCGGCTCCCGTCGCCATTCGTGTGTCGCCGGGGTTTTGTGAGGGAGGGAATTCGCATAGAGGCCGTTTCCGATGGGGACCCCGTGACCGTGGCAAGCCCCCATAGAGGAAATCGTCGGAATCGGCCTGAGGGTTTATGTTTGTCTTGAGCGAGGGCGGCTACGCTTGTGCCATTCGATTCTTGCGGTCACGAAGGCCGGAGAAAATTGTTTTCGTAAAGAATTCGGGACCGTCTGCTTGACACAGTGAAAGTTGTAATATGTTTAAGCGGTGTCTAAAGAAACAAAGTTCGGGTACGGCTTCTTATTTGTAGGGGTGGGGTTGCCGTACCTTGTGGAAAGGATGTTTGGCCCATTAACTGCTGCTTTCATCGCGTTAGCGTTCCTTGTCGTTGGGGTGATTCTGCTGATTGCTGGTCACAGACATAGGGATAAGCAAACTAGCGGCGGCTCTCGTGTAAACTCTCATAGACATGGGCTACTTGTTCTGGCGATTCTGTTGGTCGTCGCGATTATCGTCTCTACAGCCATTCTGCTCCGCAAGCATTGGGAGTCCGGTTTCCACGCTTCCAGATCGGCTGTGTCGCCAGTAGAGGCATTGTCCAACCTTGGATGGGCCGTAACACCCACTAAGAACGGACAGCTCGAATTCAGCATCAGCCAAAAAGAGCTTCCCGATATGAGAGCCTCATCTAGGGAATTTAGGCTGCTGAACAATGATTTTTCAGTCCGTTTTTCAGCGGTTAACTCCGTAGCAGGATTGGCGAATCTAGAGGGGATAACTCACCTGAATTCGTTAACACTGGATTCGGTTAAATCTGCCGATTTCGGCGATCTCAGAAGACTTGACTCTCTTGTCAAATTGGACATACGACAATCCGGTATTAAGAATTTATTCCCAATAGCCAATCTACAAAACCTAAGAGCTCTGACTCTGGAGAATGACAGCGCACTAAGAAACATATCCTCTATCGCGAACCTCCGCGAACTAGCCAAGCTGGATATAATGTATACTCCGGTATCTGACTTAGCCCCTCTTCGGAACTTGAAATCTCTGAAGTCCCTATTTCTGGTTGGAACGAAAGTTGCTAGTCTTTCGCCGCTAATAGGGCTAGATGGCTTGCGCGAGCTAACAATTGACGGAAGCAGTTCGTCGGAACTTTATAAGCTTTCCAAGTCCCATATCACGACATTGAGTATTATTAGTTACAGATATGCCGTTAATACCGCATATCTGGGGGATCTGCCAACTTTAAACAGCCTTGAGATTATGGCATCGAATAAACTAGATCTGAATCCGTTAGCCAAATTGGAACGACTCTCCAAGCTAAGCATCCTGGGCACTAGCGTTTCTTGGAAGAACTTGAATCCATCTGTCCAGGTAGAGGGGCAGGTGGCAATAGGAAGGCTCCGCGCCTTGAAGATATTGGTGCTTGCGCATATCGCAGTCAGGGATATCAGTTTCCTTTCAAAGCTAAGCGAGTTAAAGGAGCTAACTATGAACTGGCTCCCGGTTGCCGATATACGCCCGATTGAAAATCTAAAAGGTCTTCAAAAGGTCAACTTAGTCGGAGATCCGGTCGTCGATATCTCCCCGCTATTGAATCTTCCAAATTTAACGGAAGTAGGTGTTCAGCAATCACCTGCAAGAAGCGATGTTCTGGCATTGCTGGAGCGGCGTGGGGTAACAGTAAAGATAAATTGAACATTACGCGGTTTTTTCGGTGGGATCCTTTAATTCCATTATTGAGGAAGTCATTAGACGAGAGAGTGTATCCCGGAAGGAAATGATGTCTTCCCCGCCGTTAGATCTTTATTCCAACTCATCAAAATAAGCGCCAGATACTTCGAACCTACATGGCGCGGGTGGCGCATACGTTCCGGGGTTTGGAATGTATGCGGCATTTCATTGATGTAGGAAGCCGCGATGCCTCGGTAGAAACATTCACTGGCAAGCTGCCCGTCCCACAAGCATTGCCCGCTGTTAGTGCTGGGGGAGTAGGGCCGCATACATCGCAAAGGGCGCGACGTATGCGCGACCCGCCGATGGAACGAAGGAGGTTTTAATGACAAGGGCAGAAATGTGGCGCGGTAAAACGCCCCCGGCCCCCGTATCGGTGACAACCTTTCTCGTCGTCGTGCTTGGCATTGTTGTCCCTCGGGTTGCTAACGGATCAACATTTCAAGAGAAGCTGGCTTCACCTGTCGCGAAGCTTGATTCGGCGGGAAGCACCCTGGTGGAGGCCCTTGTGGACCTCGCATATGAATACAAGATACCTATGGGGCTAGAGTACGTTGACCGGTTGGCAGTCACCCAGCCCCTCGCCCTGAAGGCTCGCGGCGAGCCGCTAAGGAGAGTAATCGAGCTTCTTGTAGCACAACTGCCGGGCTGCAGGGTGACGTTCAGCGGGGTTTGGTGGATGTGTATAGCCCAGCCGCCCGTGCTAGCCCCTCGGACGTGCTCAACACGGTGCTGCCCGACTTCCAAGTGTCGAATGCGGATACACACCGGGCGAGTGCAGAGTTAGCCGGAGGGCTCGCCCGGGAATTGGACCCACACAGTATGGTTGTCAACAGCATCGCCCCCGGCCAGTGGGGAAACAAGACAGTAAGTGTTCATCTCCGGGGAAAGAAGGTCTATGAGATACTGAACACCATAACGGCAGAAAACGGGTCAGCGCTTTGGTGTGTGGTTGCGCCACCCGAAAAGCTCTCGAACCGTGGACGCACTGTCTGGTACATATATCCGCTTGATCCTCGTTTTCACGAATCGGTCATCGAGCAGCTTCGTTCCCTCTTTCCTAAAGCTGCTGCAGTGCACTGAGCATTACTCGGGGCTGGCGCAGAGGCGTTTTTTGTCTCTGCGATCAGCGAAGCTGAGTGGGGTTAGAATGGCGGAGAAAAGAAAATCATAAGTTCTGAATGATGGATAAAGAAAACAGTCCCGAGCCGCCGCAGTGGCAGCGAGGGCCGGGTGGAAATGCCTCTCGCTCCGCGAGAACGCAGATACTACAAGGCGAGCATCTGCGCCAGCCCGGATCATGCCAATCTGTGGGAAGCGCTCGTGTTCTTTCGCCCATGCCGGGGCTGGGAGATCGTGTCATTGCTCTGTTTCCCACGGCTTGCGCCAGGGGCTAAAGTCTTTCGCCCGCTATGCGGGCTGAATCCCGTCGCTACGAGGGCAATGGCCCGCAGGAACGGTTTTGTAGGGGAGCCCTCCGGGCTCCCGCGCCGTCTGGGCCAGGCAATGAGAAAACGGGAGGGCGGATCCCTCATCTACGAAAGTCAAGAACCGCAGGCCGCAAGGGCCTGCGCTACGGGGCTTTTTGCAAAGGGCAGAGGCTGCACACATCGCAAACGACGCGACGTGCGCGCCACCCGGAGGGCTGCTTTCTGCCTACTGCCTACTGCTTACAGCATTCTGACTTCGGACATAACGAAAAGCCGCAGGCCGCAAGGGCCTGCGCTACAGGGTGGCGCGCTAGTGGTAGGGCAGGCTCTGCAGGGTTTGGCGGTCGGGCTGGGTGGGGCTGGCGGAAGGTTCGGGCTCATTGGGTTCAAAGCGGGCCTGGGAGGCGCCGATAAAGGCCTGCTGGTTGCGTGAAGGCAGGGCCGAATCTTTTTTTTGCGCCGAGAGCACGTGGAGCAGGAAGGAGCTTCGGCTGGGGCCACGCGAAAAAAGGTAGTTGTCGTCGCGCCAGGGTTCAGACGAACCGGCCACCAGCTGAACGAGCCTTTGGTGAAGGTCCGCCATGGTGGCCAGGGCGCCCGGGGAGCCGGCCAGGTCCTTCTGGTCGAGGGGGTCGGCCGGCCAGCGGTAAAGCTCGCGGCGTCCGCTGGAATCGTAGATGTATTGCCACTCGGGCGTAGTGAGGCTGATCATGGCCTTCGTCCCGTCCTCGTTGAAGATGGGCACCAGTTCTGAAACTACAAAATTGTCAAAAGGCTGAGGCTTGAATCCCGGATCCCAGAAACGGGCCAGGCTTTCGCGGCTGAAGGGAGTTTTTCCGCCGCCGCCGGCGAGGTCCAATACGGTGGAGAAAAGGTCGCGGATGCGCACCAGATGGCTGATGCGGAGGTCCTTTGGAACGCCCGGCCCGGCGATGATGAGCGGAACGTGCAGAAGTTCTCGATAAAGGTTGTAACCGTGGCTGTAAAAGTCCTGCTCGCCGAAGGCTTCGCCGTGGTCGGAGGTGACGATGACGATGGTGTTCCTGCCCTCGGGAGATTTTTCGAGATCGTCGAGCAGGCGGCCGACCTGCGCGTCAAGGAAGGCCAGGCAGTTATCATAGGCGGCCATCAAGTGGTCACGCTCGGCGGGCGTAATGTCCCGGGCGGGGTCCGGGCCCTGCAGGTCCTTGAACAGCTTGTGGACCAGCCTGTTCGAGAGCTTCCCGAAGCGATGGTCGTAGGGCGGCTGGGTGAGATAGGGCACGTGGGTGTCAAAGTAGTTGATAAAGAGGAAATAGGGGTCTGCGGGCGGGCGGCGAAGCCAGCGGAAAACCTGCTGGTTGGTTTCGCGCGCGTCCTGTCGCTTGAGATAGTCAAACCGGCAGAAGGTCTCGTAGGCGGGCTGGATGATCGACGTGCCCACCAGCGTGCCGGCCAGATTGCGCCGCAGCGATTCGCTGTCATCGCGGTAAACGCCAAAGCCCCGGCCGATGCCCCAGCCTTTCTGGCAGTAATTGAAATTGGCAACAAAGCCGGCCGTTTCATAGCCGTCTGAGTGCAGGGCCTCAGCCATCGTGCGCGGACCCGGCGGCAGAGGCAGCCACCAGTCGGCTCCGTTCTGATGGGGCAGCAGGCCGGTGAACATGGAGGCGTGCGAGGCCAGCGTCCAGGAAGTGGGGGCGATGGCGTTTTCAAACAGCACTCCGCGGCGGGCCAGGCGGTCAAGGTTGGGCGTGGTGGGGCGCTGGTAGCCGTAGGCGGAAAGATGATCGGCCCTGACGGTATCGAGAACGATGAAGATGATGTTCGGGGCCCGGGAGTCTGCCTCGGACGCTGCCTTCACACGCGCCCCGCCCGGAAAAGGGTCGAGCAGGAAATATCCCACGCCGCAAAGGGTGGCGAGGCTGGCCGCCGCAAGGCTCCATGACAGGAAACGCACCCAGCGGAAGCGCCGGCGGGCGGCCAGGCGCGAAAGGGGTTTCCACAACAGATAGACGGCCACCGCCGCCACGGCCAGGGCTGCTGCAAACGCCGCCAGCGGAACCAGAAAGTCCCGCCAGCCGAATTCCTTGATAACAATTCGGGCGTGGAGCCAGCGGATCCGCAAGGCCACAAAAGCCATCACCATGGCGACATTAGCCGCAGCAAGCAATCGGATTCTGTGTCCTCCTGGCTTGCGCCCCGCCAGCAGACCCAGCACCAGCCCCAACAGGCCAAAAGTGGCGATGTCCACCAGCGGAGCCAGAAACCATTCCACGGAGCCGATGTCCGGAACCAGCAGGGCCGGAACGATGGGAGAACTGCGGAGCAGCACGGCTTCAAAGATCCCCAGCAGCAGGCCGGCAAACGCACTGAACACCACAAACCGCGAAATCACCTCTCTGCGGCTTGCGCTGTGGCCAACCGGGGTTGTTCCAAAATGATCTTTCAGGTCCATGCCGTCCTTTTCCACCGTATTCCGCCGCATCAAAGGCTTCAGTTTAGCCTGACACACCTGCCTGGCTTCTACAACTCTACAACGGTATTTGTATGGGAGGGGCGGAAAGCAAAACGGGCGCGACGGTGGGCGGCAGGGCTTTCCTGCCAGGAGGGGCTTCTGAAATGAAAACGCCCCGGCCAGGCGGCGTCAGGCAAGCGCGAGGTATTCTTCCACCTGCTCCGGCCTGAAGCCGACCAGTTCCGGTTCCAGGGAAATCGTCATGCCCGTGCGGGCGTGGACGGCCCGCCGGACGCGGCCCGCCAGCGTGAGTAGGTCGTGGGCGGTGGCGCCGCCGTCGTTCAGCAGGACGAGCGGCTGGGTCTCATTCACGCGCGCGCCGCCTTCGCGTTGTCCTTTGAGGCCGCAGATTTCAATCAGGAACGCGGTGGGGATTTTCACCGGCCCGCCGGCCCGCGAACGCTTGCTGATTTCTTCGAGGCGAGTCCATTCCGCGGTTGAAAAATTGCGATGGATATTGTTGTGCAGGACTTCAAACTCAGCAGCGCTCAAGACGAGGTTCTTGAAAAAGGAGCCGGCGTTTCCGCCCTTCTCTTCGCGCGGGAAGGGGAACTTGCGGTCGCGGATCTCGATGATGGCGTCGCGGACCTGCTGGATGGAGGGCCTCTCAATACCGCGTTCGCTGAAGATGTCGTGCACGTCCGGGTAGCGAAGATCCAGCCTGGCTCGCCGGTTGAGTGCCAGCTCCAGCTGAAGAATGATGAAGTCGTTTCTGGCGCTGGAGTTGAAAATGCTTTTCCGGTAGCCGAAGCCGCAGTCGGCGGCGCTGAGCTTCAGCACGTTGCCGGACGCGACCTGCAGAACGGTGGCGCTTTTGAACACGTCGCTGATCTGCTGCCCATAGGCGCCGATGTTCTGGACGATGGCCGCTCCGGCCTGCCCGGGAATGTGCGAAAGGTTTTCGATGCCCCAAAAACCTTCCTCAACCGCCCGCCGGACCACCTCATCCCATGGCTCACCGGCTTCAATCCGCAGCAAGGCTCTTTCAGATTCCTCCGTCTCGATCGCAACACCGCGCTCGACGGGATGGATGACCAGTCCCTGGAAGCCGCTGTCACTGACCAGGATGTTGCTTCCTCCGCCCAGCAAAAAGACGTACAGGTCTTCTTGCCGCGCAAAGCGAAGCGCCTGGAGAAAATCGTCGCAAGTGGCCGCACCGGTAAAGAAACGAGCAGGCCCTCCCACCTTGAAAGTGGTGAAGGGCTTGAGCGGTTCATCCCGTCTGATTTCGAAATGAGTCATGCCTCAGTGTAGCGCCCGAAGGCCTGCGAGTCACTGCACGCGCCGCTTGCGGCCCGCCCAGTAAGGTTCACGCAACACCTTCTTCAGGATTTTGCCCGTGCCGCCTTTGGGGAGGCTCGGGAAGAATTCCACCGTTTTGGGAACCTTGAACCCGGCCAGGTGGCCGCGGCAGTGGTCGAGGATGTCGGCCTCGGCGGCGGTCTGCTCCGCCCGAAGGACCACCAGCGCCTTCGGAACTTCGCCCCACTTGTCGTCCGGAACAGCAATCACCGCGCATTCCAGTACGGCCGGGTGCGAGCTGAGGACGCGTTCAACCTCCGCCGAGGCGATGTTTTCGCCGCCGCTCAAGATCATGTCCTTGGCTCGATCAACGATCAGGATGTAACCGTCCTCGTCCAGGGTGGCCAGGTCGCTGGTGTGGAACCAGTCGTCCCGGATGGCGCGTTCGGTGGCTTCGGGCTGATTCCAGTAACCCGCCATCACCACGTCACTGCGCACAACCACTTCGCCCACTTCCTCGCCGTCGGGCTTGACGTCGTTGCCGTGGATATCCACCACGCGGATTTCCGCTCCGGCAAAGGCGCATCCTGCGGTCGCCTTGCGGCGTAACTGGACGTCGGGGGAATCGCCCGCCAGGTGGTCTTTGATGCTGGCGATGCAGATGACCGGAGAAGTTTCCGTCAGGCCGTAACCGCCCTTGGCCGCGCAGCCGGGCATCTTTTCTTCAATTTCTCGGATCAGGGCCGTGCTGCAGGGCGCTCCGCCGACATACATCTGGTTCACGCTTGAGACGTCATAACGGGCAAAGTCCGGGTGATTGATCATGGCGCTGGCCATCGTCGGAACCATCTGCAGCTGCGTCACCCGCTCCGCCTGGACCAACTGGAGCACCGTGAGCGGATCGAACTTCCGGATCATCACGTGCCGCCCTCCCAGCAGCGTCAGGAAGTGCGGCGTTCCCCAACTGTTCACGTGAAACAGCGGGACCGTGTAAAGCCCGACTTCCTTGTCGGCTTCGTGCTCCACCTGCAGCCTGTAAAACGCGTGGAGATACAGGTTGCGGTGGGTGAGCATCACGCCCTTGGGATGCGCCGTGGTGCCGCTGGTGTAGAAAAGCTCGGCCACCGAGTTTTCATCAATGGTGCGGTAATCGATTTCCGCCGGCTCGGCCTCCGCCAGCATCTCGTCATAGGTTTTTGGATGGGCCCACCCGGGCGGGGAACCCCGCAGCGCCACAAAGTGCCTGACCGACGGGGCGCCCGGCCGCAACTTTTCCAGCAGCGGAATGAATTCGGGATCGAAAAAAAGCACGGCCGGCGCGGCGTCGTTCAGGATGTAGGTCAATTCTTCCGCGCTCAGGCGGATGTTGAGAGGCAGCAGGATAGCGCCCAGTTGAGGCACTCCGAAATAGGCCTCCAGCAGGCGGTGGCAGTTAAAACTCAGGAAGGCCACCCGCCCGCCTTTCCTGAGGCCCAGACCGAGCAGCGCGGCCGAAAGCCGGTCGCTGCGCTCGTCGAATTCGCGGTAGGTGAACCGCAGATTTTCGCAGACCACGCCCTCTTTTTTCCCGAAGACGCGCGCCGCATGGCGCTTGAGGAGGACTGGAGTGAGAGGAAGAATCATGGTTGCTTGGTTGTTCCTTCGGTCATTCATCGTTGAAGCGCAACCTGAGACGCCGCCGGCGCGGCGATGCGACCGCGTATCCATGAACCGGGCCGGACGCTAATACTGGCGCTTTTCGATGCGCGGCCGCTCCACGCGGCTCATGGCTCCCTTATCGATTGCCGGATGTTTGAGGCCGCGCAATTCGTCCACGTTCGCGCAGACTTTTTCCACCGCGTCGGCAATGTCGTCAACGTCCTGGCGGCTGCCCAGGAACAGATGGTGCGGCAGCCACACCGACTCTTCGTAGGCGGCGCGTTCTGAAACCGGGCAATGATATTTCGTTCGCGGGTTCAGCGGTTCCGCGCGCCCCCAGGAAAGCGCCGGAAACTCGGTGGGGTCCAGCGGAAACAGCGCGCTCTTGTAGACCGGTTCGTAGAACAGTCCGTCGCAGGGAATGCCTTCCAGTTCCAGCGCGCCCAGGAAGGCCGCCCGCGGCGTGCCGCCAAAAGCTTCCGCATTGTATTTGAAAACGTATTGATAAGCCGCCACGCGCGTGTTGCGCTTGTCGTGTTTGAGGAAATCCAGACCCGGGATTTTGCGCAGCCGTTTTTCCAGGTGCGCCATGTTGGCCTGGCGCTTTTTGGCCTGCCCGGGAAGGCGCTCAAGCTGCGCTTCCAGGATGGCCGCCTGGAATTCCGTGATTCGATGGTTAAAACCGATCAGCCGATGGCCGTAGCGGTCCGTTGCGCTGGCGCGCCCGCAGTTCACGTAAGATTGCGCCCGCTCATATTGCACCAGGCTGCTGGTGATGACCGCGCCGCCTTCGCCGGAGGTCATCAGCTTGCTCGACTGGAAACTGAAACAGCCGAAATCGCCCGTGGCCCCCGCGCCCTTTGCTTCGCCACTTGGCCGCCGTGGGCGTGGGCGCAGTCTTCAATCACCGCCAGCTTGTGCCGGCGCGCGATCTTCATGATGGCGTCCATATCGGCAAAGCTTTTGGCCAGGTGGACGGGCAGGATGGCGCGCGTTCTCTTCGTCAGCGCGGCCTCGATCAGCCGGGCGTCCAGGCAGTAGGTGCCGGGATCGACGTCGACGAAAACCGGCACGGCGTTCAACAGCAGCACCGGGCCCACCGTGCCTTCCCACGTGTAGGCCGGAACAATCACTTCATCGCCCGGCTCGATGCCCGCCGCCTTCAGCGCCACCTGGATGGCCACCGTGCCGTTGGAGACCGCAAGCCCGTATTTGGCGCCGTGGAACTTTGCAAACTTCTGCGCAAAGCGGTCGGCAATCGTGTTTGGAAACGGATAGCCGCCCCAGTTGCGGCTGGCCAGCACCTTCTGCAGCGCGCGCTCTTCTTTCCGGCTGTAAATCGGCCAGTCGGCAAAAGATTTTGTCCGGACGGGTTTGCCTCCCGTGATCGCCAGTTTCCCCATGGTCTTTCTCAGCCTGATATTCAGAGCCGGCGCTTCGCCGCAAAGTTCCGGCGCCATGAGCGTTCCGCTCAGGGGCTGAAGCCCCGAGAGGAGCTTTTCAGGCGCGTCCACCGGCACGACTGAAGTCGTGCCCTTTCACGGAGCCCTGCTGCGTCATGCCTAATCCGCGTTAGCAGCACGCCTTGCAACCCCGGCCATTCGATTCCTGCCCGGCGGATATTTTATCCCGCTTCGGTGATAACGTTTTCCGTTGTGTCCAGCGGGGACTCGAGTTTCCCCACAATGAACCAGTATGCCAGCAGCCCGCTCACCAGCAGCACCGGGCCCAGCACAAACGCCGAAACAAATGAACCCGTCCAGGCGATAAGGAAGCCGGTGACCAGCGGCGCGGCGATGCCGCCGATGTTACCTGCAAAGTTCAGGAACCCTGTCCAGACGCCGACCTCGTCGTGCGGGGCGCAGAGCTGCACCATCACCAGCAGATTGGCGGTGGCGAGTCCCACAAAGCCCGCGCCGACGATCAACGCCACGGCGAGATTAGAGCTTTGGACAAACGCTGCCGGGATCATCAGCAGGCCGAACATGAACCCGAAGCTGATGATGCCTTTTCGCGTGCGGGTCGGGTCCCAGCCGCGTTTGATCAGGCGGTCGGCCACCCAGCCCCCCAGCGGCTGGCAAACGCCAAATACGGCGTAAGGCATGGCCGAGAACAAACCCGCCTTGATGATGTCCAGATGCCGGGCTTCGTAGAGGTAGTCGGGGAGCCAGGTGAGCATCAGGTACCAGAAATAATCGAAGCAGAAAAAGCCCAGGCAGACGCCCAGCAGGTTGCGGTCAAAATGCGCCAGCTTGAAGCGCCGGCGCCCCTGCGGTCCGGGCGCTTCGCCCGGCCGCTGTGGCTGAGCCTTCGTTGCCAGTTTGGCCGGGAAAGCAATGAACCACGGAACCAGCCAGATGAGGCCCAGGATTCCGATAAATACGAAAGAGTCGCGCCAGCCGTAATGCACCAGAAGCCAGGGAATGGCGAGCCCTCCCAGCACCAGGCCGAAGCGGGTGCCGGAATCGAAAAAGCCCGACGGCAGGCCGCGTTCAGCGCGGCCAAAAAGCACGCTGACGACCTTGAGGCCGCCCGGCAGATAAATGGATTCGCCAAAACCCAGCAGGACGCGAAGCAGGATGAGCACCGTCAGGGTGCCGGCCAGGCCCGTCAGGCCCTGCGCCACGGACCAGAGCGCAAACGCCCCGGCGTAGACCCACAGCAGGTTCATGCGGTCTGCCATCAGCCCGATGGGGATCTGCATGGCCGTGTAAGACCAGAAAAACGCCGAGAGCAGGACTCCCTTCGACTCCGGACCCAGGTGGAGGTCGTGGGAGATCAGCGGCAAGGCAAACGAAATCGTTGTGCGGTCGAGATAGTTGATGATGGAGGCGATGAAAAGCAGCCACATCACCACCCAGCGCCGCGAATTGCTGACGCCGATGGAGGGAACGACGGTGAAAGGCGCGCCGGAGCTTGTTCCATTCTCTATATTCATTGGTTCTCCCAGCCTTCAGGAAGGGCTTGGGCAGAATATCGCATTTCCCAAAGAGTTCAAGGGAAAGATGGAAGATTATACCTCCCGCTTGCGGTCGCCGGCGCTATGGAAATCCACCCGTCCGGCAAAATCCTGTTGCGGACCGGGGTTCGACAGGGGCAGGAAATTCTCCCGCCAGGAATTTTCCCTGTGGTATTGTTGTGCCTCGAAAGACTATTCCTTTGCGGAGGCAACTTGCGATGTATCCCATCAGCCGAAGAAGGTTCCTTCAGGCAGGCGTAGCCGCCACAGCTTCCTTGAAAGTTCTGACCCCGGGCCACCCCGGGATTTATCCCGATCGATGGGTTTACGTTTCAACCGGCCTCGATAGTGAGGAAGAACTGAAACGCGTCGAGGGCATCGTGCACACTGCCGCCAGCCACGGGTTGAACGGCATGTTGCTTTCGACGGGCTTCGAGGAGCTTGACTTGAAGCCTCAGGCCTTTCTCACCCGGCTCACCAGCCTGAAAAAAACCTGCGACAGCCTGAAAGTGGAAATCATCCCCCTGGGATTCAGCGTGGGGTACGGCAGCGGGGTCACGGCCCACAACAGGAACCTTGCCGCCGGACTTCCGGTCCATGGCGCGCTGTTCGTTGCCGCAGAACACCAGGCGCATTTCGTTCCCGATTCACCCGCGAAGCTCTTGAATGGCGGATTCGAAGACCGGCAGGGAAATCTGCCGGCGGCCTTTTCCATTCACGGAGGAAACGTTTCGCTGGACACTGCCGTGTTCCACTCCGGAAAGGCTTCTGTCCGCATCTCGGATTTTAACGGCGCCTCCGGAGAAGCCTATCTGGCGCAGAACATCCGCACCACTCCCCACCGTTGCTATCGCTTGCGCTGCCGGGTGAAGACGGAGGGTGTATCGCCCGAAACGCGCTTCCATTTCTGGGCCATCGCCCCGGACGGCCGCAACCTGGCTTACGTGGAACTTCCCATGAAGGCCACCAGCGGCTGGAACAGGATGGACTGGGCTTTCAACAGCTGGTACGCAGACCAGGTGAGTTTTCGCGTGGGCATTGCCGACGGCAAAGCCCGCAGCGTCTGGCTGGATGACCTGGAGCTGCAGGAAGTGGGCCTCATGAATGTCCTGCGGCGGCCGGGAACACCGGTGGCGGTTCGGAATGAGAAGACGGGCGAGGTTTATGAGGAGGGACGCGACTATGCCGCCATCGCCGACCCTCAGCTCAACTTCCGATGGGACCACGAAGGTCCCTCCATCCATCTGCCGGCGGGGAGCCGCATCCGTCCCGGCGACCGCCTGCGCGTGGATTATTTCCATAGCCTGTCGATTTACAAGAACCAGGTTCCCATCGATATGTCGGAGCCGGAGGTTTACGAAATCTGGAAGAGGCAGATTCCGCTGATCGAGAAATATCTGTCGCCGAAAAAATACTTCCTCAGCATGGATGAAATCCGCATCGGCGGCTTCTGCAAAGCCTGCAAGGACCGCCACCTGCCGATGGCGGAAATCCTGGGAGATTGCGTCAAACGGCAGGCGGAAATGATTCGCGGCGTGAATCCCGGCGCCCAGGTCTTTGTCTGGTCAGACATGTTCGATCCCAACCACAACGCCCGCAAGCAGTATTACCTGATCGACGGAAGCTTTGACGGCACCTGGAAGTATTTGCCGAAGAACCTGGAAATCGCATGCTGGTATTACGAAAAGCGCGACCTGAGCCTGCCGTTCTTTTCCAAACTCGGCTACCACACGCTGGCCGGCGCTTATTACGATGCCGATAATCTTGACAATCCGAAAGGCTGGCTGAAGTCGCTCGACCGTACGCCCGGCGCCATTGGAATCATGTACACCAGCTGGCAGAACAAGTACAAGCTGCTTCCCGCCTTCGGCGACCTGGTTTCCAAAAGATGAGAGGCCGTCTGTAGAGATTCAGGATCGGATAGGGAAAAGAGGGCGCACCGGACTCAGGCAAAAGGAAGCATGATCCAGCCGAGCAGCACGGCAATGCCGACGAAGGCAATGAAGACTTTGGCGCCGTAAATCACCTGCTCCCGCAGCGTGCGTTTGCTGAGCACGGCAAACACCACGGAGACGAGGAAGGAAAACAGAACCAGGGCTTCAAAATGAGAGAGAACCATTTTTCTTTACCCTTCGGCGAAAACAGTTACAGCGTCATGCTGAGCCCGTTCGCCCTCCGCTTGCGAACGCCCCTGTTCCGCTAAGCGGGAGAAGGGGCTCAGGGTAAACTCCGCGAAGCATCCCAGTATTTGTTTCAAAATAAATGCAGAGATCCTTCGCTGCGCTCAGGATGACACGAACAAGAGCCTCTTTTCAGCAATCCGCTAAGCTTTTCTTCCCATCGCGATGTCGTACGCGTCCAGGATGGTGAGGACGTTCAGCATGCCTGCGGAGATCAAAAACGCAGTGCCATAATCCGAGCAGACAAAATAGACGTTGCCGCCCCCGTAGCCGAAGAAGCTGGCTGCCGGCATGGGGATTCCAGTGGAAAGCTCGGCAAAGCAGCCCAGCGTCTGCAGGTATGATCCGGAACCGGCGGCAAAAAACAGCCCCTGCATCGCCACCCCGAAGACGAACATCCCCACAATGGCCAGGAACAGCACCACGGCCCGCCCTTTGCGCCCCTGCAGGAAATGTCCCAGCCCGGGAACCAGCCACGCCGCCAGGCACAGGCCGAACAGGCTTCCGGCTGAAGGCTGAGCCCCGGCCGGGGTGGCAGCCTCCTGGGGGGATTTTTCTTCCTCTGCTGTTGTCTTCATGGCCATAGGCTGGATCGCAGCGCCGTTGAGGGTTGGGTCAA
Organism: uncultured Acidobacteriota bacterium; assembly: GCA_963783155.1. Lineage (GTDB taxonomy): Bacteria > Acidobacteriota > Terriglobia > UBA7540 > UBA7540 > SCRD01. The sequence goes on along the minus strand of CAWANC010000020.1, from coordinate 205,923 downwards.
AAAAGGCCGCGCAAAACCCCCACGCTTCCAAGCAGTAACGATACCATACGGCTTAAACCAGCGGCAACAAAGGCAACAGCCACCAAACGGCGGGAAAGGGTAAAAAATGAAGGATGAAGTGTGAAGGATGAAGGATGAAAAAAACACCCCTCGGCGGGGGTGCTGTTTTATATTTCATCCTTCAGACTTCACACTTCATCCTTTCCCGCCTCGCGATCGAACGCGGTGCGAACAGCAACTGTGAGGTGCGGGGCGGTTAAACGTTTTCCTGGGTCTTGTAGTCACAGGCTTCGCGGCAGTCGAGGCAGTAGTATTGGCCGTCTTCGGTGAGCCGGATGCCATAGTCCGAATGGCAAAGGGCGCAGTACTTGTCGCATTTGCAGCGGTTTTCCGGATGGCCGCAGACACAACAGTGAAAGATTTTTCTCGGCATGAGCGGATTCTCCTCCGGGTGCGGGGCGCGATGGGCCGGCCGATTCGCCAACGAGCGGGGCCTTGCGTCAACCGGCGCCCCCTCGCGCTGTGCCACAAGGCCTTTCATCGGCAGGTGTGATGCACATCCTTGACCCTTTTCCTGCGGGCGTGTTAACTTCCATCTTTCGGCATCATCAGAAGACTTGATCAGGGAGGAATGGATTTGGCCAAACCGGCAGAATCCCGGCCAAAGCGGACAGCGCTTTACTCCGTCCACAAGGCGGCGGGGGCGCGGATGACGGAGTTCGGCGGCTGGGACATGCCCATCGAGTATGCGGGCATCACCCAGGAGCACCTGGCCGTGCGGACGCGGGCCGGCCTCTTTGACGTGAGCCACATGGGCGAAATCGCCGTGCGCGGCCCCAGAGCGCTGGCTTTTCTTCAATCGATCACCTGCAATGACGTTTCGCGACTGAGCGACCACCAGGCGCAGTACAGCGCCCTGATGTACCCCGAGGGAAGCGCGGTGGATGATTGCGTCATCCATCGGATAGGAGAAGACGATTACTTCATCTGCGTGAACGCCGCAAACACGGATAAGGATTTTGAGTGGCTGGTGGAGCACAACACCGTGGGCGCCGGGCTGGAAAACGTCTCCTCGCAATATTCACAGCTTGCCTTGCAGGGTCCGAAGGCTGCCGCGATTCTGGGCAAAGTGACCGACGCTGACCTCGCTTCCATTCGCACCTACTGGTTTACGCCGGCGCAATGCTGCGGCGTGGAGGGTATTCTGGCCAGGACCGGCTACACGGGTGAGGACGGATTTGAATTTTATTTTTCACCCGAACATTCCGAGACTGTGTGGAACGCCCTGCTGGAAGCAGGCCAGGACGAAGAATTGCAGCCGGTCGGACTGGGCGCGCGGAACACCCTGCGCCTGGAGTCTGCTTACGCGCTTTACGGCCACGAACTGGACGAAAAGACCACCTTGCTGGAAGCCAACCTCGGCTGGATCTGCAAGCTGGACAAAGGGGAATTCCTCGGCCGGGATGTGCTGCTGAAGCAGCGCCAGCAGGGCGTCCGCAAGAAGCTGGTGGGTTTTGAAATGGCCGAACCCGGCATTGCCCGGGACGGCTGCGCGGTCTGGATCGAAGGGGAAAAGGCGGGACAGGTGACCAGCGGTTCGCCCGCCCCGTTCCTGAAGAAAAACATCGGGCTCGCCTACGTGCCGCCTGCGGCAGCGCAGCCCGGCTACGAGTTCATGATCGAAATCCGGCAGAGAAAAGTTCGTGCCAGGCAAGTGATACTACCTTTTTACAGAAGGCCAAAGTAGGATGGAAAGACGGGGCAAATTCATGTCCGCCCCGAAAGAAAAACATGAGGGAGCTTGGATTTCATGTACCCCGAAGAATTTCAATACACCAAAGACCATGAGTGGATTCGACTGGACGGCGATACCGGGACCATCGGCATCACGGACCACGCCCAGAAAGAACTGGGTGACATCGTCTATGTGGAACTTCCGAATTCGGGCGAAGAGGTGACGGCTGCCGAGACCTTTGGAACGCGTGGAGTCCGTGAAGGCTGTTTCAGAAGTTTTTTCTCCCGTCACCGGAAAAGTCACCGCCGTCAACAGCAAGCTGCAGGAACACCCGGAGCTGCTGAATTCCGATCCGCACGCAGGGGCGTGGCTCATCCGCGTTCATATTTCAGACCCCAAGGAACTCGAGGGCCTGATGTCGTCGGAAGAATATGAGGCGTACATCCAGGAGGCGGAGTCCAGCTGATGCGCTATCTCCCGAACTCCCCGCGCGACCGCGAGGAAATGCTGCGGACGCTCGGCCACAGTTCGATCGAAGAACTCTTTTCGCAAATTCCTGAACAAATTCGGTTTCGAGGCCGCCTCGACCTGCCCGGCCCGCTTTCCGAACAGGAAGTTCTGGAGTTCTTCCAGCAGGCTGCCGGCCGGAGCACGCGCGAGTATGCCTCATTGCTGGGCGCCGGCGCTTATTCGCACTTCCGGCCTGCGGCCGTTGACGCGCTGCTTTCCCGCGGCGAATTCTTCACCGCCTACACGCCCTACCAGGCGGAACTCGCGCAGGGCACCCTGCAGGCGATGTTTGAGTTCCAGACGCTGATCGCCCAGTTGACCGCCATGGAAGTTTCAAACGCCTCGCTCTACGACGGCTCCACCGCCACCACTGAGGCCGCGCTGATGGCGCTCCGGCTGACTCGCCGCAATCGCCTGGTGGTGGCGAGAACGCTTCATCCCGAATACCGCGAAGTGATGTCGACCTACGTGCGGCACCTGGGAACGGAAATCGCGGAAGTGCCTTACTCCCCTTCCGGCCGGCTGGACCTTGAGGCGCTGGAAGCGGCGCTCAGCCGGGAAACGGCCGCTGTGGTGGTGCAATCGCCCAACTTTCTGGGCGTGATCGAGCAATTCGGCGAGATTGCAGAGCTGGTCCACCGGAGCGGCGCCTTGCTGGTGCTGACCGTCACCGAGCCGCTCTCCCTGGCCGTGGTCAACCCGCCCGCGGACGCGGACATCGTTTGCGGCGAAGCGCAATCGTTCGGCGTGTCCGTTGCTTTTGGCGGGCCCTACGTTGGCTTCCTCGCCACCCGTGAAAAGTTTGTGCGCCAGATGCCCGGCCGGCTGGTGGGCCAGACCGTGGACACCAAAGGGCGGCGGGGATTTGTGCTGACTCTTGCCACCCGCGAGCAGCACATCCGGCGCGAGAAGGCCACTTCAAACATCTGCACCAACCAGTCGCTGTGCGCCCTGGCCGCAACCATTTATCTGTGCCTGCTGGGCAAGCAGGGGCTGAAGGCGCTGGCGGAACACAACCTGGCCACGGCCCACTACGCTGCCGGGCAGCTAGCCGCCGTGCCGGGAACGTCCGTCCCGTTTGAATCACCATTCTTCAATGAATTCGTGGTGAAGGCCCCCGGAAACGCTGAGAGCCTGTTGAGCGAACTTCGGCGGGAAAAAATTCTGGGCGGCGTGAACCTCGGGCGTTTCTATCCTGAGCTGGCCGACCATCTGCTGGTTTGTGTCACCGAGACGGTGAACAAGGCGGCGCTCGACCGGATGGTCAGGGTGTACCGGGAATTTTCCACGCGGAAGCAGGCCAGGGCCGCGGCGCCCTCCGGCGCATCGCATCCCGTGGGCCAGGAGAAAGCATGAAGGAACATCCCCGCCACGCCAGGACGCACATCACGCGGGACGAGAACCTGATTTTCGAGAGGAGCTCGCCCGGCAAGTGCGGCGTCGATCTTGCCGCTATGGAAGTTCCGGCGGCATCGGCGGCGGAACTGCTGGGCGACGATCTCTGCCGGAAGGATATTCCGGGCTTCCCGGAGGTTTCGGAGCTGGAGGTCATCCGCCACTTTACGCGCCTTTCCACCTGGAACTACGGCGTGGACACGGGGCTCTATCCGCTGGGCTCCTGCACCATGAAGTACAATCCCCGCATCAATGAGGTGGTGGCCCGCCTGGAGGGCCTGGCGACCGACCATCCTTACGCGCCGGCGGAACTCACCCAGGGCTGCCTGAAAGTCCTGCACGATACGGCGCGCTGCCTGGCTGAAATTACGGGCATGGACGCGGTTTCATTGCAGCCGGCGGCGGGCGCGCAGGGCGAACTTTCCGGCATCCTGATGATTCAGGCCTGCCTGGCCGACCGCGGCAACCCTCGGAAATTTATCCTGATTCCCGACTCCGCGCACGGCACCAATCCTGCCAGCGTCACGACCTCCGGCTATCAGGTGCGGAACCTGAAATCCGACGCTCATGGCTGCGTCGATCTGGCGGAACTCGACCGCGCCATGACGGATGAAGTTGCCGGATTGATGCTGACCAATCCCAACACTCTGGGGATTTTTGAAGTTCGGATTCGCGAGATCTGCGAACTGGTCCACCGCAAGGGGGGCCTCGTTTACATGGACGGCGCCAATATGAATGCGCTGATGGGCGTGGCGCGCCCTGCCGACTTTGGCGCGGACGTCATGCACCTGAACCTGCACAAGACCTTCACCACACCCCATGGCGGCGGCGGGCCCGGCTCGGGACCCGTGGCGGTGAAGGACATCCTCGAGCCGTATCTTCCTTTGCCCACCGTTGTCCAGGCGCCGGACGGAACTTACGGCCTGGATGACAACCGCCCGAAAAGCATCGGGCGCGTCCGCGCATTTTACGGAAATTTCGGCATGGCAGTGCGGGCGCTGGCCTATATTGCCGCCAACGGAGGCGAGGGCCTTCTGCAATCCACCCGGGACGCCGTGCTCAATGCCAATTACGTGATGCGCAAGCTGCAGGACCTTTACGATCTGCCCTACAACGAGCCCTGCATGCACGAGTGCGTGCTTTCTGACCGCCGCCAGGCCGCGCGCGGCGTGCATACCATCGACATCGCCAAGCGGCTGATCGATTACGGCTTTCATCCCTACACCACCGCCTTTCCGCTGATTGTGCCGGGCGCCATGATGATTGAGCCCACGGAAAGCGCCAGCAAGGAAGAGCTGGACGAGTTTATTGAAGCCATGCGGGCCGTGGCGGAAGAGGTTGATGAAGACCCGGAATTCGTCCTGAAAGCGCCCTACTCCACGCGCGTCAGCCGCCTGGACGAGGCCACCGCCGCCCGCAAGCCCATCCTGCGCTGGAAACCCTAGTTTTGGCAGTCCGATATAAAATCTTTCCTAAACCACAATATCTAGCAGTCCATCGGAAATTTGCGACCCACGATATTGGGTTTTTTACACTTTACAGCCCCCTCGATTCGTGGTAGTTTGAGCGAAGTGTTTGGGGTAGCTCGCGATTGCCTTGTGTTGCGCGCCAAAGGCATGATGGGTAAGGCGAGCGCGTTGGAAGCCGGACGTCCACGATGCCGGAGAAATCGGCCGGAAACCTACTTGTCTGCGCGGCGCGCTTCCTTCGAAATTTTGCGATTAAGTGCCAGCCTGAAGTGTATCTGCGGCAGGGGTTCATTGGGCCCTTGAGTATCTGAACGGAGGCAATGATCTTGCTGAAATTAAAGAGATTAGATCTGCTCGGCTTCAAGTCGTTTGCAGACCGAACGCGTCTGGAATTCCAGGACGGAACGGTCGGCATCGTGGGGCCGAACGGGTGCGGCAAGTCCAATCTGTCTGATGCCATGAACTGGGTTCTGGGCGAGCAGAAGGTGCGCATGCTGCGCGGCGAGCGCATGACAGACGTCATCTTCAACGGCACCGGCAGCCGCCCTCCAACGGGCATGGCCGAAGTGAGCCTGACGCTTGAAGATCTCGATTACGACTCGAGTGAAGAAGTAGCTGAGCCAGCGGAATCGGTTGAGGCCCAGGCGCCATCCGAGGATGACGCAGATTCCGCAGAGGATTCCTCCAACCCGGCGGCAGGCGAGACGTTTGAAATCGCGCGGGCAGCCGCCGGCAAACGCGAGGTTTACAAAGGGTACCTGAAGGACGGCTCCGGCCAGATCACCGTCACCCGCCGGTTGTTCCGGTCCGGCGAAAGCGAATACCTGATCAACGGCCGCGCCAGCCGGTTGCGCGACATTCAGGACGTCTTTATGGGCACGGGCCTGGGCCCGGAATCCTACGCCATCATCGAGCAGGGGCGCATCGGCCAGATTCTGAGTTCCAAGCCCTCCGACCGCCGCCTGATTCTGGAAGAAGCGGCCGGCATCTCCAAATTCAAGGCCCGCAAGCGGGCGGCGGAGCTGAAACTTGAATCCTCGCGGGGGAACCTGTCGCGCATCACGGACATCCTGGAAGAGGTCATCAAGCAGGTGAACTCGCTGAAGCGCCAGGCGTCCAAGGCGCGCCGCTACCGGGAGCTTCATGCGGAGATGATGGGGCTGCAGAAAGTCACCCTGGGCTCGCGGCTGCGGATGCTTGAATCTCAGTGCCAGCAGCTTCGCAAAGATTCCGAAACGCTCCAGCAGCTCTGCGCTGAAGAGAGCCGGGGGCTGGAGCTGCTGACCAACGAGCAGCGGACCACCACGGCGCGCTGCGAAGAACTGGAAGGCAGGCTGATTTCCATCCGCGAAACCCTGTCGGAAAACGAGCTGGAACGGCAGCGGCTGCAGTCGCGTCTTGAGCAGATCCGTCAGCAGATTGCCGCGCTGGATTCCAGAAGCGCCGACGCAAAGCAGGAGAGCGGGCAGATCCGTTTGCGAATGGAGTCGCTGGAACAGGAAGCCGCCCAGCGGGCCCGGGAACATGAAGCGCTGCTGCAGGAACAGGCGGCGGCCGAAGAAGAGGGCGCGCGGCTGCAGGAGAAGCAGGAAGAACTCGGGCAGCGCATTCGCGAAGCCGAGCGGGCGGTTGAACAGGCTCGCCAGGCGCTGATGGCCTCCATCAGCCGGGCCTCCAACCTGCGCAACCAGCTTGTGCAGGCGGAGGAAATGGGCCTGGCGCTCGACCGCCAGGAAGCAAGAATCAGCGAAGAACGCGCGGGCGTTGAAGCCGAGCGCGGGCAGCACGCCGCCGAACTCGATGCCCTGGCGCAGGAAAACGAACGCTTCCAGAACGAGCTCTCGCAGCTGGCCGAATCGGTATCGCAGACGGCCGCGGCGCTGGACCAGGCGCAGCAGGCGGAAGCGGCCGGGAGACGGGACCTCGAAAACCTTCACCGCGAGTTTTCCGGAATGCAGGCCCGCAAGCAGACTCTGGAAGAGTCGCTGGCGCGCCACGCTTACTCCACGGAAAGCGTTCGCCGGCTTCTGAACGGAGAATTCCCATCGAACGGCCATCAGTTCCGGCCGCTGGGCGTGCTGGCGGATTTTTTGGAAGTTTCTCCCGGATACGAGGAGATTGTTGAAGAATTCCTGAAGTCAGAGCTGGACTGCGTGGTGGTTGAACAGCACGCGGAAGCCCGCTCGGGCATTGCCATCCTGCAGGCGGAAGGCACCGGGCGGTCGACGTTTTTTGTGACCGACTCGGACGCCGCCGGTCAACCTGGCAGCAACGGCCATCACCAGATCAGCCAGGAGCCGGGCGTGGTGGCTTCACTTCGTGAGATGGTGCGCCTCGAGCCCCGGCTGGGGCTGAGCGGCGATTCGCCGCTGCCCTCGCTGAGCAAGGCCTATCTGGTGGAAGACGCCGCGGCCGCCGAGAGGCTGGCCGTGAGTTATCCCGAATGCCACTTTATGACGCGCTCCGGCGAGCACTATCATCACCGTTTTGTTTCCGGCGGGCATGGATCGAGCGCGGGACCGCTGGCCCTGCGGCGCGACTTCCGCGACCTGGAACGGCGCTCCGTGGAAGTGGAATCGGACATTCAGGCGAGGGAAGCCAAACTCGCTGCCATTGAAGAACAGGTGGGGACCCTGAAAGAGAGTTTGAGCGGCCTGAACGCGGCTCGGCAGGAGTCAGAAAAGAACTCCGTCGTGGGATCTGAGCGGCTGCGGCAGGTCCAGCAGGCGCTGGCCCGCACCCTGGAACGGTTGCGGGTTTTTGCAGAGGAGAGCCAGCGGCTGGAGGCTGAGCGCCAGTCGCTCGAATCCAAACAGGTGGCCCTCCGCGCCCAGCTTGAAGCCGAGGAAGCTGAAAGGGTGCGGCTGGAGGCGGAGATCGCTTCCAGCTCCGAACAGGTGGGCGTGGAGCGGCAGAGATTTGACCAGGGCGCCCTGACCCTGGCCCAGGCGCAGGCCCGCTTCAGCACCTTGCAGGAACGGACCCGGGCGCTTGCTGCTGACCGGGCGCGGCTGGATGCCCAGGGGCGCGAAATGGGCGACCGGAGGGATCATCTTGCCCGGCAGGTGAGCGGCTGGGAAGAGAGCCAGCGGCAGCTTGCCACGGAAGCCGATTCCACGCGGGAGCTCGACGCCGGGCTTGAAACCACACACGCCCGGCTGAAGGAAGAGTTGCAGGGCATCGGAAGCGAATTGCAGAGGGTTCGTACGCGGCGGGATGAACTCCGGCCGCAGGTTGAGCAGGCCCGCGCCCGCTACGAAGCCGAGCGTGAAAAGCGCTCTGAGGTTGAAGTCGCGCTGGCCCGTGCTGAATCTGACCGCGACCACCACGCCGGGCAGTGCCGTGAATCGCTCCAGCAGGAACCCGAAGCTTTGCTGGCCGAGCTGGCCGAAGAGGCTTTGCTGGTGGGCGAAGCCCTGGAAACTGCGGAAGAGGAAGTTCGGCAGCTCAAGAAGAAAATCGAAAATCTTGGCCCGCTCAACATGATGGCCCTTGAGGAACTGAGAGAAGCCGAAGAGCGCTACGAATTTCTGGAAGGCCAGCGGCAGGACCTGCTTTCTTCCATTGAAGACACCGCGCAGGCCATTAAGGAAATCGACCGGCTCTCGCGCCTGCAGTTCATGGAAGCATTCAAGGCCATCAACAGCAACTTCGCGGAATCGTTCCGCACGCTGTTCGGCGGCGGCATCGGCCAGTTGCGGCTGACCGATGAGGAAGACCCCGACAGCGGGCTCGACATCGTGGCCCAGCCGCCCGGCAAGCGCCTGCAGAACATCCTGCTGCTCTCCGGTGGTGAAAAAGCCCTGGCGGCGCTGGCGCTGCTGATCGCCATCTTCCGTTACACGCCCAGCCCCTTCTGTGTGCTGGACGAAGTGGACGCGCCGCTCGACGACACCAACGTCGGCCGCTTCACCCGGCTGATCCGCAAGATGAGCTCGGCCACACAGTTCATCCTGATTACCCACAACAAAACCACCATGGAAATCGCCCGGGCCATCTACGGCGTCACCATGGAAGAACCCGGCGTCTCAAAACTGATCTCGGTGCAGCTGGAAGAGTTTGAGGAAGAGCTGGAAGCCGTGCCGGCGTGAAGGGCACCACTGTAAAGTTGCGTTGCAAACCCTCGGCATACTTTGTATGCCGAGGGTTTCCAGTGTCGCAGGATCAGAGAGTCACGGTGCAAATACAATGCCGTGGCCAGCCGCTACCGCAACTCTGTAACCAGACTTTCTTTCACGCTGCCGAGCGAACGTAGTCGGTTGCAGGTCCGGCCATGAATCAACAATCACCTTATCGGGCGCAGCAATCATGAAAGTGCGATCTGCCGTATAGGCTTTCAGCTGATAGAAGTGGTTTGTCTTGCGGCTCCAGAACACAACCGGAGAGTACATTGGCGAATGGCCACCAGAATTGCTCATTCGGCACACGAAATACTGAGAGTCAGGCGTCCATCGAGCCCCCGCGACGCCGTACCCGTGCTCGCCGTCCGCAGACGAGAAGTCGTGCATACCGATCTGCGCTCCCCCGCTACGTAGAATTAGAATTCGGCTTTCGTATTTCTCGAATCCTTTCTTTTTGTCCGCAGCGACTACGATGGACATAAGCCTGGCATCGGGTGACTTGAACTCCTCCTGCCTTCCCTTTGCCGGTGCGTACCCAAACAGAACCGTAGCTGCCGCGAGGACGACCGGCAATAAAACCCCCCGAATCCTCAGTGGTAGTCGAAGTGTTCCGGCTGGCGAACGCATGAGTAAATGTTCCATTCTCGCCTAGGCGCGTCCCATGAGGGCGGCAGCTACATCGCTGACGCCTGTATACACCTCGCACAACTCAAATGCAACCGCGCATTAGCTGCCCATGCACCGTGCAGAACAATGTACGCCTTTTCTTTCCCATTGACATGAATTCCTGATGCTTTAAAATTAATGGCTGCAAACTTCCACTATGCAAGGGACACACACTTGATCATTCATGAAACGAATCTCCCGGAGACTACTCTTTTATCGCGCGGCAAAGTCCGTGACATTTATGCGGTGGGTGACGACCAGCTCCTGGTGGTTGCGTCGGACCGCATTTCGGCGTTTGACGTCATCCTGGAACAGCCGATTCCGGACAAAGGCCGCGTGCTGACGCAGCTTTCGTGTTTCTGGTTCGACCGATTTCTGGGCCTGGTGCCCACTCACTTTCTGACGGCCGATTTGTCGGACTATCCGAAGGAACTGCAGGCATTCGCCGACCAGATTGAAGGGCGCTCGATGCTGGTGAAAAAGGCCCAGCCCTTTCCCATTGAGTGCGTGGTGAGGGGCTATCTGGCCGGATCGGGCTGGAAGGAATACCGCACGAACGGCACTGTCTGCGGAATCAAGCTTCCCGAGGGGCTTGTGGAATCAAGCCGCCTGGATGAGCCGATTTTCACCCCGGCCACCAAGGCCCAAACGGGCCACGACGAAAACATCTCTTTTGAGGAGATGGTCAAGACGATTGGAAGAAGCGCTGCAGAAAAACTCCGTGACCTGAGCATTCGGCTTTACACGGAGGCAAGGAAGTACGCCGAGGAACGGGGAATCATCATCGCGGACACGAAATTCGAATGGGGCCGGCTTGGAGAGGAAATCATCCTGATCGACGAAGTGCTCACGCCGGATTCTTCACGCTTCTGGCCCAAAGACAGCTATACGCCCGGAAGGTCGCAGCCTTCCTTTGACAAGCAGTTTGTGCGGGACTACCTGGAATCAACCCATTGGGACAAGACTCCTCCCCCGCCTCCTCTTCCCCCCGAGGTTGTCGAGAAAACCACTCAGAAGTACCGGGATGCCTATCGGCTTCTGACTGGGAAAACGCTGAATTCCTGATTCTGAACGGGCCGAGAGCAGCATGGCACACTGGAACTGGGTCGACTGGGTCCTGGCAACCATCGTTCTGGTATCGGTGGTGACGGCCATCTGGAAAGGCTTTGTCACCGAACTGATCGCCCTGGCGTCAGTCATAACCGGGCTGGTGATCGCAGCGTTCAACTACGAGCGGCTGGCTCTGCTGCTGCAAGGGTTCACGCGAAGCCGCGGAGTTGCGTTGGGCGTCAGCTTTCTGTTGCTGTTCGCCGCGGTCATGCTGATCGGGGCGCTGATCTCAGTTCTGACCAGGAAGCTCATCAGGAAAGTGCAGCTTCGGTGGTTCGATCGCTTTCTTGGAGGACTTTTCGGCCTGGCCCGGGGCGTGCTGGTCGATTGCATTGTGCTTCTGGTGATGATGTCGTTTGCCATCCAGCAGGGAGCGGTGCAAAAGTCAGCCCTGGCCCCTTACTTTATTGCGGGCTCCAGGGTTGTGGCGCTTGCTGTGCCCGCCCATTTGCGAAAGGAATTTCGCGCTGGCTTTGAAAAGTTTAGAAGGGAATTGATTCAACACGACGGGAAAGCCATTGAAGCCCATTCAGCGGAAAAACAGAACCTTTAGAATTGGAGTGGTTGGGTGAAGAATCAGCTCGATGCTCTCATCAATCAGTTAGTCGAACAGGACATCCTTTTTGAGGACGCTGTCGGCGAGTTTGAAAAGCGGTTTATCAGGAAGGTCCTGGAGAACAATAATGGCAACCTCTCCAAGGCGGCCCATGCCCTGCGCATTCATCGCAACACCTTGAGCCGGAAGATCGCAGCACTGAAGCTTGACCACCGGCCGAAGCGCCGGAGGCGCCCCCGCACCTAGAAACAAAAAGCCCGGGCGCCGCCGGCAGCCCCTCTAAACCGGGCTCCCGGAACACCCGGGCCATTCATTCCCTGCCGCGTGGCCTTCAGCGGCCAAACCGTGAGGGCCGATGACCGGGCCCCCAGGAAAAAAGCACTGACTGACCTATTTCCCTTTTGTGGCCGCGGCCTTCTTCTTTTGAGCCGCCGCCGCCTCCCTTTCCTGCGCCATCTTCAGAACACTCTCGTCAATCTTCGCGTCGCTCAAGGTCAGCGTGAAATTCGGATCGGTTGAATAAGACGCGAGGTTCCCCTGGAACCGGAGTGGATCGCCCGGCTGCAGTAACTTGACGCCCGGCTGGGAATCCTGGAGGACGATGTCAAAGGTCCCTTCCTTGGATTGCGAATCGGGAGTCACGTCCACGCGCACCAGAAATGTTTTCGGGTCGGCGCCGGGTTGGACGCTGTCAACGTGGCCGACCAGTCCGAGGGGCTGGCCCTTCAACTGTGCCCAGTTTTGCTGCGCCGTGTCACCACCCACAGCAATGGCATCCCCAATCTTGTAAAACGCATCAAGATTGACATCCCCGGTCTTGGCGTGTTCCGGCGGGGGCGCCACGCTGAAATCGGCGGGGATGGTGGCCGTAGATTTGGCCTGTGCCAGGATCTTGTCTGAGCCTGCGTTGGAGCCGTGCTGCGCTTCATAAACCTGGTCGTAGAATTTCTTTAACCGGTCCGCGTTGGGGTTGTTGGCGCTTTCAGCCAATGTCGTGGCACGGGCCAGGTACCAGATGGCCTTGTTGATATCCCGAGGCGACTGGTTGTAGTACGACTGGCCAAGCAGTGAATAGATCAGGACATTGTTGGGCTCATCCTGGGCAGCCGCCTCCAATGACTTGACGGCCTGGTTATAGTCCTTTTGTTGCACTGTAACAAAACCAAGCGCTATGTTGAAGACCGCGCGCTTGGTTTTGGGTTTGACGTATTCCTCAAACTGTTGTTCGCTGACGCCGTCAGGTTTCTGCAGGTTCTGCAGGACCTCGAGGCCGTGCTGGGCGTGCTGCTTGGCATCTGATAATTCAGTTGAAGCGTTCGCGTCCGAACCATTGAATGTGTAAGGAAAGGTGAAGCTGAGGTAGGAAAGCGCATCCAGGTTGTCAGGATCGGCGCCGAGCGCTTTCTTGGCGGACGCGACAGCCTCCTTCGTCTGGTTGAGCTGAGCGTATGTCTGCATCTCGGCTACATACGCATTTCCCAGAAAATCAGACTTCGGATACTTTTCGATAAAGCCCTGGATCAGCTTAACTCTTTTGCCAGCATCAGTCTCCTTAACAAACGCCTGAAACGCATCGTATTCCTCGCGGCTCTTCCACTGCGGCTTCTTCGCCTGAGGCGCGGCGGGAACCGGCGCTGGCGACGCGGCTGAGGGATGCGCCATCAGCGTTCCTGTGAGTTTGCGTGCGGCGTGCAAGGAGTTTGGCAAGCAGAAGAAGCCAGCCAGCAGCATCATGCTGAAAAGCACAGTTGTTTTCTTCATTGTAAAACTACCTCTTCGTTCTAGGGTTTTGACTTCCGGGCCAAAAGGAGTCTTTGCCTGGCCCGTGTCCGCCGTGGAAGACTCGCTGTGTTCCGCCCAGCCACTCGGCCGGCCGGACCCCGTCGTTCTGGAGCATTGTTCCAAATACCAAGACTTTATCTAACATTGCAAGAAAAAACTTATAAGCTGCTTCCCCTTCCGTCCTGGAACGAAGATCTCGCACGCTTAATTTAGATGCAAGAAATCAGCCATCCGTCCCTTTAAACAGCTTACCATTTATCGCACCCTGGCACATCATTATCAAATTCAACCATTTACCCCGACAACCGAAAGTTGAATTCCACGTAATGCCAGCCAACACCCGCAGGGTAACTCCGGGAGGGGCTCCCACTGATCCGCTTCCATGATGCTTGAGGTTGCTCTCGATCCGTCCTGCGCACGGTGTATTTTTTGAGCCCGGTGAGCAAGCAGACTTAAGAAATCATCTCCCAGTTTCCAAAGGGATTGCAATTTTCGCACGTTTAGCACAATATGGCAACTTTCCTTTATATATTTTCAGGGACCAACTGAAAGGATTACAACGTGCCAAAGAAAACTGTTGAAATTGCAAAGCCAGAAGGAAAGTTGGGAGTCATGACCTGCGGAATGGGCGCCGTAGCCACTACCTTTTTCGCCGGCGTGGAGGCGGTTCGCAGGAACCGCGCGCGCCCCATCGGCTCGCTGACCCAGATGGGTACCATCCGTCTGGGAAAGCGCACGGAGAAGCGGGTCCCCCTGATCAAGGACTTTGTTCCTCTTGCCGAACTGCCGGACCTTGTTTTTTCAGGATGGGACATTTTCCCTGACAGTAGTTATCAGGCGGCCCTGAAGGCCGGCGTGCTGCAACAGGCTCACCTCGACGAAGTCAGGGATTTCATGGAAGATATCCGGCCTCTTCCTGCCGTGTTCAATCGCAAGTACGTAAAGAAGCTGAACGGGCCCAACGTGAAGCGGGGCAAGACCAAAATGGACCTCGCCAAGCAGTTGATGGAGGACATTCAGGCCTTTCGCGAAAAAAGCGGGGCCAGCCGCATGGTGATCATCTGGTGCGGGTCCACTGAAATCTTTTTGAAGCCGGGCCCCGTGCACCGGTCCGTTGCTTCGTTTGAAAAAGGCCTCCGCTCATCGGATCCCGGCATCGCCCCCAGCATGATATACGCCTATGCAGCGCTGAAATTGGGCATCCCCTTTGCCAACGGCGCCCCCAACCTGACCACCGACATTCCTGCGCTCCGTCAGTTGGCCCTGGAGAACAAGGCGCCCATCTGCGGAAAGGATTTCAAGACCGGACAAACGCTGATGAAGACCATCCTCGCCCCGGGGCTCAAGGCGCGAATGCTCGGGCTGACCGGCTGGTTTTCCACCAACATTCTCGGCAACCGCGACGGGGAAGTGCTCGACGATCCCCTGTCGTTCCGCACCAAGGAAGAGAGCAAGCTGTCGGTCCTGGAATACATTCTTCAGCCGGACGTTTACCCGGAACTTTACAAGGATTTCTACCACAAGGTGCGAATCAACTACTATCCGCCGAGCGGCGACAATAAGGAAGGATGGGACAACCTCGACATTTTCGGCTGGATGGACTATCCCATGCAGATCAAGATCAACTTCCTTTGCCGCGATTCCATCCTGGCCGCGCCCATCGTTCTGGATCTCATCCTCTTTATGGACCTTGCGCAGCGGTGCCCTGAAATGGCCCGGAAGGGAATCCAGGAGTGGCTCTCCTTCTATTTCAAGAGCCCCATGTGCGCTCCCAACCTTTACCCTGAGCACGACCTGTTCATCCAGCTCATTAAACTCAAGAACACCTTGCGCTACCTGCGGGGCGAGGAACTGATCACTCACCTGGGCCTCGAGTACTACGACTGAGAAGCGTGCCGGATTCTCAGAACTCCTGGACCGCGTTTGACAAAAGCGCGCCAGGGTCCGGATAATCGATGAGCGGCCGATGATGCCGCCTGGCGCTGCCCTATGAGAAAATTTTTCCTTGTCCCGATTGCGATCCTGATGGCAGCCGCCTGCCTGCCGGCGGCGCAGCGTTCCGCCGCGGAGGCCCGGCAAGTCGCTGATCAAGTGCTCCAGCGCGCCATTATCATCGACACCCACGCCGACACGCCGCAAATGATGTTGGATGAGGGTTACGACCTTGCGGACCCGGCTAGCCCCTACATGATCAGCATCCCCAAGATGCGCAAGGGCCATCTGGGCGCGGAATTTTTCTCCATCTGGGTGCCCACGGACTGGCCCCGCCAGGACCTGGTTCACCGTGCGCTGGACCTGATTGACGTGGTCAACGAGCAGGTGGCGCGGCATTCGGACGCGCTCGGCCTGGCGGGCAGCGCTGGGGATGTGGTTCGCCTCCACCGCGAGCACAAGATTGCCATTCTGATGGGACTCGAGGGCGGGCACATCATCATCGATGACCTGCGGGTGCTGGACAATTTCTACCGCCTGGGTGTCCGCTACATGACGCTGACCCACACCCGCGACACGGATTGGGCGGACTCTTCCGGAGATACGCCCCGCCATAACGGGCTGACGCCTTTCGGCCGCCAGGTGGTTGAGCGCATGAACCGCCTGGGCATGATGGTGGATATTTCGCACGTTTCGGACAAGACTTTTTACGATGCTGTGGCAGCCAGCAAGGCGCCGGTGATTGCTTCCCATTCTTCCTGCCGCGCTTTGTGCGACGCGCCCCGGAATATGACCGATGATATGATCCGCGCACTGGCCAAAAACGGCGGCGTGATGGACATCAACTTCTACTCGGCTTTCCTCGATCCCGGGTTTCGCGCGGCGCTCGGACAAAATTTCCAAACAGGTGGACGCTGCCATAGCGGCCGCCCGGAAGCAGCGTGAGGGGGAAGGCAAGAAACTGAGCTATGCGGAGGAGAATGCGATCCGGGTGAAAATGCAGGCTAATCTTCCGCAGCCGAGCTACAAAGTGATTGCCGACCACATCGACCACGCGGTGAAAGTGGGCGGCATCGACCACGTCGGCCTGGGTTCAGATTTTGACGGCATCGATGCCATTCCCCGCGGCATGGAAGACGTTTCCCATCTTCCTGACCTGGTGACGGAACTTGCGCGGCGGGGCTACAGCCAAGAGGACCTGGAAAAGATCCTGGGCGGCAACGTCCTGCGGGTGATGCGGCAAACGGCCGAGGTATCCCGGAAAATGCAGACGGAAGGAAGTGCGCAATGAGGAACAAAAATCTTCTCAATCGATTACTCTTGGCCGGACTGATTCCGGCGCTGCTGCTTTTGGGCGCCTGTGAGACTGCCAAGAAAGAACAACCCGCGGCTCCCGCGAGCCCCTCTTCCCTCCTGAACCCCTCCTCGCTCAACGCACAGGCGCCGGACGTTTATTGGGCAAAGTTTGACACCACGAAGGGCCCTATCGTCATCAAGGTCACCCGCGACTGGGCGCCCATCGGCGCGGACCGCTTCTACAACCTGGTGAAGAACGGCTTTTACAACGACGCGCGTTTTTTCCGGATGATGCCCGGCTTTATCGTGCAGTTCGGCATCAGTGCCGACCCGAAGGTTTCCGCCGTGTGGCACGACGCTGACATCCAGGACGATCCGGCCAAGCAGAGCAACGCGGCCGGCACCGTCACTTTTGCCACCGCCGGGCCCAATACGCGCACCACGCAGGTGTTCATCAACCTGGCGAATAACCAGATGCTGGACTCCCAGGGCTTTGCGCCTTTTGGCACAGTCACCCAGGGGATGGACGTCGCCCAGAGCTTTTACAGCGGCTACGGTGAAGGCGCTCCCATGGGCAACGGCCCCGACCAGCAACTCATCCAGAGCCAGGGCGAGACCTACTTCGCCGCCAACTTTCCCAAGCTCGACAAAATCAAGTCGGCCACCGTTTCGCAGTCAGCGCCTTAATCCCGTCAACTCTGTCCCGCAGCAGAACCAGGCATTGCGTCTTTGCGGACGCCGATATTTGAAAACATCCTTTAGCAACAGGAACAGGAGAACGAATGGAAAAATTGCAACCCGGGCTTCATGCCATTATCGAAACATCTGCCGGAACCATGACCTGCCGGCTCTATCCGGAGCATGCGCCGAAAACCGTTGAAAACTTTGTGGGCCTGGCTCAGGGAACCAAGGAATTTGCGGATCCCAAAAGCGGCGCGAAGGTCAAGCGTCCCTTTTACGACGGATTGATCTTCCATCGCGTGATGCCCAATTTCATGATCCAGGGTGGCTGCCCGCTCAGCACCGGTACCGGCGGCCCCGGCTACCAGTTTGAGGACGAGTTCACTGAGGAACTGCGGTTTGACCAGGTGGGCAAACTGGCCATGGCCAACGCAGGACCCGGTACCAACGGCAGCCAGTTCTTCATCACCGTGGCCCCCACGCCCTGGCTGAACGATCATCACACCATCTTCGGCGAGGTGGTCCAGGGCCAGCACGTAACCACCAAGATTTCCATGGTCTCGCGCGACCGCCGCGACAAACCCGTCGAGCCCGTGGTCATCAAGCAGATTCGAATTGAAGAAATCAAATGAAGTATGAAGTGTGAAGGATGAAGGATGAAAGCAAACCCGGCATGGGCAATTAGCGATCTTTGGTCCTGGGGTTCTTGGTACGCTTTGATTTCACGATAATTGTTGTCAGAATCGCAATAAGCTCGTTTGTCTCCTGAATGAGTGGATCGAGTCTGCTTCGTGGAACAAGGCTGGACTCAGCCATCAATTCGAGCCAGTAAATGCTTTCTCTTGCTTCCTTCTGTGCAACCGCGTATTTGTGAATGAAATCGGCGCGACTCTCGCCGGATAACGCTTCCTGCAAGTTCGCGCCGATTGAAGTTGCCGCCCGAACATACTGCTTTGCCAATAACCAGGCCGCTCCATCTTTCTGTTCGGCCAGATAGCGATAGAGTTTCAGCGCCCGGAGTGCATATTGGAAAGATCGACTTCTAATATCAACCGGTCGATCTTGAGGCTTTCTTTCATCCTTCATCCTTCACACTTCATCCTTCATACCTCATCCTTCTTCAGACTCCGATGACGTCCACCAGCTCTTTCACCGAGTCGGCGGATTTTTGAAGCGCTGCCTGTTCTTCCGCTGTCAGCTTGATCTGGATAATCTCCTCGATCCCGTTCTTTCCAAGCTTTACGGGAACTCCGACGTACAGTCCGTTGATGCCGTACTCGCCTTCCAGGTAAGCGGCGCAGGGCAGAATCTTCTTGCGGTCGTAGAAGATGGCTTCCACCATTTCCACCGCCGCGGCTGACGGCGCGTAGAAGGCGCTGCCGGTCTTCAGATAGTTCACGATCTCCGCTCCGCCCTTTCGGGTGCGGTCGATGATGGCGTCGAGCTTGTCCTTCGGCATCAGTTCGCCCACCGGAATGCCCGCCACGGTGGTGTAGCGCGGCACGGGCACCATGGTGTCGCCGTGGCCGCCCAGCACAAATCCCTGGACGTTCTGCACGGAAACGTTCAAGGCCTCGGCGATAAAGGTGCGGTAGCGCGCCGTGTCCAGAATGCCCGCCATGCCGATCACGCGGTTCTTTGAAAAGCCGCTCACCTTCAGCGCCGTCTGCGCCATGGCGTCCAGCGGATTGGTCACGATAATCAGGATGGCTTCAGGCGAAACCTTGGCCACCTTCTCGATGGTGCCCTTCACCACTTCGTAATTCTTTTTCAGCAGATCGTCGCGGCTCATGCCGGGCTTGCGCGGGAAACCGGCCGTCATCACCACCACGTCCGAGTTCGCGGTGTCGGCAAAATCGTTGGTGCCTTTCACGCGAACGTCGTAACCCTCAATCGGCCCCGCCTCCAGCAGGTCCAGGGCCTTGCCTTGCGGCACGCCTTCCAGAATGTCGATCAACACCACATCGCCCAACTGCTTGTCAGCCAGGCGATGGGCGCACGTGGCGCCCACATTGCCTGCGCCGATGACTGTCACTTTCTTGCGCATTCTCTTTGTCTCCTTTGGGTTATTTCCAATAGAGTTTGTTGGAAAACGTTGACCCGTCATGCTGAGCAAAGCGAAGCATCCCCGTATTTGCTTGAAAATAACTGCCGTGATCCTTCGCTTCGCTCAGGATGACAGGCGAATAGGCTCAGCATGACAGGTTACCGTTCGCAGCCGTCTCTAAACGGCGCCGGCCTTCACGGCCGCCATGTTTTCGATGATGGCGTCGGCAAAAGCGGCGGTGCCGAGTTTGGTGACGCCTTCGATGCCTTCCATCTTCATCAGCCGCTCCAGGTCGTAAGTCACCCGGTGCTGCGCGATGGTGGCGGCCAGCGACCGCTCGATCATCTCACCGGCTTCCGGCCAGCCGATAAATTCAAACATCAGCACGGCGGAGCGGATGAGCGCCGCGGGATTGATGACGTCCTTGTCGGCGTATTTCGGAGCGGTGCCATGCGTGGCTTCGAACACCCCGTACCCGTCGCCGATGTTGGCTCCCGGCGCCAGGCCCAGTCCGCCGATCTGCGCCGCGCAGGCGTCCGACAGGTAATCGCCGTTCAGGTTGGGCGTGCAGAGCACCTGGTATTCGTCGGCGCGGGTCAGAATCTGCTGGAAGATGGAATCGGCAATGCGGTCGTTCACCAGAATCATCTGCTTCCACTTGCCCTTGCCGTGCGTCGCGTAGATGGAGTCCAGGCATTCCTTAACCTCTTCGTAGATCTGCTGTTTGAAGGCGTCGGGCGCCATTTCAAGGCCGGGCTCCACCATGGCGGCGTTCTCTTCAACGGAAAGATTGGGATTGCTGTCTTTGTTGCCGATAATCCAGCTCTCGCGTTCCGTCACGATCTTGTCGCGGAATTCTGCGCGCGCCAGCTGGTAGCCCCAGTCGCGGAAGGCGCCCTCGGTGAACTTCATGATGTTGCCCTTGTGCACCAGGGTCACGCGGTTCAGGCCGTGGTCAAGCGCGTGCTGGATGCCCCGGCGGACCAGCCGCTGGGTTCCCAGGATGGAAATGGGTTTGATGCCGATGCCGGAATCCGCCCGCACCTGCTTGTTGGCCTTGTCTTCGCGCAGCAGCGCGTTGACAAATTCGATGGCGCGGCGCGCCTGGTCCGTGCCTTCGCGCCATTCGATGCCCGCGTAAACGTCCTCGGTGTTTTCACGGAAGATGACCACGTTCATTTTGGTGGGGTTGCGCACCGGAGAGGGAACGCCGGGAATATATTTCACCGGCCGCCAGCAGGCGTAGAGATTCATCAACTGGCGCAGCGCCACGTTCAGGCTGCGAATGCCGCCGCCCACCGGAGTGGTCAGCGGGCCCTTGATGGCGATGTGAAATTCTTTGATGGCGTCCAGAGTCCCCTGGGGCAGCCACTCGCCAAACTGCCGGAAGGCTTTTTCACCGGCAAAGACTTCAAACCAGGCCAGGCGGCGCTTGCCGCCATAACTCTTTTCCACCGCCGCATCGCACACGCGCTCGGTGGCTTTCCAGATGTCGCGGCCGGTGCCGTCGCCTTCAATATAGGGAATAATGGGGTTGTCGGGGATTGTCAGTTGGCCACCGGCAGAAGTGATGGCCGTGCCGTTTTCGGGAACGGGGACTCCGTTATACGATTTCATACCTGAAGAATCCTCTCAGTTAGGTTTTTGTAAACATCCCACGCCTGCCGGGCGCAACAGGGCAGGGGAGCGCATCGCCCGCGGTGTTGATGACTTAAAGCAAGATGTAACCGCGCCCTGCGGGTGGAATCGGCCTGAAGGCGTGACAGCCGCGATCAGGCCTCCCGCAGAAAATTCCGAAGCACGGCAGGCAGGATGCCACCGTTGCGGTAGTAAGTGACCTCCACCTCGGAATCCAGACGGACAGTTGCCTTGAAGCTCTTCTTTGTGCCGTCCGAACCCACAGCGGTGACGCTGATTTCCGAGCGGGGCTGGATGTGTTCGCCAAGCCCGGTGATATCAAACACCTCTTCTCCGGTCAACCCCAGTGAGGCCACGCTCTGGCCCTGCTGGAACTCGAGGGGCAGAACGCCCATGCCCACCAGGTTTCCGCGATGGATGCGCTCATAACTTTCCGCAAGAACTGCCTTCACGCCCAGCAGCAGGGTGCCTTTGGCGGCCCAGTCCCGCGACGAGCCGGAGCCGTATTCCTTCCCGGCCAGCACCACCAGCGGCACGCCCTCTTTCTGATACTTCGTGGCGGCGTCAAAAATCGCCATCTGCTCCCGCTCCGGGAAGTGGACCGTGTAGCCGCCCTCCTTGCCCGGAACCAACTGGTTCCGCAGGCGGATGTTGGCGAACGTTCCCCGCACCATCACGCGGTCATTGCCGCGCCGCGAGCCGAAGGAGTTGAAGTCAATCTTCTTGAGGCCGTGCTCCATCAGGTAGCGGCCGGCCGGGCCGTCTTCCGGAATGTCGCCGGCGGGTGAAATGTGGTCGGTGGTGATGGAATCGCCCAGCAGCGCCAGCACGCGCGCGCCGTGAATGTCTGCGACGGGTGGGGCGTCCGTCGTCATCTCCGTAAAGAACGGCGGTTCCTGGATGTAAGTCGAATCTTCGCTCCAGGGATAGATCGCTCCGCCGGCCACCGGGATAGCGTTCCAGGTGGGGTTGCCGTTCCAGACGTTTCCGTAAACCTCGCGGAACATTTCCGGGCGGATCGCCTTGCTCATGGCGTCAACAATCTCTTCGCGCGTCGGCCAGATTTCGCGCAGGTAGACGGGCTTGCCCGCCTTGTCCTTTCCGAGCGGCTCATTCGGCAGGTCGATATCCACCGTTCCCGCCAGCGCGTAAGCCACCACCAGCGGCGGAGAGGCCAGATAGTTGGCGCGGACCTGCGGATGCACGCGCCCTTCAAAGTTGCGGTTTCCGGAAAGCACGGCGGCTGCCACCAGATCGTTCTCGGTGACGGCCTTTGAAACTTCCGGCGGCAGCGGGCCGCTGTTGCCGATGCAGGTGGTGCAGCCGTAACCGACAAGGTCAAAGTGGATCTGCTCAAGCGATTCCAGCAGGCCGGCGGCTGCCAGGTATTCGGTCACCACCTTTGAACCGGGCGCCAGGCTGGTTTTCACATAAGGCGGAACTTTCAGCCCCCGCTCAATCGCTTTCTTCGCCACCAGCCCCGCTGCCAGCATCACCGAAGGATTTGAGGTGTTGGTGCAAGACGTGATGGCTGCAATCACCACCGCGCCATGGCCAATCCTGGCACTGGTTCCGTTAAAGCCGATGGTTGCGGTGCGACCCACGGCATCAGGCGAGAGGCCAATGCCACGCTCCTTGGTGGGAGCGGTCAGAGCTTTGTGGAAGGCGCTTTTCATATCTGAAAGCGCAACGCGGTCCTGTGGGCGCTTGGGTCCGGCAAGGCTGGGCTCAACCGTCTCCAACTCCAGTTCCATGGTGTCGCTGTATTCGGGATCGGGCGTCCCGGGGTTGTGGAAGATTCCCTGCTCTTTGGTGTAGCGCTCCACGCGGTCCACTTCCTCGTCGGTGCGCCCCGTCTGGCGCAGGTAGCGTAGGGTTTCCGAGTCCACGGGGAAGAATCCCATGGTCGCGCCATATTCGGGCGACATGTTGCCGATGGTGGCGCGGTCGGGCAGCGTCATCTGCGTGAGACCATCGCCGAAGAACTCAACGAATTTGTCCACCACGCCCCGGGCCCGCAACATCTGGGTCACGGTCAGCACCAGGTCGGTGGCCGTCACGCCTTCCCGCAGCCGGCCCTTCAGCTTGAAGCCGACCACCTGCGGCGTCAGGAAGTAAACAGGCTGGCCCAGCATGGCCGCTTCGGCCTCGATGCCGCCCACGCCCCAGCCCAGCACGCCCAGGCCGTTGATCATGGTGGTGTGCGAGTCGGTGCCCACCAGCGTGTCGGGATAGAGCACGGTTTCGCCGCCCTGCCGGCTCGCCTGGACCACCTTGGCCAGATACTCCAGGTTCACCTGGTGCACAATGCCCGTGGCCGGAGGGACCACGCGGAAATTATCAAAAGCCTGCTGGCCCCATCGCAGAAACTCGTAGCGCTCGCGATTGCGCTTGAATTCGATTTCCGCGTTTCTCTGCAGAGCCGTGGTGATTCCAAAAACGTCCACCTGCACCGAGTGGTCGATCACCAGATCAACCGGCACCAGCGGATTGATCTTTGAAGGATCGCCGCCCAGCCGCTGCATGGCCGAGCGCATGGCCGCAAGATCCACCACCGCCGGAACGCCGGTGAAGTCCTGCAGGATTACGCGCGCCGGCTTGAAAGGCACTTCATGGCGCGTCGGCCGCTTGGCGCTCCAGGCGGCCAGCGCCGCCACGTCGCTTTCCCTGATCAGCGTGCCGTCGCAGTTGCGCAGCACCGCTTCCAGCAGAACTTTGATGGAATAGGGAAGCTTCGAGACACTTCCCAGGCCGGCCTTTTCAAGAGCATCCAGGCGGAAAATATTGGCGCGACCACTTGCAGTTTCCAGTGACGCACGGGAATTGAACGGGTTGTTGGCTATATTCTCAGTCATGTCGGGTCCGCGAAAACTCTTTATATTATCAGGAAATACGCGCTATGACGACCCCCTTTTCTGAGGCGGTTGCAGCCTGCGTTCGCGACCAGTGGGGGCAGGACTTCGACAGGTCAGCTTTGTTCTTGCGGGGGTTTTCGCTTAGGGTGCGGCGGATCGGCTCGATGCAGGCAGCGCCCAGGCGTAGAGAACGCTGCCTACGGCGGTCAGAAGGTATTGACGGCCGTTCAGTTGGTAGGTCATGGGGCAACCGGTCAGGCGTCCGGGCCGGCGTAGACGTGCCAGAGAGATTTTCCGGTGGCGGGGTCCAGCGCTTCCAGGTCACCCGAAAGGTCGCCGGTGATCAGCAGCCGTCCCGCCGTGGTCAGAATCCCCGAACCGTTTTCCCCGTAGCCTGTTATCGCGGGGCTGTCGTGCTGCCATCGAATCTTTCCGGTCTGGTAGTCAATCGCCAGCAACTGGGCCTGCGACCAGAGCTCGCTGACCATGGCGCCCTGGTGTTCGGATTCGGTAGCCTTTGAGCCTGTCCTCGTCAGGTAGCTGATAAAGATGCTGCGGTAGGCGTTCACATAAAACAGGCCCGTGACCGGGTCAAAGCTGGGAGCCCACCAGTTGGTTCCCATGCCGTCCAGGAACGTCCCTGAGAGTTGCGGCTGCTTCTTCAGGTTGGGAATCGGCTCTCCGCGTTTGTTCAGCCCCTCACTCCAGTTCTGGGGACCGTAAGGCACGCTCAGCAGGCTTTCCCCGGTGGCGCGGTCCAGCAGGAAAAAGTATCCGTTGCGGCTTGCCTGCCCCAGCAGTTTGCGCGGCTTGCCCTGGAAGTTTGCGTCGAAGATGATGGGCGTCTCGTTGGCGTCGCGATCTTCTGTGTCGTGCGGCGAAGCCTGGAAATACCAGACCATTTTGCCGGTGTCCGGATTGATGGCCACAATCGAGCAGGTATAAAGGTTTGCGCCGGGGCGCACCTGGCCTGCCAAGACGGGGTGCGGGTTCCCGGTTCCCCAGTAGATCAGGTTCAGCTCGGGATCATAGGTTCCGGTCATCCAGGTGGTGCCGCCGCCGTGGGCCATGGCGTCGGCGTTGGGCCACGTATCGGCGCCGGGTTCTCCCGGTTTGGGCGTGGAATACCAACGCCAGATCTGATGGCCGTCCACCGGACTTCTGCAATCGAGGAAGGCCTTGATGTCGGTCTGGTCGCCGGAAATGCCCACAATCAGGTGATCGTGCACCACCAGGGGCGCCATGCTGATGTAGTAGCCGAACTTGGTGTCGGCCACCACCACGTCCCAGAGTTGCTTGCCGGTCTTCGCGTCAAGGCAGATCAGGTGGGCGTCGGGCGTGCCCAGAAACAGCCGGTCTTTGTACATCGCCACGCCGCGATTGGCGATGAAGTTTCCTTCAGACTGCCGCTGGAACTGCCAGATCTGCCTGCCCGTGCGGGCGTCCACCGCCCACACGTGGTTCGGAACCGTGAAGTAGAGAATCCCGTTCACTTCGAGCGGCGTGGATTTCATCGCCTGCTGGTGCGTCTGGAACGCCCAGGCCAGCGTGAGAGAGCCAACGTTGCTCTGATTGATCTGCGAAAGCGGGCTGTATCGCCGGCCGGTGTAATCTCCGTTATAGGTGGGCCAGTTATTCGTGGGCGGCTTCAGCAGCGCGCCCGGGTCGAGGCCCTGGGCAAAAATCGAGGGGGCCCACAGCAGCAACAGAATGGCGATCAGCTTCCTCACTTCAGGGTCTCCAGATAAGCAAAAAGGTTGTGCATGTCGGCGTCCGTTATCACCGAAAGCAATTTCCGGTGCGCCGCCAGCCGGTCGTCAATCTTCACCTTGACGGAAGGGAGCGGCCAGGAGCGGTACCAGCCATCGCTGTCAACAATCGCAATGTCGTAGTGCGTGAGCAGCCGGATCACTCCGGTGTATTGCTTGCCCGAGGCGTCCGTCACCTCAGCCGTGGGACGCTGGCCGCGGCGCGGGTAAAGCATCCGCGCCTGCAACTCCGCCGGGGGAAACCTGCCGGCAATGCCCTTCAGATCGCCTGTGGGCGAGTGGCAGCTCGCGCACTTGCCCGCGCCGTTGAAAAACTCTTTCCCGGCTTTGGCGTTCCCCACCAGCAGCTTGGAGAGCGAATAGTTCGCGCTGGTATTCGCCGGCGACCGGCGGTCCGACTCATCCAGCCGGAAGCTCAGAAAAGCCACGATGTCCATGATCTGGTCGTTGGTAAGCTGGAAGGCCGGCATGCCTTTGTCCGGAAATCCGTTGCGAATCACCGGACCAATTTGGTTGCCCTTTTCATCGTGCCGGACAACGGCGCTGCGCATGAGATCGGGGCCCGTCGAGCCGCCGTTGGCGTCGGGACCGTGGCAGAAGCCGCAGGTCTTCTGGAACTGGATGCGCCCGCGTTCCACCTGGGCGGCAGGATATTCGTTCCAGAGCCCGTGATGCCTTCCTGGCGCCCGCTTTTCCTGGCCCGCCAACAGGATGGGCAGGCAGCAGCACGCCATCACCAACAGGGCGAGACAATTCCGCTTACGTTTTGGAATCACTTTCATCATCATTCAAAAGGTTGGTGCGGCCCCTATTGACTCGCCGATCCTGTGGCGTGCAGCACTTTAGCTGAGATATCAGGAGGATGTCAAGAAGATAGAAGCACTCTCTGGCCAGCACGCTTTCTACCTGACGCGCCGGGAAGCGGCCAACGCCAGACGGTAGACATTAAACGGAGTAGCGATGGTTATTCAGACCCTGGGCCGCCGTCCGGGGGCTTCGGAATCCTGCCAGCAACCGGGCCCCCAGAGCTCCGATCACCAGGAGCATGCCTCCCGCCAGCATCAGGTCCCGCGTCCCCTTGAACCACCACACCTGCGCCAGCAGGATCAAAGCCGCCAGCAGCAGGATGGCCAGTGAAATGCCGCGATGGTAGTGGCGGATTTCTGATTGCACCCAGGAATCCACGCGGTGTTCGATTTCGCGGCCTTCATCGGAATCCGTGCAGTCGGGTTTCTTGTGGCAGCAGTTACAAATGTGCCCTATCGCGCGGTAGCGCACGACCTTGTTTACATGGTCGACCGAGTGGCGATGGAGCAACTGTCCCGTCGGGCATTCCCAGTGGTCGAATTCGCTGTGGAACTTAAAGCCGGTCACGCGCATCTGCTCTGACCGGTGGTGCGAATGTTTCGCCAGCCATTCCAGCATCAGGGCCACCAGCACCAGAAACAGCGCGTACCCGGAGGCCATCAGCACTTCGGCATGGAAACCGTCGACCATCATTTCACCCCGGGCACTTCCACGATCTCAGTATAGAGAGATTCTTCCGGCCGCTCACCCATGGTCCTGGAGGTCACGTGGCGAACTCCCAACCAGGAGAGGTAGACCACCGGCAAGACGCCGCCGACGATGAACAGAGCGTCGCCCGGCAAGCGCATCCACTCGATCAGGGCGTTCAAATGCCCCGTCAGGTATTGCAGGCTTCGCGCATCGTAATAGCCGTAGCGCACGGAGTGGTACAACTGGATGATGCCCAGCGGGAAAAGCGAGGCGAAAACCATCCAGGCCAGGCCAATGTTCAGCGACCAGAAGCTGATTTTCGCCGCGCGGTCGGACCATCGCTCCTGCGGAATCATGTAGCGCAGGCAGAACAGCCCAAGGCCCACGGCCAGCATCCCATAAACGCCCATCATCGCGGCATGGGCGTGGTTGGCCGTCAGCGCCGTCCCGATTTCATAGTAGGAAACCACGGGCAGGTTGATCAGGAAGCCGAAGATGCCGGCTCCAAGGAAGTTCCAGAAGCCGACAGCGGCCAGAAACATGACGGCCCAGAAGTGCGGGAAGGGAGACTTTGACCTCGCGCTCTGCTCCGCTCCCAGTTGCAGGAAGCTCCAGGCTTCGAGCGTGAGGAAGGTGAGCGGGATGACTTCCGCGGCGGAGAAGAAGGCCCCCAGCGCCATGTGGACGGCGGGCTCACCGGAGAAATAAAGATGGTGCATGGTGCCGATCACTCCGCCAGCCGAATAGAGCAGGATATCGAGATACACCACCGTCAACGCTACGCGTTCGTGAACAACCCCCAACAGGACGAAAATGTAAGCCACGATGATGGTGGTGAACAGTTCCAGAAAGTCTTCCACCCACAGGTGGACCACCCAGAACCGCCAGAAGTCTGTGGTGGTGAAAGCCTCATTCGGCCGGGCCAGCAAACCAACAGCATAGAAGGCAGGAATCGACAGAGCAGAGAAGAAAAACAACCAGGGCAGGTTTCCGATGTGTTCATTGCGCAGGCTACCGCGCAACCCGCGGAAGAGGATGATCACCCAGAAGAACAGGCCGATAATCAGCAGGATCTGCCAGAAGCGTCCCAGGTCAAGGTATTCGAAACCCTGGTCGCCAAACCAGCTCCAGAGATGGCCGATCCAGCCTTCAATTCCTGCGTATTCTCCGATGAGACTTCCAAACACCACGATGGCCAGCGCACCCAGCAGGCCGTACGCCAGATAGTGTTGTCCTTTGGGCTCGTGCCGCGTGATCATGGGCACAAGGAAAATGCCGGCGGCCAGATAGGAAGTGGCCACCCAGAAAATCGCCAGCTGCACGTGCCAGGTGCGGGCCACGTTGAAAGGAAGCCACTGCGCGAGGTCGAGCCCGAAGAAGTTGGAAAGATCGGCACGATAATGCTGCGAGGCTCCGCCCAGCAGCGCTTGCAACAGAAAGAGCACAGCCATCACCAGGAAAAAATAGGCCGTGGCGCGCTGCGCCGGCGTCAGACGGATGGAGTCCGGGGGGCGAAAAGATACCGTGGTGCGCTCCCGCCCATGCCAGCCCAGGAAGTTCCATCGGCCGAAAGCCGCGAGCAGCAGCCCGATGCCCCCCAGCAGAGTAATCAACGAAAGCACGCTCCAGACAATCGCGTCGGCCGTGAGGTGGTTGTTCACCAGCATCTCCGGCGGCCAGTTGTTGGTGTAGGAGTAATCGAGCCCCGGCCTCTGGGTGGCGGACGCCCACGCCGACCAGCTGAAGAAGGCGGTCAGGTCGTGGATCTGCTGCGGATCGGTAATGGCCTTGGGCCGCAGGCCGAACTTGGGTGGTGGGCTGGGAGAAGAAATCCTGGTAGTGGGCTTCCAGCTTTTTGAAGGCGATGGCTTGCGCTGCTGTATATTCCAGCGCGCCGGTCGTGGACCTGTAACGGTTCGTCTTGAAATCCTGGATGGTTTGCGCCTGTGCGCGGTCAGAAGTTTCACCCCCGTACTCCTGGCGGACAATCAGCGCGGCGCGGTGGAGATAATCAGCCGTGAAGTCCGGCCCCAGGTAGGCGCCGTGGCCGAAAATCGATCCGTACTCCATCAGGCCGTTGCGCAGAAACGTTTCCTGGCCGTGGGTAATTTCCGCCCTGGTAAAAAGGACCTTCCCCGAAGGGTCAACTACCTGGGCCGGAATCGGAGGCTGGCTGGTGTACGTCCAATAGGCCAGAAGCCCCATCACAAAAAAACCAAATAGGAAGACGATCACAATCGCCTGGCCCCACTTGCTGGAAACGATGAGCCCCCGTTTGGAATTTGTGTCCATCCCCTGCCTCCTTGGGCTGAATTTTAGAGCTGACCCGGAAGATCGTGAGGAATCTAAACTAATGGAAACAGAAGTCGCACGCCGTGACTTTTGTCACGGCGTGCAAACTGAAATACCAAGATAGTCTTTCAAAGACTAAAGTCAAGGACCTTGTCAAATCCCGCCCGCTTCGGCTGGGATGACCACGCATTCCTGTTAAACTAGCCGCATGTTTCGCACTAGGTTCAACAAAGAAATCGTTGCCGAATTTCTGCCGCCGATGCGGCAGGGCAAAAAACGCAAGGTGATTATTCTTTGCGACGGCATGCCTTCTGTCCCCGGCAAGCAATCACTCTCGGAATTTCTGGCTCGCCGCGGCTACTGGGTGTTTTACCCGCGGTACCGCGGAGCGTGGGAAAGCGGTGGCAAGTTTCTGGAGAAGTCGCCGGTGGAAGACATCGCCGACGTCATCACCGGAATCCGGAAGGGCCGTATCCGGGAAAGCGCCTTCGGGCAGGAATTTCAGGTCATGCCCGATTCGATTTTTGTGATCGGCGGAAGCTTTGGCGGTGCGGCGGCCATCCTTTCCTCGCTCGACCGCCGGGTGAAGAAGGTGATTGCCAACTGCCCGGTGGTCGACTGGAGCGTCCTGGGGGAAGAGCAGGGAAAGGAAACTTCCAACAAGAGCTATCCGGCCTACATCCGCGAAGCCTTCGGCAACGGCTACCGGTTGACAGACAAAAACTGGAACAAGCTGCTGCGCGGCGATTTTTATAACCCCGCGCATCACATCCGGGAACTCGACGCTTCAAAGATCATGATGTTCCACGCCAAGGACGATCCGTACATTCCCTGGAAACAGGTGAACGATTTTGCCCGGCGCGCCGGAATCAAGCTGAACCTGCTGGCACGCGGCGGCCACCTCAGCACCAGCAAAACGGTCCAGCAACACTGGCCGCGCATCCGGCGGTTTTTCGAAGCCTGAAATCAGAGCCTTGCCCGTTATTCCGAGGAGCCGAAAGGCGACGAGGAATCTGCTTTGTTTTTTAAACAACAAGTCTGAAACCGAAAGCAGATTCTTCGGCCAGAAACCGGCCTCAGAATGACGCATGGGGCGCCGATTTCGCTTGACTTTAGTGGGCTAGTATGGTAGCCTTGTGGCTGGCATCGGATGGGCTGCGGCGGCAGATGTTGACAGTCCGCCTGGACTTTTAATTTTGCCCTAATCTATTGAAAACAATATGGCGATGACTTTGGCACCAAAAATGTGTGGGACAAAAAAACACGTTTTTTAAAAAACGAACCCGAGAAGTTGTTGAAAACACAGCATCGGGCCGAAAAAACGAACCCAAACGAACCCAAAAACGAAGCCGGGAAGTTGTTGAAAACGCGTTCCTGTGGAAAAAACGAACCCAAACGAACCTAAAAACGAACCGAGCCATGTTGTTGAAAATAAAAGAGGGCTGAAAATCATGTTGCGAGCGTTCCAGTATCCGCGCGCACCCCTCAAATCTGGTCCTTTCCCGCGCCCGCCTTCATCGACAAACCGCGCCGCCTGCGCTTGAAACCCTGTTACAATGGGGCGCGTTCTGAATCCTTACCGTCGCAGGAGAAAACATGAAAGTCGCCGCAGTCCAGATGGACGTCAAGATTCTCGAGAACCAGAGCAACCTTGCCAAAGTTCTTGATCACCTGGAGCGCGCTGCGGGAGATGGCGCTAAGCTGGTGGTCTTTCCGGAGTGCGCGCTTTCCGGCTACTGCTTCACCAGCCGCGAGGAAGCTCTGCCCGCCGCCGAAACCATTCCCGGCCCTTCCACGGAAAAGCTTGCCGCCGCGGCCAGGCGCCTGGGAGTATCAGCGGTGGTCGGCATGCTGGAGCGGGCGGGCGATAGTCTTTTTAACGTCGCGGTCGTCGTCACTCCGGAAGGGGTTGCGGGGGTTCATCGAAAGGTCCATCTGCCGTATCTGGGAATCGACCGCTTCGACGGGCTGGGCGACGTTCCTTTTACGGTGTTCCAGGCCGGGCAGGCGAAGATCGGCGTCAACATCTGCTACGACTGCAGCTTTCCCGAATCCGGCCGCGTGCTCAAGCTGAACGGCGCGCAGATTCTGGCCATTCCCACCAACTGGCCCATGGGTTCCGACACCTGGCCGCACATTCCCAAAGTACGGGCCATTGAAAACCACATGTACGTTGTGGCCGCTGACCGCGTGGGCGAAGAGCGCGGCTTCCGTTTTGCCGGCCATTCGCAGATCATCGACGTTACGGGCGCCGTGCTGGTGGAAGCCGGTGATACCGAAGAGACCATCCTCTATGCTGATGTGGAACCCGCGCAAGCCGATGAGAATCGCGTGGTGCGGATCGCCGGTGAATGGGAATTCGACCGCATGGCCGCCCGCCGCCCCGATATGTACGAACCCATCACGCGGCCAAAATAAAAGGGGCCTTATTCAGGGGCCTGGTCCGCTGGGTGCCACTGATTGCGCAACGTCATCCTGAGCAAAGCGAAGGATCACTGCATTTCCAAAATCAGGCGAATGCTGAGATCCTTCGTCGCCTGCGGCTTCTCAGGATGACGGTCACGAGGGTTCTCCCATAAGGTGCTAGATGTTAAAGAAGTAATGTTCCGGTTCCTGCCGGGCTTCGCGCAGCAGCACCAGCGCCAGCTCGCGCGCGTGATAGTCGCCCCACATGCAGGATTCCCCGCACGGCGCCTTGCGCCCTTCCGGAATGTAGTCCCAGCCCCGCGGCCGATGATAGATGGAATGGAGGACCAGTCCCTGATGGGAGGGATCGGAGGAAAGATAAGGTTCCGCCAGCAGCGTCCGCGCCACGGTCAGCGCCGCCTGCCGGTAGCGCCTTCCGTCCTCTGCGCGCTGCCGCACCCGTTCGAGATAATGCCCCAGCCGCCACAATCCCTGCGCGGCAATCGAGGCCGCAGAGCTGTCCACCGGCTCGAAGTCGTTGAAGGGATCGCTCGGCCGCGAAAGATAATCGCCAAGCTGCGCAAGGCCGGGCGCGCCCGTGTCCCAGTAAGGAACGCCGTCGGCGGGCGTCTGCTCCAGATAAAAGTCCGCGGTGGCTTCGGCGGCGCGGAGCATCATGGCCTCAATCTTATCGAACCCGCCGAGCCCATCGAATTCTTCCGGGGGCAGTGTGTGGATGAATTGCAGCTGTTCAGCAAAGCCCAGAATGGCCCACGCCAGGCCGCGAGTCCAGGTGGTGAAGGGCGAATAGCCCTGCTGGGTGCCGGGGCAGCGGTAGCGGCCGTCCTTGGCGTTGAACAGCGATTCGTGCGCCACGCGCCCGCGCACGTCATAGCGGTCGCGGCCTTCGCCGTAGTAGACCGAAAACCGCGCGGTGGCTTCGGCGTGCCGGACCAGGCGTTCAACGAGCGAGACTTTGAGGTCCGATTCCCCGTGCAGAGCGAAGCCAAGCCGGTGCGCCACGGCCAGCGAACGCAGCGAGCGGAGGGTATCCACAAAAAGCGAATGGGCGCCGTTGAAAGAGTAGATGTATCCGCCGCCGTCGGAAATGCACGACCAGCGGGCCGCCTGTACGGCGCCGCTGGCTTTGAGCGCCAGACGGTAGTAATCCCGCTCCGGCTGTGTCGCCTGGATTTTGCCCTCGCAGGCCAGCCGGGCCAGAGAGCCGAAGGTGCTGACCACGTTGAATCCGTGATCGTGGACGCCGGTGTGGGTGGTGTAACTTTCCATCCACTTCCGGGTTCCCTCGCGTCCGCACTCGAGGAACCAGGCCTCGCCGGTGGCGTCAAACTGCAGCAGCGCCGACCCGTACTGGAACCCGCGCGTCCAGTCGGTCCAGTCGCGCGGCTGGTAGTTTCCCTTGACGGTTACCACGGGCGGGCCGCCGGCCGGGTCCCACGACTTTTCGATGGCCCGAATCTTCGCCGCCGACAGCTCAAACAGCCGCTCGAGTTTGGGGAGCAATTTTTCGGGAGAAACTTCAAAATCAATCTGGATCATTTCGTCTTACGACCTTTACAGGCGGCGGAGATGGAAGCCTCCGTCCACGTTGATCACTTCTCCGGTGGAAAATGGAAATGCTCCCTGGGCGATGGCCGTGACCGCACGCCCCACGTCTTCCGGGCTTCCCCATCGTGCAATGGGCGTCAGGCCTGCGGCAATCATGCGGTCGTATTTCTCCTGCACGCCGGCCGTCATGTCGGTTGCGATAATGCCGGGGCGGACCTCATAAACGTTGATGCCGAATTCCGCCAGCCGCGCGGCAAAAAGTTGAGTGGCCATCGAAAGGCCTGCTTTGCTCACACAGTAATCGCCGCGATTGATGCTGGCCGCGTAAGCCGAGAGCGAAGAAACGTTGACCACCCTGGGTTTTGCGCGCGCGGCCGGAAGGTGCTGAAGTCCGGCGACCCAGTAATTCGCCACCGCCTGGGTCAGGAAATACGGACCCTTCAGGTTGATAGCGATCAGACGGTCAAAGCTTTCCTCCGTGGCTTCCAGCAGGTCGGCGCGAATTTTGGGTGCCACGCCGGCGTTGTTGACCAGCAGGTCAAGCCAGCCCCACTCGCGCTCGACGAATTCCAGCAGGCGGGCGCGGCCTTGCGGGTCCGAGATGTCGGCCTCGACGATCTCAAACTTTGCCTTGTTGGCGCCAGGCGCCGCTTCCATGCACAGCCGTTTGCACTCTTCCGCCGCCCCGGCGTTGGACGTGTAATTGATCGCCACGCCGAACCCGGCGCGGGCCAGGCTGAGGCAGATGCCGCGGCCAATGCCGCGCGAGCCGCCCGTTACCAGTGCTGCTGGAAATTCCGGAAGCATGACCTAAAACTATACCGGAGGTCATCACCGAAATTGCAAAAATTCTGCCGGCCGCAGAACAGTCCTCGCGCCGATGATGTGCCCGGTAGACGGCAGGGCGTGGTTGCAGTAGTATGCGGACGTTCTTGAGCATCGGCCACTATTTCGGATGGGAGAAAGCAGCCATGAAAACCAAAACCGCCCAATCCTCTTCCTCCAGAAACAGATTGTCAGGCGCCGCCGCGCTGATATTTCTCGCTGCACTGTTATCGGTCTTGGCGGGAATTGTTCGAATCCAATCCGTGCTTGCGGCGCCGCCTGAACAGGCGAAACCGATCTCGCTCGACCCTCAAAATCCCCACTATTTTCTCTTTCGCGGACGGCCCACGGTGCTGATCACTTCCACGGAGCATTACGGCGCGGTGATGAACGAGGACTTTTACTACCCGCTCTACCTGAACGAATTGCAATCGCGTGGATTTAACCTCACGCGCCTTTTCTCAGGCGTCTATGTTGAAGACTCCGCCGCATTCAAGATTGCCAGGAACACGCTGGCCCCGGCGCCGCTGCGGTTTATCTGTCCCTGGGCAAGAAGCACCCAGCCGGGATACGCGGGAGGCGGCAATAAGTTCGATCTTCACACATGGAACCCGGCGTATTTTCACCGGCTGAAGGATTTTGTGGCGCAGGCCGGCAAGCACGGCATCGTTGTGGAGATGGTGCTGTTTTGCCCCTACTACGGAGATTCGCAGTGGGACCTCAGTCCCATCAAGGCGGGCAACAACATCCAGGGCGTCGGCGACCTTCCCAGAACCAAAGCGCTGACCCTCGACAACGGTCCGCTGCTGGCAATTCAGGATGCCATGGTTCGCAAGATTGTCACGGAGCTTCACGACTTTGACAACGTGTATTACGAGATCTGCAACGAACCCTATTTCGGCGGCGTCACCATCCCCTGGCAGAACCACATTGCCGAAACCATCAAGAGCACGGAAGCGGCATTTCCTGTGAAGCACCTGATTGCCCAGAACATTTCAAACGGCTCTCAAAAGATTGGGAATCCCAATCCTTCTGTCTCGATTTTGAATTTCCATTATTCGCGGCCGCCCAAGAGCGTGGCCATGAACTTCGGGCTGAATCGCGCGATCTCCGACGACGAAACGGGCTTTCGCGGCACCGGCAACAGTCCCTACCGCCGGGAAGGTTGGGACTTCATTCTCGCCGGCGGCGCTGTCTACGACAATCTTGACTATTCATTCACGGCGGGACACGAAGATGGAACCTTCCAGTTTCCACCGACGCAACCGGGCGGGGGCGGCCACACGCTGCAGGCCCAGCTTTCGATTCTGAAGAAGTTCATCGAAAGTTTTGACTTTGTCCACATGCACCCCGATAGCTCAGACATCAAAGCCGTCGGCAATGCAGCGAAGATCTATGCTCTTGCCCAACCTGGCAAAGCCTACGCTGTGTACGTTGATGGCGGCGGCCCGGGTACAACTCTGCTGTGCAATGTTCCGGCCGGGCGTTATCACGCTGAGTGGATCGATCACCCTCACCGGCGCGGTCGACAAAACTGAGGACGTCACCCATGCCGGCGGTGGGCTGACGCTCGCTTCTCCGGCATACTCCGAAGACGTTGCACTCAGGCTGGTTCGGCAGTGAAATTAAGAATGCATAAACTTTGTTCGTTGAAAAATAACTGATTTGAAAACATGGAACAATCTACACAGGAAATTGTCATAATTGCACGCTGGCTTGAATTCCGAATGTCCAACAACCAGCGTTGTTGCAGTGGATTACGGAAATGCCCGGAATGGCAAGCCGACTGCAGTTCCACGGGCATGGGGCAAATGGATTCGTCTCCCCAAATTGAGTTGCACCGAACGCACAAAACCTGATGGGAGGGTAGCGATGAATAAACTTAAGTTCTTTACAACATTTTCCTGCGTCGCCATTATCGCCTGCGCCGTTCAATTTAACCTGGGCGCGGAGCCTTTGCCCGCACAAGCTGAGGCGGGCGCCAAGTCAGCCGCCAGCGCTGTCAGTTCAACCGCAGCGGCGGCTTCGACCAAGGGACAATCGGCGGAAATCAAGAATGGAACAAAGATTTCCGCTGACCTGATGTCCAACATTGACGCCCGCAAAGCCAAAGAAGGAGACAAGGTGGTGGCGCGGGTTACGAAGAACGTCAAGCAGCACGGTAAGGTGGTTGTCCACAAAGGCGACCGGCTTGTAGGGCACGTCACCAGCGTCCAGAACGGCCTGAAAGGCAAAGGCGGTTCGAGCCTGGGTGTGCGGTTCGATCAGCTCGTCCAGGGTAACTCCACGACGCAATTGAACGCCGTGCTGACCTCGGTGCTTGCCGCGCGCGGCCAGGAGCAAGGATCTGGCTCCATGGAGATGCCATCCATGCCGGCGCCCGTTGCGCCACCCGTTGCGGCGGAGGCGGGGAGGCGGTGGATTGCTGGGCGGTGCCGGTGGTGCCGTGGGTTCAGTTGGTGGCGCCGCGGGATCCACTCTGGGACAGGCAGGAGGCGCAGTGGGCGCCACCACGCAGAATACGCTGGGAGCCAATTCGAATCTCGGGTTGTCAACCCCCGTGCGCCAGATCCACATTGGATCATCTGCTTCAGCCTCATCTTCGGCCGGGACAAACTCAATGCTGAGCACGCGGAAAGGCAATCTGCGGCTTGCATCCGGGACCCGCATGGACTTCCGGGTGGCCGCAGACAGCAGCTCACGAGCCTCGCGGTAGAGGACGAACCGCTGATGAACCTCAAAAAGGCCGGCGCCATCAGAGGCCGGCCTTTCCACTTGCTGCAGCGATAGGGATCAGAGTTCGCGGGCTGGCAAGGCTATCTTGCCATCCAACCTCCGTCCACGGTAAACACGGAGCCGTTCACGTAGTCGGAAGCCGGGGAGGCAAGGAACACCGCCATGCCCTGCAAGTCATCAGGCTCTCCCCACCTTCCGGCGGGAATGCGTTCCAGGATGGCCTTGTTGCGAGCGGGATCGTTCCTCAGCGCCGCCGTGTTGTCTGTGCTGATATAACCCGGCGCAATCGCGTTGACCTGAACGCCCTTGCCGGCCCACTCGTTGGCCAGGGCCTTGGTCAGTTGGCCGATTCCGCCTTTGCTGGCCGCATAGCCCGGGACGGTGATTCCTCCCTGGAAAGTCAGCAGAGAAGCGGTGAAGATGACTTTGCCTTTGCCTCTCTGCGACCATGCCCTTGCCGATCTCACGCGTGAGAATGAACTGCGAGTTCAGGTTGACTTCCATCAGCGTGTCCCAGTATTCATCGGGGTATTCGGCGGCAGGTTTGCGAAGAATGGTTCCTGCATTGTTGACGAGAATGTCGATGACGGGAAAATCTTTTGCCAGTTGCTCGATCAGCAGGTACAGCGCCTTGCGGTCTGCAAAGTCGCAGGCGTACCCCTTAAAGCTGCGTTTGCGGGCGAGAACTTCATTCTCAATGTCGCTGCCGGAAGTTTCCATGGAGCGGCTGACACCGATGATGTCGGCTCCGGCTTCGGCAAGTCCGAGAGCAATCGCTTTGCCAATGCCTCGCCGGCACCCGGTCACAAGAGCCGTTTTTCCATCCAGTTTGAATCGGTCAAGAATAGCTCATTTTCGTTTATCCCAATTTTGTGATCGCGGACGCGTCTATTGGTAAAGTCCGGTGCAGAAGTGCTCTCGGGCTGTTTGCAGGAAGAGACTCGACTCCGCTTCGTTGCGCCGGCTGCTAAGCCACGGCGCCTGCAACAGTATAAAGACATTTGTCGTTGAATGAAATCATTGGAATTTACAGTGAGCGTCGAAGTCCATGGAGTGCATTTCCAACTTGCCTCGGCGTGCTCATCCGGAAAGCGTCTTTCGGATCGTGTGGAGGGACGCTGCACCTGCAACCAGCAAACAGGACAGGCCGTTGAGTGTGCCGCCCATACTCACCGCTCCTCCGCTTTGGGTTTGCTGCATGGGAGCATCAGAAGCACCGGGAGCCAACCCGCCCGGTCTGTGCTAAGCTATTTCAGCATGCCGAATGAACGGGCCTGTAGCTCAGAAGGATAGAGCAACGGTTTCCTAAACCGTGGGTCGGGGGTTCGAATCCCTCCAGGCCTACCATTTTAAAGGGCTTAGTGAATCATGGAACAACGGTCTTCAGGCTTATTCAAAACCGTCGTATCCTTGGATTGCGAAACTTCCTTCTACCGAATAAAAAGGACTTAGCGCTGAAAATCGGACATCTTTCGGGCCGAGGTGCATGCGAGTGCATATTTGCGTCTGGATCTTCGGTAGGGATGAATGCAGCAGGCTGACGGACATGCATATTCGGTCGGATTTCGAAGGGACGAGTTTCGATCCGCGCACGGCTTTTGCAGTCGGGTGCCTTTGACGGCTCATCGAGACACGCGGAGGGGTTAGACTGGCATTCGGGTTGTCGGGTCCCAGAGGTTGGCTCGCCTCGACAATCGCGCCGAAGTCCGATGTCCCCTCAGGCCCTCGACTGCTTTGATCCAGATATGTAAGGGCTTCCCCTTTCATAGAACCGGAGTAAACGCTGGGTTTCTCGCGAAACTCCGATCCTTACGCTCCTGCCTATTTCCCCCATTGGCCTAACTGAGTCGCCAAGCCACAATGGGCCAACGGCGCACAGATCCAGGCCATCATGCCGGAGGCCGATACCCATTGCCTGAGCAAGTCTCCCCGGTCCTCTTGCGAGGTCGATTAAAGCTGCCCGGGCGCGGCGAAGCTGCATGAGTTGGATTCCATCGAGCGGCTCAAGTGCGCGTAACAGGACCCCGGCACCCACACCGGAAACTTCACTGGTAACATTGAGCATGCAGTGCAGCCCGTACGCGAGATATACATAGGCGTGCCCGCGCTCAAGAAACAGTGACCGATTTCTTCGCGTTCTCCCTCGAAAGGCGTGCCCTGCGGCATCGCCCACAACATAGGCCTCTGTTTCCACGATCCGGCCACTTAACCTACCCTCTTGTAGGTCGTGTACCAGAGTTTTCCCGATCAGAAAGCGCGCCAGCTTAGCTGTATCGATGGGTAGATCATCTCGATGAAGACGGCGGATAGAGAGTTTCATTTCTTCTGCCCTATAACAACTCGAATCTTCACCAAGCCGCGCACCATGCCATCGTCGCCTCACCTGGCATGTCTGGCCAGGTTTGCTGGAGCTCGCACACGCGTCCAAATCATCTTAGAGAGGCTGCAATTCGCCCAGGATAGTGGGAATCAACTCAGACACCGTCGGATGAATGTGCATGGCCCTCTGCATCACTGTGTAGGAGCACGCGCATACATCATGTCCAGCACGCAGTGGATCGCCTCATCGCCGCCGGTACCGAGAATGGCTGCCCCCAGGATCTCTTTTGAGTCCGCATCCACCAGCACTTTCATGAATCCCTGGCTTTCGCCCTTCTCCACGGCCCGCCCGACTCGCGTCATAGGCCGCGAGCCCTTCAGCACACGCCGCCCCGATCCGCGCGCATCACGCTCTGTCATGCCCGCGCGCCCGAGCGGCGGATCGACGTAGAGGTTGTACGCAGTAATACGGTCCGTAACGCTTCGCGGCTCGTGGTCCAGAAGGTTGGCTGCAACGATCTCGAAATCATTGTAAGAGGTGTGTGTAAATCCTCCGCGTCCATTACAGTCGCCGAGCGCCCAAATGCCCGGGACGTTGGTACGCAGTTGATTGTCCACATGGATGTATCCGTGCTCATCACGGGCCACACCGGAGTTCTCCAAGCCGAGGTCATCGGTATTCGGTGTGCGACCCATGGCCAGCAGCAAGTGGGAACCGCTCACCTCTGGCGTGCCTTCAGTGCAATCCAGGCGTACGCCGACTTCTTCATCCCCGTGCCTTGCCAACTCGATGCATGTCGCGTTGAGCCGCACCTTAATACCCTCGCGCTCGAGGATGGCTTGTACTTCAACGGATACGTCCTCATCTTCGTGAGCGATCAGGCGCGATGTCCTATCTATAATTGTCACATCGCTGCCAAAACGCCGGAAAATCTGAGCGAATTCCAGACCTACATAGCCGCCGCCGACAACAATGAGATGTCGTGGCAGGACGTCGAGGTCCAACAACGTGGAATTGGTTAGATACGGCGTGCTCTCCACTCCAGTCATGGACGGTATCGTTGCGCGCCCTCCCACATTGATGAAAATCCGGGGTGCCGTCAGTAACTCCTCACCGACTCTAACTTCTTTCGGCGATTCAAATCGGGCGTGCCCGTGATAGACCGTGCAGTTCGGCGTGTTCTTGAGCCACGACTCCAAGCCGCTTCGGGATTTTCCGGTGATTTCATCCTTGCGTGCTTTAACTCGCTTCATGTCAACGCGTACTGTTCCGGCCACTTGGACTCCAAAGTCCGCCGCGCGGCGTACCATATGCGCGTTGTAAGCGGAGGCGACCAGCGTCTTTGTTGGGATGCAGCCTGTATTCACGCACGTACCGCCGAAGCGGTGCCGTTCGATTATGGCCACCCGTTGCCCGGCAGCCGCCATCCGGACAGCCAGGAAAGGTCCTGCCTGCCCACTTCCAATCACGATCGCGTCAAAGTTTTTCTTCATGGTAGGGTGACCATCCTCGCTGTAGATCCGCACGCTGTAGCTTCACAAATCGATGACCACATCGCTAGTCGGCTGTGAACAGCAGACCAGGAGGTTCCCATCGGCCGGTTTGTCGAGTGGCTCCGGTCCGTAGACGACCGCCCCCGAAACCAAACCACTCTCACAGTTGTGACAAACACCGGTCCGGCACGCCCAACGGACGGGGACATCGCACGCCTCGGCCATTTCCAGGATGCTCCCGTACTGCGACGCGTCCCAGTGTGCGGAAATGCCACTGCGCGCGAACGATACCAACGGGCCAGTGTTTGCCTCATTGCCAGGGGGATGCGGAGTTCGCGTCATTGCGCCGACGACGCCAGGAGTCATGGACTCACCGCCGCTAAAGATCTCGATGTGAATGCGCGCTGGCGCCACCCCTGAGGCCGTGAGCGCATCTTTCATGTCCGTCATAAATCGGGTTGGCCCGCAAAGGTAGACATCAGCGTCTCGCGGCAGTCCAAGTTCAAGGAAAACCGATCGCGAAAAGCGGCCCGTCGCATTGAAATCCTCACCCGTTTTGTCGATGGGGGCTGGTCTGGTGTAACAGACGTAGCTGCGGCCGTTCGTTAGCGCGCGCATAAGGCGCCGAACTTCGCCGGCAAACGGATGATGCTGCCCATCGCGCGCCGTGTGCAACCACATGACCTGGCGTGTCGATTGTGCCGACGCGAGTGCGTGCAGCATCGCCAGAACTGGGGTCGCACCAATCCCGGCACTGAGCAGGACGATCGGTCGCTCGCCCGGTTGCAGAACAAAACTTCCGCGCGGCGAGCTGACGTCGAGTCGGTCGCCCACATGGAGATGTTCTCGCAAGTAGTTTCCAGCCGCTCCATTCGGCTCGATCTTCACGCTGATTCGATATCGCTCCGTTGAGACTGGACCCGAGAGCGAGTAGCTGCGAAAAAGCGTGGGACCGCCGGCGGTAGGCTTCAAACGCACAACCACGTATTGGCCTGGCAGAGCCATGGGAAGCTGGTGCCCGTCGGCGCTCTGCATGGCAAACGAGAGAACGTCCGTGGACTCGCGATCAATTGAGGTCACGACCAGCGACTGAAATCCTGGCGAGGTCGGATGGGCCGCCGCGGCAGGCGCTAGTCCCGCGTTCCCCGTTGCCGCCGCATTTTTTTGACTCTGGAGTAGTGCCTCAAACGAGCCACGCCATCCGGGCGAAAGCGCTTCGATCCGCAACTGCGCGCTCCAGGCGATCGTGTGCATGATTGGGCAAATAGAGGAGCGCGTTGATCTCAGTGACAGTCATGCGTTCTCCCGCCTCTCCAACCTTCTCGATTTCGTCGCCCTCACCCACTTCGCCTTCACGTAGAACGCGGAAGTAGAAGCCCGGCCGACCACTAGACGTCAGCAATGCCGCCATCCGGGGTTCATCCATTCGAATGCCGACGCGAAAGCATGTGACGCGAGGTTGGGTGACCTCGAAAAGTGCCGTGCCGACCTGATATCGGTCGCCGATGCATACCGCGTCGTCGGGCAATCCTTCGACTGTGAAGTTCTCGCCAAACTGTCCGTAGACGAAGTCAGTCCTCTTCAACTGCTCCTGCCAGTAGCGATACGATTCAATCTGATACACGAAGACGGCCCGATGCTCGCCTCCGTGCCCGGCCAGGTCGCCTTGACCGTCTCCCTCGATATTCAACCGGGCGACGCGACAGCGACCATGCACTGGATTCTTCCAGATCCCGGTGTGTACCGTGCGTCCCCTCCACGTGATGTCGCGTGGAAGCCCGACGTTTACTGACAGTAGCCGAGCCATGCCGTTAAGTTTCCTCCCGCATGTATCTTCCTATACCCATAGGGTCTGTGCCACATCCGATCGAAGGATCCTCAGACTCTTGAGATTCTAATAATGCTGAGACATCCCCGAAACGGGGACAGCTTTCGTCATCCCGCTTCTTGCGAAGATAAGCACCAGAACGATTCCGACCAGGCCGAGCAATGCAAGGCCCCAGAAAACATCGATAAAGGCCAGTAGCGCAGTCTGTTTCGCCACCATTAACTGGAAAAGACGAAAAGCTCCCTCATGGGCAACATTTGAT
This sequence comes from uncultured Acidobacteriota bacterium, assembly GCA_963783155.1. Classification (GTDB taxonomy): domain Bacteria; phylum Acidobacteriota; class Terriglobia; order UBA7540; family UBA7540; genus SCRD01. The sequence goes on along the minus strand of CAWANC010000020.1, from coordinate 163,133 downwards.
GGAAGTCCTTGAGCGTGCAGCCGAAATCCAAGGTGGCGCACGACATCACCAACGATTGGATTCAAACGGTTCGCTGTATCAAGAAGGCGGCCGGAATGAAGTGTCTCGCGAATGTCCAGAAGAGCCACAGTGGCGGCTACGCCGAGAGCGCCGCCAAGCTGACGAAACGTGTAATAAATCGTCATGGCGAAAGCGATGTAGCGAAAGTGCGCGTGCCCGACCAGCACATTCGTCACGCCCGGCAGCAACATGCCGAGAGAAAACCCGTGCAGAACCAGAATTGCGCAGAGATTCAGCGCGGGGGTATCTGGAGAGAGCATGAATACAAAGAGCGCATTGGCGGCCACATTGGCAGAAAGTCCAGCCAACACAACTCCGCGCGGAGTGAGCCTCTGCATAAGCTTGACGGCTGCTATGATGCCAAGAAGTGTTGAAAATCCATCCACACAAAAGAACCATGAAGTCTGGGTCGCACTGTAACCCTGGATCTGGCGAAGAAAGAGGGGCAACAGATATAGTCCGGCTGCCAGCAAAACGCCGAGAATCGCTGCGACTCCAATCCCAGTAGCCAGAGCAGAGTCAGCAAGGAGAACACGAAGATTCAACAGCGGATTGGAATTGGCAGGGTGAGTATCCCACCAGACAAAGACCGCCAGACTCAGAATGCAGATGATCGCCATGAAGGAAATCAACCCGGATTGGAACCACATGTCCTGCTCACCGCGGCTCATCACCACCTGGAAGGCTATCAAACCTGTGACGAGGCATGCGGTTCCGAAGGAGTCCACGTTCGGCGGACCGGCGTCAAATTCTATACCGCGAGGAAGGGAAGCATATAGGAAGGCCGCAGCAATCAAGGCCAGCGGAACCAGAACAAGAAATGCCAGGTTCCAGGTTCCCAGATCGGTGACTATACCGAACAGGACGGGCATCAGGGCGCGGGAAGAGGTGACAAACAGTGCAAAGGTCAGCAGTGCCATCCGTCGGTGCTGAGGATCGTAGAACCTGTAGAGGGTGATCAACCCTCGTACGAGAAAGGCCCCTCCTCCAAGGCCCATGATTGCCCGCGCCACCAGCAATTCCCAAAGGGAATGGCTCAAGAAGCATCCAAAGGCCCCTGTCGCATAGAGGAGCAGCGAGGCCACTATGTACTTTCGGTGGCTCAGCCGTCTGGCAAACCAATCAGTAAGGGGAAGGACGGAGAAAAAAGCTGCACTATAGACAATGATGACCCAGCTGATCTGGTCCTGGCTGGCGGCAACGTTGCCTTTCATGTCGACTAGAATGACATTCACCGCAACTTGTGTTCCCAGTTCAATGCCCGTGGCCAGGCTAACTCCCAGTACGATCATCCACTTCTCAAGCGAAGTCAGCCGCGCAATGGCCCGCGCAAGGATATGTTCAAACCTTTGGGCACTTTCCAGGACCAGAGGATTTAGGACGCCTGAATACGGGTCAGTGGACATAGATGGTGACCTCAACGTTCATGCCCGGGCGCAAGACTGTATCGCTTGCCGACGTCTTAAGGACCCGTATCTTGACAGGAATGCGTTGCACCACTTTGACAAAATTGCCGGTGGCGTTCTGTGGTGGGAGAAGGGCCTGCTCCGATCCGGTTGAGCCTGCAATGGAATCGACCACCCCCTTGAACTTCATACCGCCATACATATCCGCGTGAATGACCGCCCGCTGCCCGATTCTTACCCGGGCCAGTTGCGTTTCCTTGAAGTTGGCCGTCACATAGACGTCCTGAAGAGGCACGATGGTGAGCAAGAGCTGGCCCGGCGACACATAATCACCCAGTTGGACATGCTTCGCCGTAACTTGCCCTGAAATGGGAGCTCGGATCAGAGTGTAGCCGAGCTGGAGGCGGGCCTCTTCAAGCTGAGCTTTCGCCCGTTCAGCCCCCGCAAGAGAAGATTGATATTGTGCTTCCCGAACGGGCACTTGCTGCTTCTGGGCCTGGCTTCCACGCAATTGTGCTTCGGACCGGCTTAGGTCTGCAGCAGCGGCGGCGGCCTGCGCTTTCGCGATGTCAACTGCTTTGTGAGCCTCGGCCAGTTGCTGATTGGCAAGATCAAGCTCGCTCTCGGAAACGCGGGCAGTCGCTTCAACGGCGTCAAATCGCAATTCAGATACATCCCCTGTTTTAACCAGCGGGCGATAGCGGGCAAGATCTGCCTGGGCATGCCTGTTGTTCGCGAGTTTCGCCTGGACGTTTGCTTCAGCAGCTTTTAAGGCTGCGGTTGCCGTTTCTTCAAGAGTTGTCTTCGTTCTCAGAAGGCCGGCCTCGGCCGCAGCCTTCGCAGCAAAAGCGCTCTCCACAGAAGAGGACGTCGCATCCCGGGTCAATCCGATGTCCAGCCTGGCTGTCCGGGCACCTGCTACAGCCGTATCATAAGCAGCCTGCGCCTGGGCTACGGCTGCACGGAAATCTCGAGGGTCAATTTGTACCAGAGTATCCCCTTGCTTAACCGGCTGGTTGTCATTCACAAAAAGCTTTTCGACATAACCGGGCACTCGCGGTGAAACGGTCGTGATGTGAGCATCCACTTGGGCGTCGTCCGTGCTGACCTTCCCATAAGAAATAAGGATTGCTACCATGACACCTACTGCACAAACCCCGGCAAGCACGAGAATGAATTTCCGAAGGCTTCTTGTCTTGTGAGAAGTTTCCGAGCCTGATCCGGGTGTATTTTGAGCTGGACGAAGATCCGGCTCCGATTCACCCGCCGGAATGTTCACGGTCAAGGATTTATCTGCCATAAACCGCCTCCGCATCGCCTTCAGCGCGAGCCAGGTCGGCGCGCGCCTGGTTAAATCTATAAAGGGCTTTGATCTGGTTATCGTCGGCCCGTGCCAAATCATCCTGGGCTGTAATCACCTCGATGTTAGTTGTAACTCCAGCTTCGAAACGCCGTTCGGCCCGCGCCACCACATCCTGGGCAAGCTTGAGACCCAGATTGGCGACCTCGACGGCATTTCGCGCGGCCTGAAGCTGATCGAGCGCCGTCTTGACCTGCCGTTCGATGGCGTCTTCCAGGTTCTGATGTTCCTCTTCCAGGCGCTTTGACTCAAGGGAGGCCCGCGCCATCTCCGCATGAATTCGTCCGCTTGTCCACAGAGGAACATTAAGAGTGAAAGCATAGGTATAACCTGGTTCACCTGTGGACAGTCGCCGCGCCTGGTATTCATAGAACCCTGAAAATGTAAGTGTGGGCAGTCTCTGCTCGCTCGCCGCCTTGCGCGCGAGTTCTACCTTTCGTTCCCGGGACAAGAGTGCGTTCATTTCGGGACGATTGGCAAGGGCCTGGTCGATCAGATGTTGCTGGTCGAACGTCGGAATTTTATAAAACTGCATCGTGTCGGTCGGTTGGGGTTCCTCGTTGCGAGGAAGGTTCAGCAATTCAGCCAGAGCATAGATTGCAGTGCTTTGCGCCGTTTGAGCATCCAGCAATAGTTGCTTCTCGTTCTGTAATTCCACCCTTGCCCGCAACGTGTCGATGGTCGTCCCGACTCCCGTTTTTTCAAGCCGTGTTGCCTGCTGGTCGAGCCTCTCGGCCAGTTTGACCCGGGCTTCTACTGCCTTTGTATTCGCGACCGATTGAAGGATCTGAAGGTACTGACTAACGACAGCAGCGGTGACGCTCTCCCGCACCGAAGACTCATCATATTTTGCCGCCTTGACCCCTTCACGGCTGGATTGGAAACGGCGGATCAGTCCAAAGTTCAACAGCTGCTGGGAAAAGACGGCGCCCCCCTTTATAGATTGGAAGGGGCCAATCCTGAGTGGCTCATTGCCGAGCCCAATTTTCGGAAGGTCGATGATGCTCTGCGCGTTGAAACGGATAATCGCTTGTCTCGCCTCGACTTCGGCCTGGGGCAAAAGCGCGGAACGGGCGATGTCCTTGTCCTTGAGAGATTCGTCAACAAGTATGCGGGCAATAACACGCCTTGGGTTTTGGCGAAGCGCGAGATCCACAGTCTGCTTGAGAGTCAATGGAATTTTGGTGACAGTTCCTCTGTCTTGATGACTCTGCGAAGCGGGATCCGTTCCTGACATATAGGTGATTTCAGAATTTGAAGTTGGTTGGCTCACCGGCCCACCATATTCCGGTGCCTGAGCGCGGATACTGCTGCAATTCGAAATCAAGCAGGAAGCAACCCAGAATATAGGGAGAAGCCTCAGTATGGATGTAGAAGTTTTGGCGCACGACTCGCGGACACGCATGGTACGTCCTTTCGGGAACTGCTATGGGCTGTAACAATACGCTAAGATCGGCGCAGTTATTCCGATTCCCTGTTACATATGGGTTTTTTCTGCAATCACCTCAATTTCGGTTCCCTTGACCACAGCCGTTGCATTTCGCATGTCCACGTCAGTGGGCAAGTCGACCAGAGACAGTGTCACGAGATATTTCGGATCCTGATCCGCTGAATCTCCATTCTTCCCGCTGGTCGCAAGTCTCTTTCCCCGGATAACCAAACGCCGGGGGTACAAACCAACCTGCAGGTTGGCCAGATCAAAGTTCGAAACATCTACTCGAAGCAAGATCTGCTTCCCAGTGTCTTTCACTTCTGAGTGCACGCTCCGCACAATTTCCTTTTCAGCCTGAAACCAATCCGAGAGGTCGTCTCCGTGCGTATACCCGCGCTGTTCGAAGATTTCGTATGCGCGACGTCCAATATCTTGTTGGATCTGTTCTGCCAGATCAGCAAGAGCTGAGCCGACATTGAGGGTGAGGCTTACAGGGTTGTCCTTCCCGGTTAGGGATTCGTTTTGATTGTGCCGCATTCCATTCTCCTTACCTCTATGTCCGTTCAAAGTTTTGGACAAACTGGCTTCAATCCCTTGCCCGTAAAATCGGCGCTCAGCCCGAGCATCCGCCATCAATTCGGAGATGGGCGCCTGTGATGAAGCCTGCGCCGAAACTGACAAGGTAAGCCACGAAATCCACAATTCCGCTGGCCTATCGCCGAAGAGACGCCGTAGTAATCCTTGGGGGCAGCTTCCCGAGGGACGAACCCGAGAAGCATCCTCAGTGCGGCGTCACGCAGTCTGCTGAACCCATTGCCTCCGCCAGGCTGGCGCCTCGAAAGGGTCTGCGAAATACTGTGTTTCGTGGACGACCTTGCCGTTGCGGAACTCCATAATACTCACCGTGTATGCCAGTCGCCCCTGGTACGTGATTGTGTATTCCGTGATCCAGAGATCCCCGTTTCCCAGAATCCGCTTGACCTTGAAGCCGGACGGCTTGCCGGGATGATGACTCCGCAAGGCCTGCAAATTGCTTCGCCCGAGGATTCGCTCGCCCGACTGGGGATAGTCACAAATGGCATCGTCATCGTAAATATCGTGTTCCGCGTTTGCATCGCCGGCTGCTGACGCTTGCCAGTGCTTATTCAGGGCCGTACGGATTTGTTCCTCTTGCATGGACTGCTCTAGGCTGCGGTTTTGCTTTCATGTTCATCTACCTCGTGGGAATAAATCCCGGAACGCCCGTCTTCACGACTTCATTTAACCTTTGTCGAGTCTGAATCTGATTGATTTCGTCCAGCGCGTCTTCCGGAAGGGGAGAGATGTTGAAATTCTCTCTCGCCCGGGCCGCACTCCTGGGCGTGGTAAGCAAAGCAGTACCGCGCTGCACCGCCCAAGCCAGCAGCACCTGCGCAGGCGTTTTTCCAACTCGCGCGGCGATAGCCGAAATGATTGGATCTTCGAGCAACCCAGGCTTCATCCCATGACCTAATGGCGCAAAAGCCAAAAACACAATGCCCTTTTGCTTGCAGAATCCCAATAACTCCGTTTCGGGCAGATACGGATGTGCTTCCACTTGGACCACGGCGGGCTTGATTCTCGCAGATTCATAGATGGGCTTCAGTTCGTTTAGACTGACGTCTGAAAGCCCGATGGCTCGGCACTTGCCATGATCCACGAGCCTTTCCATCGCTTTCCAGGTGTCGAGTAAAGTCACGTGGTGGTCGTAAAGGACATTGCCGATTTGATCCCGCGGGTCCTGGTCGTTGCCGGGTTGAAATGCAAATGGAGTATGAACGAGATAGAGGTCCAGATACTTCACCCCGAGTCTATCCAGGCTCGCCTCGAACGCCGGTTCGACGCGCTCGGGCCGGTGGTTGGTGTTCCACAGCTTTGTGGTAACAAAAATGTCTTCGCGAGCGATCCCTCCAGCGGCAAGTCCTGCCTGCAAAGCGCTGCCTACCTCGCGCTCGTTCCCGTACCGCTCCGCGCAATCGAAGTGTCGAAAACCGGCTTCCAGTGCGTCTCTGGTCGCAGTTATCGTCACGGTTGCGTCGGGAATTAGGGTGCCAAACCCGAGAGCGGGCATGTGGCCGGCTCCGTGGTTGAGTGGAATTCTCGTCATCCGCAGATCAGAAGATTTAATCATGTTTATGCCTCTAAAATGCCCAAATGGTGAAAGAGAGCGATGAAAGCTCTCCGAAGTAACCGCTCCCCCGCCGCAGGCCGTGTGGCAAGCTCGTCCATTTCCACCTCAGTCGGCTGGCTCACGCCATAAGGAAGGGCGCGAGATCCAGCCGACTTGAATACCTTCACATCGTCAGAACGACGCGGAACTGTGCCTTGCCGCTCATCATGCGCGCGTAAGCCTCGCCCGCTTTTTCGAGCGGATAGGTTTCGATCATGGCACGGACGCCGGCCAATTCGGCGAAGCGCAGCGTGTCCTCGTTATCGGCCGGAGTTCCCGCGGCCCATCCTTGAATGGCGTGCACTCCGAAAATGAGCTGAATCGGCGTGACCTCAATGGGCTCAAAGGTCGCGCCGATCACCATGAGCTTGCCGTTCGGCCCCAGGCCACCGATCAGTTCGGACATCGCCTTGGAGTTCGGCGCTGTAGCCACAATCGCCTGAGCTCCGCCCAGTTTCTGCAATTCCTCCGCCGCTTTCGTCGCCTGGCTGTCAATGTACGCGTTCGCTCCGAGTTTCCTTGCGAGCGCCTCGTTCCCCGGCCCGCGTCCGATGGCCGCGACCTTGTAGCCAAACTTGTTTGCGAATTGAATTCCCAGATGGCCCAGGCCGCCGATTCCCTGGACGGCCACCAAATCACCCGGCATCGCACCGCTGTGCCGCAACGCGTTGTAGGTGGTAATTCCGGCGCAGAGCAGCGGCGCGGCATCGACAGCACTCAGACTATCCGGTATCCCCACGAGTGCCTCCACGGGAGCCACCATATATTCCTGATATCCGCCGTCATAGCTGATGCCGGCAATCTTCACATTACGGCAATTACGAAAATCTCCGCGCCGGCACGAAGGGCACGTGCCATCATGGCCGCCGTGCCAGCCGACGCCGACACGCTGGCCCTGCTTCCACGCGGATACGCCTGCGCCCAACTCATCGATGATCCCCGCCACCTCATGCCCCGGAACACGCGGAAATTGAATCCAGGGCAAGGCGCCTTCTTTCGTCACCTCGTCGCTGCGGCAAACACCACAAGCCTGAACCTTGATGCGGACTTCTCCCTCGCCCGGCTTGGGAATCTGGCGCTCGACGATTTGGAAATCGGCTCCTGCCTTGGGAACCTGCACCGCTTTCATCGGTGCTACTGCGACTCTTGCTGTTGCCATCATTCCTCCTTTGAGTTTCTTTTGATTGCTGAAAACGATGTATTGCTGCCGGCGAGGCAACTGCTCCTCACCACACCTTCAATTCGCTACCTCGAAAATTATTTCCAGAGCCACCGGGACGCCCAGCGGAAGGCTTGCGACGCCCAACACCAGGCGGCTCGGGTTCTTGTCTTTTCCAAAGACGTCTTGCAGCAACTCCGACGCCCCGTCTGCAATTTTCGGATGTTCGCGGACATCTCCAGAAGTGGCCACCGACACTCCAAGCCGGACGATACGCGTGACTTTGTCCAGAGATCCCAAGTGCTCGCGCGCGACCGCAAGGCCATTGAGCGCAGCGAGATGTGCCGCCCTCCGCCCCGCATCCACATCGAGCTCCGCGCCGACGCGCCCGATGAATTTGGCCCGGCGGCCTTCCGTGGGGAGCATGCCGGTCAGAAAGAGCAAGTCCCCCGTCTGCACCGCTTCGACATAGGTCCCGAATGGCTCGGGCGGCGCCGGAAGATCGATGCCAAGTTCTTTTAGCCGCTGCTCGGCTCCGGAAGGACGCGATCGGGTCACCATTTGCTCTTTCGAATTTGTATCCATTTATCTCTCCTGTTGGGGCAACCGTCTTGAGCCCACTGCTCCGAACAATCAGCCGTGTGCACTCATGCCCGCTTCCCGCTAAACAACGACAATCTTTCACTCACTACCTGTTTCATGGCCTCCACAGCCGCCGGCAATAACTTATATGGAACAACCTGATCCGGCTCGCTGGCGAATGCCTTGTCCAGACTGCGGCGCCACGCAAGGCGCACTTCTGTGTTGATGTGTATTTCAGTGATGCCTGCCTGGATGGCCCGACGGAGGTCCTCATCATTGGTCCCGGAGGCGCCATGCAGCGTCAAAAAGAGTCCAGTTGCTTTGGCGATTTCCGCAATCCGGCCGATATCCAGGCGCTTCTGCACCTCGCCACGGATCATGCTCCGCGATAACCCATGCGTGTTTCCCACGGCGGGCGCCAGGATGTCGATACCGGTCGCCGAGGCAAACTCCCTCGCCTCTTCAGGCGAGGTCAGCGTTAGACCTTGCAGAGCTTCCTCATGGATCTCAGAACCAGTTCCAATCTCGCCGATCTCGCCCTCGATTAGAACCGAAGGGTTGATTGCTCTTAACGCCTTGACGGCCCTTTGTGTCTCCAAAATGTTCTCATCAAACGGTAGTTCTGAACGGTCAAACACAATCGAATCAAAGCCTGCTCTGGCGGCCTCCTCTGCGCTGGCGAGGGTGTGGGTATGGTCTGCATTTAGGAAAATCGGGTAATCGTACTCCTCGCGAAGAGCCTTCGTTGCCGCCCCGGCCAGGCGCACCCCCATAAAGGCACGCTCGCCCTCCGAAAGCCCAACAATGATGGGCACGTGCAGCTCACGCGCCGATTCGAATACTGCTTTCAAACCAGCCAAGTCCGAAACATTGAAATGGCCGATGGCGACTCTGTTCTGCCGAGCTTCCCGAAGCACATCGCGAAGGCCTTCCATAATTTGCTCCTTCATGAAAGTTTTGAAAGAAACGATTTGAGTGGACGTTGCACCGCGTGACTCGCAAAGCCTCGATTACCCGGCTGACTCGGTTGCGACGGGGGCATCACACCAGGAGACGCAGTGGGGAAACTATTGGACAATGCTGTCGTCGGCAAATTGCCATCGTTCGACGCAACCACTGGTGTTGGATGACGCTGGGCGTGGGTGAGCCGGCTCGCAAGTCGCGCTGAGGCCGCGACAGTAACCAGTCGCCAGTCGCCAGTTGTTGATCCGGGTAGTCTGTCCATTAACGCCAACTCCTCAATCCAATCTTCGGCCGAGAGCATGGCCTGCTCGAAACCGTGCAACTCTCTCACGGAGGCAACAAAAGCAGTCAACTCTTGATCAGCCGCGGCCATCATTTCGGCCTGAGTCGCAGATTGATTGGCTGCCCGTTTGTTCGTAGGATTTGGTTGCGTTCGGGACACGGCAACTCTCCATTAATGAAATGCCTTGAGTTAGGCTTACCAACGTCCAGCATGAGCCCCACCATCCACATGGAGGACCTCTCCGGTTACCTGTTCCGCTCGGGCTAAGTAGAGAACAGCGTCGGCAATGTCTCCTATGGAGGCCATCTTCCCCATTGGCTGTAAAGTCTTAAGTGAGTCCTTTGGATCATTCTTGTGCAGAGGAGTGTCAACAACGCCCGGTGCAACGGCGTTAAATCGGATACCTTCTTTGGCATACTCGATCGCCAGACTCCGAGTCCCTGCATTCAGGCCGCCCTTCGTCATCATCGAAACTGAGGCATTGACGCCGGCGATCGGCAGATCGGCAAGTGCGGCAGTGATGGTTAAAACGCACCCTGATTTCTGCTTGAGCATTTGTATTCACTGTTAGCTGAGTTATATAGATGAATCCCAGTAAGTTGGTCGAGGCCAGGGCATTGAAGTCCTCAGTGGTAAATTCCGTGAAAGGTTTGGTGTAGAAGATCCCGGCGTTGTTTACCAGAACGTCGATTGTTCCAAAGTGCTCGATCGCCGCTTCTACAGCTTTGGCAGCGGTCTCTTTCCTGCCAATGTCACCCTCTACGAGAACCAGGCTGAGAGTCTCAGTCAAGGACTTCTTGGCGTTCTGGGCCGTTGCAACGACGTTATAGTCCTCCCTCAGAAAGGCCTCGACTAACCCTGCGCCGATACCCCGCGATGCTCCAGTGACAATGGCTGTTTTCTTATTTGGCATGGACATTCCTATAGTTGAATCACCTCGCGAGTATTGTTTCGACGCCCGATCAAAGACTCGCTAAGTTTTCCGTTCCTGCTTAATCCATTCCCGAATGTACGGAGAGCAATGAGCGAGTTCTGCCCCACCAACCTCACAAGCTCCTAAGAATCGAACTACTTCCACATCCACTAGGGTCACTTCTGACAGATCCAAAAAAATCCGGGGGCCGTTGTGCTGAAGTTGTTCTTTCAATTCGCCAAGGTGCTCCGCTTGAAAGTGCCCGATCAGACGGATCGTGGTGGTGTCGCCTTGTGAAATCTTTTCGATCTTCAATTTCTGGTTGCCCCGCTTGCAGACGTCACAGATGGGCTATGCAATTGGCATGCCATCGCAAACCTTTGAAAACCCGTCGTTCACATCGACAGAAATTGCTGAACTCTCAGAAATCCTGATCTTTCAGAAAAATGGGACCGAAGCCGTCTACTGGTGCAGAGGATATGTGAGAGCGCGCCCGAGGGGAGCAGCGCCCGTGTCAAATCAGTTTTGTGAAAGCTGGTGCGGTGTGGTGCCGCATAAGCGGGACTTTGCGTGAAACCTAGACTTTGAAACTGCGCTTGTCGATGCCAAGGGCCAGGATTTTTGACGCCAGGGTTTGGTGGGGGATTCCGAGCTTTACAGCCGCGCCACGGGGGCCAGAAACGCGACCCTGGCATTCAGCCAATGCGGCCTCGATGGTCTTTCTTTCATTCTCGGCAAATGCTTTCTTGTCCTTCCCGAGGATGCCAGCGCGAGGAATCGGCCGTCGGGACATAGGGTTTGACTTGCGCTGCACCCACGTCTCGTCAACGGAGAAAGTCTTCCCGTCGCACAGGACCACGGCACGCTCAATTACATTTTGCAGTTCGCGAACATTCCCCGGCCAATCGTAGGACTGAAAGAGATTCAGCGTCTTCTTGTTGATATGGGTGATCTTCTTCCCAGTTCTCTTGGCGTAGCGTTCGACCAGATACTCAACCAGCATCGGAATATCATCCGTTCTCTCGCGCAGTGCGGGTACTCGAATGGGGAAAACATTAAGCCGATAGAAAAGATCCTGACGAAACGTACCCGCAACCACAGCTGCTTCCAGGTCACGATTTGTGGCAGCTAGCACCCTGACATCAACAGAAATCGGCTGGCTGCTCCCGACGCGCTCGAATTCACGTTCTTGGAGCACTCGCAACAGAGAAACCTGTATCTCAGGCGACAGCTCGCCAATTTCGTCGAGAAAAATTGTTCCTCCATTGGCGGATTCGAAGCGGCCAGCGCGCCGCTGAAATGCCCCTGTAAAGGCGCCCTTCTCGTGCCCAAAGAGTTCCGATGATATCAATGAAGGTGGGATGGCTGCGCAATTGACGCGGATGAATGCCTTGGCTGCTCGTTTTGACCTTTTGTGGATGGCATTGGCAATCAATTCCTTGCCCGTTCCGGTTTCGCCGGAAATAAGGACAGTAGAGTCGGTTGGAGCCACCCTGCTGATTTGTGAAATTACCTCACGTAGCTTCCGGGAAGACCCGATAATCTCTTCGTCCATGGAAGAACGATCAATCTCTTCGCGCAGCGCAATATTTTCATCTTGGACTCGCTGTTCGGCCAACTTCCGATCATGAATGTCGGTCCCCGTGGCATACCAGCGAAGAACTTGCCCATGCTCATCGCGCAGTGGATTGTAGCGAATGAGGAACCATCGATAGGTACCATCTGCGCCTAAGGCTCGTCGTTCATCTTCAAAAGGCAAACCGCTGAGCAAACGGTCGCGAAGCTCGTTTTGAATCCGCGTCAGGTCATCGGGATGGAAAATCTTGCTACGAAAGTCTGGCATCTTAACCTCTTCAATGGTCAATCCAGAATATTGGAGCATCCATCGATTGACATAGAGAAAGGCGCCTTCTGGATCTAAGACAGCAATGCCCTGAGGGATAGCATCTGTTATGCGCCGCAGCTCCTCTTCGTCCTGACGTAGTTTCTCCTCGACTCTCTTGCGCTCGGCAATCTCTCTTCTCAGCTCTTCGTTAGCAGCTGCAAGTTCCTTAGTGCGTTGCCCGACCCTTAGATCCAGTTCCTTGGTGACCCGCTTCTGTTCGCTGAGGAGCCGCGCCTCTTGTAATCCTATCGCTGCCTGATTCGCCGCCACGCTCAAAAGAAGCTTCTCGGTTTTCCTCGGGAAGTCCTCTCGCTGGCAACCTGCTACGATGACTCCCAGTTCACCTTGCAGGCCCAGTTGCAAGGGCACTATCGAAAGGACTCCGTCGCCAATTGTTTTCCTCATGACTGGAGGCCGTTTCTGCGGGTCGTCTCCAACCCAGTCGTTGAGCAATTCGCAAATCTCGAGCGATGGAGGATTCGGTCCTCGCGTCGGAGCGACCCGGATGGTCTCGGTGTGCGCCTTGCTGGCGGGATCCTTCAACTGCATATAGACGAGATCGAGGTCGAGCATGCTAAGGAGGGCATCGAGCAAGGTGTGAACTATTTGGGATGGCTCCTTGCCACTCCAAACGGCGGGAAGGGCGAGAATGCTGGCGAGATGATTAATGCAGCGCTGAAGGCGCCTGATCTCCCTGGCGGGCTCCTCATATGACACTTCCATACTAGATTACCGTTGAAGAGGAAGTCGTCCGGTTGGCCCGGCGTTCGCGAATTTCACGCAGGAATTCACCCGGCGGTACAAAAAACGGGTTTTGGTGAAGGATGCCCCCAATGATGACCATAGGATGCGTCCGCATAATGTCAATTACGGTGTCTCCGCCAAATTTCCCAAGATGGTAGGTGCAGATGACCGCGTCGTCGTGACGACGCCAAACATCATTGACGCGTGACTCGAACTCAATGAGATTGTTGATATGCGAACCACCTTTGGCCGCCCAGTCCATTCGGCAGACAATGCGGCTGAGCGGAAAACCGCCTTTGGCGTTTCCGCTGGCCATTTGCTCAAACGCCTCCAGCATCTGATCCTGATCGAAACGACCGTCTCGTAGGTACGTTTCGGTGTTGATCCGTAGTTCGAGCTGTCCACTTTGCTGGGCTGTCACTGGGTCGACCCCTACGGTAGCCAGCCGTTGCAGATGGTCACGATGCTGACCCGGATTAACGACGTGAACTGCCTTGTCGCCACATTCGAATCCGTCTTTAATAAACGGAAGCAGCACGCGATACTCTTCATCGTCGTTGTTGAAAAACGCGCAGACGTGACGTGTTTCGTCCAACTTGGAGCCTGCGAATGGAATAGGTGCCACGGACTTCTTCATGGAGTGTCCTCCCAGGCCTGCTGCAATTCTCGTTTTGCTTTCTGGACATGCCCCTAACAGTAAATTCTAAGATTATGCCTTAAGAAGCGGCAAGTCGCCATCAGAAGTGCGAAAACATGCACGAAAGCTGGGTGGCGCAGTAGCCGGTGGGCTGACAAGCCCGATGTTAGAAGGTCTGAGACTAACTGTCTAACCGCGCCCCAGCACTGACCTGACCAGCGTTTTGGGTGCCAAGTGGATTCTCTCGCGGTTCACCTGGTACCCAAACCCCCAATCACGTCGTGCCTTTGGAGGGGGAAGTGAGACCGTTTATTGCTGTGAAGGTGATACTGGCAGATCGACTGTCCTATGTCGGAGGAATAGCTTCCTGTCCTGTGCATTGGAGGCACTATTTATTGCCGCAAAGCGTCTGCCTGGAAATCATAATGGGTTATGTTCTGATACCCAGGTCCTTGAGGGCCGCCCCGGCGCCAGACAGGTTTTCAAGCCGCATCTCGGAGTACTTCCGCGAAAGAATAATTCCCGGGGCGCCAGCATTGAAAGCGGCCTTCACCGCGTTCCGAACGTCTGAAGGCTGTGTCTTTTTTTGTCCCTTCCCGGTGGGTATGTCAATGTCGATCCCAGGGTAGATCGATGTCGTATTCGCCAATCCGGAGGCGTCCTGCGCAACCGCAGGACCGGCAATATCTGTATTAGGAGCTCCTACGGGTATTCTGGCTGATTTAACATCGGCAAGAGCCCGCTTTGTTTCCCGATAGACATAATCCGACGAGAACCCGGCGGTGCGAAGTTTGTCTAACGGCGCTTCACCCTGATATCCCAGGATGTTGTAGTACAACTCCAGCACTGATGGCGCTGGAACATCATGCCAAATTGTTGAATGGACTCCCTCGATGTAATCGGCCATGCGCGGACCCGCGCAATTGTTGTACATGCAGACCTTCAGGAGGTCGGCGTATTGGCTTAGCTTTCGGTAGTCCTGCTCAGCGCGATAAAAGGGATTGAAAGAGTTTAGATGCATCACATGAAATCCAGCTTGCAGGTTACTGTTGATGCTTTTGACTGTGCCATAGATTTGACCGTAAACTTCGCGCTGACTGTCAGTCCAAAGTTTCTCCCAAGCCAGGATCTCAGGGTATTCCAGCAGCAGCCGCCAGAAAGTGACAAAATAACCGTCGCTTGGCCTGGGCCGCGTCCACGCCGCCCGCACCCACTGATCAAGTTGCATCAGACCTTGCCGGGCCCGCTCCACGTTGATGCCCTGCTGTTCTCCTTTTCGTATGCAGTGCTCGCAGAAGCACGTTAAGACAGCCTGCCCATGGTCAGCGTCAATGGCATTATTCAGTGCTCCCTGACGCTCACAGCACCACATAACTCCGTCAACGTCGTAGGATTTGGTCCAGTCTTCAACCATCGAGCTGAGAAAATTCCGGAGGTGAGGATTATTCAGGCATGACTGGTCGGTCTTGCGCCCATAGACGTCAACTTCGGCGGCCTTTTCGAAATTGTCCAGCAAGCGCGGATTATAAACATCCTCAAACCAGCAGATGCATTTCATCCCGCGTTTCCTGGCTTTGGGAACCACTTCACCCAGAACGTCAAATTTGCCCAGCTCCGGCGCCCGGAAGTTTTTAAAGATTGTCCCGGCATAGAATTCCGGATGGACCTCTGCGTAGTCCCCTCCATGGAAAGTGTCCGTGTCGTACTTCTGGATGCCGTGGTCAGGGAGTGGATGGCCGGGAATCTGCCTGCCTTCGATGCCCCGCCCATAGCTGAAAACCGCGATCGACAGGGTATTAACGCCTGCCCGCTCCTGGACCGTATCGAGGACTTTGTCAACTCCTTCATCGCTGAAGGAAACCGCGGGAATCTGGATGGCCACAACTTTCTTGTCTGATTTCGATGGTCCGCCACCCTCTGCCGGCAAACCGGTTGGCTCCGCCGCCCTGCTTGACGCCTCTCCGGCCCCCGACAGCTGCCACGGAGGCAGCCGCAACGTTCTTGAGGAAAGTGCGCCGGGAGGGGCCTGTTGTTTTACCCTCTGGATCGTTTACCAGCTTGCTACCAAGGTCATTCTCTTGATGTCGCATTCCTTCGCCTCTCTGTCTCATCTCGCCAGATCTCCTGAAGTCGCCAGCCATTAACCAGCCTTTCCGCTTCTGCAAACCACCGTCGCTTTCATCATCTACGACTCATGTTTGGACGCAACGTCAGTGTTCCATCATCATTCAGCTTCTGGTGACAGGCCCAGCGTACCGGATATCGCATGCCCTTCACTTCGATCTCCCCTTTCAGCTTGAGCCCTTGCCATTTTGTTCCTTTGGGGAGCACAAGCTGCGCCTGCCGGATTTTTCCCGGCAGCGGATATCCGGCATCCAGGCAGCCGCTCCGCAGCACAGTTCCTTCCTGGGTTTCCACGCTCACTCGCAGCACGCCCGGAACGCCCGCGATGCCGTCATTGGCAAAGCCGATGATCAGGCCAACGTATCCTTTGTCCTCATAGCTCCAGATGAACGACGGTCTCACCCGGTAGCCAATCCGCTGGTTGATGCGGTTGAACCATTCCGGAAACGCCTTGTACCAGCTCATCAGGTTGGCCGCGCTGATGTCGTGGAAATTCCACAGCGACCAGTAATTGGCGCCAATGTCCATCACGTGCGCAATGATATTGTCCGAGGGCGAGATTCCCTCTTCCAGACCCCCCGATTGCGGCGGTTTGCCTGGCAGGCCCTGCTCAAGCAACGCAGCAATCCAGGGTGGGCGGTTGCTCAACTCCTCGATCTGCTGATTCTCAATAAAGATCGTGTCACTCCGGATCCAGTTGTTGCTGCGCACCGTGCGGTCTAGTAGTTCCGAGTTTCCTACATGGCTGAAATCCGGCTGCGTGTTGGTGAGCAATGGAGTCTTCGTAAAATGCTTCAATTGAACTTCCAGCATGTTCATCCAGGTTCGCTCGGCCGTTTGATAGTCCGGGAAAGGAGTATTGGTGAATGGCCATGTGTGGCCTTCACCCCAGAAGCCGTACATGATGGTGTCCATAAACTCAATGAGAGGGCTTCCGTCGAATTTATCGGCTAACAATCCGACCAATTCGTTGAAAGACTGCTGGAAAAAAGGATGGTCAAATTGTGGCTGATAGTGCGCGTTCGGGTTTTTCTCCCGGTTTGCCCCGGGCCATTTGGCTCCGGTCAGCTTCACCATCGGCACTTTGTCGAGGACGAATTGGGGCAGAGCGGGCTCGTGGTAGTCGGGAGCGCTCAACTGGACCCGAAATCCAATGCGCTTGTCGTATTTCTTTGCCAGGTTGAAGACAAGCTTCAGGTAATCGGGAAAATCAAGGCGCCCTGGGCCTGGCTGGATTTCCCTCCACGTCGGACGGATGTAAAGCTTCTGCCCCAGGGGAAGACGGACAAGGTCTTCAATCGCCTGCGGAATGTTGTCTGACTTGATCTCCGCTGTTCCCATGTCCGCCGTGATGTACGTCACCAGACCCTTGCCGTAGCCGGGCACAACAGCGTCGGAAGGTGTGGTGGCCATTACCACGTCATCGGTGGGGATAACCGCGCCAGGAGGGTATTGCGGAAAAGGACCCTGATTCAGCCGGTCGCTGACCGTTGGGCCTGATCCAAAGTTGTACTTGCCCCAATTGTGAGCAGGAACGATGCCGCGTGCTGCCCCCGTCCCAATGCCTGCGGCGGCTGCCAGAGCACTGCCATTCTTCAGGAAATCTCTGCGATTCATGTGAATTATGCCTCTCTTCTACCGTGTGGCATGAAAACTTTAGATCGAACCTTTGCTCAGAAACGGATGTGTTTCCTTATGGAATTAAAATCCCTGCAACTTCAGCCGGACACCGGGACTGTTGGCCAAAATCCGGCTTACATTGAAGCACATTGGTTTCTGGCGCGGAGAGTCTTATAACGCGCAACAAACGCCTTGGCAGTTCGCCCAAGTCTTAGCTATCCGTCGAACAGTTCATGCCCGAAAACTTTCGAACCGTTTGAATTATTCCTTCCGGGCCGGATGGGGTGAGCCAGCAAGAGTTGCTGTGCCTTTCTTTTCTTTTGCCTTCAGCTGCTGAAACAAGTGCATCTGCTCCATCCCCGCCGCGCGTCGGCCAAGACGAAGATACGCTCGAGCCAGGGCATAGTGCGCGCTGCTCGGCTTCGGGTCGAGCTTTACAGCCAGTTCGAGCTCCGGAAGGGCTTTTTCGGTCTGTCCTTTAGTCAGGGCAAGGTTGCCCAGCAAGTAATGGGCTTCCGCCAGAGAGTAATCAAGTGCGATGGCCTTCTTTAATAAAGCGACTGCACGACCTTCCATCTTGCTTCCGCTTGTGCCCCGATAAACCATCAGCATTCGCCCATACTGAAGGTAGAGGTTCGCGTCTTTGGGGAAATAACCGATTGCCTTTTCGAATGTCGCTTGGGCTTCATCGATTTTTCCGTCATCAACCTGTGCGGAGGCAAGTCCGAGAAGCGATTCCTTGTCCTTTGGATTCAGTTCCACAGCGTGCGCGTAAGTTTTTTCAGCGGCCTTCAGTTCGCCTATTTTATATTGAGCGAGGCCAAGAAACCGGTACGCCTTGTATGAGTGGGGAGCGACCTCGACAGCTTTTCGAGCCGCAAGCAGCGCCCCATTGTGACGATTGTCGTGGAGCAACATGACGCCCACGTCCAGATAGTTGGACTCGCGGGAAGGGGCGAGGTCAACGGCCCTGTCCATATGCGCCACTGCTTCTTTGATATGGTCCTGTTTGAATTCGCACCAGGCCATGAGGTCCTCGATGTCTGAGGTTTCATGTCCGGCCTCAATCAGCCCTTGCAGAGTTGCCTGGCTCTCCTTAATGTGGCCGGCATGGTATTGAGTGAGGGCGATGCTGTAACCGAGGGTCGCCTTGTCTGGATAGGTCGCCGATACTGACCGGAACAAATGCTCGGCCAGGTCATAATCTCCTGCCTGGTCTGCAACCTGCCCGCCGAGGAAAATTCCATCAGGTCCGGCAGAATGAGTTTTAAGCCCCCGCAGGACCTCCCTGGCTTTCTCGGCTTTTCCGGTCTGATAATAGCAGCGAGCCAGCGCCACTTGAGCCTTATAATGGCTCTCCACTTCCTGGGGTACTGATTCCAGAAGTGCGAGGGCATGCTGATAGTCTTTGAGTTCTTCATCCACCATCCCCAGCAGGAAAATCGATGTGGTTTCGCCCGGTTGGGCTTTCAATATCCGCTCAAGGTTCTGCCTGGCTGCCTGAAGGTGTCCTAACTGGAACTGGTTTGAGGCAAGATTACGGCGGGTTCGCAAATCGAGAGGGTTGAGGTGCAACGCCTTTTCAAGATAGGAGGTTGATTCCGGCAGCTTCTGCTCCATACCTAGCACGGCTCCAAGGAATGCCAGATAGGCAGACTCATTCGGGGCAAGCTTCACTGCCTGGCGTAACTCCAGCTCTGCATTCTTCACATCACCCTGCTGAACAAGAGCGGTGGCCCGCTCCACATGCTGCTGCGCGTCGGCAAGGCTGTCAGGAGAACACTGGGCCAGGCGTGGCCAGAAGCATATGCAGACGGCAAGACAGACATAGACAAGACGCGTGATGAGCAGTCTTCTCATTCCGTGCCTCTGACCAGATATTCAGGATAGCGGGGATTGGCTTCAGATCAAAGACACTTCTCAAGAAACGTTCAGTAGAGAGGCGAAATGCATGAAGTGCCCCGGCATTAACCCAGGAAAAAAAGAGGCTTGGCCAGATGACTGGCCAAGCCTCACCGATCAGAACACGAAATGGATTCCAATCTGCCCGTGCCGAGGTTGGTTTTCCTGGTAGAAAATACCGCCGAATCCATCGGCTCCCCAGCCGGTTCCGTCGTTGGAATTCGCCGCAGGAGCCCCGAATCGAGGGTTGTTCAAGGAGTTGAAGAAATCGCCCCGCACTTCAATGTACATACTCTCCTTGATCCGGAACTGTTTGGCGATAGACAGATCGAGATTAGCGATGCCCGGCACTCGGCAGGTTGACAAGTAACGCGGCGCAGTGCCGGCTAGCTGGTCTCCCGGATCCGAAAAGGCACTATTGTTAAAGTAGCTTGCCGTGCCATTGGCAATCGCGTCGAGGCTCGCGCCGGTGCACGGATTGCCAATCAGATTGGGACGCTGGTGGCCGTCGGCGAGCCGTTGGTTTGCCATATCCACAGAGATAGGCTGCCCGGTCTGGAAGGTGACGAACGGGGTCAGCTTCCATCCGCCAATCACTCCATCGAGCACTCTGTTCATATTCGAGCCAAGCTGCTGCCCGTGCCCGACCGGCAAGTCATAGATCACTGCAAAGGTCAGCCGCTGTGGCGTGTCGTTAGCGCTGACGCTCTTTTCGAGCGCGAGGTTTGTGAAGTCCTGCGGAGAACCGACGAACCCGATACCCGCGCCGCCGCCGCCGCCGATCCAGGCGTTGCCTCCCGCATCGGAGTTCGTAAGGAACTTCGAGAATGTGTAATTCCCCACAAATGACAGCCCGTGCCCGGCTCGCTTTTCAAATCGCACCTGTAGGGCATGGTAGCTGCTGTTAGCAATAAACTGGGGAAAGCCATTAAAGTTTCCGTCGAATTGCGGGTAAGGACGCAGGAGGTTGATTTGAGGAATTGTGTCATTGTTGTAGATCGACCCCGGTGCATCGAAGATAGCCTGGGGACCCTGGAAAAGGTACTGGAAAGGATTCGGCACCAGGTTCGCCAACCCTGACGATCCGTACGCCACGCGGTTTGCAGCATTGACGAAGTTGCGGTTCTCAGTGGAGTAGTTCCACGGCAGATGGGTGCTGCGGTTGCCCACGTAGTCCACTTCCAGCATCGTAGTGCCCCACTGGTGCTGGATGCCCATGTTCCACTGGTAAATATCGGCTACTCGGAACGTGTCGCTCCCATGATTCTCACCACCGTAACCCCAAAGGCTGAGCGGGCCATATTTCCCCTGCTGGGGAAGGTTGAAGCCAAGGGGAAAAGGATCCCCCATGGTGGCGAGCTGAGTGATTCCGCCATCCAGGGATGAGGGAGAATTGGCAAAGGACTGCCAGGCTCCTCCGCCGTATTGCCAGTTCGTGGCGAAGCTCATCCCATGGTACAATCCCACGCCTGTGTGAATAACAGTGTTGCCCATCAGCCGGTAAGCAAAACTCAGGCGCGGTCCGAAGTTATAAATAGAAGAGTTCGCGTGCCGATTGCTGGGGCTAGCAAGAATCATGGTTCCCGTAAGAGGGCCTACTCCCGGAACGGTGATTCCAGAGGCGCACGTAAAGCAGCTGAACATGTTGCGGTCTTGCCGCTCGCTATATGGAACCGTCCATTCCCATCGCAGTCCCGCCCCAATCGTCAGGCGGGAAGTTACTCTCCAGTCGTCCTGCACAAACATGGCGCCGACGGACGATTTGTTGGAAACGTGAGGACGCAGCGCGAAGCCCCCGTCGCCATACCAGCCCAGCAGCAACGAGGCCGCGCTGCTGCCCTGTGAAGCGTCAGGGTTGAAGACGCTCTGCCCGGTCTGGTCAGTCCCGAACGAAAAAGACCCGGAGGTCGTGTCCGGCTGGAAGAAATTGTTCAGGAAGATCCGGTCCTCGCCGCCAAACTTGATGCTGTGATTGCCGTACATTTTCGTCACTACTGAGTCAAACATCCACTGCGTGTCGCCTTCCACGGTGTCCGTGCAGCAGCCAGCGTTGGAAGCGAGAGTTGCATAGTTGTCGAGTTGGATGGTGGGGAAATGTGGTTCGCGGTACCAGACGTTGTCGATCATGCTTGCGGGGAAGCCGATGCTCAAGGGATCGACTTGGTCAACAACGTGCATGGGATAGTTATCACGGATTACTCCCACCCGGTTGACCCAGAGCATCGTGGGACTTACGGTCCAGGTATCTTCCAGAGCCATGTCGTGCGTAATTGACTTTGAAACTGTAGGCGACAGGAAGTCATCGGGAACATTATCCGAGCCGTGGCTCATGCTGTACCGGGCCGTCAGGCGATTGGCCGCCGAGAAGTCCTGGTCGATCTTGAGGTCCATCTGCCAGGATGGACTCGTTT
Source organism: uncultured Acidobacteriota bacterium (assembly GCA_963783155.1). Lineage (GTDB taxonomy): Bacteria > Acidobacteriota > Terriglobia > UBA7540 > UBA7540 > SCRD01. Next base: position 141,464 of record CAWANC010000020.1, on the reverse strand, counting down.
CAATCAGCTTATCGGAGAAATTGCCCAGATGCCCAGGACCTACACCGGCGTCCGTTGGCGCTGGGTAAAGGTTAATCAGTTGGGCAGCGATGGGGTCGACGCACGTGGGCTTGGGAGCGCAGAGGTTTGTGGCGCCCATAGGGATCATGTTGTTAGCAAACGGCTGGCGCACATAATCTCCGCTTCCATCAGGGGCCACTTGATATGGATTGAAGATCTGCTTCAGCGAACCGTCATCATTGAAAGTTTGTGAGAAGTCACCCTGCCGCTCGAGCATGGTAGGAACCGTCTCATTCACAACGAAGGGGCTGTTGTTGCGATATCGCTGATAGTCGAAGAAAAAGAAGGTCTTGTCCTTCCTGATGGGCCCTCCCACTGATCCTCCGTACTGATCATGAGCGTACGGGCCTTTGGTGCCGCCGCCCTGGTTGGTAAAGAAGTCGTTTGCGTCAAGACCCGGCCGGCGGAAAAACCAGTAGCCGCTGCCGTGGAACTTGTTGGTGCCGGATTTGGTAACAATGTTAACTACCGTGCCGCCGTTGTTGCCGTATTCGGCGGACATATTGTTATTCTGAAGCCTGAATTCCTGCAACGCGTCCACACTGGGCATGTAACCGACGTCCGTGTTGCCGCCCTCGCCGCCTTCAGGCCGGGTCGCCAGCACACCGTCCAGCCGGAATTCCGCCGTGCCGTATCGCTGGCCGTTCGACGCAAAAACCGTGCCGCCCAGCATGTTGGCCGAGGCGCCCGAAACCTGGGTGACGCCTCCGGAAAGATAAGAGAGGTTTGCAATATTACGATTCAGTAGAGGCAAACTCTGGATGTACTGATTGTTGACGGTTGTGCCTAATGCCGCACTCACCGTATTCAGAAGCGGCGCTGCGCCTTTTACTTCCACGGTCTGCTGGGCACTGCCAACCTGTAGAGTGGCATCTACATCACCTTGAGTCCCGATTCGAAGCTCTATGGATGAGGTAACCCACGTTTTGAAACCTGACTTTTCCACCTTCAGGGTGTATTCCCCCGGTTTGAGATAATTAAAAATGTACTGACCGGAGCTGTCGGTTTGTGCCTTTGTCTGCACCTGCGTTGCGACTGCCGTGGCGGTCACGGTTGCCCCCGGAATAACCGCTCCCGAGGGGTCCTTGACTGTCCCACGCAGCAATGCGGTGTCCGTGCCTTGGGCGCGTACGGCAACAGGATGCCCGGCCCACACAGCTAATATGGCCAATATGCAGATGGCTAAGGTTGATTTGGAGACAAGGCTCTGGACTTTATAAAAGAACCTTACTATGCTGCGACCACCCGTTAAAGGGGAACCTGCTGGCATTAATCCCTCCTTCTAGAGCTCACCGGCGAAGATTACAAGCAAAACCTGAAAACGGCCAGACTGTTGCTTGTGCAACCCGGGTGTTCATGCCTTTTTAACCCTGCCTGTAACTGTTTTCTGACGACCGTTTTAACCCGGACTGATTAGATTGTCAAGATGTTTTTCAAATTTTTTCGCAAATGAAATCAAACGCAAGGTCAAGGACCCTTTCGTTTTTAAGTGTGATGGGGTTGGTTTGCCGACGGTCTCTTCGCGTCCGCAGAGGAACGGAAAGCAAACGTAAGCCAGACCTCGTTAATCAACCTGGATAAGCACCTTCAACGAAGCGAAAGGCCCGGCTAATTTCCGTGCGCCTTCTCCATTCGTTCGAATGTTACTCGAGCCAAACCACTGCGCCTTTGTCTATTCGGGGCACAACAACGCGGAGCTGCTCGCTGCTCGATTCAACCGGAAGCTTACGGACCTTCCCTAGGAAGGGCAATACAAAGGCTGCGCTTCCCTCGTTCTGCGGGAAGAAGATCTGAACGTTCTCTTCTGGAATCTGGGTTGCGTTCTTTCGCGGCTGAAGCCCTTTAAAGTTGGCAATGAAGACATGCATCTTGCCGTTGACCCTCGCCGTCTGGCTGGTCACAAAGGGCGATGCCGTGACTTTTACAGATGAGCTGGTTTGCAGAGCCTCCATAACTTTCGCATCAAACTCGTGCCGGAGTGCCTGGAAAGACTGGCCGGCCGTAACGCCACGAGAGGCAGCCTGGCTGAATTCCTTGCCTAAAGTCTGCCAATAGGCCCGCCCGGGGCATTCAGGAAGGTAGACGTACACTGGCCTGGCAGAGCTTCTTGAACTCTGTGCGGGATTTCCGATCCCCAGGAAATGATGCAGCAGATTCGATGGCCGGGCCCGGCCCGTTTCGTCAAGTTGTCCGGACCGCCCCGAAACAATCAGCATCCTGCCAGACCTGGCATAAGATTCCAGGAGGCCAAGTTCCGTGTCGCCCAGACACCGGGCGTCAGGCAGGAAGAGTGCCGGCCCGCGAAAATCCGCCAGCGTTCGTGGCGTCACGATCTGAAACTCATGGTGAGAATGCATGAGCAATGCCATCGCCCCAAGGTATGAATTGAGGAAATCTTCCGAGAAGTAGTCCCGGGTGCGCGGAGAAAAGTAGACGCCAACCGGGTGAATGGGTGTACGTGGATTGTAGAACGTCTTTTCGTGTTGTTCGATCCAGGCAAAAATCTTCTTCCGCATGGCGATGTCGTTGGAGCCCGACATCACGTGGCCATGGACGTCCCAGCAATTGGTTCCCGCCGCGAGCTGCGAAGCGAACAGGTTCTGCATCTCTTCGCCGGGGTTGACGCCTTTCTCGCCGTCCCACGAATAGCTGAGCATCCAGGTGGGCTTGTCGCCCGCGAACGACCGAAAGCTGTACATTCCGATCATCCAATGCAGCCAGTCCAGCGGGGTTTTCCTCGCGGCGTTATCCCCGTCGCCCCATTGGTATTCGTGTGCGACCAGGTCAATGACATCGTAGAGTTGATAAACGTCCGAGCCAACGCGCACGGCCGCGAACTCAATGCCGGGGTAGATTTCGGCAATGGTCACGGCCCGCGGGTTGACGGATTTGACGTTATGATCGATGTCCTTCATGAATTCGGTAATCGTGGTGATGCGGAAATCCACCCAGCGGCGAAAATTGGGATCGGAGAAATCACCGAGTTTCAGGTCCTTCAGGGCATTTAATCCGGTGCGTTTCTTGAACTCGGCTACGGTGTACTTGTCAAAGCTGGCCCAGGTTTTTTCCCAGCCGGTAAAATGCGTCATCCAGTAGGGGATGTCCACGTAGATGCCATCAATGCCGGTGGCCGCAATCTGGCGAACGTGTTCCATGTAAATCCTGCGCCACTCGGGGGCGTAGGGGCTGACCCAGACATCCTCGTCGCCCTTGCGGATCCAGAAAGCCGAGCCTCCTCCAAACAGCGCCGGCTCACCCGTGATCTTCCGTTGAACCCAGTCGGGATGATCCTTATAGAGCGAGTGCTTAACGTTGGCGGCGTTCGCGGTGATGCACTCGGTCCCAGCGACGTAGACAAAGGCATAATTCCCCACAGCGTGCGCCTTCTCCGCCACGGCTTTGATTGCCTTCAGCTTTTCGGTCGGATCGAGAAAACTCTCATAACGCCCTTCAATGTCATTGTCGGTCTCGATGCCGAAAACGTGCGACTCCGTCGCTTCCCGAACGATCTGGTCAACACGGTCCAGCCTGAGTGGATTGCCTGAAATGCGCACATAGTGCGTCCACGGCAATGCCGTCGCCGCAGGGGGGCTGCTGCCCTCCAATTTCCATGGTTCGCACAGAATCAATGTCATTCCGGCCAGCTGTGCCTGAAAGAACTCGCGTCGCGTGAGCATGGTCACTTACCTCCTGGGTCAGGCATATTAACAGCAAGTGCAGGCTCTTGCCAGCCCTGCAAGTTGACAGAGGTGATCCGTGATAAGATGGCGCGGGTTTAAATGATTGGAGAATTGATGCGCTGATGTTGCGCGGCACGCGAATCTTTCCCTTGACTTTATCGCCGGCGCTTTACGCCGTTACCATTTTTCTGGAGGCCGAACAAGATGAAATTTGCCATGTTCATCATCTTCCTGACGGGCATCTCCGTCGCCTATGGCGCACAACGCAAAGTCGATCCCACCTGGCTCCATCGGAATGTTTCGGGCGTCCCGGAAAAACCAATGGAAATCAGCACCCCGAGCTGTCATTACAAGCCTCTGTTTGGCGCCGGCGATTCGGAAACCAGAACTGTTCGGAGCGTCGCCCGATACGGGGAAGTAACGATTGATCCGAGCGGACACTGCAAAGAGGTTTCCTACCCTGCCGAGGAGCAGATCTATTTTGTTCTGGCAGGCAGCGGGACCCTCAGTTACGGTGGACAGAAATCGTCAGTCAAGAAGGACGATTTCATGTACCTTCCACCAGGGGTTCGTCACGGACTGGTGAACCCATCGAGTTCGCCGCTTCGCTTTGTAATTATGGGATTCAAGATACCTCAGGGCACGCCAGTATCCCCGCCGCCCGAACTCCAGATTGCGAATGCCAAAGATGTCAAGCTGCAGACCGACGCCGGCCACCCGGCCTCCACTCAATACCGGTTGCTGCTCGGCAACAGGAAGGGCGCCAATGACCGGCTGGATTGCGGCATTGTGGTGACCAGCCTCTTCATGATGGAGTTTGCGCCGGGCGGGACGAACTTCCCTCATCACCACCAAATGGCGGAGGAAATCTATCTGGTCCTGGACGGGCACGGTGATATCGCGGCCGGCGGAGGAGAAAACGGGATCGAAGGTCTCCACCCGAGCGGGCCCGGAGACGCCTGGTTCTTCAGGCTGAATTCTACCGTTGGCTTTTATAACCGGGGGAAAACCAGGGCACACATCCTGGCTGTGCGCTCATGGTATCCGTTTCGATCCCGCGATTACCAGAATTAGACTTTCGAAAGTTGTTCCGGTGAAACAATGAGACGGTGCCAGGCGGTTCTTAATCAAAACTGAAAGGTAGCACCGCCGTCATGAATTCCCTGGGTGGGTCTTCGCCGTGCTCCGTCTGTGAACCGAAGACCGTCCCTTGCGTTCATCGGTTCTACCTTTCCAGACGGTTCACACCCACATTTTCCATCGATGCCTTGGGGCGGAATGGGCCCGGTTTGTGCGGCGACGTTCCCTCTAATTTGCGGCGTTGTCGGATTTGATCAGAGGCGGCAGTTTGTGTGTGGTGCGGTAATCCCTGCCGATTTGGCCGACTCGCTCTTCCGCCTTCCTCCACCGATTATATTCGGTGTCGTAGCGGTTCAAAATATTGTTCAGGAAGTAGGGCCGGTTCTCACCTCGCCAGAGATTTTCGTATTCGCTGCGAAGCTGGAACGTTTTATGCATCAGGTCCTGCATGGGTCCACTGATTCGGCGTAAGCTGCGGTAACCCATATTGCTACTCCCGGCATTCGCCTGGGCTTGCGCGTAACGGTCGGCGATTTCCTTTGAATAGATGGCCTTCTGCCCGAGGAAGTCGAACCTCCGCGCGGAGAACTCAACATAATTCAGCATGTCGGCATTGCGGAGGGCTTCGGTACGATGCTGGCGGACGCTCGCGATCACGTCTTCCGCCAGCAGGCGAATCTGGCGGGCTGTGGGCTGCCACCCGGCATAAAACTCCTGGCCCTGTTGGCTCATGGCGTTCATCCACGTCAGGCTGTCGTTGCCGTCCCGGTGGATGGCGCTACGCAGCGCTTCGTGAATCTGAGTCAGCGTGTTGACTTCCTTGGCGAAGTCGTGGCTGTCGGCCCGGTAGAAAGTCCAGTCCCAGGCGTTTGAAAATTGCTGGTCGTCCACAGTGGTCTGCCAGCTCTGGGCGGCGCCGTAGGCAAGGCCATACCATGTAAAGTTAATCATGCCCTCGCCATCGTCCATCCACGTGGTATTAAGAACACCGGTGGCGCCCAGGTTCTTCCCGTCGGTCACGAATTGCCGGATGTTGGGAATCGCTTCAGAATAGTCCGGGAAGATGCGGCTCCAGTTGCTTACGCCCGGCGCCACCCAGGTTTCAAGACCTACGTCCCGGAAGGGCTTGATTTCTTTTACAAAGGACTTGCGTGGCGCGTAATCCCACGGCACGGCGATCATGTCTTTGGGCAGGTCTTTCAGATCCTCCGGATGGCGGACCCCCATGTCTCCCCAGAAAAGAACCTTGCGGTGGTAAGGCTTGAGGACGTCGTCAATCTTACGCAGATAATCGACGTATACTTTCGAGTAGCCTTGCTTATCAACGAGTTCTTTGGTCCGCCCCTGGCCCAGTTCAAAAGTTTCGTCGGCGCCGATATGGAAGAAGGGCCCCGGGAAATATTTGTTGAGGTCGGTGAACATCTTTCCGATGAACTGGTAGGACTCCGGGACGGTGGGTGACAGCACCGTGCCGTAAGGCAGCTCGGCCATGTTCTGGTACTGCTCGTTTTCGAGCAGCAGGTGCAGATGGCCGAAGGATTCCTGCTCCGGTATCACGGTGATGTGGTACTTCCCGGCATAAACGACAATCTCGCTTGCTTCCTGCGGAGTCAGCGCCCCGCCCGGTTCTCCGGCCAACGGCAGGCTGGGGTAATCGAACATGTTTTCCAGGTAAGGTGAATAGAGATTGATTTTGTACTGTGCGAGCAGATCGATTTCACGCTTGATGGAGGCAAGCGTCGGGAACGGGCCGCGGCTGATGTCAATGCTCACCCCCCGCCAGCGCATCGCGGGCCAGTCGACAATGGTGACAGCGGGGCAATGCGCGGAGCCGCTCGTCTGTCCCGGGTGGAACAACTGCCGTAACGTCTGTACGCCGTAAAATACTCCGGCCCCACTTTTGGCCACCACATCCGCCTCGGTGCTGCTCACCACAAGGACGTAACCTTCCTCGTCAGCCTTTGAAGGAAACTCCACACCCGCGCGAGCGAGGATGCTTTTCCCTGCCGTGGTATTGGCCCGCGCCAGGACGATGCGTGGCCCGCCAGATGAGTGAGCCGTGATGGTGGCTTCAACCCCGTCAATGGACTTCAGGTCTTGCGCGAGCAGGCCGGCGGCAAAGCGGTCCTGCGCGTCATTGCTGCTGACATCAATGGCCAGAGTACTGTTAGTGATAAATTCTCCCGCGCCCTCGCGGACTTGCTGCGGGTAGGGTGAAAGCGGCAACTCGGCCGCAACAAGCGGCCAGCAGCCAAAGTACATTATCAATAGAAAGGCTATACGGCGAATGGTCAAGACAGTTTCCTCCAGGGGGTATATCCGGAAGAGCGCGACGACTTCCGGCAAGACCCACAACATACACCCAGCTGCTCCCTGAAAGCAAACCGCAGGAGAGGCTTTCAGCGTTGCTAACTTCCGGCACCCGTAACCTCTTTCAGCAATCCGAAGAAAGCCTTCTTGCGCGGCGTGTTGATCACCCAGTTGACGGGCGGGCATTGGTGGCCGTCGCGGTAATTGCTCTTGCCGGGATCAAAAAATCCCCACGAGGCGTACGCTTCCAGGGCACTCAGCATATTGTTTTGGGGCTTGTCGAAATCAAAGTGGCCGTCCTCATTGAAAAGTATGGGCAGCCCGGACGGTGGCGGACTTCACGGACCGGGATTGCGCCGTGGGATGCCCGGATTGCACGACCGTCGAGCAGCGATTCAGTGCGACCGTGCAAATTTTACCCACTGTGTCAAAAGTAGACACATTTTTGAAGAGAGTTAATTTTACGGCCACAATTAAATTATTAAGTATTGTATTATCATCAAGTTACAAAATTTGGAATTTCTGGCTGGAAAATCCCATTTGTCCCATTTTGGCCTCCCTGGCCGCTAAGTAGCCTATTTACAGAGGCTATTTACGGCCAAGGCAGGCTTTGAATTATGCAGGGCGATTTGCAGGTCCAGCGTTCCGGGTGCTGGGTGACGAGTGGCGAGTGGCGGGCGCGAAGCACCGGCTACGGGTGGCAGGCGCGGGGCTTTCAACCATGAATTTTGTATGACAGCTTACGCCTTCTGCCATCTGGCTTGTTTCTCCCGCTTTCATCCTTCATCTTTCCGACGGCCCTCTTTTCCCGGCTCCCATTGCATTCTGGAACCTTGAATATGAAATCCCCCAGCGGCCCTGCCCCGCGACTGTTTTCCTTCGCCATGACCGGGAATACCGGCCTCCATCATGCACCTGGCATGAAGGGCGACGGGCGCCACTCGCACGCCTGAAAAATAAAAGCCCCGCACTGGGCGGGGCTCAAGGTCGCTATCGCTAGCGTTGCCTCACGAAGGTAGAACCTGCTTACTAAGATAAGCAGGAACCGCTTCTGAGATACATGGGTGTATAATGCCGCCAGTTTTTTATTGCCAGGACGTGAATCGCCCCGGCTCTGATTGAGACGAGAAGTTGCCTTCAACATGCCAGGGAGAAACGAGGAGACACCCGTGAACTACAACCTGCTGGAAGAGAAGTGGATTCCGGTCCTTCGGATCGACGGAAGCCCTGATCGCGTGGGCGTAATTGAGGCGCTTGCCAAGGCAAGAGAAATTCGTGAAATCGTCCTTGCAAGTCCCCTCGACTCGTTCGCCGTGCACCGTTTCATGCTGACGCTGCTTTATTGGAAAGCGGCTTTGCCAGGTGATGTTGACCGCGTTCGTGAATCACTTTTAAGCGATGGGAAAATACCGGCTGCCGTGCTCGACGGGATTGAAAAAGAGAAATGCCGCTTTAATCTTTTCGATGAAAACATGCCCTTTCTGCAGGACCCAACCGCGCGGACGGACAAGAAAAGTGAAAGGAAGTCAGCCGGCTCACTGTTTGCCGAGTTGGCTACGGGCACGAACATTGCTCATTTTCATCATGGCGATGATGAGGCCCTGCGGCTATGCCTGCCTTGCGCCGTTCTAGGCATCCTTCGCGTCGTGCCCTGGAGCCAGGCGGGCGGCGCAGGGCTCACTCCCTCCGTTCACAACGCTCCGCCGATCATGGCGGTGGCAGTCGGAGACTCCTTGGCGATGACACTCCGACTGAATTTTGTCCCCTTGGAAGGCAAACCTGGCTACCCAGCGTGGTCCGGCCATTTCAAGCCGAGCTCGCCCGTCGCGCCAATCCCTTTCCTCGAAGCGCTCACGTGGAACCCGCGCCGCATCCTGCTCCCCACGCCTTCTTCGGGCGTGTGCTGGTACTGCGGCCAGAGAGGCGGACCCACGGTCGGCCCACGAATCGTATACCTCAAGAACGAGGAGACCAAGGGAAACAAGAAAGGGGAAAATCCGCCCCTTTCCACTGGAGAGATCCCGCTGCTTTTTATGGAGCGGACGACTACAGAACGCTGAAAAGCGCCGACGAGTCCGCGGCCACGGACAATCGGGACCTGCGTTGGCTCGCCGAATCAAGGTCATGCGTTGTGACGTCGAATCAGGACCACCATGGCTGGAGGCTCATAGTTCCCTGCACAAATCCGGCAAACAACAAGACTTTCGATCATCGCCTGATCGAAACAGACAGTCTTTCTTCGGATGCGATCAGCGATTTGGTGCCTGCGGCCAAACGCCTTCCCGGCCCAAGCGGCCTCGATGGCTGGCGGGTCCCGAAACCGAGCGCTCCCAGGGGAATAAACGTCTTCGTGCAAGCGGCTGTCCGCCTGTTTACGTCTGATGACTGGGCAACACTTGCGAATGCGGCTTACCGTGACATGCACGATGCTCCGGCGGCTTTCGATGTGTTCGCCGGTCTCTACTGGGGACTGCGTAACGGGAATACCGGCAAGCTCCCCTCGCGCAACGTGGCTTGGCTGACGCTCAAAGTGATGTCCGCCGCCCCTGCCCACTTGCGGGTTTTTCAACCAAGCGCGAAATTTAATCCGCTACACGCAATGCCAAAACGGCAGATCAGCAGCGGAAAGGGCAGGTTCGGCTACCCCGTTTCCTTCCCGCGCGGGGCTCGATTGGAGGAGAGTCTACGCGCGACCCTCGATCACAATTTTAGAAAGCGAACACCAGAGCCCGTAGATTGGGCTGGGCTCTGCCACGGCCTTGATCAATTGTTGGACTAAAACCCAGATAAGGAGAAAACATATGTTCATACAGATTCACATGCTCCAGAGTATGCCGCCCGGAAACCTGAACCGGGACGACACGGGACAGCCGAAGAAGTGCATCTTCGGGCGTGTTACACGAGCCCGCATCAGCAGCCAATGCCTGAAGCGTAACATTCGCCACTCCCGCCATTTCAAAGAGGCTTTTGGTGATGCTCTCGCCGATAGGACAACTTATCTGCCGAGAATGGTAGCTGACGAGCTTAAAAAGCTTGACTCGACGATTTCGGACGATGAGTTGCAAAAGATCAAGGCCACCTTAGCCAGTAAGTTCAAGAAAGAAAAAGGAGGCCGCTCCGAGGAAGCAGCGGACGAAAGCGAAGGCGAGGCGGGGTCCCGGAGCGCTCCCGCGCCGAGCGATGGTCCTGACGAAACGGGCCAACTGGTCTTCTTCCAGGAACCTTTCGCCACGGAGATCGCAAAGCTGATTTCAGACCTTAGGAGTAAGGAAAGCAGCGTTTATAGCGCCTGGAGTAGCGGCAAGAGGAAAAAGGGCAAGAAGGAGGGCAAGGACGACGAGGACAAGAAGGGTAAAGACGACATCAAAGCTTTCGAAGATGAGATATTCAAAAAAAGCCAGACCCTCACCGTTGACATCGCCATGTTCGGCAGAATGACCACCAGCGACCTGGTGGCGAATGTCGAAGCGTCGTGTCAGGTGGCCCATGCCATGAGCACGCACGAAGCCTTGATCGAGAGCGACTGGTTCACTGCAATGGACGAAAGAAATCGGAGTTCGCCCCGAGCCAGACCAAGGAGCTGGGCGCCGGCTTCATCGGTTCCGGCGAGCACGAGACGTTTTTTGACTCGGCCGTTTACTACAAGTACCTCAACCTTGATGTTGACGCGCTGAAAGAGCACCTTTCCTGGGAGAACGACAAAGCAGCCCATGCTGCTGCGGCACTTCTGGAAGCTGCGGCACGCGCCAATCCCACCGGCAAACAGAATAGCTTTGCCGCGCACGGAATCCCTGAACTCATCCTCGTGGAGGTGTCCAAATCGAAGTCTCCAATCAGCTATGCCAACGCCTTCCTGAAACCTGTCGAAGGCGCCGACCTCATGGCTGAGTCCGCAATAGCGCTGGCCGGATACGCCAACGCCGTTGCCAAAGCATACGCTCCCGCAGATATGCGGCGCGCGTTGCTGGCTATCAATTCCGCTTCCGTCGATATGGCTGAAGCGCAATGCGCCGATACGCTGGGTGCGCTTGTTAGCGCGCTGGCGGGAATGGTGAAGGAAGGAGATGCCGCATGAGCGACGGGCACAATCGCTATTTCTTCGACTTGCAGGTCCAATGCAATCGTGGGGAACTTCCTCCCGTTTTCAACCGCTGCGGACGGCACCCTATCCAGTAAATCTGGCATCCTGGGCCTGCTCCTCGGTGCTAAGGGCGTTCACCGTGAAGATTCAGAACGCCCGCTTGCGGAGTTAACACGGCTGTCGATGGGCTGGCGTTTCGACCGCATGGGAATCCTGGACTGGGACTACCATACGGCGGTAACCAAAACGGGCATCAGGCAGGCGAAAGGAGGAATTAAATACACCGCATCCACTGGCGAACTCGAACTCTCCCTTTCCCGCCGCCAATATCTCTATGACGCCTCGTTCCTCGTGGCGCTTCAAAGGCAACCCTGACGCGATCGCCACGTACTCCGGTGCGCTGCAAGGTCCCACCTGGCCGGTCTTCCTGGGGCCGAAAATGCTGCATCCCTGCTGAGCCGGTTTTTACCGGAACCGGAAGCTTCGAGACGTTGAAAGACGCCCTCTCGTCAATTCCCTGGCGTCCGAGAATTATGCCATTGACCGGGATAATTGGGGGCCGACGCGAACACTCGATGCTTATATTGAGCGGCCCCCTGGATCAGCCCCTAAATGGCGCACGCCTGGCGTACGACGTGCCCAGGAGATTCGGTTACTGGAGCTATTCTCCGTAGGCGGGTGCGAGAAGCATCAGGTGACCGTAGCTGTCGGAGACGAGACGCAGCCAAGGCCAGCGGCGCGACGCCGCGCCTCTGGACCGGTTCGAGAGGCCCTTGCCCACCGAATGGCAACTCATCACTACCTCTGTGTCTTCTGCAAGGCACCCGCCGAGAGGTACACCATGTCAGCTATGAGAACTACGGACATGAGACAGACGATGATCTCAGGTCCCTATGCAGGACATGCCATCGCGCCTGCTCAATGCTGGAATACGGCCACGATATGGTCGCCGTAGCGTTTACCGATTGGACCCAACGCAACGATCCACAATACTCAACCAGATCGGGCGGCTTTTGAAACAGGGGCGGCCGGATCGATGGCGCGAATTGCTCACGGCTGCGCGGACAGAAACCAACGGGTTCTTTGATGCTGCTCCGGAAGGAGTTTCACATGAAGAACGGTAAAATGTACTTATCCTGTCTCACAATTCACGTCGGCAACGATCCCACCCGCGAGTAGCCGGGACGGAAATGGCTGCGCAACGTCTATCACGTCCACCAGCGGCTTTGCATGGCGTTCCCTTCCGCTCAGCGTAAGTCTGACGACGAGCACTTTCTGAAGCCATTCAATCCTGACGATTTTGGCCATGGGCAAGTTCACGTCAAACGCGCCGACGACTCGGGCTTTCTCTTTCGCGTTGACCCGCAAGCGGGCGGCAGGGCCGTGGTCCTCGTGCAATCCGCTATTAAGCCCAATTGGGGATACGCTTTCAAGAACGCGGGATTTCTTCTGGCGGCTCCGCCCCAGGTGAAGCCGCTCGATCCCTCCTTCAAGGTTGGCCAGCGGCTTCGATTCCGCCTTGTAGCGAATCCGACCCGCCGACTGACCGCGCGCTCCCTTGGCCCGGACGGCCAGCCCATGAAGGAAAAATGGGGCAAAGAGCAAGGAAAGGGAAAGCGCGTCCCAGTGCCTGCCGACCGTCTTCTGGAATGGCTCTCCTGCCGCGCCGAAAAGGCAGGGTTCTCTCTTGAGAGTGATTCCGTCAGCTTGTCGCCCGGCTATGCCTATCTCAATAAATCACGGAACGGAGACAGGGTTCGTCTGCGCTCCGTTCGCTACGACGGCCTGCTCAGTGTTACCGACCCCGCGCGTTTCCGGGAAGCGCTGGCGCAAGGCATCGGTCCCGGCAAAGCTTTTGGCTTCGGGCTGCTTTCTGTGGCTCCTTGTCGCACCTCGCCTCCAGCGGAGGCAGCGTGAGAGTCCGGGACCTTCACGTCTTGCCCAAGTTCAGCGACGGGTGGAGCTATCTCTACGTCGAACACTGCAAGGTGGACCAGGAGGACAAGGCGATTGCTTTCCACGACGCCGCCGGCAAAACCCCCGTGCCTTGCGCAAATCTGGCGCTGCTGATGCTGGGGCCTGGTGTCTCGATAACTCACGCCGCGATCTCGGTACTGGCGGACCATGGCTGCCTGGTCGCCTGGTGCGGCGAGGAGGGAGTCCGCTCTCTATGCCACTGGTATGGGCGAGACACGGAGCGCTTCCAATTTCCTGCATCAGGCGCGAATGTGGGCCCATGAGGGCTTTCACATGCACGTCGTCCACAGGCTCTACCAGATGCGGTTCTCTGGAAAGTTCGACCCCGGCCTGAGCCTCCAGCAGATTCGCGGCATGGAGGGCGCAAGGGTTCGTGAGGCATACGCCAAAGCCGCTCAGGAAGCGGGGATCGAGTGGTTGGGCCGAAACTATAAGCGCGATGAGTGGAACAAAGCAGATTCCGGCCAACCGGGCCTTGTCCTGCTGCCAATTCCTGTCTTTATGGAATCTGCCACGCAGCAATTGTGTCGGCTGGTTTCTCCCCTGCCCTCGGCTTTATCCACACCGGCAAGATGCTGTCCTTTGTGTATGACATCGCGGACCTTTACAAAGCAGAAATTACCGTGCCGGCGGCGTTTCGAGCCGTCGCAGAGCAAAACCAACCGCTTGAAAGGCAGGTCCGCATTACTTGCCGCGACCAGTTCGTCTCCACCCGGCTTTTGGAAAGGATCATCCCCGATATTCAATCGGCATTAATGCTGTCGGTCGCCACCGCCTCTGACGCTGATTTCGACCTCGATGCTGCTGCGCCCGGATTCCTTTGGGACAATTTGGAAGGGCAAGTTGAGGGCGGGCGACTTCAGGGAACAGAAGGCGGAGAAACGGAGTCCAGTGATGACGGTCCTGATCCTTGAGCGCGTCCCGCCGGGATTGCGCGGCGAACTCACACGGTGGTTTCTGGAACCGCAGGCAGGGGTTTTTGTGGGGCGCGTCTCGGCCCTGGTGCGCGATAAACTCTGGCAGAAAGCCTGCAGCAAGGCCGCCGGCGGCGGATGCTTGATGCTCTATTCCAGCAATAACGAGCAAGGGTTTCGAGTCCAAACCTGGGGCCGTACAACCCGGGCGATTGATGACTTCGAAGGCCTTTTTCTGGTTCGCGTGCCCAAGAATCAGTGAGTTAGTAAGTATCGTCCCCACGCGCGTGGGGGTGAACCGGTCTGGCGACTGTCAAGCGGATGCTTGCGAGCGTTATGTCCCCACGCGCGTGGGGGTGAACCGTATCAGGCTGACGTCCATGCCGCAACCTGGTACATCGTCCCCACGCGCGTGGGGGTGAACCGTCACGCCAGGCGTCGGCCGACGCCGCAAGCGCGATCGTCCCCACGCGCGTGGGGGTGGACCGGCCAGCGATCTGCGCCGTCGACGGTGGCATATTGTCCCCACGCGCGTGGGGGTGAACCGGATTGCACGACGACTCTGCCCGCGGGTGCATTGTCCCCACGCGCGTGGGGGTGGACCGCCGAGGCGCAGGCGCTCGGCCTGCCAGTGCGATCGTCCCCACGCGCGTGGGGGTGAACCGATGGCCCAGCAGCGATCCGCCGACGGAATGGCGATCGTCCCCACGCGCGTGGGGGTGGACCGTCGTCGGACGACGTCCGGCGACGCTCGACGGATGTCGTCCCCACGCGCGTGGGGGTGGACCGCGGAGAACGGCTGGACGGCACCCGTGACCGCAGTCGTCCCCACGCGCGTGGGGGTGGACCGCGCGGATGTGACGCAGTTTGCGGTGCGACAGATCGTCCCCACGCGCGTGGGGGTGAACCGGCGATCGAGACGCCTGCTCGCAGTCAGCGAATCGTCCCCACGCGCGTGGGGGTGAACCGGTGTCGCGCAGATGCAGCCGTGTCGGCGATATGTCCCCACGCGCGTGGGGGTGAACCGTTCGACCTGAGGTCACATGGACCGCCGGGTCAAGCATTGTCCCCACGCGCGTGGGGGTGAACCGGGCGACAGTCGCTGGACTCCGATGGCAGCGATCGTCCCCACGCGCGTGGGGGTGAACCGCGAGCGATCGTGAAGGCCGCACGAGACGCGCATCGTCCCCACGCGCGTGGGGGTGAACCGCTGTGGCGACCTGGGGACTGAGTCAGTCGATGCATTGTCCCCACGCGCGTGGGGGTGAACCGTTTCCGGCCGACGCGTGGCGACCGGTCTAGTGTATCGTCCCCACGCGCGTGGGGGTGAACCGGCTATGAGGACTGCATCTCGCCGACTCGCGTGCGATCGTCCCCACGCGCGTGGGGGTGAACCGATGCGATGCCGCAGACCTGGCCGCGGCAGCGATCGTCCCCACGCGCGTGGGGGTGAACCGTCCGCGATGCGACGTGGACGCTCGGAATTGATCGTCCCCACGCGCGTGGGGGTGAACCGCGAGCGACGCCTGGTCGATGCCGCAGATTGTCATCGTCCCCACGCGCGTGGGGGTGAACCGGCTGGCTCATAGCCGGTCTATCGCAACCGCGTATATCGTCCCCACGCGCGTGGGGGTGAACCGGCGCGCGAGCCTACGGCCACGCCGTGCCGTGAAATCGTCCCCACGCGCGTGGGGGTGAACCGTAGCGCCGAGACTGCCTGACGCGACATGGCCAGTCGTCCCCACGCGCGTGGGGGTGAACCGCTCGGCAGCATCGTCTCGCAGCTGAGATACGATCGTCCCCACGCGCGTGGGGGTGAACCGCGCTGCGATCCGTCGGCAGCATCTACCGCAACGGATCGTCCCCACGCGCGTGGGGGTGAACCGTCGCCTGATGAGTGCGTCGTCCCCACGCGCGTGGGGGTGAACCGCCGGAGCTGCGGAGTTGCATCGTCCCCACGCGCGTGGGGGTGAACCGGTTGTCTCAGCCACATACGAAGTGCGGCTGATATCGTCCCCACGCGCGTGGGGGTGAACCGGTCGATGAAGCAGCCGGTCCAGCTACGACGGACTTGATCGTCCCCACGCGCGTGGGGGTGAACCGTCGTGGCGGCGATGGCTTCAGACACGTCAGCAATCGTCCCCACGCGCGTGGGGGTGAACCGGTGGTATCAGCGGAAACAGACTTATGGAAATCGCAGAGACTAAAAACCAGCCTCTGCGCCAGCCCACGCTACCAGCTTCGAAGGTCACGAAAGACCGCAGAGTTTCGAACTCTGCGTCTTCTCGCTACCGTGCAAGCGGCGCGTTTATGCCGCTGCAGATTTAGTCTTGCGGCGAACGGGCCCGCGAATTTCTTCAAGCTGATTGATGCGCACAACGCCGCCTGGAAGAATGGCGCGGATTTCCAGTTCGCCGCCCATCGCTTCAATCATTTTCCGGAGAGTGCTGATGAGCATGTCGGTCCGCCTCTCAACTTTGGAGACAGCGGCCTGATTGATATGCAGGTTCTCTGCGAGAGACACCTGTGTCAGTTTCAATGCTTCGCGAAGCTCGTCGAGGGCCATTTCCCCGATCATTTTGTCAGCCTTGGCCTGAGAGCGGGCACGGGCTTCGGGCGACATTTTCGCCTGGAGTTTCTTGAAATTCTTAGCCATCGGTCAATCCTTCCTTTTCCAATGTGGCCAAATGCTCATCGTAGAGCTTGTCCGCAATTGGAACGACTTTTTCATACCACCTGTCGTCGCCGGTCTTGTCACCACCGATCAGCAGGATGGCACATCGCCGCGGGTCAAACGCATAAAGCACTCGATAGGGGCACCCCGCGTGCTGGACAATCAGCTCTTTCATGTTGGGATGCCTTGATGACGTGATCGGCCCCGAATGCGGCCGCCTGAGCGCCGGGCCAAAACGCTGGAGCAAAATCACTTTGGCATTGATGTCTTCCTGTTCGCCTTCTGAAAGCCCATCCCATCACGCCTCAAAACCATCCGTAAACTCGACGGCCCATTCCATACAAGGAATATAATCTGGATGGAATATTCATGTCAAGAATAAATCACGCGGCTGCCGGCGGCCACAGCACGGATTTTGTGCCGTGTGGTTTTTGCTGGCCGGAATTCGTTTCAAGGATGGCCTCACGGACAGGATGGCGGCGCCACGAATAGGTGTACTTAGAAGCGGTTCCTGGCGTAACATAGTGCGATCTTGAGCGTGGCCACGCGCAGTTGGTTTGAACATCGAGGGGGCGAACGTGAAATTTGACAATCGACGCAGTGTGAGAATCTGGCTGCCCATCTTGGTGCTTC
The DNA here is from genome assembly GCA_963783155.1 of uncultured Acidobacteriota bacterium. Classification (GTDB taxonomy): domain Bacteria; phylum Acidobacteriota; class Terriglobia; order UBA7540; family UBA7540; genus SCRD01. The sequence continues at coordinate 124,055 of CAWANC010000020.1, read as the reverse complement.
TGGCCTGTGGCATCGCAATCATGCAAGCGGTGACGGGCGGTGCGGCCCAGGACTGGCCGGTTTACGGGCACGACGCCGGAGGCATGCGATATTCGCCGCTCACGGAGATCAATCGCACCAACGTCAACCGCCTTCAGCGGGCATGGACGTATGAGGTTCCCACCACGCCGAACAGCTGGCTGCAGGCCTTCGAAAGCACTCCCCTGATGGTGAATGGCGCGCTTTACTTCGCCACTCAAACGGGGCGCGCCATCGCACTCGATGCCGAGACGGGCAAGCAGCTCTGGAGCTTCGATCCTTATGGAGCAGCCAGCAGCAAGGTGCGTCCGCTGCCCAACCGCGGAATGACTTACTGGCAAGGCGAGTCGCCCGAAACCTGCGACGGCCGCCGCGACGCCGCCGACAGCCGCATCTTTTTCACCACGCCTGACGCCCGCCTTTTCGCGCTCGACCCGGCTACCGGCAAGCCCTGCGCAGGTTTCGGCAAGGGCGGCGCGATTGATCTTCGCGAAGGGATCGTGAAATACCCGAAGCGTGCCTACGACGTCACTTCGCCTCCGGTCATTTACAAAGACCTGATCATTGTGGGCTCCGAGGTGCAGGAATTTCCCTCCAGGGGGAACAGTGGAGCGGTGCTCGCCTTCAACGTGCACACCGGGAAGCTGGCATGGACGTTCAACACGATTCCGCAGCCGGGCGAATTCGGGCACGAGACCTGGCCGGGTGACAGTTGGAAAGACCGCTCAGGCGTCAACCCATGGCCGCCCATCAGCGTTGATGTCAAGAACGGCCTGGTTTTCCTGCCCGTCTGCTCGCCTTCCTATGACTTTTACGGCGCCGACCGGAAGGGGAACACGCTTTTCGCCAATTCGCTGGTGGCCGTCAAGGCGGACACCGGCAAACTTGTCTGGTACTACCAGATGGTCCATCACGACATCTGGGACATGGACGTGGGGTCGCAGCCCTCGCTGGTGACCCTCCATCGCGACGGCCAGGAGATTCCCGCAGTTGTTGTGGTGGCCAAAGAGGGACTCGTCTTCGTGTTCAACCGCCTCACCGGCAAGCCGCTGTTTCCGATTGAAGAACGTCCGGTGCCGCAAAGCAAAGTGCCAGGCGAAGCTACCAGCCCCACGCAGCCGTTCCCCGCCGTGATTCCTCCTCTGGCCACCATCCAGGTAACCAGAGACGACATCACCAACGTCACGCCGGAGTCGCGCAAGTACTGCATGGAGAATTTCGGCTCGGCCCTTCCGGCGCGCATTTTCAATCCCTGGGGTTTGGAGACCACAGTAATCATTCCGGGAACGATGGGCGGCACCGACTGGGGCGGCGTTTCCTTCGATCCCGATTCCGGCTACCTCTTTGCCAACATCACCAACTTCGGCGCGGTGGGGCAAATGAAAAAGCAGCCTGCAGGTTCGCCCGAGGCGTATGAGAAAAACAGCAAGTGGGGCGCCTATGCGCGCTTTGAGGACGACAATAAATACCCTTGCCAGAAGCCTCCCTGGGGCACCATGAACGCCGTCGACCTGAATACCGGAAAGATTGCCTGGAGCGTGACGCTGGGAGTCGTGGACGCCCTGGCGGCCAAGGGCGTTCCCAAGACCGGCATTTACAATCTGGGAGGTTCCATCGTCACTGCCGGCGGCCTGGTCTTTATTGCCGCCACGGCGGACCGCCGCTTCCGTGCGTTTGACGCTCAGACGGGAAAGCAACTTTGGGTCAGCAAGCTTGAAGCCAACGGCTACGCAACGCCCCTGACTTATCTGGGGAAGAAGACCGGCAGGCAGTTTGTGGTGATTGCAGTTGGGCCCAGTTCGCGTTTCAGCACCGGCGCTTCCGCCCCCACGGTTATTGCGGCCTACACTCTTTTCCCCAAAGGGCAGACAAGCCCGGCGCAGGCGAAGCTCGATACCCGCACCCGGCTTCCGGTTGAGCTGGGCGTCATCCCGGCAGGAGTTGGACGCGAGCCCGTGGATATCGCGCCGCAACCTTCGGCGCCACTGCAGCCCGTTCCTTTCAGCCACAAAGTCCATTCAACCGCGGGGCTCAAATGCGACAGTTGCCACCAGCTGACAGCAGACGGCAGGCAGATGCAGATTCCCAACGTACCAAAGTGCATGGCGTGCCATCAGGCCATTGCGACGGACCGTCCTGCCATCCGGAAGCTGGCGAGTCTGCAGAAAGCGGGCGGCAGCATTGCCTGGGCGAGGGTTTATCAGTTGCCCGACTTTGCTATCTTCAGCCACCAGAAGCACCTGGCCGCCAAAGTGGATTGCGCGGTGTGCCACGGTAATGTTCGCAACATGGACGTGATGCGGCAGGCAAAAGACGTTTCCATGATGTCCTGCGTCAATTGCCACAATCTCCGTAAGGCCACAGTTTCCTGCGGCCAGTGCCATAACATCGGATATTGAAAAATGACGCTCGATCGGCGCACCGTTCTCAAAAGTTTCGTGGCCGGGTTCGCCTCAGCCGGCGGCCTGGCGGGCGCGCGGCAATGCGGGTGGAGCACCAGGGCCGGGCGCCCGTTTCAGAATCTGGGACATGCACACGCACCTGGACGGCGTCGAAGGCGACACGCCGGAAGCGCGCATGGCGGTGCTGGTCCGGCACATGGACCGGCTGGGAATTGAACGCCTCATCCTCTCGCAAGGCTACGACCAGTACATCAGGAACCCCACTCCCGAGCAGGTGCGCGAGGAAAACGACCGGGTGATGCGCGCCGTCCGCCATTTTCCCGATCGCGCCTACGGCTCCGTCTATCTCAGTCCCACGAACGTTGAATTCTGCCTCGAGGAATTCGACCGCTGCGTCCGTGATGGGCCGATGGTGAGCGTGGGCGAACTGGAAGCCGACGTCCGCTGCAACTCCCCGGCGCTCGACCCCATTGTCGAGCGGGCGATTGCGCTGAAGGTCCCCATCCTGCAGCACACCTGGATCAAGACCAACGGCAACGAGCCGGGCGAATCCACTCCCTACGACCTGGCCGAGCTTGCCCGGCGACATCCCCAGGCGCAGTTTGTTTGCGGGCACACGGGCGGCAACTGGGAGCTGGGCATTCGCGCCATTCGCGACGTGAAGAACGTGTGCGCCGGAATCGCCGGCTCCGACCCGACTTCCGGCTTTGTTGAAATGGCCGTCCGCGAGCTGGGAGCCGAACGCGTGGTTTACGGCAGCGATGCCGGAGGCCGCAGTTTTGCTTCGCAGATGGCCAAGGTTGTCGGAGCTGAAATTCCCGACACGGCAAAGGAACTGATTCTGGGCGGAAACCTTCGGCGCCTGCTGCAACCCAGCCTGGAGGCTAAAGGCCTGAAGTCATGATCGACACCAACGTGAACCTGTTTCGCTGGCCGTTCCGACGGCTGATCGGTGACGATCCGGCGTCGCTTGTCGAGCGCCTTCGCAAAAAAGGCGTGACGCAGGCCTGGGCCGCCAGCTTTGAGGCTTTGTTCTGCCGCGATGTGGCGGGCGTGAACGCCAGGCTTGCCGAAGCCTGCCGCCGCCACGGGCGGAATTTTCTGATTCCCTTCGGCTGCGTCAATCCGAAGTCGCCGGACTGGGAAGAAGACCTGCGCCGCTGCCATGAAGTCCACAAGATGCCGGGGATCCGCCTGCACCCCAACTACCACGGATACAAGCTGGACGATCCCGCCTTGGCGCGGCTGCTCCCAATGGCGGCAAACCGCGGCCTGCTGGTGCAGATGGCGCTTTCCATGGAAGACCCGCGCACGCAATTCCCGCTGATGCAGGTGCCGCCCTCCGATCCTGCGCCTCTGGCCGGTCTGCTGCCGCGTTTTCCAAAACTCCGCCTGGTGCTGCTCAACGCCGGCTATTGGGGCGGGGCAACGACTCCTCATATCGGCAGGATCAAGCAAGCCGGCAACGTTTGGTTCGATATCGCCATGAACGAGCGGGTCGGAGGCCTTGCCCGCCTGATCGCTGAAACGTCGCCCTCGCGCGTGGTCTTTGGTTCGCATTATCCCTTTTTCTATTTTGAGTCCGCGCTGCTCAAAGTCCGGTCCGCAGGACTTCCGCGCGATCAGGAACTGGCCATCACGGAAGGAAACGCCAGATCGCTCCTGAACGGCCAAGCGTAGCGCGCGTCTTCTCGCAATCCTCGCGGTGTCAATCGCTACGTCGGCAGGTTTTCAAGTGTGATGACTGACGACTACGCCGGTTATAATCGGGCGCAAAGGATTTTGCCTCCCATCGGATGGTTAACGGCACCAAGGGCGAGAACTCCCGCATCGAGGGCAATGTCGTCATCCACACAAACACAGTGGAAGGCTGTTTTAGGATTTTGAAGAGGGGCATTAACAGACTATTCCGTCACGTCGAAAAGCACCATTTACACTGGAGTCTTTCGGAGTTTGATTTTCGCTATAATGCGAGCGATACTAGTGACGGAGGAAAAGCGGAGCCGGCCGTTATGAGAATAATTAGGAGGCGGCTAATGTACAGGCAGTGACTGACAAAAGCCACCCGGTGAGAATGATGAAGCTGTACGATTCAAAACAGTTGATGGAAGCGCCCGCTTACGGCTTGGTAGAGGCAGCGCGGTACACAGGTGTGCCTTACCAAACCCTTCGATACTGGGTAAGAGTTAATCCTCTAATAGTTCTTGCGAGTGACTCTCCTCCGAGGCTCTCTTTCATGAATCTGATGGAATGCCATATGTTGAGCTCTATGCGGACCTCCTACAATGTGAGGATACCAAAGGTAAGAGCGGCTCTTAAAGAGCTTGCGCAAATGCATCCTCACCGTCATCCTCTAGTCGATCAGAAGTTCGAGACCGATGATATAGACCTGTTCGTAAGGGAGCATGGAAACGTGATAGTGAACCTTTGCCGGGGCGGCCAATTGGAGTTTCAGCAGACAATCGCAACCCACCTCAAGAGGATAGAGATGGATGCCACCGGAATTTACAGGTTTTTCCCGTTCATCGAACATAGGACAGACCGCGAACCCAAAAGCATAATGATTACGCCAGTCATATCTTTTGGTAAACCCGTCATCGCTGGGACAGGTATATCTACCGCAGTCATCGCCTCTCGTTTTCATGCTCGCGAATCTATACGTGATCTTGCTGAAGAGTATGGCCGACCAATCGGAGAAATCGAAGAGGCAATCCGATGGGAATCCAGATCCCTCCCAACGTGATGAGTTCGTCATCTTTTTGGACGAAAACCTCCACAAATGCGTGCCCTTGCTAACGGTACTTGATAATGCAGGCGTGCCGTATGAGCTCCATAAGACACATTTCCGCCAAGGGGAATTGGATACGATGTGGCTGCCACACGTTTGCTCAAAAGGATGGACGATCCTAACGAAGGACAAAGGAATTCGATATAGCCGCTTAGAGATCGATGCAATAATCCAGAACAACGGGAGGGAATTCTACTTCAGGTCGGGAAATTGGGACAAAGCAAAAATGGCCGATGTACTGTCCAAAGCTCTTCCCAAAATGAAAAGGATGTTTAAAAAGATTGCCCCACCGTTTCTGGCCTCAATTACCGAAAGCGGTGAGGTTCACCTGCGGTACGATAAGAAAGGCTCTATTCATGAGCAAAAGAGGAAATCAAAACTCCAATCGGAGTAATGATTCCAAATTGAACGCCGCGATTCTGACTTATTTGAGCAGCTCCTGGATGTACGCGTCGTCCTGGGCGTTGGCCAGGTCCGTTGTGTCGCCCAGAACGTAGCGGTACTGGTAAAAAGGCCCGAGCGCCACAACCTGCCGCAGCCAGTTGGTTGGGTCCGTCCACATCACCGGTCGCTTTCCCATGGCTTTCACCAGGTCGTTCAGGTCCCAGTGGAGAACAAAACCGGGAATAACCGCATCCCACAGGTCGGCGGCCATCGAGTGGTCCAGCGCCGCGCGCAGGCTGTAAGGCGTTCTGTCGATCCAGATTTTGCCAATGCGCGAATCAGCCGCGGCCGCGAGCAGCAGCCAGACGCCTCCCACGCCGCGGGCCGTTGCGTGAATCGAGCCGGGATCGACGTCCGAACGGGCCGCCAGCAGATCAACGCCGCGCAGGATGTCGTGCGCCCGCATGGCCGGTAGGTTCAGCCCGATCAGGTTGGCCTGCACGTCGGTGACGTAGTCTCCGGCGAACGGCCCCTCATGGACTTCCAACTGCGAACGGCGTGGCTGCATCTCCAGCACCACGCGGCCCGCCTGGGCCATATGTTCGGCGATGGCGGCCGTGGACATCAGGCCAAACATGCTGCCGCCTTCGAGCACCAGCACGGCGGGTTTCTTTCCCGGAGAAGAGGGGATGTGCAGGGTGGCGTTGAGCCAGATGCCGGGCGAACTTTCAAATTTGATCTGCTCAATTTGCCCGGCGGCATCATTCGATTTGTTGAGGACCTCAACCTTGGGCGCAGTATGGCCGGTGGGAATTTTGAGTCCTCGCAGTTTTACCTGGAGTTCGGGAATGGTTTCCGGCTGCTTCCTGGCCCGGTAGTCGGCGCGGAGAATCTGGTAGAGCTTTCTGCTGCCGGGTTCATTCTCAACGTTGCCGGTTGCCGTGACCAGAAGCTGGTGGTTGGTGTACATTTTGACCGGCTGCTCGTGGTCATCGCCCTGGCCGTTTTTGAGGTAGCGAATCATCCATTGGTAAACGGCTTCGCGGGCCACCAGCGGCATGCCGTGCGAACCCGGTCCCACCATAAATCCCACTTTGTCCTGCGCGCCGTAAAGGGCGTACCAGTTTCGCGCTTCGTCGTAGACCAGCCGCACGCCCTGGTGGCTGAAGTGGAACTGGTCGTGTTCGGTTGCCTGCAGCAGCCAGGGCGTGGGCGCGGAGAGTTCGACGAAATCAGCCGTGTCCAGGCCGCTCTCGAGAAAGCGCGGCAGCAGCATTTCCACGTCCGGCCCGGAGGTGGCAAACAGCGTCTGGAACGAACTCGGATAGCAGGCCGGGATCACCACTTTGAGCCGCGGGTCGAGGCCGCCCAGGAAGGTGGTTAAAGCGCCGCCGCCCGAGCAGCCCGCGGCCCCCATGCGCGACGCGTCCACATCGGGCCGGCCGGCAAGATAGTCGAGTGAGCGCATGGCGTCAAAGATGAAGTAGCGGGCAAGCCCCTGGCCGAGCAGCATGGTTTGCGCGCCCATCTGGATGTGCTCGGGAACGGACCAGCCGGCCAGCGGCGCGTCAAGTTGCGGGCTGTAAGTCTGCTCGCGCTCGCCCTGCCCGATGGGATCGAAGCACAGCACGACGAAGCCTTTCATCGCCAGGTTGGCGGCCATTAGCTGGTCTTCCGGCTTGCCCTCCTGCGTGTGCCCGGCTTGCAGCAGCACGGCAGGGTAACGGCCCGGCTGGTTCGGCCGGTAAACGTTGGCGGTGACGTAAAGCCCCGGCAGACTCTGGTAAATCACTTTCTCGATGGTGTAGGAACTCGCGCGGAGCTGGCCGGTGACCCGGGCCTTCAAAGGACCCTGATATGCGGGCAGGCCGCCCATGTCATCCAGCATTTGCTTCCGAACCCATTGCTTGCGGCGTTCCGCCTGGGCCTTCGTATGGATTTCGCTGATGGCCTTCGCGCGCTGCTGAAGTTGCCCCTGGGCAATCTGGTTCATCCAGTCCACCAGAGCATCGCGGGGTTTTTCCTGCGCCGGGAGCGAGGGCAGGCAGAGGAAGACCGCGCACAGCAGCAGCAACGCGCGTTTGGGGATCGGAACTTGATGTGCGCAGGCCGATTGAGCCTTGCTGCACAGGCCAGGTGAAATGTGCTTAACCTTCGCGGAATTGTTCATAGCCTGCCACATGATGAAAGCTTCCTTTGCTGAGACCTAAGAATCCTATGCCGGGCCGGGCTGTGAGTCAACGCGCTGTCGTGGATGGATTGTAGTCCGGCCGTCGGGCGATTCACTAAAGAAAGTTTTCAGGCAACGTGTGGGCCTGCCGGGTGTTGCGGCAGCGCGGGCGGGCCGGGGTTGGGACCCCCGCTGTGCGCCGGGTTCTCTTGTTATACTGAAATGATGCGGGGCGAAAGCCGGGGGTTGCGGCTGCCCCGGCGGGTTATCCGGCAAAGCCAGGAAAGGAAAGTGCTGATCGCATGAGTGGAAGCGAAAGACATGCCCATCCGCTTGCAAGCATCCTGCGGGAGCGCATTGTGCTGCTCGACGGGGCCATGGGCACCATGATCCAGGCCCGCAATCTCGCCGAGGCGGACTACCGCGGCCGGCAGTTTGCCAACCATGCGCGCGACCTGCGGCTGAACAACGATCTGCTCAACATCACGCAGCCGCAGATCATTGAGGACATCCATTACCAGTACCTGCAGGCGGGCGCCGACATCATTGAGACGAACACCTTCAATTCCACCACGGTTTCGATGGCGGAATATGGACTTGAAGACCACGTCCGCGAGTTGAACGCGGCCGGCGCTGCGGTGGCGCGCCGCGCTGTTCGAAAAGTTCACCGCCGAAAATCCCGAGCGGCGCTGCTTTGTGGCGGGCTCGATCGGCCCCACCAGCCGCACAGCTTCGGTTTCGCAGGACGTTGCGAACCCCGCCTCGCGGGGCACCAGCTTTGAGCAGTTGCGCGCGGCTTACTACGAACAGGCGGGCGCGCTGGTGGAGGGTGGCGTTGATCTGCTGCTGCTGGAGACCGTGTTTGACACGCTGAACGCCAAGGCGGCGCTGTTTGCCATCGAGCAGTATTTTGAGGAATCGGGCCGCCGCCTGCCGGTGATGGTTTCCGTGACCATTGTGGACCAGAGCGGGCGCACGCTCTCGGGCCAGACCATCGAAGCCTTCTGGAATTCCATTTCGCACATTCCCTTGCTGAGCGTGGGCATCAACTGCGCGCTGGGCGCAAAGCAGATGCGGCCCTACATCGAGGAGCTTTCGCAGATTGCACCCGTCCACATCAGTTGCCATCCCAACGCGGGCCTGCCCAACGCCTTTGGCGGGTTTGACGAGACGCCGGAAAGCATGGCGCAGGACCTGGGCGAGTTTGCCGCCAACGGCTGGCTGAACATTGTGGGCGGCTGCTGCGGCACAACGCCCGCGCACATCCGGGCGATTGCCGGCGCCGTGCGCCGCGAAAAGCCCCACAGCATTGCGAAGCCGGACCGCATGACGCGGCTGAGCGGGCTTGAGCCGCTCACCTTTCGGCCCGACATGAACTTTGTGAATGTGGGCGAGCGGACCAACGTGACGGGCTCGCCGAAGTTTGCCCAGCTTATTCTGAACGATCAGTTTGAAGATGCGCTGGCCGTGGCGCTGCAGCAGGTGGAAGCCGGCGCGCAGATTATCGATATCAACATGGACGAGGGCATGCTGGAGTCGGAGCAGGCCATGACCACTTTTCTGAATTACCTGGCCTCCGAGCCCGACATCTCGCGCGTCCCCATCATGATTGACAGCTCCAAGTGGAGCGTGATTGAGGCGGGCCTGCGGGTCGTGCAGGGCAAGGGTGTGGTGAATTCCATCAGCCTGAAGGAAGGCGAAGAAGCTTTTAAGCAGCACGCGCGCCTGGTGCGCCGCTACGGCGCGGCTGTGATTGTGATGGCCTTCGACGAGCGCGGCCAGGCCGACACTGCGGAGCGGAAGGTTGAAATCTCCACGCGGGCTTACCGCATCCTGACGGAGGAAGTGGGCTTTCCGCCCGAAGACATTATTTTCGATCCCAACATTCTCACCATCGCCACCGGCATGGAGGAACACGCCAATTACGCGGTGAACTTTATCGAAGCCACGCGCCAGATCAAGGCCACGCTGCCGCACGCCAAAGTGAGCGGCGGAGTCAGCAACCTTTCGTTTTCGTTTCGCGGCAACAACACCGTTCGCGAGGCGATGCACACGGCCTTTCTCTACCACGCCGTGCAGGCCGGCATGGACATGGGCATTGTCAACGCGGGGCAGCTGGGCATCTATGAGGAAATTCCCAAAGACCTGCTGGAACTGGTGGAGGACGTCATCCTCAACCGGCGCCCGGACGCAACCGAGCGGCTGCTGGCCTTTGCCGATTCGGTGAAGCAGACCGGGAAGAAGCAAGTGGAGGAAGACGCCTGGCGCCAGGGCACGGTGGAAGAGCGGCTCTCGCACGCCCTGGTGAAGGGCATTGTTGAGCACATTGAAACGGACACGGAAGAGGCGCGGGTTCAATACGGCAGCCCGCTGGCGGTGATCGAGGGGCCGCTGATGGCGGGCATGAACGTGGTGGGCGACCTGTTCGGTTCCGGCCGCATGTTCCTGCCGCAGGTGGTGAAAAGCGCCCGCGTGATGAAGAAGTCGGTGGCCTACCTGCTGCCTTATCTGGAGGCCGAAAAGCGCATGACCGGCGGCGCCAGGGCGGCAGGAAAAATCGTGATGGCCACGGTGAAGGGCGACGTGCACGACATCGGCAAGAACATTGTCGGGGTGGTGCTGGGCTGCAACAACTACGAGGTGATTGACCTGGGCGTGATGGTGCCCTGCGAAAAAATCCTGAAGACGGCGCGAGAGGCGGGCGCCGACATGGTGGGCCTGAGCGGGCTGATTACTCCGTCGCTTGATGAGATGGTGCACGTGGCCAGAGAGATGGAACGCCAGAGCTTCAAGGTCCCGCTGCTGATTGGCGGCGCCACCACCAGCCGCGCGCACACGGCGGTGAAAATTGCTCCCGCCTACGGGCAGCCCGTGGTCCACGTGCTGGATGCCTCGCGCGCCGTGGGCGTGGTGGGACGCCTGGCCAGCGCGGAATTGAAACCGGCCTTCGCCGAGGAGAACCAAAGCGCCCAGGAAAAGCTGAGGGAAGTTCACGCTGCGCCCAAATCGCAGAAGCTGCGGACGCTGGACGAGGCGCGCCGGCGGCGGCTGCAGTTTGACTGGTCCGGCTACACACCCGCCGCGGCCTTCCTTCACTGGAGTCCGCGCCACCGGCCCGGTGCCGCTGGAAGAGATTGTCCCTTACATTGACTGGACGCCCTTCTTCCACGTCTGGGAGCTGCGCGGGATTTATCCCCGGATTTTCGACCAGCCGAAAGTGGGCGTGCGCGCCCGGGAACTGTTTGACGATGCCGGGCGGCTTTTGAAACGCATTGTTGATGAGAAACTGCTGGAAGCCCGCGCCGTGATGGGTTTCTTCCCCGCTGCCGGCGTGGGTGACGACATCGAAGTCTATACGGACGAATCACGGACGACGGTGCGGGCGACTTTCCACACCCTGCGCCAGCAGATCGAGAAACCGGATGGCGAACCCGACCTTGCCCTGGCGGATTTTATTGCGCCGCGCGAAACCGGAAGGGCTGACTACCTGGGAGCGTTTGCCGTCACGGCGGGGATCAACATCGAGAAACTGGTGGGCGACTTCGAGAAGGACCATGACGATTACAATGCCATCATGGCGAAGGCGCTGGCCGACCGCCTGGCCGAGGCGCTGGCCGAACTCACCCACCGACGGGCCCGCGAGGCGTGGGGCTTCGGGTGCGAGGAGAAGCTGAGCCACGACGACCTGCTCCACGAACGTTACCGCGGCATTCGCCCGGCCCCGGGCTATCCTGCGCAGCCCGATCACACGGAAAAGAGCATTCTCTTCGATCTGCTGGAAGCCGGGCAGAATGCGGGCATCAGGCTGACCGAGAGTTTTGCGATGTACCCCGCAGCCTCGGTGAGCGGCTTCTATTTCTCGCATCCTGAATCCCGCTATTTTGCCGTGGGCAAGATTGGCCGCGACCAGGTGCTCGATTATCAGCGGCGCAAGGGGATGGATCTCTCCACCGTCGAGCGCTGGCTGGGCCCCAACCTGAACTACGATCCCGAGAAATAACGGCCAGGATGGAGTGCTGAAGGACGGGTAAGGCGTCGTTACGACTCTGCCTGCGGTTACAGCCTGGTCATGATGGGCCTCTGAAACAGCTTTGGGGTCGGGAGGCCGGGGGTATTAACACCCCACGGCGCCAGCTTATGTCCGGAAGCTGAATTCCCGGGGGAATGCTTCAGTGGTTTCTGTGGCAGCCAGTTGAAAGCGGCTATAGCGGCGGCTTTACGCCGCCAGACAGCGTTGAAGGCATTGAAGTAGTGGCGGGGTAAGCCCGCCGCCACTACGTCTTTACGGGATGTTTCAACAACCTGCTATGTGATGGCCAGGTCAATGTTGGTGCTCCTGACGACAGAAGAGTTGGAGCCGAGCGTGCCGTTGACGGTGATGATGTAGTTTCCGGTTGTGGATCCGGTTACCGTCGGTGTGCTCCGGCAGGAGACCAGGAAGGTCTCGCCCAGGAGCAGCAGGCAAAGCATGCAAACCTGAACGGCCACCAACCGCCTTCCGGCCAGGCCCGGAACCCGATTTCGCCTGCGCCCCAGCAGGAACAATCCTGCCAGAACAAGAACGAAGAATGCCACCATCAGGGGTGGAACCATGCCCGGCGGAACAGCCGGGGGCGGTGGAGCGGTGGCATTCTTGGTGGTCTGGACGGTCAGGGAGATGGTGGTCACACCGCTGGGCGTAACCGAGGAGTTTGAGAAGCTGCAGGTGGCTCCCGGAGGCATGCCGCTGCCGCAGGCAAGCTGCACCTGCTTATCGAATCCGTTGATGGGGGTCAGCGTCAGGGTGTAGGTTGCCGCCGCCCCCGCCATAATGGTATTGAGCGAGGGTGAAGCTGACAGGGTGTAGTCCGCGAAAAGCAGATTCAGACTGACCGCAGCGCTCTGCGAGCCGCTGGTTCCGATAACGTTAAACGCGAACGGATTGGCCATGGAGGCCGTAAGGCCGCTGATGGTCAGGGTGCTGGTCTGGCCCGCAACGATGGACGCAGGGCTGAAAGAACAAGTCAGGCTGGAAGGGCAACTGAGGGTAATGCTGCCGCTGAAATTGTTGGGGGCCGAAGCCGCAACGGTGAACGTCGCAGAGCCGCCTCCAATCACCGTGGTCACGTTCGCGGACGGCGAAGACATAGTGAACTGCGCAACACCCGTGCCGGAGAGCGCCACCACCTGGGGGCTGCCCGTGGCGTTATCGCTGATGGCTAAAGTACCGTTCCGGGCGCCGGAGGCGACGGGTGAAAAGGTCACACTGACAGTGCAGCTTTGGCCCACATTCAGGGTATTGGAAGTGCACGTGTTCGTCTGTGAGTAATCACCACCGGTCTGGAAACTGCTGAAGGTCAGGGTTTGCGTGCCCGTGTTCGTAATCGTCACTGTTTGAGCGGTGCTGACGTCGCCCACCGTCACGTTCCCAAAGGAGAGGCTCGTTGGAGCGACGGTGACCGCAGTCGCCGAAGTGACGCCCGTGCCTCTCACCTTGATGAGGTGGGGGCTTCCGGCGGCATTGTCGGCAATGCTGAAAGTTCCGGTCTCCACACCCGCGGACCTGGGAGTGAAGGTGATATTGATGCTGCACGTGCCCCCGCTGGCGGCGACGGTCCCCACACAATTGTCCGTCTCGGCAAAATCGGTGTTTCCGGTTGAATCGGTTTCGCTAAAAGTAATCTGGGTGATGTTGAGGGCGGCCGTTCCTTCGTTGGTGACGTTGACGGTGTGCACAGAGCTGCGGACGTTCAGGGTCTGGTTTCCAAAGTCGATGCCCTGCGGCACGATGGAAATTCCCGGAGCGTTGTCGGCGGCAATCTCCGCGATGAAGACATTGCCCGCCACTCCGCTCAAGCCGGACTGAAAAGCTCCCGCGATGGCAGGGAAGTTATTCGACGAAGTGCTGCCGGTGAGATACGGGTTGCCGGTTGGCCCCAGCGCGATGGCCTGGCCAAAATCAGCGCCGCTGCCTCCCAGGTAGGTCGAGTGGACCAGCGCGGTACCCGTGGGATTCAACTCAGTGACAAAAGCGTCTGTGCACGAGGCCGTCCCGCAGGAACTGCCGCCGGTGATCCCCAGAATGGACTGGATGGGACTAAAAGTCGGGAAGTTGCTGGAGTTGGTGAACCCTGCTACGAACACATTTCCGGATGAGTCCGCGGCGATCCCATTACTCTGGTCGACTCCCGCGCCGCCCAGCAGCGTGGCGTAGGTGACGGAGGGTCCCGCAGGGTTCAACTTGGCCACGAAGGCGTCGGATTGTCCCTGATTTGCTCCCTGAACCACTCCAACAGTGGTGGGAAAATCAGACGATTGGCTGCTGCCGGTAATGTAGACGCTTCCACCGGAACCCAGGGCCAATCCGAAGGCGCGGTCGTCGCTGCTTCCGCCAAAGTACGTGGAAAAGGGGAAGGAGGTGCCCGCCGAGTTGATCTCGGTGACAAACGCATTGACCGTTCCGGCGTTCGAGCCCTGCACGGGATTCTGAATCGGGAAGTCGGAAGAAAATGTGTAACCGGCGATGTAGGCGTTCCCGGAACCGTCAACCTTAATGCTCTGGCCGACCTCCGCTTTGGTTCCCCCCACATAGGTGGAATAAACCAGCTGGGTTGCGTCGAAGTTTACCTTGGAGATAAAGGCATCCGAAGCGCCATTGTTGACCGTTTGCACAGGGTTGAGGGTGGGAAAGTTTGGGGATTGGGTGGAACCTGTAACGTATGCGTTGTTGGAGGAATCAACGGCAATCCCCATGCCGGCGTCAGCCCCGGAGCCGCCCAGGTAGGAGGAATAGACCAGGCTGGAACCCGTACTGCTCAGTTCAGTCACAAAGGCGTCACCCGCTCCGCCGTAGGTGGTCTGAAAGACCCCGGTGGTTGTTGAAAAGTTCGAGGAAGTGGTGCTGCCGGTGACGTAAGCGTCTCCCCCGGCGTCGACGGTGATGGCATTGCCGGAATCCGTTCCGTTCCCGCCCAGAAACGTGGAATACACAATTTGCGGAGTCGTCGAGCTGGTTGCAGAACCTGTCGGGTTAATCTTCAACACAAAAGCGTCGCCACCGCTGCCATAACTTGTGCTGCTGGAACCTGATGAAGTGGGGAAGTTGGAGGAGTTTGAAATTCCCGTAACGTAAGCGTTTCCGGAAGAATCGACAGCAATGCCATAACCAATGTCTCCCCCGCTTCCTCCGAAATAAGTGGAGTAGGCCAGAACGGGGTCAATTACCAGTTGTTGACGGCGGTCATAGCGGCCCAGTTTAAATCCAACCTCATTCCTGGCATCCAGCACGTAGTGAACCGAAACTTCCCGATTTCCCTGATAAGCGCGGGGTTGCCGGAGGTAAACCTCTCCACCGCCAACCTTGAGAACCAGGTTGCCGGAGGGAGCTATGCGCAGGCCGTCGATGCCCTCCAGGCCAATCCGGATCGAGTCCGGGGCCGAACCCGGAGACAGCATGAAATCGTTTTCCAGTTCGCCCTGGCGGCCATAATAAACAAGGTCGATGCCGGGATAAACCTGGTGGTAACGCACCCGCGCGTAGTTGGGGATGTGGGTGTGCCAGTTGCGGGCATCGTTCCCCAGGAAATAATTGCTGGTTCCACCCAGCAGGGACTGGCCGGTGATACGCACGGCGGGCTCGGACCCCAGCAGGCGGAGACGAATGACCGCGGAAGGGGCGGGCTTTTGTCCCGGGCGCCCGGACCTTCCGGAAGTGAGAGCCAGCACTGCGTCATGCCCGGTGAGGAACAGGGTGTAGTTCTGACCCCGCGCCATGTATTTGACGCGCGAGTCCGTCTGCCCCTGGTTTGCCTCGAAACTAAGCGGCAGGTGGGCATAGTGGCTGGTCCAAAGCTTCAGATTGCGGGCGTTGCGGAGGGAAGCCCCCTGGGCCGTGCTCTGCGCCAGACTTAAACCGATGATTGCCAGGCCGAAGAGGCCGAGAGCAACAAAAAAACGCCCCCGCGGGAATACCCATGGTGCTGGAGTGGGTTCCCTATGGGTCACAGTAGAACATTTCACTTTCACACTGTTCTCCTTGGAAAATACTGAAATTTCTCCCCCGCGGTTCCAAAGCCTCTCTCAGAAACTTCAAGGCCTGGGTCACAGCGGCCGGGGTTTTTAGTCCGCCTCATCAGGGCGAAACCGCCAGATTAACGGTCGTCGTTCGCTTAATGCTATTGTCGCTTCCCAGCCTCCCGACGAGAACGATGGTATAGGTGTTGGGCGGGGTCCCTGTCGATACCGGCGTGGTTTGGGGACCGTAATAGGTCTGGTTGCAAGCTACTGCCACAGCACTCAGCGAGGCCGCCAGGAGCAAAACAACAAAGCTGGCGCGAAGATTGAGTGGCCCCATGCCGAACACGCGGCGGCTACGTATGCCGAAGGAAATCCCCAAAATCATAATCAATGCGAGAAGATAAGCCCACCACGCGAGGTTTAAGTGTCCCCAGGGAGCCGATCCGCCCGGTGGCGGCGGCAGATGGGAACTTGCCGAGGCTGTGGTGGTGACGGTCAGAGTCGAAGTAACCGGGTTCGTCCCGTCCATGGTGATGCCTGGCGGAGAATAGGAGCAGGTGGTTTCCTTCGGCAGATTGGAACAGCCCAGCAGGACCACCTGGTTGAACCCGTTCACCGGATTTACCGTGACCGTGTAGGTCGTTGAGCTCCCGGCGGCAATGGTGCGAAGCGGCGGCACGGGGGCCGTCTGGGACAGCGAAAAATCCGCGAAAAAGACGGTCAGCGACACCGTCGTATCCTGTCCGGCGCTGCTGCCTTTAACCGAGAAATCAAAGGGGTTGGCGGTGGTTGCCGAAAGGCCGCTCACCGTGACCACGCTGGATTGCCCCGGAGTGATCGAGGTGGGATTGAAAGTGCACGTTCCGGTGGTGCATGCGAGATTAATGCTGTCTGTGAATGTATTGGGAGCGGAAGCCGTGACGGTAAAAGTCGTCGACTTGGTCCCGATCAGAATAACGCTTGACCTGGCGCTGGCCGAAAGTGAAAAGACCGCATTGCCGGTTCCCGCAAGCGAGACTCCCTGCGGGGTGTTGGAGGCGTCATCCTCGATGGTCAGTCCGCCCGTGCGGGATCCTGTTGCCGTGGGCGTAAAAGTAATACTGATGCTGCAGGTTGCCCCCACGTTGAGGACTGTGGGAAGGTTTCCGCAGGTCGTGGTTTCCGCAAAGTCGCCGGTCGTGGTGATGCTGGAGATGTTGATGGCCGTATTGCCGGTGTTGGCAAGTTGGACGGTTTGCGCAGGACTTGTCTGCCCCACCCTGAGCGCCGCAAAGGTCAGAGACCCTGGTGAAACGGAAAGTGTGCCCGCTGAAGTGACTCCCCCTCCCGTCACGGTGATGCTTTGAGGGCCGCCGGCGGCATCGTCCGAGATGGTGACCTGGTCCGTCACCGAACCCGTCTGAGTGGGCGTAAAGGTCACTTTAATTGCGCAGGTTCCCCCGCCTGCCGGCACCACCGATCCGCAGTTGTTGGTCTGGCTGAACTGGCCGGTCACGGCAATGCCGCTGATATTCAGAGGCGCGCTGCCGGCATTCACCAGCGTTACCGTCTGCGGTTCGCTGCTGTGGTTGATCACCTGGTTGCCGAAGTTCAGATTCTGGGGGCTGAGGGCTACAGCCGGCGCATCCTGAGGGCTGACCTTGGCGATAAAGACGTTCGTGCTCGAATTCGTTCCAGCATAAGAGGACTGGGGCGCTCCCGCGATGACGGGGAAGTTTGTGGAATTCGTGCTGCCGGTCAGGTAAGCCGCTCCGGAAGTGTCCGCTGCAATGGCTTGTCCTAAATCCGTCGTACTTCCTCCCAGAAAGGTGGAGAAAACCAGGTTGCCCGAAGGCCCCAGTTTGGCGACAAACGCGTCAGCACAAAGATTGGAGCCGCACGAACCTGCCCCGGAAATTCCCAGAACTCTTTGCAGCGCGTCCGCCAGAGGGAAGTCACTGGACTGCGTCAGGCCTGTTATAAAGGCCTCTCCGGAGGAATCGATGGCAATGGAATTCCCCTGATCCAGGTCGCTGCCACCCAGGTAGGTGGAATAAACCATCTGGGTGCCCCCCGGATCGAGTTTGGTGACAAAGGCGTCTCCCTGCCCTGCATAGGTGGGCTGAAACGGTCCGACCGTCACCGGAAAGCTGGAAGAGGTGGTCTTGCCAGTCACGTAAATGCTGCCCACCGAATCGAGGGCGATGGATTGGGCGCTCTCCGCCCCGGTGCCGCCCAAATAGGTTGAGAATACCAGGGACGAAGTTCCCGGATCGATCTCCGTGACGAACGCGTCTGACGATCCCGACAGGGAAGACTGAAGGGCGCTCTGGGTCGGGAAGTTGGAAGAAAAAGTGTATCCGGCGATATAAGGGTTGCCCGAGCCATCCAGGGCAACGGCAAGCGCTTCGTCCGCGCCGCTGCCTCCAAGATAAGTGGAGTAAAGCAGGGAAGCGCCGGTGGGATCGACTTCCGCCAAAAACGCATCGGAGCCGCCATCAAGTCCGACCTGCAGCGGCCTCATGGTGGGGAAGTCTGTGGATTGGGTGGAGCCGGTAATGAAGGCATCACCCGAGGCATCCACGGCGACTCCCCGCCCGTAATCAATTCCACTTCCACCGAGGTAAGTTGAATAGACCAGCGATGAGCCTGTCGCATTAAGCTTGGCTAGGAAGGCATCGGAATTGCCGTTGTTGCTGGCCTGGTAGGCGCCGGAGGTCGTGGGGAAATCGGTGGATGATGTGTAACCAGTCAGATAGGCGTTGCCCGAGGAATCCAGCGCAATGCCTGTTGCCCTGTCGAGGTTGCCGCCTCCCAGGTAAACAGAATAGAGGAGTGCCGTGCCCGCGGGGTTGAGCTTTGCCACAAAGACGTCGATGCCCCCTCCGAGGGTGGCCTGACCGCCCGTTGTCGTGGGAAAATTGAGCGACGACGTGGTTCCCGTAACGTAGGTGTCATTGGCGGAGTCGATGGCGATGCCATAGCCCACGTCTCCGCCGCTTCCTCCCAGGTAGGTGGAATAAGTCAACACCGGGTCGATCACGAGTTCCTGGTGGGGGTTATAAGCTCCAAGGGCAAACCCCACCTCGTTACCAGCCCGAAGCACATAGTGGGCCGCGACTTCCCTGCGGCTTGCACCCTTTCCCTGGTAGGCTTGAGGGCGTCGAAGGTAAACGCTTCCTCCACTCACCTTCAATACCAGGTCCCCGGAGGCATTCAGGCGCAGGGTCCTGGCGCCTTCTATACCCAGTCGAATCAGTTTCGGGTCCGATCCCGGAGCCACCATGAAATCGTTTTCTAATTGTCCCTGACGGCCATAATAAGCAAGATCGATGCCCGGGTAGATTTCGTGGTAGCGCAGCCGGGCGTAGTTGGGAATCTTCGTATGCCATTGCCGGGGATCGTTGCCCAGGAAATAACTGGTGTCACCGGGAAGCCGGTCCGCGGCCGAAATCCGCGCGTGATGGCTCGCACCCAGCAGCTTCAGGCTAACCATCTCAGTATTTGCCGCGGATGAAGTTGAGCGCAACAGCCGTTAAGGTTTGATGATGAGTTCCGGCGGGTTGTCAGCCCCCTGGGATTTCATGAGCTGCAGGATGGCGTCGTCTTGAGTCAGAAACAGTGTGAAACCCTGCCCGCGCGCCAGATACCTGACCTGGGCATTGATCTGGCCTTTGTTTTCCTCAAAGCCAAGGGGCAGGCGGTCAAAAGAAACGGCTTCCCTGGCCCGCGGAACGGCTGCAGGAATGCGAGCCTGAGCCCCCTCCTGGCCATAGCTCGATGACCATGTCGCGAGTCCTAAAAGAATTCCTACCAGGAGACAGACGGCCGTATTGCTTTTCAAAATCTTTTTTCCCTTCGCTTCACAAAAACTCACTGACTTCGCCTGTTCGAATTCAGACGAGGGCAAGCGGGCGCCATATTCCTCGCGCACCTAGTTGGTTGCCGTCAGAAAACGAATCAGCGAAGTTCCGTCAAATTTCAGCATCAGGTACGCGGAACCCCATCGATAATGAACGCTATAGGTATATCCGGCCTGCACCTTCAGGTTCTTGACTTTGGCGACTTCCACCCATCCGGAATAGCCATTGTCGCGCCCCAGTTTGGAGTCGCCAATGGTTTCAAAGGCATGATTCCAGACACGGTTGTGGTCTTGGTCTCCGACAACGCTGGAATTGGGTGTGACCAGCCTGCTGAATACTTTTTGGTGCCCGAAAGGAACGATGCCATACGCGGAGGCACCCACCGTGTAATCTTTGAAGAATGTGAAGTTCGCGCCCACTTCGCCATTTACGTTGACGCCAAAAATCTGATAGGGGCGGGCAATGTTATAAGGACGCGGGATCACGTACCTGTCTATGGTTTCGTTGGCGCCACCAAAATTCACAAAAGGACTGAACGCTCCATAATGCGCGCTGACGTGGTTATACCAGTCAACGCCGACGCGCCCGGTGCTGAAAACCCGCTCCGCACTCGAAATGGGTATGCTTCCGGTCAGAACGGAGGTTGCATCCAGCCCGTGCCACTGGGTCGTGTAACGCAGATCGACGAACGGGTCCCCGGCCAGGGTTGTCCAACGCCAGGTGTGATTTGAAATAACCGAAAAAGGGCTTTGAATCGTGTAGATCGATGCACCAACATCGCCCCCCAAGTGTTCAGTAATGTTGTACCCCACACCGACCCCTGCGGTGTAGACCCCTCCCAGATTGGAGTATTTGCCAACCGCCACGGCAAAGGCCGTCGCCCCGGGGGTGTTCGTCGCCTGGACTGGCTGTTCTTGCTGATCTGAAGAATCCTGTGTCGCCTGGGCAGGCTGTTCTTGCTGACCTGAAGAATCCTGTGTCGCCTGGGCAGGCTGTTCTTGCTGACCTGAAGAATCCTGTGTCGCCTGGGCAGGCTGAGCTTGCTGACCTGGAGAATCCTGTGCGGTGCTGCAAACTGGAGTCCAGAAGATAAAGACGACGACGAGCAGTAAACTGTAAATTTTCCCCACTTGGTTCATCCTTTAGCTTGGAGCCCAGGGCCGTGGCGCCAAAAGTTCCGCATCTGCCCCGCGCGTTGGACAACGTCCGTCTCCTAATAGACTGATATCAAAATACAATACAACCTGTTGCTTTGCGATGCAACTTTATCATCGCCCGCTTTGCGGACCCTTGCTGAAATCACCCCAGACATTATAGCAGGGAGAAAAACGCAGAATAATCCCTGCAGGGCTGTGGCACTGGGCATAGATTCTCTGGGCGAAAGCTAAATACCAGGAATACTCTCTGACGCAAACCGGATGGAAAAGGTTTGCTTCATCACACCATTTTTGCCCCGCTCCCCAGGCCCTCTTCCTCCTGGCCATTGCGGCCGTATGCCGGAGGGTAGGCTTGTAAGTTGCAGCGGGCTGGTCTCTTAGTTCGAAATCCCGCAACCGCCCAGCCTTCCGGCTGCTGGACTCGCCTGCGGCGGGTGGCAACTTCAGAGCCTGCGCCGCTTAAACTGACAGGTTTCCTGATGACGAACAGCCCCTGCGCGCCGGGCTGAACGCAGAAAGATTATAGAAACTTGAATGCAGGAGTACAATGGGAGCCGACTTTGCCGGGTTGGCAAATCAGGAAAGCAGAAGACGCCTGTCATCGAGGTTGCGTGTGGCAGCGGCATGACAAATTCTTGATGAGGAGGAAGCCTCTTTCGAACCTGATGTAGGAGATTGGCCCGGCCGCCATCTTCAGTTATCTTTTGGAACGGAACCTTGACGCAGAGAGCCCATACAAAAATGCCTACTTTCTTCCAAAAAGCGCCATCCCGCTGGACTGTCGGCCTGATGCTTGGGGCGTTTGCCATCAGCCTGGCGTTTGTGTGGGGGCAAACCTCTTCCAGCCAAACCTTGCAGGCGACAACAGGTGGCGAAACCTATGCGAAGCAATGCGCCGGTTGCCATGGGGCGGACGCGCGGGGCGGCGAGTACGGCCCTCCTCTGGCCGGGAACCGCAGGCTGCGGGGGCGTTCGGTTTCCTGGTTGCGCAACCTCATCCGCAACGGAGTGCCCAAGGCAGGCATGCCGGCGTTCCCTTTGCCGGCCGGTGAAATGGACGCGCTTGTGGCGCTCATCCATTCGCTGAACTTACCGGCGGCGGATAACAGAGTGTCCGGCGACCGTGCGGCTGGCGAACAATACTTCTTCGGCAAGGGGCAATGCGCCAGTTGCCACTTGGTCGACGGCAGGGGATCGGCCGTGGGGCCGGACCTTTCAGATGTCGCGCACAAGATGACCGTCGCGGAAATCCGAACGAGCCTGCTGCAACCAGGCGCAAGCCTTGCTTCCGGCTATCAGATGGTGACGGTGCGCCTGCGCGACGGCAAGACGGTGCGCGGCTTTGCCCGAAGCCGAAGCAATTTTGAGATCGTCGTGCAGGACCTGAAGGGACAGTTCCATCTGCTGCCCACCGATGATGTCTCAGCCATCAGCGAAGATAGTCAATCGCAAATGCCGCCGGTGAAAGCCAACCGGGAGGAACTGCAAAACCTGTTGCGTTTCTTAGCGGCCTCACCGGGATCAAGCCGGGTATGACCAAAGCTAGTAGTCCCTCCGGACCCGGAGACATGCCGTTTTCAAGGATTCTTAACCCCCGGCCGGGCGACTGGCTTACCTACAACGGCAGCCTGAGCGGGAACCGGTACAGCGAACTCGCGCAGATCACTACATCGAATGTGAAGAAGTTGCGCCTGAAGTGGGTCTTTACGGTGCCGCTCTGGAAGCAGTTTCTTCCGGACACCTCTTACTTCCACCTGAACATGCAATATTTCGGACTGGAGGTGGTGCCGCTGGTTGCAGACGGCATCATGTACGCGACGGGCCCGCAGCAGGCCTACGCGCTGGACGCCCGCACGGGCCAGGAGATCTGGTCGTATTCCCGCCCGCGAACTTCGGGGATAGTTGGCGATGCCTCGCTCGGCACCAACCGTGGCGTGGCTATTCTGGGCGACAAGGTTTTCAGGGTAACAGATGACGCCCACCTGATTGCCTTGAATCGCACGACGGGAAAGTTAGTGTGGGAACAGGTGATGCCGGATGAGCCCATGCAATATGGCTCAACAGTGGCTCCGCTGGTGGTCAAAGACATGGTGATCGCCGGCGTTTCAGGCGGCGACTGGGGTATGCGCGGATTTCTGGCTGCTTACAAGGCATCTAGCGGCGAGCGCCTGTGGCGGCATTGGACCATTCCTGCCAGGGGAGAACCCGGAGCCGAAAGCTGGGGCGGCAACCCGCCCAAGACGGGCGGAGGGGCAACCTGGCTGACCGGTTCCTACGATCCGGAAACCAACACGCTCTACTGGGCCACCGGCAATCCCTATCCCGACTCCGATGACAGTGCCCGGCCCGGCGACAACCTCTACACGAATTCCATCCTGGCTCTCAATCCGGATAACGGCAGGCTCAAGTGGTATTACCAGGTGACGCCCCATGACGTCCGCGACTGGGACGCGAACGCGCCGCTGGTGCTGGTCGACAGGAAGTTTCAGGGGCAGGACCGGAAGCTTCTGCTGCACGCAGACAAGAACGGTTTCTTCTATGTGCTGGACCGGATCAACGGCCACGTGCTGCTGGCCAAACCGTTTGTGCGGGTGACGTGGGCCGGCGGCATCGGCCCCGACGGACGCCCCCAGCTTCTCCAGCAGAATGGGCTGCTCTGCCCGGGGTCCTATGGCGCCAACTGGAATGGGACTGCCTTCAGCCCGCAGACCGGTCTCTATTACCTGGTGGCGCTCGAAAAGTGCGAAGCCAGGCTTTCGGCCGGCAACTGGAAGCAGAAGCAGCCCAAAGAGGAGCCTGCGAAGAAATTTCTGGAGGCGCTGGACATCAATACCGGCAAGGTGGTGTGGAAGGTGCAGGAACGCGGGCTGGCCGAAGGCAAACGAGAGGCCGGGGTACTGGCAACGGCGGGCGGACTCTTGTTCTATGGCGATCCCAGCGGTAACGTCGTGGCCATCGACGCCCGCAGCGGAAAAACGCTTTGGCACTTCCGAACGAACGGTGAAAACAAGACCTCGCCCATGACCTACACGGTGAACGGGAAACAATATGTAGCGCTTGCCGTGGGCCCCAACATTTTATGTTTTGGTCTGCCCTGAAGGAGGAGGAACGCAGTGAATAAACACGTTTCGAGACGCGAATTTCTACAGGTGTCATCCGCCGGAGCGCTCGGGGGCGCCGTCGCTATTTCGGCGGGGCACACTGCGGCTGAACCCGCCGCACCGCGTGGACCCTTCCGGGGAACGCTCTGCCTGTTCTCCAAGCCCGTTCCGCAACTGAACTGGAAGGAACTTGCGGAGAGCACCAGGCGCGCCGGCTTTGATGGAATTGACCTGACCGTTCGCCCGGAAGGGCACGTTCTTCCCGAGCGCGCGGAAACAGACCTTCCGAAAGCCGTCGAGGCCATCCGGAACGCGGGGCTTAAAGTCCCGATGATCACAACGGCGCTGCTTTCTGCGGACGATCCCACGGCGCGGCCCATCATCAGCACGGCCAGCAAACTCCACATCCCTTACCTGAAGCCGGGGTATTACCAGTACAAGATGGTCAATGTTGTGAAAGAGGTTGCCGAGGCCGGACGGCAGTTCCGCACCCTGGTGGACCTGGCGAAGGACCACGGAATCCAGGTGGGCTATCACAATCATCCTCGTTACATTGGCGAGGCCATCTGGGACATGGCCAGGGTGATCGAACCGCTCGACCCGCGCTGGTCCGGCTACTACTATGACCTGTGCCAGGCCACCATCGAGGGCGGCGAAAGCGGATGGAGGGTTTCAACCAATCTCGTCACCCCTCGCCTGAAGATGGTGGCCGCCAAGGATTTTCTCTGGAAGCAAACCGCGCAGCACCAGTGGCGCGCCGTCATCTGCCCCATGGGCCAGGGAATGTCGCGCTGGAAGGAGTTTTTCCAGATCCTCGCAAAGTCGGATTTCCATGGTCCGGTTTCCTACCAGCACGAGTATTTAATTCCGGGCGTTTCTCACCCGTCGGGGATTGCGTTGTCGCGGGATAAGGTCCCTGCGGTCATGTCTGCCATCAAAGGAAATCTCGACTACATCAAGCAAGTGATTCACGAGGCCTATGGAGAGGCTTAGCAGGAAAAACCGGCCGCGGGCTGCAGGACGTGGGAGGACGTCGTGAAACGGGACAAGGCGATCACGCGCAGAACATTTATTGCGGAGACGGCAACCATGGCAATGGGAGCTTCAGCCCTGGGAAGCGCAGGACTCGGCGGTTCGGCGGACTCGGCCGCGCCGTCCGGCGACCAGGAAAAACGGCGCAAGGAGCTTGAGCAGTTCCTCAAAATTTTCCCCCATTCCCGAAAGCCCCGGACAGGACGCATCAACGCCTACGACCAGACCTGGGAAGACTGGGTCAAGCGCACCGGCGCCCTGCCTCCGGATTTCGATTCCATGCCATCCATCTCCGGACTTCCGGACCCGCTGGTGCTTCGCGAAAATGGCCGCAGCGTTCCGGTTACCAGCCGGGAAATGTGGGAGCGCCAGAAGCGGTGGATCCGTTCGCAGACCGAGCACTGGGTCTTCGGCACCTTGCCTCCCAAGCCGGACAATCTGCGTGCCATCGTCACCGGAACGCGGCGCGAGGGAACAACCACCTTGCGCGACGTGCGGCTGGAGTTTGGCCCCGACCATCGCGCCACGCTGCGCCTCCAGTTGATCGTTCCCGATGGCAAAGGCCCCTTCCCGGTTTTCCTGACCAATCATCCTCGCACGCGGCCGTGGGTTGCCATCGGCGCCCGGCGGGGCTACATCGGGTGCGTCTATTTCGCTGCCGACCCCATGTACGGCGGCGTTGGCGACGATTCTGACGCTTATATCGATATCTATCCCGAATACGATTTCTCCTGCCTGGCTCGCTGGGGGTGGTCGGCGTCGCGGGCGGTGGACTACCTGCTGACGCTGCCCGAAGTGGACGGGGAAAAGATCGGTTTGACGGGCCATTCCCGAAACGGCAAACAGGCGCTGGTGGCGGCGGGGTTTGATGAGCGGATTGGCGCGGTGGCGCTTTCGAGCGGCAACACCGGCGAGGTCGATCCCTGGCGGTACACCACGGACATGTTTGTGAATGAAAGCATCGAATTGCTGACCGGCGCTCAGCCCCACTGGTTTCATCCGCGGCTGCGCTTCTTTGCCGGGCGCGAAGACAAACTCCCCGTTGACCAGAACCTGTTGATGGCGGCCATCGCTCCCCGGGGCCTGATGATGTTTGCCGGCTATGCCGAATCCGCCGGCAACCCCTTTGGATTTGAGCAGGCCTATCGCTCGGTGCTGAGCGCTTACCGATTCCTCGGGCATGAAGAAAACCTCTGGCTACACCTTCGCGACGGGGAACATGAATTCGGCGCGGAGCGCATCGAGGAGATCGTCGATTTCTTTGACGCGGTTTTTGGCCGAAACTCTTTCCCGAAACGCGAGACATGGATTCTTGGATACTCGTTCGAGGGCTGGCAGAAGTTGAGTGGCGAGAAAATCGATCCGCTCATGTATTCGAAGAGATCTGTTGGCGATTTTCTGACGCAGGAAGACGGCCGCCCTATCGCCTCGGCTGCCGAGTGGGAGGAAAAGAAGAAGGCCATCCGCCGGAATATTTCAGGGGTTCTGGGCGAAGCGCCACCCCGGCTTGCTTTTCCGGCCAACCACAGCATTTCAGACCGGATTTTGGCGACGGACGGCTGGCTTGCAACGCTTTACCGCCGGCCGGCGAAAGATGACTGGGGCGGTTATGGCGACCGCTACCAGCGGGAGAGACTGGAACGCGCAGGGAATCGGCGCAACAGGCATCCCGTTTGGAAATTCCCTGATGGGCGACCTGTTTTATCCGCTGGGCGCCGATGGCAAACCCAAACCCGGGAAATGGCCGGTTGTTATCTGGCTGCATCCGCATTCCTACCAGGACGGATGGTCGTCCGGGCATCCGTGGCAATCGACCCAATCGGCTTACAGTCAGGACGAGAGGCCGTCATTCCCCTTGCTCTGGAAAAAAGGCTTTGCGGTGTTTGCCTTTGATCAGATTGGCCACGGAACGCGTGTCCACGAGGCCAAAGATTTCTACAAGCGTTACCCCAGGTGGTCGATGATGGGGAACATGATTGAGGATACGCGGGCGGCGATCAGTGCGCTTTCGGCTTTGGAAGAGATCGACTCGGCGCAGATTTACCTGATGGGCTACGCGCTCGGGGGCAAGGTTGGATTGCTGACGGCGGCTTTCGACGACCGCATCAAGGGCCTGGTTTCCGTCTGCGGCTTTGACCCACTGCGGTTGCAGACGCGGGATAAAGGGACCGAGGGAATCCGCCACTATTCGCACCTGCACGGGCTGTTGCCGCGGCTGGGTTTCTTTGCCGGCCACGAGGACCGCGTGCCGTTTGATTTCGACGAGGTCCTGGCACTGGTTGCGCCAAAACCGGTGATGCTGGTTGCGCCGGAACTGGACCGTTATGCACGCGTGGCGGATGTCCGGCGCGAGGTTGAGGCGCCCAGGAAGGTCTACGATCTGCTGGGCCACTCGGAAGCGCTGCAATTTGAAACGCCGATGGACGTTAATCGCTTTCCGCGGCGCGTGCAGGAGCTCGCCTTCGACTGGCTCGCGCGGCAACGCGGAGGCGGACGGCAGGCTTGAGCAACCAGCCGTTCTACAGGCGTGCGGCGCCGCCGCGGGTGGCTGGCGCGGGCGTTGCTACAAAATTTCTTCAGAAGGGGGTGAGTTTGGGATTGCATTGTAAAATCACACGGCGGAGGTTTCTGGAATCCGCCACTGCCGGAGCGGTTTCACTTTCGCCGCTGGCCGCAGGAATCACCATGGCCGCGCCAAAACGCAAGTCCAGCGACATTCGGGTCAAAGATATCCGTGTCAGCTATGAAGATTTTCCTTATCGCACTCCTTACGAATTCGGCGGCCGCAGCGTTGACAAAGTCACCCTGCTGGACGTTCATTGCACGGTGGAGACGGGTTCGGGGCATGTCGCGCATGGGTTCGGCTCCATGACCATGGGCAATGAATGGGCGTTCCCGTCGAAAACGCTCTCGTATGACACCACGCTCGATGCCATGAAGCGGCTGGCCGAACGCATCTCCAAAATCACTGCGGATTACAACCAGCCCGGTCATCCCGTCGACATCAACTTTGCGCTGGAGTCCGAATACCTGCGAGCGGCGGCTGAAGTTACGAACGAAATGCATCTCCCCCAGCCGGTCCCCAAACTTTGCACGCTGGTCACCGCAAGCCCTTTCGACGCCGCCATTCACGACGCATTTGGCAAGGTCCACGGCCTCAACTGCTACCTCACTTACGGGCCGGAGTTTATGAGCCACGACCTGGCCCATTATCTGGCGCCGCAATTCAAAGGCGAATATCCCAGCCAGTATCTGCTGCAAAAACCCAAGCCCTGGGTGTGGTGCAATCACTCGGTGGGAGCTTCTGATCCGATTGAAGCTGCTGAGGTCAAGAAGCGGCTGCACGACGGCCTGCCGCAAACGCTGGCCGAGTGGATTATGGCCGACGGCCTCACTCACCTGAAGATCAAGCTCGACGGCAACAACCTCGAGCGCGATATCGCCCGGACGCTGCACATTGACCGCGTGGCCACGGAAGTGGAAACCCGCCGCGGCGTCCATGACTGGTATTACACGCTGGACTTCAACGAGCAGTGCCCCAACGTGGATTACCTGCTGGAGTTTATTCGCAGGGTCAAGGAAAAGTCGCCGGGCGGCTATCGCCGGATCCTTTACCTTGAGCAGCCGGAGTCTCGCGACCTGATTGCCGGCCCGTCACAATTGCTGTTCAAAGCTTCCATGCTGAAGCCCGTGGTGATGGACGAATCTCTGACCGGCTACGACGCGCTTCTCCGCGGGCGGAAACTTGGCTATACGGGCGTGGCGCTCAAGGCCTGCAAAGGGCAGAGCCAGACCGTGCTGCTGAATGCCGCCGCGCAAAAGTTCAAAATGTATATGTCGGCGCAGGACCTGACCTGTCCCGGCGCCTCGCTGATCCAGTCGGCAGGCATCGCCGCGCACGTTGCTCCCATTGATACACTCGAGTCAAACGGGCGTGAGTATGTGCCCGCTGCGAACAAGCCATGGCTCAAGAAATTCCCGGGATTGTTCGAGGTTCGCGACGGCAAACTGCACACCGCAAAGCTGGGAGGCCTGGGCCTGAGCACTGCCTGACGCTCCGCCCGAAACCCGCGACGAGTTCAGGCCTCACATCACCGGCCGGTGTGCGTGTGGTATTTTCGCAAGGTCCGTGTGAAGATGAACCTGACATTTTGCAGCCATTTCGGACTGCCACGCGAGGAGCAGGCTGTGCAAAATCCTAAACGTTTTTCTGGTGTAATTTCACTCGTTTTTTATGTGTTGCTGGTTGGGGCCGTCATTCCCGCTCACGCCTCCTGGAAAGCAGGGTTCGCAAAAGTCAGGATCACGCCGCACCACTCGCTTTGGATGGCGGGCTATGCGGCCAGGACCCACGCCTCCGAGGGGACGCTGCTGGAGTTGCACGCCAAGGCGCTGGCGCTGGAGGACGAAACGGGCCGCCGGGCCGTGCTGGTAACAACCGACCTGCTGGGGCTTCCCCGTTCGGTCAGCGAGGCTGTCGCCCGGCGCGTTCAGCAGCAGTATGGCCTGGACCGCGATCAGTTGTTCCTGAACTCCTCGCACACGCATTCCGGCCCGGTGATCGGCACGATGTTGTCGGTTGCTTATGAAGGTGAACAGGGGATCAATTCGGAACAATGGGAAGCGGTGAAAGAGTATACCGGCCATCTTGAAGACCAGATGGTCAAAGTGGTGGGAGAGGCGCTTCGTAAACTTCAGCCGGCCACGCTCAGCCTGGGCCGCGGTGAAGCTGACTTTGCAATCAACCGCCGCGTGAAGACTTCAGCCGGTTACGTTGGGGGCGTCAACCGCGAAGGGTCGGTGGACCATGACGTTCCCGTTCTTGTGGTTCGCAATCCGCGGGGGAAGGTGCTGGGCATCGTTTTTGGCTATGCCTGCCACAACACGACCATTGGCTCAAATTTCTACAAATTCAGTGGCGACTATGCCGGCTTTGCCCAGCAGCGGCTGGAGAAGCGGTATCGTGGCGCGGTCGCGATGTTTATGGAAGGATGCGGCGCCGACGCGAATCCTTATCCGCGCTGGAGCAAGGAGCGAAGCGGAGTGGGGTTTGCGCAGCAGCACGGCGAGGAACTGGCACACGCAGTGGAAAAGGTGACGAATGGCACGCTGGCTCCGGTCGCTGGCCCGCTCAAAACCGCATTCAAGGTTTTCCCTGTGCGTTTCGCCGGGCCTCCAATGCGTGCGGATTATGAACAACAACTCAAGAGCGACGACATTTATGTCCGCAAGCACGCCGAGGACATGCTGAAGATTATCGACCAGAAGGGCCATGTGCCTTCCAGCTACCCCTACTCGCTTGAGGTGTGGCAGTTCGGACGGAGCCTCACCATGGTAGGCCTGGCCGGCGAGGTTACCGTCGATTACGATTTGAGGCTCAAGAAAGAACTGGGAGCGGACAAGCTCTGGGTGGCGGGGTACAGCAACGACGTCTTTGCTTATATTCCCTCGTCGCGAATCCTTAAGGAAGGTGGGTATGAGGGAGGCGGGGCGATGATTTACTATGGGCAGCCCGGACCGTTCGCACCCGGGATTGAAGAAAACATCATCCGCGAGGTCCACGAGGTGATTGGAAACCTTCGGGTGCAACCCAGGTTTGCAAGCAAAACTCCTTAGCTCGGATTCAATCGGCAATCGGGATTCGGTGGATTGGAATTTCAGGGGGAATTTATGAAAAGCAATCTTACACGGCGGGATTTTCTGGGAAGCGCAGTCGGAGTGGCTGGCGGCCTCACAATATCCGGGAGAGGATTTGCAAGTGTGGCACCCAAACCGGCGGGTGGCGCGGGGCTGGCGATCCTGGGCGGGAGTCCCGTGCGGACGAAGCCTTTTCCATCGTGGCCCGTGATTGAGCAGAACGACGAAAAGGGCTGGATGCAGGTGCTGATGACCGGCAAATGGAACCGGCTGGACGGCCACTTTGCACACCAGTTTGAAACCACCTGGGCGCGGCTGCTGGGCGCAAAATACGGGCTGGCAACGTCCAGCGGGACGACGGCGCTGCTGACCTCGGCCAACGCACTGGGCATTGGGCCCGGCGACGAAGTCATCGTTCCGCCCTACACCTTTGTCGCCACCGTGAACATTGTCCTGATGCAGCACGCTCTGCCGGTTTTTGTTGATACGGACCCGGAAACCTTCCAGATCGATGCGCGCAAGGTGGAGGCGGCCATCACCCAACGGACGCGCTGCATCATCCCGGTGCACCTGGGAGGGTCGGCGGTTGACATGGACACTGTCCTCGACGTGGCGAAGCGGCATCACTTGTTTGTTATCGAAGACGCCTGCCAGGCCCATCTGGCCGAGTGGCGGCACAAGAAAGTGAGCACTCTGGCCGATCTGGGCTGCTTCAGTTTCCAGGCCTCGAAGAATCTGAATTCCGGCGAAGGCGGGGCCATCCTCACCAACGACGAAGGACTCTACGAATTCTGCCTGAGCTTTCATAACCAGGGCCGGGGAAAATACAACTCTGGTTTTGGCTACGTTCGGAACGGGGTGAATTTTCGCATGACGGAATTCCAGGGCGCGCTGCTGCTGCAGCAACTGACCCGGCTGGAAGCGCAAAGCCGAATGCGGACCGAAAACGCCGAGTACCTGACAAAGCAGTTGAAAGAAATTCCCGGCATTTCACCGGCCCGCATGTACGACGGCTGCACCAGAAATGCATACCATCTCTATATGTTCCATTATGACAGCGCGCATTTTGCCGGGCTTCCCCGTTCGCGGTTTTTGAAGGCGCTCGACGCAGAAGGGATCCCGGCTTCGGGCGGATACACGCCACTGAACAAGGAGCCGTTTTTGAAAGAGGCTCTCGGTTCCCGCGGTTTCAAGGCCATTTACACGCAGAAGGAATTGGACGAATACGAAGAGCGGAACCACTGCCCTGAAAACGACAAGCTCTGCGAGAGGGCCGTTTGGTTCACCCAAACCATGTTCCTGGGCTCCAGGAGCGACATGGACCAGATTGCAGAAGCCATCAGGAAGATCCAGAAGCAGGCCGCCTCACTGGTGCGCGCCCAGGTATAGCCCCTCATAAAAACGCCTGTTCGTCACGGCGTGTTGAACAAGTAGCCACGCTTCAAAACGAAAGTAATCATAAGGATTCGCCTGTAGGTGTAAGATCACCATTGTGCAATCCTCACAATAATTTACAAGGTCGTTTGGGGAAGGGAGAAAGATGGGAACCTGTGGTAAATATTCTGTGGCCGGCCTGTGCCGTCTTTCAAATTTGGAGCTGATGCGAATAGCCCGCCTGGCGGCTGTCACGGCTTGCCTTGGTTTTCTTGCCGGGCTTGAATTTGCCTATGCCGGTCACGCCGGACACGGTCAAGTTCACCCACGGAAAGCTGGTCTATCCTACTTACACTTACCGCAGCGCGGAGACGGTCGCGCCTCTGTTCGGGTCCATCGAGAACATGGGGTTGTATCCCTACTCGAGGCTGGATTGGGAAACGCGGTCGGAGAAACCTGTCCCCAAAACGTACGACATGGTCGCCTTGGAGAACAAGTACTTGCGCGTGGAATTCCTTCCCGAGCTGGGAGGCCGCATCTTTTCCGCCTATGACAAGGTTGCGAAGCGTCAGCTCTTTTACCACCCTTCGGTGATCAAGCCCAGCCGTTACAACCCCCGTGGCGCCTGGGCGGTGGGAAACCTGGAACTTTACGGGCCCTACGACACGCACATGATCACCTGGCCCGGTGAGCCGTGGCCCTGGGCGCTGGTGCGTCACAAAGACGGAAGCGCCACTGTGATCCTGAGCCACATTGACCACTTCTTCCGGGACAAGATCAGCATTGCCGTCACCCTGCTTCCCGGCAAGGACTACCTCAAGATTACGGTGCATCTTTTCAACAAGAACCTGGTCCCCAACCGATACCTGATCTGGACGAATGCCGGTGTCGCCGCCTCTGAGGGCAGCCGATTTGTTTATCCCATGTCGAAAGTGATCACGCACGTTAGCGATGCCCTGAACGTGTGGCCCGTGATTGACGGCGAGGACATGAGCTGGAACAGGAACAACGTGAATATGCTGGGAGTTTTCGGGCTCGATATCTACGACAACTACATGTCGATCTATGATTACAAGGATGATTTCGGGACCATTTGTTATAAGAACCATCTGCTGGCACGGGGCATGAAGACCTGGACCTTTGGATCGGGCAGTGAGGGCAGGCAGCAGGCCACGACATACTCGGATACCGGCGACCTTTATATGGAAATGCAAAGCGGCCGCTTTGTCTGGGACGGAATCTACGAATTCATTGATCCGGGGATGTCCGACGGATGGACGGAGTACTGGTATGGCGCAGGCCATCTGGGCGGATTGACGACGGCCACTCCGGAGGCCGCTGTCCACTTTGAAATCCCTCCCAGGCGGCCCGGGACTGCCAAACTCGCTGTGACGCCCACCGCCGATTATCCGGGTGCCGTTGAGGAGCTTTATGCGGGAAAACAAAAAGTCTGGAATACAACTCAGGACTTGAAGGTGGGCAGCGCCTCACATGCGGAGATTTCCCTGGGCGCAAACACCCAGGGGCAGGTTCTGGAACTGAAAATTCTGTCCAGAGACGGGAAAACCCTTTTAGACCACAAGTTCTATCCGAATGACCAGCATCCCAACGCTGCGTACGCCAGCGATTCGGTTCCTCGCACGTACGGGCCCGTAGACACCCTTACAGCGGACCAGCTTTATGAGCAGGGCCTGGGTTACCAGAAATTCGGACGCATTGATGATGCTGAAAGAGCTTACAAGGAGGCGTTGCGCAAGGACCCCCTTTTCCCTCCCGTGCAACTGCAGATGGGATTGCTGGCGCTCCGCCGGTTTGATACGCAGGAAGCCATCGACCACTTCCAGAAGGTGCTGGAGCGGGACCCCACGAATGGAGACGCGCACTACTATCTGGGGATGATTGATTATGAGCTTGGACGGGGGGCGGATGCCCGGCTCCATTTTTATCGTATTCTTCCGGCTTCGGACAAGTTCCGGTTACGCGACTACATGTTGGGGCTTCTGGCGCTGAAAGAGAACGACAAGGCCAGGGCTCTCCATGAACTTTCCACCGCGGCCTCGCTGCTTCCGGAGGATGTCTCCGTTCGGGAAGCCTACGCCTACATACTGCGTCAGGAAGGGAAGTCCGAGCAGGCGGCGCGCGAGCAAGAGGCCATTCTGAAGCTTGACCCCACCAACAGGTTCGCCCTGGCGGAACATCTGTTCGCCGCCGGGGCTCTGGGTAATGACCACGCCGACGTGGGCCAGACCGCGCAGGAAGCCGAACTGAATCTTTTTGATCGCGCCTGCGCCCGCCATCCGCAGGGCTACCTGGGACTGGCAGCCGAATACTTCAGGCTTTCGGCCTGGGCGGAGGCTGCGAAGGTCCTCGACCGTGGCATCGCCGTTACGGCCGCCTCTGGAGACGCTCCTTATCCTTTGCTTTTGTATGACCGTGCCTACGCAAGTGTGAAGCTTGGAGATCATCAGGCTGCGCTGAAATTCATCCATAGGGCGCAGAAAGAAGACCTGGAAATTCAGATTTTCCCGTTTCGGGCAGAAGACGTGGACACTCTGAAGACTGCCCTGAAACTTGACCCTGCTGATGCGAACGCAGGCGTCCTGGTGGGCGACCTGCTTTACAGTCGAAGCAGGCAAAAAGAGGCGACCGATCTGTGGAGCGAGGCAGTGGAAAAAGCTCCACACAACTTTTCGGCCCTGCGGAACCTGGGGATGGCCATGCTGGTGGAAGGAAATCAGGAGGAAGGTTTAAACTTTCTGACCCGGGCCCTGGCGGTCCGTCCCGATCACATGGCTACTGTCCTGCTGGTTGCCAACGCCAATGCCAGTCTGGGCCATATCCAGGCAGCAAGAAGCGTGTTCCAAAAGGCCCTTGCCCTTCAACCCGGCAACGATCAACTCCTGCAAAGGCTCGCATCGCTGGAAGCACAGGTCGGCAACGACGAAAAGGCCCTGAAGATTCTCAATTCCCATACCTTTGGTCCAACCCACCTTTCCTATTCCCTCCTGCATCTTTACAGGGGAATCCAGCTGATGTTGGCGCTCCAGTCCGCCAAAAATTCCCAGTTCGACAAGGCGCTGGATGATATCGCTGCGGCACAGAATCCTCCGTCGAATCTGGGTGTCGACAGTTTTGCCAAAATCACAAGCTCCCGGCTACTGATGTATAAAGCGCTGCTGCTGCAGGCGGAAGGGAAGCATTCTGCGGCTATGGCCGCGTGGCAGGCGGCTGCCAATACCGCGGATCAGGACATCCAGGGCAATGGATTATTCCGTGCCATCGGCCTTTATAAGTCGGGGCAGGTGCAGAAAGCGAAGGACTGGCTCAAGGGATTCGTGCCGGTCAACGAGCAAAGGAAAACGGACAACTCCATCACTCTCCGCCTCCACGCTTATGAGATGGCGGGCATTTACGCCGCCATGCAGGGAAATCGCTCCCTGGCAGAGCAGAATTACCAGAAGGCGATGGAAATCGACCAGTCGTATCTTTATGCCCGGCAGGGCCTGGCCTGGCTCAAAGCCGGGATGTTGGACGGTCTGAAAATGTGAGCTTGCGCCGGGTGCTGTGCCGCTGGAGGTATTCGCACCGGCGTGTCCTCGTTTTCTCAACGCGCAACCAATGTGACAGGGCCCAGTATCCCTGAGGGGAGTGGATGAAGGCCGTTCATGTCCTGGGCCTCGAATCGCTTGCCGTAACGGTCGTTCAGGAGGCGATAGTCAGGTAGCGATTTCCCCGCCATTAGATTGATCGCAAGGTTACCGACAACGACACGGAATGTGTTGGGTCCCGAGTGCAGCCACGGAGTGATTTCCAGTTCGTAGGGTGGGCGCCACACTGACCCGGCCCGATGGCCGTTGACGTAAACAACGGCTGCTTCCCGTACAGGACTTTCAATCCAAGCCTGCGTGCCGTAGCGACGGCTATGCGGCTGGATCGGAACTCCCTTGCCGAAATTCAGGTAAATCTTCACTCCGGGGTTGAGCATAGATTCAGGAACGGACACGCTCTTCTCGTAAACGCCCTGGCCGGAGAAAAAACGAAGGTCCTCCAACTCTGTCCAGGAGCGCAGCCGGTCCATCTGGATGGATTTGCCCGTCCCGGTGAAACTGACTTTCCATCCGTGGCTCAAATCGATGGAAGCCGGCACTGAGCTTCGCCTGGAAGGTTGCGGGGAAGGCGCGCTGGAC
This sequence comes from uncultured Acidobacteriota bacterium, assembly GCA_963783155.1. Lineage (GTDB taxonomy): Bacteria > Acidobacteriota > Terriglobia > UBA7540 > UBA7540 > SCRD01. The sequence goes on along the minus strand of CAWANC010000020.1, from coordinate 87,968 downwards.
GAATTGGAGAACATCAGAACCGCCGACTCATAGGGTTCAAAGTGCAACGGCACCACGATGCGCCCGTCACCTGCCTTGCTCCACTGTAAGGTGGACTTGGTTGCTGTAAACGGGTCCCAACGCTCCGGTGAACCATTCTTGACCCGGAAGGTGGCCTTAACATCCTGCGCGTGGTTGCCGGTGTTCGCCAGAAAGTAGAGCTTGCCCGCATCCAGGTTGCGGCGCATGAAACCGATTTCCGGCACACTGGGACTCAGGTGAACATCCGGAGTGAGCCTTCCGGCCAGCGCCTCGCCCAATGCCCCTTCATGTTCGACAAGGAGCCCTCGCGCATTCTGTTCCTCGAAAAGCTCATGGGAAAGCGCCTGAACTTTCGCGCTGTCACGCTTGCCTTCCAGGAGGCCGGGGGCAAGTTGGGGAGTGGTGCGCGTGGCGATGACGATTCCACCCTGCAGGGCGTATTCTCTGATCTTCTGATAGATTGCCAGCGGAATCCGTTTAACTCCCGGCAGGATGATTGCGGCGTAAGGAGTTCCGACAAGCCGGATCGCGTCGTCATCGATAAAATCGAAATTGAAACCGGCATCCAGGACGGCCGGCAGAACATTCTTACCCAGAAGGGTTTCCAGGGTCTTGTTGACTGAAGGGTTGCTGTGGGCCGTGAACCTGGCCCACGCGTCGCTGTTCGAAAGGTACACGCCGATGTCGTTTGCCGGCTTTCCCTGGCGAAGTAGAAAGCACATCCGCTGCAGGTAGAGCGCCAGGTCCGGCATCACAGGCCACCACGGGTTGTGATGGTTTAAGGCGCCAGCGGCGTAAAAACGCCAGCCAGGCTCGCCGGCTTCAGGCGGAGAGTAGGGCCAGCCATGTCCGACAATCTGGTTGATCCCCTGGAGAAAGTGGCGATCGGCTTCGGCTTTCAAGTCCAGAGGCGTTGCCCGGAAGGCGGGAGAGTGTATCCACGTCCAGGTCTCGGCCGAAGTGACGGGCTTGCCATACAAGTGTGAGGCGGACGAGGCCCACCGCGCCGGGCTGAGGCCCCTCCAATCTGGATTTTCACCTTCAGGAAGGTCCACCAGGCGGTTGCTGGAAAGGGTCACCGGAGGCTCGCCATAAGCCTGGCAACGAAGCAGGGTGCCGTTTCGGTCCGCCCACTCCCGGAGCGCCACCAGATAATGTTCGTTGGCAAGGTCGGTGAGCGTACGCCCCCAGTCACAGCGCACACCCGAAGTGTCGGCACCGGCACCGCCCACCAGCGCCAGCAGATGCGGCTTGAGATCGTAGCCGCGCCTGCGTCGGAATTCTTCCAGCAGATCCGGAGTCCAATTGGACCCGTAGACTTCAAGGCTGTCGCTGAAGACTGCATAAGGGCGTTTTGAACCGAATGCCTGCATCAGACGGTCGCCGGTTTGCCGCAAATAAGCATTGACGGCCACCGAATCGTAGTGATCGATGACGAAACCCTCCGCGCCCACGGCCGCGCGTTTTACCTGCATGCCCGTCCGGCTGGAAATGAAGAACAGCACGGTGTGGAACTGCTGTTGTCCTGGTACTCGTACCCTCGGGCCGCCAAGGTCAGTCAGTTCCTGTACGCTGGTTCCCGAAAGCAGTCCCCGATCATCCCGAACGGCCCACGCTGCCATCAGGTACTCGCCTGTCTCCAAGCTGGGCACGGGAACGGAAACCTCGCCAACTGGAACCGGTACGCGGACGACCCGCAGCACGCCGGCCGCCTGATCTGCCGGAACTTTGCTCCCTCCGTAAGGCCAGCCGCTGCAAAGCGTCAGGTCCATCCGCATTCCCAATTCCTGGGACTTCCGGCCTACGAATCGCAGCGCATCAAGGAACCCTTCCGAGAGATACGGCAGGTTGCGAATTCCCCGGGATAGTTCGTCAAGCGCCAGTGGATAGACCGCCTGAACTTCAAACCCGCCGATGCCTCCGCTTTTCATCGCGCGCATTTCCCGCTCCAGTTCCTCCTGCGTCACTGCCGGGCCAAACCACCACCAGCGCATCATGATGCGCGCCTCGTCCGGCGGCTTGACGAATGAATCCCACAGCATCTCGCCGGTGGCCGGCGCTGTCTGGCCCAATGACGATTTGGAAAGCCATGCCAGCGTTGAAATCTTCAGTGGCGCGAGCGAGGTTCTCCGGACAAATTCTCTGCGTGAATATCGGCGCTTCATCCCCTGCGGATCCTTTCTCTGTCGTCCAGGCTTGGAATCGAGAAATTCTGCCCATTACAAATTCGGCCGGCAGACTGCAGCAGAGTGAGTCGAAACGTGCTCCTGGTTCTGAGTTGCGTTTGCCGAAAAGTCTGATTCCCGGGCCACGAGAATACGCCAGCCGGCCTGCCGATTCAAGCTGACATTCCGGTGCCTGCATTTCACGGGAACTGGTGATTTGATCAGAGATATGTCGATCCAGTGGCAGAGACAGCTCCTTGGGCAGGAGTAAGTGCCACTGGTGTAGAAATTGAAACCAAGGGCGGAAATGCCGGGCTGGCCCTTGCTCCGATGAGATCTCAAGGGAGGCAGTTACCCCTTATAGCAAGCACCTGCAGAAACCCTGCGGTTCAACTACTTGCTGCCAGCGCGATCGGGAAGTGGCGCCGTACTCTTCGGCATCGGGATGGCCTCGGTTGTCTCGGGGAGCACCCTCGGCCGGTATCCGGTCCGCGTCCGAATGCTATATTTATGCGGCTTCCCGCCTGTCACTTTCACCGTGATCTCGCGCCATCCGCGATTCGGATTTGGGGCCGGATAATAGCTGATCGTGTAAAGGTGCGCCAGGTCCGCGCGGATGGATGCAAACGCCTTCTCCTGGTCCTGCCAGTGTCCAGCAAAGTATGCCTTGCCACCCGTGCTCAAGCTGATGCGTTTGAAGACGGCTGTCGAAAGCGGATCCCGTTCTGCTTCCCGGGTGCTGATCATGTAGATCGGGATACCCTCCGACTGGGCAAGCTCCCGTACATCTTCAGGTGATATCATGCTGGCGTCATCGGGACCGTTTGAAAAAACAACAATCACCCTTCGACCGGAAAACTTGTCGGCATCTTTCAGGGTCCATAACAGCGCATTGTAAAGCGCCGCGTCATCTCCAGCTACCGTGGAACGGACGGCCTCCAGAACTTGCGTGTGCTGGTCACTCAGCGGGCACGCCCGGAAGAAGTCGCGGCTGTAAGAATAGAAGGCCACTCGGTCTGCGCCATCCAACGACCGAACAAATTGCGCGATGGCATCCCGGGCGAGAGAAAACCCCCGGTACATGTAGTTGCTGGTGTCAAACAGAATAAAAACGCTGGCGCCCGGCGCAGAAGGAGCAATCGGATTGGGCCCCGGTGGATTGTCAATGACGTACTTACCCAGTTGAGGTACCTTGCCGCCCGGTCCGGAGTATCGCACACTTCGAGGGACGCCATTCTCTTCGCCGAAAGCTGCAATCTTTTCCCGAATTCCGTCCTCATAGACCTCGAAATTGGCTGGACCCAGGCCCGTTACATACCTGCCTTTCTTGTCTGTTACCGCCACATCTAATTGGACCATGTTGACATTGATGTGGACGACCGTTACGCCGGAGTCCGGTTTCTGCGCCGGCGCCGCGACGGCAAAAACCACGAATGCGCCAATGGAAAACAATGCGAGTAGAAAATATCGTTGTCCCATAGGTCACCTTCCCTGATGATCCCAAGTTCTCTAAAAGCCAGGAGGGCATAGCCAAATGCCTCCGTCCAAACGACCCTCAAAGTCCGGAGCTGTTTCCCCCGGCCGGCAAGGATGCCACCTTCCCTTGTCGGAACTCCTTTCCGGTTTCTCGCAATGACCGGAGCAATGCAGGCCAATCGTCCAGATAAGTAGCTGCAATATTCTCAACCATGCGATAGGTCAGTTGCGGCACCAGAAGGTTTAACATCACAGGCGGATAGCCCTTTTCGTCCGCCAACCGGGCCCAATACAAATTGTTGGACTCCCATGATTCAGCCAGCAGTCGGCTGGAGTAACCCAGGTAGGTGGGAAAAGGCTTCGCATTAATCAGCGAAAGCGCATCTGTACCCGCGAACGCGGGATGAGGCACGCCGAAATCTTCTGACAACCGTTCCTTGGTGACCTCCTTGGGAAACTGCCGGGCAAGCCGGTCAAGTTCCTTCCTGGCATCTCCCCCTTCTGGATCTGCCGAAGGAAATTCCCTGCGGAACTCTAAGGCGAGGCAGAAAGTATCAGCTGGGGTCAACTGGTTGAGTGCGGCATCAGAGCGTCCGTCGCGCAATTCTCCTTCAACCTGCTCAAATCTTCTGGGCATCATGCGGTTAGAAAGAATGCCCATCACTCTCTTACGCAATTGAGGATCTGTGCCGGCAGCCCTCAGCAGTTCCTCACCAAACCTTTGGTAAAGCGTGACGGCATGGAGTTCGTTTCTTGACACGTGCCACCAGCGTGGAAGCACGGCACCGGTCATGAGCGTTGGGACGAGATCTTCCCAAATCAGGGATTGCACGTTATTCGGGATGATGAAGTTTTCCTCGACTCGCGCCAGAACGTAGGACAGGTTTGAAAGCGAGCCCACCAGGTGAGCCCCGCCGCCGGCTGAAAGGCCGCGACCGAAGAGGTCGGGTGTTCTCCAGGAGCGGTTCTCCTCCATGCTGCTCTTGCCCGAAAAATCGTGGGACCGTACGAAGAGCGAATTGTTATAAATCATCTGAGCGCCCGGCGGCTCGTAGTAAGCGTAGTTCAGGCCCACAAGAGTATCTCTCAGGAATGGGACCAGTTCCCCACGGACCGCTGCAAGCCGGGCGGCAGAAGGCCTGGCCTTGATGACCTTGGCCAGGTTTGATTGCATCTCGCTCTGGAGGTGCTGGTTTTCGTAAAGGCCCATGGACCATTCGGCCCTTTCACCTCTCGTGAACAGCGGCTTGGGCAACTGGAACTGGCGAAGCACCGCCGCCAATGGAACAAGGTTCCTGGAGGGTGTCTTCCCCTTGGACATCAACTCCAGCCCGTCACCCAGTTCGAAGAGGGTGTCCAGAGACACAAGGCGCTGGGAGGCCATCATCAAGCGAATCTTGTTGGCCAGATCCATTCTGACTTGCGTGCCTTCCGGGCTTGACTGTTCCGGGCCAGCTATTAAATCAATGATTTGGCTCTGCGATAGATTGGGCCTGCCGGCAGCAACCTCCAACAAGTGCCGGATCGAGACTCGTGCTGCCTGGTAAAGTTGAGCATCGGACTGAATGCTGGAAAAGGGCTTAATCACTCCCTGCCAGGACTCGTCCCAGCTTGATTCCGGAATTTCGCCCTGCCTGGCCAGAATTTTCCATAGGCCCACATTGGCTTGAAAAATCCCTATGGCGTCGGAGCGCAAATCATGGCCGTGGATATCATCAAGGTCCCTAGCCACCTTGATGAAGTGAGAGATCGACCGATTGTCTAAGGTGAACTCGGAAAAGGTGGGATATTGGTCACCAAACTTCTTGAAGTTGGCGGCCAGCAGTTGCACGGTTGCTGGCTCCAGGCGGTCTTTTGAAGTACGCGCACGATCGATGCTGTTCACAGAGAGGAATGCTTGCAACGGCCCGTCATCCAGATTGAGGCGGGAGAATGCAAACATGGTTTCCAGCAACCCCTCCGGACTCTTCCACTTATCGGCCCGCATGGACCACGTGTGCACCAGGTTGGAATGGTACTGGCTTCGGAAGTCCTTCATCACCTGCTTCCAAACTTCCAGGTTTCCTGGAATACGGGGCTCGCCGTCCGGGTCCAGTTGGATTCCGGCCGCGAGAAGCAACAGCCCTGCATCCGGTCTGAAAACCGGGCGAGCCGGACCGGGGGATGCATGATCTCCAACCAGCGCCGTGTAGAATCGCGGGAGGAGTTGAGCTTTCGACAGGTACGCCTGCTGCTCAGGGCTAACCCGCGACAACCCGTCAAAATAGGCCGCCAGCCAACCCTCATCTTTCTCCAGGAGGTGAGTTACGAACTGATCCGGTGAATTCGGACTCACTCCTGCCAGTTTCGCCCAGGCTGCTTCAGCAGCCTTTCCTCCAGGAACCACAACATGTCCAGACTGGATCGTGATCTGGCTGCCGTAAAAGTCGAGCGCCGGTGCAAGAGGCAAAAGGCTCTTGAGCCCCGGGGCCTTTCTCAGATAATCGCGGGTATTCCGGTCCATCCGCGTCATGGCCCAATAAAGCCTGGCCAAATGAGGGTCAGAGAGGATAGCGTCAAGAAGATTGTCCTTCTTATTCGAATCAAGCGCCGTCCAGTCACCCTGAGTGAATAGCACCGGAACTTTGAAAGTTCCAAATCCGTACTCAAAAGGCTCGCCTCCACGAAGGGTTTTTTCCAGAGCCGTAAGAGGGAATCCCGCGTCGTCAGTGATAAAGGCTCTTTCACGATCAGCTGTCGCAAGGGTAGTCTCCGGTCCACACGGGCTTGCCAGTTCGTAGCCGAGAGTCTTCAGCAGCGGGCCGGCCTGATCGCAACTGCTGATGCGGATCACCTGTCTCGATCCGGCCAGCGCCACCAATTCCCTTGCCTGCTGAATGTAGTCCTTTAAGAGGGTCAGGTATTCGGTGGGATTGGGTCTCTGGCCTTTCCGGTTGTACGTATAGCCTTCTACTGCCACGTTGTGTGCCAACAGCGAAAGCACTTCATCTGGAGAAACTTGCTGGCTGACTGCAGCCATGCGCATGAAGGAGCGCCGGGTCCCCGGAATACTGATGGTGGTTAAAGTAGATTGCGCCGGATTCGATCCAGCATGTGGGAGATTCGAATCACGGCTTGGGGCGCTACCATTCATCTCCCAGGCGGGAAATAGAATAATAGTAATGACCAAAACCGATCGGAGGAACAAAGATTTCATTGCCAAGCCCTCCTGAATTCCAAACTGTTAGGGTCTCGAAGGACTAACTTTTGCGAGAAATGAGGAGACAATCTCACATAGATCAGCGTCATGCTTGCCAATCTATGACGAGAAGGTTGCGCATCCAAATGTCATGCGGAAACAACCCCTGCATTTCTCCCAGGTCATGGGAATTGTCTGCAATTTCGAATCTGAGCTCCCTGGTTGGGACTAGTATATGATGAGGTTGACTCCGAATCAATCTGAATCCTTAACTTCCTTTCGTCATCACCTATAGGGACCCCCTTGTCGATTTTTAGCAGAAAAAACGCCGGCCAGGTCCCCCGACCCTGGGTCCAAGTAGACGGGCGAGATGCCGATCCTTCTGCGCCTCTGCCGCAGCTGTGGCGGACACGTCCTGCTTCACATCCCGCCGGGCAAATGATGATGGAGTTGGACACCTCCGTTGAAATCTATATGAAACACAAGGCGAAGGCCCGGAAAGAAGAGAACTTGATTTTCGCCATGCGACACCTGTCGGAATTCGGGAATACTGGTTCCCCCTGAGCCTTGGAGAATTACTGAAACGAGAATCATGCAACTACAGGGGTACTCCCCCGCCTGAGCAGGGAGATTTGCAGCCGGTCCGGAGGTGTTCAACTCGGAAAGGCAACAGGCGGCCCTCACCAACACTCTCTCTGGCGATGAGTTGTCGAGATCCTATGAATAGAGGGTCTGACGAGTCTGTCTCACAAACGCTGTGAACCATTCATGCTGATGAACCCGAAGTGTTCAGTCTGCCGATCCATCGCATTTCTTATCGCAGCCAGAAAATTTATTTATCCAAAAGTTTTTTATCACACGCAACATAACTATTGATTGGACATGAAATACCCTTTCTCATTATGGTAATCGCGCTGGTTGGGGCGGAACTTCAAACGACAAGGAAGGGGAACTATGATGAATTTCTCGCGGCTTGCCGTGGGGCTGATAACGGTCTTCCTAGCATCCGTCATCGGGTGTTCCGGATTAAGTGCCCAGACTCAACCTGCAAATGCCGGACCGGGCACTCCGACAGATACATCTGCAAAGATTGAGGAACTCCAGAAAGAACTCGAAGGACTTAAGGCACAAATCGACCAGTTGAAGAAAACCCAAGAGGAGAAGGAGGCGGCGCCATCTGCACCTGCAGCGTCCGTGACGGAAGCGCCTGCTGCCCCGGCCGGGAAACCGAGTTTGGCTGACAAACTGTTTAATTCCACGAACATTAGCGGGTCGGTGGATGGATACTATGGGCTTGATTTCGAACATCCCGCAGGCCGCCAAGCTGGTCTGAGGGTTTTTGACAATTACCAGAACCAGTTCTCGTTGAATCTTGCGGAGCTTGTCATCAACCGGACCCCGGACAAAGATACCCCCTTGGGCTATAACCTGACCTTCGGCTACGGGAATGCCATCAATATTGTTAACGGATTGGAGCCCGGCGGGATTGGGTTTGACCGTAACGTAGAGCAGGCCTACGTTTCCTACCTGGCGCCCATTGGCAAGGGGTTGCAGATTGACTTCGGCAAATTCGTAACTCCGGCGGGGGCTGAATTAATCGAGTCGGCGCCCGACTGGAATTACAGCCGGGGCGTTCTGTTCGGGTACGCCATACCCTTTTACCACTTTGGCCTTCGGGCAGCATATACCTTTAATCCCAAAGTCACCCTGACGGGCTTTCTGGTCAATGGCTGGAATGACATCGTTGCCGTCAACACCGGAAAGACCTACGGCTTCAGCCTGGCATTGACTCCAAATTCGAAGGTGAGCATTACCCAAAACTACCTCGGCGGACCGCAGACCCCTGACACCAATGCGCACTGGCGGAACCTGTCAGACACTGTGGTCCAGTTCAATGTGACCAAGAAGCTGGCCCTTCTGGAGAATTTTGATTACGGGTCCGGCGATATGATCCCCGGGGTCAATTCCGTCAACTGGAAGGGGATTGCGACCTACGCCAAGTACGCGTTCAATGACCAGTACTCTTTTGGAGTTCGCTACGAGTACTACGATGACCCGAACGGGTTCACCACTGGAACGCCGCAGCATATCAACGAATACACGTTAACGTTGCAGCGCACTTTCGCTCACGACCTGATCAGTCGCCTGGAGTTCCGGCGCGATATGTCCAATGTAGCGTTTTTCCCCCGCGGCGCGGCGGACCTGACGAAGGACCAGAACACATTGGAATTGGGCCTGATGTACGTGTTTAACATCCATGGCGCCGAGTAAACAGGTAAAGAATCCGGCGCCGGGCTGGAAGCCCGGGTTTGTAATTCGCAATCAAGCAGAGGGAGGATCACATGGCTGCAAATAAACAACAAGGTCGGTACTTATCACTGTTCCTGACGGCTTTCACCGGGTTTGTGGCGGGAGTGGTGCTCTGGGCGGGTGATCACGCCGGAATCGGAGTCGTCATAACGCTGCTCAGTATTGTGCTACTGGGGTACTCGCTGTTTGGCTTCCGCAAGATCAAGCCGCTTGAGTTTTTGGATTAGGTCTGGCCACTGAAGGATACCGATGGGTGTTTTGACTTGCCTGATTGCTGGTCGGGCCCGGCAGGTAAGGGACGGGAAGAAAGAATTTTAATTATCTGGAGACCGAAATGAAATTTGTTGGATTGCTTCTGGCAGTTTGCGGATGGCTTCTTCCGGTAGCCGGCCTGACGTGGACGTCGTCACTGGCTGCTCGCTTCATCTTGGCCCTGATCGGGATTGCCTTGTGCCTGACAGGGATTCTGGGCTTCCTGAATCGTGCTTACGTCAAGGAAGCCATCTGGAAGAAGTAACAATTTCCTGACATTGATAGCGTGTCGAGACGGCCCCCGGCCGATTCTCAAAAACGGAGGATATGCATGCGGCGCAAGAAATTGAATACGATCATCCGCGGGTTTGTTCTCGCAACCTACTTTTTATGCGGGGTCCCGGCCTGGGCCCAAACACCCAGCCAACCGACGACCAGCACCCAGGCCAGCCCCGCCCCAGCTATGAATGCCCCCTTGGCGGTAAAAGAAGCGAACCCGCCTTCCGCGGAGGAGATGGCCAAGGGCGATGCGTCCGGGAGCCTGACGGGAACCGTGAACGACGTCACGGTTTCCAATCCCAAGGTTGGTCTCACACTGGCTGACACTCTCAACCAGGTCGGCCAGAACAAGGTGGCGATCAACTTTGTCTGGACCCTGATCACCGGCTTCCTGGTCATGTTTATGCAAGCGGGTTTTGCCGCCGTGGAAACTGGTCTCTGCCGGGCCAAGAACGCCAATCACACCATCATGATGAATTTTATGGTGTACGGCATCGGCCTGTTTGCCTACTGGGTGTGTGGCTTTGCCCTGCAGATGGGTGGCGCGGCCGGGGCCAGCAGCCTGGGAGGTGCTGCACCCTTAAGCGGGGAATTCGCCCTGCATATTGCAGGGAAGACGTGGGGGCTGTGGGGGACCCACGGCTTCTTCCTGACGCAGGGGGGCACCTATGACGTGGCGGTGATGGTCCTGTTCCTCTTTGAGATGGTCTTCATGGACACGGCTGCCACCATCGTAACCGGGGGCTGCGCCGAGCGCTGGAAATTTGCCGCTTTCGCTGTATCGTCCGTCTTTCTCGCAGCCATCACTTATCCGTTATTTGCCAATTGGGCCTGGGGTGGCGGATGGCTTTCCCAACTGGGAGCGAACTATGGATTGGGAGCCGGATACGCGGACTTTGCCGGATCGGGGGTGGTCCACGCAGTGGGTGGCTTATCCGCTTTGGCATGTGCCATCATCATAGGTCCTAGAATTGGCAAGTACAATCGTGACGGGTCGTCAAACGCCATTCCGGGCCACGACATTACCATGGTGCTGATCGGCTGCTTCATCCTGGCTTTTGGATGGTTCGGGTTCAATCCCGGCAGCACGTTGGGCGCTTCCGGCTCTCTGCGGATCGCCACCATTGCCGTGGACACGATGCTGGCCGGCGCGACAGGATCTTTTGGTGCGGTCTTTTACATGTGGGTTCGCTATGGTAAGCCGGACGCTTCAATGGGCGGCAACGGCCTTCTGGCGGGCCTGGTCGCCATAACGGCTCCCAGCGGATACGTCAACACGATTGGCGCAGCCATCATCGGGCTGATTGCCGGCGTGCTGGTATGCCTCAGCGTTGAGTTCATTGATCGCATTGCGCAAATCGACGACCCTGTCGGCGCCATTTCCGTTCACGGTGCCTGCGGGTTGTGGGGGGTGCTTTCGGTCGGATTGTTCGCCGATGGAACGGGCGTGGGGGCTGTCAAAGGTCTCTTTTACGGTGATCCCACTCAGCTTATTGCACAGATGATTGGCGTGGTTACTTTGTTGGGTTGCGTTTTCACCCTCACGTTTGTGTTCAATCTGTTCGTCGACTACTTTATCGGCCAGCGCGTTTCGCCGCAGGCTGAACTCGAAGGCCTGGATATCCCTGAAATGGGAGCTCTCGGCTATCCGGAGTTCGTGCTGAAGATTCAAGGGGCCGGCGCCGCATAGGTGGCCGGCTTCCCCCACGGGGGTTTTCATTCAGGAAGCAAGAGATTAAAAGGAGAATTCGATGGCAACGATAGCTATTGAAACTGCAGTCCAGCATTATGCCGAGGCAATTCCCGAAACGTCCGAAGTTCTGGCGGTGCAAGGCTCGTCTCTTCCCGTGGAAGTCTCAAGGAAATTCTCTGAGGGGCTGGAGCTGATGAACCACGGGGAGCCGGGCGCAGCAGCCACATGCTTTGAGCAGATTGTCCAGGCATTGCCAGAGTATGCGGATGCACACGTTGGGTTGGGCGTAGCTTACGCCGTTACGGGCAAGATCTACCCCGCATTGGACCACCTGGAAGAAGCAACCAACTTGGAACCGGGCAACTTCTTTGCCCATTTCAAGCTGGGCCAGCTTCAGTTCAAGCTGCACGTGCCAAAGAAGGGTTACGAGGAGATGCAGAAGGCGCTGGACTGTGCAACCTCGATCGAAGAGCGAAAGCTGGTGGGGCAGTTGATCCATGAGCAGAAGCTGCGGGAAGAGAAAGGCCTGGCGCGGCCCACCTGGGATCGACCGTTTTCCAGCAAGACCCTTTTGCTGGTTGCCGCAAGCGTTATTCTTCCGATTCTCTACATGTTCTTTGCCACCTTGCATTAGACTTTGGAGGAGATTTTGATGCCATCGGAGTCAGTCGTTGTGGATATAGGACCGGCATTTGTTGAGGCGATTAAAGAACGGTGGGCCGCATTCATTTGCGCGGCCGCCGTGGCTGTGATGGCCATTGGGGTATTTCACGCTCCATCCGCGCCCGTGCTGCTGGGCTGCGGGGGGGCTGTGACGATGCTGGTTTTCTGGGGATGCTTGAAGCGGGTCTTGAAGAAATAAAGCTGCAGGCCCGCCACCGGGGGGAACCGCGATCTCGAAATGCCGGGAAAGATTGAAGCGCGGTACGCCAGCCGGAAACATCGCACATGAACATCTCACTTCAGGTCCTTTTCTTTCTTGCCATGCTCATCCTGCTGGCCAAGGCCGCGGGAGGACTGGCTGCGCGCATGGGACTGCCCGCCGTGCTGGGGGAATTGCTGGCAGGTGTGGTGCTGGGGCCGACTCTTATCAACGTCTGGCGTTTCCCATGGTTTGCCGTTTCAGGTCCTGCGGGCGGCCCCGCTCACGTTTCGCTGTCTGCCTTTATTAACATTCTCGCGGAAGTCGGCGTTGTTGTCCTGATGTTCCTGGCGGGTCTTGAGACGGACATCAGCGCAATGAAGAAAGCCTTCGGGCCGGCTTTCTGGGCAGCATGCGGGGGAGTGGTGCTGCCTTTCGCGGGCAGTGCGGCGATTGCTCATGAACTGGGTTTCGCCTGGCGCGAGTCCATTTTCATCGGTACGATTCTGACGGCCACGAGCGTTTCCATCACTGCCCAGACGCTGATGAATCTGAAACAGCTGCGGTCAAAGGCCGGCTCCACAATTCTAGCCGCTGCTGTAATTGACGACGTCCTGGGGTTGCTGGTTCTTTCACTGGTGATTGCCACGGAGATGCATGTCGGAAGCTCCCCCACGGGAGGTTCCGCCCTGGCGAGCTTTGGCTGGACAGTCGTCCGCATGGTGGTGTTTTTCGTTTTTGCGTTTCTGCTGGGTCCGAGGTTGATTCGGGGGGCCTTCAAGGCTGCGCGGCACTTCAAGGTTGAACATACATCGCTGGCGGCGGCCCTGGCCATCGGTTTCCTGTTCGCCTTTCTGGCGCAATATGGCGGCGGCATGGCGGCCATTACCGGCTCCTATCTGGCCGGACTTTTTATCGCCGCCACACCAACAGATCACGCAGAGGTGATATCGGAGTTGCGGTCCATGACCAACTCGTTTTTCGGGCCGTTGTTCTTTGCCTCCATCGGTCTTGAAATCAACGCCCGGCAGTTGGGCGGTCACTTTGGTTTCTTCTTTCTGATTCTGCTGATTGCCATCCTCGGCAAGGTTCTGGGATGCGGATTGGGAGCGTGGTTCAACGGTTTTTCTGGGCGCGACGGGCTGGTTGTCGGCGTGGGAATGGTCCCCAGGGGCGAGGTAGGCTTGATTACGGCCAACATCGGGTGGGCGGCCGGCATCGTTTCGCCCGAGATCTATTCCCTGGTTATCGTCCTGGTTCTGGCGACGACACTGGTGACTCCGCCCTTGCTCAGCATCTGTTTCGAACGCGAACCGGCGGCTCTCGAAGTGGCGCCGGGGCCGGCGGGGTTGGAGAGCGTCTCCCCTGAGTGATAGAGCGAGCTTGAAAATAGAGGTTCGTGAGGATGATTCCAAGGGGCAGGTTGGACCGAATCTTATATCGCGAGAAAGTCAGAAGAAAGGGCTGATAATATGAAAAAAATGGAAGCCGTAATTCAACCATCCAAGCTGGATGCGGTTAAGGAAGCATTACACGAGATTGGCATTCAAGGGATGACCGTGAGTGAAGTTCGTGGCCACGGACGGCAAAAGGGACACTCGGAAATCTATCGGGGCCATGAGTATACCGTCGACCTGCTCCCCAAACTCAAGGTAGAGATCGTGTTGCCGGACACGCTTGTGGAGCAGGCGGTGGACGCCATTGTCAAGGCGGCCCGGAGCGGCAAGATCGGCGACGGCAAGATATTTCTGTCGGATGTCAGTGAAGCGATTCGCATCCGCGACGGCCAGCGAGGCGACGAAGCCCTTTGAATTTCCGCGAGTATCACCTTGAGGCGTCCAGCCAGTTCTGGTTTGTAAAGCGCCCCGCAGTCGGTGCAATTCCGGCCATCAGAACAAGGCCTGCGTCGGTTACCACTTGGGACCCCGGGGGGAGCCTGCAGCAGCAAGGGCGGAGGCGGTCGCCTAGCGTTTCAGGTAGAGCAGCATGACGGTCAGCGCATAGACGAGAAAAACCCCAATCGAGTCCAGGGAAAAGAACAGGATCCTTTTCCTGGAGCGATACATCAAGGCGATGATGGTGATGGCCGTCATGATGATCGCGGCGCACGCCGTCACGGCATGGAGGGGCGAAACAGAGCTTAGCAATGGTCCCTTTAAGAAAAACAGGTCGTCGATGGCCAGAATCAGCAGGTTGAAGAGGTTGCTCCCCAGGACGTTGCCGACGGCCAGATCAACTGCCCCCATCCGGAGGGCTGCTCTCCCCACAACGATTTCCGGCAGTGAAGTCGAAAATGCAACCAGAATGCTTCCGACGAAAGTGCGGCCGAGGCCGGTGATGGTTGCAAGCTGGTCGGCCACGTAAGGAAGATAGGTGGCCGCAATCACGATGATGGCAGCAAAAACCGCAAAACGCCGATAGGCCGCGGACTTTGATATCTGATCGTAACGGGCCTCCTCCTTTACTTCACTCAGGAATTCAGCGATCCTCCTCCTTTCATAAACGAAGATAAGCCGTATCGCTCCCAGGTAAACAAGGGGAATCACCAGGCTATAGAGCCCAATCCAGCCCAGGGTTGGAATGCTTCGGCCGGCCAGAAGGCCGATGGTGGTTAAGCCGAGCAGCAGAACACCGAAGGATGCCGTCAGGATCTGTCCCTGGTGCGCCAGAGTTGAGATTGGGGCCACCCTTCGGCCAACATCGAGCATGGCCAGGATGAGGAGATTGAACATGCAGCTTCCAAGAACGTCCCCGGCAGCGATGTTCGGCGAGTTGAAGATGGTTACAGAGCTGATGCCCGTAAAAAGCTCCGGCAACGAAGTTGCCGAGGCCATGAGGATGACGCCAATCCAGGTCCGTCCCATACCCGTTTTTTCTGCGATCACTTCCCCGTAGTAGGAGAGTCGCGACCCTCCGTAGACGATCACGATCGTACAAACGGCAAACTGCACCCAGATCAGCATCTAAAAGTTCCCCGGCCGCCGGCGCAGGAACCACTTCTCCAGCTCGACAGCCCAGAAAATAACCGAACTGGCCACGAAGGCCAGGAGCAGATCCGGAACCGGCAACGCCACGGTCTTGAAAATAGGCTGCAGGAACGGCACATAGATCAGGGCCAGCTGAAGGACAACCGTCAAGCCCACCGCGCCGAGCAGGGGCAGATTGGATTTCAGTCCGATTTCGAAGAGCGATCGGCGCTCTGACCGGATGGCCATGACGTTCGCCATCTGCGACAGGGTGAGCGTGGTAAATACCATGGTCTGCCAGGTCGAATTATGGGCATTCCAGTACCCGTAGCCGATGGCGAGCGAGAGAAATCCCATCAGCATTCCCACCCAGATAATCTGCCTTCCCATGCCGCGGGCGAACATGCTCTCTCCCGGCGGACGCGGCGGGCGGCGCATGGCGTCAGATTCCGGAGGCTCCACCCCCAGGGCCAGCGCGGGTAAGCCGTCAGTCACAAGATTCATCCACAGAATCTGGACTGGAAGCAGCGGCAAGGGCATTCCGAATAAAGGCGTCACCAGCATCAGCCAGATTTCGCCGGAGTTTGTTGCCAGGATGTAACGGATGAATTTGCGGATGTTGTCATAGATCACCCGGCCTTCTTCAACGGCAGCGACAATGCTGGCGAAGTTGTCATCCAGCAACACCATGTCAGCAGCTTCCTTGGAAACGTCGGTCCCGGTTATTCCCATGGCCACGCCGATGTCGGCTTTTTTCAGCGCGGGAGCGTCGTTCACGCCGTCGCCGGTCATCGCCACAATGTGGCCGCGCCGGTGAAGGCCTTCCACGATGCGCAGTTTGTGCTCCGGAGAGACTCTGGCGTAAACGGACACCGATTCCGTCAGTTGCTCCAGTTCTCCCGGTGAAGTCCGCTCGAGCTGCGGTCCTGTCACCACGGTTCCGTTATCGGAAATTCCAAGCTGGGCGGCGATGTAACGGGCGGTCAGGGGATGGTCGCCCGTGATCATCATCGGCCGGATGCCCGCCCTCTTGCAGGTGGCGACCGCGGAAGCTGCTTCCGGCCGGGGCGGATCAATCATTCCAATCATGCCGACGAATGTAAGCTGGCGCTCCAGTTCATCGGCTTCGGCTTTGGGCGGGGCAGGCCCCAGGCATCGGAAAGCCACCCCGAGCACCCGCATCCCGTTCGCCGCCAGCTTGTCATTCCCAGCAGACAGATGGTCGCGCCAGGCATCATTTAATGGTTCTCGTTGGCCGTTGACCCAGACGGAATCCGACAGTCCCAAAAGGACATCCATAGCCCCTTTGGTGAATGCAATGAACGAGGAAGAACCTTCCCGGCAGGCTATTCGAATTCCCGGTGGGAGCACATCTTGCCCGGAAGGATAGTGATGGACCGTCGTCATGCGCTTTCGTTCAGACGAGAAGGGAACCTCTGCAACACGGGGCAGGATCCGGTCCAGTTCAGGCTTCAGAAGGCCTGACCGCGCTGCGGCCACCACCAGGGCGGTTTCCGTAGGATCGCCCAGGGGAGCCGATTGGGTTGTCGCAACTGCATTCGACCGCATTACTGCGTCATTGCACAGCGCCGCTCCCGCCAGCATCAAGTTGAATCCGGCCTGGCTGAGTTCGGGAAATTCCTCGCGGTAGTCATCCGGAGTGGGGCTATTCAACTCCACCTTGTGGTCGGCAAGCTGGAAGATTGTGGCGGCCATCTGGTTTTCGGTCAGCGTCCCGGTCTTATCCGAGCAGATCACGGTGACAGAACCCAGCGTTTCGACTGCGGAAAGTTTGCGGATCAGGACCCTCCGCTTCAACATGCGCTGTGCGCCAAGCGTCAGCGCGATGGTCATCACTGCCGGCAGGCCTTCCGGCACGGCGGCAACTGCGATGCTGACGGCCGTCAGGAAAAGGATCTTCAGATCATCACCGCGAAACCAGCCGAGGATGAAGATGAGTAGTACGATCAAAAGGGCTGCGGCGGCCAGCACTTTTCCAAGCTGCGCCAGGCGCTTTTGCAGAGGCGTTGCTTCC
Organism: uncultured Acidobacteriota bacterium; assembly: GCA_963783155.1. Taxonomy (GTDB): domain Bacteria; phylum Acidobacteriota; class Terriglobia; order UBA7540; family UBA7540; genus SCRD01. The sequence goes on along the minus strand of CAWANC010000020.1, from coordinate 70,731 downwards.
CGCTCGACGGTTTGAATCATCCCGGCAATCCGCCCCAGTTCGGTTCGCATGCCGGTTTCCGCTACTACCGCTTCTCCACGCCCTGCGGTGATGTGCGTGCCCATGTAAACCATGTTGCGGCGGTCAGCCAGCGCCAGATCGGGTTGTGCCAGGGCATCGATGGTTTTCCGGACTGGGAGCGACTCGCCCGTCAGAGCGGCTTCCTGGGTCTGGAGATCGGCGCTTTCGAGCACACGGCAATCAGCGGCTACAAAGTTCCCGGCCTCCAGCAGAACAATATCGCCGGGGACCAGATCCAACGCCGAAATTTCGCTGACTTCTGCATCCCGCCGCACTTTTAATGACGGGACGGCCAGCTTCTTCAGAGCGGCCATCGCCTTTTCCGCTCGATACTCCTGGCTAAAACCCAGGACGGCGTTGAGGACCACGATGGCCCCGATGGCGATGGCATCGCTGTAATCGCCCAGAAGCGCCGAGATGATGGCGGCAATGATCAGGATGACCACCATCAGTTCCTTCATCTGATCGAGAAAAATCAGCCAGGGACTCTTGATCCCGCTTTCTATCAGTTCGTTGCGGCCAAACTCGGAGAGCCTGCGAGCCGCTTCAGCCACGCTCAGCCCGGTGGCAGAGTTGCTCCCAAGTTCTTTTACTGCCGCCTGCGGTTCGATCTGGTACCAATTGGTCATGGAAAGTGGTTGGCCGCGATGGACCCCCTGCAGGTAATGGCGGGCTTCTCAGGCCGGTTTGCCAAGGCGTCTGGCGTGACTTTGCAGGCTCCAGCCTCTGGATCTATTCCCGCCCACAACGGTCGCGGGCTTCAGCCATGGCCGAACCAGGGTCTTGCGCCTGTCCCAGGTTGAGAATACACGAGAAGGAAGTGGATGCAAAGTTGTGCCTCGGCCAATATTTCGCTTCCCGAGAACCCTTGTTTCGTTCAGTTGGCGCCCACGCACCAGGCCTATACGTCCCCTGGGCTGTTACTCACACAACTCCTATAGGAATGACCGGCGATTCTGAAACTATTTCTAAGATTGAATTATGAGCTTGAATCTTTTATCAGACGGTGGTACTTACTTGTATATGGACAAGCAGAGTCCACCGGAAGTAGCAGTTTCTTAATCACACCGCTCTTGCGGTGCGGACCGATCCCAGTGTTCAACTGCTGGGCGACGGCCATAGAAAAAGAAACAATGGGGGCGCCACCCGGCTCCCCCATTTGCATTTTAGGGAGTGAAAAGCCAGTTTGAATTTTATTCGCTTGGCAAGACACGCCAGTGCTTTATTGCGCGGGTCGCAGGAACGGTGTCCCGTCCAGCCATTCTCCGGTAAGCATTAACGCGGCGTGTTCCCGTGCGTTCGGACACCCCCCTTTTCACCCGCTTTAGTCCGTGAGAAAATAGAGTAGCTTACGAAACGGATGGCGGCATCAGAAAATGCGCTTCAAAACTGGGCTATTTCCTTGCAGGTCTGGGGATTGGAAGCATACCCTTGGTTCTGGTTTTTCCGTCCTCAGTTAAAAATGGAACCGAAGATTCCCTTGCAAAAGTTGCACCGAAAGGAGGTTATATGCAGGAAGAAATTGGGGCCACCGCCGGGGCTATCTGGAAGATTTTGCACGCCAAAGGTGAACTCAGCCTTTCTCAACTTAAGAAGCAGACGAAAGCTAAGCCGCTTGTCTTTGACTGGGCCATCGGCTGGCTTGCCCGGGAAAATAAGATCGCTTTCAAGCAGCAAAAGCGTTCAATTTGGGTTCGTCTTGTTTAGGCCGGTTCCCAATCGCCTCCGTTTTTCCTGATGAAAAACATCTCAGGGTTAAGATACTTCAAGGACCGTTAGTTGTCTTGGTTTCTTAGGTTTAGCCAGCCGCGTGGAGGATGTGTCCGGGGCGGCTCGTTTGTCTTGAACACCATGCACAAGCCTGCATTCAGCCGTCTTGCCGCCAATCCATTGGAGCGAGATGCTCCCTGGCTTCAAAAATTGGCCGCGGACCTCGTTTCACCTGCCATCCCCAGCCGCCGAACTTGACATCCAAGAGAAGGTATAATTCTGGTAACGTCCGGAAGTTTGCCAAAAAGGGAATGTGGAAATTACTATTCGAAGTTGGGTCTTCTGCCGGGATGGGATGATGAGGGGGATAAGAAAGGACTGATTTGAGGACAATTTCCTATTTCTTGTTGATATTCCTAAGCGCCACGCTTCAATGTTTTGGCATCAGCCCCGGTTCATGTTCGGCAGGAACTCCCGTCACCCAATTCCGGCTGATGCTGGTTCCGGAGCATGGCGGGAGTCCGCTTTCCATCAATTCGGTCAACGAAGTTCTGCGCGGCCAGAATCTGAAATATGAGCCGGTCCCATCCGATCAGAAGAACGCGCCCAGAGGCAAAATCGCCATCATCCTTGTGCCGGCCTCAAAAGGAAAGTCCAGCAAGATTGAAGTCCTCAAGCCGCAGCCCGCCGATACTGTCGAGGAATGGAGGGTGCCTGCTCGCTCGTCAATCGTGGGCGTGGTTTACGGCCCGCACGGGCTTGACGTCAAGAAGTTCAATTCCCTGGTTGAGCATAACCAGAACCTGATTCCGCAGCTCGCGGATTACGCCGAAAAAGCTGCAACGGTGGAAGCCCTGGTCCAGACCCTTTCCCAATATGAGCAATCGCCGCCGGCCAGCCGCGATCTTGACGCAGTGCTGAAGGGTTTTTCCTCGCAGTACGGAGTTGCGCTGCCGTCCATCAACTCGACCACGCCGGCCGACCAGCAGGCCTCGCAGTTGTTGCACGCCGTCGTGCCCGCGCTTTCTTCCTACAACCCGCTGGCGGAGCAGGGAAGTTCTTCGACGCTCCAGCAATCCGCCGGGGTCGCCGCCTGGGTAGCGGCCTTGTTCTGGGGCAGTACGCCGGTGGGGCTGGCGGCGGGGGCGCATCGTTACTGCAAAACATGCGGACGCTGATGTTTCCTGACACGGACTTCCGTGCTGCCTTCGCGCAGCCTTCAAAGGCAAACGACCTGGAACTCTGCACCACCCAGAAGCAGCCTGCCAAACGCATGCGGACGGCCTATATGTGGGTGCGGCGGGTGCCTGACACCGGTCCGCCCGCGGCCTCTCTCCCGGCAACGGCGCACGTCCCGCTGGACTGGAAATCCGAAGTCAAGGTGACTTGCGCGACCCGGGGGCAGCTCCGGGATCTGCCGCGTGCCCGTGACTGGCGGCTGGTTTCTGATGACCACCATACCTCGATACCCGTCAAAGTCGAGGTGGGTTCCTCGGCCGACACCCTGACGCTGGATCTCAAGAAGGCCGCGCTGGAGCCCGGCAAATACAAGCTGGCCGCGCTGTGGGACTGGACACCGTTTGACGTGGCCGGGACGGTGGAGGTCCACAAGTTTGCCGAGCTTTCAACGGCAAAGTTGACGCCGGAATCTGAAGACAATCTCGTGCAGGGAAGCGGAAAGGTCACGGTGAAGCTGACCGGCCCCGATTTCGAGTTTGTGCATCAACTGGCCCTGGTGAAGACGGGCAGCGAGAACGCCACGGCGAAGCACCTCTCCTTCAAGCTGGACAAGGAAATGCACGGAGGCGAGCAGCACAGCCTGCAGACCGAAGTCGACACCACCAACCTTGACGCCGGACGCTACCTTCTGATGCTGACCCAGTTGAACGGCGCCATCCAGGACGTGCCGCTGACGATCCATCCGCCCAATCCCAGGCTTTCCAACCTGCCCTTGCGGGCGAACCTGGGTGAAAAGGACCAGACCCTGACGTTGCAGGGGTCCGGCCTTGGCCGCATCACCCGCATCGCCGGCGAAGGCGCCGAGTGGACGCTGGCTCCCGCGCCCGAGGGTGATAGCGAACTGAAGGAGCGCAAAGTCACGCTGCAACTGGCTTCCAAAGCGCACAAGGACGAATTCCTGAAGGCCAGCCTTTACGTGGATGGCATCAGCAAGCCCCTGCCGGTGGCGGACGCCGTCCACGTGGTGGGGCCGCGTCCGAAAATCACGGACGTGCGGGCCTCTTTCCCAAAGGAAACCGACATTGCGCTGGGCAAGCAGGAAATCCCGGCAGGGTCGGCCGTCAGCTTTGCCATCCACGCCGAGCATATGGGCGCGAGTCCTGCGGTTACCCTGGCCTGCAACAACGACGGTGAAACCCGGCAGGCGCTCACTCTGCATCCTGGTGAAAACAGCGGAGCGGCCCAGCTTGATTTCGCGGGCAGCGGCGTCCTGTTTCTTTCGGTTGATCCGGGCGACAGTTGGCCAGTCGGGCTGCCTGCTGGATGCCACCGTCACCGACCCGGTGACCGGCAGTTCGAATGCCTACGACCTCGGGCGTGTGACGCGCCTGCCGCAGATCACAAAGTTCAGCTTGAGCAACCAGAAACTGGGAGACGCTCTTTTTGCAGGGACGCTGGCGGGCCGGGATTTGCAGATGATTGAAAGAACCGGCTGGAGCCCCGATACCGGCTACCCCGTGCAGGGCATTCCCACTCCCGTTCCCGGAAGCAGCCAACAGCAAACCCTGAAAATTGAAATGCCCTGGCCGCCGCCCGGCCCCCATGCTCCCATTTACATCTGGCTGCGCGGCGAGAATTCCGGCCGGCTCACCGAAATGCGGTACTAGCAGCGCGTTCGGCTGGCGCAGAGCGGCAGCTCTGCGGTCGGGGTGCAGGAGCGGGCCATCAGACGGGGAGGCTCCAGCCTTTGGCTCCACGATTGTCGGGCGAGACCACGGAGTATTGAGCTTCCACACCCTTATCCCGCAGGATCTGGCAGATGGCTTCACCCACTTCGGGTGCGCTCCCTTTGGTAAATGCGAGGATAGACGGTCCCGCGCCGCTCAGGCAGATGCCCATCAGGTTCGGATGCTTCATGGCCAGGACTTCGCTGAGGCCCGGCATCAGGGGCGCGCGAAAGGGCTGGTGGAGGCGGTCGTCAAATAGGGTGGGGAGGAAATCCACTTTGCCGGAAAAAAACTGGGCTGACAACACGGCCGCCCGCTGCAGATTGTGGGTGACATCCGCCCGCGAATACTGGGCGGGCAGCACAGCCCGGGCCTCCTCCGTTGGCAGCGCATAGGCTGGAATCACCAGCACCAGGTGGAACATGTCGGGGACCGGGGAAGAATAGGCCGTGACGTGCTGGTTTTCCTCGAGGGCTACCGTGAAGCCTCCGTGCCACGCCGCCGCAACGTTGTCGGGATGCCCCTCGATTTCCGTCGCCAGTGACACCATCTCGTCGTCATAAAGCGCCCGTTCCGTCAGCCAGTGCGCCGCCGCGATGGCCCCCACAATGGCCGCTGCGCTGGAACCCAGTCCCACGCCGACCGGAATCTGATTGTTAATTTCCAGATTGAATCCGTAGTCTTTGCCCCAGCGGCGCAGCATTTTCTTCATGCTGGCTGCAATCAGGTTGCTTTCGTCGGAGGGAATTCGGTCCGGATTGACGCCCTGGTAGTGGACGCTGACGTCAAGATCAGAACGGCGCGTGACATGGACGTCAAGATACAGGCTCAGGGCCAGCGCCGCACAGTCAAAGGCGCATCCGAGGTTGGCACTGGTTGCAGGAACACGTACTGAACCGCGCTGGGGCATGGGCTTACCGGCATCCGGGAGAGACAGGGTTGGTGGTTTCGAGGGGCGCGCCTCCGGCGATGGCGGGAATCAACAGCACCTCATCACCATCGTTGAAGCTGTATTGCAAGCCGCCAAGAAAACGAATGTCCTCATCGTTGACGTAGATATTCAGGAATCGCTGTGGCGTGCCGTCTTCGGCGCAGAGCACTTTCTTGAAGCCGGGGAACTTTTTGTCGAGACCGTCAAAAAGTTCGCCGAGGTTCTGGGCCGCGGTTTCGACGCTTTCGGCGCCTTCGGTGTATTTCCTTAGGGGTGGGGGAATGCGAACTGTGATTTGCAATCGAGTTTTCCTCCGGTTCTATGAATCATTATGAGGACCCCGGAAGCCTGCCGGCCGGGTCTCTCTGCCTTTGCACACATCAGGCGCTGGCCGACGCGTGGATATTCAGATAATGGTCCTCAAACTCTGCAAGCTTAGGCCGGATCGCTTCCTCTGCATGGATCTCACCGCTGACGGCTCCAATGGTCTTCAGTCCGTTTCCGGTAATGGCCAGCACCATGGATTCGTCCGGATTCAAAAGCCCGTTTTGGATCAGCTTGCGCGCCACGGCGACCGTCACGCCACCGGCGGTTTCGGCAAAGAAGCCCTCGGTCTCGGCCAGCAATCGAATGCCTTCAACCACTTCGGCGTCGGAAACGTCTTCACCCGCGCCGCCGGTTTCCTGAATCATCTTTGAAGCGTAAAAACCGTCCGCGGGGTTACCGATCGAAAGAGATTTTACAATCGTGCTGGGCTTCTGCGGGACGATTTCGCAGGTCTTGTTTTTGACCGCTGTGGTGATGGGCGAGCATCCCGTCGCCTGGGCCCCGTAGAATTTTGTCGCCGCCGGCTCAATCCACCCCAGCTTCTGGAGTTCACCAAACGCCTTGTGGATTTTGGTGATCAGCGAACCGCCGGCCATGGGAACCACAATGTTCTGCGGCACTCGCCATCCAAGCTGCTCGGCAACCTCATAGCCAAAGGTCTTCGAGCCCTCGGAATAGTAGGTGCGCAGATTGACGTTGACCATTCCCCAGGGATACTTCTGCGAAATTTCAGAGCAGAGCCGGTTGACCTGGTCATAGTTTCCGCTCACCTTTACCAGCGTGGCCCCATAAATTTGCGTGTTGACCAGCTTTTCGGGTTCCAGATCGGCGGGAACGAAAATGAAGCTCTTGAAACCGCCCGCAGCCGCCTGTGCGGCAACGGCATTGGCCAGGTTTCCGGTGGAAGAGCAGCCTACAGTGTCAAACCCAAACTCACGGGCTTTCGAGAGGGCTACTGCAACCACGCGATCCTTGAATGAAAGCGTGGGAAAGTTGACGGCGTCGTTCTTCAGATAGACTTCCCGGGCGCCCAGGGCTTTGGCAAGATGCGGGGCCGCTACCAGTGGCGTGAAACCCGTTGACCGTCCGACGGCAGGCTCGCCTGCCAACGGCAGCAGTTCCTTGTAGCGCCACATGGTTGGCAGGCGGGATTCCACCTGTTTCCGCGGCACTTCGGCGCGGATGCGGTCGTAATCGTAAACCACTTCCAGCGGGGCCCAGCAGTCTTCGCAGGCGGCGATAGGTTCAGCCTGATAGGTTCGCCCGCACTGCCGGCACTTCAATAGCTTTAAATAGCTCACATTTCCTCCAAGCACGTTCACTGTTCCAGAATGTCTTGGGGGCGATGGGAGATTCGGAGAGGGCAAACTAAAAAAGCCCCCCCGGGTCTCATCGGGGAGGCTCAAACAAATCCTTACGTCCTCCGTCTCATCTCCCCCAATTACGGGCGAGAGTTAGCACCTGACCCCGGATTTACTTCCCGGGCGGTTGCCGTGGCGTCTTAGGGCCCGTCCCTCGGCCACTCTGGATGAGATACAGGTCTTGCTCAACCAAGTTGTAAAGAGTGATATTAGTCAAACTCTGGTGTCTTGTCAACTGGATTACTCGGCACGGCCCGATTCCCGGTTGAACGGTGTCCCACACGCGCCGAACTGCGATTTTATGTGGCTGGCTACCCCCGGCATCTCGAGGCGGATTGCCGGAAAACCTTGAAAAACGTTTACGCGGGCCCGAGACAGCAAACTCGTACATGCTGCCCCAGGGCTGGCTGTCCGGCTGCCTGTCCAGGGACTTTACCCTCCTCACTGGCCAGGACAGGCCCGGCCATACTGAACGAGAGCCGGACAACTGCGGCAGCTTGCAGGGCCGCTTTTTATTCCATTCCCGCGGGCAGGGAACCCGCTGCAACGTTCCAGCCGTCAACAGCCACATACGGCTGAGAACTCTGCAATTCGCTCCTGGAATAGCTGGCTGTGAATTCGCGCTCCTCGCCCGGCATCAACTCAAAGTAATTGTCCTGCCAGATTGCCGGGAGGACCTCCGGCCCGTTTTCTCCCTTGTCCACCCGGAGGTGAACGAAAAACGCGAGGTGGGATGACGGATTCCTGACTGTCACGCGGGTCACATCGCGGGTGCCATTTTCGCGCGTTGCTGCGTGGACGTCTAATCGCACCTCGGGGAGAGTTTTCAGCGCCTTAAAGTCGGCATAGCCACTGGTGGGCGTGTAATACCACTTGGTCTTCTGCCAGTCGAGGACATCCTGTCTGGTGGAGAGCCAGTAGAAGTTGGTGCTCACCTGTTTTCCCGCTGAATCCTTCAGAGTCAGGCGCAGGAAATACGTTGTTGAAAGGCCGTCGAGCTTGGGCACGTCAAAAACCCGCGTGCTGCTGTTCGCCGCGACGTTGATGGTCTGCTCTTTGGAAAATTCTTTCTTGAGGTTGATGTCGTAAACCGCCGCGCTCACTTCGAGCTTCTGGAACGGCTGCAGCTGGGAATTCACCACTACCACAGACCGGTCATCGTAGGAGTACTGAACGTGGAGCGGTTCGCACGCCTTCTTCGTTCCGAAGTATCCGCCCGCCGGCCGCAGATAGTAGTCGTAGAGGTGCCAGATCAAACCCGGCCAGGCAGTGTTCAGCATCCACTGGATGACGCCGGTGGAAACAAACTTGTTGCGACGATAGCCCTCAAACATGGCCCGCTCGCCTTCGTAGGTCATCAGTTGCGACTTCTCAGCGTAGTCTTCCACGCCGGTCGCCTGGCCATAACGCCCGTTCAGCGCGTTGTTGAACGTCGTCATGGTCTTGAATTCACTGCCGCCAGCGTGGAAGTCCCATACGGAGTTGATGGGCCAGAGCTTGTCTTCCGGCATCATCATCTTGAGCGAAGATACGGGCGGGACGGCCGGCCCGGGGCTGATCTCGGTTGAGAAGCCGAACGCTCCGCCGTTTTTTGTGTCCAGCAGCCAATAGTTGGGCGGAACCCAGTCGTAAGGGCCGTTCATCTTCAGGCCGGAAGGCCCGGTCACCGTCGTCACCTGCGCGGTGGCGGAGGACTGGTGAGGGTTGGGCCAGTGGCATTCTGCCAGGACCTTCAGGTAAGTCTTTTCAACGCGTGGCGGCGGGGCCTTATCACTTCCGTAGAGCCAGCCCAGCATGCAGGCATGGTTGCGCACTCGGCGGATCTGGTCCCGCAGGGATTCAGCCGCAACCGTGTAATCTTCCGCTTTCCATTGTTTCCATTTTTCCCAGTGGTCGCAGCAGCACCAGCCCGCCATCACCAGAATTCCGTAGCGGTCGCACAGGTCGAAGAAATGGTTGTCAACAATCTTCCCTTCCAGCCGGATGGAGTTGAGGTGCATGTCCTTGACGTACTGGATTTCTTCTTCGGTCTTTTTCCGGTCGAAGCGCAGCATCATGTCGGGAGCCCAGCCGGCGCCCAGGATCAGAATGGGTTCGCCGTTTACCCTGTATTCGCGATAGCCGTGCGTGTTGAGTTCGGATGTGATCTCGCGAATGCCGAACTGCGCTTCCTGGCTGTCGGAGATTTCGCCGCCCGTCTCGAATTGCATCTTCAGCCGATAGAGATTTTGAGGACCCATCTGCCAGGGCCACCACAGGCGAGGCTTGTGGAAATTGAGCTGCGTAAAACGGCTGGGCAGGAAATCAACTTCGCGCGTCTCATGCGGCTTCAGTTCCACGTCCTGCTGGAAGCTGACACCGCCGATGCTTCCTTTCAGAACACCGTGGACGGCATGGTCCGTAGCGTTTTGAAGCCGGGCGCGGACGGTGAGGTGCGCGACATCCAGTTTCGGCAGGCCGAATTTCGTCTCGACTTGCGGGTCGCGCAGCGCCACGGGACCCGTCGCTGTGACGGAAACACCTCGCCACAGTCCCATATCTTTGTCGGGAGGGGCAGGGTTCCAGTCCACCCAGGTGATGCCCAGGTCGTCGGCGTGGGGCGCGGAAACTTCGACGGCGAGCGAATTCATTTTGCCCGGCCGCGCTTCGGCGGTGACATTAAAGTCATAGGTCCGCCACATGCCGACCACCCGTTCGGGCCCCGCAATCTGCTTCCCGTTCAGCCAGATGCTGGCGCGGTAGTTGATGCCCCCGAAGTGCAGCCATATCTGCTTTCCCGCAAACCCTGCGGGCAGCGGGAAGCTGGTCCGGTACCACCAGGGCACTTTGAACGGGCTGTCGGCGGGCATGGGAAGGTTGGAGAAATTCTTGCCGATCGGGTAGGTCGCGCCCGGTATGGAACGAAGGTTCATGCCGAAATAGGGCTGTCGGTAGACGTTGTTCCTGACCAGCGTGGCGAGAACCGTGGAAGGAACATCAGTTTGATACCAGCCGGAAGGTTTGAAGCTGTCCAGCGAGATGGCGCTGCCCTGTTGCGGCACGCGGGCGGAGGATTGCAGGCTCCAACCGTTGGCCAGATTCAGTCGAAGCGGCGAGCCCTTCCCCGAAGTCTGCGCTTCGAGAAACGGACTTGTCGCGATCAGCAGTGAGATAAGAAAAAGGCAGGTACGCGTTCGCATGTGAACCTCCCCGGCTTGATGGATTCGGTGGCGTCCGGCTTAGCCCGCCATTATAACGCCGGCGGGCAGCCGGGGACGCAATTTTACGGTTACCCGCTAAGCTGCCTCACCGCGGCACCACCGGCAGCTCCAGGACGGAAGGATGCGCGCTGTCGTGGTAGATCACGTTGGTGGCCTTCACCCACCGCGTGGCGCTTTCCGGGCTGTCGCCGGTGTTGGGGTTGCGGTCGAAGCGGGGGAAATTGCTGCTGGAAATATCCAGCCGCAGCTTGTGCCCCGCCTTGAAGACGTTGCTGGTTGACCAGAGGTCGATGGTGAATTTGTAAATGTGGCCCGGATTCAGATAGTCGGGCTTGACCTGCGAATCCCGGTAGCGGGCGCGAATGATGCCTTCGGTCAGGTTCTGCGCAAAGCCGTTGGGCCACACATCCACCAGCTTTCCAGTAAAGTCCGTATCAACGGTCGAGGAACTCGCATAGAGCGTCAACTTCACGTGGCCTGTCACTTCAAAGTCCTGCTTGAAGGCGGGCGTGGTGAAGGTCAGCACGTCGGGCCGGGCCTCATCGGGACGCTGGTCAACGGGCCCCGGCATCAGGTGGGCGGCATCGCAGCAGAGCGGGCCTCCGAGCGTGGGTGCCGGGTTCTCCGGATCGTAAATGTAGTGGTCGTTGGGTTCGGATTGCGGCGCTGTCGTGGAAAGGGTGCCGCCACCCGTCAGCAGGCTGGCCTTGCCGCCGGAGTGAAGATAGTAATCGGTGTCTTTTGCCCTGGCCAGCGGCCAACTGTTTTCCTCGCGCCACTTGTCCTCGCCCAGCACAAAAATCTTAACCGGCTTCTCGTTTTCAACTCCGTTGTCGATACCCTTCAGCAGGTGGTCGTACCAGCGGAATTCAATGTCGTCCATGTTGAAATCGGCCTCGGGCCCGAAGTCCACTTCGCCGATCTTTCTTCCGCTGCCGGCATGGCCGCCGATCACCACCATCAGGCGCGTTTCACTGCGTGCAGCCTCTGTGCCGCCGTGCGCCCTGATGCCCATGTAGTTCTTCAGCGAGCCGCCCTGGAAAATGTCATACCAGGCGGCCACGATATACGCGGGGACCTTGATGTCGGGGTAGTGCTCTTCAATCGCCCAGCGCTTCCAGTAATCGTCATACGACGGATGCTTCAGCCAGTCGAGGAAGTAAGGCGCCAGCGCACCCAAGTCCGTGGGCCAGGGCGAAACTGTGTCAAAATTGAACAGGGAATAATGGCTCAGCGGGAGTGTCCACATCCCTTTCTTTGCATTGGTTTCGGTGCGGACTTTTCGGTCGAGGGTGTCCTGCGCCAGCCCTGACGTCCACGACTCGTTGAACCATTGTTCGAACGCTCCGCCCTGGTAAGTCCATCCGTCGTGATAGTTTGAAGCCGTGACAAACGGGAAGATTCCGGCCAGGTGCGGCGGATGGGCAATGGCGCAAAGCATCTGCGTGGCGCCCACGTAGGAACCACCCACCATTCCCACCTTGCCGTCGGAGTAGGGAAGCTTTGCCGCCCACTCCACCGTGTCGTAGCCGTCCTGCGACTCGTACATGAAGGGATACCACTCGCCCTGCGAGGTGTAGCGCCCGCGCACGTCCTGAACGATGGCCACATAACCGCGCTGGGCCGCCTTCACGCCGAAGTCGAAACTGCCGTCCTTGTTGTAAGGCGTGCGTTCCAGGATCACCGGAAACTTCCCCGGCGCGTCAGGCCGGTAAACGTCTGCGTAGAGCACCACGCCGTCTCGCATGGTGGCCGGAACACCGTGCTCGAAGATCACGTGATAGCGCTCAGCAGCGGCAAGCGGCAGCGCCACTGTCATCATCAGGACAACCATTGCCAACAGCCAGCGAGAAGTTCGCTTCATGAGGTGCTCCCCAATATGTTGATTTGCAGGATGAAGAAATTCAGTTCAATCCGTAAGGCGGAAAGTATATGCCACAAACGTTGGCATGGGAAGAAAGAACAGAGGCGCCGATCAGGCCGTTCCTGGGTCGGGCTGTTTGGGGTCGCGTTTGATCCAGCGGTAGGCGGCGACGGAATTTTTCCAGAAGACTTTTTCGGCTGCCGGGCGGCCCTTGCCGAGAACGTATTCGCGGACCAGCGCCAACTCCTGCGGGTAGGTTTCAATGTGGTCGCTGTTGGGCCAGTCGCTGCCATAGATCAGGCGGTCTTCGCCGAAGATGTCCCACAGGCGGTCGAGCGTGGGCTTGTAGAAATCGAGCTCAAGGCGCAGGCGGCCGTCAACCCGCCGCAGAACTTCCGAGACCTTCACATAGACCTGCGGCCGTTTTCCAAGCTCCTGCAGGTGGGCCTCAACCTCTTTCTTCGCCTTCGGGTCGGTGGGCTCCTGCATTTGCGGCAGGTGGTCGATCACCACGCGCAGGTTGGGGACCAGATCGGTCAGCCGGACCACCGCCGCGATCAGTTCCGGGCTGGGGTTGGCCGTATCCATCTCCAGGCCGGCCGCCGCAAGTTCCTTGAGGCCGTGGACAAAATCCGGATTCTCGAGCCGCCGGCTGAAGTTCCGGTCCCACAGATTACCGCAACGAATGCCGCGAAAAAGAGGATTGCGATGGAAGCGTTCCAGTTGCTTGCGGAAATCAGGCTTCTCCGGCTCCAGGTCGCCGACCGTTCCCACAATCACCGGAGCGTTCGCGGCGATGTCCAGCACCCACTGGTTGTCTTCCAGCCACGGGCTGCATTCCACTTCAATGGCGCCCACAACGCCCTGGCCTTCCGTCACCTTCAGGTAGCGGTCTGGCAGCGCGGGTTTATAGAGCTTTGTGTCGTCCTTGGGCGGCCACGGAATACCCTGCGGGCGCCTTGGGTCGAAGAGGTGGATGTGAGTATCGATGATGGGTATGGGTGTGGTTTGCGCGTTCATGTCGATGTCCAGGGCGGCGAGGGTCGCTGCGATTCCCAAAAATGTTCTGCGGTTCACAGCGGTATTCTAACCCATCCTTCGGCCTGTGGTTCCACGAATCCCCGTTGGCAGGCGAAGCAAGTTTGGGTTTGGCTGAAGGCCTGGCTTCTCCCGGCAAGTCCTGCACAGAGGGTATTGTGGCGGCCGGACAACTCCGAAAAAGGTTGTCTCCGTCTGGTTGTTCAGTCAGACCCGGAGCAAAATCACTATGGGAGACGAAGAACAGGACTCTGTGTCGGCAGGAACATACTTTTTTCGAATCAACGAAATCGTCAAAAAGATTGGACAGACCCGGCGGCCGGCCGTCGAAAAGACCTCGGCAGCGACGGTTGCTGCGAATTCCAGAAATATTCTGCGATTCAGGCCGGGAATCCTACGCTGCACTTTGATACACTGCGCAACGAATCCCTGGCATTGGGCATAGGAAGGTTTCGCGTTACTGAAACCTTGTTTCACCCGAGGGCTGGAGGGCGGAAGAGTTTTCGGAGGGAGTCTTGTGGCAGAAGATCCTCTTGAGGCCTGAAACGTTGCGCGGGTGATAGCGGTCGCGCCCCTTGCGGCCCTTTCTGTATGCCGCAAGAGGATGCAGGAGAATGGCAGTGCTGTACTTCGGAAGCGAACCGGCTTTGCATCTCCTTGAATTCCCTGGTTGGCGCTGATGGGCGCTTGCCAGGAGGCACAACCTGGGTGTAAAAATGTCCCTTATAATCTCAGCGGTAACAATTGCAAGGGTCCCATCAGGAGCGGAGAGTTGGGCGCGATTCCGAGCGCCGGACGCAATGGTCATCGGCTTGAGCAGGAGCCCTACAAAGGCTCTGTGCGGCTCAATCCTGCAGATTTTCGGTGCTAAACTCTTCGGATTTTTAGCTGTCCGGCAAACATAACAAGGCCGTTTCCGCCTGTTTGTTCAGTGGGGCCCGGCGCAAAATCACTATGGGAGACGAAGAACAACACAATGTCAGCAGAAAAATACTTTTCTCAAATCAATGGAGTCATCAAACAAATCGAGCAGAGCCAGCGGCCGGCCATCGAAAAGGCCGCGTCGGCCATGGCGGAATCGATCCGGTCGGAGGGCCTGGTTTACCTTTTCGGGAGCGGACACTCGGTGATTCCCGTTCTCGATATTTTCCCGCGTTATGGAAGCTTTGTCGGCTTCTGCCCGATTTACGATCCGCGGCTGATGTGGTTCAACGTGGTGGGACCCGGCGGCGCGCGCGAGTTGCTGTGGCTGGAGCGCGAAGAGGGTTACGCGAAGAACGTTCTGGCCAGTTACTCGCTCGAACCGCGTGACACCCTCATGGTCTTTTCACACGGCGGGCTGAACGCCGCACCGGTGGAGGTGGCGATGGAGGCCAAAAACCGGGGCCTGAAGGTGGTGACGGTTTCCTCCCACCAGAATTACCAGCAGGCGGCGGCCACGCATTCCAGCGGCAAGAAGCTGCGAGACCTGGCCGACGTTGCCATCGACAACTGCGTGCCGCCTGAAGATGCCCTGGTGGGAGTGGAAGGGATACAGGAGAGATTTGCCGCGGGATCAACCGTGGCGGCCGTCACCATCGCCATGGCCCTGGTGGCTGAAGTCGGCTCGCAACTGGTGAAGAGCGGGCACAAGCCTCCCACCTTCGTCTCGCCCAACGTCGGGCTAGAACCCGACCACAACCAGCGCGTCTTCGTGGAGTTCGCCCGGCGCATTTCCCGGCGCGTTCCCTGAGGAACGCTGAAAGCCCGCGCCGACGCCCGCCCACAGGGCAGAGCGGGACCTGCCTCGGACCCATAGGAGGAGGCTGTCTCGAGATGAAAGTTATAAAGGTGAAGATCGGCTGGTACGGAATTTTTGGCGCTGCGCTGGCGCTCGGCCTCCTGTGGGCGGTTACGAGTCGCGGCGCGCCCCAGGCTGCTTCTCCCTCGCAACCGTTCTTTCCCGTCGCCGTGTGGTATGGCGGCGGCAAGGCGCGCGCTCCCATGCTGGAACCGGTGGATTCTTCCAGCGCAGCCCGCTGGGGCAGGGACCTTGACCAGATCAAGGCCGTGGGATTCAACACCGTCAAGTGCTGGGTGGACTGGGCTACCGCCGAGCCCCGGCCCGGCCAGTTTGACTTCCAGAATCTCAACCTGCTGCTGCGTCTGGCGCATGAACGCGGGCTGCGCGTGATCGTGCAGATCTACACCGATTCCGCGCCGGACTGGGTGGGCCAGCGCTATCCCGACGCACGCTTCGTCGACCGTTCGGGAGCCGTCATTAATTCCCAGGCGGCGCCCGGCTACTGCATTGACGACGAAGCCGTTCGCAATGAGGTTGTGAAATTTATTGAGGCGCTGTCGCAGGACGCCAACCGCCACCGCGCGCTTTACGGCTGGGACGTCTGGAGCGAGCCGCACCTGGTGAACTGGGCGGGGTTTGATTATCTCAAGAACCCCGAGTTCTGCTATTGCCGCTACACCCAGGCGCGTTTTCGCGAGTGGCTCAAAGCAAAATACAAAACCCTGGCGGCGCTGAACAAAGTGTGGTACCGAGGGTTTACAAGTTGGGATAGCGTAACGCCGCCGCGCTTTTCAACCATCCTTTCCTTCACCGACTATCTTGACTGGCGGGCGTTCATCACCGCCAAGCTGGCCGCTGACCTGAAAACGCGCGTCGATGCTGTCCGCAGCGCCGACCACCTTAACCCCATCACCAGCCACTCGGCCGTGCCGGGCCTGTTTACCGATCCGCGCGATGGCTACGGGGAGCCGGATGATTTCCTGATGGCGGAGAATGCAGACTTTTTCGGCACGTCGCTCTATCCCAAGCATGCCGAGTCGCGCAAGCCGTGGACTTACGAGCATCTCGCGGCAGGGCTCGACTTTTCGCGCTCAGCCGGGCACAGCCTCGACAAAGGATTCTGGATTGGCGAACTGCAGGCAGGCCAGGGCGTCACCGGGATGCGCATCGCCCAGCCGGTCACCGGCCACGATGAAGCCTACTGGATGTGGCAGGTGATCGCTCACGGCGCGCGCGAAATCGCCGTCTACGCCTGGTATCCGATGAACGCCGGCTACGAGTCGAACGGCTACGGCCTGATCAACCTGGACGGCACGCTCACGCCGCGCGCGAAGGAGGCAGGCGCAACGGCCAAAGCCATCGCGCAAAACGCCGCTTCAATCGACAAGGCCCAGCCGGCCCCGGCCGAGGTGGCCATCCTTTACAACCGACTGTCTTATATGGTGGGCGGAACGGAGCCTTCGCTCTCGACGCTCGGCAACGCGGAACGTGATTCGCTGGAGGGCCTGCACCGCGCTTTTCTTGAGGCCCGGATTCCGGCGGATTTTGTCAGCACGCAGGCCGTAATCGACGGCCGCGTGAAGGCTTACAAGATTCTGTTTTTGCCCTACGCCGTGATGATTTCGCGGCAGGTGGCCGAGGGCGTTAAGCGTTATGTCGAGCAGGGCGGCACGGCGGTGGCCGGCGCGCGCCTGGCCTGGAACAACGCGCGGGGATTTGCCAGCGAGGTGATTCCGGGCTTCGGGCTTGCGCAGGTGTTCGGCGCCCGAGAAAAAATCATTCGGCCCGTCGAGGCCGCGCGGCTGCTTGTGGAATCATCGCCCAACCTGTCCGGCATGAAACCTGGCGAAGCGGTTCGCGGTGACAACTTTGAAGAAGAGCTTGTGCCTCTGAAAGGCGCGCAGGTGCTGGCGCGCTTCGCAAATGGCCAGCCCGCCATGGTTGAAAACTCTTTCGGCAAGGGGAAGGCCATCCTTGCCGGAACGTTTCTTCCGCTTTCTTACGAGCGTGAGCACGACCCCTCCACCGGGCGGCTGTTGCGATCTCTGGCGCGGGCTGCGGGCGTTCGTGCAGAGGTGAAAGTCTCAGGCGCAGGAACCAGCGAAGTTGAAGTTCGCCGGCTGGTTAGCGCAAACCAGCAACTGGTCTTCGTCTTCAACCACGCTCAAAAGCCCGCGCAGGCTTCCATTTCCGTCCACGTTGCGTGGAGTCGTCCGCGAGGCGCAGGACATCATTGCCGGCCGCCCGGTGAAATTTAAAACTGCGAACGGCGATGTGGTCCTTGACAAGAACCTGACCGGCGGCGAAATCTGGGTGGTGAAGCTGAACACGGCCGGGTGACAGTGCTGCAAAGGATCCCCTCACCCGCCGTCGTACCTCCGGCACCCCCTCCCCAAGGAGAGGGTGGTGAGCGTAGCGAACCGGGTGAGGGGTCTTTCCGAGCCAATTGGTAGCACGCGCAATGGCGGCGCATCATAGGGTAGAGATTCGGAACACCATCATGACGCAAGAACCTCGTGCAGTGTGGGCGGTGGATATCGGCGGCACCAAGATTGCGGCTGCGCGCGTGAGCCGAAGCGGCAAGCTGTCCGATTACGCTGAGATTCCCACGCCTGCTGCGGGCGGGCGAAAGGTAGTGGAAGCTGTAGTGGAATTGCTGCGGCGAATGCCCGCAAAGGACATCGGCGCCATCGGAATGGATGTTCCGGGACTGGCCTGGCCGGACGGCCGCGTGTGGGCTCCCAACATTCCCGGTTGGAAGCGCATGCCGCTGGGGCAGGCCCTCAAAAAGCGCTTCGGGCTGCCCACGCTGGTGGAGAGCGACCGCAACGCTTTTGTGGTGGGTGAAGCCTGGCAGGGCGCGGCGCGCAACTGCCTCGACGTGGTTTTCCTGGCCGTGGGAACGGGCATTGGCGCCGGAATCCTGGCGGGCGGGCGGTTGCTGCGCGGCCACGGGGAACTGGCCGGCTCGGTGGGTTGGATGGCGTTGCGCGATCAGTATCAGCCCATCTACAAATCAATCGGCTGCTTTGAAGCCCACGCCAGCGGCACGGGGATTGGTCTCGCGGCGAGCAGAGAATTCGGCCGCAAACTCTCGGCCCGGGAACTCACCGCCATGGCGCGGCGCGGCGACCGGAAAGCGAAGCAGGTGCTGGAGCGCGCCGGGCACGACCTGGGGCTGGGTCTTGCGAACCTCGTCGATGTGCTCAATCCTGAAGTCATCGTGATCGGCGGCGGCGTGGCGGCGGCAGGCAACCTGGTTCTCGATGTCGCGCGCAAGACCATGAAGCGATGGGGCCAGCCGCTGGCGGTGAAACAGGTCCACGTGGTGCGAAGCCGCCTGGGCACTCGGGCCGGGTTGCTGGGCGCAGCCAAGGTGGTGTTTGACGATTGCGACCGCCTGGCGGCGCGGAAGAAACAATCCTGAAAGAGTCATTTGACGAAAAGGCGCGAAGGCTCTGAGTTGCCCCAACAAGATGGTCAACGACACTGAAGTTCGCCGCTTTGCCCTGGTGCTGACGGCCAACGCCTGCATGTTTGTTTTTGGCGTGGTGCTGCTGCTGATGGGATCGCTGCTGCCTTCGCTGGAGGTGAACTACATTCAGGCAGGAGGCCTGGGATCGTTCCCGCTGGCAGGCATTCTGGCGGCGACCATCCTGGTGGGGCCTGTGCTCGACACTGCGGGAGCGAAGCCGGTGCTGGCCGCAGGGCTGGCGATGGTGGCGGGCGCAGTGGGACTGATGCCGGCGCTCCACACCTACGGGGCGCTGGCGGCGGCGGCGCTGGTTTACGGATTCGGCGGAGGCATCCTGAATACGGCAACCAACGCCCTGGTGGCAGACCTGAGCGCGTCAGGTCGGGGTGCGGCGCTGAACCTGCTGGGATTCTCATTCAGTCTGGGAGCGCTGACGGCCCCGCTACTGATGTCCACTTTGGGCGGAAGGCTTGGGACTGCTTCGGTGCTGCACATTCTCGCCGTCGGAACGACGCTCGTCCTGGTTCCGGTGCTGACTTTCCGCTTCCCGGCCCCCATCTATGCCGGGACCCGCCTGGCGGAACTGCTGCGGGTGCTGAACCATCCGCTGGTGTGGCTTTTTGGCGCGCTGCTGTTTTTTGAGTCGGGCAGCGAAAACAGCATGTTTGTGTGGGCGG
This sequence comes from uncultured Acidobacteriota bacterium, assembly GCA_963783155.1. Lineage (GTDB taxonomy): Bacteria > Acidobacteriota > Terriglobia > UBA7540 > UBA7540 > SCRD01. Next base: position 51,399 of record CAWANC010000020.1, on the reverse strand, counting down.
GAAAGATTGTGGCCGGAATGTTCAACGCCACGCCACAGCGCGCCGGCTGGGCGCTGGTGGGACTGAGCGCGGCCATCGGCGCCGGGCGACTGGGAGCGGCTTTCCTGCTTCGCGTGCTGGGCAGCCGGAAGGTCATGCTGCTCTCCGCTGCCGTCACCGTGACGGGCACGATGATCGAGTATACCAGCCGTGCGTTTCCCACGGCGGTGCTGGGCATGGGCATCATAGGCCTGGGACTCGCGTCCATTTTCCCCACGGCGCTGGGCATTGCGGGTGATCGCTTTCCGCGCCAGACGGGCACCGTGTTTGGCGCCATCATGGCCGTGTCGCTGGTGGGTGGAACGGCAGGGCCCAGCATCTGCGGGAGCCTGGCGGCAACGGGACTGCGCAACATCCTTTGGGTCCCCATGATTGCAGCGGCGGCCGTGGCAACGCTGACCATTCTGGTGACGCGCGAGGGATCGGGCGAGTTTTCTGCCGATTGAGACTGTCCCTGGTGTTCCCGAAGCGCGCAACCTCTGGAAAACCCAACCTCAAATTCCCGGGAATAAATTGGGCGTCCTCCGGTATTTTATAAGTGAGCGACTGTGATAGTGGAAGGTCGCTCGTCTATTTCCATTTCCGGGAGGATGGGGTGCAGAAATTTGACCAGGGAAGAAGACTGGCCATGCCGCGGGTCAGCCGCAGAAACTTTATTCTGGCAGCCGCTGCCGGGCTGGCTGGATTTGCCGTGGCGCGCCGGCTGGAACCCATGGCACCGCCCGCAAAGGCCGGACGGCCCGGGAAAGCCAGGACGGTTCGAATAGCGGAATTCGGGAGCAACGGCGTGCGAAAGGGCGTAGTGGAAGTCCCCAAAATAGTCAAGAGCGATGCCGAATGGAGAAAGCAGCTCACGCCCATCGAATTTGAAGTGACGCGCAAGGCGGGGACCGAGCGGGCGTTTACAGGCACTTACTGGAACCTCCACCAGAAGGGAGTGTACCGGTGCGTCTGTTGCGGCACGGCGGTTTTCAGTTCCGGTACCAAGTTCGAGTCCGGCACTGGCTGGCCCAGCTTCTGGGAGCCGATTGCCAAAGAAAACATCAGGGAAATCGCAGACTACAGTTTTGGCATGGGGCGGACGGCGATTTCCTGCCGGCGGTGCGATGCGCACCTGGGCCATGTGTTTGACGACGGGCCAAAACCTACCGGGCTCCGATACTGCATGAATTCAGCGGCCTTGAGCTTCGTCAAGCTGGGATAGGCGTGGATGCTGTTGCGACAGTCCGGGCTTTTTTCAGGCTGGACGCCGGGAAAGGGAGACGATTGCAATGAAGAACTCTTGCGCCAATCTGTTCAGGAAAATCATTCTTCTTCTGCTGCCGTTGCCTGTGCTGGCCGGCGTGGGCTGCTCAACCAGCGCGCACGGTCAGGTACCCGCATATGCGGGACCTGCCAATGTTTCCGCAACCCAGGGCAAACAGACGGCCGTTCTGGCGGGCGGCTGTTTCTGGGGAGTTGATGCCGTCTTCAAGCATGTGAAGGGGGTCGAAAAAGTTGTTTCCGGCTATTCGGGAGGAGACGCCGGGTCTGCCGAATATGAGACGGTCAGTTCGGGATCAACGGGCCATGCAGAGTCCGTGAAGATCACTTACGACCCGTCACAGGTCCGGTTCAGCGAGCTGCTCAGAATCTTCTTCTCAGTGGCCACCGATCCCACCCAGCTCAACCGGCAGGGTCCGGACACCGGACCTCAATACCGCTCCGTGATTTTTTATACCCATGAGGACCAGAAACAGATCGCGCAGGCGTATATCGACCAGCTGAATAAGTCAGGCGTCTACTCGCGCCCCATCGTGACCCAGTTGGTTCCTTTCAAGGCCTTCTATCCGGCAGAGGCTTACCACCAGAACTTCCTCGAACGCCACCCCAACTATCCCTACATTGTCTTCAACGACATGCCCAAGCTGCGGGCGCTCAAGAAACAGTTCCCGGAGTTTTACAGGAAATAGTCCTCTGGCGGAAGCTGCAAGTGAAATGATCCTTTCTGAAGGCACCAGTCAGGGCAGCAACCGGCAGCAGCCGGCCGGGCAGACGTCCGGCCAGGCGCCGAGCGTTCCCAGGCTGGGGCGGGCGGAATTCCCTTCCATTCTTTCCACGATCAGTTCCCGGACCATTCGGGCAAAGCCGGGGTTGGTGCCCACGGCTGCGGCGCGAACCATATTCAAACCGAGCTCTTTCGAAAGCTGGCGGGCTTCCGTATCGAGATCGTAGAGCACCTCCATGTGGTCTGAGACAAAGCCGATGGGAACGATAACCACGTCGCTTGCGTGGCCGTCGTTCTTGACCGCCTTCAGATGCTCCAGGATGTCCGGGCCGAGCCAGGGCTGTGTGGGCGGGCCGCTGCGGCTCTGGTAGACGAGCGGGTCTCCTGACCTTCCAAGCGCCGCTGAAACCAGGCCCGAAGCCTCCAGCAGTTGCTGCGCATACGGGCAGGTCTCCGACATCCGGAGCGGAATGCTGTGCGCGGTGTAGACGACGTGGGCGGCGGTTCTTCTTTCAGCAGGGATGCGGGCCAGGGCTTGCTGCACCTGCTGTGTTATGGCGGCGATGTACCCGGGATGGTTGTAAAAGGGTCGGATTTTGTCAATCAGGGGAGCGCCTTCGCCCGCGGCGGCGCGCGCGTTTTCAATGTTCTCCAGGTACTGCCGGCAACTGGAATAGGAACTGTAGGCGGAAGTGACGAAGGCCAGCGCCCGCTTGATTCCGTCGGATTTCATTCTGGCTACGGTATCGGTGAGCAAAGGATGCCAGTTGCGGTTGCCCCAGTAGACGGGGAGGTGCGGGCCCTGTGCGGCCAGTTCGGCTTCGAGCGTCCGAATCAGCCCCCGGTTCTGCTGGTTGATGGGGCTCCTGCCGCCGAAGTGGTGGTAGTGCTCCGCCACGGCCAGCATGCGTTCGCGCGGAACGTTTCTGCCGCGCAGGACATTTTGCAGGAAGGGAATAATGTCATCTTCTTTCTCCGGGCCGCCAAAAGAGACCCACAGGATTGCGTCGTAGTTCATGGATTTACCCTAGCCGACTACCGTCAGTTCCAACCGCCTGTGCAGGAAGGCCCGGCGAAAGCGGATTGCGGCACGCTCCTTAGACATGGTTTCTCAGCATTAATTCTTTAGGATGAGGCTCCAGGTACACCTGGCCGCTCAAATAGGGAATCGGGAAGCGGCGAAGGAAGTATCGAATCAGCGTGACCGGTACGACGAGCGGTACCAGGCCGCGGCGATAGTCCTCGATCAGGGCAGGCAATTCCTTGCACGAATCCTCGTCCATGTGCGGACGCAGGTAGCCCGAAATGTGCTGCAGGACGTTGGTTTGCCGCCGCGCGGTGGCCATTTCGCCGAGAGCGCTCATGAATTCCGCTTCGTAGCGCGAGCGCATTTCGGCCTGGGGCAGCGACTTGCCGCCGGCCACCAGGCGTCCCAGACTGGCATATGCCCGCGGCGAATGGGCCATTAACAGCAGCTTGTGCGCCGTGTGGAAAGCCACCAGATCGCCCAGCCTCCAGCGCCCGGCGAAAAGCGTCCGCAGGCGGCGATACGCGAACACGCGCTCAATGAAATTCTCGCGCAGGCGCGGATCGTAAAGCCGGCCTTCTTCCTCCACGGGAAGGTTCGGGAAGTGCCCAAGCAAGGCCTCGGCAAAAAGCCCGCGCCCGGACTTTGCCGGCACGCCGTGCGAGTCAAAAACGCGCACGCGCTCCATGCCGCAACTGGGTGAGCCCTTTTTCAAGACGTAGCCGCAGAGGTCTTCTTTCTCAAGCTGCAGCAGGCGGCGCCGGGCAAAGGCTTGCATCCCGTTGGTATGGTCCGTGCCGGTCTTGGGCATCACCATCCGCACGTCGTCTCCAATGCGGACCAGCCGGAGTGTGTCGCGCGGCGTGCTGAGTCCCATCTCAACTTCCGGGCAGACCGCAACCCATTCGACGAAGCCCCCGAATGTTTCCACCAGGTAGCCGTCGCGCTTGTGCCCGCCGTCGTAGCGGACCTTCTCGCCCAGCAGGCAGGCCGAAATGCCGATGCGGATGGGAAAGTTGCGCGGTTCGCTCAAGCGTTCAGCCTCCAGATGGAAAAATTGAGCGCTGCGGCAAACGCCACCCAGAGAAGATAGGGCGCCATCAGCCAGGCCGCCGCGCGCGAAAACGAACGGAAAGCCCCCATCGTGGCCAGAATCGCTAACCAGAGGAGAAGAATTTCAGCAAAGGCCGTGCCCGGCCTGTGCGCCCCAAAAAAGATGGCTGACCAGCAGACGTTCAGGACGAGCTGTATTGCAAAGAGATTGAGCGCAGACGAGGCGCGCGGAAATCCAACCCGGCGCCAGACCAGCCAGGCAGACATGGCCATGGCAAGATAAAGCAGCGACCAGACGGGCCCGAATACCCAGTTGGGAGGCGACCACGCGGGTTTGGCGAGCGCGGCATACCATCCACCGATGGACGGCGTGGTCAACATTGACCCGAAGCCCGCCGCGCCAAAACAGACTGCCATCGACACGACCAGGCCGATGGTCTGCTGAAGCAGAGTCATCCATCCTCTCCTTTGAGAGCCGGCAGGTGGCTAACCCCAATATACAACCTGTTGCCCGGCTTGCGCGAGAGGGCTAAAGGAGATGCTTCCCGGGAGCATCGACCCGTTAATTTAGGTCCGGACATTTCACACCCTGAGGGGACCGTAAAATCCTGCTGGTCAACGGAGGGATTCAGAGGTTTAATGTTGCCCTGCCCGGCCCATGCGGGCAGAGGCGTACTATTCCGGAAGCACAATGGACCTCAGGGTCAAGCGGGGAGGAATCGTCCGATGAAGATCATGAAAATTGCGGTGGGATTGCTGGCGGCCCTGTTGCTGGTTCCGTTTTTGTATGCGCAGACCACGGGCAAGGTCCAGGTGGACTGGAACCAGGTGCAGGAGGTTTCCAAAACCACTCCCACGCTGCAGGTGGTGGTGAATCCGCCGCTGCGCCGGGGATCGAAAATCCACGACCGGGTTTTTGAGAACCTGAAGGCCCTGGGCGCCGACTACGTGCGTTACGTTCCCTGGCTGCCCTATCCGAAGCTGGGCGTGGCGGAACTCGAACCTCCCGCGGGACGGCAAAACCTCGTGGGATTTTTCGCTGATCGATCCCTTGATGGAAGATTTTATGAATGCGCAGGCGGGGCATTCGGTGATGATCAACTTCAGCACCATCCCGCAATGGATGTGGAAGACGGAGAAGCCGGTGGCCTTTCCCGCAGACCCGGACCAGGTGGACTGGAGCTACGAGCACGGGACGGAACTGCGCGACCCCAGCATGAAGGAAGTGGCGGACTATTACGCGCGGCTGGTCGAGCTGGTACACGCAGGGCGGCTTTACGGACGAATACGGCAAGAGGCGCGAGTCCGGCCACCACTACAAGATCCAGTACTGGGAAGTGCTGAACGAGGTGGACTTTGAACACGGCATGACTCCGGAATTTTACACCCGGCTCTACGACGCCGTCACCGCGGCGATCCACAAGGTCGATCCCGGCATCAAGTTTGTCGGGGCGTCGCTGGCGGCGCCCTCGGTGAATCCGAAATTCTTCGAGTACTTTCTGAATCACCAGAACCACAAGCCGGGGACTCCGATGGATATGGTTTCCTATCACTTCTATGCGGGCCCTTCACCCTCTCAGAACCTGAACAACTGGCAATACACTTTCTGGGACCAGGCGGAACGATTTCTCGATACCGTCCATTACATTCAGGCGATTCGCCAGAGGCTTTCGCCTGAGACCCTGACCGATACGAACGAACTCGGCTGCATTCTGCCTTACGACACGGCGGACCACCTGGTGCGGCCCATTCCCGAACGGCTACTGGAACCTGTGCGGCGCCATGTACGCTTATCTATACGTGGAACTGGCAAAGAAGGGCATTGAGGTGGCGGGGGAATCGCAACTGGTCGGCTATCCCACCCAGTTCCCCAGCGTCTCGATGGTGGACTGGACAACAGGGCAGCCGAACGCGCGTTTCTGGGTGCTGAAACTTTTGCACGACAATTTCGGCCCGGGCGACAAGCTGGTGAAGACCGAAGGCGGCTCATCGGGCGTCTACGCGCAGGGATTCGTGACCAAGTCGGGACAGCGCAAACTGCTGCTGATCAACCGGCGCAACCGGCCGGCATCGATTTCGCTGCCGGGAGCCGCCGGCTCAAGCGAACAGTACGTGAACGAGGAGACGGCAGAGTCCGGCGTGGGAGCGACGGCCCTGGCGCGGGATGAGACGGCGCTGGGCCCATTTGAAGTGAGCGTGATTACGATGAAGTGACAATGACGCGCGAAGCGGAGGCAGGATGCAGATCAGCGAAGTGAAAGTCCATGTGGTTCCGATGAGCCCCTCATGGCTGAGCGAGGGCGTCATTGCGAACCCGATGTCGATCTACCCTGAATACAAAGCGAAGCGCTCAAGCTGGTTCGGGCCGATGTCCGCAGCGATTGTGGAGATTGTGACCGACGAAGGCCTGCACGGCCTGGGCACGGTGGGAGGCGGCAAAGGAAAAGTGGCCGCGGCCATCATCGATGAGCAGTTCAGGAACCTGCTGGTTGGCCAGGACCCTTCGAATATCGAGCGGCTGTGGGAGCAGTTGTTCCGGGCGTCGCTGTTTTATGGGCGCAAAGGGATCGTAATCGAAGTGATCAGCGGCATCGATTTGGCGTTGTGGGACCTGGCCGGCAAGGCAGCGGGCAAACCCGTTTACGAGTTGGCCGGCGGGAAAACCAAGGATCGCATTCCGGTCTACGTGACCGGCAACCTGACCGAGCGGCACCTGAAAGAGGGCTTCCGCCACGTGAAGCTGGCCGTGCCCTGCGGCCCCGCCGACGGCCAGGAGGGCATGAGGAAGAATGTGGAACTGGTGGCAAAGGCCCGCGAGATGATCGGCCCCGACGGCGACATCATGCTCGATTGCTACATGGCGCTCGACGTTCCTTACACCATCGCCCTGGCCAAGGCAGTTGCCGAGTTCCGGGTGCTGTGGATTGAAGAGCCGGTGCCGCCCGACCAGATCGATTCCTATCGAAAAATCAAGGACGCCGTGTCCGACATCCTGATTACAGGCGGCGAGCATGAATTCACGCGCTACGGGTTCCGCGACCTGATCGAAAAGAAAGCGGTGGACATCCTGCAGCCGGACATTTACCGCGCGGGCGGGCTTTCTGAACTGAAGAAGATTGCCGCCATGGCCAGCGCCCACGATCTGCCGGTGATTCCGCACGGCGTGGGAGCTCCCACTTACCACTTTGTGATGTCCACGGAGAACGCGCCGCGCGCGGAGTTTGTGGACATCTTCGCCCAGGGAGGCCATCCGCTGCTGAAGGGCGAGCCGCAGCCCGAACACGGCTTTGTCGATCTCAGCCCGTCGCCCGGCTTTGGGTACGAGCTCGATGAGGACGTGCTCTCCGGAAAATCACGGGCCGCCCTCATCTGGTGACCTCCGCGGTGGTCTCAGCCTCCACCAAGGCTGTGAGGTATATCATAATTGCCCCCGTAAGCCGCCTGATAGCTTCGGGATGAGTACCGGGGCCCTTGCGTCCGTCTTCCCTCTGCCATGCGCCTGAGAACCGGGGCAAGTCCTTTCCATGGAACGCTTAACGCCTTTCATCATGATCCGCGAAATTTCTCGTTGACACCTCCCAACGCCCATGTTAAATAAGATTTGACCCAAGTTCGAAAGAAAGTGAAAAAATGAGGCATTAAACGAAATGTCGTGACTAAATGCCCGCAGAGCTCACACTTGGGGAATCACTGACACTGACATGAAGTAGGGAAAAGGTTGCCTTGAAGGAGGATGGCCATGGGAAAGTGTGTATTTAAATTATTTGTAGTGGGAATTTTTCTGGTTCTCTGTATGGGGACGCGGGGGCTTGCACAAGTTGACACCGCAACCATAGTCGGGACCGTCAGGGATGCAAGCGGCGCGGTGGTTCCCGGCGCTACCCTAACGGCCACAGAAGTTAATACGGGGATTAAGACAGTAGTCAAGAGTGGGTCTGACGGCAATTACGTAATTACACCCCTCAAGATCGGGGCGTATTCGCTTACAGTCGATGCCCAGGGTTTTCAGAAGGTGGTGCGTCAGAACATTGTGCTGAACGTCCAGTCGGGTATCCGCGTGGACTTCAGCCTGCAGGTTGGCTCGGTTACGCAGACTGTGGAAGTCAGCGGCGCGCCCCCGCTGGTGCAGACGACGGATGCTTCATTAGGCAGCGTTGTCAGCAGCCAGCAGGTCGAGCAGTTGCCGCTCAATGGACGCCGGTATACCGACCTCGCTTCGCTCACATCGGGCGTGGCCAAAGTTCATGAGGGTCCCGTTAATGGTGGGAGCGAGCCAACCAACGGGAATACGAGCGGGCTTTTCTCCGTTAATGGAACCCGGGGAGATCAAAACAACTTCGTTCTTGACGGCATTCAGAACAATTCCAACGATAACGGCGACATTTCCTTCCTGAGCAGCCCTGACGCCATTGCTGAATTCAAGATTCAGACGACAAATTATTCGGCCGAATTCGGCCGTAGCGCTGGCGGCGTGGTCAACGCCACAACCAAATCCGGGGCGAATGCTTTCCACGGAGAGGCGTTTGAATTCCTGCGCAATGAGGCTATCGATGCTCGCGGAGAGTTTGAACCCGCCGGCGAGCCCAAAGCCCCGTATAAACAGAACCAGTTTGGGGCAACGCTGGGCGGGCCCATCAAGAAGGACAAGACATTCTTCTTTGTAGACTACCAGGGCACTCGGATCCACCAGGCTAATACATACCATTATAAGATCCCGACACTAGCAGAGCGCGTTGGGGATTTCAGCGATATTCTGGGAGCGCAAACAGGCGTAGATGCCTTGGGCCGCCCGATTTACCAGGGCGAAATCTATGACCCATCGACCACCCGGACAGTGAATGGAAACATCGTTCGGGACGGTTTTGGGTTTGACCCGACAACCGGTCTCCCGACGGGAACCGCAAACATGATCCCTCAAGGGAGTATGAGCTCCCTGGCACAGAACGTCCTTGCTTTATACCCCAATCCCACGCTAAACGGTGTGCAGGGTAACAACTACGTGGTCAATAAGCCCGCCACCAACCAGCAGGACCAGTTCGACGTGCGCATCGATCAGAACGTCTCCACCAAGACGCAGATTTTTGGCAGGTATTCGTTCGACAAAGAACTGCGTGTTGCCCAGCCGCCCTTCCCGGGGATTGCCGATGGAGGAAGCTACGGCACGGGCACGCGGCCTTTAAAGGCACAGGCGGCCGTGATTGGCTGGACCCAGACTCTAAGCCCCACCATGGTGAATTCACTTCGGCTGGGATTCAACCGAGTCCATTATATTGCCAACCTCCCTGCTTATGGCCAGGTATATCCTTCGGCAGATCTGGCAGTTCCGGGCCAGCCTGACGATCCTGCGATTAACGGCCTGGCGGTGTTTTCACCTTCAACGTACCGCCGCATAGGCGAGCCAACGTACACCCCTACCTGGAGTGTGAGCCAGCAGTTCGTGCTGAATGACACGTTCAGCTGGATCCACGGAAAACATACGATCAAGACGGGTCCCCAGATCGTCGCTGACCAGTTTAACCTTCTCCAGATTGGCCAACCGCGAGGTAACATCGGGTTTAGTGGCCAATTCACGGCAGTTGATCCGGGCAACAAGCAGGGCACCGGCAACTCAGTTGCCGACATGCTTGTGGGTCTTCCGAATTCCGCCAGGATTTCCACAGTCACCTACTTTGGAAACCGCCAGAAAGTCTTCGGTGGATTTGTGCAGGACACTTACAAAGCTACCCAGTCCCTGACACTCGATCTGGGACTGCGGTACGACTACATAACTCCCCTCGGCGAGGCGCATAACCGGATGGCCAATTTTTGGTACCCGACGGGGGAGATTATTACGGCCGGCACTCAAGGCTATCCCTCGAATCTGGAGTCAACTGACAAGGCCGATTTCGCCCCGCGTGTTGGCCTCGCTTACAGCCCCTTAAGTTCCCAAAAGCTTGTATTCCGCGCCGGTTACGGGCGCTTCTTCTCGCCTCAGGAAATCCGGACCGGTGATCCGCTGCAAGTTGCCTACAACCTGCCGTTCTTTTATGAGCCCATATTTACGAGCGATGGGTTGACGCCATCGATCGTTACATTGGCTGCTGGATGGCCTTCACTCAACCCCGCTACTGCGGTGGAGCCGAGTGTTACCAGCCAGGACTGGTACCCTCACAATCCCGTCGTAGATGAATGGAATCTCAATATCCAGTATCAGCTTCCGGGCCAGGTTCTGCTGACTGGGGCCTATGTTGGGAATAAAGCGACTCACCTTCAAGTCCTTGCCGATCGGAACCAACTTCGCATTCCCGGGCCAACGTTTGACCAGTCTCTCAGGCCCTATCCGCAGTATGGGCCGTTCACTTCCATCGAGAATCACGGGAACTCAACGTTTCATTCTTTCCAGCTCACTATGGAAAAGCGGACCAGCCATGGTCTCTATATCCTGAGCGCCTTTACTTACGGCAAGGCCATCGATGACCAGCCGCCGATCTGCTGCAATTCCCCTTGGCCACAGGACAGCTATAACCTTAGGGCAGAAAAGGGCCTTGCGGATTTCAACAACACCGCGCGTTGGGTCACGAGCTTTGACTATGCTCTGCCCATTGGCCAGGGGCAGACGTTCCTAAACCAAAACAAGGGTGTTGACTACGTTTTGGGCGGGTGGCACTTGGGCGGAATTGTCACGTTCCGTTCAGGCTTCCCATTTTCGCCTCAGATAGATACCGATCAGTCAAACACAGGTACTCAGGGGCTTTTGCGGAGTGATCGCATCGGCAACGGCACCCTTTCTAACCCGACTCCCGATCTGTGGTTCAACATCAATGACTTTCCTGTGCCGGCGATTGGTACCTTCGGCAATGCTGGCAAGAACATTCTGGAAGGCCCGGGCGAGAAGGGCGCGGACATATCACTCCGAAAGTACTTCAACTTCACCGAGCGATATCGCCTGGAGTTCCGCGCTGAGTTCTATAATGCCTTCAACCATCCCGTGTTCTCTCAGCCTGATCCATTTGTCACAGATGGCCCTGGTTCGGCGGGTGTTATTTCCAGCACTGTGATCCCGCAGCGCCAGGTCCAGATGGCTTTGAAGTTACACTTCTGAATCTTCCCGCCTGTGAGTGGGAAGAGACAGCCGGCAGCCACACGGACCGCGGAGGCATTTCCAGACCGCTGCCGCAGGGAATCGTTGTTCACGAGACCCTGCGGCAGGCGATGGAGTGCTTCCGTGGGTTCTATTCCAAGACAGAGAGCACGAAAGCCGGACTCTGTGTTTGAGACAGACCTCAGACCGCTAATCGAAGCCGAAACGGTACGGACCGCTCACCCTGCCTCCCCCATAGTCGTTGAGGGACTGACCACATTGATGGCCCTGGCTGGTATCGAACGGGAGCGGGTGACGCATTCCATTTGCAATGAGTGATAAGGGAGGACTGAGCCATGCGGCGACGAGACTTTGTGAAGATGGGCGCACTCCTGGCAGGGGCCGGCAGCGTTGCCCCCGGACGCATCCTGGCCGATGTGCCTGACCATCTGTGGCAGGGATACAACTTTGGCCCTGGTCCACGCGTGCCCAATCGCCTGAACCAGGGACCCTTCGGCGTAGGTCAGGACCAGGGCTGGTTCACCATCCACGTTACTGAGCCCTCTCTGAAGCACATTCGAAATTTTGGTACAGGCATGGTGGGCTATACGTGGGAGGAAAACGGACCGGCATTGAACGTAAAGTGTGGCAATGAGACGCTCGAGCAGGCCGTGGAAAAGATGGCGAGTCTGCCGTTCGTCGATGTTCTTTACATCCGCTGTGATTGGCGCGACGTGCAGAGCCAACCCGGCAAACTCGACCTCAATCCCGTTTGGGAAGCCACCCTGGACGCCGCCAAACGCCATAACCTGGGCGTGGGCTTTCGAATCCAGCTTTCCAGCCCGAACATTCAACCTGCAAAACTCTCGATGCCGGACTTTCTGAAGGGAAAGGTTCCCATCGTCAACATCGGCAACAAGTCACGGGAACACCATGTGAATTTTGATTTCTACGAACCGCGATATGATTCCCCGGAGTTTCTCAAAGCCTTTGCCGAACTCAATGAACTGCTCGCCGAGCGGTTTGACGGCAACCCGATGATGGAGTACATGGACCTGATGATGTACGGCTTCTGGGGTGAAGGTCACACCAACGACCTGCCCAATCCCTTTCCCGACTATCTGACGGCCGAAAGAACTTTTGTCCATCTGACCCAATTGCAGATGGATGCCTGGAAACGCACGCCTCTGGCTGTCAACACGGAACCCGACATCTCCAGGGTTGGGAACCGCCAGGTGCAGGACATGGTGGTTCGAGCCGGAGGCTGGTTGCGTTCCGACAGCCTGATCATGGATGAGCCTATCCAGATCGAAGCGCTTGCGCATCGTCCTCCCTGGGTGGCGACGGTGCTCGAGGACGGCGGAAACCGCCATTATGTGCTTGCTGAGTGGGAAGCCGAAGAGAGAGCCTGCATCGAAAAGCTGGGCGGCTCCGCGCGCAGGTTCATAGGTGGCGACCAGGAGGTCCCTTCTAACGACGACTATCCCCAAAGGTCGGGCGGACCCATGGACCGTCCTTATCGGGAGGTCGCCGGCTTTCACGCTTTGGATATCGACACGAATTATTTTGGCCTCTGGACGGAGGCCGACAACATTCGGCGGTATTACGACAAATATCCCGACTCCCTGCGTGCCCTGGATCAGCGGCTCGGCTATCGCGTCCGGCCCTCGCTGGTCTGGCAGAGAAAGCGCTATGACACCATGGAACTGATTCTGTGTATCGCCAATGACGGCGTGGCAGGCGTGCCCGGAGTGCTGGGGATCTATGCGGAAAGTCTCGATGGGCGTGTCAAAGTGGGAGGCAATCTTGACGCCGGTCAGCCTTATGGCGGCCAGATTCGCGAGGCTTCGATCATTCTTCCCAAAGGTATGGAGGGGCAGCAGATCAAACTGCGGGCGGAGCTGGAGACCAAAGGGATACGCCGCCCGGTCCGGTGGGCCTGCTATGAGCCCACAAATCCTGATGGTTCATTGACCATCCGGATTAAGAAAGGCAGTGACAACAACTGGCGAAAGGGCGTATAAGTTTACCGCCGGGTCTCTTGAATTAAGAAGTTGAGCCATCCATCAGGGAGTGTCAGATCATGCGACGCCGGGAATTCATCGCTTCCGTCCCCATCATGGCCGCAGCAGCGTACGGCCAGGATCGTCCTTCGCCGCGGGTCCGTCAACTGGCTCCCTCGGTTTACTGCTGGCTTGGAGATCGGCCCACACACCAGCAAACCAACGTGGGATGGGTGGTGTTTCGCGACTACGTCCTGGTGATCGACGCAAACTTCCCCTGGGCGGCGCCGAAGATCATCAGCGAGATCAGGAAGACCACTGATAAGCCGATCCGGTTTGTCTTTAACACCCACTATCACGCTGACCACAGTTACGGCAACATTGTGTTTGTGCGGGCCGGAGCAGCCGTGGTGGCCACGCAGGCCTTCGCCCAGGAGTTCGACCGCTATGCTCTGGGGGACACGCGTGGCCAGGTGAAAGCCCCACCCGCGCCGCATCAGTTTCAGTGGCCGCTGGCCAACGCCAGCGTGCGCTTCCGCGATTCGCTGGTTTTTGATGATGGCCAGCAACGCGTGGAACTGATCCGCAAAGGGCCGGCCCATACCTCCGGCGACGGCGTGGCTTACCTTCCAAAGCAGGAAATACTCTTCGTCGGCGACCTTGCGGTCAACTGGACGCGAGGTAACAACCTTTCTGATCCCGAGGCTAATTACGAAGGGTGGCTCCGCGCGCTGGATGAAATGGCGGGATGGAAATTGAAGGTTGTAGTTCCCGCACACGGCGACTTTGGAACGGCGGAGACGCTTCGCGCCCAGCGCGTTTATCTCTACGCCGTCCTGCGCCAGGTGAAGGCCGGGATCCAGCAGGGAAAGTCAGTCAACCAGCTTGTCCGGGAGAACGATCTGGCCCGTTACAAGCCGTTTGGCGGAGACGCCAGCGAGAATGCCGACGCCATCCGGGACGCCTATCACTACTACACTTCAAAGCATTAGCTCTATCATGGCGCTGCCTGCCCATGGAAGGATGGTGGACGCCTTCAACGGATCAACATAGTCCTGCGACGGTGGCGGCCACCCTCAGGCCGCGTTCTCCTGCGCCTTCTTGAGAATGTTGATGGCGTTGTCGTGATAGATGTTCTTGAGCACGTCGTCCGGCAGACCGAAAGCGTTCAGCGTCCAGTGATAATTGAAGTTGAAATTCGCGGTATCAACCAGCCCGCGCCCGTAGAAGTGTTCATCCTCGCTTTCCAGAATGCGAAATGTGGTGCTGAAAAAGGGCTTGCAGTAAGTCACGTCGGTTCCATAAACCACGCGGTCGGGATACTTCATCAGGAACTGGCGGGTGAACCGGGGAATGGTGGCCGTCTCCGCAAAGCGCGCCGAGATGTCGGCGTAGAGGTTGGGATGGCGGTCAAACATCTGGCCCAGCCGGGTGAGGTCGTAATCCAGGTTGGAAAGATGGCAGGCGACAAAAGTGGTTTTGGGATGGCGCCCCACGGTTTTGTCCAGGCTGTCAATCAGCTGGTCGTGATTGTACGTTCCGGGTTCGAGAACGATGCGCCAGCTCCACCCGTTCATGAGGCCGTCGTTGTGGCTGTCCATGGGCTGGTAGGACCAGATGGGATCGGAAACGTGGATGCTGATGGGCATGCCGAGCTGGCCGGCCCGGTTCCACAGCGCATCGAGGCGCGGATCGTCAGGATGAGGTCCCATGGGGGCGTTGGGGTTGGGCGGCATGGGAGGACGCGTGTAGGTGGGCCCTCCATTCAGAGGCATCGATGCGCGCCGCGGACGGCCGGAGCGGCGGCTGCGCCTGCCGGAATATTGCCAGACGAAGCCCCTGCCTTTGTCGTGGAGTTCGCCGACGCCGCGCGCGCCCGCACGCTGGCACTCTTCCAAAGACTTCAGCGCCGTCTTTTCAAAATCGGGCTGGCCGAAATCGTTCATGTTAAACATGCACCACATGTCAAAGCGGCCGGGATAGGGCGCGTATTGCCGGCTGATTTCCTTGAAGCGGTCCAGGGTGGAGGCTCCGGTGAAAACAACCGATTTTTCCACGCCGACCTCGTCCATGAGGTTCACCATCTCGCGGACACTGATGCCTCCGCGCCCGTGGCAGTGGGCGTCATAGATGGGGAATTTTGCCTTGTTGATGATTGTGACAGGAATTTTATAGAGGGAATGCGGGACATAATCATTTAAAAGGATGGTGGGCGGCGAGCCCGGTGGGAACTGCTGAGCAGGATCAGCGTTCCCGGCAGAGCGCTTTGTCTGACCCGAAGTGATGGCGGGCGTCATTCCGATGGCCATGCCGGCCAGGATGAGTTCTCTTCGATTCATTTCTTCTCCCCCTTTTGAAAATGTCTGGCTGATCGGCTCTGCAGCCCATCTGCCCATGGATGATGATGCGTTTTGCGGCTCGGCAGCGGCGCATACGCGGATGCCCATTCCCTTAGAGGGAGTGATCCCATCGCGCCGAACCCTGGTCCTTATGACGCGCTCAGGCCAAAGCGTGAAGATACACCAGAGCCACCGGTGATGCAACGACGGGAGCGCCGTCGATCCTCATCCGTCCCGCCATGGGATTTATGGCCGCTGAACTCCAACCCCACCGGGCACCCGCCTGTTCAGTCGCATGCCCACACAAGATTCCATGAAACCTAATGGCCCCTGCTTTGTCCAGGCGTGTAGTTCCATTGTCTTGTCAACCGAGGCCCAACAAATTCCGAGGTCCGCTGTCGTAAGGCTTCAGCCCCTACTCTCCCGTTCGTTTTTTCACAAAGCTGATGGACTTCAGGATCACGGCGTTATTGGGGATGACTTTTCCAAAAGCGTTTTCAAAACCCTGCACCGCCCCCCGGAATCCTTTGGAGCCTTTCAGGTTGACTGCTCGAATCACCTGGCCCAGCCGCGGGCTTGTCCATTCGAACGCAAAAAAGCTGATGGGGTTTTCGCTGCTTTGGCCGCAGGCAACTTCATCGGCTCCGTAGCAGTAGGCGCCCTGCCGGGGTTGCCGGCGCCAGTTCCATTCCAGAATGTTGACGCCGTATCGGATGGGAATAAGTTCCGGCAGCCCGTCGTCATAAACCACTTCGTACCATCCCAGCAGGTCCGCCGAATCGCGCATGTCCCAGATCAGGCGATAAGCTTCCTTGTTGGTGGCCGGCAGGGCGCAGGCGTGCAGAAAGATCAGGCTGGTGGCATCCTCGCCAATCCGGATGCCACGAACCTCGCGCGGCAACGGGTTGGGCGTTTTGCCCTCCGCGCCCACCATCACCACCGCCTTGCCACCGGCCGCGGCAGGGGACATCAAATCAAACACTCGACCTCCTGCTGCAACTCTTCCGGTCCGCATCCCGCGAAGGTCAACCGCGAAGGTGGATTCCCGATTTGGTTGGTTGAATGAGGCGGAGATATCGATGGGGACAACCGGATCGCCCGTTTCGCTGGGCAGGGTTTCTCCGCTGAGATCCCGTCTCAGGCCCGGGACGGAAGCCTGGACGATGGAAGACAGTTGCGAGGATTTCAATACGCCCGTTGACCACAGAAGGTTGCTGCAGCCAAGAAAACTGTACATCAGGTCTTTCCCGAAGTTGAATTCGTTGGTCGCTTCCCAGGCCGATGGAGCGCCGCCGATGATCGTCGAACGCTTGATGCGCTCCGGGTATTCCTGAATGTTGGGCTGCATGTTGCCGTAAATCTGCCGGAACCCGAAATCGTCCAGCAACGCTTCGTTGCTCTTGCCCTTCTCGCTTGCTGACCAGAACCAGTTGAAGAGCAGAATGTCTTTGGGAACCAGCTCTTTCACCTGCTGCGGAGTCATCGCGCCGGGCGAGTGGTAGACCCATCCATCCTTCGTGGTGTGCTTGCGCATTCCCTTGCCGCGCACACTCTCCAGCAGATAGTCGCCCCAGATGGCCATCTTGATGTCTTTGTTGGCCAGGTACTCATGGACCTTGATGAGATCGTGCCCGAAAACCTCTCCGGGGATTTTCGACTTGCAGCGGGGGCACAGGCCAAAGGGCGCAAACCATTCGTCGTGGCCCGCGTGAACCATTCCGGGTTTCATCACCTCGAGAAATTCGTCCATCACCTCAAACAGCAGCTTGTAACTTTTCGGGTTCGAGGCGCAGTAAGTATCCGGCCACTTGTCTCCGGGGACTTCCGAAAGCTCTTTGTGCTTCGACAGCAGATAGAAGGCATGAGTCAGCGAAGGGATGGCGGGGATCACCTCAAGCTGGTGCTGCCGGCACCAATCCACCAGGTCAGCGACTTCAGCTTTTTCAAGAAACCCTCCGTCGCCGCAATCCTGATGGGAGGAATTCTGCTCCCGGCCGTGCAAGGGTCCGGGCGGATAATTGCGCCGGCTGTAGTTGGTGTCGCGTGTAAACTCCACCCAGCCTTCGTTCAATTCCGGATGGTTGTCGAGGCGCATGCAGGCGTTCATTTCAATGATGACCGTGTTGAACTTGTACCGGGCCACAACGTCACGGACAAAGCGTTTGAACATCGGAATGTTGTCCCGGCCGGGCACATAAAGGTAAATGCCCCGGAACGGCTTGTCTGGCCAGTCGCGCACCTGCACGCCCTGGATCTCAAGCTGACTGTCCTGCTTCCCGATCAACTGAAGGAGCGATTGCATTCCATAAAAGGCTCCCCGATCGTCAGACCCGGCGACGACAACGGCGCGATCATTTGCCTGAAGGAAATATCCCTCGGGGCCGGGATTGGTGGCGGAAACTTCCGGCCGGTTCCGGCGGCAATACTCGCGCACCAGGGGATTGCTGATCGAGCCCATCAGGATGAATCGATTCCCTTGGGGCAGGGCATCTTCATGCCGGACTCTGGGTTCGACTCCGTATCGGTCGCTCAGTTCCTCCACCAGAAAACGCGCCAGGCGAATGTCATTTTCTGAAGCCGCGCCGGGAAGGAGGATCGCCGTCTCTTCGTTTAAAACGAAGGGACTGTGCGACTCGGTCATCTCGTGAGGTCTGGGAAAGATCCCCACCGGCTCCGGCGTCAGGATGGAATGCCCGGTTCCAGGTTGCGCTTCCGGCATTCCGCCGGCAATGGGGCTGATGCCGGCCCGCCCCACGCCGGGAAACATCGAGGTGGCCAGCAATGACCCGGTGGTCCGGCTCAGGAACGAACGGCGATCAAGTCTGCTTGACATAGTGGGTTACCTCCCGGTGTGAAATAGTGTCTGCTCCACATCAGCGTTCAACGAGTGATGCTGGACAGGCATCTGCCGATGGTGCGCCTTCATTGGACCCGGCCACGCTTCCCGGCCAAAAACAGGACCTCTTACTTTATCGCGTTTTTCGAGCGCTGGCGCAGGTCGGAGCCCTTCACGGCAAATCTCCCCATCCGGTTATCGGCCGGTTGCACGCGTCCGGCACGCGAACATGAGCACTATAGCAACCTGGTACAACAAGTTTGTGGCTGATGAGGTTCGAAACGCTACGACGATGCTGGAAAACCGAATCGCCGAAGCGGGATCAGCGCAACAGGCCACTAATCGGACACTAAAGCGATTGTTTGCCCGCAGGGCTCGTTGTGACTTGGTAAGCGATAAGTGATTGGGATTAAAAGAACTGGCGGAGAGGCAGGGATTTGAACCCTGGGTACAGCTTTTGACCGTACAACGGTTTAGCAAACCGCCGCCTTAAGCCACTCGGCCACCTCTCCGTCGAATTGAGCGTTAATTTTAACCTGCGTCGACCGTCCGTGGCTAGTCTAAAACCACAGGCGCCGGTGAAGGCGACCGCCCGGAAGGCGGCGCGGGACCCGGGTTGGACGTTGTTTCCAGCGCCTCGCTTCAGGCCAATCCCTGCCTGCGGCCACAGCGCACTTCCAGCAGGCTAGTGAAACGTTCCGTAGGCAGAGCGTAGCGGCGGGTTCACCCCGCCATCAGGCCAATGCTTTCAACGGGGATTGGCGGCGTAAAGCCGCCGCTACAGCTTTTTCAACAGCCTGCTAAGAAGCAGCGAGCAAACGAGAGAACTGATCCGGGTCGCTCGCCAGTTGTTTTGAGAAAGCTGCGGCCTGCTGGAACGTGTAGAGCAACTGGTCGCCGGGTCTGAAATCGAACACCGTTCCTGTTTTCGCCTGGGCGTCGGCGGCGCGCCCCTTGTTCCATGAAACGTCGAGTTTTTCCAGCAGCCGCTGGTCGCGTTCCGCGATGGTCCGGATGAGGGCCGCTGCAGCCTCGGGCGTTCGCTGCGGTTTTGCAGCTTCCTCCGCCAGCACCGTGATGCGCCAGAAGACGTGCTCCATGTACTCCACGGAAAGCCGGAAGGTGAGGAAGTCGTCCAGGTGGTCCCGCACCTGGGCTTCGCTGAAGACCAGCTGGCTGAGCAGCCGCCGGAACGGAGGTGCGTTGAGCGTGCCGGAATTTGCGGCCGCCTTCAGGTCGTCATCGCTTCTCCAGGGGACCGGCAGCACCGGCCGCATCCAGCGCGGCGAGCAGGAGGCCCGGTTGGGCGTAATCTCATAAAGCGTGGTAAAAACGTCCGACCAGTTTTCGTTCCATTCAGCCTGGTAGTGTTTTTCAACAAAGCGGCGGAAGGCCGACGCCCGCGCCGCGGCGCTGCCCTCATTCAAGGCGACTGCGGTGTAAGCATAGGTATCCCACAGCGACCGCTGGATGTAGCGTGACGGAATCCAGTTGGTGACAATCACCCCCAGCGCCCGTGGGCTGTCAATGCGGCTGTAAGCGTCCGCGAAAGCCTCGATGTTGCGCAGGGCGTTGGCGCCGGCGCGCACTCCCCAGCGGCAGGAAATGATGGACGGAGCGCCGATCACCCGCAGCCCCGTGTCGACCACCTTGCGCGCCGCCTGTTCGAGAGGCCTGGGATCGGTCTCGTAATATTGCCAGTCCATGATGATGATGTCCTTGTTGAGCCGTGGCAGCGCGCCGGGCTGCTTGTGCAGAACAAAATCGCCCCAGACGATCAGGTCCTTGCCCAGCCCGCGCGCGATGTGGTCGAGCGAGTTCACATACTCCGCCCAGATTTCGTCCCGGCTCTTCTTCTTGAGTGCCTCGCGCGAAAGCTCAGACCCGCCCCAGTTGACTTCATCGCAGCCGCCATGGAAGTAGCGCGAGGGGAAAACCTCCGCGACCTCGCGGTAAAGGTCCGCGAACAGCTTCAGGGTTTCCGGGGCCACCGGGCAGACGGCGGAAAAATTGTCGCGTCCTGAGGACAAGGCGTCCTGCAGATGAGCGTATTGCGGAACCCCGGTAATGAACCGCGTGTGGCCGAACGATTCGATTTCAGGGATCAACTCCACCCCGTGCTGCTGCGCGTATTCACCAAGTTCTTTGGCCTGCTCGGGCGTGAGGGCGTTTTTATGAGTGATGAGTTCCGGATGGCTCTTAAAGCGGAAGGCGCAGCCCTGGTCGTCCGTCAGGGAAATCAGGTAAGCGTTCATGTTCCACTGGTGGCAGAAGTCGATGGCACGCCGGTAGTAGGAAGGATCTTCGGGAACGCGTCCGGCATCCGCCATCAGGCCGCGCAACTGCCCGGCTGCCTTTTTCCCTCCTGCCTGGCCGCCTTGAGGGGAATCTTGAGTCGATAGCGAGCCTGGATGCAGGGCCGTCTTTCCTGCGTTGTGGACAAGGGCCGCAGCCCTGGTCATCGGATCCCCCAGCAGGGTCGATCCCGCAACGCCGGCGATGCCGGTGGCAAGAAAATCACGCCGAGTCTTTTTTTGAGTGTTGTCTGAGTCGTGATCGTGCAAAATGTCCTCCTTCGTTATGGCATCTTAACCCATCGCCGGGGCCGGACGCGGATTTTATGGGAAGGCGTTGCGGTTTCCGGCGTCTGATCCCGATTGGCCGGGAGTTGATCTCCAAAACGCCGGGGACGGGTTCCCTGGGTGCTGCGCGGGACGGCTGAAGGGCGGAGAATCTTCTTGACAGGAAGAATTGGCCACACCTAGACTTTTTACGGCGGGCTTTCCCGAACCATTCCATCTTTAGCAAGGAGCGCAAGATGTCACTACGCATCAACGACACAGCCCCGGATTTTGTCGCAGAAACCACCCAAGGCCCCATTAAGTTTCACGAATGGATCGGTGATGGCTGGGCCGTCCTGTTTTCCCATCCCAAAGACTTTACTCCTGTGTGTACCACGGAGCTCGGTTATATGGCGGGCCTGCAGCCGGAGTTTGCAAAACGCAACTGCAAGATCATCGGGCTGAGCGTGGACCCCGTGGACAGCCACAAGAAGTGGGAAGTTGACATTGAAGAAACCCAGGGCCACAAGGTGAACTATCCCATGATCGGCGACCCCGAACTCAAAGTCGCCAAGCTCTACGATATGCTGCCGGCTGAGGCCGGGGAAACCTGCGAGGGGCGGACCGCGGTGAACAACCAGACCGTGCGCACGGTGTTCGTCATCGGCCCGGACAAGAAAATCAAGCTGATGCTGACCTACCCGATGAGCACCGGCCGCAATTTCAACGAAGTGCTGCGCGCCCTCGATTCCATTCAGCTCACAGCCAGGGAAAAGGTGGCCACTCCGGCGAACTGGGAACAGGGTGGAGACGTTATCATCCTGCCGTCGGTTTCCGATGACGAGGCCAAAAAGAAATATCCCGGCGGCTGGAAATCGCCCCGGCCCTATCTGCGCATCGTTCCCCAGCCGAAGTAGCTTTTGCTTGTGGCAAGCAAGTCTTCCGCGTTCGCCCCGCGAATATCGGGGCCCGGGGCGCGGGAGACTTCCTCCACAACCCGCAACAATTCACCGCGCAACCAATCCTGCATGCATTTTCGGAAGAATACTTTGAAGCGTTCCTGCAGCCGGCAGCTTATCCTGCCAGGGGCGAGTCCGCTGCGCTGGCCTGGGTGGTGGGGTTCTGCCGGACGACTCCCGACTGATCCACAAAGTAGGAATTCAGGCCGGTGGTTCCGCGAGTGACGGGGTCGGCGGTAAGGGTGAATGAGATTACTTGCCCGTTGATCGCCGCACCAGGCGAGTAGGTGAACAGGTAGCCGGCCTTTGTGGATGTCATCGCTGCGGCTCCGCCCGCCGCAGTCCCGGACAGCACATTATCGACGATCGCCGCGTGAGTGATGTCCTCGGTGGAACCGGAAGGGGGCGGTCCCAGATAGCCCATGGTTGCTGTGTATCCCCGGTTGTACGTGGAGGAGAAGGTTAACTCGGCGGTGCAGAGTGTGCGAAGCGATTGCACCGCCGAAGCCTGATTCGCCGCCACCCTCGAGCGCAAGAAATTGGGAATGGCAATCGCCGCGATGATCAGGATGATCGCAACAACAATTAGAAGTTCAATCAGAGAGAAACCATTTGATTCTGTCTTCATTGCCATGCCTTTTGTAACTTGCCCCGTTCGCTGGACGGGGCGCGCCGTCGCGCTGCAACCCTGACTCGGGCACACGAGTTATCATATCGGTGGGAATTAGAAGAACTTTAAGGCCGGGCCCGGATGGCAGAGATCAGTAAGGTTGTAGCCGGTCTCCTGGCGATACAGGGAAAGGGCGGTTCGTGCACGGGGATTTTCGGTTCTCAAAATGTCAGGACCGGCCGACAATTTTTGTCCTTTGCAGTACGGAAATTCATCACGACTGCATGCGCGGACGGTCGACAGCGGGCCAGCAATCAGGTTCCAGGGAGAAGGATTGCTTCCGTGGGAAGGCTCAGTTCGGGATTCGGCCACAACGGTAAGCCTGCGCCCCGCCCGCCCTGGGAAGATAGCGTTCAACCACCGGCGACGTTGGCTTCTTTGCTGTAAGCTTGGCAATTCCAGATGCTTAGCTGGGACAGGCCGAAACGTTGATGGACTCGAACGGCCGCGCAGCAACGCCTGCAGTTTGCTGGCTGAGTGTTATAAAGCTAATTACCCAGATGGGGACGTTCTTAAGTTACCCATTTCTTTTGTTTGACATATCTTCTTGTTTGACATATCGTGGAGAAGTGATTTTGTTAGAGGGCCTGTAATTAGGCTCGCTCCTCATACGCAACGAACGCGGATTGCCGAGGATATTTCAAGTTCTACGGAGGTTGACCTGATGGACCCGCGACGCAAATTTTTTGTGGCCACGGGAATCTTGCTTGCAGTTTTGTTCGCTGTTGTTGCTCCTGCGTTCCCGCGGGGGAAACAAGCAAAGCTCAGGATTCACGTCAGCCCGAAGCAGGCGTATGTCTTTGTTGATGGCGCTGCTTTAAAAGAAGGCAACTGCCTTTTTGGTACCCTCTGCACCATCTGGGTCGATCCCGGTGAGCACACGGTTACTGTCCGTAACTACGGATATGCTCCCGAATCTCAGAAGGTGAATCTAGAGATCGGCAAGGTTACCAAGCTGGACGTTACGCTGAAGCCTGAAGGTGGCCCGGTGTCCGGCCCGTGGGGAAGAATTCAGATCAAGGGCCCGCCGCATGCGGCGGTCCTTCTGAACGGGAAAACCCCTGACTTCTTTGTCGGGCATGTCGATGAAGTTTGAACAACAGTTTTATCTGGCAGCAGGAACTGCTTGTCCATCCGGGAACCTACCAGGTAACGGTGACATGGTGGGGGAATGAAATCTGGTCCGGCCCCGTGACGGTGAAGGCCAACGAACGCGTCATCGTGAAGGTTAACCAGAATGGCGCGCAGAAGACCAAGCCGTGGACGAGACTCGAGAAGCTGACCTCTCCGCTGCCCCGCTTCAAGGCAGGCATGTCCACGACCCGGATTGCAGTCGCCCCCACGAAGGGCGATTTCTCTGCCAATCCCACCAGCATCAAGTGCGGCGAGTCCAGCCAGCTCAGTTGGTCCTCGACCGATTCGGTTGAGAATACCATTGACGGGATCGGCAAGGTTGGCCCCAGCGGTAACCAGACGGTTACGCCGAAGCAGACTACAACTTATGATTTTACTGCCGCCGGCCCCGGGGGCATTGTCAAGAAGAGTTCCACCGTTGACGTTGATTCAGCGATCCAGGCATCGCTCACCATGAGCCCCGCCGAGGTTCGCTATCACAAGGTGGGGGATGAGGTGGTCGAGCAGGGATCGGCGACCCTTTCGTGGTCAACCACCAATGCCCAGTCGGTTTCGATTGATCCTCTGGGAACGGTGGATGCCAGCGGAAGCAAGACCCTCACAGCGACGCCCAAGCAGACCGACTTCGGTCCGGTGGATGAAACCGACACTTACACTCTGCACGCTACAAACGAGTGCGGCGGATCTCAAACAGAGACTGCCACCTTGCACATCGTTGGCCTCATTGAGCGTGCTCATGTGAAGGTTGAACTGACCAGCATCTTCTTCCCGACCAACTGGCCCAACAGGCACCACAAGGACAACGGCCTGCTGCGCAGCCAGAAACAGGCTCTCGACAAGCTGGCCCAGACCTTCATTGACCATCACAAGATCGCCCCTGATTCGAAGCTGGTGCTGGAAGCCCATGCCGACCGGCGCGGGTCAAAGAAATACAACCAGTCGCTTTCCGAATGGCGCGCAAACATCGTCAAGAGCTACCTCGTCAGCCAGGGCGTTCCTGAGGACCTGATCGAAATCAAGGCCTTCGGTAAAACGCAGAACCTCAGCCTGAGCGAAGTGAAACAGCTCGAGGGCGATAATGCCGACAAGCCGGCCAACGTACGGCACTGGATCGATGAGGTGCTGGCGCACAACCGGCGCGTTGATACGGTCCTGACGCCGGATAATCTGCGCTCCACGCCGACCTATCCTTACAACGCACCTGATGTGACGATCATTCACATGAGGCCGATGCCTTCGCTCAGCAAGATTAAGAGTGCTGAATAGCGAAAGCTAAGCGTTGAAGAATCATCCGTGCCCTGCCGGTCTTTTGCGACCGGCAGGGCATTTTTTTTACGGGATGCCGGGCCTATCCAGCAGACCTGACGCAGGTTGAGGCTTGCAGTATTTAAAGAGTCATCAAGGGACCGTCTTTGTCCTCAGCAACCTTACCATCTGTTTCTGACCTTCGGCCCGTCCTCAACGCTCCACTTCGGCCTACGGACTTGTGATGGATCAGGGGAATGACCAGGACCAGAAGCAGCCCAACGGCCATGACCATGACCTCCCCGGTTTTCGCGCTGATCACCCAGAGGCTGGCATGCTGATGCATGGCCGCCCACCACATTCGTGAAGCAAGAACCAGACCGATCACCAGCATAACCGTTCCCCCCAGATAGAGCGCCAGGAATACGCACCAGAGGACCAGGGCCGACAATTTGTTGTGTAATTGCGCCATGTGCGGTGTGGGCTTCCAGCTGTTTTCCCTGCTGAGCAATCGGCCGCGGACGAACCCGCCGCGACCTTTTCGCGATTGCCCGCCAGGAATTTCTAAACCCCTAATCGGCACATCAGCGGGGGAACTTGAGGAGTCCTCGCGCCGTAAGGGATGCCATCAAAACATTTATGTGGTATACGTTTTGAAAGAGCCAACTTCTGGGAACGCCCGGAGTGAAAGGGGAAATAGAATGATGCGTCCGCCCTATCAAAGCCGAGCCGGTTTGGCCTCACGCAAAGTTTCCCGCCAGGGAAGTTGTTCCTGGAGATTCGTACTCGGCCTGTGCTGCGTCCTGCTGGCGCCCATTCTGTTGTTGCCGGTTGTCTCGTGTGGCAACCCGGCGCCGGGTTCCGCGCAGGGAGAGGATCCTGCTCAGTCGGGCTTTCGCATTGAGAGCGCGGCATTCAAACAAGGAGCTTTCATTCCCGCACGCTTCACCTGCCAGGGAGAGAATGTGTCGCCTCCGCTCGCCTGGGCGGCTCCGCCATCTGGCGCGCGCAGCTTTGCCCTGATGGTCGAAGATCCCGACGCGCCAGCCGGCACATGGACCCACTGGGTGGTCTACAACCTGCCCGCGCAGGCAAGGGCGATGGAAGTGAACACGCCGAAGCAGGGCGAACTTCCGAATGGCGGACTCCAGGGAATGACCAGCTTCGGCAGCGTGGGCTACGGAGGTCCGTGCCCGCCTCCGGGCGAGGCGCACCGCTATTTCTTCAAGCTCTACGCGCTCGACACCGAGCTCAACCTGCAACCCGGCGCGGCCAAGTCCGACGTGCTGGCGGCGCTGAAGGGGCACATCCTGGGCGAGGCGCAGATGATGGGCCGGTTCAAACGCTGAAATTGTTGAGCTTGGAGCGAGGGTGTAAGATTTACCCGCTGTTCCAAAATTGAACAAGTTTTTTGAAATCGCAAAATTTCAGTTCAATAAAATATTATAAGTTGTTTATTTTCAATAACTTATAAAATTTCATGAAAATGGGCTGAAAATCCCATACGTCCCATTTTGGGTGTTCCGGCGGGCATGTAGGCTCGACATGGAGGCTCTTAACAGGCAATTTCCCGCTCTGGCGCGCGCCACGCAGGCGTACAGGCGAGTGGCGCCGTCCGAAGCCTGAAATCGAGCCGTCGGCGCTGGGCGCTGGTCGGAAACCGGAGGGCCGGCGCGTTCCATCCCCACGACTGCGTTGTTTCGGGTGGCAGACTATGAAAGAATGTGCTCACTGGTATCCTGCAGGGGGCGCCTGCCATGAAAAGGTGGATTCCGCTTTCAGCCTGTTTTGCTGCCTTCGCCCCGGGACTCTCGACAGCGTCCGGGCGGGGAGCGGCGCTGGCGCCCTGGCCGGCAGCGCGGGAGGTGGAAATTGGCACGCCACTACATCGCTTATAACAACGTTCAGGAGTGGGGGCCGGTGGTCGAGGCCGGTCCGGAATTTTCGCATTTTACAGCCAGGCGCCTGACCGAACTGGAGAAGACCCTGGGACAAGACACCTGGGTCATATCCGGCGAGAGCGTTGGCGGCAAGATGGCGTACAGGCTTTGCCATGTTTTCAGGCCGGAGGAAATCATTCGCAGTGGCGGGGGCCATATTCTCAGAGGAAAAGGAAGGGCGTTTGTGCCACACGCTGACGTGACGGATGAGGGCTGGTTCGGCAAATTGCTGGTTGAGCAGAACAACTTCTCCCACGGTGTGAGTGAAATCAAAGACAAAAGCGTCATCGATGCCCTCCTTGCGTTTACGGGCCCGCCGTCCCGGGCGGGAGTTCCGGCTAAAGTTGCCCGGCCTCAAAGTGACATTGCGTTCACGGGCCCTCCGTCCCTGGCGGATGTTCCGGCTGAAATTGTCCGGCCTCAAAGTGACATTGAAGGCGCTGCCCGGCCGGTGACGGCCAATGCCTATGAACGGGACCCGGAGGCCCGGGCCGCCTGCATTGCCCATTACGGCGCGCGCTGCCTGGTTTGCGGGTTTGATTTTGAAGCCCAGTACGGCGAGCGGGGCCGGGGGGTGATGGACGTCCATCAGCTGAAGCCTCCATCCCAGGCCGGGCCGGGATACCAGCCGAATCCCATCCAGGACCTCCGGCCGGTCTGTCACAATTGCCATACGATCATCCACAAAGGAACGGCGCCGCTCACCCTGACCGAGACAAGGGCCCTGGTGCGGGTGAAATACGGCAGGGACCGGCAGGCGCAGGCGGGCCGCGCCCCCATTGATTGGGACGAGCAGCGAAGCTGAGTGGCGATGGAAGTTAGAGGGAAATAGGAAGCCTGTGAAGTGATGAAGTCAGAAGGATGAAGGATGAAAAAGGGCGGCGAAGTAGCGGTGAGTTTACCTCGCCACGTTTGGAAGACGGGATGGCGGGATCAACCCGCCGCTACGGAAGCTTTCCTCTCCTTCAATCGCTCAATCGCAATTCGGTCAATCATTCAATTGTTTTGAAAGACCCCTCACCCGGTCGCCATGCGCGCCCACCCTCTCCCCAGGGGCGAGGGCTATGGAATTTTTGTTGGGGGCCCGTTTGCGGCACGGATAAATCCGTGCCCTTTCGCAAAAGCGTCTACCCTCTCTTCCCGGAAAGGGCTATGAAGTTTTGGTTGGGGGCTGGTTTGCGGCACGGATAAATTCGTGCCCTTTCTCAAGAGCGTCTAACCTCTCTTCCTGGCGAGGGCTATGGAATTTTTGTTGGGGGCCCGTTTACGGCACGGATAAATTCGTGCCCTTTCGCAAAGGCCGGTAGCCGCGCCACCGGTTTTATGCCGTCCGCTTTTTTCCCGCGTGCCCTCTCTCATGGGGAGAGTTGGTAGCGCAGAGTTGTTCTTGAACTCTGCGGCTTTTCGCTTCGAGATCGGGCGACGCATGCGCCGCCCGAGATTCCTGGCGTCCGTTTGAAGGGAGTGAACCGTAAAAGGTCGACGCTTTCTGTTTGCATTCTTCGTTTGCCTGGCGGCGTGCGCTTCGCTTGCCGCGCGTCCCGCCAATACGCCAACCCTCACCGCGGAACAGGCCAAAGACCACATCGGCGAAACCGCGAAAGTGTGCGGGCAGGTGGCGAGCGTGCACCTCGCTTTCAAGACCCGCGGCCAGCCGACCTTTCTAAATTTCGGCAAGCCTTATCCCCACCACGTGTTCACAGCCGTCATCTGGGGCCTCGACCGCGGCAAGTTCGGCGACCCTCAGCAGCTCTACCTCAACAAAAACATCTGCGTCACCGGTCTGATCAGGCTCTATCGCAGCCAGCCGAACATGACTCTCCACAGCCCCAAACAGGTTACGGAGAAGTAGCAGGAGAAGCCAGGGAGTGGGAAGTAGGAAGTAGGAAGTAGGGAAGAAGCAGAAGGCCGCGAATGGTAGCGCCGACCGCCGTTCTTGCGGTCTGCGGCTTTTGTCTTTATTTGCGGAAACTACCGCGGACCTCAAAACCGGAGGAGCGCGCTACTCGCTAGCGCCCGAGGAAAGCAAGCAAGATACGCTTAGCCTCGCGCGCCGTCTCAGCTATGCTGCCTACATCCTGAATTTCTTCGAAGGAAAGCGCTGAATCTTTGAGCCTTGGGAAGATAAGGCATTTATAGCCCTCCGGAATCTCGCCAGAACGTCTGCACTTGTTCGATACTTGCCGAGAGTGTGTTGAGAGAACCCTCGTAGTTGCCCGCCTTGGCATCGAGCATAGCAAGGTTATACAGTGGGAGTCCAGGACCAAAGTTATCGTTAGCGGCCTCAACTGCACGCAAAAGGGCCTGTCTGGCTCCCTCCTGGTCATCCTGCGTCAAGAGAAAGTAGCCAAGGTCGTTGCTCCTGCGTGCATCTGGAGTTGGATCATACCTTATGATGAAATCAGCGTGGAACCGTGCCCTCTGTTCATCGCGCTTTTCCAGGTACTGCGACCGCATCTCGTCGTAATGAAGATTGCCGATTGACTTCCTAAGCCTCTCGTTTCCTGAACGTTCGATATTCTTTGCGAGCGTTTCCAAAGGTATTACAGGAAATTCCTTCCTTTGGACTTTCAGGCGGAATTCTAGCTCGCTAGCACGCTGGGCAAGTGGACTAAGGCGCTGCAAACATTCCTCGACAGCTGATACCTGTGACGGCCCCTCAGCGTACATGAGTGACCGGCTTGAAAAGCCGGTCGCTGAGAAGTTGACATAAACAACAGGGGTGAGTTGTTCCCCCGCGAAACGCATCATGAGGCGATAGAGGTCAACTACAAGCGCTCCCCCCCTGGAAAAAACGTCACTTCCATCTTCCCTAAGACACCCCATCTGTTCTAGGACGCACTCGGGCGTTACCGACAAAGGAGCCAGCATAAGGGTCGAGGAGAAATCTAGTCCCACGACAGATTCCACTGCCGACATTAGCCTGACTCGAAAGAGTAGTTCTGGGGAGAAGTCCAGAAAGTGTATGCCAACATCTTGCTCCCTTGCGTAATATTTGGTGTAAATCTTATCGAAATCGTCCCCCTGAAACTTAATTGCCTCATTTCTTATAAAGATGATCTCTTTATCAAGCAGGAGCTGGAACGATTTGTAAAGATTCTCCCTAGTCCAGTTCTTCTCGCCATTAAAAATGTATTCAATTCCCCATGTCTGGTCAAAATTACTGCGGCCGTCGCACTCGAGGAACAAGCGAAGCGCTGAAAGTTGCGTTTTGTTCAGTGACTTAATCTTGGTAAGGATTGGGCGTGCGCTTATGTCTTGTGTGTTTTCGAGCTCACTCCGCACATCTTCGAGGACGCTCAGGTCGAGCTTCATTTGCTTTGCCCGTTTTTCTTGAACGCGACGGAAAAGCACGTGGCAGAGTAGCTGCACTTCATAGGGCTTCCCGCCGGTGAGGTCGTGTATTTCCCGGACGTCCCGGTACGTCTCGAAATCAAAAATCTCTGTGGCGTCGCTGATGCCTATTTTTTCCAGAGGCTTGCGGATACAGTCTCTAGTTTCTCCCCTGTCTTTAAAGCGTCCGACCTGGACTTTTTTGAACTGACGGATGATCGGCGAGAAAACCTCGTCCATGAGAGGGAATAGATCTGGCGTCCCGGTAAGCACGAGCATGAAGCCCGGAGTGTTCATAAAAATGTTACGTAATTTTTCCAAATGGGTTCGGCTCTTCGCGAGGACGTTGGCTTCGTCAAACAGGATTACTACAGGGCTGTTTACCTCGCCGCGTATTTCCGCAAGGTCAGATTTGAAAGTAGTGTCGGATGCGCGAGCGTTCTCGTTGCTGGCTGCCATCGCCTTCGCATACTGTATTGGAAAGGAAAAAGGGCAGAAAGTTTTGTCACCTGGAACTGAGTATGCGCTAACCATGTCCAAGTATGTGTCAAATGTCTTTCCGGTCATTCCACCGAAGGCTCCGGCCTTACATGCCGTTGTGAATGTGGCGTCGAAGACTCTTGAGGAAGAACCCCATGTTGGTTGCTGCATCGCCCTCATCGAGATCAACGCGAACGGCGAGAAAACCTCTTTTTTCTGCCTCGATTTGTCTCATCTTAAGGACGCTAGTTTTACCAGCTGCCCTTTCCCCAAGCAGGGCGATGTTTATCGGTCGCGATGCGGCCTTGGCGTGATCGAGGTAATTCTTGATTTCGTCCATCTCCTTGTCCCTACCCACAAAGAGGTCTGCGTCTGACACAGGGTTCGCGAAGTCGTAAGGGTTAGGAACCGTTGAAAGATCGATCATGATGCCCCCATTCCTTTAGTAGTTCTGAGAATTCCCAGCTTGCTACCTCGAAAGTCTCCTTGATGCCTCTTTCGCGCACCCAGTCCTCAATTTTGTGGCCCGCACCCCGACCTCTTGGCAGTGACGCGTACTCCTCGAATATGCGAAAAAGCCTGTAAATGCCCTCTATTTCAGTGCCGAGATAGGATTCATCAAACCACCACTGCACTCTGGCGTACTCCCACGCGTGGAGTTCTGGAAGTACGCCGCATCCAGAGGTTGCCCGAAGGCACTCCTCAGATTCTTGGTGCAGGGTGGCTAATCGCTCGCGGACCCCCTTAGCCAAAGTACACTTCAACGCAAGCTCTGAGAACCTGTCGGAACCAATCGCGTTAGCGAGACTTTCTCTCGCGGAGGCCGCCAAGCGTGAGTCTTCAGAGGTTGCGGTCCTGTGGTGTGCAACCTTATTTCTTATCGGTTCCAGTTCCCCGAAAATCGCGGCCAGGATATCCTTGCGGGCAAAAATCCCTTTGAAGGAATCTCGCCAATTATCCTCCCTCTCGATGACCTTCCTCAGATCCGGAAAGTCTAAATAATACATGGGGTGATGCGGAGTCAAACGCGTCCACGGGATCCGTTTTTCAAAGGCTATACCTTCACGGTACTTCTTTAGAACATCTGGTGGGAGCCGTTGCTTATACCAGCGCGGCCCAACAACTCCCGTTAAGCTATCAATTATCAGTTCACGCAGCACGTTCTCTATTTGGAACAAGCAACTATATGTTTCCATGTTGGTCTTCGGGGGAATTTCCTTGCCCATTGGCTCTCCAAGGTGTGCGTTTAGCAGTTCGATTCAATCCGACACGAGACAGCAATAGAAGGAGCAGCGAGAGGTCTAGCCACAACTCCTGAGGTGGGTATATTTTAACGCTATTTGTCAACTTAGGGAGCTATTTCACGTCCCTCCGTGCGAAAAACCGGTGAGGGTTGTGCCGGGCATGCTCCTGCCCCAACAGAAAATAGCGGATGCTTCGCTCTTTGCCTCGGGTGGTGAAGCCTGTAGCGCGGTCCTCCGATTCTGAGGTCCGCGGTTCGTGCCTTGCCGGTCTCGAAGCGAAAAGCCGCGGGCCGTGAAGGCCCGCGCTACGGAACACCTGATCTTGCTTTGTGGGTCTTGCGCTTGCTGTTGCCTTGTATATCACTAACGCGGCGGGGGAGGCAAGGGAACAGTTGGAAGGATGAAGTGTGAAGGGTGAAGGATGAAAAAAGGCGGCGGGGTCGCGGCGAGTTTACCCTGCCACGATTGGAGCGGGATGGCGGGATAAACCCGCCGCTACGGAAGCTTTCCTCTCCTGCAATCACCCAATCGCAAATCGGTCAATCGCTCAATGACGTGACCCCTCACCCGGTCGCCATGCGCGCCCACCCTCTCCCCACGGGGAGGGCTATGAAATTTTGGTTGGGGGCCCGTTTGCGGCACGGATAAATCCGTGCCCTTTCGCAAAAAGCGTCTACCCTCTCTTCCCGGAGGGGGCAGTAGGCAAGAGAAACCAGGAAGTAGGAAATAGGCAGTAGGAAGTAGGGAAAAACCTACGACCAGCTTCAATCGCTCAATCGCAATTCGGTCAATCATTCAATTGTTTTGAAAGACCCCTCACCCGGTCGCGATGCGCGCCCACCCTCTCTTCCCGGAAAGGGCTATGAAGTTTGGGTTGGGGGCTGGTTTGCGGCACGGATAAATCCGTGCCCTTTCGCAAAGGCCGGTAGCCGCGCCAGCGGTTTTATGCCGTCCGCTTTTTTCCCGCGTGCCCTCTCTCATGGGGAGAGTTGGTAGCGCAGAGTTGTTCTTGAACTCTGCGGCTTTTCGCTTCGAGATCGGGCGACGCATGCGCCGCCCGAGATTCCTGGCGTCCGTTTGAAGGGAGTGAACCGTAAAAGGTCGACGTTTTCTGTTTGCATTCTTCGTTTGCCTGGCGGCATGCGCATCGCTTGCCGCGCGTCCCGCCAATACGCCAACCCTCACCGCGGAACAGGCCAAAGACCACATCGGCGAAACCGCGAAAGTGTGCGGGCAGGTGGCGAGCGTGCACCTCGCTTTCAAGACCCGCGGCCAGCCGACCTTTCTAAATTTCGGCAAGCCTTATCCCCACCACGTGTTCACAGCCGTCATCTGGGGCCTCGACCGCGGCAAATTCGGCGACCCTCAGCAGCTCTATCTCAACAAAAACATCTGCGTCACCGGTCTGATCAGGCTCTATCGCCGCCAGCCGAACATGACTCTCCACAGCCCCAAACAGGTGAAGGAGAAGTAGCAGGAGAAGCCAGGGAGTGGGAAGTAGGAAGTAGGGAAGAAGCAGAAACACCCGCGGACCTCAGAACCGGAGGACCCGCACTACTCACTTGGCACTTGCCCGCATACATCGCAAGAACCGCGACGTATGCGCCAGCCGCGGTTGTGTTAAAACGTTCTGCTAGCTGTTACAATCAAACGCTTGCGTTCGGTGTTGGTTGCAGCGAGAGGTTTCGTTTTGCTCGTATAAAAATTTTCGATGTTAGGGCGTGTCGAAGCTAGCGAGACGAATTGGAAGCCAGAAAAGGTTAAATAGGCGAATGGCAGGAAAGCGTTTTGTATTAGGAGTGGATCTCGATGGCGTAGTCGCCGATTTTTATGGCGGGTTGCGTCCAATTGCGGCTGAATGGCTAGGCGTCGACATCGCAAATCTTCCAGAGCGCGTTAGCTGGGGCCTTCCTGAGTGGGGGATTCCCGATGCCCCCGGAGGATACGAAGCCCTGCATCGTTTCGCCGTGACCCAGCGGGACCTGTTCCGGATTATCCCACCCATGCCCGGTGCGCCGGCCGCGCTCCGAAGGCTCTCAGCGGTGAAAGTACGTATTAGAATTATCACTCATCGTTTTTTCATCAAGTACTTCCACCAAGTGGCTGCACGGCAAACAATCGAGTGGCTGGACTATCACGACGTTCCTTATTCAGACCTTTGTTTCATGAAAGAAAAGGCAGCGGTAGGAGCTGATCTCTATATAGAGGATTCGCCACCGAATGTTAAGCTCCTGCGCGATGAAGGCCTTCCGACCATTGTGTTCACGAATTCCACGAACACGGAATTAGGTGGACCCAGGGCAAATACATGGGCCCAGGTTGTAGAACTCGTCCTTGAAGCAAAGAAACGGTGGGAAACAGGGAAAGGTTGATACCCGGACGGCCTTGCCGAAAATAGACTTCAGCAGTTAGGTGCAAGGGTTGTCTTATTAACTAATTGACGGTAAGGCCGCTGCAACCTGTCGCCTACTCGTTCATTGCAATTCGTTGTCAGCGCTTCTTTCGCCCGCTCGATTTCAGCATCAATGCCTTGCTCAGTGACTGGTGTCTCCAAGATCACGGGCACCTTACCGGGAATGAGCGCAGCGACTTTCTGGTATGCACGAATTGCGCCGTACGACAGACGGTCATGCTTACTATTGGTGTTGACTTCGCTGAGGTGCACCTGTTTGAGGCGTTCTCCGAAGCGCCTTAGGATGAGGTGAGCCGTTGTCATGGTGGTATCCACTTGGCGGGCATGAGCGAGGTCGAAGCACAGGGACGCGTCAGGCAGCAAGTCGAAAATGCTTTCGAGCTCTGGGACTGTTCGGCCTCCCGGTTTACGCCGATCCATATTTTCAACAAGTAGACTGGAGCCAAAAGGTTTCCAGAGAGCGTAGTCTTGGATGGCATCTGGATGCAAAATAATTGGCCACCCTTTTCGAGCTACTTCACCGAGCCATTCCACGATCTGACGTTCACTTTGAGGTGAGAATGCACTTGGAGCATGAAAGGAAATATAGCTGAACTGCGAAAGGTCGAGCTGGCTGATCCCGTCGAGCAACGGTCGCAGTTCAGCTTCACGCAGAGCTGAGAGCTCAAGCGCATGTACAGGCTTCTCTCGGAGCATTTCCACGCCTCGTCTGAAGTTCTCGTAGGCCAAGGCCCCAGTGGAATAGCCAATCATTTGCATCAAAACACCCCATATGTTTTTGTCAATTCACTCAGCCCAGATTTTTCATCAAAGAAGAGCGTGATAAGGCCTTCCCTGAACTGATGGCTTGCCTCCCGCGCTTGATGATACAGCTCGTCGGTTTCATATTCATCTACCTTGAGCCTTTCTAGCTGACTCCGTGACTTCTTGTCGCCCAGCATTCCGAGGAAACAATCGTAAGCGCTGAAGAGTTTGCACGCCGCGTTGTCGAGGTGAGGAAACTGGAGTAACGTTTCTGCCAGGACCTCGAGAGGAGCCCTTAGCCTCCTCCTTAGGAGCTCGACGAACTCAAGCCCGTCGTTAGACTCGGCGCATCCAGCAATCGGCCCAAAGTGGTCGAGCTTGTGCGCGCAACCAAAGCACGTAAGCAAGCCGGAAACATAGATCAACTTGCGGGACATCCGCAGCTTGATATTGCGGATCGCAGCCCCTTTACCGTCGCGCGTCCGTTGTTTATAAGCGAAGTCTACCGCCATCGTCCACCAGTAGCGTGCGAAATCGTTTAACAGGAACCGAGGGACGTGATGCGGACCTCTGCTTTCGAGGAAGCCGAGGTCTTCCAAGATGTACCGCCTTAGTACACTTTTGACCACCCTTTCATAAGCCTCGTCTCGCCCAATCGCCCGCGACTCCAGTAAAAGAAGAATCCGCTGCGTAGTGTTTTGGTTAGTATCGGCTTCGCCACCAATTTGGTGAATTAGATTGTGGCTAAACGTCAAGCTCCCGAACGTACCTTCTCTGCCAACCGATTTGCCAGAGAAATCGGCAATCATTCCTCCAACCTTGTTAGCAACTTCGAGGTGTTCAGGGTCTGCTGAGCCGTCCACGAGCAGCGTCCAATCAATATCGCTGCCTTCCGTGAATTCATCCCGACCTAACGAACCTAAGACCACAATACTTGTGTCAGATGAAGGGATCCCCTCTAGATGTCCCGTGAGCTCGGCACGCTTCTTTTGTGAAAGCTCCCGTGACGCTTTGATGTTGGGGAACTCCGAGCCGAGACGTTCCTCCAACTGCTCAAGGCAAGTAACAGACGAATTCATACACTTTGCCATCATTCATCGAGATGTTCCAAACCGCAAGCTAATTCATGGCCAAACAGACTACAGACTCCCGATTCGATCTTTACCGATGAAACTTCTTGCCAAGCGGAAAGCTCGACACTCTGTCCACAAACTTCTCAAACTCACCCACATATTTAGCCATTCTTCTTATTTGCCATCCTAACAGAGAATATGAGCAAAAGCATGTTGGAGCCTAAGCTGGGTTTGGCGCACACGGGTGGTGCGTAGATCACGGGGCCGTTTGATCTTCGCGGACACAGCTACAAGCGCGCCGCTACGCAATCACGGGCCATCCCAAGTTTGTTGCAAGGCCGCGGCCTCACTCGCCTTAGCATGCATTTCCGCAACAACGTCATAGCTGGTGAAATATGTTCGCCGTGCGACAGGCATGAACGACGGGTGCTGGAGTTTCGATTGGAACTCGCGCTTACGTGCGACGGGAGCCACTACTCTGAACGTGCAATTGAAAGCCTCGAACAGTGCAAACTTCAGGAATGCGCCATTCATGTCCGTTGTGTTTTCGACTTCGATGAACTCGGACGGAAACTTCCGTCCATTGAACCAGACGACATCCACAGCGGAAGCTCTGCGCACGATTTCCGGATAAGTGAAAGGGTACATGTCATTGAGCGTTGCCAAGCCGCCGAGCGGCTTTCCCAGGAAGGATTTGTTGCGATCCTGCCTCGGTACGAAGGTTTGCTGCTTCCTGAGATTGCCCAGTTCTACCAGCAGCCCTTGATAGTAGGTGTGCTCACTTTCGGGCTTTGGCCTCTTCTCCAGGCCAGCGGGCAAACGGCCCCTGGCTTCCAGCAGTGCCCACAAGCCGGGACGAATTCGGAAAAAGTACCTCGGGTCCTGCACGATGCGGTTGATTGATTTGAAGGGCGTCTTCGTGCGCCACTCCACGCCGGGTATTTTGAGCGCTTCTCTGTAAAGCCGGCCGAGCGTGGCATAGCCGCCGTTGGTTCGCATCGCTTCAATGACGGCTTCTCGCTGGTTCATGACAGAAAGATTACCATCCAGCTTCTGAGTGAATCCCCGGCCAAGCGGGCAGTGAGTTTCGCGTTGCGGCGAGATCGCCGTCGCTTCAAACAAAAAGCCTGTGCCGCCCAGAGGGCGGCGCTACAGAAACCTGGTCATGCTCTGTGGGTCTTGCGCTTGCTGTTGCCTTGTATATCACTAACGTGACGGGGGAGGCAAGGGTAGACTTAGAAGTTTGAAGTATGAAGGATGAAGGATGAAAAAAGGCGGCGGGGTAGCGGCGAGTTTACCTCGCCACGTTCGATGCCAAATGGCGGGATAAACCCGCCGCTACAGAAAAGACCCCTCACCCGGTCGCGGTGCGCGGGCACCCCAGGGGGATTCAGGATTTCAGATGGCCGAAGAAAAGGGCCGCAGAGTAATGCGCTCGGCGCACAACTCTGCGCTACCGGGTCTCTCGCTGCGCGAGATCGTCCCGATGGATCGGGACGCCAGCCGCCAAATGGCGGGATCAACCCGCCGCTACAGAAAATCCGCGGACCCGAACCGCGGAGGTCGGCCCTGCCAGCTTCGTAACTCCTGCCTTTGGAGAGGGTTGCAACGTCAAAGCCGCCGCCTCTCGGGCAGGTTTTGCGGCCCCGCCTGAGCCCCTGAGATGGCCTCAGATGGACAAGGGTACTAGCACTTTAGTACGATTGCCTGTTAATAACCAGAAAGTTATTATTGGCTGGCTGAAGGGTCAGATCGAGGGGGGAAGTGAAAGGCGCCAGATGTGGGTTGGTGACAGGCACGTTCTGACGATTGAAGACCTCCCCGTTATCGTCGAGGCCCTGAATGCGCTCTCGGCGGACGTTCAGCCGCAGGGCGGAGAAGCTCTCCGCACCCTCACCAGTCTTCAGGAATTCGTGAAAGAGGGCTGCGGCAAGCTGATTCTGAATCTGGACGCCATCGAAGGACCGCTGAGCGGACCGCCTCAGGCGGTTCGAAACGTTGAGGCCAGTCTTGTGGCAGGAGTCCTGGTCGTCACGTGTCAAGTCACCTCGCGGGAGTTGTTTCGAATCAAACTGCTGGCGCGCCGCCAGGCCTTTCCAAAACACCTGATCTCCAGTTTCGATGCTCTATTTTCATCCACCGCTGCCAGGATCAGGGCCGCCCTTTCGCGGATGGGCAGGCCCAAGGCGAACTAGGTGGTCCTGGGCCACGTTCAGGCTCGATAGAAGGAAAGCTTTTTACTTTGGGAGACCCTCCCGTTCGGTACTGTCCGGCCCCAGAGTTGAACGATCGGGTTCGACGTCATTGCTTTATTGGAGGTTCCTATGCCCATTGACTTTTTGAAACGGAAACATCGGGAAGGTCTCAGAACGATGCCTGACGAGGAAATGGTTGCCTTTCTTGACCCCGGAATCGAGATTGAAGGGCAGATGAGGGTGGCCGCTGGAATGGTCCGCCTGGACTGCCAGTTCAAAGGCACGATTTATTCGCCGGGGACGATTATCGTCTCCAGCCAGGCAGACATCGAAGGCGATATTGAGGCGATGCAAATCAGCATTGCAGGCAAAGTGAAAGGGAACGTCCACGCCTCGGAACAACTCGAAATCACGGAAAACGGGATTCTCCTGGGCGATGTGGAAACCCCCTCACTGGTTCTCAATCCCGGCGCCTACTTCACCGGCCACTGTGATATGCCCACTCACCGGTTTGAGAAATCAGCCCCGGACGAAGTCGCTTCCGACGAGAGCGAGCATAACTCGCGTCCTCCCGGGTCCTGAACATTGCTCGAACCCGGCCGGCCGTGCCCGTAAGATCAGCGCCGGACTTGCGCCCTCGGCTTTTTGTGCGCGAAATTTGTTGTCCGCCTGCATCGCACAGGGAGCGACCTGTGCGCGAGCCGCTTTTTTCCCGGCCGCAGGTTGATTACTGCTTGGCTTGCAGGCTCAGTTGCAGCTCCCGAATCTTCCGGTTCTTCTCGTGCATCGCGGCCATATAGGCCCTTTCCTGCATGGCAATTCTCTGCTCCAAAGTTCTGATGGTCTGGTTGGCCCTGTCCAGGCGATCCAGCAGGTCATCCTGCGGCGAATAGGCACGCTGCAACTGGAAGTCTCCCATTTCAAGCTCCGAAGTAGTGTTGACGGCAATCGCACATGCCCGTCGTGTTTATCCAACACCTCTTAACGCCGTTGACGGTGGAGCCCGTAGCGTTCCACTCGCGAAAGTCGCATGGAGCAGGATCTCTGGCAGGCTTTTCCGGCCCGGAGGGCACGGGATGGAACCGCGGGCGGCAAATCCGGCGCCCCTCAGGCTTTTAATTCAGACAATCTCTATGCTGAGCGGGCTGACGCTGCCCATGGAATCGTCTGGAATCGGCGCTTCGGTCTCGATTGGCGCGTGAATCCGGCTCTCATGGCGGTGGACTTCCTCCATCACGCATTTCGGACAACCGTGAAATTGGTGTACCCTCGCGCCGTGCCGCGGGCAGATCTGCTCGTAGGTGCTGAATTCTGTTTCGTTGCAGTTGTGATCCATTGTGTCCATCATCGCATCCCCCCCGAATGCTGGACCCTGCCGCCAACTTAACGCGGCCGCCCCGGCCCGACAATGGGTCTTTAGTTCCAGAGACGGGGACACAGGTTCTACCTCCCTGCCGTCGCGTGTAGGGAATGTTACCCGGCCACGGCGCTCAACCTCAGGGCCGGAGGACCGCGC
This sequence comes from uncultured Acidobacteriota bacterium, assembly GCA_963783155.1. GTDB lineage: Bacteria > Acidobacteriota > Terriglobia > UBA7540 > UBA7540 > SCRD01. Next base: position 11,548 of record CAWANC010000020.1, on the reverse strand, counting down.
GTCCACAGAGATCGCATTTGTTAAGATGAAAGCGTATGATCGGGGCATCGGGCGAGGGCCGGGCGGGACAAGGCCCGGCGATGCCAGGCGCCGATGATGGAGGAGATTTTGACGGCTGCAAAGGGCCGGTACAGCTCGCGAGGTTTTGCCCGCTGGGGAATGGCCGCAGGCTTCCTGCTGGGGGCGGTGGCGGCGGCATCGCTCATCATCGGGTTCATTTCCTGGACGCGGTACGGCGGCCCGGGAGTTCGAAAGATTGACGTTTCGCAGCCCACCATCCTGAACAGGATTCAGCAACTGGAACGGCTGGAAACGGTCCGCTTTTATATGGACAAGATCGTGTCGGGCGAGCATGAATCAGCCTACCTGCCGGAATTTCTTGCGGGTGACCGTTTGTTGCTGATCGTCCACGGGGAAGTGATTGCCGGGATTGACCTGGGCAAAGTGAAGGCTGATGACATCATCGTGCGGGATAAAAGCGTCACCGTCAGAATTCCCAAGGCGGAAGTGTTCACGGTGCGGATTGACAATGAAAGAACCCGCGTCTATTCGCGTGAGACCGGGTTGTTCAGCCGCGTCGATCCCAACCTGGAAACCGAAGTTCGCCGGGCGGCGGAGCGGCAACTGCGGGAAGCTGCCATGGAGGAAGGGATTTTGAAAATCGCCGATAAAAACGCCCATGCTACTTTGACCCGGCTGCTGGAAGGACTGGGCTTTCAGCAGGTGAAATTGCTGTGAGGATCGCGCCTGCCGGAAAATGCCCACGGCAGGGAAAAGGAATAGGGAGTAGGAAATAGGAAATAAGAGGCAGACAGAACACCCTTCACCCGGTCGCATTCCGCGGCCATGCGCAGGATTCAAGATTCAAAATTTCAGTTTCAAGATGGCGAAAAGCTGCCGGGCGGGAATCTACTTGGCGAGGCCTGGGGTGGTTTCTGAGGGGTAGAGGACAAAATCGCAACTGGGCAATACTTTGCTGCAGGTGAGGGCGCCGCGGCGGACCACCTTTGCAGCCCCCTTGCCGGGAAACAAAAGGTAGTAGTTGACGGCGGCAAGGCGATGGGCGGCGGCGCGCAGGCTCTCGTCGCCCGAAATGAACTTGACCTCCACCTGGGTGGCGCCGGGGTGAGAGCAGCACGTAAAAATCGGCTGTGCCGTCGGGCATTCCCTTTTTGCTGACACTGAAGGTGCGCGAGGCGGCAAGTTCGTCGGACGTCTTGCCCATTGCGGAATCAAAAGCCGCTTTGGAGCGTACCAGACGGCTGAGCCGTCCCCGCGCGCCATCCGCCTTCGGGTCAAACTGGGGCCCGACCATCCGGCCGTTCACCGTCTTGAATCGCAGGGGGAGAGCGGCGGCCACAGCCTCCTCGCGAATGGCGGCACTGCGGCGGCCGAGTTTGGCGTCAATCTGGCCCATGTGGTCGGCAACAATGCCCTGCTGGCTGAGCGCGAAGCTTGCCGCGGCATACTTGCGCGCCAGTTGCAGTTTACCCTCGCGGAAATAGACCCATCCCAGCGTGTCCCAGTAGGCGGCCAGATCCATCATCTGGCCAAGGTCTTTTTTGCTGATGCTGTCCAGCGTGATGGTGGACGTCTGTTTCTCCTTGGCTTCGACCGCCTCGGTGGCCCACTGCTCGGCTTCGGGTAGATTCATGCCGGCGTCCGCCAGTCCGTAGCTGGCGTCGTTCTTTGCGAATGGGTTTGAGGTCTGGCTCACCGCCTTTTCGAAGGCGCTCACTGCGGCCGCTGTGTTTCCGGTCTTAACCAGCGAGACACCCAGCATGAGGTTGTAATTCCAGTCCTTCGGGTCGAGCTTGATGGCCGCCTGAATCTCAGGAATGGCTTCTGCGTATTTCTTCTGCGCCTGCAGCGCGGAGGCCAGGCTGCTGTGGCCCTTCGCCTCATTTGGATTGTGCTGGACGAAGTCGCGCCAGGCCTTCACGACTGCATCCTGCTTGCCCGCCTTCAGCAGAATGATGCCGAGTATCTGGACGGCCCGCAAATCGCCGGGCGCCAGGTTCACGGCTTTTTGCGCCGCCGCAATGGCTTCGTCGGCCTCCCGCAAATCCATGTGGATGTCAGCGGCCATTTCCCAGGCATACACAGAATTCGGATTGAGCTTCAGCGCCTGGTTGGTGGTTTGGAGTGCGGCACGCAGATGATGCTGCATCGCTTCCGTGTACGCCTGGCGGACCGCCTTTAGGAATTCCGGTGAGCCCTGTGCAGCCGCGTTTGCGCTGTTGCCGAAATCAATGTAGCGCGATTCGTCGTCGTCGATCGCCTTGTGGAAGTCGCGGTAGTCGGCACGGTCGGCGGCTGCAACCTCGGTCTTTTTGGTGATGAGGTCGCGCTCAACTTCCAGCGTGCCGTTGGCGAATTTGTAGCTGGCGTGATATTCGGCATAGGGCTTCGCCAGGTCAACGCGGTCGGGCAGAGTGGGCACGTATCCCGCAGGAAGTTTGATCGTCGCGTGTTCGTGATTCTCAACCACGGACCCCAGAATGACCGGCTGGTTGGCCTTCTTCTTGTCATCGCTTGCTTCAGGCAGCACGCAGGGGCGGCAGACCCACCGCGAGGCGGCTGTTTTTCCAGTCGGGAAAATCCTTGCGGGTGTAATTGTAAGAATAATTGAAAGGATGGCCGGCGTCTTCGGGCGAGCTGACTGAAACGTCACTGACCGTGCCGCCGTAACCCTCCAGCCGAGCGATCCTTTCCACCACCTCTTTCCAATTTGCTTCCGGAACCGCCCGGAAGACAATCCGCATGATAAGCCCGTTGACGCCGCCGGCGGTATCCTGCATTTTGGCGGTGAAGGTACCGTCGTTGTCCATCTGGGCGTCCACGTCCATGTGGACAAAATTGTCGTGCGGGGAGCCCGCGGGCGTTTCCTCCAGATAGGGCGGTTTGTCATCAGGCATCACCAGGGCCTGCTTGTCCTGCAGGGTAGGAGCCAGAAGGCCCAGCGGAGCAACGCCGGTGGTGGTGTCCATCCAGACCATCTTCTGGCCCAGGCGGGCCACTGAGATGACGTGGTCAAACTGCCCGGGTGTGGGCACGGAGGGCTCCAGCATCTGCTGAGAGTCGATCAGCGCCGGCCAGACCTCGATGCCCGCCGCCTTCAGCAGCGAAGCCAGCAGCGTGAGCTGGTCTTTGCAGTCGCCGTACTGGTTGTTCAGCACGTCGGTGGCGGCGTGCGGCTGGTAGCGCCCGATGCCGAATGAGATGCCGATGTAGTGGAAGTTGAGGGCCACATAGGAATAAATGGCGCGAAGTTTTGCTTCTTCCGAGGTCAGGCCTTTGGTGAGTGCCGCCGCTTTGGCCTTAATCTGCGCGGTGGGCTCCGCGCGCGGCGCTTCCAGTCCCTTCCACCAGTCGCCCACCTGCGCCCAGCTTGTGAATGAGCTGATCAGAACGTTGGATTCCGGCAGCCTTCCTCTCATGTACTCAGGGGGATTTTCCTGCCGCTTCAGGTTCTGCGTCTTCCACACGTAGAGGCGGCGGCCGCCCTGGTCGGCGACCGTAGGTTGCACCGTGGTGCTGCGGATTTTCACATCGCGGCCTTCCGGCACGCTTACCTGTAGTTCCTGATTGAGGCAGATGTCGTCCCGGTCAAAATTGAAGGCGAACCAGAACTGGCCGGGCACCAGCGGCGTGGTGACCAGGTAATGCACGTGATATTCCAGCACGTCACCGGGTCCCAGCCCTTTCACCGCCACGTGCTTTTCGCGGTAGTCGCTGTATTCAGGAGCCTGCCGGGTGATGGCCGAGGATTCGTCCTGGATGCTGGAGGCAGGCGTCTCCACCACCGTGCCGTCCGGATGGGTGACGCGAACATAATCGACTTTGACTTTTTCATTAGCGCTGGAGTAAGGAAGGACCAGCACGGAATACTGCTGGACGCCGGCGTCGGAGTTGATGCGGACACGCAACGTCAGGTCGCGCGTGCTCGTGCCGTCATTCTGGAATGCCGCCGTGGTGTTGAAGATCTCAACCACCGCGGCTTCTTTGGAATAGTCGGGCTTGGCGGCCGGTTTTTGCGCAGCCGCCCCGCACGTCAGGCAGCCCGCCGCGAACCCCGCCAGCGCCAGAATCGATAACCTCGTAACCTTCCCCATTGGCTCATCCCTTTTCTCGCCCCGGACTTGCATACAACCTGGCGGGTGAGCGGTAGAATAAGGCCAACCGTCGTGGATTTGCAAGAGACAGGCCGGACGTTGTGGCCCCGCAGAAGCCTTACTCGCTCGCCCTGGGCGCTTACTTGCCGGGCTCCGGGCTGCCGTTGCGGATCAGGTTGATGGTGAAGGCCAGCAGCGACGTTACGCCGTTTGCTTTTCGCCGCCGGATGGCGCAACCTTCCTTTGTTCCTTCTCATCAGGGTAGAGACGGGATGGGGCAAGCGTTTACATAGCGCGGGAAGTCGGTCAGAATCATCCGGAGTTCCGGAGGGCGCGCCGGCGGGCGCAGGGACGCCGAGGGCTGCAGGGGCTTCAACTGAGTGAAGCCCGGCAAGGAAAATATGAAGATGACCCAAAGATTGACGGAAGTCGCGCTGCTGGTCCTGTTGGCGGCGGCAATGGCGGGATTGTATCTGACCTCCGGCGTGACAAACCCTGAATCTTCCAGCCCGGAAACCTCTTCCTCGACGGGCGAAACTCTGTCCCTTCAGACGGATTATCTGGAAAGCGCGCGGCGGCTGGCGCTGACGGCCGAAACGCCCGCGGAACAACGCGTGGCCACGAATGCCCTGGACGCCGCCGACCGAGAACTGGACCTGGCCTATGGTTACGACCTGCAGCTTGAGGCCGGCGAGCCGGTCCGGGAGACGCCTCAGACTCAGGCCATTCAGGAACGAATCGCGAGAATCAAAAAGGCCATTCAAAAGCACCAGGCGGAAGCCGATCAGTTGAAGAACGCCATGAATCGCGTGGGGGGATCGCGGCGGGCGGCCCTCAAAGAACAATTTGATGTGAGCGAAGCCGAGCTGGATCTTTCCCAGGAGGTTCTGGGCGACGCGAAAGATGAACTCGTTCGAGCCGGAGGCAGTCCGCAGACCGTTCTGGAGAAGCTCAAGGCGGAGCATGCGGCGGCATCCAGGGAGCGCGACAACTTCAAGTTTCCTCCGCATTCGCAGCCGGCGCGTTCGGGCAGCCTGCTGGCAAAATGGTCGCGCTGGAAAACGGTCCGCCGCAAACAATCCCAAATCGATCAGGCGCGGCGGGAGGCTGCCGCCGCCGCTGCCCTCCTGACCCGGCAATACGAGGCGCTTCAAAAGCGTAGGGCCACCGAAGAGGGTCAACAAAAGGCCCTGGTGAGCCACGAGCTTACGCCCGGTCAGATCGCGGCGCTGGTGGCTCCGCGCCGGGGCCGGCCGTCTGCGGCCGGCAGGGGCAAGGCGCCTTCGCCCGGCGCAGCTTCGGCACCAGGCTCCCCAGCGGCGCCGGCTGCGTCGAATTCACCCGGTCCTGCCGTCGCTTTAATCCGGCGCATTTCATCGGAGCAGACCCGCCTTCGCATTCTTGAGCGACGAATCCAGTCCATGCAGGATTTGGACTCGGCTTATGCCGGCTGGAGCGTCCTGGCGGGAACGGCCGAGCGCTCTGCATTGCACAGCATGATTGCTGGCGGTCTGTGGATTGTTCTGATCATGGCTTTCGCGTTCTTCCTGAACCGCCTGATCGAGCACTTCTTCGCCGGCCTTTCCCTGCAACGGAAACAGAAGACCACGCTTCAGGCCGTCCTGCGCATCTGCGTGCGGGTGATGGTGGCAATCGTGATGCTGATTCTGATTTTTGGAAAGCCCGATAATTTATCAACCGTCGTGGGCCTCACCGGCGCCGGCCTGGCAGTGGCTCTGCAGGATTTTCTTCTTTCATTCCTGGGCTGGTTCGTGCTGATGGGCCGGCATGGTATCCGGGTGGGCGATTGGGTGGAGATCAACCCCAACGCTTTTACGGGTATACGAGGCGAAGTGATTGAGATCACCCTGTTCCGTACCGTGCTGCTGGAAACCGGCAACTGGAATGAGCCGGGCCATCTGACCGGCCGCCAGGTCGCCTTCATGAACATGTACGCCGTGAGCGGCTATTACTTCAATTTCAGCACCTCCGGCCAGTGGCTCTGGGACGAATTGCAGGTGGCCATTCCAGGCACCGAAAATCCTTATCCGCAGATGGAAAAAATCCGGGCCATCGTTGCCAAAGCCACCGAGAGCAATTCCCAACTGGCCGAACTCGAATGGCAGCGTGTGTCGAGCCGCTATGGCACAAGGCCCTTCTCCGCCCAGCCCACCGTCAACGTCAAACCCACCGACAACGGTGTGATTGCCATCGTTCGTTATATTGCCCGCGCCGACGAACGAACCGCCACGCGCTACAGCTTGAACCATGAAATCGTCAAGCTTCTCCACAACGGAGAAGAACTGATCCCCGGTGACGAGGCCCTCGCCGACACCTAGCCATGGGGTGGAAAACTCCCCTTTCTGTGCATTGCCGGGAGGGTCTGGCGCCTCAATTGGCATTTGGCGACCGGCCCAGGAAGGGCGGGAAAGTGGTAAAAATTACATACTACATTTAGCGATATTTTTCTGGACAAGCGCTATATTTTGTGCTGGAATGGCATCCGGGGGAAATGACGTGAACAATCTCAGTCTGCAGGAGTGGACCAGGGTCCACAATCCGATTCCGCAAGGAATCAAGTTTCTTGAGCACACGTTTACGGAACCGGCGTCGTTTCGCCTGAGGGTGTCGCCGGTGTCGCCGGGCATCTATGCGATTCTGGCGGGGGACCGCTCGGCTGAGGCGCCGGAATATGCGGTCATCTATTTTGGGGAATGCGACGACTTCTCGCGGCAGGTGGCCAGGACCCACGAGCTTTACCGGGACTGGCTGGAGGTTGCCGGCAGCCTGGAAGACCTCTCCGTGGCCTATTACGCAACGCCTTTTATTTCGGAAGCGCAGCGTCGCACCATGAAGAACTCGCTGATTGAACAGTACCACCCGGTCTGCAATGGAAAGGCCGCGAGACATTTTTCCTTTGGCGCGCTGCTGGGGATTGGCCGTTGAACACCGGTCTGCGGGGCCCGGGCCATAGCGTAAGCGGGACGCTGTTGTTTGGCCCGGGATATGATGGCGCTCGATGGTGAAAAGGCCTGGCGGGGGCCGGACTCGACTGAGAGGAGAACGAAGGCAGGCGGCCGGCAGTGAGGACGCCACCTCGAGCGCCATCTCCAAAGAAAGTTGCAATCTCAAGGAAGTAAGGCGCTGAAAACTCGCTGCGCTGCACACCTCTCTTTCAATCGTTCCATTGCTTCAAAGTCTGCGGGACCCGGCAGCGAACAGCGTGTTGAAAAAGGCTGTAGCGGCGGCTTTACGCCGCCAACCCACACTGAAAGTATTGACCTTGTGGCGGGGTAAACCCGCCGCTACGCTCTCTCCGCGGGATATTTCAAGAGCCGCCTAATCCTGAATCAACTCTTCGAGCTTTTGGCCATCGATATCGGTCGAAATCTGCATCCAGAGCGGGAGATGGTCGGAGAGCTGAAAGGTGAATTTTGTCAGGCTCAGGCCGGCCGGGAAGAGCTCTGTAATGTGCGCCGCGTCGATATAGAAATCGAGCACGCCGCCGGCGTTGGTGAAGTTTTCAGGGTAGTTGGCGTATTGAAGGATCTGGTCGTAACGCTTGTTTTTTTGCAGGTTGCTGCCGTGGTCGAGTCCGAGCAGCGCCCTGGGGATCTGCAGGCCGTGCCGGGTGATGGCTTTGAAAAGCGGATCCTGGCGCGACGGAATGTTGAAGTCGCCCATCACGATGAGGTCCTGGTCCTCGCAATATTTGTCGCGGCGCTTGCCCTCCACCCAGTCGGCCAGCATTCCAATCTCTCCCAGACGGGCCGCCAGGCTGTTGCCCCATCGGATGTGGGTGGTGAGAAGAATGAAATCAAAATTGCCGGACTTAAAGGACGCCAGGTAGGGGCTTCGCCAGAAGGATGACTGCGGCAGGTACTCCAGCCCAACTTTCTTGCGCGGAGCGTCCGCTTCCGCCGCCAGGCCGTTGAAGGTGACGGCTCGCCGGTCATAAACGTAGGCCACGCGTTCGTGGTTGCCACCTGCATCGGGAATCATGTCGGAATAAACCGCCCGCCAGTAAGGCCCCAGAATCTTGAGAACGCGGCTGAGGTCGTCAAGATTGTCGCGCAGCTCCACGATGCCGATCAGGTCAAACTGTCCCAGGATTTCGGCAATGTAGTGGACGGCCGCCTCGGTGCGGCGCACCTTGCCAAACTCGCGGATGTTCCAGGTGGCAATGTTCAGAGTTTCGTCGAGCTTGGAGGACGGGATTTTGGCGGCGTCGATTCGCTTGCGGAGGGCAATGAGCCCCCGGGCGATCTCTTTTGAGATTTTTCCGTGGTGCATGAGAATCGGTTCCTTTCTCCCCGGGCATCCGCCGCATAGCTGAGGCTCGCCGGGCAGTGGACGCGCGGCAAGATGTGCGGTCACCCGGAAGCCAGGTTGCAAGATTTATACACCCCGGGCCGCCGTGCTGCAAGGGCTCTGAAGACAGAAAGCTGAGCGCTGAGTTGCCGGGCTGTGGTCTAAGCAAACGTTACCGTGTAGGCGCGGCCACGATCGGCCTTGAAAGAAAAAGAGCCGTCGTTGTTGGTTGAAAAGCGAACGGCGCGGGCACGGGAGCGGATGGCGACGATCTTCTGGCCTTTCGGTGCGCGGAGGCGGTGGGTGCCGGCGGCCGTAGCTCGCAGACGCGCGAAGGTGGCGCGGCCGTTTTCCCATGCAAGGTCAACCTGCAATCCGCCGCGCGCGCAAAATCCCTTGAAGCGGCCTTCGGCCCAGGCCCGGGGCAGCGCGGGCAGGAAGGCGATTTCGCCGGCGTGGCTCTGGAGCAGCATTTCCGCAATGCCGGCCGTGCCGCCCAGGTTGCCGTCAATCTGAAACTGCGGATGCGTGCGGCTGCCGGAATTGAAAAGGTTGGCCAGCGTGTAGGCGCGGAGCAGTTCCACCACGCTTTGCCGCGCGGCCTCGCCGTCAAGCTGGCGCGCCAGCAGACTAATCGCCCAGGCGCGACTCCAGCCGGTGGACCCGCCGCCGTTACTGAGACGACGATCAACGGAAACCCGCACGGCGCGCGCCAGGCGCGGCGTTCCGCGCAGGGTGATCTGATTGCCCGGGTAGAAAGCGAAGAGCGGGGAGAAGTGGCGATGGCCGGGCGCAGGCTCATCGTGATCCTCCATCCACTCCTGGAGCTGGCCGTGGCGGCCGATCTGCAGGGGAAAAAGCCTGTCCAGTTTGGCCTGGATTTTTTCGCGCAGCAGCTCGTCGCGCCCGAGCAGCCTGCCGGCTTGCAGCGTGTGGCGGAAAATGGCGTGGGTCATTTCCAGGTCCATCGTCGGGCCCATGCACAGCCGGGCCACGGTTCCGTCCGCCATCCGGTAACTGTTTTCAGGTGAAGTTGAAGGGCCCGTAACCCAATGGCCCTGGCCGTCGCGGACAAGATAATCCAGCAGGAAAAGCGAGACCAGCCGCAGCACGGGATAAGCGCGCTCACGGAGGAACGCGAGGTCGCGGGTGAAGTCGTAATGGTCCCAGAAATGCAGCGCCAGCCAGGCTGCCCCCATGGGCCAGATGCCTGGGCCTACGGAATCCACGGGCGCCGCGTGCCGCCACAGGTCGGTGTTGTGGTGCGCCACCATGCCCCCTGCGCCATACATTTCGCGCGCCGTGCGCCCGCCGGTGGGCCTGAGGCCCTCCAGCAGGTCAAAAAGCGGGCCGTGGAGTTCAGAAAGGCTGCACACTTCCGCCGGCCAGTAGTTCATTTGTATATTGATGTTGATGGTGTACTTGCTCTCCCACGGCGGCGCGAGGCTGGCGTTCCAGATGCCCTGCAGGTTGGCCGCCATGCTGCCCGGTCGGCTGCTGGCCATCAGCAGGTAGCGGCCGTACTGGAAATACAAGGCGGCCAGCGCGGGGTCGTCCGCCCCTTTCTTCTGCTGCGTGAGGCGCTCGTCGGTGGGCATCGCCGTAAGCTCGGAAGTGCCGGGCAGGTCGAGTGCCACGCGCCTGAAGAGCCGCGCATGGTCCTCAATGTGGGCCGACGAAGCTGGTTGTACGATTTGCGTGCGGCAACCTGCAGCCGCTTTTCGCACGCTGCGCGCGGCGCAGGGCTGCGAATTTCGGTTTCGGCAGCCAGCAAAAGCGTGGCGGCGTTTGCACCCACAACCTTCAGGGTGCTGCCGCGGGTCTCGATGCTTCCGCCTTCGGCCATGCAGTGAAGCACGGCGACGAAACGCACGCCCTCGGTTCCCCATGCCTTTTCGCGTTCACTGTGCGCGATGGCCTGGCCTTCCAGCAGAATCTGATTGGAGCCGCCCGCGGCGCTTTTGGCATCGGCTTCGCGTGAGAGGCGAACGGTGAATGAGAGACCGCCCGGTTTGTCGCAGGTCAGGCGGACCGCCATCACCTGGTCCGGCGCCGACGAAAAGACTTCGCGGTGGAAGCGCACTCCTCCCGAACTGAAATCGACCGTGACGACACCTTCGGTGAGATTGAGTTCACGGCGGTAGTCGGACGGAGTCGCTTCATCCCCAAAATCGAGCCATAGGTCGCCCAGCGGCTGGTAAGGCGGCAGCCGCACGGGATTTCCCATCAGGGTTTGGGCGGCCAGGTTTTGCGCTTCAATCGGTTGGCCGGCGAAAAGGAGTTTCCGAATCTCAGGCAGGCTTGCAGGTGCGCGCTGGTTGTTACGATCGCTGCGGACGCCCACCCACACCGTGTCTTCGTTCAACTGGATGTGCTCTTGTTGTGCTCCGCCAACACCATTCCGCCCAGGCGGCCGTTGCCGATGGGCAGCGCCTCGGCCATTCGACGGCGGGCTGGCGGTACCAAAGCCTGGGGCCCGCGGAGTCCGGCGCTTCAGGCTTGCATGGCGGAATCCGCTCCCGGCCAGGCCACGGCCGCCACGGCTCCCAACCCCAGAGCAAGAAAATCGCGCCGTGTGGGTGGGCGACTTGCGTTGGATTTCATGATGTCCATTTTAGGCGGGTCCTTTTTCATTTTTCCAGCCTGTCGTTGGAGTCAAACCAAGCGCCCACCGCCAGCGACCAAAGTCCGGTGCGCGCCAGCCACCTTCGCCGATTGATTCCCATGAGGCCTTCCTGAACGAAGTATGAAGTATGAAGGATGAAGGATAAATGGTGAAGGCCGATGTTCCTTGTTTTGACGTTTTCATGCGGACGCCGAGCCGTGCCATAATGGCATCTGCGGCCGAGAGCGTTCGGGTGTCTCACACTTTGTGGTTTTCGCGATGTGTGCGATCGACGAGGTGGGGCAGAGTTTCCGTTGTCCGGAGACTCTGTGGCTGGTCCGCTTTTCAGGTGGGCGTGGCTTACCAGCCGCTGAAGTTGCACGAAAGGGAAAACATTTTGAAGTCTGCTTCAACCATATCAACATCCGACCACGCTCTGCGGCACGACTGGAGGCGTGAGGAAGTCCGCGCCATTTACCAACAGCCGCTGCTGGAACTGGCGTTCCAGGCGCAGCAG